>CAVUQA010000005.1:0-338797 GCA_963743375.1 uncultured Acidobacteriota bacterium | reverse complement strand
CCTTTCCGGCAACCGCGCATTCCAGGGGTAACGTGGGGGGGTAACGTGTCACCGCATTTCCGTCCTGCTTTTCCACCTGCTTTTCCCCGTTAAACAGCTGGTGCGCGCTTTCTATACTGGCGCAGCTTTACCTGGAAACGCACACCTTCCTGTTGCTGAAGAAGTCGGACCACTGCAAGAAGATTGTCCGCGCGCGGATTACCAGAGGGGCCAAGCATCCGCATAAGGCTTTTGGACGGGATTTGCGTCGCTTCGGCAAGCTCTGTAAAGCCTATGGTCGCGTTGATGTAATCCCGCAAAATGGTCTTGGCGGTTGCCACATCGCCCGAAACCATGGCTTCGACACCTTCGCGTAGAAGTTCCTTGCGAAACTTCGGGTCACGTTCAACACGAGCGCGAATAGTTTCCTTGAAATCGCGAGTGAGAGCCATCATCGACCTCCTGTCTTTCGACGTTTGTAATCCTGCCAGCTGGCCTGCGCGTGCTCGATGTCATTTTGCTGGCGCTTCTTCGTTCCCCCAGCCAAGAGAATAACGAGCTGATCGCCGTCTTTACCCAGATAAACGCGATAACCGGGTCCGAAATCGATACGGTACTCGTAAACTCCAGCACCCACACCCTTCACATTCGAGAAGTTTCCGTTCTCGAGTCGGGTCAGGGCGACGGACACCTTCGCGGCAGCTTGCGCGTTGAGATGGTTGAACCACAGGCCAAAAGGGCTCTTCCCGTCGGAAGCAAGATATTCCCTGACAACGATCATCCGTGATGGTAACACATGAGTTACTATTGTCAAGGATTTTTTGCGGACTCTAAGGGCGCTATTTCAAAGCAGGAGACGAAGCTTCCCCAGGCGGAACGTCATGGCTGCTGTGCTGACATTAAAACGCAAAAGCGCGGACGGCCCAGAAAGGTCGCTGCAGAGGAAAAGCAATGTACGCTGGTGTTCGAACCTAGCAAGCTATCGATGAGCACTTCAAGCGAGCCTTCCTGGGAGACGCGTTCGCTTTAGGGTCACTTCCGTCTGGTCCTGCTTTTCTCATGTCCCCTTATCCCCCCTATCCAATTGGCACGAAGGGATTCACCGCGAACGGAGGCGCGGACGGCAAATTGTTAAGGATTCCCGATGGACCATCGCGCTCGGCTATAGCTGACATACACTAGAAGCAGAGGGCCAACCGTGACTGTTACCCTGAATTTCAAGCCTGAATTTGAAGCTGGGCTGTTCGCGCAAGCGCAGGCGAACGGCATGACTGTCGAAGAATATATCCTCTCCCTGGTTGAAAGCGCCGTGCTTCCGACGACGCAGCCGTCTTTGTCACCGGACGATCGCGCGGCAGCTTTTGAGGCCTGGTCTACCGGTCACCGCCCTACCCCTCCCCTATCTGACTACGCGGTTAGCCGCGAAGGCATATACGAAGGCCGCGACCACTAATGCGTGTCCTTGTTGACACGAATATTTTTCTCCGCAGCGCTCAACCCAATCACCCGCTCTCCTCTCAAGCCACGGAGGCAGTTTCAAAGCTGATCCGACAAAGGGAAGCGGTCTTCTTTTGCTCTCAAACAATAGCCGAATCCTGGAATGTGGCAACACGACCGTCTGATCGGAATGGACTTGGGCTATCGCATGAGGAAGTACTCCAGGAAATCACCAGCATCGAAACACTGCTTACACTACTGCCCGACATTCCGGCGATCTACTCCGCCTGGAAATCGGTTGTCAAAGATAACAAGGTCCAGGGCGTGAAAGTGTACGATGCTCGGCTCGTTGCGATCATGACGGTCTATGCGGTCGAGAACGTCTTAACCTTCAATGACGCCGATTTCAAGCGCTACACCAATATCACGGCGATTCACCCGATAAGGTTCGTGACCTCGGCGCCTTAATGCCCTATCGCCTCGAGGTAGTATTACCGTAATAGGGGCCGTTCATCTATGCCAGCGTTGGGGACGGAATGGACTGTAGTGCACCCCAAAAGTGAGACACGGTTTTGGTGGGAAATCGGGGACACTCAGCGGTCATAATGGAGATGACCGATGAGTAAAAAGCAGAAGAGCTACAGCGCGGATTTTAAACAGAACGCGGTGAGTCGGATGGCGCAGGCTAAGACCATCACCGGCTCGACGCTACGCCAGTGTACTCATACGGGCCGGCCTTTAGGGACGCGAGAATTTATCGGCTCACTCGAACACGAATTGCACCGCAACTTGGCCGCGCAAAAGCGCGGACGCCCAAGAAAGGTCGCTGCGGAGGACAATCAATGTACGCTGGTGTTCGAATATTAGTGGGCTATCGATGAGCATCTCGAATGAGCATCCCAGACAGACGCGCTCGCTTTAGGGTCATTTCCGTCTGTTTGAATGTATAGGCGTTCCAGGGAGGGTTTGCGGCCCAATGAAAAAGGGTTCTCCTCAAGATTACGATGCTGAGACCGGCTGTTCACAGCAGCCGACTCAGAAATCTCGATTAGGAGAACCCCATGAATGCTATTCACTATATCGGATTCGACGTACACAAGAAAACCATCAGTTTTTGCGTAAAGACGGCAGCCGGCCTGGTTGTGGAGGAAGGCACACTCGAGGCGGAACGTACGGTGCTGCGGCGCTGGGCGGCAGCTCGGAAACGAGCCTGGCATGGGGCCATGGAAGCGACCATCTTCAGTGCCTGGATTTACGACACACTGAAGCCTTACGCTCAGCAACTTTCCATGGGTCATCCGGCCAAGATGAAGGCCATTACCGCGGGCAAGAACAAAAGCGATCGCCTCGATGCACGTATGATTGCCGATTTGCTGCGGTGCAACCTGCTGCCTGCTTGCTATGTGTTACCACCACAGCTGCGAGATCTGCGACGCCTGCTACGTTATCGCAATATGGTGGTACAACAGTCGGTGCGCATGCAGAACAAGATGGCTGGCCTGCTGATGGAGAACGGCACCGCATTCGACAAGCAGAGGCTGCACCAGAAGGGATATTTCGCCGAGCTGATGAAGAGCCTGCAGGAAGTACCCGAATCGGTCAAAGACCTATTGCGGATGAGCCGCAGCTCCATGGAGATGTTTCAGTCCCGCCAGAAGCGGCTAGTGGAGAGACTGCTCAACGAACCTGCGCTGGAACAGCGCGTCGAACGGCTGATGAGTATTCGCGCGGTGGGTCCGATCACGGCTCTGACCTGGGCCTTGGAAATCGCCGATCCACAACGCTTTTCCTCTATCGCCGATGCAGTCAGCTACTGCGGCCTAACCGCAGCCTTCCGTTCTTCTGCCGGCAAACAACAACGTGGTCCCATTTCCAAACAGCGCAATGCGTGGCTGCAAACCGTGTTGATCGAAGCCGCCAAACTGGCGCCCCGCTGGAACCCGCAACTGGCAGCACTGCATGCCCACACATTGCAGCGCGGCCATCCCAACCGCGCGACCTTGCAAGTGGCGCGAAAGCTTGTGGCTTACCTGCTGGCTGTGGACAAGAGTGGCCAGCCCTTTCAGGTACACACCCCACCTCCGCCCGCGAGCGCCAGGGCAAGAAGCAAGACCGCGAGAAAGAGCAAAAAGGCAGTCGCTTTGGCACCAGCTGCCTAAGGCGAAATACACCGCCGGCTTACGCTCTTACCGTCAGGTTCGTGAAGACCGAGTATGTCGGTGCGAGTTTTCGCAGGCATGCCGATCTATCTCCCGATGGTCACTCTGGTTGGCGCAGCACAAAGGGGAATCCGACGTCGCGGATTCCCCTGAGGACACATCGGTGGGATGAGTCGGATCGAGTATTCCTGGCAGGTTGCTCTCCAGCAGAGCCTGCTTCCGCTTCCTCGATCCACTCAGCCTACCAGAGTTTCTATGTTCGATCTGTCAGCGATCCACCGGCCGGTCCTTGCGTAAAGCGGGACTGTGCACGGGAGTTTCGGCTCCCAATACACCCTACCGTCTGTTTCAAGGTCGGCCGGTTTACTCTCACTCAATCTTCGCGGACGGCGTCTACTCGGCGTTGTTCCCGCAAATGGATGTCTGGCCACGCTGCCATTGCGTTGGTCTTGTTAAGGGATCGAGGACAGTTCGCAACACTAATCTATCGCCCGCTCGGAGAACCCGTTTCGCCGAGTCAACGGGAATCTCCGTTTCCCGTTGACCTTTACCTATCATGGATGTCCTGGTTTTCTGGTTTTCCCGTCCTGGTTTTCCCTCCGACAATCGTCCCATAGTCAGATCGAATGCTGTCGGGAAGCTCCTGGCGGTTGGAGCGAAGCATCCTGCCTGCCCAAGCAGCCAACCAAAGCGACAGAAACGTAAAGACAAACAAGAACAAGGGTCGACCCAGAAGAAACATGCCTTCTTTGAAGCCTCCTCTTGCCGTGCGCGCCATTCGTACCATCGGGAAAATTAACACGAATTACGGAACCGGGGATAGGGCGGCGGGAAAAGTTTTCGCTTGCGATGCACGCGGATAAGTGGAAATCCCGGCGTGATGGCGCGAAGGCCAAACTGCGGGAGATGCCAGGCGTTGGCTGCCCATGGGGTCTTCCGCGGAGTGATCCATCGTGCTATCGTGGCCGCGATAAGCCGCCTGTGACATTCTCCGGTTTCATGAGCATTGGCCGCATCACCTCGTCCAGGTAATTTTGGCGTAAATGTCTCTCTCGATCCCAACGCTCACGGGGTTCGTAAAAACGTAGCTCCCGAATTCCGCGTGATGGGGTTGCAGCAAATTCTGCCCCGCCAGCGACAGGTCCCAGTTAGGCGACGGGCGCCAGCCGAACCGGGCATCCGCCGTATTGTAGGCTGCCACGTTCTGAAAGGGCAGGCTGCTGACATAGCGATAGGTCGGATCGACTTCAAATCCCTTGGGGATATTGAAACGGCCTTGCAAGAACAACCTGGTGATGCGGGCTCGAACCATTGTCCGTCGCTGTGTTCGAAGTGTCGGTGAAGCCCACCTTATCGTGAACATAGAGATGCAGGTAGGAGTACGACCCCTTCACTTCCAGCCACTCGGCCGGCTTCCAGTCCGGCGCGATCTCGCCTCCGGATGTGTCTCCCTTCAAGGCATTCGCCAGCGGCACCTGGAGAATGAAATGCGCCGGCGTGGGAGTCGTTTCCACAAACAGGGTCCCGGCGCCATATCCATAAAGATCGTTGTACTCATTGCGGAACACGGAGAGATCCAGATACAGCTTGCTCGCCAGCAGCGTCCGGTACCCGACCTTCGGTGCCCAGCAATCGTTCCGATCTGAAGTTCTTGCTGCCGACAACCCGCAGAAAATATAGGCGGAGTTGCCGACGCGAAAGTCGGTGAGCTGCAGGTCCTGGTCGAGACGCGATGGCGTGCGAACGGCTCTTGTAAACGCGCGCCCAAACGGTTTGGTGCGGCGTCGGCGTCCACAGCAGCCTGCCGTTCGGCTGCACTTCAAAGCCGGAGCGGTTGTTGTGCTCGAATTTCGAGCCGAGGATCAGCGACAGCGTATTGGGAATGATTTTGATCTGGTCCTGAATAAACCAGCTGTAGATGCTGTCTGTTTCCTGTGGCGGCGTAAAACTCAGCGTGGCTAATTTCTGGGTGATGTCATCGTGGCTCCAGCGCGCTCCCGCCCCCAGCAGCACATCCTGACGCTCCTTCACCACGAAATGATAGAGAAGATCAAGATCGTAGGTGTTGCGGGTTTCGTCCAGTTGAGGGCTGAACCGCGTGGTCCGGTCAAAATAAGTGCGCGCCTCAATGTCGGAATTGCTCGCTGATCTGGCGCCGCCAGCCTGCCATCATATTGCCGCCGGAGGTGCTGTTTGGCGGCGCGCTGATGAGCGTGACGGACGGGGGAGAATAATACGATGCATCCACCCTTTCTCCATCGCGTCCTTTGTACATGTCGCCCTGCACATTCAAAGTGTCCCGGGCATTTCTCGTCCAGTCCGTGCGGAAGCCAAGCTGCCCCATTCTCCACTCGTCGAAATGCGGCCCGTCGGGATTGAACTCATGACTACGAATGAAGCCCTTGCCGTAGACCCGGTAATCCATCCCCTTGCCATTCGTCGCTCCCAAAGCGCGATCCGCCGGTTCCCTGGTCAATGTCTCCTCCGCCCAGCGAAGCCAGCTGTCCCGTGTGTGTCTTTCGCGTTCTTGGTGATGATGTTGATGATGCCGTTGACCGCATTGGCTCCCCAAATCGTCCCCCCGGGACCGCGAATTACTTCGATTCGGTCAACATCCTCAAGCAATGTGTCCTGTACCTGCCAATAGACGCCGGCAAAAAGCGGCGAATAAACACTGCGCCCGTCAATCAGCACCAGAAGCGACTTGGAAAACTCGCCTCCAAATCCGCGCACCCCTACAGCCCAATGATCTGAATCGATCCGTGCCACTTCGACTCCCGGCACGAGACGCAGGAGTTCCGGAATCGTCGTGGCCCCGGAACGCCGGATGTCTTCCTGAGTGAGCACATAGATTGCCGCCGGCGTCTGCCACAAACTGCTCCGGCTCTTTGGATGCGGTTGTTACTCTCCACATTGCCGAGCTGCTCGAGACTCATCTGGTTCAAGTCTTGGGCCGGTCCGGCGCTGGACGGGCCATCTTGAACGGATTCACCTAGTAACTGTTGCGTGGATAGTATGAGAAGACCAATAACTCCGAGTATCACCTTGATCGGTTCCACAGCGGGCTCTCCGATGATAGTATCGGCAAGCAGCTCGCGATTCATCTCGTTGTCGTTTGCGACGATAATGGTACCCATGGCTGAGCCGGAGTTGAGCATGACCCCTCACTCGACTCAATGTTGGGCAATCTTTGCGCGGCTGCACGATTATGCTTCATCTCCAGCAATCTTGCCGGATGCAGTCTCGTTCGGATAATTGAAGAAGAGCGCCGCGTTGAAGAACATACGGTCGACGATCAAGAGCTTGAAAATTCGCCGACAAACGCAACTTACGCTGGAGGAAATCGCCCGCCGTCTCAATCCACTCCTGCGGGGATGGATTGAGTACTACGGGCGCTTCACGCCTTCGGCGTTAGAGCCCATCTATCGGCACGTCAACTCGACGCTGCTGCGCTGGGCGCGACGGAAATTTAAGCGCTTTGCGGTGCGTCCCACCCAAGCTGGCCGGTTCCTAGAGCAGCTAGCCCGGAGACCGGACGCAGTCTTTGTCCACTGGCGTCTCGCGCATAACGGTTGGTTTGCCTGACGGGAGCCGTGTGAGGTGAGAGCTTCACGCACGGTTCTGAGAGAGGCCAGAGTGAAATCCCCTGGCCTACTCACCACCTATTGCAGCAAGTCTGGGCAGAGATATCGTGTCTTCGCATCTCCCAGTACGCCGATTGTTGCCACCACGTAGACCTTCGGCGTGGGATCGCATGGCGCTCCATGCGCGGAGCGGGCTTGGACAGGATGTAATCTATAAGTTACAATGAGATTGTGATTGAGATCCGCCGCTATACGACTGCGGAGGGCAGAGATGTTTTCGGGGAGTGGCTGGCCAATCTCGCCGATCTAAAGGCACGCGCACGTATAGCCGTGCGGATTATCGGCTCGCCGGTGGCAATTTTGGAGATTCGAAGTCGATCGGCGAAGGCCTGCACGAACTGCGCATCGACTGGGGGCCTGGATATCGCTTGTATTACGGGAAAATCGAAACGAGTTGCGTGCTGCTGTTGTGCGGAGGAGATAAACGCAAACAGTCTGCGGATATCAGGAAAGCGCGGGCGTACTGGAAGGACTATAAGAAAAGGACGGAGATGGAGTGAAACGCAAACCCAGTATTTCTCATGATGAGGCTATGGCAAAAGAGCTGCGTGATAATCCGGAGTTCGCCGTTGAGTATCTCCGTGCGGCGCTCGAGGAAGGAGATGATCCGCAGGTTCTGCTGATTGCCCTGCGACGCATCGCTGAATCAAGAGGCGGGGTGGCCAAAGTTGCGAAAGAGGCTGGTATTGAACGGGAGAGCCTTTACCGCGCGCTGTCGGCCAAAGGGAATCCTCGGCTCTCTACATTGGTTGCTGTAACCAAAGCGGTAGGGCTGCGGCTTACCGTCGAGGCGGCTCACTAGAAAGCGACACCTCAGGGGCTAAAGCCCGACGTATTGTCAGTCATTTACGGCACGACTAAAGTCGTGCCCTGATACAAAACATGAGTTTTTCCGCAGCGCTTCAAAGCCGCTCCAACCGCGTCTGCGAATCCCCGAACTCCTCCAATTTCACGTCGAAGCGATCCATCAGCGACAAGTACAAACTGCACATCTTACGGTTATCTTCGCCCCCCGGCCAGCACGAGCGGCAGCCGGAAGTTTCGTGAGCGCTACGTAAACCGCATCTTGTCCCATGACGGGGGATGAGCGATTTTGTAGGGATGAAACAGCCGAGTGTGGAAGCGTGGGCGAAGTGGCGTGGATTGCTTTCTGAGCAGCTGGAGAGCGGTCAGAGTGCGGCGGTATTTTGCCGCGAGCGGGGATTGGCGGTCTGGGCTTTCTACGCGTGGAAGAAGCGTGTGCGCGAAGCCGAAGCGGCCAAGTTTGTGGAAGTGGCAGTGAAGCCAGTTAAGCCGGGGTGGCGGTCGTCAGCAGGAGACGATAAGACGATCGAGATTCGTCTGCGGAGCGGGCTGAGCCTTTTTGTCGGTCCGGGATTCGAGGCCAGTCACCTGCGCGCCTTATTGTCGGAGTTGGAGGGATGATTGGTCTGCCGAGCTTGCGTGCGTTGGATGGATCGCAGGCCGCGCGGATATGGCTCTCTGCCGAGGCGACGGACATGCGTTGCGGCTTTGATCGACTGGCCGAGCGTGTGCGGGTAGTCATTGGTCAGGATCCTCTCGGAGGCCATCTGTTCGTATTCCGCTCGCGGCGTGGAGACAGGCTGAAGATTCTTCTTTGGGATCGGGATGGATTTGTTCTTTGGTACAAGCGCTTGGAGACGGGTGTGTTTAAGTTTCCGCGGATGAACACGGGATCGCGCTCGGTTGAGCTGCTGGGCAGTGAGCTGGCGATGATACTGGATGGGATTGATGTATCGAAGCTGAAGCGGGTGCGGCGCTACGAGCGTGGATCGGGAACCAATCGAGATAATAAGCGAGAGCAGGTTATGAGTGACACCTGTGGGAGTTAGTTATTTACTGCAGATGTGGCCACTCAACAAGCCGACATCATCCAACTACCCGATGATCGTGAAGAGCTGCTGGCGCTGGCGCGCACTCTTCTGGCGGAGCGCGATCGTAAGGAGCAGCAGGTCGAAGAACTGCGCGTTGAGCTGTTGCGCATGCAACAGGAGTTGGAGCGGTTCAAGAAGTGGTACTACGGGCCACGCGCGGATCGTCTTCGATCCACGGGCGAACTATTACAGTTGCTTCTAAACTTCGCTGAGCAGCTGGAGAGTAAGCCGCCCCATCCCGACGATGTTCCACCGCAAGCGGCGCAGGAGCAGCAACTGCGGCGGGTGAAACGGCGCAAGGGTCGGCGCAATCTAGCCAATTTCGAAAACCTTCCCGTAAGCACGCACGTCTACGAGCTGAGCGGTGAACAGCGGGCCTGCCCCTGCTGCGGCCAGCAGCGCCAGGAGATTGGCTCTGATGAGAGCTGGCAGGTGGAATATCTTCCCGGTCACTTCGAGCGCATCCATCATGTGCGAAAAAAGTATGCCTGTAGCGATTGCGAGCACAAGGGCGACAGCCCGCAGATGGAAGTAGCGGCCAAAGCAGAAGCCGTGATCGACAAGGGCATGGCCGGCCCTGGGCTGCTGGCTTTCATCGTGACCAGCAAGTTCTCTGATTATTTGCCGTTGTATCGGCTGGAGGACATTTTCGAGCGGCAGGGGTTTGAGATTTCCAGAGCCACGCAATCGGTCTGGTGCGGGGATGTGGCCAACCTGGTCGAGCCGCTCTATGAGCTGATGGCCGAGCAGGTGCGGGCTTCCCATGTGGTGGCCACCGACGACACTATCATGCCCATGCTCAGCCGGGGTAAAGCGGCCAACGCCCGGATGTGGGTGTATCTGGGTGACGATGCCCACCCCTACAACGTCTTCCACTTCACCCTCGATCGAGGCCGGGACGGACCGAAATATTTTCTTAAGGGTTACCGGCAGGTTCTGTTGGCTGACGCTTACGGCGGATACAACGGCGTGGTGGCGGGTAATGAGATTACGCGCGCCGGATGCTGGGCTCACGCCAGGCGAAAGATCGTCGAGGCAGAGAAGACCGCTCCCGAGATTGCGCGGGAGGCGATCGAGATGATTCGTTCGCTATATGCGGTCGAGAAGCAGGCCACGGCGCTTTCCGCGCCGGAGCGGCTTGACCTACGTCAAAAGCAATCTGCGCCTATGCTGATTCAACTACGGCAGAAGCTGCTCGGCTGGAAGGAGTCGCTGTTGCCCAAGCACCCCATGGCCGAAGCAGTGAACTACGCGCTGAGCCAATGGACAGAGTTGAACGCCTTCTGCCTGGATGGAGCGGTGCCCATCGACAACAACATCAGCGAGCGGGAGATCAAGCGGGTGGTGTTGAACCGCAAGAACTCGTTGTTTGTTGGCAATCCACGCGGCGGTCGAACCGCATCTATATTGGCCAGCCTGACAAGTACCTGCCGCCGGCACGATGTAGACCCGCAACTGTATCTTACCCAGCTACTGGTGAACTTGCCGTCGGCGCCCATAAGTGAACTCTCCGCCTGGCTACCCGATCAGTGGAAACTGCGGCAATCCACGCGGACGCTTACTCCGTAGACACGTCCTGACCTGTGGTTCGCGTAGCGCTCACGAAGTTTCGTACGAAACTCCAACAATACTCCTCTGAATTCTGTAAGAATCGAAGCCGGATCGTGGTCAGCGAACACAAGGCCCCTTCCGTCGTCATTCATTCAAATCGGTTCAGGTCGGTGTCGGGAGCAGGGTGGCCCAACGCACGGCACATGGCTACGATCTGGCCTTTGTGGTGAAAGGCATGCGTCAGCACATGATGAAGGACGAGCGCCGGAGTAACTAGGTCCGACGCCCGGCCCTCGCTCTTTTGGCTTTGGTGACGATGGCGACATAAGCGATGGCGAGTTCGATTCCGTTGGGCTGTTCCGAAAGCAGGAGGACATGACGACCAATCATCGTCGGGTCAAAATCCGCTCGAATTGCCTCAGCTGTGAAGTCGTCTAGTGAGCGGAGATTAAAAGCCGGGTGGTTCCCCGATCCACGAACGACGGGTCCAGACGGGAAAAGTGCCGCTTGAGAAGTTGGGTCGATCATCTTATCGGTTTGCCCCTTTTTCGGTTTTTCTGAATTTGGCAGGTTCGCGTATGCAATGGCGGTGGGACTATTTCTCAATTTGGCCAAGATGGTTTGCCCAAAATCCAACTTCAGCCACTGCCAAGCCCCTGAGTCCTTTCCCTGCCCTTGCAATTTTTCTCCAATCGCTTGGGCCTTGCCAAGGCCATTCACAAACAGATCGTTGTTGACCAGTCCCACGACATCACTCTGGGTTTTGGGAGGCCTCCACGACATCAAATCTGGGTATTGAAATGAGCTCGATCTCCTGCCAAGGCTAATGGAGTGGATTCGGTTTGCCTCGGATTCGATGTAGGAATAATCCATGACCTCGCCCGGGGGTCGGTTGGGTGAAACCGCCCCAATCATTGCACCAGCAACCGTGGCGATGGTGTCCGTATCGCTCTCAAGTGCGTTCACGGCTGTAATCACTGCATCGTGCTCGGACCCATTTCGATATAACCACGCCAGGCTCAGAGCTGCGATGACGGTCTTTGTTCCCGATCCTCGAGTAGCGGGTTGGAAACCTCCCAACTTTTCTAATATCTGTTCATAGACCCCGTCGCCTTCTTCATATAAAAGCGGTTCAATCTTCGAGAGATCTTCTTCCACTTCCTGCACAGTGACATCCACAGCGCTTTTGAAGGTCATGCTACTACGTTCTTCCCAAGTAGGTAACCAAAACGTGCCCAAATCCCTGTCATTTGCCACGATAGCCGGTATGTCTCGAAGCTGACGGGCGATCTTTTTCCAGAGGTTGGGCTCGAGGATAGTCTTGGATCTCATCGTTTCAGCAAGTGCGCATGCATGCATAGCGGCGCCAAATATCCCCCTGACGTGGCCGTGAGTGCAGACAGCATTCCTGATCACATCACCAAGAAACGTCGCCGGTGCTCCTTTATCCGTGGACGCCCAAACGTGCGGTTGGATCCGCATCACCGCACCGTTGCCGCCTCCGTCAACGTAATTTGCATTTTTGTACCTGAAGAAATTGCTGAACCAATTGACCTGCGGATTCGAGAGATTTGCGGCTGCGGCTTTGGTCCCCGCACCTGCCCCTAGGGAATAGGAAAGCCACACCGGAAGCTCGACCTTAGCAAAGGCTTCTACATCGAAATGCCCATCGCCGCTAATGGCACGCGATGTGGCGAGTCTCAATTGAGTGTCGTCCGAATAGCATCCAGCGGGAAGATCCACGAGCGCGCCGAAACGCCCTCCGACGAGCCTGGTCCAATTTACTGCCTCGATAACCTTGTCGACTTTGGCGCGGCGACGCAAACCAGTCCGGTCTGTGAGCTCAGTGATGAAGCCTAGAGCGTCCGCGTATGCGGCCCAGAGGGCAGAGTGGACGGTTTGTTCAAGCGATGGTCCGTTCATCAAACTCCTGTGTGCCCAAAGAATCGTTCCGGGGCAACTTCGACGTCGACGCTTCGCCAACCGATTGCGGCAAGTTGGCCATGGACCTCGTCCTGATCACAGCCCTCCGCCACGTAGATTTTTTTCAAGTAGTCCAACGATAATTCTCCCGGGTAGAGCGCTTCGGCTTGCTCGCAAGTTGTCCAGGACTGAGGCGTTTCGGCACTACGCCGGATCACGATTTGATAGCGGCCATATACAAGCGGAGCGAAGATCTCCGCCAGTCCTTTTGGTCCGGTCCCCCTCGTGCAACTTGGGTAGATGTTGTTTGTGGAAGTGAAAACTACTCCTTCATGCGTGAGGATTGATGGGTCAAATGAGAGGATGCACCACCACAAATCGTCCCCGCGTGCCCACCGGCACGAATGGCCAAAGAACTCGGAATTAATTCGTGAAATCGAGAGATTAACGTAATCTAGCCAAGCCGCATCTCTCCTGGTGATGGCATTCGGTTTGTAGATGAACCTCAAGTCTTCCGAATCAGGCAGGCGTTTCCGCGGTTTGACGCAGTTGCTGTGGAGGGACCCCATCAGCCCACGATGGGTAGTGAAGTGGACTACTTCTTCGATGTCGCGGGCCTTGAGGATTTCCTCGATAGTCACACTTCCACCTCCTCATAGGTGCCCTCATCGAAGAATTCGATCAACTTGGATGCGGCGCCCGGCTTGTACCCGACAATCACTGTCTTTTTCGCACGACCGATGCCCATTGCAAGAAGACGTCGCAACATCGACAAACGGTCGTCATCTTCCTCCTCTCCATGTGACATTGTCTCTCTATTCAGCCCGAGGATGAACACATGATCGAACTCCAGGCCCTTCGCAGAATGCAGCGTGCAAAGAGCGATGTTTTCGGGTCCGGTTGGCCATTCGGACTGTCGAGTAATCTCTGCGAAATCGAAATCGTGCTCATGGAGGGCGGCACGAAGTGTGCGGAACCACCCACCTCCCTTCGCGTGGAGGAACGCAACACTCTCCTTGCTGAGGTCGGTGTCATCCAGAACGTCCATGATGTATTCAAGCTGCCGATTATACAGCCCTCTCAAAACAACCGGTCTCGGTCCTGATCTCGTGCAGCTGTTGAAGTCGGGTAAGCTCCCATCATCATCGAAATGCAACCCTTGAATAACGGAAGCTGCAAAACGAGCAATCTCGCGCGTGTTTCTGTAATTATTCGACAAACGGTAGCTATTTTCAGGTCGTAGGGCTACCTCGGCCCAAGTGAATCCTCTGGCATAGATTCTCTGCACCGCGTCAAGAACGACGGTCATTGAATAAGGGTCCGCCAAATGGTTTACAACCGCGCGAAGCTGATTTGCCGAAAAATCCTGCGTCTCGTCTGCGATGACGATGTCAAGCATCGGAGGAACTTGATGTGTCATCAGCTGGACGGCCACGTCGTTCCAGTCAAGCGTTCCTTGTTCCGCCTTCCATCGTGTGTATGGATTGATGACCTCTGAAATCAGCATCTCTCGTGCGGATCTCGGCATTCTTGGACTGTTCCCGCGCCCGACTCGCGTGGCCGTGATGTAATTGTTGATCTCTGTTGGCTTAAATCGGCCTAATACATAGTCAACCTCATCGCAGACAAAATCCGGATCCATCGAAACCGCAGCCGCTAGCCGACTGATGAACCGACGAGCATCGTCAGAGTTCACCATTGGAGGCTTAGCGAGCAAAGACCGGGACCACTGTGCGAAGGTCGAAACATTGAGATCAATCTCCTGGAAGTGCCGCTCCTCCTCCGCGATCAACGCCGAGATGTAGCCCCGAAGCGTTCGATTGTAAGTAAGGACGAGCGCGCGAATCTGAGAGTCATCCCCATCACGCCGCCGTCGATTCAAGAAAGCTCCAACGAGAGACCGCAATCTCAGAAGGGCAGTGGTCGTTTTGCCGCTTCCTGCAGCCCCTCGTATGACCTCTAAGCCCAACCGAGTTCTCGAAATGATCGGCAGCTGTTCCGGAGTTGGCGTGATCCTCTGAAGGGTCCGCATTCGGCCTCAATATCAAACCAAAGTCCAACGCAGCTGAGCGCCCTATCAGAGAAGCTGGACTTCGGAATGGCGGGAGAATTTTTCCGATTCTCGAGTAGGAGGAATTGTACAAGATCGAGGCTGGCGTGTTTCCAGTTATGGAATTTCCGAACACCGTCGAGGGTGAAGACGCATCTCCCCTATAGGCTCATGATGGAGCGAAGCTTCGGGAGATAACGGGACACAATGCCTATCCCCCACCATGCAACTTTCTTCTCACCTTTTGATTACAGCCGAGCTAACCGCGTCTGCGAATCCCCAAACTGCTCCAGCTTCACCCCGAAGCGATCCATCAGCGACAGGTACAAGCTGCACATCTTACGATTATCTTCGCTGTCATTGAGGTAATTCAGCGACCGCCCCGTCTGCAGCGTTCCGCCAAGCCCCCCGCCAGCACCAGCGGCAGCCGGAAGTTGTCGTGTTTGCGGCCGATCCACATATTCGACAGGAACATCAGGCAGGTGTTGTCGAGTACCGTGCCGTTCCCCTCCTTCATGCTGTCCAACTTGGACGCCAGGTAGGCGTATTGCTCGACATGAAAGCGGGAGATGCGCTCGTATCCATCAGAGTTGTTGTTGTGCGAAGCAGAATGGTGGCCCTCCTTCACATTATGGCCGACAGATCATGAGAGATGATCAACGAGGCGACGCGCGTCTTATTAGTCTGGAATGCAATCGCAATGATGTCGCCCATCAAGCGGGCGTGATCGCGTAGGTCTTCCGGCAGTCCATTGGCCGGCCGCTCCATGGTGGCGGCGACGGTGTTTTTGGCTTTCGCTGCGTCGTCGGCATCGGCCTTGCCTTTGCGCATTCCGTCTACGCGCTTTTCCACTTCGCGCACGCTGCCCCCCGGCCAGCGTCGGCGCCATGCTGGCGCTCATGCTCTTCCACTTGGACCTCAATGTCATTTCGATCATCGGCATCGTGCTGCTCATCGGCCTGGTGATAAAGAATGCCATCATGATGATCGACTTAGCCCTGGTCGCCGAGCGCGAGGAGGGCATGAGCACCAGAGATGCGATCCTTCATGCCTGCATGCTGCGCTTCCGTCCGATCATCATGACTACCTTGGCGGCGATGTTTGGCGCCTTGCCGCTGGCCTTCGGCACCGGCACAGGATCGGAGCTCCGGCGGCCGCTGGGCATCACCAGCATCGGGGACTCATCGTCAGCCAATTGCTTACCCTCTTCACAACGCCAGTCGTCTATCTGTACATGGACCGTCTGCAGCCAAAATCCCACAAGAAGCATAATCAGGCGTTAGAGGTAAACCCGGAACGGCAACTTAGAGCATTTTCACTTCTACTCTGCACAGGCGAGTGCGGCGAAGTGCGGCTTTTCTTGAGGAAAAGCCGCGTAGGGATCGGTTGCTCTGTATGCACCAGAAGTGAAAATGCTGTAGTCTTTTTGAACTGCGAGTGAACGATTGATGGAAGGCTTTCTATGCCGTGCGGCGCCAAGTGCGTGCACGCACCTTGTCATGAGAGTTTGATGGGTCGGGCGCGCCCCTGCCTGATGTTGAGTTCTTCGCTTTTCCTTCGTCTACACTGGCCCCCATGTCCCGCTACGACCGACCGAGGCATCGAGTGTATTTGTACTTCCATTACCGTCAAGGCTGGCAGTGTCAGTTCATTGAGGAAGACCTAAAGACGGCTCTGCCGAAGACTGTCACCTTCGCGAACCCAGACAAGATTAGGGTATTTTGCAGGCGAGCATGCGACTTCCAACTACTTACGGCATCCAAACGACGACATGCTCAAGTCTGTTTTCGACTCCATCGGAAAGGTCACCTTATTTGGCGCCAGAGCCGTGCGCGACGCGTGGGTGCCCCCCTTTGAAGGTGAGTACCTGCTCCAGCAGTTCTACGAAATCGGTGTAGGTTCCTTCTTTCTTGTCGTGGCCTCTGGTTTTGCTCTGGGCGTAGTCATGACGTTGCACACCCGCAGCACGCTGGTGCAATTTGGCGCTACTGCGGAAATTCCCATCTTCCAGTCCCTCGCATTCTTCAATGAGATTGGTCCCCTGGTTGCCGCGTTGCTGATGGCCGGGCGCGTAGGTGCCGGCATCGGAGCCCAACTTGCGAATATGCGAGCCACCGAACAGATCGACGCCATCGAAACGCTTTCCGTCGATTCCTTCAAATTGCTAGTGGTCACCAGGGTCATCGCTTGTACCGTCATGCTTCCCTTGCTGACGATCTTTATGGATGCAGCTGGGATCCTCGGCGGCTTTCTCTCTGAGTATGTCTGGTCGCACCTCAGCCTGAGGCTTTACATGTACCGCGCCTTTGACGGTGTCGCTCTCGCGGATTTCCTTCCACCCACCCTCAAGACTGCTGTTTTTGGCTATCTCATCGCCATCATCTCCTGCTATTACGGTTACAACACCAACGAAGGATCCGACGGCGTTAGGAAAGCAGCTACCAACAGCGTCGTCATTTCCTCGCTGGTCGTCATCCTGGCCGACGTCATCCTGGTGAAATGCATCTTCTTCCTCTTTCCGGGTCAGGCCATATGAGCGACGGGCAAAAAGCCGCTAACACAATTGCATTTGAAAATGTCGAAAAAGGCTTTGAGAGGAAGGTTCTGGATAAGATCTCGTTCACCGTCGCCCAGGGAGAAGCACTCTGCATCCTCGGCCGAAGTGGAACCGGCAAAAGTGTCACCTTGAAACTGATGATTGGCCTGTTGCAGGCTGACGCGGGAAAAGTCCTGGTAGAGGGCGTAGACGTGGGGACTCTCGGTGAAGAGGGGCTGGAGAAGGTTCGCCGCAAGATGGGGTATCTGTTCCAGAGCGCAGCTCTCTTTGACTCCTTCACTGTGAATGAAAATCTCGCCCTGCCTCTGCATCGGCTGGATCGCACCAAATCTCTTGAGGAGATCAAGCACTGCGTGCAAAAGAACCTGCGAGAAGTCGGCCTGGAAAAGGACGGCGACAAGATGCCCTCGGCGTTATCTGGCGGCATGCAGAAGCGGGCCGGCTTAGCGCGGGCCCTGGTGCTTCAGCCGAAAATTCTTCTGGTGGATGAGCCCGCCAGCGGATTGGACCGGATCACGGCCTCTGAGATCGATGAACTCCTCATAAAGGTCAAAACCGAGCTCCACACCACCATGGTGATCGTCACTCACGACATTCATGGAGCCCGCAAAATCGCAGACAAGTTTGCCGTATTGGATCAGGGCAAGGTCCTGGCCTTCGGCACGCCGGAAGAACTGGACCGCCGGAACGACAGTTGGCTGAACCAATTTATATCGGAGCGCTAGTCCCATGAAAAACCATAATGTGGTGGTCGGAGTTTTCATTACTGCCGCGATCGCCCTCTTTGGGGTTGCCCTCTTTCTGATTGGCAACGAGCACAAAGCCTTTCATAGTCACGTCGTTTTCTACACCGAGTTCCGTAATATCGACGGTCTGCCCAAGGGGGCACAAGTACGGGTGGATGGCATGGATGCCGGCGAAATCGAAAGTATCCAGATCCCCGCCGGCCCGGCCCAAAAATTCCGCCTGAAGATGAGTGTTGAGGATTCGTTCCATGGCTTGATCCGCGAAGACTCCCTGGTCACCGTCGAGACCGAGGGACTGGTGGGAGATCAATTTGTGCTCATCCATTCCGGAACCGATCATTCCCCCGAAGCCCCTCCGGAAAGCACGCTTCTCAGTAAAGAGCCCTTCGATCTAACCAAGCTGCTGGAGCAGGCCCAAGGCATCATGACCCAGGCGGGCACCACCATCACCCAACTTCAAGGCACGATGAAAGACGTAAGCGGCCACGTCGACACCACTCTCGATACCGCAAACGGCACCATCAAAAACGTGAATGGAGTGGTGCTGGACGTGCGTGCCGGCAAAGGCACGGCTGGACTTTTGCTCGAAGATAAAGCAACTGCAACCGACGTAAGGCAGTCGATAGCGAGCGTCCGCCAGACGACCGAGAAGCTGAACGAATCGACGACCCGGGTCGACAATCTCCTGGCCGAAGTGCAGTCGCGGCAGCTGGTGCCCAAGCTGGACGACACTCTGAATAACGCCAAGATCGCCACTCTGAATCTCGATCAGACGACGCAGCAGATCAATACCACACTCACGAGCGCATTTGGCGAGGACCAGTACGGCGAAGACGCAGGCGCCAACCTGCAGCAATCCCTCACCAACCTCAACCAGGTCTCTGGCAACCTGACCGACGATACAGAAGCCTTGAAGCATGAATTTTTCTTCAAAGGCTTTTTCAAACATCGCGGTTACGACAGCCTGGACGACCTGCCGGTCGAGCAGTATCGTGCCGGAAAAATCTTCAAATCTTTGCCCGAGAGCCGCGAGTGGATCGTTGCTCCTTCTCTCTTCACGACCAATCAAAGCGGGGAAGAGGTGCTGTCAGCAGAGGGCAGGCAGAATATCGATAAGGCCGTAGGCCAGATTAAGGAGATTTACGGTAAGCCCCTCATCGTCGAGGGCTACTCTTCCACAGGATCGCCGTCAGATGAAATCGTGCAATCGCGCAGAAGGGCTGCATTGGTCCTGAATTATCTGCAATTGCACTATCATCTTCAGCCCAAGGACACCGGCATCATTGCTCTCAGCAGTACACCTCCCGCGAGCACCGGTAAACCAACTTTCGATGGAGTTAGCCTGGTGAGCGTCGGCAGGGACAGCAAGTAGAGGACTCAGCTACCCCCAACCCGACAGCCTCTCTTTTGTAGTTAAAACCCCGGTTACCAAAGGTTCGGCCCAAAGCGTCACAACTTTCTTTGTTCCTGGGGCCCTCTGAACAGCCCCTGACCGCCAGGTTTCCATTCAACCAGAAGTAACCTCCGAAACGATAACCGGCGACTCAAGAAAAGAGTCTCGGCGGCCAGAACCGATTCCCGACCGCTATATCCTGTTAGGAGATGATTTCGGCAGCCCGCGGACTCTCGCGTCACCGCTCGCTGGCCGGCAGTTGCCTTTAGTTTCGGCCTAAGCGCGAGCGAAGGACAGTTTTACCGCTGTCCGGTGTCGCACCCGATCCCTGTCACAAATAACACAATCCAAGTTTCCCGCCGCGGCGGGATTTTTTGTTGCATCCCCTGCCCCCCTGCGCAGGAGAAACCTCTGCCCATAGCTTCTCTCAAATTCCCGGAACCGAGGCCACCTATGCCCAAAAACAAAGTCAGCGACCCCATCACCGATCAGGAAATAGCCTTTGCCCGCCTGGTCCTCTCTGGCGCCATGACCGACCGTCGTGCCGCCGAAGCTGTCGGCCTCAACCCCGACTCCGCCGCCTACACCAAATCCAAGCCCCGTGTCCGCGCCTACATGCTCGAGCATCGCGCCGCCGTGCAGCAACAGCTTGTCCAGCAAGAGGCAGAGGGACTGCGCCGGCTGAACCTGGACCGCGAACAAGTACTGGCCCGCCTCTGGGAAATCGCCAACCTGAGCCCTGAAGTGACCCGAGGCAGCATTACCGGCCAAGTCAAGGCCCTCTCCATGATCGTGGCCATGCAAAACTTCATCCCCGACCGTCTCGCCGTCTTCTCGGAGAAGAAACCCCCCACTGCGACCGCCCACCCGCAAATCTATGCCGCCGCCTGGCGTGCAGAGCAGCAGGCCACAACCGTCGAACCCCAGCCGAGCCCTGCCCCTGCACAGCAAGAAGATTCGCCTGGCGTCCCCGAGCCCGAGCTCGCTCCCCGCTCAGCGGAAGAGGCGCCTCCGGACCCTGACCCCAGTCAGTCCACCTTCGCCAAGCGTTTTAGCCCCTCGGAAGCACAGCCACCGGCGCCTTATGTCCCCATCCTCGCTTCTGTTCCAGACACGAGAGTTCCTTTCTCTATAAAAAAGAACCCCTTTGCCCGCCGCCGCTGAGCTCCCAATCCCCAAAAGGATCAAAAAATATCAAATTTTACAAATACCTGAAACACGCTGCGGAAAAACTCGTTTTTCTGAAGGGTACGGTGTCCTGAGCTACCAGACCTGGCGCAGCCGCTTCCATGGCGATCCCAACATCCTTGGCCAGAAGCTTCTTCTCGACCGCAAGCCCTACGAAGTCATTGGTGTTATGCCGCGCGATTTCGAGTTTCCTCTCGTTCCAGGCCAGCTCAACCGCAGCACTCTCTAATCGTCGTATTCACCCAACGGTCCGGCCGCTTGAAGAATCCACTGTAGCTCAGGCCCGCCCGTTGGTCCGCACGCTCTTCCTCGCGGTCATCGTGGTTCTCTTTATCGCATGCGCCAACCTCGCCGGATTGCTTCTGGTGCGCTTCGTCCGCCGTCGACGTGAAATCTCGGTGCGCATGGCGCTCGGCGCCAGCCGTGCGGCTGTTCTGCGCCACTCCCTCGTCGAGTCGCTGCTGCTCAGCATTTGTGGTGGACTGCTTGGCCTTGCGCTCGCGGTTATCGCGCTGCGTCTCGGTGTCAGATTTCTTCCGGAGACGCTTCCGCGCGTCAGTTCCATCTCGCTCGACTGGAAAGTGGTGGCCTTTTCCTCGTGTTTGTTGTTGGGCAAATCGGCCACTCTATTCGTTTCCCGAACGCGAGCCGCATCGAGTGTACTTCGATCTAGATGCACCGAAATTGTTGTAGAGGATTTCTATTAATAGAATCGGTATTCCGAGCCTGAGCCCGGTTGCTATCGTGCCTCGACAGGACTGGAAAACTTGACTTGCTTCATTTGCGGACGAGCTTTCATGGCTACAGATAAGATCTGCTGGGCTTGCGCCAACTCTTCTCCGGCCAATGCCATTCGCGGGCCACGAACGAGGGCGGATCCGACGCCAACTTGCTCCTGGACCCACTTGATAAGCTGTACGAACTTTGGAACCGTGTCCATGCGTAAAAGAGGAAGGAACCACCGATACAGCGTGAGTGCCTCCTCATATTTCGCCAAGCGGGCGAGATTGAATAGCTGCACCGACTCCGCCGGAAAAGCATTTACAAGACCGGCCACCCAACCTGTTGCTCCCGCCGCCACACCTTCCACGATTGCGTCGTCTACCCCCACGAAGATCCGCAGCCGATCTCCGAGCAAAGCACGAATCGAGGTGACCCGCCGTATATCCGCACTAGATTCCTTTACTGCATGAAGATTGGCGTGCTTGGCGGCCAACTCTGTAATTTGTTCCGGCAGAAAATCTGTGATGTAGGCGATGGGATTGTTGTAGAGCATGCATGAGAGAGGAGTTGCCGCAATAACAGTCGAGACATGGTTCTCCATTTCTCGCCAATCGGTGGCGTAAACATAAGGCGGCAACACCATGAGCGCGTCGCAGCCAGCCTGCTCAGCTTCTTTGGCCAGCTGAACTGCGCCGGACGTGGAGAGCGACGAAATGGCCGCAACCACCGACCCCTTGCCCTTGGCCGCTCGCACGATGTTCTTGAGAATTGCTACTTTTTCGGCACTCTTGAGCGTAGCGCCCTCTCCAAGCGATCCCAGCGCCACGATGCCGCTGCATCCATTGTCAAGCATCCAGTTAGCGTGCTGCGCCATAAAGGTGTGATCGATTTCCAGCCGCGGGTTGAAAGCGGTCGTCATTGCGGGCATTACTCCAGACCAGTTCATTGCGTCTCCTCAGTTGCAGTTGAAATGAGTGAATCTTGACCACAAAGGGCAGATAGGGGAACAGGGAAGATGGGCGGACGAATGGAGCCTGGCCTCCAACCAAAGATTGTCTGCGTTGCGGGGCCGCACACCCGTCCTTGGCATGGCCCCATGCCGCAGCGTGTTTGAAGCTTGGCCTCAGTCCAGTTTGTATGAGCTGCGAGTTGATCGAAAGTGACATCTTCACAACGGCAAACAATAGAGTCAGGCGCGGCAAGGGAAGACAATTCCCTTCGTAACCGGAAGGCTGCCTCGAGGCTTCGCGCAAAGGATTGCGTAGCGGCTCGCTTTCTCCGCAGCCTCCGCGCTTTCTTTGTGTGACCGGCAGCAGCCAGACCGGCAATCTCTCCCTGGACCAAAGCGCCCTCCAGACCGGCAATTGAAACCGGTTCGCCGGCGCAGTAGACATTGTTGAGCGAAGTTTGCTGCAGCTCGTCGACCGCGACAAAGCCATCATGAAGGGTGCATCCCACCAACATCGCGACCTCGGTATTCGGAACCAGGTGAAATCCGCACGCAAGCAGGTCGCAGGGTTCGTTCCATCTCTGGGCGCCGTCTGTCAGAATTACGCCCGTCACACGATCGGTGCCCAGCACAGCCACGGGCCAGCAACCGGTACGGTAGAACGCTTTTCCCAATGAGCTACGGTAGCGAAGACCCTCGAGGACCTTGGAAGGATGAAACGAAAGAGATGCGGCAAAGGGAAATAGTTGACGTAGCGGAGCCTGCTCAGCCACCCCGGCGACGTCCGCACCGTTCTGCCGCAAGTGTGCCGCCACAGCAAGCAGCAGAGGTCCACTGCCCGCCACAACCACACGCTTGCCAGAGATCGGGTAACCACCCTTTACCAGAGCATCTAAACCGCCGGCGCCAAAAACTCCCGGTAGTGTCCACCCAGGAAATGGCAGAAAGCGCTCGCGCGCTCCAGTTGCAATCACTAGTTTTTGATAACGAAGAGTCTCGGCCTTGCTCTCCGCCGCCGCTCTCAAAGTGCCGCCATCAAGAGCGTCAAAAATGCGCCAGCCGGTCCACAGCTCTGCTCCGGAGTCTTGAAGAAGCTTAAGAGCGATTTCCCTGGCAGTGTCTCTCTTATTGATTGACCCGGGGATTCCATTGCGCCAGATCTGGCCACCGGGTGCGGCATTGTCATCCAGCAGCAGCACCGTTCGGCCGTGCTGCGCGGCAGTGGCAGCCGCCGATATGCCGGCTGGCCCCGCGCCAATAATTAGCACCTCAGTCTCTACCATTGCTGGGTTTCCACCCTCATGCCCGGCTTACAGAGGAGCTGGCAGGTACGAGTGTGGGGAACTCCGTCGACCACACCCCGGCATTCAAAACAAATCCCCATGCCGCAGAATGCGGCGCGTGGTTGTCCACGTACAGATATACGGCAGGGCGCATTTGCGACCAGCAAGATGCAACTCACTACTGTGCCCGGAGCTACTTCTAGAGCTTGGCCATTAACGAAGACGGTGATCGTATCAGGCATGGGCCGGCTCTTTCAGGCTGGAGCGTGCGGGCAGATATGGTTCCCGCGAAATTGCTGAGCTTTGACCAAGGAGATGATCGAGAACAAGCCGGGCTGCTCCCGGCGCATTGGTTATTCCCAGCCCTTCGAAACCCGCGGCCAATATGAGTCTAGGGTCATCTGTCGGGCCGATCAGCGGAAGGTTATCGGGAGTAGCGGCGCGAAAGCCGGTCCAGGCACGAATACCTGAAGCTTGCAGGATCGCCGGCACGTAGCTGGAGGCGCGCTGCAGCATTTCAACCAAAATGGCGCGGTCCACCACAAGGCTACTGTTATCAAATTGCCGCGAAGACCCGATCAGCAATTGACCTGTTTGGCGAGGCTGAATATTGAAAGCAACGGAATCCGCTTCCATCGAGTGTGCGCTCTTCAGATATCCGAGCTCGACCAGTTGGTGATGGACAAAATCCGGGTAGCGATCGGTGATGAGCAAATGTCCCTTTCGCTTTCGAATTGGGAGCCACGGCAGCAGGCTGGTGTCCGCGCCGACAGCGGCGACGATATTTCCACAACTGAGGGTCGTGCCATTCGCCGACTGTACTATTCCTCCGCCCGCGCTCACAATCGTGTAACCTCGCAGGAATGTGGCGCCGTGCTTTTCCGCCTCGCGAAGAAAGAAGTCGGCCGCGGCAGGCGGGTACACAACAGCATCGTCGGGGACCAGCAATGCGCCCGCGAGTCCGGCCCGCAGGTTAGGTTCCGCCTCCGCCAGCTGAGTGCTGTCGAGCCTCGCCGCACGGACATTTGCGCTCGCGTAAGCCGCCATTTTGGCCTCCATCTCAGCCATGTCCGCCTGCTCGGCCGCGATCCACAATGTTCCACAGCCTTCATATTCAACGGTCGCCGGGAGCTCGGAACGCAGCTCGTGCCACAGCGCTCTAGAAAATCGGGTAAGGGCAAGCTGCGCCGGAGTGTCATCCATGACAGTCAAATGACCCATCCCGGCCGCCGTCGTCGCCCCTGAGGGCAGATCGCGCTCAACGATCGCTACACGCAAACCGGCCTGCGCACATTCACGTGCACAGGCACATCCGACGATGCCGGCTCCCACGATAACGACGTCGTAGGTCATGTATTGAAAGCGATTCCCGTTCGAAAAGGATCACTGGCGTCGAAAAAAGAGTGGACTCCGCCGTGATCCACGCTCGCCCGGTGATAACCGGAAGAAAAAAATCTCCCTGAAGACAGATGCTTCCTTCGAAAACTGTTCCCAGAATGCCTTCCTGCCGCCAAATCGATTCCGCTGTTAATTTACCTGCGGCATAAAGGCACGCCATCTTCGCGCTGGTGCCGGTGCCGCACGGGGATCGATCGAACGATGCACCAGGGCACAAAACGAAATTGCGGCCTGAGTTCCCCTGCTCGTGCGCTGGGCCGCAAAGTTCGACGTGGTCGATCATCTGATTATCTTTGCCGGTAATTCTATTGGCGATCAGAGCCTCCCGAATCGCCGTCGCAACCGACACCAACTCAGCACGATTCGTGACATTGAGATCGAAGGTATGATTCGATACCAGGAAAAACCAGTTGCCGCCCCAGGCAACATCGCCCTCAAAGCGGCCATATTCAGAAACTTCTACGATTACGTTTTCAAGATAGCGGTAGCTTGCCACGTTTTGGACGGACACGCTGCTGTCAGGATTCAGGCGAGTCAAAACCGGGCCGGCCGGTGTCTCGATGCGATGCTCCCCTGGTCCGAGTCTTCCTAGATGGGCCAAAGTAGTTACCACGCCCATCATTCCGTGCCCGCACATCCCGAGATAGCCTACATCGTTGAAGAAGATAACGGCGCCCGCAGAAGACGGGTTCACAGGTTTGCAGAGCAATGCGCCCACCACGACATCACATCCACGGGGCTCCCGGACGACGCCGGCACGAAACCCATCATATTGAGTGCGGAAGATTCGAAGACGCTCCCGTATGTCACCGTCACCGAGGTCGGGGCCGCCGCTTACGACCACGCGTGTGGGTTCGCCGGCGGTATGAGAATCTACAACTTCAACGCGATCGAACGTAGAAAGCCATGAGGCCATGGAGTTATTGTAGACCATAGTGCATACATAAACGTTTTCTTGAACCTCTCTGCTGACGGCCGCAGAACATGAATGCGGTACTGGTCAAGGCAGCAATAAATGAATTTTCCCCGCCTAATATTGGCCAGTTATCCCGTCCGTTCAAGTGACTAAACGAGACAAATCCGGTAAAGAAAAATCACCATCTCTTCTCTATGAAACTCTCCATTCGAGAAGTCCAAGCTCTCGCCACTGGATGTCTTCTTTTACAAAGTTTGCAGCGGGCGGACCGATCTCACCCTTCTTGTAGAGCACCGTTCGGGGTTCGATTTCGAGGCGCACGGCGGACGCCGTGACAGGCCTGAAGCTGATCACATTGAACTCATCTTTCACGACGCGATAATCCTCGAGATTCTCGACCGGTTCCCACACCTGGCCGTTCTTAACGGAAACACGCCAGGACGCTGGTAATCGACAGAATCTTCGGTCGTCATACCAGTACACCTTCGAGGTCGATATTTGAACCGGCGCCTTGAACTCATACTCAACCCAGGCCTGCGTTCCCGAGGTCGGCCTCATCCTGTAATAGAGATACGATTCGTCCGCAGAACTTACTGGGTCTTTGCCATCATAGAGAGCACGGATGTCATCATTCTGATCGTTATAGCCTGTCCACTTCTTTTCCACGCCGCCGGAAGAAGTGACCGATGTAATTGGAGCCGGCAGCGTTGGAGAAAGCCACGCTTGTTTTGCATTGCGAGGCATCCAGACAGCCATCTCCCCCATGCCGCGGTTCGACCATGCGTAGTAGGGAATAGCGACGATGTCATGCGGCCGTGCCTGGAGGCTGTTGTCATCCTCCTTCCGCTCGATCGCGGTGACCTTACCCGTGACCACCTCGACGCCATTCAACAGGCCGGGCCTCCATTGGCTCTTGAAGCTCGTGCCATCTTCCAGGTACAGATTCAGAACGTGACCCTGATTATCCGGCCATTCCGCGCAATAAACGAGAGGACCACGTTGTAGAGCAACCATCCCTCGATCTTCCAACGCTGAGTCATCAGCCTGGACCCGACGCACAGGCATTGGAAGATTAAGGTGAATGGCGTCGCTCCTTTTCCATTGCCGCTCGATCTTTACATAGCCGCGCTCGAGAGTGATTTTCTGCGGGCGGCCATTCACGGTAAGCGTCGGCACTTCTTCGATAGGGTCTGTGTAATGGTAAAGATTACTGGGTAAGACCTCGTTTCGCGCCCAATCCGGGATGCGAATGTGAATAGCGAATGCTTCTGCTCTCTCCGGATCCACATGGATCTTAACCGAGCCATCCCACGGATAACGGGTTTGTTGCCGAATCGCGACGGTATTACTACCACGGACCTTAACTTTCGCGTTGCTGGCCACAAAGAGATTGATATAAATCGAATCGTTGGACTGGGCGTAGATGTAGTCTCCTAAAGATGCAGTAAGTCGCACCACATTCGGGGGACAGCAGGGAACGTCAATCCAGTCGAATCGTTCATAACTACCGAATGACTTAAGCGGATTCTGATAGAAGAAACGGTCGCCTTTCAATGACACTCCGGTCGCGAATCCGTTGTAGAGAGTCCGCTCCATAACATCGATATACTTCGCATCCCGATGCAACAGGAACATACGATGATTCCAAACGATATTCCCGTAGGAAGCACAGGTCTCATTCCACGCGCTCAAGTTAGGTAGCTCATAGTCCGATCCGAATTGCTCATGAAAGCGGATCGATCCGATACTACCCGTCAAGTACAGCTTCTTCGAGACCACGTCCTCCCAGATTGCATCGGCCGCAGTCGCATATTGCTGATCTCCGGTTAGTGCCGCTATATCCGTAAGAGGGATATAGAGAAACATCGCCCGGACGCAGTGACCCACTGCTTCTCTCTGCTGTATGACCGGCTCATGGTCCTGAGCATAAGTACGATCGATCGCATATTCACCAGTACGCGGGTAACCCTCTTTGCCGCGGTCATCGAGGAATGATTTTGCCAGTTGAAGGTATACCGGATCTCCGGTCAAGCGATAGAGTTGGATAAGGCCGATTTTTTGGCCCTCATGCTGAGAGATGTATGGCTTTTTACCCACTCCGAAATTTGCGTCGATGATCTTGCCGTCTCTCGTCGCCACGTCGAGCATTTTCGATTTGCCCGTAGCCCGGTAGTAGGCGACCGCCGCTTCGAGAAAGTGGCCAGGAACCCGGACTGCCTTATCGGGATCCGTGAGGCGAAGTTCGACTTGTTCGATAATCTTATCGATTACGTCGTCTGTGTATTGTTCAAGCTTCGGATCGGGACGCTTGGTAATCATGTAGGCCGCAGCTTCCACGAGTTTTGAGGCGCCAAAGGGATCATATCTCTTCATTCGCTCGTAGCAATGCCAGATGGAAACATCTTGATTGACCACCATCCGAGGCGCCCAGAATTCATCCACAATATCCACATCAGTGAACGACACTGCGCGTAATGGGTAGTCGAATGCCGGAGCGGATGCCCACGCGAAGGCGTTCAATGAATGAATGGATTGAAGGAAGAGCCCGCTGGATATGAGCAGGGAGCGTCTCGTGAGTTTAACGTCAAGGTTGCCCATAGCGCCCTCTGTAACTCCGCGGGATCGAATAGCCGCGACAATCGCCTTGAGGGAGAGGAACGGCCAGCTGTATGCTAGAATGTATACATCATTGTGGTCAAGGGTGGTCGCTCGAATTCTCACGTTTTTCGATTTGCCGCCACGCGAATGCAAAGGGCCCGGGCGCCAGCCAGGAAGGCCCGCTCTGGCGTTAGAAGTGCTCGTACAGGGCGGCCGGCGTCGGACCTTGCGAGAAGCACAGATGAGTGCGACCGCGTATAATCCGGCAGACATCGGGTCTTTCGATCACGCCTGCTATGTTTAGAACTCACCGCGATCACATCGTTTTAATTTCCGCGTACCTGCTTCTTTGGCCGACCCTTCCGGCCCAAACTCCTCGGAATGCATCTGGAGCCAGCTCCTCCTCTTCTGTTCCTATCCAGCAGAGCGTGGCGCTGGCTGAAAAAGGACACTGTAAAGAAGAATTGCCTGTTCTAAAGAAGGCTGCGCCGCGTGCGACGGAGAAGGATTTCAAATTTCGGCTGGCCATGATTACAGCGCAGTGCGCGATGAGCCTGAACGATACAGAGGGTGCGGTCAATGCCCTTCTACTG
Organism: uncultured Acidobacteriota bacterium; assembly: GCA_963743375.1. Lineage (GTDB taxonomy): Bacteria > Acidobacteriota > Terriglobia > Terriglobales > Acidobacteriaceae > JABDBE01. The sequence goes on along the minus strand of CAVUQA010000005.1, from coordinate 309,815 downwards.
CTAAGGCGCGAGTTTCCCCACGACCCGGCCGTTCTTTACATTAGTACTCATTACTACTCGGAGATTGCGAATCGCGCATCCCAGGAACTGGTCGCAACGGCCCCTAACTCGGCTCAAGCTCTCGAGCTCCAGGCGGAAGCGTTTGAATCACAAGCGAAATGGAACGACGCACAAGCGGAATATTCGAAAATCCTCCAGGAATACCCGCAGACGCCCAATGTGCACTATCGGTTGGGGCAAGTGCTGCTTTCCGAGCCGGAAAGCCCTGCTACGACCGAAGAAGCAGTTCGTGAGTTTCAAGCCGAGCTCAAGATCAATCCGTCAAATGCCTCCGCAGAATTTGTGCTGGGAGAGCTTGCGCGTCGCCAGGCGCATTGGGATGAGGCGATTCAACACTTCAAGCGCGCAACCGAGCTGGATATCGGATTTTCCGATGCCTTTCTGGCTTTAGGCATGTCGCTTGTTTCCAATCAAGACTTCTCTAAAGCAATAGCGCCGCTAGAAGCCTATGTAAAGATGGAGCCTTTGGACCCAGCGGGCCATTACCAACTCGCGATTGCATACTCCCGCACCGGTCATAGTGAAGAGGCGGCACAACAGATTGCACTTCAGCGCAAGATGAGTAACGCGAGCCAACCCGGCTCTGTCACCTCGCACTGACGAGGACTAATTTGGGCGAAGCGAGGCTCTCACTCGAAGAGAGGACTGTGAAGTTGACCGCGGCGGCGCGCTCGCCGGGAAGATCAAGATGTCGATGATGCGAAGCGACTGCCGGCGAAGGGCTGTCTCACGGCGACGATTCCTCAAGATGGGAGCAACGGCCGGGCTGGAGGGAGTTGTCCGGCGCGCAGCTGCGGGCGTTCCGGCGGTCATTTCGACCACACCCGCGGCCTTTGAGCAAGTGCCTGCTTCCTCGAGCGGCCTTATTTGGGCCCACGTGAGTGGGCGGTCTTCCATGGCTCACCTGCCTGAGACCGTAGGCGCCGGTTGTGCTTTTGTAGACTACGACAATGACGGCTGGATGGATATCTACCTGGTAAATAGCGGCCCCTGCGACTTTTACGAGCCGCCCAGCCGATTGAGCAATGCGCTCTATCACAACAACCGCGATGGCACGTTTTCAGATGTGACGGCAAAAGCAGGGGTACCCGGCAATGCTTACGGAATGGGTGTTGCGGTTGGTGACTACGACCGCGATGGCTTCCCCGATCTTTACGTCACGCAATATCCGCACAGCATTCTCTATCACAACAACGGTGATAGCACCTTTACCGACGTCACTGCGAAAGCCGGAGTGGCAGCCCCAGGGTGGGCCACCAGCGCCGTATGGTTCGACTATGACAATGATGGCCACCTTGATCTTTTCGTCTGCCGTTTCGTCGACTACAGCAAAACAAAGCTAAAGTTTTGTGGCAATCCGCTCACCGGTGAACGCTCGTATTGCATCCCCAGCATCTATGATCCCATGCCCTGTTGGCTGTTTCATAATAACGGCGACGGGACCTTCACTGACGTAAGTAAGGAATCGGGCATCGCAGCCCAGCTTGCGAAAGCATGGGGAGCGGTCGCCGCCGACCTCAACAATGATGGCCGGATGGACTTGTATGTGACCAACGACACGGTGCCGAACTTTTTATTTGCGAATCGAGGCGCGGGCCGGTTCGAAGAAATTGGCGGGCTCGCTGGCGTGGGATTTAGCACTTTTGGAAAGCCGCGCTCCTCGATGGGTGTTGATGCAGCCGACTATAACCAGGACGGCTTTATCGATCTCTTTGAGGCAAATGTGGACCAGGAGATGTTCTCGCTTTACAAGAACAATGGAGACGAGACATTCACCGACACGGCTTCTATGTATGGAATCGCATCCGATACGCGTCTCATGAGCGGCTGGGGATTGAGATTTTTCGACTACGACAACGACGGCGAAATCGACCTTGTTATCAGCAACGGTCACCCGGATGACAAGGTCGATCAAAAGATACCAGGTGTCAAGGCCCTTGAACCAATGTTGCTGTATCGAAACGCCGGAAGCCGCGGCTTTCAAAACGCAAGCTCACTGGGGGGGCCGATCTTCGCAAAAAACCTTGCCGGCCGTGGGCTGGCGACCGGCGATTTTGATAACGATGGCGCAGTCGACCTGCTTGTGACGCAGAACAATGCTGCGCCAATTCTGCTGCGCAATAAGATCGGAGCCCAGAACCATTGGCTGGGGATTCGTCTGATCGGCGCCAAAGCGAACATTGATGCCATCGGTGCTAAGGTCACATATCGCTCAGGCGATTTTGAGCGGCATATCTTCAAGGTTGGCGGTGGCAGCTATCTTTCCTCCCACGACCCACGCATTGTGCTCGGCCTCGGTCCGCGTTCTCATATTGACTGGCTCGAGGTGAAGTGGCCGCTGCCAAGCGGGTTAACCCAGCGTTTTACCGATGTACCGACTGATCGCTATATTACGATCACGGAAAATGAGAAGAAGTGGAAATGAGAGCGACGCGTAAATTAGAGAACAGACGGCTGAGCTCCTCTGTGAGCGCGTTCACTCGAAATGTACTGGTTGTAACGACCGTCTTCGTATTTCCCATCCAGCCCCTGTTTGGGCATCATGTATCTCCCACATTCGAAATGGCGACAGGTCAAGCTACAGGGACTCTTTCCCGCGTCGGCTCCTCCACGGCAGCCGAGGAGGAACTCCGGACCGGAATCGCGCTCACACGGGAGGGTGCCTTTGCAGAGGCGATTTCTCATTTAGCCTTCGCGCAGGGAAAGGTTCATGACACATATGCCGCGAGCTTCAACCTGGCGCTGTGTTACGTGGGTACCGGCCAATTCAACAACGCGATTCCTATTCTTCTTCATCTGCGTGAAACAGAAAAGACTACCGCAGCCTCTGAGAATCTTCTTGCCCAGGCCTATATCGGTAGCGGGCAGTTACAAAATGCGTTGGAAGCTTTTCAGAGTGCGGCAGCAGAGGCGCCGAATAGCGAGAAACTCTACATATTTGTAGCTGACGCGTGCATGGAACATCAGGATTATGAATTTGGGTTGAGAGCGACGGATCTCGGCCTCCAGCATCTGCCTGGCTCGGCTCGTTTGCATTATGAGCGGGCAATGTTTCTTTGGCTGCTCAATGAAGTTGACAAGGCAGATGTGGATTTCCAGGCGGCGAGCAGGCTCCAGCCGGGAAGCGATATCGCGTATCTCGCCGCAGCTCAAAAGGGATTGATGGATGGGGACATATCGGAGGCGGTTCGCGCGGCGCGGGCCGGTATAAAACAATACAGTCAAAACTATGTTCTGTTGACCATTCTGGGCGATTCTCTGATTCGATCCGGCGTCAACGGCGGCCAGCCAGAGGCTCTTGAAGCAGCAACCGCGCTTGAGAAATCAGTGACACTGCGCCCCGACTACGCTGCTTCTCAAATCGCGCTTGGTAAGCTCTATCTGATTGAGGGACGTCCGAAGGAGGCAATTGCACACCTCCAGGTAGCGAAAAGCCTCGCGCCGAACGACACCTCCGTTTATTCGAACCTGGCCGTCGCATATCACAGAGTAGGAAGCCCTCAACAAGCGCAAAGTATGCTCACGATTCTGGCCAGGATAAATCAGCAGCAGGCGGAGGCGATTCGCTCGAGTCCGGATGATAATAAAGCTGGCTACGCAACACCCGGCAGGGGAACGGGTCCTGCGAATACTCCGCAATGATTTCGCGGGGTCAGATGGAGCGATGCGCCGGCGTACCTACTTGGCTGGGACCCTTGGAAACGGCAAGTCTACGATCCCGACTCCTTCTTTGACCGCGAGAATCTGATTTTTCCTAATATTTGACAGTTTGGTAACGTCTCCACTAGGCCAGATAATCTCCACGGCGTCTACCTTCTCCTCTTGCCCTAGACCGAAGTGGAGCCGGGGATCCTGCGCTGACTGGTAACTCATACCCCCTTTACGTTGATCGTAAAGCACGAGGCTGCCCGCCTTGACCTTGACCCGTGCTCCCACGCCGTCTCGGTTCGAGCGGGTACCGATCAAGCGGAGTTGCAACCAATGATTGGCGTTGCCACCATCATTGCGGAGCAGTTGCGGTCGTTGACCACAATTGCTTACCAAAATATCCAGATCGCCGTCGTTGTCAAAGTCGCCTATTGCGGCGCCGCGGCTCACGCGCGGAAGCAGAAAATCCGGACCCATACTGGAGCTGACGTCCGCAAATATGCCGGCTCCGATATTGCGAAACATCAGCTTAGGTTCAGCATAGCGCGCCTTCGCGCGGTAACGTTCGACGTTGTCGAGTACATGCCCTGCGGCCATGAACAGGTCGCGGTTTCCGTCGTTGTCGTAATCCATGAATCGAGTGCCGAATTCACTTAAGTTGAAGGTGGCATAGCCAATCTTCGAGCCAAGCGTAGCATCCTCGAAGTCACCCTTCCCCAAGTTGCGATAGAGACGTGCCAGTTGCTCGTCCAGGTGCGTGACAACCAGATCCATTCGCCCGTCGCCAGTGGTGTCGGCGGCGTCTACCCCCATACCAGCCTCAAACTGGCCATCGGAACTGACCGCAACTCCGGCCGGATACGCCAGCTCGGTAAAGGTTCCGTCACGATTGTTGTGAAACAGGGAGTTTGCCATGTGATCGTTGGCGATAAAAATGTCCTGCCAGCCGTCGTTGTCATAATCGAAGGTCACCACGCCCAGACCGTTGCTGCCCTCTAGACCGATCCCGGATGCCTTGCTGGTGTCAGTGAAAGTGCCATCGCCATTGTTATGAAAAAGCGTCGGAGGTTGCCCGTGATAGTCATCGGGATGACAATAGCTGCGAAGCCCGGGACCATGGTCGCCGCAGTAGAAATTGTGCTCAGGCGACCAGTCGACATAGTTAGCGATCACAAGATCGAGGCGGCCGTCATTGTCATAGTCAAACCAGGCCGCGCTCGACGCCCAGCGGCCAAGGTTCTGCACGCCGGCACTAAGTGTTACGTCAGTGAAAGTGCCATCGCCATTGTTGCGATAGAGAATGCAGCGGCCATAGCCCAAGACAAAAATGTCGGGGAATCCATCGTTGTTGTAATCGCCGACCGCTATGCCCATCCCGAAAAGGCCCGCGGCGCCGACGCCGGCCTGGCTCGTGACATCAGTGAAAGTGCCGTCGCCGTTGTTGCGATAGAGCGCGCTCTGCAAGGGTTTCGTCGGTTGGTAGACCGGGGTAGCGGCGCCGTTCACCAGGTACAGATCGAGCAATCCATCCTGGTTGTAGTCGATCCAACCACAACCGGAACCCATTGTTTCGATCAGGTATTTTTCCGGAGATGCGGCATTATCGTGACAAAAAGTTATACCACCGGATTGCGCGACATCGACGAAGGTGACCGGAGCGGGCTTGGCCATCCCCGCCATGCGAAAGGGAGAGATAGCCAGCGTTGTCCCGAAGTACTTCAGCAGCTTTCTTCTCGTGAACTTGGGTCCAATTATCACCAGATCGACCCGAACCCTACCAATCTCCAGCTCTCCATAATCGCCAACTGCACGTTGGTGAATAGCCTTTCTGGAGTTTGAGCTGACCGATTTGCTGGTTCTGACGATAGCATGAAAAAAAGACCTTGCCCGCGAAAACCACTCGTTTGAATGGTCTCAAACGGAGAGTCCGAAGATCCCAGTCGGGGCAAGCCAAGGCTTGGAGTGTCGAGCGAAGCACCTGGCTCGTGCAGCGAACCAAACGTGAGCTTCGGCGGTATATGTTCTTTGCGATCGGCCGCTGGCAAACTCTTTCCATGCGCGGCTGAGGGCCTCCAGTTGTCATGTTTGAACCCTGAACGCTACTCGTCACGGGTGTGACTAAGCTATTATAAATCAATAGCTTACCGCGATTAGAAAATTTTCTTGACTCTGTATAAACAAACGTATACAAGAACGCATGCAAGCATTTGTCTGGTGCTTGGCGCAGGATCGATTCCGGGTGGGGCAAAACTATGCGCAGTCAGAGGGGATTATGTCTCGCAGGCTTTTTCGATTGCTTTGTGTTGCAGCGGGCGCCTTTGCGGCGCTCGTCCTAACTCCTTCATGGGCCCTCGGACAAACCGGTCAAGGAACAATTACTGTCACTGTTATCGACTCTGCGGGGGGCGCATTGCCTGGCGCGCAGCTTCGACTACAAGATCTCGCAACCAACGACATACGAACCGCCACCACAGGCGATCAAGGCACTTACAGCTTTGTGAATCTGTCGATCGGAACTTACGGTCTAACCGTTTCTAAGGACGGCTTTCAACGGCAGCAGTACGAGTCAATTACCGTTCATGCCGTGGAGACTACAGATATCAAGGCTTCGCTCCGGGTTGGTGGCGTGGCGCAGACAGTTGAGATTAGCGGCGACGTAACTCCCTTGATCGAAACCACTTCCAATGCCATCAGCGACAACATCGACATGAAGCAGCTGGAAGATCTTCCGATTCAGGGACGCAATGTAGGCCAACTCTCCTCCCTGGTGCCGGGATACAACGGGACGTGGAATGGTCTCCCGTCTGCTGCTCAATCCAACAGCATTGATGGAATCAGCGGTAGTGAAAGCCGCCGGAAATTCATGGGCAACTCGCAACCGCTCAACCAGGCACGCCTGGAAGACATTGCAGAGATGACAGTCCAAACCAGCCAGCTTGATCTTGACCAGGGCTTTGGCCAGGCGGACATGCAAGTCAGTTTTGTTACCCGTAGCGGAACCAACAACTTTCATGGCCGGGCGTACGAAGATTTCCAAAACGCATGGTTGAATGCCAATAGCTGGTATAACGACGCCACTGGCCTCCCCAAGGCTCACCTGATCCTGAACGACTTTGGCGGCAGCCTGGGCGGCCCGATTATCAAAAACAGGCTGTTCTTCTTTGGCAGCTTTGCCATGTCCAAGCAGCCTGGCTCGGTGAATGGAAGCAACACGATTCTGACCTCAGCGGCCCAGGCCGGTCTCTTTACTTTCACGGGCACGGACGGACAGACACACAGTATCAACTTGTTCACCCAGGTCGCTCAGCCAAATGGGCTCCCCTCAACAGTGAACTCTGTCACAGCACAGCAACAGTCAGCCATCAGCGCCGGGCTGCAGGGCGGGACGGTCAGGCCATCAGCCGATCCGAATATCAACACTGTCAGTTGGCTCGCGCCGTCGCCGGTGACTATGTACTTCCCGACAGTTCGAGTGGACTACAACCTTTCACAGAAAATCCGCCTCGACTTTGCCTTCAACGAGACCAAGAATCTCCAGCCAACGGCAGCCTTGCCGCTGTTCCCGGGATCGAACTTCCACGATCAGACGGCTGGAAATAAACTCATCGACTACACCGCTTCAATCGGATTCAGCTGGACGCTTAGCCCTTCGCTCATCAATCAGTTTCGTGGCGGTTGGCTATATGCTTTCCAGGACTACGCCTACAACGCAGCCCCCATATGGACTACGGAGCCGGCGGTTACATGGAGCCTCACTAGCTCGGGCCAAGGGTTTCCAAATCTACCCACATCAAACTTCTATCCCACGATTACAGCCACCGACAGTATGAATTGGCAGCATGCTGCACACACGATTTCGTTTGGCGTCTCGTTCTTTAGAGAGCAGGATCACTATTGGAACCCAGTCAGCGGATTTGCCACGTTCAAGCTCGGCCTGACAAACGGTGATCCTGCTTTAAATGCATTCTCGACTTCTCCGTTATTCGCAACGGCCACCCAGTCGCAACTGGCGGAAGCGGAGAACATGTATGCGCAGCTCGCTGGCAGGATCAGCAGCGTGAGCGGTTCCCATCCGCTTAATAAAACTTCCGGGCAGTATAGTACTGGCTACGGCTCCTTCAATCTCGACGAATTGCAACAGGCGTGGGGTCTCTTTTTCCAGGACTCTTACCGGGCCAGGCCGGATCTTACTGTGAACTATGGGCTGCGGTGGGATTTTACCGGTGACGATCATGACCTGACAAGCGCCTATCATAGCCTCGACCAGGCGAGCGTATGGGGACCGTCAGGTATCAACAATTCATTTCAGCCCGGAGTCTTGCCGGGAACGATGAATCCTGAATTTACCGCTCGTGGTCATCAGTACGCGCCATGGAATGTCAGCCCTCAACCCGCTATCGGTATCGCGTGGAACCCGCAAAACGCAGCCGGATTCATGGGCAAACTGCTCGGGCCTGCGGGCGACACCGTCATACGGACCGGTTATTCGCTTCGCCGCTATACCGAACCGTATCAGTACTTCTGGGACGCGGCATCGAGTTACGGCGCTTTCTTCAATCAATCCTTTTATTTGAATTCGAATACAAGCGGACAGCCGGGAACATTTACGCCAGGAAGCTTGTCTCTCGGGGGGACGGTGCCGGCATACGGAGTGACACCCACTACCTATCCCACAAACTATCCCCTTTCCGGGACCACATTTGTAAACCCTTACGAGTCAAACTCGCCTCTCGCCGCAACTGGCTTTGATCCGCATATCCACCAGCCTTATATCCAATCGTGGAACTTTGGATTGCAAAGGCAACTGACCAATAAGAGTGCGCTCGAGGTCAGGTACATCGGCAGCCGCACCATACATCAGTGGATTAGCCTGAATACGAACGAAGTGAACATATTCGAGAATGGTTTTCTGCAACAGTTCAAGCAGGCGCAGACGAATCTTGCCCTGAATACGGCTGGTGGAAATCCAAATTCCTTCGCCAACAATGGCCACGGCGGTCAGGCAGCGACTCCGATCTTTGATCAGGCATTCCGCAACGTGCCGGCCTCTGAAGGATACAGTGATGGAGCCTTTATCCAACAGCTCCGTACTGGTCAAGCAGGAGGCTTGGCGGCTTCCCTCGCAGGGGGTCAGGGGGGTGGCTACTTTTGCAATTTGGTGCCAACCTCGTTTGTCCCGTGTGGACCGGGAGGAACGGCCGGCTACCGGGGCGCCGGAGGAACCTACCCCATCAACTACTTTCAGGCGAACCCATTCGTCTCAGGTCAGGAGATCGGATACATGACGTCCGCCGGTTACTCCAATTACAACGGTCTGCAGGTCGACTTCCGGCAGAAAGCATGGCGCGGACTGCAATTCGACGCAAACTATACCTGGAGTCACACTCTCGGAGTGTCATCGCCACCCACTCAGTGGACTGGTCAAGTCAATCAGTTTACCTTGCGCAATCTAGCCAAGAGCTACGGTCCGAGCCCTTACGATACCCGGCACTCCATACATGCCAATGGTACGTATGATCTGCCTGTTGGCAGGGGAAGGCGCCTTCTCAATCAAGGTGGTATCGTCAATGGCGTATTCGGCGGTTGGACGGTTGGCTCGATCCTGACCTACCAAAGTGGTGTGCCCTTTCAGCTCTTCGGTGGATACTATACCTTCAATGACTACGGCGACGGTGGAATCGGTCTGAATGGAGTGAGCGTCGCACAAATACAGAAATCCATGGGAGCTTACCGGGTTGCTAACTCGCCCTTCGTGGACATCGTCAATCCCAAATATCTGGTCAGCGCAACCGGAGGCGGGGCAAACCCGAACTACATCGCGGCGAACGCTTCAGCTGGCACACTAGGGCAAAATCCTTATTTATATGGGCCTCACTACTTCGATGAGGATATTGCCATTTCTAAAATATTTCCTATTCGGGAGAACATCAGTTCGAAATTCCAGGCAGAGATGCTGAATGCCTTCAACCATCCCAATTTCGGGACGAATTTCACTAATCCTGAGACCGAAGGTCTCGTCAATGGCCTAAATAATTCCATCACGTCCGTCGAAAACAACAGCTTTGGAACCATTACGGGCCCGACAACCGGAGCCCGCGTCATTGAGTTACGTCTGAGCGTCCAGTTCTAAATCTCAATTGAATGAATTCGTCGAATCTCGCGTACGCCATCGAGGGTTCGGCTTCATCCGGTCCAGACATCGCCGCTGATACGAGGAACATGCAGAAACAGCAAATCGCTCCATTGGCCCTCATCCTGGCAGCAGCTTTTACCATCCCCAGGCCCGCAGCTTTCTCCGCGAACCCGCGCCAGACGGCCGGCAACTCTTACGAATCCTCCGCAAGCCCCTCCACGATGGATCAGTTCTTCGTGGCAAGTGTGGATGCTGAAAAGGGCACAGCCGTTGTCGTCGATCAATCGAACCGCAGGAGCACGAGTCTCCAGCAGAACGCACGGCTAGGTGACTGGACTTTGATGGCAGTCCTACCCGAACTCCAGGGCGGAGTCGCAGTATTGGAGAATCTTACGACTACGAAAGGCGAGATTCTCTACCTAGGCAAGCGGGGTGTGCTTCTAAGACTTTCGGAGACTGCGGAGGCAACGACCGCGCCTGCCAATACACTTTACGCAGGTCATACGCTGGATGAGATTATAAAATCGAAGCCAGACATTCTCTCGCCCCTGCTGCTCGAAGGTAAGGACGATCCGAGTTACGACAAGGTAGCAGCCGTGTTACCACCCTTGCGCGTCCCAACATTTGTTGGTACGCCCCATGGCGACGATAAGCCAACCTTTGAGTACGGTGGCTTCAGCGACGAGATCTATCTCGATCCGGGCAAGCTATACCCTGCTATCAGGGAAGCGAGAAGCAAACAAAATGTGCGCGAAGGCCTAATCGGGGGGTGGCTTCCGAGTCGTCCGATTCGTATTCCCGTCGGCAAGTCGATCCTATTGGGAGGAGTCGATCTTTGCCGATGTGGCGCCGGGAAATTTCTGGACCCAGCCAACCTGGTTCCGGGTCCTTTCCGTTCAAGACGGCGGCCTCAAAGAGGCTCACTACTTCAATCAGCATCTTCCTTTTCCTCCACGTGGCGAACCACCCGCTTCGTCTTTCTATAAAGCACTCTGGGAGTGCTCCTCGGTGTGGAAGCGGGATATGAACCCGCCCATGAAAGTCGATGTTCCAGATAGGCGTATCCTGCAATTCTGCTTGCGCTCGTTATCTCTCCAAATGATTACGCGTGTGAACGATCATCCTAAGTACGGGTACCCGCCCCTAGGTGGCATTAACGTTTTCGGTGGATATGGCTATAACAATGTCGACACCTTTCAAGACACGTTCACTGCCGATGTCAACGCGTTTCTCGAATGGGGCATGTTCGACACCGCAAAACGTTATATAGACGACTATTTTACTAATACCGTTCGCAACGACGGTTCTATCGACTCACGCGGGCCTGAAATAGGGCAGTACGGAAAGATGCTGACTACCGTCGCCAAGTACTATAGCTACACCAAAGATGACAAATTGATGGCGAAGTATCACGCAAAGCTCCTGGCGATCGTCAACCTGTTTTACAGCCTCAGGAAACAATCCGAGCAGCGGCCGACGACTGACATAGCTACGGAATCATACGAGGTTGGTCCGAACACGACAGCAGCCTAAAGATAGATCCCTATAAATATATGCTTCCTCATTTCGCCAATAATGGCGAGGCGGCCCGCGGCTTTCACGATTTAGGAAATGTGTGGATCGCTATAGGAACGAAGAACTCAGATAAGGCTTTGAAGACCGAAGGCCAAGCGATGCTGAAAGAGTCGGACGCAATGAGGAAGGATATGTCGGATGCCATCGACAAATCGATAAATCGAACCAGAACTCCTCCTTATATGCCTGCGGTGGCTGGCGATACACCAACTTACGGAAAGGGCAGGGCGTACGTAGAACTGCTGGAGTCGGGGGAGCTCGACCGTAGACCAGACCAAGCTCCTCGAGAACAGCTTGGCTGCGGACGGCAACTCGATCTTTGGGCTGCCCAGGGGAGGCCAGCATATTACCGGCTTTCTCGATTTCGGTCCCGCCTTAGCTCGTCTCGATCTGGATCAGGTGAGACAGTTCCTCTTGCTCTACTATGCGCACATGTCTCATATATATTCTCCGGGAACGTGGACCGCGGTGGAAAGCGCCAAGATGGACGGCACTCAAGGAGGACCATACTGTACACCGTCCGAGGATACGATTCCCATCTTCACGAAGTGGATGATGGTCTTCGAGGAACCGGATCGACCTGTCCTTTGGTTAGGCAAAGCCACTCCACGGGCATGGTTGGCTCAAGGGCAAAAGGTGTCGATTAGCGATGCGCCCACACGCTTCGGAGAAGTGGGGTATGAGATGCGCTCCGATATTGACCATGGAACGGTGTCGGCCGTACTTCATTTTCCGGTCGGCTACAATGCCACAACAAAACTCCGTCTAAGAGTGCCCGGCGAAAAGCAAATTCGGGCAGTAACTGTCAATAATGTTCGCTGGACTGACTACTCGGCCGAGCAGGAGGTTATCTCCATTCCTCCTCGCAGCGGGGGAGCTGTTAAGGTGGTGGCCTCTTACTAAGAAGCTGTTGGGGCTCCGCGCGCGTTCTCGTTACAGGCATCCCAGATTTGCTGCCGGTTATTGTTTTGTGTCAGGGCATTTCGGTTGCCTGATTGTCGACTTGGCTACGCGATTTAGGTATCGCCGGCCAGGGCAATAGTTGGCGTCCGCGACTAAGGGTGTTACGATGACAGGTGTCAAACAGATTAAGGTCTCTGATTGACCTCGTCTAAAAATGACTGTCGCCCTGAGCAAACAGCGCAAAAGCCAGCCCCGCTCCAAGGTGGAACACGGGTCAAGTGTCTCAACTGCTTTCGAGAAAATTCGAGAGCTGGTTGTGCATGGGCTGCTTTCACCCGGAACATGGGTGGTTGAAGGCGACTTGGCCCACCGGCTGAATATGAGCCGTACTCCTGTCCGTAGCGCACTCCAGCTCTTACAGCGGGAGGGATATATCTACGAACGGAAAATATCCAACAAGTCCCGAATGATGGTGGCACCCCTCACTAACGAGGACGCGAGCGAGTTGTATTCGATCATCGGACGTGTAGAGGGGCTGGCGGGGCGTCAGATAGCGTTGCTGCCGGAAACACGTATCTCGCAAATCGTGCAAACGCTGAAAGATCTGAATCACCAATTGGTGAAGATACGAGACAATCGGGAGCTGGCGGGTGGCATATTCGAAATCGACAGACGCTTTCATAGGGTTATAGTCGGTGCAGGCGCTGGTCCACGTCTCAGTAAGCTTCACCAGGCAATTGAACCACAAGCAGAAAGATATTGGCGGCTCTACGCCAGCTCCATCATCGACAATCTTCATATTTCCATTGCCGAACACAGTGAGATTGTTCACGCCATTGTCAAAGCGGATCAGGACGCGATCGACCGGGCGCTCCAGAAGAATTGGGAAAATGGTTACACGCGTCTTGAGCGAGTGATCGGGATGTTTGGAGAACGGGGAAGCTGGTAGCCGCCGAAAACGTTGCACTTAACTAAAAGCCGCCAGAGAAAATCCCGCGATCGATTCTCTTCGGGAGTTACAGACAACATTGAAGTCGTGCAAGCGCAAGATGCGCCGGCAATCGCTAATGACGCCTGCATTGCCAGTCTTTATAGCTACAGCCTTGCAAAGATATCTCTGGCACGATCGACCGGCGTCGCGGAATCACGCTTCGCTGAATACGTGCGGGGGAAATGAGTATGGCTGAGCAAAATCCGGCAACGACTCCCTCGAGAATTGGAATGAGCTTTTCAATCGATCGCAAATATGAGCGCCCTTTAGATTGGTTGTCGAGCGTTCATCGCGTCTACGTAAGCTTCAAGTGGAGCGAGATTGCCGTTCTGGATAAATTCGATCGGAGCGTGGCGATCCAAAGCCCTATTTGGTGCGTTTAAAAACTGTCGCGCCACCGCTTTGTTGCCTGCAAAGAGTTCCACAAGGCTCACCCAGATCCGGTAGATTCGGCGCAGCTCAGATTGCAGACTACTCGCATCCGGATGCTTACGAACCCCGGGGGCTTTTCTGCCGATGGCGACGGCAACTGTCGTCACGGGAACATAAAGCTCTCGCGCAATGCGCGCGGCATCGAGACGGCCGGATTGAGGATTGAAGAGCTCCGGTGCGGGAACTCGGATCGTCTGTGTGGTCGCCATTTTGGGCCGCCTGAAGTCATTATTGTGTATCGTTCAGGTTGCGTCAATGTAGCGAGATAGTATCGCGCGAGCGTCCGAAATCACCAAAATACAACCCCTTCGATCCATCAGCGCAAGGCAGAGGTGGGACTGCGCCGCATTCAGGGTGTTCTCAATCTGACCAAAAAGTAGGGCAGCGCGTCAGTGATTCTGGGAGCCATCCAGGAGGTGACAAGCGACTACGTCCACATTGCTCGGCGCTCCCGCCATCTCATTCAACTGTAGAAGCAGTTGCCAATGCTGCACTTCGCCCGAGTCTTTAACACCGCACTTTTTCAGTGTTGCATTCAGGCGCGGCGTGTCGGTCATAAATTCTCCGGCGGCTTCGGTGCCCTCGCCCGTTGCTCCCGCGATAAGCAGAACCTGACCGACTTGATCAGGATTTCTTACCAACGCAAGTATCGCGAAGGTTCGACCTGTAGCCCAGCCTGGCGCGGTTGGCATATACGTGGACGCCTCCTGGGGACGTGGACGTGCATTACGGATGAATTCCGTTTTGGCCTTGGGGTCGAACTCAAACCGAAAGTCAAGCTGGTCGCTGAACAACGCTGACCAAGGATCGGAGCGCGGGCTGCCTAAAAATGCGAAATTATCGTTACTTGCCAAATCTTGAATCTGTATGCCGCGTGCAGCGTGTACGCTGACAGTTCTAGAACCGGCCAGGGCCATCTGTCCGATATTAACCGCGATGGGTATGTCGACCGCTGCCGCCTTGTCCCCACGCAGGATGTTACGACAAAAATTGGCAATCTCTGGAGTCAGCTTGCCTGGGTCAGGTACGTAATTGTGATTTGCGTAGTCGGAAACCGAGAGCTCACCGCCAGTGAGGCCGTCGATCTCAGCAATATTGGGATCGCTGGTAATGATTTGCGTGGAATGTGGTGAACGAAAAAACGCCGACCACAAAAGGGATGACCGTGGGACCATTTCCACCACGGAATAGCGATTCCAGACAACGACAGCAGATGCTAGCAGCGCAAGGGCGCCGAGCGCGGCAATGAAAGACCACCGCGGAATTCTGGCGCGAACCCCCGACCTGGAAGACTCGACGACTACGTCATTAATAATAAGAGGAGCGCGAATAAGAGGAGCGCGAACCGGATCTTGCAACAAGTGCATATCGGCCACTTGATCCGGTCCCGCCTCAGTTCCACCAAGGTGCGAATTGCGGTTCGCGGATGAACGGGTCCGGCGAGCGATGTCGGGAACGTAAGCTCCTAATGGCAGGCTGATACGAAACTCAGAGGCCACGCGATCCTCGCCATAATGCTGCAGAAGGCGCTTGCGCACGTCACTGGCCGTGACCCGAACGATCGCATCTTCACCCGTATCGTAGGTCGGAGAACGGCCAAAAAGCTCTATGCCGATGACGCGTTCCTTGAGGGATTCGAAGTGACCCGCAATAGCCTGATCGACAATGTATTTTAGAAATTGCCCACTCCGTTGACTGGCCTTAAAAGCAGCACCTTCAATCACTTCTCTCAGATGCTGCTGAAGAAGTTCAATATCCTTTTCTGTCTCTAGAATCTTTCCTATCTCGGATGTCCGAGGATCGATTGGAGCCGTTATGTGCATTGTGGGACCTTGGGGCGTCATTGTAACACTCGGATGAGTGTCATGTCCCTGGGACTCCTGCCCTTGCAACCGCAGCGCAAGACTTCGCCATTCAGGCCTTAGCTCTCGATTGGAATCGGCTACAGGATGAACGGGTTCCTTTGAGCAATTCTCCTCACGTAGCTACCGTTAGGCGGTGATTGCCGAACGTCAGGCTTTTATTTTCAGCTTCTTAGAGCCGCGTTAGGAGTCCTGCATAACGTTGTGATTGCGATCGGCGTTGCTATAGGATCGGTCCCGCCAAATGACCTTACTCGAAACCGAGGCGCAAATATTAGGAGACCGCTATGCCCAGAGCGAGGAGTTCGGCAAGGCGTGTAGCTTACGACTCGAAGCTCATCAGCTGAGCCCGGAAGATTTTGATCCGGAACGGAGGAAAAGAGCTTCCCGCCTGTCCGTTGTTGATCTAGCCATTCTGCTAACAGCCTGCTCTGTCTGTCTGACTTGGGCTCCTACGGCTGCTGGGCAGCAGGCCGCCGATGCCGCTGTCCTGTACAAGCGGTCTGAGGTACCCATCGAGAGGCGGATCGATGATCTTTTGCACCGCATGACGCTCGAGGAAAAAGTGCGGCAACTCGACTTGTATTCCGGAGCCCGGGCCTTGGTGGATAAACATAGGGACGATACTCATGCTGCCTCCGACGCCGTGTTCCTTCCGGATAGGGCGGAATCCTTGTGGGGGAACCTGGGAGTGGGTGGAATCCATGATCTCAATCCGACCCCGGAACAGGCAAACACGATCCAGAAGTGGGTGATTGCGCACAGCCGTCTGGGTATCCCTGCCCTATTCATCGAAGAGGGACTGCACGGTTTTGATACGGGAACGGTTTTTCCTGCTCCGATCAACCTCTCGGCCACCTGGGATCCGCAGATCGCACAGCAAACCGGCGCCGCCATTGCGGCTGAGGCCCGCGCGACGGGTGTTGGCATGATTCTTGCTCCCGTCCTCGATCTTGCTCGTGAGCCGCGCTGGGGACGCGTGGAAGAAGATTTCGGCGAAGATCCTTACCTGACCGGGCAACTGGGGCTCGCCTACGTGCGCGGGGCGCAGGGCGAAAGCTTGAACGCGGACAACACAGTAGTCGCTGAGCCCAAGCATTTTGCCGGACATGGCTCTCCGGAGGGTGGCACCAACACCTCTCCTGTCCATCTGGGAGAGCGCGAGCTACGCACCGTCATGCTCAAGTCGTTTGAGCCGGCTTTCCGTCAGGGACATGCCATGGCGACCATGGCTGCCTATCACGAAATCGACGGCATTCCGATTACCGCGGATCCCTTCCTGCTCAAGAAGATCCTTCGCGAAGAATGGGGATTTCAAGGCTTTGTGCTCTCTGATCTAGGCGCTATCCGGCGCCTCTACAAAGACCATCGCGTTGCCGCGACCCCGAGAGACGCCTCCTGTATGGCCATCAAGTCCGGCGTAGACATGCAGTTCTACGATTTTGATCACGCCGTGTTTCAGAAGGCTCTTATCGATTGCGCGCACGACGGCTCTTTATCCCCAGTCGATCTCGACCGGGCGGCCGGCTCGGTGCTGCGAGTGAAGTTTGCTCTCGGCCTCTTCGATCGTCCATTCATCGATCTTGCTCTTAACCCACGCGTGCATCGCTCGCCGCAGCATCTGGCGCTCTCGCTGGAATCGGCGCGCGAGTCGATGACGCTACTCAAGAATGATGGCGATCTGCTGCCGCTCTCGAAATCTGTCCGGAGCATCGCTGTCATCGGCCCCAATGCCAACGTCGCACGCTATGGTGATTATGAAAGAGAGACGAACGGCGAGCACATCAGCCTCCTCGATGGAATTCGCGCGCTCGTCCCGCAAGCAACTATCACGTTCGATGCAGGCAAGGAAATTCCGGCGGCTGTCGCCAAGGCGAAGGATGCGGACGTGGTCATCCTCGGTCTTGGTGAGTGGCAGGGGATTTCCGGCGAGGGCTTTGACCGCTCCACTCTCGATCTGCCCGGAAATCAGGAGCAGCTACTGGAAGCGGTCGTAGCGGCGGGCAAGCCGGTCGTGCTGGTGTTGGAAAACGGCAGGCCGCTGACTATCGGCTGGGCGAAGCAGCACGTTCCCGCAATTCTGGAAGCATGGTATCCGGGCGAATTTGGCGGCAAAGCAATTGCTGAAACGCTCTTCGGTGACAACAATCCTGGCGGCCGCCTCACCATCACCTTTCCCCAAAGCGTGGGTCAGTTGCCGATGTTCTACAACAGCGACCCATCGCGCACGTATAAGTATGTCGATAACGATGGCAAGCCGCTCTTTCCCTTCGGGTTCGGCCTGAGTTACAGCACCTTCCGCTATGACCATTTTGCCGTGCAGCCACCGGATGCCGGCAGCCGCGATGATGTAAAGGTCACTGTCGATATCACCAATTCGGGCGACCGCGAAGGCGATGAGGTCGCCCAGCTCTATGTACGAGAAGATGTAAGCAGCGTCGAAACTCCCAGCCGCTCTCTCAAAGCATTCTCCCGGATCCACCTTAAGCCGCAAGAGACAAAAACCGTCGTGTTCCGTATCCCACAGGAGCAACTTGCCGTCTGGAATGCCGAGGGACGATGGGTGGTGGAGCCGGGAAGATACACCCTCTGGGTCGGCGGCTCCTCGCTGGCCTCAATGACCACGAGTTTTCTCCTGAACCCATAGATCGAGAGAGGAAGACGCCCATGAAATGGATGATGAGAGGCGCCGCGATGGCAGTGCTGGCAGTCTGCTTGAATCACAGCGCCTCGGGTGCTTCGGGGACTTTGCCAAAAGATCCAGTAGATTATGTCTCTCCGAACATCGGCGGCATCGGTCAGCTGCTTACCGCCACTATTCCTTATGTTCAGTATCCCCATGGAATGGCGCGGCTGGCGCCCATTACTACGCCGGGCATCACCGACCGTTATCTGGCTGACAAAATCTATGGGTTTCCTGTTGGTCCAGCGATGTTGATGGCGTCTGTCGGCCCACTCAGTTACAAAGCTGAAAGTTACGCGTCCGATTTTGACCATGACTTTGAGATTGCCACTCCGTACTACTATGAGGCGGAGCTGCAAAGCTGGGGAATTAAGGCCGAAGTGGCGCCAAGCCAGCAGGCGGCATATTACCGCTTTACTTTTCCTGCCAACGCGCACGCGCACATGGCCTTGAGCATGAAGAGAGACTCCGAACTGACGGTCGTCGGAGACACGGCTGTACAAGGGAGCGAAAGAATCAGAGGTGGAGTGGCAGAGGCTTCGGGCAATCCAGGAGAGACGAGAGAATACTTTTACGCGGAATTCTCCAAGCCGTTTTCCGTTTATCGAACCTGGACCGGCGATGAACTCATGCAGAAGGCGAAGCAGTCTGGCAGCCGCATCGGGTTCGTTACGGATGTTGCGACATCCGATGGAGAACAGATCGAGGTCCGCCTGGGAATCTCATACATCAGCGCGGAGCAGGCCCACCGCAATCTGGAGCGCGAGATCCCCAACTGGACCTTCGAACGGGTCCGCTCAAAAGCGAGAACGGTTTGGAACGACGCGCTCAACCGGGTAAGTATCACTGGCGGCACAGAACGGCAGCGCACCATCTTCTACACTGCCCTCTACCGGTCGTTGGGACGCATGACCGATATCACCGAGGATGGCAAGTATTTCAGCGGGTACGACCATACCGTTCACGCCGCGCAGGGACATGACTTCTACATTGATGACGGACTTTGGGACACGTATCGCTCGCTGCATCCGTTGCAATTATTGCTGGATGCGGCACAGCAGCAAGACATGATCGAATCATATGTGCGCATGTATGAGCAGAGCGGCTGGCTGCCCTCGTTTCCCTCCGCAGCCGGAGAACAGGCTGTCATGATCGGCCATCATGCCGCATCCTTTATCCTGGATGCTTACAGCAAAGGCTATCGTGACTTCGACGTGGAGCAGGCTTATGCGGCAATGCGGAAGAACGCTATGGAAGCCACGATGTTGCCGTGGCGCCGAGGCCCGCTAACCAGTCTCGATCACATCTACTTTGACAAAGGGTTCTTCCCTGCGCTTGCCAAAGGAGAGCAGGAAACTGTGCCGGAGGTGACTGTTGAGCGCCGGCAAGCCGTCTCGGTCACGATCGAGAACAGTTACGACGATTGGTGTGTCGCCCAACTGGCAAAGGCGCTTGGCAAACAAGCAGACGCAACTTACTTCACCAAGCTTGCTCACAATTACGAAAACGTCTTCGATCCGCGGATTGGGTTCATGGCTCCCAAGAGCGCAGATGGACAATGGGTTGCGGATTTCGATCCCAAACGCGGCGGAGGACAGGGCGGCCGCGATTATTTTACGGAGGTGGACAGCTGGATCTACAGCTTCAGCGTTCAGCATGATCCAGCGGGTCTTATTCGCTTGATGGGCGGTCGTGATGCTTTCAACGGGAAGCTGGATCGCCTCTTCGTCGAGCAATACGGCACATCGAAATTTCACTTCCTCGATCAGTTTCCGGACGCAACCGGCCTGGTGGGTCTTTACGCGCAGGGAAACGAGCCGAGTTTTCACATTCCTTATCTCTATGACTTCTCCGGACAGCCGTGGAAGACGCAGCAGCGCGTCCGTCAGCTGATGGATATTTGGTACGGAGATGGGCCCTTGGGCATTCCTGGTGACGATGATGGCGGAGCTACATCGTCATGGTATGTTCTCAGCGCAATGGGTTTCTATCCGGTATGTCCTGGAAGTCCGGTATACGAGATTGGCAGCCCGATCTTTGCAAAGACGGTCATCCGGATGGGCAACGGGAAAGAGTTCACTATAGTAGGGAATCACGTTTCAGCGCAGAACAAGTACATTCAATCGGCCCGGCTCAATGGCAGGCCGCTCGACAAGCCGTGGTTCTCGCATGCCGAGATAGCCAATGGAGGAACGCTGGACCTGGAGATGGGCGACAAGCCGAACCGCAACTGGGGGAACACTCCGGGAGATGCGCCGCCCTCAATGACCGACAACGCCACTCCACAGTAGACAGAAGATGATAAGCATGGAAAAGCTGGTTGCCGCATATTTTCATTGCGGGTATGCTACTGGCGTAATCACCCGGATCGTGTGGTAAACGCCGACACCTCGCTTCAACCTAAACCAAAGCCCCCTTTGCTATCCCGACCGGAGCGCAGCGTACGCCTCCTGTTGCTTGCCTACCCCAAGGCCGCACACAGCGGATGCCACCGGAGCGGATTTAATTGTCGCCCACGACTTAGTAGAAGCAACAGGAGCAATGTTCGCCAGCCGGGTTGTTTTAGCAAATGCTGTGGGCCGAGCTAAAAGACGCGGCCGGGCTTAAACACCCGTAGCGACAACGAAGTACTGTGCGTCTTCATTGCCCTGATTATGAACTCCGTGCAACTCACCGGAATGGACAAATGCCGCGCCTCCTGGCCCTATCACTGCCGTTTTGCCATTGATGGTTACTGTGAGATGACCCTTCATCATCAGAAACAGCTCCTCATGTTCATGTCGATGCGGTGGATGCGGGGAGCTTCCGGGCCCAAGCGTCGTCTCATGGACTTCGAGGTGGTCGCCGGAATGGGTGGTACCGTCCAGGATCGGACGGTATGTGTTCTTACCATTCGGCTTCGCGGGCAATTGATCGTATGGCTTGATAAAAGAGCTGAGCGGCTGCTTGCCGTCCGCGAGCGCCGCCGTGGCCGCCAGCGCGGGAATCGCCAAAAAGAGAGAGCGTCGGGTCGAGTCCACAGAATAACCTCCGTTGTCGGTGCGTAGTCCCGTCATTTTTGTTTTCTCAGTTTCGCAAAGAAATTATCGTCAAGTCTCTGACGCACCCTCGGGCCCAGGCGAGGGAGCGCCGCATGGATCGAATCGGATTTCCGATGGAAGACAACGTTGTCATACAAGAGCGAAAAACACGCTAGACTGTTGGGTCAATCGTTGTCAACTAAAAAATCTGGAATGAGGATTGCTCCCCTCTAACCAGAGCGGGGATTGAGAAACCGCGTTCGATTGTCTTATGGTGACGTTCACGGCGTGCAGCAAGCAATGAAGCCGTGCCGGCAACGATCTCGCCGCCTCTGCGAGGGAAATTCTTCAAGCCGTGAGTTTAAAGTTGACAAGGAACAGGCCGACGGATTAGCGTGTGCTTGCGATGCGGATGACAACGTTGTCTAAATTACCGCCAAGTTGCAGCGTATCTACAGGTGCTTGCTTGCCCGCCCGCCGCTGTACTCATTCCCAGGCACACGGCGCAATGTCGCTGCGTTCTTCAAGCTGCAGAAGCGCAGGCCGATGTCGGAGTGTTAGTAGGGCATGAGTTTGGAGGCGGTATAGATTTGCGCCAGAGCGTTGACCGGAACGCCCGACAGAAGCAAAGGCAGCAATGCTTAAGAAGACGAATGGTCCGACGCTTGTCGATGTAGCTCGCGAAGCGGATGTTTCGCTGAAAACAGCATCCCGTGTGCTGAACGGCGCGCCGGGACTTGCTCCGGCAACGGCAAAGCAAGTACGCGCCGTTATGTCGAGGCTGGGGTACAGGCCAAATGAGCTGGCTCGCGGCCTGAAAGGCAGACGATCGGCAGCCATCGGGATGGTCGTTCCCAACCTTGCGGATCCATTTAGTGCATCCGCCGTGCAGGCGGTTCAGCAAGTGGCAAGGAGAAATGGCCATGTTGTTATGCTCACCAGCTCCGGAGGGGACGAAGCGCTGGAGCGGGAGGAACTGGAGACGCTAGTCCGCCGCCAAGTGGATGGCCTGATCATTGCTCCCGCCGATGGCAGAAACAATACGGTTGAATCTTTTCTTGCCGCCAATATCCCTGTCGTTGCATTTGACCGGCCTATCAACAACCGCGGTATTGACAGAATCACCGTGACCAACCGCGATGCTGTGCGCGAAGCGACCGAGCACCTGCTGTCGCATGGCTACCGCCGTATTCTTGCCATAGGGCCCCGCCCACACCTCTATACCGGGTCGGAGAGGGTTGCCGGCTACGTAAGCACGATGAAGCGCGCGCACAGGAAGAAGGAAACTTACCTGGTAGAGCACGAAACCGACCTCACGCCCGAGATCATCAGGGGACTGCTGATGAGCGGGCCGGGAAAGCTGGAGGCGATCCTTACATTAAATGGGATTACCACCATGTTGGTGCTGAGGGTTCTCCGTCAGCTGGGAAAGCGTGTCGGCACCGATATCGCGCTTATTTCATTTGACGATTTCGAATTGGCTGAAATTTTGACGCCCAGCTTGACCGTGGTTCGCCAGCCGGCGGCGGAACTTGGCCGGCGCGCGGCGGAGTTGCTCTTTACAAGAATGCACGCCAAGAACGCGCTCCCACATCAGGAAATTGTTCTCTCGACTACATTTCATATCCGCGAATCATGCGGGTGCGTGCAGAACCTATAGAACAGAGCGAAGGCCGCCGAGGCAGTTACGGGCTCAAGTTTAGATGTCTATCTACACATGAGAAGGAGTTGAACCACGCCATGGGGGACGTTCAACGGCGTTTTACAACGATCGCACTTTGCGGCATCTTCTTCTGCATCGGTTTGCAGGCACAGCATCATGGAGACCCACCCCAGCTATGGCAGGAGCAATATCCCTCGCAAATGACCCGCCTGCAAGCCATGACGATGCTGCCGATGGACGACTGGCGGTTTCACGACGCGGATATTCCCCATGGGGAAGATGCTTCCCTGGATGATTCCGGTTGGAAAGCCGCGGTGGTGACCTATTCGGAGCGCCGGGGCAATGACGCGGGCCCTGGTCCCGAGCAAGGCTGGTATCGCACGACCGTGGAAATCCCGCCGGCAGTCGGGGGGAAGGATATCGGCGGCGCCAGGTTGAAACTGGTAGTGCGGTTTTCGACCGACGGCCGCGTCTTCCTGAATGGCGGCCTTGTAGCGCAGGGAGACGGCCGTACCCTCGACCCCATTCTGCTCACGAACAAGGCGGTGGCGGGCCGGAAGCTTCAGATCGCCATCAAGGTTCCCTTCCACGAGCAGCGCGGCAGATTCCTGGGCGCCAGGATCCTCGTAGATTATCCGGGCCAAGCCGATCCGGGGTTCTTGCGAAGCGAGATTCAAACCGCTGAAGCGATCATGGCCGGCTTTCCGGACGGCAGAAAAGAGCGCGAACAACAACTGGACAAGGCCGTCAAAGATATTGATTTCGCGGCGCTCGACAAGCAGGATCAAGCCGCTTTCACGCGCTCCCTGGATACGGCGCAGAACGATCTGCAGCCGATCAATGCGTGGATGAAGCAGTTCACTGTGCGCCTGGTTGGCAACGCCCACATCGACATGGCATGGCTATGGCCCTGGACCGAAACCGTGGAAGTGGTTCGCGATACGTTTGCTTCCGCTCTCCAGCTGATGAATGAGTACCCCGGCTTCGTCTATAGCCAATCGAGCGTGCAGGATTACCAGTGGCTTCACGATAAGTATCCCGCGCAATTCCAGGAGATACAAAAACGGGTGAAGGAAGGTAGATGGGAGCTGGTTGGAGGGATGTGGGTAGAGCCCGATCTGAATATGCCCGACGGCGAATCGTTGGTTCGGCAAATATTGGTCGGCAACCGCTTCTTCCAGCAACAATTCGGGCGGCAGGCCGATATCGGCTGGAATCCGGACTCTTTCGGGTATACCTGGCAACTTCCGCAGATCTACAAGAAATCGGGCTTTGATTCTTTCGTCACGCAGAAGATCTCATGGAACGACACGACGGTGTTTCCTTACAAGCTGTTCTGGTGGCAAGCGCCGGACGGCAGTAAGGTGCTGACCTACTTTCCGCATACTTACAATGGCACCACGGAACCGGTTGGCCTGGCCAACGATATTGCCGTCTATGTGCCGTCGACCCATTTTCCCGAAATTATGCATCTGTATGGGGTGGGCGACCATGGCGGCGGTCCCACGCGTCAAGAGCTGGACGAGGCTGTGCGGCTTGAGAACCCCTCGACTGTCTTTCCCAAAGCCGAGTTCAGCACGGCGCGCGGCTTTTTCGACGACGTGGAGAAATCGCTCAACAGCGGCAGCGTGAAACTGCCGACCTGGAACAACGAGCTCTATCTGGAATACCATCGCGGATGTTACACCACCCAATCGGAAACCAAGAAGCAGATCCGGCACAACGAAGAACAGCTGGAAGACGCCGAAAAATTCGCAGCGCTGTCGTTTCTTACCGTGAAACACCCCTATTCCAATACGCAGTTCGAGGGGATATGGAAAAAACTGCTGTTCGACGATTTCCACGACATCATGCCCGGCTCCGGCGTGGGCAACAATTATGTCGAGGCTCTGCGCAATCTCAATGAAGCGAGCCTGGAGAGTGGCAAGATCCTTGACGACTCCCTCGATCGTCTTACGGCAAACATTGACACGCAGGGTGCGGGCGTTCCCTTTGTCATATTCAACCCGCTGTCCTGGGAGCGGACAGAGCCGGTGACCGTGGAAGTCCATACTCCTCCCGTAGGCCGCCGGCTCGAAGCAACCGATGCGGCGGGAAAACCGCTGCTTTCACAGGTACTCTCCGTCAATGGCGCAACCCAGCAAACCAGGCTTCAGGTAATGGTCAAGGGGGTGCCGCCGCTGGGCTATGCAGTCATCCATGTAGTCCCGGTGACTCATGCGCTGCCTGCCGTTTCATCGCTCAAAGTAAACGGCGCCACCATCGAGAACGAGTTCTTCCGGATGAAGATCGACCCCAAGACAGGCTGTGTGACCAGCCTGGTGAATAAGCCGGATAATCAGGAAACAGTCGCGCCCGGCGGCTGCGGCAACCTGCTCCAGACATTCGTCGACCTGCCCGCAAGACAGGATGCCTGGGAGATTGCCTTTGACGGAAAGAGCTGGGACCTGAAGGAGCCGCAGGAAGTCAAAGTTGCGGAAAACGGTCCGGAACGTGTCGTGGTGAGGATTACCAATAAGTTCCAGAACTCCGACCTCGTGCGCGAGATTGTTGTGCATCCCGGCGTGCCTCGCATTGATGTTCATATGCGGGTGAACTGGCACGAGTCGCATATCCTGCTCAAGGTGGGATTTCCGGTGAACGTTCAGGCGACCAAAGCCACCTTTGAGATTCCCTATGGCACGATCGAACGGCCGACTACGCGGAATACGCCCGCGGAAAGGGCGCAATTCGAAGTTCCGGCCGAGCGTTGGGGCGATATCTCCAACGCCGGCGAGGGGCTCAGCCTGCTCAACGCGAGCAAATATGGTTATGACGCAAAAGGAAATGTCCTCCGGTTATCGCTGCTCAGATCGCCCAGCATGCCTCCGCCCGATGGCCGCATTGCCGACCAGGGCTTCCACGAGTTTACCTATGCGCTCTATCCGCACAGCGGCGACTGGAAGACCGGAGGCGTCATGCGCCAGGGGTACGAACTGAACTACCCTTTGCGCCCGGTCGAGACTCAACCGCATGCGGGCTCGTGGCCCATGACTCATTCTTTCGCGGCAGTCGAGCCGGCAAATGTAATCGTGACTGCTTTGAAGAAAGCGGAAGACAGTGATGATTTGATCTTCCGGTTCTATGAGTTTGAAGGTAAGTCCACCGAAGTCAAGCTTCACTTACCCGAGGCTGCAGCCAGTGCGGCGGAGACGAACCTGATGGAAAAGCGGCAAAGCCCGATGCCTCTCCAGCAGCAAGGCCATGAAGTCGTCATCCCGACCGGACCGTATGAGATTAAGACAGTTGCCGTCTCGTTTCCCCCGGCGAAGAACTGAAGCATGCCGCATGGAACCGCCGCGAGGGCCGGTGGTGGCGGATATCGTTCGAAATCCATTCGTTGATAAAGGACGCGGAAATGCGGAATTATCTGGCTTTAACCGGCAAGGTGGCGCTCGTAACCGGTGCTTCCTCGGGCATAGGCGCCGCGACCGCAGCTCTTTTTGCCGAGCTGGGAGCGCGCGTTGCCATTGGATATCACGGCAATCAGGAAGGGGCTGAGCTTGTCCGCGACCGGATCGTCTCGAACGGTGGCGAAGCGACTATCTGCCGGGCCGATGTCGCGCGAGCCGCCGGCGTCCGGTTGCTGGTTACGCAAGCCGTGAACGCGCTTGGGCCGATTGACATTCTCGTCAACAATGCGGGCTCCCTCTTAGAGCGGCTGCCGATTCTGAATCTCACGGAAGAACGCTGGGATGCGGTGATGGACCTCAACCTGAAAAGCGCAGTGCTTTGTTCACAGGCCGTTGCTCCCTCCATGATCGGGCGCAGGAGCGGGGCGATTATCAATATCGGCTCCATTGCCGGGCGAAATGGCGGTGGCCCCGGCGCGGGACCTTACGCCGCAGCAAAAGGAGGGCTCATGACATTCACCAAATCGCTTGCCAGGGAGCTGGCGCCATGCGGTGTTCGTGTCAACTGCGTTTCTCCCGGCGTCATCGATACACCCCTTCACGAAACTTTCTCCACGCCGGAGATGATGCATAACTTCGTTAAGGCCATTCCGCTTGGCCGTATCGGCACGCCGGCGGAGTGTGCCAAAGTCATTGCTTTTCTTGCTTCGGATGCGGCCAGTTATGTGGTGGGCGAAACGATTGAGGTGAACGGCGGACAATTGATGCTTTGAATCTGCGAAAACTTTGTCATCAAGCAGCCGGACTCGCCCGCGGCGGGCGGAAGAAGCATGACCCCAAGCCCTGGACCGGCAACGAAGGCCGGGTGCCCCATGTCTGCCCGGTTTTGGCAGACGTGGGATACCGCGGCTCTCGACCCCCGTGTGATTAGGAGCAGACGACTTGGCTGCAGCAAGTTAAGGAAGGAATGAACGGGGGAGACGACGGGCCCTGCCACCGGCGATCCTCGTGTTTTGTATCAGGGGATGGCCGAGGGACCAATATTGGGAGCCCGGCTCCGGTGCCCGGTCGGCATCTTCCATTACCAGAACGGTTATGTGATGCAAACACCTGGATCGACGAGCACCCTGGACTCGGTGACTTTTGGTAATGCTACGGTCAATAACAACACCGTTTGGGCGAATCGCGTTCCGGGCCAGCCGCTCTTCTTGCATAGTCTCAACAAACACAACGTTAACCCCTACACCACGTTCTTTCTCAACGCCGCCGCGTGGGCAAACCCGGCCCCCGGGACCTACGCCACTTCCAAGCCGTACTACTCGGATTTCCGTGGCCCGAGATATCCCAGCGAACAGTTGGGCGTTGGCAAGGCCCTCACGGTCAAGGAGGCTGTGAAGATTCTCGCTCCGCGCGGATTTCTTCAACGTCTTTAACCGCTGGGCATATCCCGGCCAGACTCCCGGCAACGGTTCCGGCCTGAATTCGACAAATCCTTTCGTGACTCCTCAATATGGGAGTGACGGAAGCATTGTCAACGGCTTCGGTTTCTTCGGGGACGGCATCTCCGCCGCAGGCGGAAACTATGCTCCGAGAAGTGGCGAGTTTGTCGCTAGAATCCAGTTTTAGAGCTGGAACCCGCATACGTGCACCCGACCCGTAGTGACCAGCCGTTCGCTGGGCACGGCATCTCGCGGTTCCTGCTCTAAGCGCCAATTCAGCTGAAATTCCAACCAAACAGGCCAGATGAATTCATCTGGCCTGTTAACTTGCGAGGGCGTATTCTTTGCAACGGACGCAGGCCAGACGACTCCGTGTGACGGCTGTATCTTTTGGAGGAACGAAGTTGGCAATTACGCGACGTGACTTTGTAACCGGCTTGGCAGCTCTAAGCGCAGGAACTTTGAACTCCCGAGCGTTGCCGATATTGCGAAGTTCCTCCCAGATGCCAGGACTGATTCCGAGAAGCCTCCTGAGCAATATTTCGAGACATGGACAGCCCAGAAAACGGGAATCACCTGGAAGCACGATAATGCACTCTCGACCCTCCGCTACCTGCCCGAATCCATGGGCCCGGGAGTCGCCATATTCGACTACGACAACGACGGTTGGATGGATCTGTATTTTCCAAATAGCGGTCCGGCGGATTTCTTTCAGCCCGCAAAGCCGCTGCGCAATGCTTTGTACCACAACAACCGGGACGGCACCTTTACCGATGTGACGGAAAAGGCAGGCGTGGCGGGAAGAGATTTCGGCATCGGAGTTGCGGCTGCCGACTACGACGGAGACGGATGGACCGATCTTCTGGTAACAACCTATGGGCGGCTGATTCTCTATCACAACAACCATGACGGAACCTTTACGGATGTGACCAAAGCTGCGGGCCTGGATGAGCCGGGCCTGTTCACCAGCGCCGTCTGGTTCGATTACGACAACAATGGCCTGCTCGATCTGTTTGTCTGCCACTTTGTGAAATACAACAAGTCGCTGGAACGTGATTGCAGCACAAACGGGGTTCGCCATTATTGCTATCCCAAGACCTACGAACCATGGCCGAGCCGTCTCTATAAGAACAACGGCAACGGAACCTTTACCGACATAAGCGCCTCTTCCGGGATTGGAAAGTATTTTGGGAAGGCCTTTGGCGTTGTCGCGACAGACATCAACAACGATGGCCTGCTGGACCTGTTTGTCGCCAATGATTCCGTTTCCAACTTCCTGTATTTGAACAAGGGAGGCGGCAAGTTTGAAGAAATTGGTTTCCAGGCTGGAGTGGCGTATAGCGCGGATGGCGCGGCTCGCTCTGGCATGGGCGTGGATGCGATCGACTTCGATGGGGATGGGCGGCAAGATCTCTTTGTCGCCAACATCAGCCGCGAACGCTATTCCTTGTACCGCAATTCCGGAGACAATACATTTCAGGATGTAGCCGGACCGACGGGAATCGGCATGGCGACGGTGATGGATACAGGCTGGGGCTGTCGCTTTGTCGATTTCGATCTGGATGGACGGCCGGATTTGATTTTGGCCAATGGGCACCCGGACGATCTGATCGAATCGATCAACAACAGCCTGCAGTATCGGGAACCGCTCTTGCTCTTTCACAACAATGGCAACGGCTTTGATAACGTCAGTGCCGCGGGTGGTCCAGCCTTCAAAGAGTCGTATCCCGCCCGCGGACTTGCCGTCGGCGATCTCGATAATGACGGACGTGTCGATGTGGTTGTCGGGATCAGTGGCGAGGCTCCCCTGATCCTTCATAATATCGTTCGCAACGCGAATCATTGGATCGGTCTGAATCTTACCGGGCTCGCGGTTGGCGCCAAGATCACTTGGTCGGCCAACGGGGTTGAGCACGGCATTTTCAAGCGAGGCGGCGGAAGCTATCTCTCTTCCTGTGATCCGCGCGATGTGTTGGGCCTGGGGCCGGCTGAATATGCCGACTGGATTCAGGTTCAATGGCCCGCGGCGATCGGGCGCACCGACCGCTTCGAACATGTGCGCGCCGGCAAGTACTACTCTCTGGCGCCCGGGGGCAAGCTTCTATGATCTGGCTTCTCGCACTCCAACTCGCAGTCGGCCCAGCGCAACATTACGAGAACGCAAAACAGGATTTTGCCCAACGGAAATTTCCCGAGGCTGTCAGCGAAGTCGATACAGCTCTGCACGAGAGCCCGTACATGGTTCCAGCCCTGGTCCTCAAGGCCCGGCTGGCCGTCTTTGCGCATCGTCCGGATGTTGCCAAGAGCTGTCTTATCACGGCCATTACGGCCGATCCAACATCCGAAGAGGCGCAGTTCTTTCTCGGGTTGTTTTACTACATGCAAAACGATTTCAAATTGGCGATCTCGCCGCTTCAGACAGCCCAAACGCTCTCTCCCAAAAGTCCCCTGCCCGTGTTCTATCTTGCAATGACGCACGAAGCTCTGGGAGATGCGACCAAAGCGTTGGAGCTCTACCAGCAGGCTGAGAATCTCTCACCGGAGAAATCGCCGCAAAGCGCATCGATTCTCGTTGCATATGGGAGATTCTTGTTTTCGATGGGCAGGTTCAAAGACAGCATCGAAAAAGATCGACGGGCCATTGAGGCAGACGCCGAGTCCCGCGATGCGCACTATGAATTGGCAAAGGGATTGGACCACGAGGGAGATTTCAAAGATGCTGCACTGGAAGGAGAACGAGCCCTGACTCTGCCAGTGTTCGGCACCAGCGATGCCCAGATTCATTTTCTACTGGCAAGTGTCTATCTGAAGTTGAAACAACCTGATTTGGCAAAGGCGCATTTTGAGAAATTCCAAGCAGCTCCCCAGACAACACGCAGGTGAGTGGAAGCAGCCTTGCTGCATGGAGGATGGAGGGCAAGGATGACCGGCGAGCGCGACTTTAAGACGAGCAAGAAAGCGAAGCGTGCACCTACTCTGAGGAGAGCACAAACCACTGAGGCTCGCTCTTGCCGGCGTGCTTCAATCGAAGAATTTCATTACCAACCACTAAGTCAAACTCACCCAGAGGCACCGGCCGGCCATCCTCGCAAGAGATTATGTGGACAATGGTCTTCTTCCGGCTTACAGCTGACCCGCGTAGGGCGTTCGTCTCAGGAACATCGTGGCTGATTTTGTAGTGCACGTCGAGTGACGGCGCCGACTTACCTGTCGGAACCAATTTCCCTTTTCCATCCAGCATGATCCCCACCTCGTTTGAAGGACAAAGTATAGACCTTTTTCTTGGCAAACGGCCAAGTGGAGGGAGCGCTGTCAAGACCTTGATTTGACGTAGAAATAGTTCCTGTCACCTCTTGGGTTTTCCACGGATAAGAAGAAATTAATACTGTCTTAAGAAACAACTCACACTCTCCTCCCGTACCAATCGCATTCAGCCCTTCCGACTGAAGCACGAAGGTAAATCCATCGCCGTCTCCACGGCTCAGCTTGAAATCGAAATCCGTGCTGAACTTGTTTACCGGCACAGCCGTAGAGAAATACGCGCTGCTCGCCTCATACGCAGCGTCTTGCGTCAGCTGCAAGGCACCGTCGGCAACCTCGGCTTCGCCGTTGAGGGTAAGACCTGCGGCGGAGGAGAAGCCGGCGGGAAAAATTCTGCACGCCCGCTATGCAGCAGTCCGAAGAGGTCAATTGCCAGTTCAGGATGCGCTGCAGAGTCGCGGCGGAGAGAACAACTCCAACCAAAGGCACACAGAGAAACGCGGATCGCGCCGGCTTTTTCATCGTCGTATTCCGATACGCAACCGTTATCGGTGAGACTGTGCCGGATCTTCACAACTTGCACAACTATCGATCACATCGGCCGGGATTTCCCAACTTTGGACACGGGCAATACGATCTGCCGCGATGTCTCAAACGCCCGCGGCGGCCCAAGCCATGCTTCAGAGTGTGAGTACGGAGATAGCTTCCAGATTTCTCTCTACGGCAAGTCTTCTGAATGCGTCGGTCAGGTCAGTCGCGCCACGGCTGAATCCATCCCAAACCACCACGGCAAGCGCGCGGCGGCCGGTGGCCGAGGCTAACCTCGTGGCCTCGTCCAGAATTCTGGAGTTCACTGCGGCATAGGCCTCATCCTCGCTGCTCTGGGAGTCCAGTTCCACAATGTCTTTACCCGGTAATTGTTCGAGAATGCCGTCAAAGCGAAGACCCCAGTCTTCACCACGATCCGCAACCGAGCTTGCGCGAAATCGCCGGCGCGAAAACGGCAGCACCACGCGACGGCTCAGGCCAAGTTGCCCCGCGCTTTCAAGGGCAAGAATATCCGCACCGCAAGCGGACGAACACACAATGGCCCTGCCGGTCGCGGAAACCATCACATTCCGGATGCGCGCCGCTACCAACGCTTCATTCTCGCGAGGAAACCGGCCCTGGCCCCCGACTTCAGGATCAATGCGTCTGCCGGCCAGGGCCAGGACTGTTCCATGCGGATCGAGGACCTTGTCCCATAGCGCATCAAAATCAATCTCGCCCGGGATTGTGCCTGTCTCTGCATACGTAGGCTTTTTCCCGAACGGCATGACTAGGAAGCATACTGGAATCGGCATGTGCTGGCTTTCCCTACCGGGCCTTGGCGTTCGTGAGCCTCAGCGCTGCTGGCGATGGAAGTATCTTACGCGGCCCGGCCCACGCGGCGTAAACTCAACTAAGGTTCCCGTATGGGGATGTTGGCAAGCGCAACCAAGGGGAGTTACCCAAGGTAAGTCCCCCGCCCGATCCAACCTCAAGGAGATGCGTTCTGCATAGTATCTTCATCAGCTATCGCCGCGATGATTCGGAGGGAGAGGCCGGACGCCTGGCCGATGATCTTGTAGAGATCTTCCATGAAGAATCGGTCTTCATGGATGTGAATGCAATCCAGCCGGGGCGTGATTTCAGAAAAGCCATTGAGGAGAGCATCCACAAATGCAGCGTGTTGCTGGCGATCGTGGGTCAAGGCTGGCTGGAGTCCAGGAATGCGGCGGGGCAGAGACGTCTGGATGACGAGAGCGATTTTGTGCGGCTGGAGATAGCTTCGGCGCTCCGGCGCGACATCCCCGTGGTTCCCGTCCTGGTCCGAGGCGCAAAGATGCCAAAACCCGAGCAGCTTCCCCAGGACCTGCGGGAGCTGGCTTATAGAAATGCGGTGGAGTTAGCCCATGCACGCTGGAAGTCGGATGTCCAGGCGCTGATCCGGGCGCTGCGGCCCTACCTGGAAGCCCCCAAAGCGGGGGCCTTTCCCCAGGGCGATCCGTCCGAGGACGCGGCCCGTTCCCTGGAACCGGGTTCGATGCAGAAGTCTGTTGCTGTAGCCAGGCCGGCGATGGAAAGCGCCGCTCTCGAACGGGTCAGCCGGGAGCTTGCAGCGTATATCGGCCCCATCGCTGAAGTCGTAGTGAAGCGCGCTGCCAGGCGCTCCACGTCTTTAACCGATCTTTGCGCCATGCTCGCGCAGGAGATTGAGTCGAGCGCAGATCGGGCTAAGTTCCTGGCTTCCTGCCGGCGATAACTTACCTGCCACTGGCTTCAAGGACCATACGGCCTTACTCCTCTTGCAGCATGGCGACGGCCTTGGCGAGGCTTACCTGCATGCGATTGAAAGATGCGGTCACGCTGGCAATCTCATCCTTTCCTGATACCACCAGCGGGGATACGCTCTTTTCCCCCCTGCTGATGCGGTCCCCGCTCTGAGAGACGACCCTCAGCGGACGAATGACGAACCAGTAGACACCGGCATCCAGGGCGCAAATTGTGATCGCTAACGTGAGAATGAGCATCACCAGGAGACTGCGAAAAGCCTGGTTTGCAATCGCGATGGGCACCGACATCGGTACCGAAATGATCTGTGCGCCGATGATCTCGTTTGGCTTCCAGCCGAAACCATTGGAGGAACCATAGACCGAGAGCATAGCGCGGGGTGCGGCAGAGGGAGTGCTGTGACACTCAAGACATGGAGGGTCCGCCTTAATGGGACGGGCGAGAAAGAGTGTTCGGCCGGAGGGGGTGTCGCGGTCGCCGACAACCTGCTGCCGCTTAGGATCATCGCGTAGTTCGTCGATGACGTCGGCCTCCCAATCAGAGGCGCGATCTTCGGGATTCGTGGGGTTCAGTGCGGCTTCCTTATAGGAATAGTCCGGATAACTTTTGCGCGCCTCGTTGAACGTGGTCGTGGCCGCAAAAAAGGGAATGGTCTCGGCAAGGAATCTCACTTTATGCCTTGGATTCTGCTCCAGCAGCGGCTTCAGATCCTGGTCCGTGTAGTCGCGGACGGCTCCGGCGTTGGCCAACATCAGCTGGGCTTGCGCAAGCACCTCGCGGCGGGCATTGCTGATGAGGAAGCTGTAGGCGAGCTCGCAGATCAGAATGCCGCCCGCTCCAAACACAACGAGTAGTATGAGATTGAACTTGGCCAACAGTTTCATTACCGCTATATCCTCTCGTCCTCTTCCGACAGAGAGTACCACTACGGCCCATCCTTGTAAGAGGCCCCTGCCGTAGGGCCTTTCGAGCTTAGTTATCAGATGAGTACGCCGTTCAATGCCGACGCGGAATCCTGATCCAGATATAAAGTCGCGTCCGGGTGCGTGCGGAGGATGGTAGCCGGGCAAGCTGTCGAGATAGGCTCTTCGAGCGTGCGCCGCACACACAGAGCTTTGCGGGGCCCGGGAACGGAGACAATCAGTTTAGATACTTTGAGCACGGTAGGTATCGTCAGTGTCAGGGCCCGCTCGGGAACATCTTCAAGCTTCTTGAACCAGCCTTCTGCCAGCTGCTGCTGGCGGCAAGCCGTATCGAGTGTGACTACCTTCATCGCTTCAGGATCGTCGAAGTTTGCCTCGGGGGGATCGTTGAATGCCAGATGGCCGTTTTCGCCGATCCCCAGCAAGCAGAGCTGTGGGTCGGCCTCACGCAGCTTCTGAACATAGTCTCGCCGCACCCGATCGGGATCGAAAGAACTTCCATCTATTTCGAAGAATTCTGCCAGGGGTATGCGCTCGGTCAGGTTCTCGCGCAGATACCGGCGGAAAGAAGCGGGATGATTTTGATCGATACCGATGTACTCATCCAGATGGAAACCACGAACTTGACTCCAGGGCAGATCGGGTATGGAAGTCAACGCGTGCAGCGTTTCCAGCTGCGAGGCTCCGGTCGCAAAGATAACGCCGATCCCGCCTCGGTCACGGTGTAACTGCCTTAGTGCTTGCGCTGCGGCCTGCGCTGCCGCTTCGCCGGCAGCCTTCCAGCTCGGGTGGATTTCGACCTTTAAGGCTTCCACTTTGAAGTGCGTCACTTCCATCGCGTCGGCCTCATCGTCTTGCACTGCACCGGCAACGAAAGTTGGGTGCCCCAGAACCCGAATTTCCTGTGGGGCCTTGGTGATTCAGAGAACTTCATGCGGCTTTCCTAACAAGAAACAAGGCCCAAAGCGAAAAATACTCCCCGTTTCATCCCCCTGCAGGTCGGCTTCGCCGGTGCCAGACTTGATGAAAGCCGCAGACGCGGCCCTGGGTCGTGCAGCGTATAGGACATTCGGGTTCAAGCCTTCTTTCGGCTTGAGCGGGATAACGGCTCTAAACCGAGCCGTTTTCCGCATCCTTCAAAGTGGCGGAGTGAAGCGGCCGTCCACCGCGGTCCAGCCGCCGTCCACGAGGGTGAGCGTTCCGGTGACAAAGGAAGCGGCGTCAGAAGCCAGATAGACGATAGGACCTGCCATCTCATGCGGTTTTGCCCATCGGCCGAGTGCGCTCTTTTTGGCGTAGGCGTCATACCAGTCGCGATTCGCGGCAATGGGCGCAGTAAGTGGCGTATCGACCACTCCCGGGCCGATGGCATTGACGCGGACGCCGCTGGGCCCAAGTTCGGCCGCGAGCGTGCGGCACATCTGCACCACCCCAGCCTTGGTGGCGGAGTAGACGCCCTGGCCGGGTTCGACGACCAGAGCGCGGATGCTGGCCATGGCGATGATACTGCCGCGGCCGCGCTTCGCCATATTTCGGCCGGCTGCAGTGATGAGCCGAAATGTCCCCTTCAGGTTGAGTGAGATAACGCGATCAAACTCTTCTTCGCTCATTTGTAACAGCGGCTTGCGCACATTGATTGCGGGTGTGCTGACCAGCACGTCGAGATCCGGTGCATCCTCGATGGCTTGGATAACTTCGGCGGCATCGCGGATATCGAGCGCTCTCGATTCGGCCGCGCCGCCCGCGGAACGGATGGAGTCCGCAACCAGCGCAGCAGCTTCCGCATTCAGGTCGGCACAGATGACATGCGCGCCGTGCGCTCCCAGTCCCAATGCGCCTGCCTCGCCGATGCCGCTTCCAGCACCGACCACCATAGCCTTGCGCCCGGAAAGGTCAAAAAGTTTCTTATAATCGAACAATGTCTACTCCGTTTGCTGCGTCGTTTCCTTACTTTAGAAGCTCCGAACCCTCTTCCATAATCGATAGAACCGACCGAACCGACCGTCACCCGCTCTCATGTCGCCTTTTTCGCAGCGTACTGAATTATTGTCACTGTACGCCACAGGCCCCCTGTTAGCGAAGGTCTAGTTCCGGTCGCCGGCCCAGCAAAGTTTTTGTCGTCAAGCAGTCAACACTGCAAGATCCGGAGAGCAACTATGCGTTCTACGTATTGGCTTGCGGTGTTTCTTATCTCTGTTCTCGCGTCTGGTCCTGCCATGAGCGCCTGGGGTCAGTACACCACCGGAACCATCACAGGAACGGTCACGGATGCAACCGGCGCTGTCGTGCCCGGCGTCACCGTGACGTTAAAGAGCCAGGACACAAGTGAGACTCGCACCTACAAAACCGGCCCCGTAGGGGACTATGTTTTTCCCGCGCTGGCGCCCGGAAAATACGACCTGACTCTGGCCGCCCCCGGCTTTGAGCAAGCAACCACGACCGTCACTGCCTCGAGCAGCCAAACCGTACCGCAAAATTTCTCCCTCAAAGCAGGTGCGGAGAGTACAACCGTTGTCGTGGACTCCTCGGCCGCGGCCCTGAATACAACCGGCGCCGAGGTGCAGACGACGCGATCCACGGCTGAGTTGGACCAACTGCCGACGGCGACCCGCAGTCCGTCTGATCTGGTAACGTTGGCTCCAGGGGTTACGCCGGTGTACAGCCCCGGGGGCGGCGCATTGGTCGCCGTGAGCGGCGCGCAGACCGGTTTCATCTCCCCATATGGCAGTCGCGCGCGCGCCGCGGCGGCTTCGCTCGACTACACCGACATCACCGACTGGGAATTCGGCGGCATCGCGCTAGGCACCCAACCACCAGTCAATATGATTTCCGAATTCAAGGTCATCACCGGGGCCTTCCCCGCCGAGTATGGCGTCGAGGCCGCAAACATTGTCGAAGTCACCAGAAGCGGCACCAATAACCTGCACGGCACCGCTTACGATTTCATCCAGAACGACTACTTCAACGCTCGTGCTTACTTCGATACCACCGGCAAACCCACGCCGCTCAAACAAAACAATTACGGCGCATCCGCAGGGGCGCCGCTTTGGCGCGACCGCACGTTCCTCTTTGCAGGATTTCAAAAGATAAGTACGCGCGGCGCAGGCTCCACATTCACCTTTCCCGTTCCCACGGCAAGTGCGCTGGCTGGGGCGACCGATCCGCTTGCCTTGAAATTGTTCCAGGCGAATGTGCCGCTGCCGCCCAATGCCCCCGCCGGCGCCGCCAGCGCCAACATCACCGAAACGACTACCTCCCCGAATGACAGTTACCTCTATCTCATCCGCGGCGACCAGCATTTCTCTGCCAACCATTCGCTTGCGGTTCGTTATCTCTTCAGCAAGGGCACAGCGGTTCTCCCCTATGCCGGAACCATCAATTTCCTGCCCGGCTATGGAGCCGACTTCGACACCGGCGCGCACAGCGTCAATATCACGGATACCTATCTATTTGGCGACAGCAAAGTGAATGAGCTGCGCATCGCCTATGGCCGCTCTTCCGCTCAGTTCAACTCGCAGGCCACCAGTGACATTCCGCGTATCGATTTTCTAAATGCCTACTACAGCTTCGGCGAAGCGGAGTTCTTTCCTCAGGGGCGTCTCTTCAACACCTATCAGGTCAACGACACTTTCAGCTGGGTCCATGGCCGTCACTCGCTCAAATTTGGCGCCGACGTCCGCTACATCCAGGACAACTCCAGCAGCACCACCAGCGGCGGTGTCCGCGGAACCTTCGCCTTCACCTCGCTCGCCGCCTACCTCGCCGGGCAGCCCGTGTCGTGGTCGCGTGTCTTCGGCTCCACGTATGAAGGCTATCGCATGTGGCTGCCCGGCTTCTTTGCTCAGGACGAGTGGAAGGCTCTACCAAACCTGACCATCAACTACGGAGTGCGTTACGAAATTCAGGGCGCCTTGAACGAGGTCCACGGCCTCATCTCCGAGCTGGACCCCAAGCTTCAGGGAGTCGCCATCGGACAGGCCGGAACTGGCGCGCTCGGCGCATTTCGAACCGGCAATTGCGGCATTGCAGGCAACTACAGCAACGTCTCCCCTCGGCTTGGCTTGGTATGGAACCCGGCAAACAGCAAGCTGCTGGTCCGAAGCGGCTACGGTATCTATTTCGATACGCAGAACTTCGCCCTGCTTGCGAATACACGTTTCGGACCGCCGCTCAACTACACGGTCTCCCTGGCCGCGACGCAGTTCACCGGAGGCAACACCTTCGACAACATAGTCAATGGCGTGGCGCCCATTGATACGCAGACGACGGCACAGCTTGGCTCCTTCGGATCGCTGACCAACTTCGGCAGCATCACTTCAGTGACCAGGCAGTTTTCCAATCCATACACCCAGAACTACACGTTAGGACTCCAATACCAGCTCGGCAACAACACAGCCGTAAGCGCCGATTACTTCGGCAGCGTTAGCAGAAAGCTCACCGATCTTGGACCAATCAACTCCGTGGCGACGACCCTTGTTGCTCCCCAAACGCTCGCACAAGAACAGGCCTGCATCGGAGTGCCTTCTGCTCCCGGCCCCTGCACCGTCACCGCGAATAGCGAA
Organism: uncultured Acidobacteriota bacterium; assembly: GCA_963743375.1. Classification (GTDB taxonomy): domain Bacteria; phylum Acidobacteriota; class Terriglobia; order Terriglobales; family Acidobacteriaceae; genus JABDBE01. Next base: position 270,955 of record CAVUQA010000005.1, on the reverse strand, counting down.
TACGGTCCAGGGAACAATCGCATCGATCCCCGCTTCGACCAGGTCGATCAGCTCGCTGCCACCGGCGGCTCCAATTACAACGGGCTCGCTTTGCAACTGAAGCAGAACGCCTTCTACGGACTGCAGGCTCAGGCCTCCTTTACCTTAGCCAAATCCCTGGACGACGATTCCGACTACAATCTGGCCCAGATCAGCAATGAAGAAAGCTATCCCCAAGGGCAGAGTGCCGCGCTGCACAGGCTGGAGTACGGTCCCTCCGACTTCGACATCGCCCACCGCTTTGTGCTCACCACGGTCTGGAATGTGCCTTGGTACACCACCCAAAGTGGCTTCGCCGGCCATCTGCTGGGCGGCTGGGTCTTCTCCACGGTGACCGCTTATCAGACGGGCATTCCGGCAACCCTCTATTCCGGCTCACGCTCCGGCCTCCCCGACCCTACGACAGGAACACAGCTTTCCATCTCTGACGTGAACCTCGACGGCAACCTGGTGCAGACCACAGGCAGCGACAACACGCGTGCCACGTTGAATCCCGGGGGCAAAGACTTCAAGTTCGGCAATCCCTCTACGATCCCCGTCCCTCAGGATCGGGGTGTCGGTGGCCTTGCCGGCGATACCAACGCAAGTAACTTCAAATACGTGCAGACCCTGGTTGGTAATAACGGCACAATCGGGCGCAATACATTTCGCATGAACCCCCTTCCCACGTACGACTGGTCGCTTTCCAAGAACACGCGTATTTTCGAAGGCGGTTTTCTTGGCTCCGGCCCCTTGAACCTTGAGTTGCGCGCCGACGCGTTCAACGTCTTCAATACACCGTTCCTCACCGCCACCGGATACGAGACCTGGAATAACCTCGCCAACTCTTCCTTCGGCCTCTACAACACCGCGGGTAGTCCGCGATCCCTGCAGGTTGCAGCCAAGATCAACTTTTAGCTAGTCAGGCCTGCGTTCCCTGGCCTGCGTTCCCTGGTTTGCGTTCCGTGGTTTGCGTTCCCTGGAGAGTTGATGACCATACAAAGCCCCTCTCTTAGCGTTCAGGATTCAGTTCTTAAGCGAGTCGAAGAGGCCGGCTCGGAGATGATTGCCTTCTTACAGGAACTCATCCGTATCCCCACCGTGAACCCCCCGGGTGAGAACTATGTTGCAGGCGCGAAACTGATCGGCTCAAAGCTCGGGCAACTCGGTTACCAGACGCACTACATCCCGGCGGAGGGCTGTCGCGAGCACACGGAAAAATATCCGCGCATGAACGTACTGGGAAGGATGGAAGGTCCCCGGGCGCGTCCCTGTTTACACTTCAACGGACATTTCGATGTTGTCCCCGTCGGCGCCGGGTGGACGGTGGACCCGTTTGGAGCAGAGATACAGGACGGAAAGCTTTACGGACGCGGCTCTTCCGACCAGAAGGCGGGCATTGCCGCATCGATCTTTGCCGTCGAAGCCATTCGCCGCGCCGGGGTGCGTTTCCAGGGGACACTAGAACAGAGCGGCAGCGTGGATGAGGAGAGCGGCGGCTTCGCCGGCGTAGCCCATATGGCGAAGCTTGGATGGATCAGCGCCGACAAGACGGATTTCGTCATCATCACCGAGCCCACGAATGTCGATCGCCTTTTTCTCGGACACCGCGGCGTTTATTGGTTCAAGGTGACGACGCACGGTCGAATTGCTCATGGCAGCATGCCCCATTTCGGCGTCAGCGCGGTGGATCATCTGGTCGATTTTCTCTACCGCGTCAACCACCAGCTGAAGCCTTCTCTGGCCAGGCGTAAAACCTCCGTTCCTGTGGAGCCGCCGGGTTCGCGATATGCCAGTATCAACGTAAACTCGGTGTTTGGCGGGCAGCCTGAAGATGGTATGCAGACGCCGTGTGTCGTCGATCGGTCGGGCGCGATTTTCGATCGCCGATTTCTGGCCGAAGAGAACTTCGACGATGTGCGCGGGGAAGTACAAGCTCTTCTCGAACAGCTCCGCGAGAAGAATCCCGACTTCAAATACAACATGGAAGACCTCATGATCGTGCAGCCGGTGCAGACCGACCCGGCGTGCGAACTGGTGACTACAATCTCTGAAAGTGGGGAACGGGTTCTTGGCAGGCCGCCGAAGCTCAGCGCCAGCCCAGGCACCTATGACCAGAAGCACGTGGAGAGGGTGGGCAACGTGCGCCAGTGCATCGCCTACGGTCCCGGCATTCTCGATCAGGCGCATCTCCCCAATGAGTATGTTCTCATCGAAGATGTCATCGCCTCGGCCAAGGTCATGGCGCTCACCGCGCTTCGGCTTCTTGGAACCGAATAGCCGCGCCTATGAATCTCTACCTCGCCGCGCTGATCGTTTACTCCATCTTTCTGATGGCTCTGGGACTGTGGATCAGCCGCCGCGTGAAGACGTCATCCGATTTCCTGGTCGCGGGCCGCAGCTTCGGCCCGGCCATGCTCTTCACGACGTTTCTCGCGGCAAACATCGGAGCCGGTTCCACCGTCAACGCCACCGGGCTCGGTTTCCGCTACGGCCTCTCTGCCTGGTGGTGGGTCGGCTCCGCCGCCATCGGCGGCTTCTTCCTGGCGCAGTTTGTCGGCCCGCGCATCTGGACCATCGCCAAGCAACACAATCTCAGCACTCTGGGCGATTACCTCGAGTTCCGCTACAACAAAGCTGTCAAGGCCGTCATCGCCGTGCTCCTCTGGGTGGGAACGCTTGCCTTGTTGGCCGCGCAGCTCATCGCTATCTCGACCATCCTCAGGGTATCCGTCGGAACATCCAAGTGGATCGGCTGCCTCGTCGGCGGCGTGGTCGCCATCGTCTACTGCACGGCGGGCGGCCTCGTCTCCTCCGCCTTCGTCAACATCTTCGAACTGATTGTCACCATGTCTGGCCTTTGCCTTGCCGTGCCCTTTGCGCTTCACGCACTCGGCGGCTGGAGCCACGTCTCTGCCGCCGTCGCTGCGCAGCCCGGCAAGGGCTTCATGCTCAGCCTCACCGGAGTCGGACTCAAACAAATCCTCGGCTACATCACCATTCTCACGCCGTCCTTTATCATCTCTCCCGGCCTGGTGCAGAAGCTCTACGGCGCGCGCGACGTAAAAGCCGTGCGCATGGGCATTACCCTCAACGCCATCGCCCAGATCCTCTTCGCCTTCGTTCCTGCCATCCTCGGACTTTGCGTCTTCGTCGCGGCCCCGCATCTCGCATCCTCTGACCTCGCGCTCCCCGCCGCCATGAAGATGCTTCTCCCTACCTGGCTCGGTATGTGGGCAATGGCCTCTATCTTCTCCGCCGAGCTCAGCGCGACCGGAGCCATTCTCTTCATGCTCTCCACGTCCCTCGCCATCGATCTCTACAAAACATTCCTGAACCCTACCGTCTCCGAGCGCCGCCTTTTGACCGCCAACCGCCTCGCGTCTGTCATTGCCGGAGTCGCCGGAATCTTCCTCGCCATCCAGCTGAGCACCATCCTCGCGGCGGTCGAGATCTTCTACGGACTTCTCTCCGTCTCCCTCTTCGTTCCGGTCATCGCCGGACTCTATTCACGGCGCGTGCTCTCGAGCGCCGCACTGGCTGGCATCTTTACCGCCATCGTTGCCATGCTGGCTGCCATGCGCGTGACGCAAAATCGCGGCTGGTGGCTGTTATCTCCTGAGGCGATTGGGATACTTGCGGCGGCTATAGTGATGTTGAGTTTCCGTATCCTGTCTCCTGGGCGCGCCGGCGTTACGAAATCTGTTCTAAGCACGAGGTGAGGAATGAAGCGTCGTGAGTTGAATCGCGCCCTTCTGGGGCTTCCGCTGACCGCCGTCATCCCCGGGTTTGGCTTTGGCAACGCATTCGCGGAAGGCGCCCCCGAGCCGGAGATTCCCGGCGGCTCCATCACCGACGTTGGGGGCCTGAAGGTTGGGCATTGCACGCTGACGGAGCGCCCTACGGGCTGCACCGTGGTGCTGTGCGATAACGGCACTGTGGCAGGTGTGGATGTGCGCGGTTCGGCTCCCGGCAGCCGCGAAACCGACCTGCTGGATCCGATCAACGCGGTCGAGACGGTGAATGCCATTGTCCTGTCCGGCGGAAGCGCCTATGGGCTGGATACGGCGACGGGAGTGATGCGCTATCTCGAAGAGCACAAGATGGGCTACGCGATTGGTTCGCTGGGAGTGGTGCCGATTGTGCCTGCTGCCATTCTCATGGATCTGGGTGTTGGCGGTTTTAGTGTTCGCCCCAATGCGGAGTCAGGCTACAAGGCATGTGTAGCGGCGACTTCCGGGCCGGTGGAAGAGGGTTGCGTCGGCGCCGGAGCTGGAGCGACGGTCGGTAAAATGTTCGGTCCCAAGTTCAGCATGAAATCGGGCCTGGGCACATCGAGCGTGAAGATCGGTGACACGGGGATCGTGGTCGCCGCCATGGTCGCGGTGAATGCCGTAGGCGATGTGCGCAACCCCTCGACACAACAAATCATAGCCGGGGCGCGCAGAGAAGACGGAAAGGGATTTCGCGATGCCATGGCGCAAATCCTCGGTGGGTACAGGGTGGTGCACTCCCCAGGAGCGAACACCACCATCGGCGTGGTCGCGACAAACGCGCGCTTCACGAAGACGCAGATGAAGAAGATCGCGCAGATGACGCACGACGGCTACGCTCGGGCGATCAATCCGGTACACACGATGTACGACGGTGATACGGTGTTTGCCTTATCCACCGGAACAACGAAAGTGGAAGCGGATGAGAGTGCGATTGGCGCCATCGCCGCGGTCGTAATGGCTCGCGCCATTGCCCGCGCAGCGATGCAGGCTACCAGTCTGCCGAATCTGGGTTTACCTGCATGGCGAGATTACGTGAAACACTAGATGTCGCCTCTGTGCCCTTACTAACTCTTCTTCTCCAGTATCAGCGCGGCCTGTAGCATCGCCTTGGCATAGGCGATGTCATAAAGGTTCCCTGCATATCCGCCGCCTCCCGGATACCCCCGGATCGGTCCTCGTTCGCGATCGTAGTCCAGTGCCCGCGGATGTTCCGGATAGATCTCGCGCGTATATTTCACCCGCAGCAACTCTCTCATTACCGCCAGCATGTTAACGTCGCCCTCGTCGATAAATCCTTCGTCGTACTTCACGTAAGGCTTCATGACATGCGGGTTGCGGTAATGCATGTGATTGATACGATCTCTAGACCCGAAGTAATGGCAAACGGCAACCGGGTCCTCGCCCATCTCCCGTGTAACTCCGCAGTCGAACGTAATCCCGTTCGACGGACTGTTTACGATTTCGATCAGGTGTTTCCAGCCCGCGACCGTCCCCATGATCTGCTGCGATCCACGGCTCAGCGGAACGGGCGGGTCGTTCGGATGGAGAGCCAAACGAACATTCGCCTTCTCCGCGACAGGAACAACCGCCTTCAGGAAGTAAGTAATGTTGCTCCACATCTGGTCGAGGGTGTTGGCTCCTTGCGCCGGAAGTGGCGGCAGGCCTTTCATACGGTCATAGTCCATCCCCGTGAGTCCGGCGCCCCCTCGACCCGTCTGCTCAAAATAACCCTCCATAGCGCGATGCGCGTAGAAGTTGTATTCCACGACAGGGATGCCCACTTTTCCCGCGGCCTGGATCGACTGTTTAACTTTTTCGATCTCCTCGTCCCGGCCAGGCCGCCCGTAAAGTGTATTGGTAAAGCCATCGATCATCAGGTTGCCGAGGGTAACGCCGCCCGCCTTCAGCTTGTCCACGTTCGGCTGCAGTTCTTCCACCGTCCACGGGATCGCCGGACCACCGGAAAGAACGTGATAAACACCCAGCTGGACGACTCCCCGAATATCATGATCGGTCACGCCATTGCGCAGAGAAATGGCAGTCGCTAACTTTGGCGTATCTGGTCCCTCCTGCGGCATGCCTGTCCCGAGCCACCATTTTCCTTCGCCCATCTGGGCCTGCGCCCAGCCTTGGGAGAGAGCGGGGGCCAACGCGGCGGCCGCCAAACCTTTGAGAACGTTTCTTCGAGAGAATTGTGAATTCATCGCCGGTGCTCCTATGTCAGTCCTGAAAATCGAATGCCAACAAGCTCCTTATTAGTTCAATAGGGAACTTACACAGTGTAACGAAACTCGCTTAATAATTCTAGCATTCGACCATATGCAATACGGCTCTGCCCAGCGGAAACGAGGCTCACAGTTCCGCCCGTGGAGGCTTTGAGTCTGCATCTTGAAATGCCGATCCCACATATTGGTAAACGCTTGACAAGCGCGTCACGGCGGGAATAGTGTGTGCAGCGTCGAAGTTATCAGCACCTTAGGTAACAAATACTGATCAAAGACAAGTCAATTGATTCAGTCGGGAAAGCTATGTATCTGGTCCGCTCAAAACGTCATTGCGGCCAAGCTTTCCCGTAATCACCGCACGGCTTGGAGGCTTCAATGGATTCGATTCAGATCTCAGCTGTCAGGAATTCGCCCGCCCGCTGGTTGGCGATCATGGTTTGTATTCTCGTAATAAGCAGCGCGCCGCTCAAGGCACAACAAACCTCTGGATCGGTGGTCGGCGCCGTTACCGACAATACCGGCGCGGTTGTTACCGGAGCGGCCGTGACGTTAACCAACGTTGACACTGGCGACCGCCGCACCGACACCACCAACGGAAGCGGTGACTACCAGTTTGTCAACCTGATACCGGGCAATTACAGAGTCGACGTCCAAAACGCCGGTTTCAAGCGCTTCGTCCGAAGCAATGTCGTGGTACAGGTACAGGGTTCCACCCGCGTCGACGCCGCCCTCCAGCTGGGAAACGTAAGCGAAACAGTAGAGGTCACTTCGCAGGCTCCCTTGCTGGAAACCCAGCAGGCCACCGTCGGCCAGGTGGTCGCGGGCCGAGCGGTGACCGAGCTGCCCTTGAACGGCCGGAATGTTTTCAATCTCCTTTCGCTCTCTCCGGGAGTGGTCCCCCAAGGTGGAACCCAGGCGAGCAACGCCGTTTCGGGAATGAACGGCAACGGATTTTCTACCGGGAACTATCAAATCTCCGGAGGCATCCCAAACACGGGAGCTCAATTCATTGATGGTGCTCCCATCAACAACGGCTACATCAACGCCATCTCCTACATACCGTCGCAGGACTCCATACAGGAGTTCCGCATTGAAGCCAACGCGATTGGGCCCGAATTTGGTGGCACCACGAACGGCGTCGTCACCATGATCACCAAGAGCGGGACCAACGGTTTCCACGGCAGCGCCTGGGAGTTTCTCCGCAACACCGTACTCAACGCCAATACCTTCTTTTCCGATCAGGCGCACTTGAAACGTCCTGTCCTTATCCAAAACCAGTTCGGCGGAGCAGTCGGCGGTCCCATCAAGAAAGACAAGTTATTTTTCTTTGGAACCTATGAAGGAATTCGCGCCGCGATTGGTTCCACCTCCACCTATTCCGTACCCACAGCAGCGGAGGAGGCGGGTGTAATCACCAGCTCCACCCCGGTAACGGATCCGGGACAATTCAACGCCACTGGGGTCTTCGTGCCCAATCCGCCGGGGGTCACCTTTCCCGGTAACATCATTCCCGCCAACCGTATCAATCCCACATCGGCGGCCATGTTCCAGTGGTGGGCTCCGCCGAATGCGCCGGGCACCATCAACAACTACAGCGTGAATGCCACGACCAAACCGAAGTTAAATCAGTACATCGCGCGGCTCGACTGGGATGCGAGTGAAAAGCAGCGCATTTTCGGCCGTTATACATACCACTATGCACTGAGTCCTAGCGCGTTGCCCTACGGTTACCTGCCCAATCCTTCCACCGGGCATAATGCGGTTCAGCAATTCGTGCTGGGCGACAGTTATACGGCCAGCCCAACGACCATTCTCGATTTTCGCCTTTCCTATTTTCGCGACAGTAGTTTTACCGGCGCTACCGGTATTCCTTTTAACCTCGCGTTTACCGGCTGGCCGGCGGCAACCATAGCTCAACTGGGAGCCAGTTGTTGCGGCCCGGTCATTCCCCGGGTCGCGGTCTCTGGACTCTCCGTCAACGGCGGCAGCGGTCAACAGATCTTCGTAACCGAAGAAAACTATGCCATCTCAGGCAGCGAGACCAAGATCCTGGGGCCGCACACCATCCGGTTTGGCGGAGAAGTCAGGCGTGCGCCCAACAACTACGGACAAACCAACTCCACTGATGTGGAAGCGTTCGGCTTTACCAACGCTTTTACCGGTAATCCTTTCGCCTCCTACCTGCTGGGCCTTCCGCAGACTACCGAACAGGAGTTGGCGATTATCCCGGCCTCGGTGACTTACTATGCGGGGGTATACATCGGCGACAGTTTCCAGGCCACCAACAGGCTGGTCTTGAACGGCGGCATACGGTGGGAATATCCAGGATATTGGACGGAAAGGCATGACCGTCAGACGGTCTTCCTGGGCAACGAGACCAATCCTCTCGCTGGGCCGACGGGCCTAAACCTTCAAGGTAATGTTGAGCTCGTGAATACACCGGCCTATCCACACCGCACAAACCTGCTGCCTCACTACGATTTGTTTTCGCCGCGCCTCGGCCTGGCGTATCGCCTGACCAACAGCTTTATCATCCGCAGCGGATTCGCCATCCTCTATGCGCCGACAGCCAATTTGCAGCAGGATGCGCAGCCCTACCAGGCCCCCGTTAACCTTGCTTTCACCATCATCAACCCCACCACCACGCCTATCAATTCGTTCAGCAATCCCTTTCCCGGCGGAGTCTTACAGCCGGTCGGCAGGAGCAGCAACTATCTCAGTGTGATCCAAGGGCAAACCGTAACCACCAATATGCCTAAAGAGCCTTCGACCTATGCGGAGCAATGGAATTTGGATATCGAAAAGGATCTCGGTAGCCAAACGTTGATCGACATCGCCTATGTCGGCAACCATGGAGTTCATCAGCAGCTGCCGGCGGGTCTCAATGACAATGGCCAGGGACTGGACCAGATTCCCGATCAGGATCTTTCCCTCGGCTCAGCTCTGCTGAACCCGGTCCACAACCCGTTTTATGGGTTGATATCTAGCGGCAACCTGGCGGGCCCAACCATTCCTGCGGGTCAGCTCTTGAGACCCTATCCCCAATACTTCAACTTATCGAATGCAGCTAATACCTCGGCCGGTTCCAACTACAATGCGCTGCAAACCAAGGTGGAAAAGCGGCTTGCCCAAGGCGGCACGGTGCTGGCGACCTATACCTGGGCGAGAGACTTTGGCACCGCTGACACGCAGACCGGCTTCCAGGAAGCCGTACAACCTGGGGAGGTGCAGGACTGGAATAATCTGCAAGCCGAGTATGCCACGCTCAGCTACAACGTTCCCCACCGCTTTGTGGGCGCGTATGTGTTGGATCTTCCCGTCGGCAAAGGCAAGCGATTTCTCGGCAATCAAGCAGGAATCGTAGACAAGGTCGTCTCCGGGTGGGGCGTTGACGGCATCACCACTTATGCGCTCGGTTTTCCCCTGATATTCACCGCCCAGCCAACCTACATCAGCCAACAGTTTGGCGCCGGCACGCCGCGGCCCAATGTGACTGCGGGCTGCAACAAAACAGTTTCGGGGAACGCTGTTGCCAGGGAGCACGGCTGGTTTAACACCAGTTGCTTCACCCAGCCGTCCAATTACGGCTTCGGCAATGAGCCCCGAACCGATCCGCAGTTGCGGACCCAAGGCATCGCGAACTGGGATGCCGCGCTCTACAAAGGCACGGCCATCACCGAGCAGGTCCATTTGCAGTTTCGTGCCGAAGCCTTTAACCTTTTTAATCGGGTGCAGTTCGGCCAACCGAGCACTGTCTGTTGCAGCAGCTCGAATGCCCAGTTCGGCGTGGTCAGCAGTCAACTCAATCTTCCGCGCGTAGTTCAATTTGCGCTGCGGCTCTCCTTTTAAGGACAGGTGACATGGGAAATAAGGAAACGGGCCAGAAAGCTTCAGACATAGCCGGTACTGCATTTGCTCCCGACCGAAGAGAATTCGTCAAGCTGGCTGTCGGCGGCGCGCTCAGCGCCGCCGGCATGCTTTCGTTGACGCGCACCGCCTCGGCGACGGTGCACAAGAGCGCTCCGGGCATCAAGTTGTGCGCCCAAACCGGGGCCAAGCCTACCGATGACGATCTACTCTTCCTGCAGCAGATGGGCGCCGAATACGTCAGCGTGGGGTCCACCCCCGACCTGAGGACTGCGGAAGGTTTCCTGCAAATCAAGAAGCGTTTTGCGGATGCCGGCATCACCGTTTGGAACATCGGCAACTCAGATGTGCATAACATGCCCGAGGTCACGCTTAATCTTCCTGGCCGCGACGAGAAGATTGAAGAATACAAGCAATACCTTCGCAACTTGGGCCAGGCCGGTATTTACTACACCACCTACGCCCACATGGGCAACGGCATCTGGAACAGCGGCCGAGCCACCATCCGTGGCGCCTCTGCCCGAGAGTTCGACATGGCGAGCCCCAACAAAGTAGGCATTTGGGGAGGCAAGAAGTTCTACGAGCCGCTCTCTCACGGCCGTGTGTTCTCCAAAGAAGAGATCTGGGAGAACTACACCTACTTCATCAAGCAGGTGGCGCCGGTGGCTGAAGAGAACAGCGTCCGCATCGGCATCCACCCCGACGATCCGCCGGAGCCCATACTGGCTGGAGTCCCGCGCTGCATCTTCGCCAATTTCGAAGGCTACAAGCGCGCAATGGAGATCGCCAACAGTCCTAACGTTGGCATCTGTTTGTGTTGCGGGTGCTGGCACGAAGGTGGTCCTGCGCTCATGCATAAGGACCCGGCGGAGATGATCCGTTATTTCGGTCCGGAGAAGATCTGGAAAATCCACTTCCGCAATGTGAGCGCGCCCCTGCCGCACTTCATCGAGACCTTCATGGACAACGGATACAACGACATGTCCAAGATCATGACTGCGCTGGTGGAGGTCAAGTTTGACGGCATTGTGATCCTTGACCACACCCCGACGGTTGTCGGCGGACATTATCCTGAGCAAGCCTACGGTTTCGCATACATGAAGGCACTGAAGAATCGCGCTCAAGCTGAGGCCGGGGCCTGACGCGTGCAATGGGTAGCCGTCCCTCGGTGGTCCGGCTGGCTGGGCTGCACAAAACGCGTCTTTCCAAAGCTTTAGCCCATCTGCGCAATCCCGTTGGGTAGGTCAGGGCTTTTAGCCCTGACATCCACGAAGATCGAGACAGTGGGCTTTACAGGGTGCTGAAAAAACTTGGCTTTGTATCAGGTACGGGCTTTCAGCCCGTACGTAAGAGCTTGAAAAAAGGCCCGGCTTTAGCCGCCGAGGGATGCATTTCCATCCTCAACTCCGACTTTTTCCGCAGCCTGTTGACCCCCGAGGTATGTTCTATGTACTTAATCAGAGCTTCCTTAGCATGAGCAGAATACGGGCGATCCTTTTTTGCATAGCTGGTTTATTCACGGCACACGCTGCGGCAGCAGCGTCCGCGCAACAGGCTGACTGGCCGGTCTACGGTGGCCAGGATGCGCAGGATCACTACTCCAGCCTGGCGCAGATCAATCGCAGCAACGTGAAAGATCTGGTCATAGCGTGGAAGTACGACACCGGGGAGCAGGGCGGAGATCTGGAATCGCAGCCCATCGTTGTAGGTAACGTTCTTTACACCTGCACCCCATCGCATGGAGTCACTGCGCTGGATGCGGCGTCGGGCAAACTGCTTTGGAAGTGGAACGCGAAAGTCCCTGGCTTTGCCCGATCGCGCGGTGTTTCCTACTGGACCGACGGTCACGAGAGCCGCATTTTTGCCCCTCTGCGAAACTTTCTCTTTGCCTTGGACGCGGCCACCGGCAAGGAAATTCCCAGCTTCGGCGAGAATGGATCTATCGATCTACGCAAAGGCCTACGCGAACCCTACCAGGAGCAGTCCGTCTCGCTAACCACGCCTGGAACCGTCTATAAAGATCTGATCATTGTGGGCGGAGAAAATCCTGAAACCCATCCTGCGCCCCCGGGGGATATTCGCGCCTTCGATGTGCGCACCGGGGCTCTCCGCTGGACCTTTCACACCATCCCCCATCCGGGCGAGTTTGGCTATGACACCTGGCCCAAAGACGCCTGGAAAAATGCCGGCGCCGCCAACAATTGGGCAGGCATGACCGTCGACACCAGGCGTGGCATCGTGTACGTGCCGACCGGCTCCGCCGTCTTCGATTTCTACGGTGGCGATCGTGTGGGCAACGATCTCTTTGCCGATTCATTGGTAGCACTCGACGCCGAAACCGGCAAACGCATCTGGTACTTCCAAGGTGTGCACCACGACCTTTGGGACCGGGACTTCCCCGCGCCGCCGGCGCTGTTGACGGTCACGCGTAACGGCAAGCCGGTCGATGCCATTGCCCAAACCACCAAGTCCGGTTTCGTCTTCCTCCTCGACCGCACCAACGGCAAGCCGCTTTTCCCTCTCAAGGAGTCGGCCTATCCTGCCAGTCATGTCCCTGGCGAAGTCACTTCGCCCACGCAATGGCTGCCCACCGCACCCGAGCCGTACACCCAGCAGAGCGTCACCGAAGATACTCTGACCAACCGGACGCCCGAAGCGCATGCATGGGCAGTGAAGCAATTCAGGACATTCATCGGCGGCGGTCAGTTCATTCCTCCCAGCGTAGACAAACTCACCATCGACATGCCCGGCTTTGCCGGGGGTGGTGAATGGGGTGGACCCGCCGTGGACCCCACCACCGGAGTCTTTTACGTCAACGCTAATGACACTGCATGGCTGGTCGGCCTGACGGTGCCTCCTCCCCCGGGCAGCCTGGGTGAAAAGGTCTACCAGAACCAATGCAGCATGTGCCACGGCATCAATCGTGCCGGCTCTCCTCCCTCCGTTCCTGCGTTGCGTGGCATCGAGGGAATCCTCACCGATCAGGAGATCGCAACCACCATCCGTGGGGGAAAAGGCCGCATGCCTCCCTTCAACAGCCTGAGTGACGAGGAAGTCGAGGCTGTGGTGCACTACCTGACCAGGGCTCCGCAACAACAGTCCCGGCGCCCTCCGGCCGGCGCCCAGGCAGGCGCTGCCCCGGTTGCCGCGGCCCCAAGCGACAGCGCTGCAAAGAACGACATGCCCTATAAGACGATTGCCTTTCGTCGCTTTCTTGATCCAGAGAATTATCCGGCAACCGCGCCCCCCTGGGGCACTCTCAGCGCCATCGACATGAATACCGGCAAGTATCTGTGGAAGATCCCTTCGGCGAATACCCGGAACTGGTGGCCAAGGGCATGGGGAACACCGGATCGGACAACTACGGTGGACCGGTCGTGACCGCGGGAGGTCTCCTCTTTATCGGGGCCACGGTTTTCGACCAAAAATTCCACGCTTACGACAACCGAACCGGAAAACTGCTCTGGGAAACGGAATTGCCTTTTCCCGGTCTGGCCACTCCCGCGACCTATATGGCGAATGGGAAACAGTATGTAGTGATTGCCGCCAGCGGCGGCCAAACGAGCAAAAAGCCGTCAGGTGGCGTATACATTGCGTTTGCGCTCCCTTAGAAGTTCGTGGCCTTGATTCCCCGAAGTTAGGTTTGAAGGATGACTGCATTGCAAGCACATAACGCACCGGTTCTTGTTGTGGCTACCCTGCTTCTTTCCGCGATTGCTGTACCCGCCGCGACAGCCCAGGCTGCTCAGAACGGCACTCCGGCCACGGATGCTTCCTCGCCTTGCTCCTCTTCTATCAAGAGCGACTTCCCCAAAGCTGTCGTTTCGAACGGACCCATCCAGGCAGTGGTGTATCTGCCCGATCCTGTCAAGGGCTACTACCGCTCGACCCGTTTTGATTGGTCGGGCGTAGTTCCTTGCCTCACGTTCAAAGGTCATACCTATTTCGGCGTCTGGTTCAATCGTTACGATCCACTGATAAACGATTCGATCACCGGGCCGGTAGAGGAGTTCCGATCGAGCGATGGTCTCAGCTCCATCAATTACGACGAAGCGAAGCCTGGTGGTCTTTTCCTAAAACCGGGAGTTGGCGTGCTGCGCAAAGTCGATGATTCACCCTACAAGTTTAGTTTTCCTTATCCAATCGTGGATGGAGGCAAATGGACAGTTCACGCTAGGAAGAGTGAAGTCGTCTTCACCCAAACTCTTCGCTCACCGCTAGGCTTCGCTTATGTCTACCAGAAGACGCTGAAGCTCGATAAGCACGAACCAGTGCTCATCCTCGAACACCACATCAAGAATACGGGCACCAAAGCCATCGATACAGAAGTCTACGATCATGACTTCTTCATGCTCGATGGCGCTCCCACCGGTCCTGGCATGGCCGTTCATTTTCCGTTCGAGCCACAGGCGAAACGGCCCCTGGGGCCGCGCGGCGGCATCGATGGCAAAGACATTGTCTACTTGGAGGAATTGCAGCCAAGGCAGGCCGTTACCAGCTACCTCACAGGTTATTCAAACAGCTCTAGCGATTACGACTTCACTGTCGAGAATCGAAACGCCGGGGTAGGGGTGGAGCAAACCTCCAACTCGCCCATCGCGCAGTTGAATTTCTGGTCGATCCGCACGACGATTTGCCCGGAAGCTTACATTCACGTGAATGTCCAGCCCGGTCAAACGGCAAATTGGACGATTCGCTACCGTTTCTTCGCAAAATAGAAGCACAGCCTGGGCCCCGCTGCAGTACGGAACTTTGGCCGCCGGAAACGCTGCCCGGAAACTAAAGCCGAGGTCGGCCCGTCAATCTCATAAGGCCGTTCGACCTCCGTTAGACCCGGCCCGGGGCTCCCGCTGAGCCTGATGCCACTCGCTCAGCAGAGGAAGGCCTGCCGGCTTCAGCTTGCACAATGATGAAACGTACACAGTACCTCTTGATGTTGATCGTGATTAGTGTCTCAATGGGCGCCCTCGGCTTGCCCAAGGTGGTTCTCGCTCAAGAAACCGCGGGCACGCTGCAGGGCCGCGTCTCGGATCCGACAGGCGCGGTTATCCCCCAGGCACAGGTCACAGTCACCTCGGCCTCCGGAAAAAGCGCCAGCGCGGTTTCTGACGGCGCAGGTTCTTACCATGTCCGGGGTCTGGCTGCCGGCGCCTACACCGTGAATGCAACTACGGCTGGTTTTGCCCCCTTTACGTCCACGGTAACCATCGCCGGCGGGCAGACAAAAACGATGAATATTGCCATGCACATTCAGATGGAGCAGCAGCAGGTGCAGGTCGAGGCCGACACGCCCACCGTCGACACGAGTCCAGATCAAAATGCCAACGCTGTGGTGCTCAAGGGAAAAGATCTGGATGCCCTTTCCGACGATCCCGATGAACTGGAGAGCCAACTTCAGGCGCTCGCCGGCCCGGCAGCTGGCCCGAACGGAGGAGAGATCTATATTGACGGGTTTACCGGGGGACAGATCCCGCCGAAGTCTTCCATCCGTGAAATTCGCATCAATCAGAACCCATTTTCCGCCGAGTTTGATCGCCTTGGTTATGGACGAATAGAAATCCTCACCAAGCCGGGAACCGATAAGCTGCACGGCCAGATCGAAGGACGCGGCAACGACTCTTCCTTTAACTCCCGGAACCCGATTTTGCAAACGGCGGAGCCGCCCTACTACGCCTATAACCTGCAGGGTAGCGTGGGTGGCCCTCTTTCCAAGGGCGCCTCCTATTACGTCAGCGCCTTCGGGCGCAACACGCAGAACGTGAGTGTCATCGATGCCGCCAATCCCGATGATCCGACCGGCCCTCGTCTGAACGAGGCCTATCCCAATCCGAGTTCGCGCATCGACATTAGTCCGCGGCTCGATCTGCAGTTAGGGCAAGCGAATACCTTGACCCTTCGTTACGATTTCTACCGTGCAGTAACGACCAACGGCGGCGTCGGTCCATTGGCCCTGCCGGCACAGGCCACTAACACGCAAAGCATGGAGAACACGCTGCAGGCGAGTGACAGCTTGGTTTTGAGCAAGAAGATCGTCGACGACATCCGTTTTCAGTACCGCCGGTTTCGTTACCAGGACATCGCGCAAAACGATTCGCCCACGATTGCCGTGCAGGGCTCCTTTACCGATGGCGGTAACAACGGCGGAATCGTCCGTGACAACCAGGACATTTACGAATTACAGAACTACTTCGCTGCGGCCGAGGGCAATCATTCGTTGAACTTTGGCGCCCGTCTACGTGCTTATCGTGACGCGGACTTCACCAATGGCGGCACGAACGGCCAATACACCTTTCAATCGTTGACCGATTATCTGAACAAAACCCCGCAGACCTACCAGGTAACGCAAGTCAATCAATACACGGCGCGCGCCATCCTGTTCGATGCCGCCCTGTTTTACCAGGACGACTGGAAAGTCAACCAGCGCTTTACCTTCAGCTACGGACTGCGTTGGGAATCGCAAAACCGGATCCGTGACAAAAGTGATTGGGGTCCGCGGCTGTCGTTTGCCTACGCCCTGGGCCACAGCGGCGGAAAGCAGCCGCCAAAGACGGTGCTGCGCGGAGGATACGGCTGGTTTTACCAGCGGTTCAGTGTGCCCAATAGTTTCGGTTCCAACGCGGGCACGCCCTATGTGATCCAGGCCATTCACCACAATGGAATCAACCAGAGGGTCTCTACCATCACCGATCCGACGTTCCCCGTGACCCCGGCGGCGGTAGGGGCCTCAAGCACGGCACAAACCCTCTACACGATCGATCCGCATTTCCATGCCGCCACCGACATGCAGGCTGCCGTAGGTATCGACCGGCAGTTGGCCAAGAGGATCACCGGGAACGTGACCTATCTTTACGGACGCGGTGTGCACGAATACTTCACCAACAACATCGGAGCTCCGGAGTTTGCCACGGCAGACCTGGGCATCTATCCTTCCACCCCGCTGCCCATTGCGGGGGAGAACAACCTGCAGTACCAGTCTGGGGGCGTCTACCGGCAAAATCAAATCATCGTTTCCGGCAGGGCCAGTTATCCGCGGTTCAGCTTCTTTACCTTCTACATGTACAACAACGCCAAGGCCGATACCAACGGCGTCACTTACATGCCTTCCATCGCCCAAAATCCTGGGCTCGACTACGGGCGAACGAGTTTCGATGTTCACAACCGCTTCGTGCTCCTGGGCAACTTCTCCGCGCCCTGGGGCGTCGCGCTGACTCCGTTTGTCGGCTACAATTCCGGCACGCCCTATAACATCACCACCGGCAGCGATCTCACCCGGAACAACCAGTTCAATGCCCGGCCTACCTTCGCCGCCAGTTGCAGCGACCCTGACGTGGCCGTCACCAGGTATGGATGTCTTGACACCAATCCCTTCGGCACCAACGAGAAGATCGTCCCTTTTGGCCTTGGCACCGGCCCTTCGAATGTCAGCCTGAATATGCGGGTTAGCAAGATCATCGGCATCGGCCCCAGGGTGGAAGGCGGCCATGCTGCAAGAACCGGAGGTGGCGGAGGAGGTCAGCACGGTGGGGGTGGCATTGGCCCGGGTGGCCTGAGCGGGAGCCGCGGTGGACCCGGCCGCTTGGACCAGGCCACCTCGCGCAGGTATAACCTGACCCTCAGCGCTTACGCGACCAACGTCTTTAACCATGAAAACCTGGGAACGCCGAATGGCACGTTATCCTCGCCTTTCTTTGGTGAGTCGCAATCGCTTGCCGGCGGATTCTTCGGGCCTTCGGCAGCCGGCAATCGCAGCATCGTTCTCCAGGCCGTCTTCAACTTCTAATGGCCTGTTGCACTCCGCTTCGGTACGGTCGAGACGACAAATTTGTGGGGGCACGCTGGGATGCAGAACGACACTTTCGAGTGAAGGACGCGAGCTTCACAGAGAAATCTTTTCTGAATGCGTCCGGGCCTCAACTGGTACAGAAGAGTCTCTTCTGGGGCTTTATTGATAACTGCATAACCAATGTCCTAGTGTAGTGCGTCACTAATAGCATTGTGTGGTTTTAGGGATCTTGCCCCGCCACGAACTCGGGTGCCCCATATCTCACGACGTTTTTTGTCGGGAGATGTGGGAAATGACGCGACTGCCGCCCCGAGACCCTTTAGGTCCCGTCTCAGCCGGAGGGTCGCAGGGAAAGATCCGCGTTAATTCCGACATCTCCCGACAAAAAAACGTCGTGAGATATGGGGCACCCGAGGTCGTGGCGGGTTTGAGTTCCGGGATAAACGTCTGTCTGCGTGACGCACTACACTAGTCAGTCTGTTTCGAGCAAATTTCAAAAGACGCTTTGTATCAGGGCACGACTTCAGCGGTGCTGCTCATGCCGCCCGGACATCGACCGGGCAAATTCTTTGGCCCTCATGCCCTGAGGTGCTGATTCCCGAATCACTTCAGGTGGATGGTAATCCCGGTGGAAAGGCGCAGCAGGTTCTGGTCGTTGCCGGCCGTGTTGGGCAAGCGTGTATAACCGTAGTCGGCCTGGATCAGGCGGAATGAAAGGTGTCGTCGGTACTTATAATCCACCCCAATACCCACGAGCAATGCAAAGGAGGTCGCCGTCGGTTCAATAAACCCGGCCTTGTTGGGAAAAGCCGAGTCAAAGCCGTGAGCGACGCCCAGCAAACCTTGTACGAAGGGCTTGAAATAATAAAATCGCTCCCCGCCGATCCTGTAATTGAGGCGGGTTCCACCCGTCACCATGAGCAGCGAAAAAGGTTGGCCCGTGTTATGGATCTGGCCGGTATGTGCGGCGGTAACATCCACTACCGTGGTAAAGGCGCGATAGGTACGAAAGTTTCCTTCGGCGCTGGCGCCATTCATGAAGAAGCAGCCGCATTGACCGGGGCCTGCATTGGCTTCGACCGGGCTGTAGGCAAACGAGACTTCCGCCCGCGGTAGGGAAAAATCTCTCCCCGGCGGCGAGGTCACTTGTCCGTAAAGACTCAACCCGCTCAATCCCAGCACCGCTCCCAGAACAACTAAGGCTACAGATCTATTCATACCTTCTCCCACACCGTGCAGCGTATCTTGGCTACTGAATCGCAAGTGGCACACTCGTTGACCGCTGAAGCGTTCCGCTGGCGTTCCCTTCGCTGACGGTGACGGTGATCGAGTAGGGCACTTTTCGCGCGGCGAAAAGGCCCGCACCCGAGCATCCGCTCAGACCCCCTACCGCGGTCAGACTGAGCGACACAAGCAGCAGCACGCCCAGCGCCCGAGGGATGTGGCGCAAGCGCCTTCGCACTCTGGAGACTCCGAACAGGGGAAGCAAAAGACCAAGTACCAGCGGAAGCCGCTCATAAGGTGACCGGGGCGGGGTATTCAAGGCAGTCTTGGAGGTTTCAATTGTCATCGTCACAGTCGTTGTATTGCTGCCCGCCGTCACGGCCGCGGGAGAGAAGGTCGCGGTCGCACCGTCCGGCAGACCACTCGCCGACGGCGTCACGTTGTACAGGAACGAGCTGGCCACCATGGGTGCCACCTGGAGCGTATACACCACCGTGGTCCCAGGCAGGATCGTGGTGTTGTTCTTTCCCACCCGGCTGACCTGCAGATCGCTGATGGTGATCGATAGCGCGCTCGATGCGATCCCCTGGTAAATCGCGTCTCCGGTATAGCTGGCGGTGATGCTATGCACTCCGTCGGCGAGACCGCTGGTCGTGTAAGCCGCCTGGCCGGTCGCATCGATGGCGACCGTCCCAAGCAGGACCCCCGCATCGAAAAAACTCACCGTCCCCGTCGGGCCTTGGGGGGCGGCGGGCGCGTTCAGCTGTGTCGTAAACGTCACCGGCAAAGTGACTAATTGCGCCGTTGGGTTGGCGCTAAGCGTGAGTGAGGTTGGGACGCTCAACCCCTGCAGGTCGATGGTTCCGAAGCTGCCCGCAAAGTCGGTATTCGCAGGGTAGGTGCCCTTCACGACGTGCGTACCCGGACCGTCAAGGATCACATTCTGCAAGGTCGCGGTGGCGGTTTGCGTAACTGTATTCAGCAGGATGGTGGTGGTGGTGTCGCCGGAATCGGGAGTCGCCAGGTCGGGCAGGCCATCTCCGTTGAAGTCTGCCGTCACCACGTCGTTGGGTTGAGATCCCAGTGTAATTGGCGCGCCAGGCGGCTGGAAGAGACCATTCCCCTGCCCTAGCAGGAGTGTTAATGTGCCGGTGGGGTCGCCGAAACTGAAGTTAGCAATGGCCAGGTCGGTGTAGCCGTCGCCGTTGTAGTCCAGGCTAACCATGGAAAATGGGTTCAGTCCCACAGTGATGGGTGTTTGCGAGGACGTCGTGAACGTGCCGTCTCCATTGCCCAACAGGATGTATACGGTGCCATTGGGCTGGCCGGCCATGAAGTTTGCCACCGCCAGGTCGATCTTGCCGTCGCCGTTAAAGTCCGCTGCCACCACCGGGCAGCTGCCCGCCGCGTTGGGAAAAATATACGGAGAACCATTGAACGGCGTGAATGTGCCATCTCCGTTGCCTTCGAGGAGGCTCAGGCTGTTATCTCGACCGTTGACGACAGCCAGGTCCGCATTGCCATCGCCATTGAAATCCGCCACCGCAATAAAAAATGGAAAATCGCCGACCCCCGCACTCGTCGGAGAGCCGCTGGCCGGCGTGAACGTACCGTCTCCATTGCCCAGCAGAATACTTAATGTGTCGTCACCGGAATTCGCGACCACCAGATCCAGGATTCCATCGTTGTTGAAATCTCCGATTTTCACGGCTTCCGGGTAACTACCCACCGCAATCGGCGAACCGCTGAACGGCGTGAACGATCCCTGCCCATTGCCTTCCAGAATGGTGACCGTATCGTCGTTGCCGCTGGTAGCCGCCAGATCAGCGTGGCCGTCATCGTTAAAATCTCCCACCACGATGGCGCAATTTGACTGGATCGCCGTGCTTGCGCAAGGCGCGGTCCCAATTGCAGGTAACGTTGCGAACAACGTGAATGTGCCGTCGCCATTGCCCAAAAGAATGCTGATCGTATCGTCCCCGGCGTTCACTACAGCCAGGTCGGGCTTTCCGTCCTCGTTGAAGTCACCTACCCCGGCGACCGCGGGGCTGTTCCCGGTTTGGACCGGAGAACCGGGCGCCGGGACATAGCTCTGGGCAAAGGTTGGCGGCTGGCTCAACGTCACAGTTCCCAAAAGCTTGGTGTTATCCGTTATGTCCTGAAAAGTTACACTGCCCGCCAGCACTGGCGGCTCAACTGCACTACCGACAACGGTCGCCGTCAGCGCATAACCATTCGCGTTCCCAGAGGCCGTTAGCGTAGTCGTCGTGGGATAGAGGCCCGTCACCGTCAACGTTTGTGTGCCGGAAGTGCTGCCCGCCGCGGTCGCCGTTGCGCCGAAGACTGCTTTATATGTGTGGCTCCCGATACCGGGAATAATTTTGAGGATCGCGGTTCCCCCAACCAACTGCGCCTTCCCCAAAATAGCCGCATCCTCGCACAAGGCCGCCGACGCATTGCAGAATGTGACGGTGCCCTCTAATGGCGAACCGCCGCCCGTTACCGAAGCCGTCAGAGTCACCTCCGCCGGCGAAGCCACCGACGACGATGAAAGCGTAAGTGTCGTCGTCGTGCCTAGCGAGGCCGCGCGCGCCTCCCTCGTCAATGCAAAGGCAAAGAGCAGTAGGACCGGCAACAACACCCTGAGATATGGGCGGCGGGAAAATGCGATTCGGCTACAGGCAGAAATGGAGATATTGCACATTAAACAAATCCTTGGGTCGCACATCACAATTTGTTAACCACGCGCGGAAGCATATTGCTGACTTATGGTTCTATATTCGACGGCAGAAGGCTCTTTCACTACATGTGAAGCGCATCTTATATCAGGCATAACCCCAGAATGGATACCCAATTCTGGGCAATTTAGAGGTATCGGCCAACTTTCAAATAAACATTACCCATTTAGTTGCAGGGTAATACCTGCTCTGCACTCCAGCAGTTCACTTATGGTTTTGAACACAATGTCAGCGGGAGCAGTGAATCCTCACGATTTCCCAGGGGTTAGGAGGGGGTGCGCCTCGTTCCTCGGACCCACTGGAGAGTCCAGAGCCGCATCGCTTAGTACTGTATGGAATTGGTGTAACTGGAGGTTTGCTAGTTAGAGTCGAGCAGCTACAACTTTTGTGTGTAGGATCGGGAAAAGATTCTTGGAAAAACCGGCTTATCGGTCATGGAAACAATCACAGTGCCGATAAACTTCATCCATCCGCGCCTCGACCTGGGCCTTGAGCAGGATACTCCTCGTGAGTCCTCTGCAATATGATGCCTTCAAGCTGAAAGCATGGTGATCTTCCCGCTGCCTAGGTCGTAAATCGCTGCACGGATAAGCAGCTTTTTCTGCTTTACGAACTCGCCCAACACGGGTGAGGAGTCGCGCAACAAAGACGCCTGCAGGCTGGCATTTTGCCGAATGGCCGTCGCCAGGTCGCCGTGGGCGCCGGCAATGGCCGGATGTATATATTGGTACAGCGTGCTCACCTGTCCTGGTACCGCTTTGCCTGCCATGGTGGCTTTCACGGCCCCGCAGTCGGTGTGTCCAAGGACGAGAATCGCTTTTACCTGCAGCACGGCGGCGCCATATTCGAGGCTGGCGATGGTATCCGGAGCGGCAATGTTGCCGGCCACGCGAACCACGAAGAGTTGCCCGATGCTTTGGTCGAAAGCCAACTCAACGGGCACGCGGGAGTCAGCACAGGAAAGGATGGCGGCGAATGGTTCCTGATGCTCTTTCGTCTCGGTTCTAAGCCTGTCTAATTCTTTCTGGGACCAGGTGAGATTGTCCGTGACAAAGCGCCGGTTCCCTTCGACCAGCAGCTCCATGGCACGCTCAGGTGTCTCCGGCGGTTGGATCGCTGCGCCCTGCGCCTGGTACAGTCCGCGGGCGGAACTGGTGGTCAGCCCTGCCACGCTGAATGCCGCAAGCTGTAGAAACTTTCTCCGCGTGTTGCCCGCTTCCCAGACCATCCCGTCCTCCCGGCAATAGCAAACCTGGGATAAGAGTATCGCCCTCTGGGCCGCCAATAAACAAATTTTCTCTCAGCGGAACTGAAAATGCTTTCGAGCGACCGCAGGAAATTCAACGGGTCCAGTTGTTCTTCGGTGCAGCATTTTGGTGACCAACGGGAGCCACGCCAGGCAAACGATGTAGTCTTCCACAGCACAATCGATCTAAAGTTACTGTTAAGAGTGGGGCTGACCGCCTTGAGCAGGTGACCCACTTCAGAACGGCGCGGAACCCAAGCGGTCAGGGGAAGGTCTGCAAAGCCTTTTATTGCTGGTTCGATTCCGGCCCGCGCCTCCATCCTTCTATAGCAAAAGCAGAGTTGTTGTGCGATATCCTTTCCAGCGGTGTCAAATGCCGCGGCGCCTGGAGCAAAATGCTCTGGTGGTCGCTCACAGGCGATGGGGGATTGGTCGTGGAGAACAGGTTATTGGTAGCCGGTAGCATCAATATAGATTTGGTGGCGAGCGCGAACCGCCTCCCGGCTCCGGGCGAGACAATTCTCGGCACCACCTTCGATGTGTTCAACGGAGGCAAAGGAGCCAACCAGGCAGTGGCCATCGCCAAGCTCGGCGCACCGGTAGACATGATTGCGTCTCTCGGCACAGACCTTTTCACCAAGAGGCTGCTCTCTGGTCTCGAGTCTGCAGGCGTCGACACCCACGCGGTTCAGATGGTGGCCGGTCCCTGTGGAGTGGCGCACATCTCGAGGGCAGACAATGGGGAGAACTCCATCATTGTGGTCTCAGGGGCGAACCGTTCGCTCTCGGCTGCCTATATCGATGCCCACCTCGAGATCGTGCGGCGAGCGAAAATGATCCTGGTGCAGCTGGAGACGCCCCTGGAAGCCGTCATCCGCTTGGCGGAGCAAGCCTGGGAGGCGAAGGCTCCTCTGATGCTCGATCCTGCTCCCGCCATGTCGTTGCCGGAAGCTCTTCTCCGCAAGACCACATGGCTCACCCCAAACGAGACGGAGGCGCAAATCCTGTTGGGCCGGGTCAACATCGACCCCGCCGCTGCCGCCGAAAGACTACTGGCAATGGGCGCGCGAAACGTGGCCCTCAAGCTTGGTTCCCAGGGGGTCTTCCTGGCCGGACGCGATTGCGCAGCGCAGTGGATTCCGGCATTCGAGGTAACCGTTGTGGATACGACCGCGGCCGGTGATTGCTTCAACGCGGCCTTCGCGGTGGCCCTCACGGGCGGAAAACCGCCCGCCCGCGCCGCCCGCTACGCGGCTGCGGCCGCGGCAATCTCGGTGACTCGTGCAGGCGCACAAGCCTCGCTGCCTTCTTCCTCTGAAGTCGAAGCCTTCCTCTCCCATACCTCACAGTAACTCTGCTTTTGCTTTAAGCCAGAGTTCAAGCCTTGTTTTGGCTTGAGTGGGGACCGATGGCGGAATTGCATCAGGCCGCGCCGCGAGCGTGTCTGGGAAGGCTGGCCTGGAAGACCACCACGTCTTCTGTTCGCGTCTCCAGGGCAAACCCAACGCCGCAGGGCACAAAAGCGATCGATCCGCGCCCTAGGGATCTGCTTCCTCCAGCCCAAGTCAGCGCCGCGGAGCCATCCAATACCAGCAGCGCTTTGGGCCCGTAAGGCGCCTCGCCCGCATATCGACTACGCGGCGCAAGCGAAATGCGGCTCAACTCAAACTCCTCCGCCGGAGTTCGATAGATCCGCTCCTGGCCGCTCACTGACTCCCCATCGAAAACATTGGGAGTCCCTCCCTCGAAGGTGAGGATGTTAAGCAGTTCCGCAACGTCGACGTGCTTGGTCGTCAGGCCTCCGCGCAGCACGTTATCGGAGTTCGCCATCAACTCGACATTAACCCCCTCAAGGTAAGCGTGCAAAACTCCAGCCGGCTGAAAGGTGCCTTGCCCGGGCCGCAGGTGGACCAGGTTCAGAAGATACACGCTGAAGATGCCACGATCGCGGTGCCCTCCGGGTAAGGGAAAGTTCTCCGCCGCGCGCAAGGCCCAGTAATCCGCATTGTCCTTATCGGAGAGTGGCGTTGCCTGCAGCCGGCGGAGCAGCCCATTGAGCAGCAGGTCCACCTGCTCCTGCGGCAAGGTCATCACCTGGCTGTAGAGCTGGCGAAGCAAGCCCCGGCGGCCCTCATGATCGTGGCCGGCCTCCGCCAGCCTTTGGCCGAAGGCAGGCATCAGCGAACCCAGCTCAGGAGTCTCGGCAAATGTCTTCGCGATCTGCTCCAATGGCCGAAAACCGTGCAGCATCCAGAAATCTGTCAGGGCCACGCCGACTTCCGGCTTGTGGTTATCGTCTTTGTAGTTTCTCGCGCTGGCCTCGAGGGGTATGCCGGCGTCGTTCTCGCGCGCAAAACCGCGGCGGGCCTGGGCCAGCGTCAGGGTGCGCCTGAATGGAAAGCATCTTGTGCACGTCGAGAATCTTAAGCAGGTAGGGCAGCCGTCCGCCGAAGTGGGCATGCGCAGCCTGCCCCAGGATGGCGTCCGGCGCCTCCGCGATCAGTTCGTCCAGCGGCTCGCGCACGGCCGCAAATTCCGCCATGGATGGCGCCTTCGCATGGGCGCCGATCCACAACTCGGCGAACGGCCTGCAAGTTGCATTTTCCATCCCCATTAGATCGGGAATGAAGGTGTGACCGCCCCAATCATAGTGCTGCACCACGCCCTGCAGCGTCATCACGCCGGTCTCAACCATCGACGCCTTCTCCATCTTGCGCAGGATGCCCGCGGGTTCGGCCACTCCCATGGCGGCGATTGCATCGGCCCGGCTCTGCGTATCGGCGACCGCATAGATGCGTAACTCGTCCGCGTTTCCCGACGGCCGCACATGGGCCACCTCGCCGTTGGCGAATATAATGCGCACCCCATCCGTCAAGTCAACCTGGCGAACGTGCGTGAAACCCAACGCCGGCGTAAAAAACAGCTCAAGATCATTCCGGATTGCTGCCGCCGAATTTGCGTCGGATGGAGAGAATCGCCCCACGATCTTCAGCGCGGTCGCTCGCGGAAAATGCTTCAGCAAGGCGGCGCGGCTGAAGCGCTTGGGCAGGCGGGCGAAGAGATCGATCAGCGAGAGCCCGTGGTGCTCCGCGGCGAAAAGCGCCCCCAGAATAGGCAAACCCGCGTCCCTGGTCAGCAGCGGCTGCAGCATAGCGCCGTTGCGCGCCATCGGCGATCCGGTCAGGAAACCGCCGTTAGGCTCCCATCCGCAGACGCGCTCTTTTCCCTTGGCGAGCGCGGCCTCCATGCCGGCGATCACGAAGGGTGAGCCGATGCGCGTCTTCGGTTCCAACATCGGCGCCAGCTTCCCGCGGTCGATGGCGTCGTTGCAACTGATGGGAACCACCACCGCGTCGGCCTGCAGATACTCCGCCACCACCATGCCTAGCAGGTCGCCGCCAAAGAAATGCACGCGAGCCGTTGCCCGGTCCACGCCTAGCACCAGCGGGCGATCGCTGTCGCCGTCCGTGGAGACGACTGCGTCCAGCGGCCCGTTGTTCGCGGCCGCCTCATCGGCCAAGTCCTGGATCACCGCCAGTTGAGCCGCGTCGATGTTTTCCGTGTCGATGGGAACAAAGGTATCGCTGCGCCCGCCTTTCACCACCTGCGCGCCCAGGCGTTCGAGAATCTCCACCAGCAAATCCCGTCCCACCGCCGAGTGCTGGTAGACAAGGATTCGCTTGCCGGTAAGGGTGGATCCCCGGAAGAAGCCGGTGAACCGCTCGATATACGCCGCCCGGGCTTCATCATGCTCAGCCGGAAGGGCCTGGTGACCGTACTTGAGCATGCCCCGCTCATCGAACAACGATTGGTCCCACGGCTGCTCGTACAGCTTCGCGCGCACCTGCTTCACCTGTTCGTTGATGGGGGCTTCGTGTTGCTTGAGCAGTTCTCCCCGGCTGCTGTTGGTTTTGTAGCCATTGCGTTCGAATGGAATATGGCTGCCCGTCACCATGATGCTGCCCCGGTTACGGGCGAGCGCAAAGCTGGCCAGGGCGGGCGTCGGTATGCGGCCCAGGTTCAGTGCCTGCATCCCGGCATCACCGATGGCCCGGACGATGGCCTGGGCTATTTCCCCTCGGCCTTCTTCCCGTGGCACGAGCTCACTCGAGCTGGGCCGCAGGTCATAGGCGAAATAAAACTCTTCTCCCCGCTCGATGCCGCCCTCCGCCAGGGGTAGCGACTGCAGGTATTGGAGCTCCGCCAGCGCGTTAAGGTAGATCTCCAATTGCGTCAGGTCCACCACCTTGCCCCGCCGGCCGCTGGTTCCAAACCCCAGTTCCTGGGGCTCATAGTTCAGCCTTGATCGAAGGGAATCGGCTTTCGTGTTTACCTCCATATTTCATCCTGGCCACGAATCTCTCTCATCTTCGTTATCCTTAAGGTAAGCCAATGGCATGAAGTTGCCGTCATTGAAGGTCAGGGGCTGTTGGATCGTGGAAGGCATCGCTCCGGAACGCGAACTCATAACGCTAATCTGACAGGCCGCGAATGAATATTTCCTCCCGCTTCAAGATACTACTGAGCCTTTACTTCATCGTCTGTGTCGCTTTTCTCGCCGTTCGCACCGCCCATTGGAAGCAGGTGAACGATCCCGTGCAGCTGCACTACGTGTGTTTTCTCATGGATCACGGAATGGCGCCCTACCGCGACCTGCTGGAGATCAACATGCCTGGTATCTACCTTGTGACCTGGAGCGTGATGCATACGCTTGGCGGGGGTTCCATGGCGTGGCGAATCTTCGACTTCAGTCTGATGGCGGTCGCTGCTTGGGCCATGATCGCCATTGCGCGGCCTTATGATTGGCTTGCCGGGGCTTTGGGCGCGACTCTCTTCGTCGTCTATCACGGCAGGGATGGCGCAGGCCAGGAAGCCCAGCGGGACTTCATTATCGCGGTGCTGCTTTTGTGCGCCTATGCTTTTCTCTTCGACTTGTTTCGCCGCCGCCGGCAGTGGGCCATGTTGGGCTTCGGGCTGTGCGCTGGCATAGCGGCCACGATCAAGCCGACGCCTTTGCCTTTCGTCTTCCTGATCCTGGTGTTGGCTGCGATCCGGCTGAGGCGTGAGGGTGAGCCGATCCTGAAGCCTACGCTTTATGCGCTGCTTGGCTTATTGATTCCGTTTGCCATCGTGGGCGCCTTCCTGGTTTCCAAACATTCTGTTCGCTCCTTCTGGTACCTCTTGCATGTGGAGCTGCCGTTCTACCAGACCCTGGGGCGTATTTCTTTCCTGAAACTGATGGAACTTGCCGCATCGGCTTCAGTGCGCGCTCTGGCGCTGATCGCTTTGGCCATTGCGTTCTTCAGGCGGGATTGGGGGAACTGGGAAGCTAAATTGCTCGTACTTGGAATTCTCTTCGGCATCGCATCGTTTTTCGGGCAAGGAAAGGGCTTTCCGTACCACCGCTATCCATTGTTCGCGTTCCTCTTTTTGTGGATCGCGATGCAAATCGTCACCGCCTTACGAGCTCGTGGAATGGCCGGCGTTCTGGCCAAGTCCGGACTCACTGTTCGCGCTGATCCTTCTACCGTCTTTACGTGAGGCAGGCCGTCCACAAGGTGTGGGATCCTCAATTCACCGACTCTCTCCTTGCCGATTTAAACCATCTCGGTGGCCAGCAACTCTCCGGACATGTGCAGTGCATCTATATGCCGGCGGACTGTGACGATGCACTTTACCGAATGCGCCTGGTGCAATCTACCGGTCTGTTCTACGACTACCTGATCTTTGGGCCGCCCCGGCAACAGGTTGTCCGCGACTCACGCGCGCGATTTTGGCGGCAATTTCAAAGCAACACTCCCCGGGTGGTTGTGGTGGGCGGCGGAATGTACCCTGACAGCTATAGCGGTTATGAAAAAGCTTGCTTCCTGGCCGTTTTTCCAGCAGGAACTCGCCAGGAACTACTTTTTGTACGATGATCGATGGTTTCCTCCGGCCGAATCGGGGCAAAGGGCTTATCGCATTTACGTCGAGAAGGGCAGCCTGGTTGCATCCGGCCGGAATTAGTGGGGGCGGCGATAGTCTATTTCGTCACTACAGCGATTTTGATCGTCACCGTCGGCCTGTGTTTTCTATTGGGGCGCAGGGCGCATTTCCACTCTTGCCGTTCGGTCCCTGGCCGCAATGGATCCTCCGCGTCGTGGTAGCGTTGCCGCTGCTGGTTGCTGGCGTGGCGCACTTTGCCCGCACCGCTTTGTTGGCGGCCATCATTCCTCCGTTCTTTCCCCACCGTTTTCAGCTGGTTTTGGTCAGCGGAGTGATGGAGTTTGCGGGAGCGATTGGTCTGCTCTTGCCTGCGTTCACGCGCGTGGCTTCTTGCTGTCTGGCGTTGTTCATGATCGCGATCTTTCCCGCCAATGTCTACGGAGCCCACCAGGTTATCGGTGGCTTGCGCCTGCCCGGTGTGCCCGTGCGCACAGCGATGCAGATCGTCTACATTGTTCTACTGCTGGTAGCCGGCTGGGGAATTCCGTGGCGCCTTCACGCCTGGAGCTTTCCCTGAGGCATGAACTGCATTGTGTACGCAATGGCCGGATCGAACGGCTTTTGGATCACCTTCAGGTCCAGAAGCTGCTGGTACATGCTTGTCCAGCGCGCCCGATTGAAGCTGCCCAGGCCGGCTCCGCCGGGGTCGCTGCCTGCGATGAAGTGTTGATCCCTCAGCGCCTCGTAACTGAACTGCATCTGCGCCACGCTCAGGGCCGGGTTGAGTTTGGCGATGGCCGCATTGATGTCATCCGGATGGGTAAGATAATCGCGCCAGCCGCGCAGTGAAGCGCGCACGAACTTAGCCACGGTGTCCGGATGCTGTTGCAGAAAGGAGCGGGAAGTAATAACGACCCGGTAAGGGTCATATCCTGTTTCGCTGATGAGCAGGGTGCGCACCGGCGCTCCTGCCTGGCGCGCGAAGAATGGCTCTGAGGTTACGAAGATCTGTTGAATATACCCAGGATCCTCAAGAAAATTGGCGACGCTGTAGGTCGCCGGGACCTCCCGTACATTCTTCAGGTGGAATCGCTTGACCAGGTATTCAAACCATGTTGACCCTCCCAGCCTGATGGCGACCGCGTGACCATCCAGATCCTGAAAGCTGCGCACCGGGGGAATTCTGGTGCACCATGATGGCCTGTGGGTCGTGTTGCATGGTCGCGATCACCGCGACCAGGGGCAGGCCATTGCCGACCGCCTGCAGAACCTGGTCCGAGGAACCCATGGCGAACTGCACTGCGCCTACCGAGAGCTGCTGTTCGGATTCGCATAAGGCCCACCGGGAAGAATCGTTACATCCAGACCTTCATCTTTGTAGTAGCCACGAATCTGGGCGTCATAAAAACCGCCGTGCTCCGGCTGGGGATACCAGTCCGTTTGCAGTGTTACCGGTGTGAGCCCGCTGGACGCTTCCGTGGATGCCCGCAGCCCCCAACCGCAAGGCAGATCCCCAGAAAGCACACGCTGATCGCTATAGCATTTTTTCTATTGGTGTAAACCGAAGAGATGGCGTAAAGGCGGCTTTTTATCAAAAAAAGCCGCACATCACTGATTCTAAAAAGGGCACAGTAATAGGAAAAATGCTTTAACGGTAGTCGTAAAGCCGGCGTCATGCATTGCAGCGTACAGCAAAAGCCGGGTCAGTGCCGCGGAGCAAGCCTCTCCCCCAGGCTGGCTGCGAATGCGAGCAACCGGGCGTCGTCGCCCCGCGCCCCGATCAACTGCACTCCACCGCTCTTGGCCGGCAGCGCGACTGTGGGCAACCCGGCCAGGCTGGCCGGCGTGGTGTAGCGCAGGATCTTCAGCCGCGCGGCCGACTGATCGGCCCCTGCCGGCCAGGGTGCTCGTGGGAGCACACGGCACAATGAGGAAGTCATGCTGCTCCAGCAACCGGTCCATCCGTCCCGCGGAAGACCATATGGCGTTGGCGCAAATCTTCGACTGTGGCTGTGGAGAGCGATGCACCCCAGGCGAGCCGTTC
This sequence comes from uncultured Acidobacteriota bacterium, assembly GCA_963743375.1. Taxonomy (GTDB): domain Bacteria; phylum Acidobacteriota; class Terriglobia; order Terriglobales; family Acidobacteriaceae; genus JABDBE01. Next base: position 240,109 of record CAVUQA010000005.1, on the reverse strand, counting down.
CGCGATATCGGGTTCCAAGTGCTCGAAATTTCCCCGGTGCAGGGCCGCCGCCTCATTCGCCTGGATCCCGCCGAATATCTCCCGCGTATCCGCCCAGAAATCAGGCTCGAAGACCTGGAGCTGTGCGCCGCTCCCGCGCAGCTCTTCTTGCCAGCCGCGGTACATCTCCGCAACGTCCGGCTCGCAGTCGTGCACGAAGGACTCTCCAACGGCAGCGATGGTTACGCCTTGCGGCGTCGCCAGCCGTTGCCACGTCGAGCAGCACGGCAGCCAGCGCAGGGCCATCGCGCAGATCGCGAAAAAGCCATCCCAGGGTGTCGAAGGAGACAGCGAGATGGACACCTCCCTCCCATGCCTTGGCACCGCCCAGGCCGATCGACGACCGATAGCCGGCTAATCCGCAGAGAGACGCCGGCGCGCGTACCGAGCCTCCCGTATCGGTGCCGATAGCGGCAATCGCCGAGCCTTCCTGCACGCTGGCGGCGCTTCCGCTGGACGAACCTCCCGTGAGCGCCCGAGGATTATCCGGTTGGAGGCAATCGCCGTATTCGCTGTTCTTGCCGGTGATGCCGTAGGCAATCTGATGCAGATGCGTCTTGCCCATGATCACGGCGCCGGCTTGCCGCAGCCGAGCAGCCACGGTGGAATCGGCGCGCGCGATGCCGTTCTTGGCCGCATAGAAGCGGGAGCCGCAGGTGGTCGGGTAGCCCTCGACATCGAAGCAATCCTTAATGGCGACAGGAACCCCGAACAGCGGCGGCCGTTGCTCCGGCTTGGGAAAGCGGGCCGTGAGGGCCTCTGCCTCCGCCAGCGTACGGTCATGATCCATCGCCAGATATACGTTGTGGCCGGCATTGCTGTTGGCGTGCGCCAGTGCGTGCTCCGCCGGCAAACGCGGCTCTGCTGAAGCCAGTGCCGTTCGTAGTGGGCTCAAAAGAGACATACGGGTTTGTATACACCATCATCCGCCACACACTCTGCCAGAAAAAATGATTTAAACTGCCGCATGAGCGTTGCACAATCCTCTGCCCGCGCAATCGCCGCGGCGGATGAAGCCCATCTCACAGCGCTGGTCAAATTCACTGCTCTCAGTTTCAGCACGCCTCGTCCCGTGCCCTTTGGCTGTTTGATCGTCGACAGCCAAACCGGTGAAACGCTCATGTGGGCCCGCAATGCGGTGGAGCGCGAAAATGACCCCTCCGCCCACGCGGAGGTGCGCACCATTCGCCTGGCGTGCAAAAAACGCAAGAGCTACTCGCTCCGGGGCTATACACTTTATTCCACCTGCGAGCCTTGTCCTATGTGCATGGCCAATGCGCTCTGGGCGGGGCTCGATCGCGTGGTCTACGGGGCGACCATCGAAGATGCGAACCGGCATTGCCTCCAGATCCACATTCCGGCCGCCGAGGTTGCGCGGCGAAGCGATATGCAATGCATCGTAACCGGGCCCTTCCTCAGAGAACTCTGCAACACCCTCTTTACTCATCCGCGGATGCTCGAGGCCTTTGCCGCCTGGGGTACACGTAGGGAATAAGAGAAGGTTGCCGGCGAAAGGAGCAGCCACATGACAACGCCGCTGGAACTGTCCCTGGGCGCCCTCCTGGCCGACCTTGCACGGGTCTCCACCGTTCCGCAAGTGGTCAACCGCCTCTCCCGCGACTTCTATTGGTACTCGCCGGTGCTGCGCAAGCTGCTGGATGGCAAGGCCGCCGACGTCGTCGTTCATCCGCTGACCGTCATGGAAATTCAGCATGTGCTTGGCTACTGCTATGCGCACGATATCCCCGTCACCGCGCGGGGTGCGGGAACGGGCAATTACGGCCAAGCCGTGCCGCTGGAAGGAGGAGTGCTGCTCGATCTCTCGCGCATGGACAGGATAGAGAAGATCGAATCCGCCGGCGCCGAGGGGGTCGCCGTGTGCCAGCCGGGCGTGCGCCTGGGTGTGCTGGAAGCAGAAGCGCGCAAGGTGGGATGGGAGCTTCGCTGCTATCCATCGACAGTCGTAAAAGCATCTGTTGGAGGTTTCCTCGGCGGCGGGTCGGGAGGCATCGGCTCGGTAGCGCATGGCGGCCTGCGAGACTTCGCCACCGTGCGCGCCATTGACGTGGTCACCATGGAAGACCCACCTCGCATGATCCATCACGAAGGAGAAGCCATTCACGAAATTCTGCATGCCTGGGGCACGAATGGGATCATTACCCGGATATGGCTGGCGCTGACCCCCAGCGTGGAATGGGGGCAGTGTGCCGTCGCCTTTGACACCTTCGACCAGGCATTTGATTTCAGTGAGCGGGTGGCCACCGCGGAGGAGTGGACCAAGCGGCTGGTCACCACCTTCGAGTGGCCCATTCCTTCGTTCTTCACCCCGGTGAGTGCGCTGGCTCCGGAAGGCAAGGCGCTCGTCTTTTTCATGATTGCGGAAGAGCAGCGCGCGCGCCTGGAAGCGGCTGCCCGCGATGCTGCAGGCGTGATGACTTTTTCTGCTCCCTACAAAGGCCTGCGCACCGTGCCCCTGCTTTCCGACTACACATGGAACCACACCACGCTCTGGGCCATGAAGGCTGACCCGGCGTACACCTACTTGCAATGCGCCTTCGATGCGGTTGCTGCCCGCAGCCAGTTTGCCCTGCTCAAGCAGGGGTTCGGCGACGAGTTCTTATTGCACCTCGAGTTCATCAAGAATGCCCAGGGCGTGGTGTTTCCCGGGTCTATTCCCGTGGTTCGTTTTACCACCGAGAAACGATTGAATGAAATGATCGATTACTGTCGTGAGATCGGGGTGAGCGTCGCCAACCCCCACGTCAATAACGTCGAGGGTGGGGGCCGCTATCGCAGCGACAACGTACAGCTCCTCGCCAAGTATCGTTACGACACCAAGGGGCTTCTGAACCCGGGCAAGATGGTCACCTTTGAAAAGCCCGCGGTGGGGGCCTCGCTGTCATGAAGAGCTGGATTCCAGATGCTCGCAACTTCGCCTATCTCACCTGGAAGCAGGTGGACGCTCTGGGCCGGGATACGACCGTTCTGGTGCTGCCCACGGCGGCCATCGAGCAGCATGGTCCACACCTTCCGCTGGCTACCGACACGCTCATCAACAGCATTCTTCTGGGTGCGGCCCTGGCGGGGCTGCCACGGGAGATCCCGGTCTATGTGCTGCCCGCGGTTTGTTACGGCAAGAGCAACGAGCACATCGGATTCCCCGGAACGCTCTCCGTATCCTCTTCGACGTTTATGGCGGTGCTGCGCGATCTGGGCGCCAGCATTGCCTCCTCTGGATTCAAGAAGCTGGTCCTGTACAACACGCACGGCGGCAACTCGTCACTGGTGGACGTAATGGCGCGGGATCTGCGGGCAGAGTTCGGGCTGCGTGTGTTCTCGCTCTTTGGCTCTGGCGGCGCAGCCTTCTCCGGGCTCGGCGAGCAGGAGCGGGCCTATGGCTTCCACGCAGGTGAAGTGGAAACCTCCTTTCTGCTCAGCGCCACGCCGGAGTTGGTGCACACGCGAGAGTACACGGCGAACTACATTGCGGATATTGCAAAACCCGAGTTGCTGCGTCCCGAGAATGCGCCCGCGACCTTTGCCTGGCTTACCCGGGACATTGCGCCTAGCGGAGTGATGGGTGATCCCAATCCGGCCACAGCGCAGAAGGGGGCGCTTTGGATTGAGGAAGCGGCTAAGAAAATCGCGGCAGCGCTGACGGCGATGGCTGGTTATGAGAACCGGCATAAACTCTGAGGCCTTGGCGGGGGTATAGCGTGTGTGCCCACTTCGATTGGCAAACTCAGTCCCGAAGGGACGGCTGAACGTTGGAGAACGGGGAAGAGAATTTCCAGGGCCGACGTCCTAGCCATTTTCAGCCGTCCCTTCGGGACTGGGCTCGTGCCCTCCGTGTACCCGGGACTGACGTCCTGGGCTACTCCCAGCCGTCCCTTCGGGACTGGACATGTCCAACCACCGGAAGCAGGATGAATGAGTCTTGAGATGATCGACTGCGGCTCCGGCGTTCGCCTTGAACGCGGCGTGCGCTGCACCATGCCGGATGGTGTGGTGCTGGTCTCCGATCACTATTACCCTCCGTCGCCCGGGCCAAACCCGACCTTGCTGATGCGTCAACCGTACGGCAGGGATATAGCGTCCACGGTGGTTTACGCGCACCCGGTCTGGTTTGCGGCCCACGGCTACAACGTCGTCATCCAGGATGTCCGTGGCCGCGGCGATTCCGAGGGTGACTTCTATCCCTTTCGGGGCGAGGGGCCCGACGGAGCGGAGACCATCCGCTGGCTGCGCACCCGCGGCGAATCGAACGGCAGTGTGGGTATGTATGGCTTCTCTTACCAGGGTATGACGCAGTTGCTCGCGGCAGCCGAGCAGCCCGAAGGATTGGTCTGCATTGCGCCCGCAATGACCGCGTGCGATCTCTATCACGGCTGGTTCTATCGCCAGGGCGCGCTGCGGCTGGCCTCGACACTGGGTTGGGGCTTGCAGATGTTGAAGGCAGATGCCCGGCGCCGCAAACTCCGCGCGGCCAGCGATGGCCTGGAGAAAGCGTGGGCCGATCTGCGCAGCCAATACCTGGTCGCGCCCTACGGATCGCATACCCAGCTGCAGCATGAGGGAATGCCAACCTACGTGCAGGACTGGATCACCCACCATGTACCCGGCCCATACTGGTCGGGCCTGGACCTGAGCGAAGATGTGAGTGAATCGCTGGCGCGAATCGCCGTGCCCGCACTGCACATCTCCGGCTGGTTCGATATGTTCCTGTCGGGCAGCGTGGCCGGCTTTCTCGACTTGGCCGCGCATGCGGGTACGCCCTTTGCGCGAAAACATCAGTACCTCGTCGCCGGTCCCTGGGTCCACATTCCATGGGGCGAGCTGATCGGCGAGCAGCATCTTGGCCGCGAGGCCCTGGTCGATACCGACACTCTCCTGCTGCGCTGGTTCAACCATTGGCTCAAAGGCAGCGGCGAGTTCGCCCGCGAGCCGCGTATTCGCCACTTCGCGCTTGGCGCCAATCGCTGGTTCGATGCGGAAGAGTTCCCGGCAAAAAGCATTTCGCTCTACCTGCATAGCCAGGGCCGCGCCGACTCGCGCAAAGGAGACGGTGTGCTCTCGGCCACGGCCCCTGGTTCCGTTGAGCCGCGCGATGTCTTTATCTATGATCCGGAGACGCCGGTACCCGCCCCCGGCGGCCTGGCGGCCTTCGCCGGTTCCTTCAATCAGGCCCAGCTCGAAACCGGCAACAACCTGCTGGTCTACACCGGTCCGCCATTAGCCGAACCGGTGCACATCCTGGGATCGCCCCAGCTCACGCTCTACTGTGTCACCTCAGCGGCTCAGGCCGACTTTACCGGGAAGCTGGTGAGGCTGCGTCCCGACGGGCAGGCTGATTTTGTTTGCATCGGCATCGCGCGCTCGTCCTATCTCTTCCGCGAATCCGGCTACAGCCCGGACGCCATTCACTGCTGGGAAATTTCCCTCGAACCAACCTCCTGTGTCTTTGCCGCCGGCGATGCGATCCGGCTGGAAGTGGCCAGCAGCGCCTTTCCCCTATATGACCGGAATCCATCCACCGCGGTGCAGCCCTGGCTTGCCGATTCGTGGAACTGGCAGCGCTCGACGCAGATGCTGCTGCATGATGCGGAGCATCCATCCCGGCTTGTCTTGCCGCTGGCGTCCCAGTTAAGTCCGGTGAAGCCCAGCCCGGTGAGGCCGATATGACCGGACCGCAGGTAGCCCTCGTAGGCGTGAGCAAACGTTACGCCGGCGCCACCGTCCTGCAGCAGATCGACCTGGCCATTGCCCAGGGCGAATTCGTCACTCTGATCGGACCCTCCGGCTGCGGCAAGTCCACCTTGCTCAAGCTTATCTCCGGCCTCACCAGCGCCACTTCGGGCAGCATCCTGGTCGAGGGAAACACGCCTGCGGACGCGCGCGAGACCATTTCTTACATCTTTCAGGACGCAACCCTGTTGCCCTGGCGAAATGTAACCAGCAACGTTGGGCTCGGCCTCGAGTTGGAGCACGTCGGCAAGGAAGCCAGAAAAGCGAAGGTGCAGTCCCTGCTCGCGCTGGTTGGGTTAACGCATGTGGCGCGCGCCTATCCGCGGCAGCTTTCAGGCGGTATGAAGATGCGTGTTTCGGTCGCCCGCGCGCTTGCCACCACGCCGCGCCTCTTACTCATGGATGAGCCCTTCGGCGCCCTCGACGAGATGACCCGCGATCGTCTCAACGAGGAGCTGCTGCGCCTGCGGGCGGAGCAAAGCTGGACCGCCGTTTTCGTAACTCATTCTGTTGCCGAAGCCGTTTTTCTTTCCACCCGCATCATTGTTCTGGCTCCTTCGCCCGGCCGCATCGCCCGGGAAATCATGATTGATCTTCCCTTTCCCCGAACGGGTGCGACGCGAGAGAGTCCGCAATTCGAGTCGTACGTGACTGCTGTTTCCCGGGCGCTTCGGGGAGTGCATGGCGCATGAAGAGGTACGTCGTCACGCTGTTCAACGCGCTGGCTGTTTTTGCCGGGCTCTTGTTGTTGTGGCAGGCGCTTGATCTGGTCTTGCATCTGCCTGCCTACATGCTGCCCCCGCCGGTTGCCGTGGGCAGGGCCGTGGTCTCCCGGTTTCCGTCGCTGGTGGCGTCGCTTGCCATCACCTCAGAGGAGGCGGCAGGTGGACTGGCAGCCAGCATTGTTGTGGGCATGCTGATCGCATTGATCTTTGCGCAATTCCGCTGGATACGGCGCATGCTCTACCCTTACACCATCTTGCTGCAGACGGTTCCTATCGTTGCCGTGGCTCCGCTGATCCTGATGTGGGTCGGGCCGGGCATATTGTCGGTCACCCTGGTGGCTTTCATCATCTGCCTGGCGCCGATCATCGCCAACACAACCCAGGGACTGATCAGTGTAGAGCCGAATCTGGTCCATCTCTTCCTGATGCACAATGCTTCCCGGGTACAGGTCCTCACCCGGCTTCGTCTTCCTCACGCCGTGCCTTCGCTCTTTGTCGGGATTCGCATTGCCGCCGGCATCTCGGTGATCGGTGCGATCACCGGGGAGCTCTTTGCCGGCTCCAGCAGGGTGGGAGAAGGCGGTCTGGGTTATTCCATTTTGTACGCCAGCGCGCAGCTGCAGACGGACTATCTTTTCGCCCTGGTATTGGCCGCGACCGTGCTGGGCTTTGTCTTCTTCTTTCTGGTCATGTTTTTGGAATGGTATTTTCTGCACAACTGGCATGAATCGGCGCGCACAATGACAGAGGAATAGGAGACGATGGTGGCCGCCTCCGTCCTATCGAGCATCGTCCGCAGACCCAACCGAACCACCGGATGGTCATCGACGATCAGTACTTTGATTGCGCTGGCTACCTTCGCATATCCGCACTCTTCGCGGTCGAGGGTTCTCCCGCAATGCTTTCCGCTAGAGCATTTTCCCAAATGGTGTCGAGGAAGGGTCGGTAATCTATGCAGGCGTTCCGTCGAAAAACGCCTGCACATAGCCGCTCTCGCCAAATCACGGTATTTGGGAGAATGCCTTATGGATTCGCTTCGCCTGAAATGACGGGATCATAATATTCGCGCCAGGAAGCGATCTTGCCACCACTCAGATGGATGATGATGGCGTCATGCGAGATTCCCCGGTTCCCATCTCTTTTCCTGGTTACCGCCCACTGCCACTCAATCGCCACTTTCTGGGCGTCGGAGGAAAGAAAGAAATCGTTCACCGTGACTTTCACATTGGTGAAGTTCTTGAAGTAGTCGCTCATGGATTTCGGCAATTCGCTGGCCGGCGTGCTTCCTATGGGCGAGATGAATACCCCGGTGGGGAGCCAGTCAGACGCGGCAATGCGGAAATCCTGCTTCTCCCAAGCTCGGGCCTGACGGTCGATGAGGCGCCTGACAGAATCCTCCTGCGTATTCTGACCGGCGGAGAAGTTCTTTCCGGCAATCGAGCACGACAACAACACGGCTAGCAAAAGGAAGCGTTTTGTCTGACTCACTTTCTCTCCCTCCCGAACGTTCGTCATCGTCTAGCTTAGTCCGTTACCGTGACCGGGAGTAACGCAAGGGCAGCTTGATGAAACTTTCCCCCCAGCTCTTCGGCGCTGCTGAACAGCTTGCCTTCCACATGGCGCGCGGGCAGATCGAGCACCAGGGGCGACGCGGCAAAGGGATAAGGCGCGAGCCGGAAGCGGCGCTCCCCCAGCGTCTGGACCATAATCCGGCTCTCGCCGCCGCCGTGCAACGGCAGGGCGTGCAGCAGATCCGCTGGTTTTGCAAAATTGACGCAACTCAGTAGCGATAAGTTGTCGGTTGCCTGCAACAACCGAAAGTGGCCCTGGATCCGTGCCGGCGCGATTGCCTCCGGTCTAAGCTGTTTATCGGCTGCAAGGCGTGCCTGCAATTCCTGTTGAAACTGCAACTGCCGGGTGAGGAATGCATCGAGAAGGGGGAGCTGGTCCGGCTGGATCGTGGTGCGGTCGGCGCGAGCCGTGAGCAAATTGTAGGTGTGCATGGAAACGAGGAGAGCCGCATAGGCGTCCAACTCAGCCACCAGGCGCACCGCTCGCTCGCGCACGGAGAGATAGTCGGCCAAGTCGATCTCTTCGAAGGCGGAATACTTGCCCACCAGCTCTACGGAAAAAGCGCTGGGTTTTCCCTGGCTCGTAATCTGTGGCCGCTGATCGCGCACGGCCCAGCCATCGTCATGGGCGGCGATGCCGTGCAGCACCCGGGCGCGCGGCTCAGGAGCAAGAAATAAGCCGTTGCCCCATTGCTCTGCGAATGATCCCGCCAAACGAGCATGGTCGACATGGGTCACTAACCACCAGCCGGTTGCAGATTCCAAGCGAATCATCGTAACTCCCTCATGTTAGAGCAAAAGCAGAGTTACTGTGAGGTGTCCGGCAATGTGATGTAGGCTTTTTCCTGGGCAACGTTCAGCCGGACCTGTCCAAATTAGTTTTGGCGCGGTGCTGTAAGGAACGGCCTTGTGGGGAGCGATGAATCTCCAAACCCCTGGTGGCGGTAAGAAACACCAATTGGAAAGGTTCAGGGAACAAGGTCCAGCCCACCGCCGATCTGGCAGCAAGCCGCTGACCGCGAGCCCTGTGTGTCGAGAGGAATACCGATGATCTCCAGGCATTCTCTGCCCTACCTGCTATGGATCTTGAGCGTCGCTGTGCTGTTTGCAGCGATACCGGCCAGCGCTGCCCAGGCGCCGGGCAGCCTATCGGATCGTTGGTCTGCGCAGAAGGCGAACGCCTGGTATGCCAGGCAGCCATGGCTGGTCGGGGCCGACTTTATTCCCTCCAACGCGATCAACGAATTGGAAATGTTCCAGGCTGCGACCTTTGACCCGGCCTTGAACGATAAAGAATTGGGTATGGCGGAAAGCATCGGGATGAACACGGTCCGGGTATTCCTGCAGGACCAGCTTTGGCAGCAGGACTCGGCAGGCTTCACTCAGCGGCTTGACACGTTTCTTGTTATTGCGGCCAGGCACCACATCAAACCGCTGCTCGTGCTTTTCGATTCTTGCTGGGAGTCAGACCCGCACCTCGGTCCACAGCATCCGCCGATCCCCGGTATTCATAATTCCGGCTGGGTGCAGAGTCCTGGTAAGGCCCGGCTACTCGATCTCTCGGTCGAGCCCCAACTCGAAGCCTATGTCGTGGGCATCGTCGGTGCTTTCGCCAAGGATGACCGCATTCTCGGATGGGATATCTGGAATGAGCCGGATAACCGCGGCGGCGACAAGATCGAGGATGTTTCAGCCAAAGTACAGCGCGTGGATGAGCTGCTGCCGAAAGCATTCGCATGGGCGCGCTCTGTCCATCCCATTCAGCCTCTGACCAGCGGACTATGGATCGGCAATTGGGACGACCCTACAAAGGAAAGCGAAACCACGCAGATCCAGCTGCGTGAGTCCGACATCATCACCTTCCACAACTACGGATGGCCGGAGGAGTTCGAGGCGCGCATCAAGAGTCTTTTGCCTCAGGGCCGGCCGATCATCTGCACCGAATACATGGCGCGGGGCGCCGGCTCGACCTTTGACGGCACCCTTCCAGTGGCGAAGCAATACCATGTAGGCGCAATCAACTGGGGGCTGGTCGCGGGCAAAACACAAACTTACCTGCCGTGGGACTCCTGGCAGCGGCCGTATGTGGAACTGCAGCCAATGATCTGGTTTCACGAAGTCTTCAAACAGGACGGCACGCCTTATCGCCAGCGGGAAGTCGATCTCATCCGCGAGCTTACCAACCGCGGCGACCAGCGTCAGTTTCTCCCGTCGCGAGCGTCCGGTTCGTAAAGCATTTTTCCTATTACTCTGTCCTTTCTAGAAGTAGCGACGTGCGGCTTTTCTTGATAAAAAGCCGCGCTTACACCCTCTCTTCGGTGTACACCGATAGGAAAAATGCTCTAGCCCGTCTGTGCGCCTCTATTGGGCGCCTCACCTTTGCGCACGGCGGCGAGCCCTCGCCAATCTTCCAGGTCCTGGTCCGGTTTTTCCTTCCGGTATTTGGCGTAAAGCGCAATACCCTCGGGATCCTCCAGAACATCTACCTGGACGCCTTTTTCCCGCATCAGTTCCTCGGTCCCGGAAGCATTGGTGACGTCGCCGACGACCACTCTCCTGAACTGGCGCATATAAATCAGGGCCGCACAGATATGACAGGGAGTAAGGGTCGAAAAGATCGTCGTCTTGCTGAAGTCAAGACGTCCCGCATCGCGCGCAGCGGATGTTTCGCCATGATGGTAGGGATGGTTTTCCTGGATCAGCGTATTGTGCCCTTTGCCCAAGATCCGGTGTGTTTCATCGTCTATGATCACGCCTCCAATCGGGCAGCCGCCTTCCAAATAGCCTTTCAGCGCCAGCAGCACCGCGATACGCATGAAGTCCTGGTCGGTAAGTTTCTTGAAGAATTCGTCTTCGACGATCGTCGCCAGGCTTCTGGTGGGCAGATGAGCAATCGTGTTCAGAACCTCCTGGGTGACAGGAGTATCGCGGGTAATGAAGGGTTTCATTAGGAGTTCCACTTCTCTAAAGTAAACACGAAAAAGGGAGCAGCGCTAGTGTTGTGTGTCACCAGTACGATCGTGGTGTGGTGAGGTCAGAGTTTGTTTCCACCCGGAGTTTTGTGGCCGGGCCAAATACACGATCGTATGGTGACTCACCCACACTAGAAAGTAAGTTGCAGCGACATCTGTATCTGCCGCGGGCTGCCGATGGCATGGGTTACATAGCCAAGGCCGGCCGGGCAGTTGTAGAAGCTGCTATTGGTCTGTTGCCCTTGTGAGTTGCATCCAGTGGCTAAAGCGGTCTGGCCCGCTGCTGGGAACTGATTGTAGTACTGGTTCTGAAAGACCTCATTGCCGGGAATGTCGAAGCTGGTGGTGTTGGTCAGGTTATACACGTCTAAGGTGTACTTCAGGGTATAGCGTTCGCTGATGCTGGTCATTTTCACCAGCGACATATCCGCCCGCTTCTGAGAGGCTTGCCGGAAAATGTTGCGTTGGCCGGTGGTGAAGCCCGTCTCGACGGTATCACCCGCGGGCACAGCGGAAGCCAGTGGGCTGGACGCGGTGACCAAGGGAACGGTAAAGCATGCGGGATTGAGCGCCGCGGTATAGTTCACGCCGAACGCTCCGGAGTGCCCTGTCTCCGCCTTCTTCGGGGAACAGGCGGCGTAGTTCAACGGCACAATGGGGTTGGTGATGCCGTCGTAGACGCTGTAATAGAGGCTGCCGACCGCGCCGCTATAGTCGACCACGCTATACGGCTGTCCGCTCTGCAGCACGGTCAGGCCCACTAGCGACCATCCGTCGGTGAAACGGCCTTTGAGGGTGTCTTTGCCATAGAAGTCCGCCAACTGGTAAACGTAGTTGAAGTTCAACACATGGGTGCGATCGAAGTCGGAAGAGGCATAGCCGTCGCGCAGGTTGAGCGGGTTATTACCGTTGTAGAACAGGCCCAGCGCGCTCTGCTCGTCCAAAGCATGGGAGTAGGTATAGGAGGCGCCCACCTGGAGCCCGTGACTCATGCGCTTCTCGATATGGCCCTGTAAGGCGTTGTATTGGGCGATTCCGGCTGCTTTATAAGTGATGGACTCAGCGGCATAGCCGAGATACGGAACACGAAGGTCGATGTTACCGCCTTCATAGTTGAGCAGGGCTGTCGAGCCGTCGCCCAGTGTAATGAAGCTCCCATCCGGGTTCGTAGGGGTGTATCCGTAGGAGTAATTCTGCGAGTGGATGGGGGACGTGGGTGAGGCGATGTTGGGCTGATTGAACGGCACGGGGATTACCTCGTGCCGGCCCAGGTTGCCGACGTAACCCAGATCGAAGGCCAGATCGTTGCGCGGCTGCCACTGGATATCCAGCGTGTAATTGATGGAGTAGGGCAGTTTGTTTTGCCGGTCGTAGACGCCGAGCGAGACCGGCGCGGCTCCGTTAAGGATCGCGGCCGAGTTGGGCAGATAGCTGGCGAAATCCGATGCCTTGGGGTTGGTGGGTGCGGGGTTCTGGACATTGGTGTAGGGAAATTCGAGCGAGCCGGAAGTGCCGCCCCCGCACACCGGAATGTAACCCTGGTAGTAGCTTGTTGCGGCGCAGCTCTGCGCGGTGACGAAGGGGACCTGCTGATTGGCGCCGAAGGGGCCTCCTGTAACATCGCCGATGGCATAGCCTGGCGAGAAGTAACTGAAGAGCTCGCCACGGTCGTAGTAGAGACCCATTCCCGTGCGGACGACCACTTTACCCTTGAACTTCGAGGGCTCCCACGCAGCGCCGAGCCGCGGAGCGAAGCCCCACTGGCGGCCGGTGAGCGTGGTCTTGCTTACGCCTGCAGTTCCATTCTTGTTATTGCCGGCAATGATAAAGCCGCTCTGGCCGGGTCCCAGAGTTCCGGGTGTCTCGCCGCCGGGCAGGGGAGCAGTGGGCCCCAGATAAGAGTAAAGGGAGGGATCGAAGTTGAAAATGCGGCCGTACTTCTCGCTGAGGCCGCCGTCCCAGTCATAGCGCAGGCCGGCAGTGAGACTCAGGTTAGGCTTGATCTGAAACTTGTCCTGCAAGAAGAGTCCGAGCTGATTAGCCCTGAAGTAGCGGTTGGCGTCACCCTGCAGAAATGTGGTGACGTTATACGAGTCGTTAGGGGTGACGATCCCCTGCATGAACTGGCCAAGATCCGGACTGGCGACTGTGCCCGTGCCGGGGCGGCGATCGATGGTATTGAGCTGGGTGAAACTGTAACTGCCGCCGAATCCAACGCTATGCCTGCCGTGGGTCCAGATGGCATTACCCGAGGGCTGCAAGCGGTTCTGGAAGACGCCGGTGTTCGATCCTTGGGCAGTAGCGTTCGGACCGATATTCAGCGTGTCGTCGATCCCCGATATCTTACTGCTGCCCAGCACATGAATAATGGAGACGCCGGGGAAGTAAGGCGAGCCAAAGGTGTCCATCGAAGCATTTGGATAACTACCCCCCGGAATGTCCGAGGGCCCGAAGGCCTGGTCGTTGGTGTTATAAAGCTTTTCCCGTAAGAAGCCCAGGGTTTCCTGCGTGCTGAGGTTGGGTTTAACCAGATAGGTGTTATTGATCGAAAAGACCTGGGACCCGGCATCCAGCTTTTGCGTAAAGCCGGGAACGTTGGAGTAGGCGAAAGGGGCCACCGTTGGGTCGTGCTGGTAGTAGTACTTAAGCGCCAGCGTATCTTTGGCAGTGGCGTTGTAGTCGAGGTTGGCGACTGCCTGATCGCCGATAAAGTAGGCCGTTCCGGGGACGAAGGCGTTAAACGTCTCGTTCGGCGCGAGCGTGACGTTCTCTGCATTGGGGATGAGCCACTTGCCGGCTTCGCCCTTGACCGCAGGCGAATTGAACAAAGCGAGTGCGACCGGATCGATGGCGCCGGGCACCGATCCCGCGCCGAAGGAATTATTCGTGATGGCCGCCAATGTCTGAGGGCTGCGATCGTCGGTCAGGCCGATCGGCACATCCATGAAACCATCGCCAATCTCAGCATCGCTGACGTGAAGGTGCTGGTAGGCCAGGAAGCCGAAGAGATGACCTCTCCCATTGAAGTCAAACATCTGGACGATCGAGCTTGCGATTCCATCAAAGGATCCTTGGCCAATGCGCTGGCCATTGAGCCAATTATCTTCGATGAAGTGGATGATCGAACTCTGATCAGTTATCGTGTGATCCACGAAGTTTTCTTTCGAAAACGGGGAGATCACCAGCAAGGGCAGGCGGGGACCGTAACCGCAACGGCCAAGCGCGTGTGTATTGCTGGGGTTAATGCCAGGCAGAGAGGTCGCGGCGCTGCCGCATGTGCCCGGTCCGGTGAGAGCATCGGCCGTCCCAACGGACGTGTTTAGGATCGGACCCATCTGGTGGTCATACCATCCGTCGGAGTCGTCATACATGATCACCACTGCCGTGCTCCTCCAATCGCGCTGTTGTTGGAGGAAGTTAAGAGTGTTGACGATGAAGAATTGCTCATCCAGCGGGTCGGAATACCCAGCGTGGCCATCCTCGTAGGCCGGAGCCTTGAGGAAGCTGACGGCGGGGAAGTTTCCAGCGGAAACCGCAGCGAAAAAGTCCTGAATGTCGTACTGGTGGTTGGCTGGTCCGTTATTGCCAATTTCCCAGATGGAATTTGGACGCGTGTGTTGCGGATTGGCTGTCGAGGCGTAATAGCCGAAAAGTGAGTGGTGCGGAATGTAATCGTTCGTTGTTCCGGCAAGGCCGGTCGAGCTTCGGTTGCAACCCGTGGTGTTGTTGGGATTGACAATGGACAGATTGAATCCGCCCATGAACCCTCCCCACGTCACACCAGCGGCATTCAGCAAGTCGCCGATGTTCTTTCCACCCATCTGGGCCTGGGCGCGGGTCGGATTGGAGCAAACATCTCCGATAGGATCGGCATCGCCGACCAAGGTAAGCGAGCCATCGCTGCCTCCGAGCACTTCGTCGCCGGTGCCGTTCAAAGTGGCGGTGACTCCGTTAGTTTGTCCGGAAACCAGGTTCATCACCCCTGGGCTCGAGGGACCGAAGGTTGTGCCGTAGGAATTGTCGCTCATCGCGAAATTCTGGGCATAGTTCCACTCAGCGGTAACCGTGTTGCCGTCGAAATAGCCCATTACCTGACTAGCTCCGTAGCCAGTGCCAATGGGGAACAGATCCATCAACCCTGAGTCGAAAGCTTTCTGTTCATCTGTGTAGCTGTGGTCCTGATCGCCAGTTACGGCTTGAGAGCGATCAAAACGGAACGGGTTCGAGGCCGCTGCCTCGTTCGCCGGGTTCAAGTTGGGATTGAACGTCAACAACGCATTAGTGAGGCCGTTGACCGTCGGAGTCCCGCGCTGTGGATAGAAAGGTGGTTCTCCCTGGGGATTGGTCGCGTAAGGGTAGGTCCCAAAATAGTGATCGAAAGACACGTTCTCCTGGAAGATTACAACTAAGTGCTGGAGAGGTGTTGCCGTCGCAGCAGCTTTCGTTTGTGTTCTCGAAGCAGCAAATGCGGGCGAAACACTCGGTCCCAGAGCCGTTGTCAATGCTGTCAGCAAAGCCAACATTTTCCTGGGGGCGGCTGATGCTCTCACTCGTTTGAACATATTTCCTCCTCCGTCCTCCGGCCGAAGTTCACCTGCATTCGATGCGTCGTTGCCGAAGAATGGAAAGGCTAGATAGCCGGTGTTTCGTGGCTGTGACACTTCTGTTAAAGGTATGTGAATTTGCCGCTGCCGGCTTTCGCCGTTCTAGCCGGCGAGATACCTGGTTCCATCGGATCGAACGCGCCCGCACCCCTCGGGATCGAATCAGCAAAAAGGTGAAGCCTTCTGTTCCGTTTTTGTAACAGCAACCAGATGTAGGGCGCGCACCATTCTGAATGTGTTAACAAGGTTGCGAAAACGATTGTCAGATCGCGGCATAGAAGTGGCTATGCTGCCGACGCGATGCACCATGTGGCGGCAGAATGGGCGAAGGGGGATACAACGTGGGCATTTTCGCAGGCGGCTACGCTTCCCGATCCATATCGGTTTTTCCACGAGGGACCAGGATGCACCGAGAACGCGTATTGATTGTCGAAGCGGAAAAGGAAATCTGCGGGGTGTTGCGCAATTATCTGGAAGACAAAGGATATGATATTTCAATTGCCGCGACTTGCGCTGCCACCGAACAAATTTGGCGCAGCCGGCGCCCCGATATAGCGGTCCTCGGCTACAGCCTTTCCGATGGAAACGCGCTCGGGCTCGTACCTCGTTTAAAGGCCATTGACGCCTCGATTCCCATCATCATCTTGACCGGGTATGGTTCGATTGATTTTGCGGTCGAAGCAGTCAAGCTGGGCGCAGACATGTTTCTTCCCAAGCCCGCGGAGTTGTCTACGCTTTACGTCATGATCCAACGCAGTCTGGAGAATCAGCGAAACCATCGGCAACAGCTTGCGGAAAGGAACAGAAATAGCCACGCAGTCGTGAATCCCTTCCTAGGCAAAAGCGAAAGCATCCGGAGACTTGCCGATTTAGCCTACAAAGCGGCCGCGACTGATACTCCAGTCTTACTCCAGGGCGAGTTTGGTACAGACCCCGGAACGATAGCGCGCTGGTTACATCACAACAGTTCCAGAACCTCCGAACCATTCGTGGAAGTGAACTGCCGCGATCTGTCTCCTGAACTGTTGGAAACTGAATTGTTCGGGAATGAGAGAGACGCCTTCGATGGAACCATGGAGAGCAAACCTGGAATTCTTGAGATCGCTCACAAAGGAACGATTTTCCTTGACGAGATTGAAAGTTCCGATTCGCAGACACAGTCGAAATTGTTCTATGCCCTGGAAGACTACCAGTTTCAAAAACTGGACGAAGTCCGTGATCGAAGAGTAGACATACGCCTGATCGCTGCACAGCAAGGCGGAGCGGCGCCACTATCTCGCAAACAATTTCGGCGTGATCTCCACGAGCGCATCAACTGGACGACGCTGCCGGTTCCGCCGCTGCGTGAACGCATCGAGGATATTTCGGCACTTAGCGTGCAGATACTTGGGGAACTGACTGGGCAACTGGGCAGTGCTGCTTTGACGCCCGGGCCGGATGCGTTGAGAGCCTTACAAGCTTATTCCTGGCCGGGGAATATTCGAGAATTAAGGAACGTCCTCGAACGGGTCGTGCTGGTCACGGGAAAAGATGTTTGCTCGAATGAGCGTTTCGACGAACACATCGAACAGTGTGTTTCGGGCATCGGCCAATTCAAAACCTTGGAAGAGATCGAGCGTGATTACATTCAGCAGGTGCTTCGCAAAGAACACGGGCGAGTCCGCGCAGCCGCGAAAAAGCTGGGCATCCCGCGCAGCTCTTTGTATCACAAGCTAAAACAGTACAAGACGGATCAGTCAGATATTCTCATTCAGGCGATGGAAAGCTCCAATTCGAGAAATCTTAGCGGGCGTCCGCCTCAACTTTAAAAGAACGGCACCAAGCGTATGTGGTTACTGTCCGATTGAACTCGCCACAGATGAGAAAACATTGTTCGAACTGCTGCCGATTAACCTCACTGTTCCCACTACCAGAACCAAAATCACCGCCAGCATCACGGCATATTCAGCAATATCCTGACCCTCTTGTTCCGACCATAGCCTCTGCATCAACTTAACCATACCGCCTCCAGTGTTGGAATAGCGCGACTATCATGCCGGGGCCGGGACGTACTTGTCAAATCAAAGATGCGCACCGCACAAATGATTTCTCCAGGCTGCACAGCCTTTGCCCCGCACGCCATTTAGAATAAACGGGATGCGGTTCGCGCTTGAGTTTGACCATGTTACCAAAGAGTATCGCAGCCTGTTCAGCAGGCGTCGTCTGTGTGCTCTCGATGACTTCAGCCTACGGGTAGAAACAGGTGAAATTTTCGGTTTCCTGGGACCAAACGGGGCGGGGAAGAGCACGGCCATTCATCTGGCAATGGGGTTCATGCGGCCCACGAGCGGACGAGGCCGGCTGCTGGGCGAAAACTTCGGTCAAGCCAGCGTCCGCCGCCGGGTGGGCTTCCTCGCCGAGAGTGTTGCTCTTTATCACCGCCGGGCGGAGCCGCTAGTACGTTTTTACGGCGCGCTGAATGGAATTGAACGGAATCCCTTGCGGAAACGGGCGCACGAGGTTCTGGAAATTGTGGGATTGCAAGATCACGCGAATCGGAACGCAGGCAAGTTTTCCCGGGGCATGCTGCAGCGCGTAGGATTGGCCCAGGCAATGGTCAACGATCCGGAATTGCTGATTCTCGACGAGCCCACCTCGGCACTCGATCCACTGGCACGAGTCATGGTCCGCGAACTACTGCTCGCCGCACGCAATGCAGGCAAGACTATTTTCTTAAGTTCGCACTTGCTTTCTGAGGTGGAACTGATATGTGATCGCGTCGCTATACTTCATCGTGGGAAGCTCGCGCGGTTGGATAAAACAGCAAATCTTCTTCAAGTGGGACAGCAGTCCGAAATCGTGGTTTGCGGCATCAGCACAATAAACTTTGACGGTGCCGTGGCCCGCAATGGATTGGTCAGTTTCCGAATTCCAGCGCAGAGCCAGCGGGCGGTTTTGGAGAAAATATGGAACCTCGGAGGGGAAGTAGTGAGCGTGAATCCGGTGCGCCGTTCGCTGGAAGAAATTTTCCTGGAAGTGACGGCTGAACCAAAAGCCGTCGCTCCCGAAGGAATTCAGTGAAACCAGTCCTGCTGATCGCAGTCAACTTCGTGCGCGAGCAGCGCTGGCCTATCCTCACCCTGCTGCTTTGGGTTCTGCTGCTTGCATTTTTGGGACTGGTGACAGATATTCACCGCCAACGTGAAGATCTTTTGTTCGTTTTCAAACAGGATGCTGTATACGTGCTCGCCTTCAGCGTCTTTTTCGGCGGCTCGGCTATCTACAACGAACGCAGATCGCGGCGCATTTTAGGTGTACTCTCCAAGGCCCTGAGCCGGCAGCAATATCTTTCAGGGCTCGTGCTCGGGGTGACCATTGCGTCTGCCGTTTATTGCTTTACCCTTGGCCTGACTGGAAGTTGGACTTTAGGGGCCGCGGGATTTCCTATTTCTCATGTATGGTTCCTCATGGTCTGCCTTGTAGCCGCCTGCATGTTGGCCGGGACCGTAGCTTTGATGTTTTCTACTTTCTTGAACCCCTTTTTTGCGGCTGGCGCTACCGCCATGGTTTTGGGCGTGCCGGCGCTGGCTGGCCAAATCTTCGGTGCACGCTGGGGTTATGTGATACCGGTGTGGGAACTTGGAGCCACCGTCCTCAATTCCTCTTTCAACTCACCGGGAAGAGCTTCTTGGGTGCCTGTTTTACTGGCGGGAGCGGAGACGATGGCGTTCTGGCTGCTGTCCGCTCGCATTTTCGCGCACGTGGATATTGCAGTTGCCGTAGAGTAAGTCCGAGCGAGCAGCTCAGCGAGCCCACTCGGCCGCGGTCCGTGCCGCGTAGTCGAGAACGCGTCCGGGAAGGACGCCAAGATAAATGGTCGCCACCACGCTGATAGCCAGTGCCGTTCCAAGTGCAAATGGAATTCGCGGTAACGCGATATCCTCACGCGCCTCGCGCATGTACATCACAACGATTATTCGCAGGTAATAATAGGAAGCTATCGCGCTGTTGAGCACACCGATTATCACAAGTCCAACCAGATTGGCCTGCAGCGCCGCGCTGAATACGTAAAATTTGGCGAAGAAACCGCCTGTGATCGGAATGCCGATCAATGATAGTAAGAAAATCGTCAACGTCGCTGCCAGCAACGGGCTGCGTCGGCCTAGTCCTTCATAGTCCTCGATCGTTACGTAGCGCTCACCCTCGCCAGCGACGTGGCTGATTACAGCGAAAGCACCCACGTTCATTGCCGCGTACGAGGCCGTATAAAACATCGCAGCCGGAATCCCATTGTTCGGCAGAGCTGCATACGCTACCAGCAAATAGCCGGCATGAGCGATCGACGAGTATGCCAGCAGACGCTTCACGTTGTCCTGCACCAGCGCTCCGACGTTGCCGAGAGTCATCGAAAGCGCGGCTACAACCCAGATCAACCAGATGCGCCCGGGAGCATCGACCTCGAACATGACCCGCAGCAACACGGCGAACACCGCCGCCTTCGGGGCAGTAGACATGAAGCCAACCACCGGCGAGGGCGCGCCTTCGTAGACGTCAGGGGTCCAGACGTGAAACGGAGCCGCCGCCACCTTGAAGCCCAAACCTACGAACATGAAAGCCACGGCAACGTACGCCAGGACCGGGATATGCCCAGAGCGCAGCGCGTCGCCGATTATCTTTATGCTCGTCGAACCCGTCGCCCCGAACATAAGCGCCACACCGTAAAGAAAAAACGCAGTCGCAAATGAGCCCAGAAGGAAATACTTGACCGAAGACTCGCTACTGATCGCAGCGCGCCGACGAAATCCCGCCAGAATGTAAGTGGAAATCGAAGAAATTTCCAGCGCGATAAAAATCAGCACCAGTTCCACCGCGGATGACATCAGGCTCATGCCAAGCGCGCCAAACAGCACCAGCGCGTAGTATTCGCCTGCACGAATCTCCTGCAACGCCATGTATTCGTAGGAGCTGAGAATTACAACCGCCGTGACCGCCGCAACCAGAAAATGGAAGAAGATGCTGAAGCTGTCAACTTGGACCATGTTCCAGAAAGCCAAACCCTGATACTGCGACTGGAATAGCGTTGCCACTAGAGCCGCCAGCGCTCCCACCAGCGCAAGTGCTCCCAGAGTTTTTTGACTGCGATGCTCGTCCATCAATGGATCAAGCACCATGATGAGCATGCCAAAAATCGCCAGCACGATTTCCGGCAAGATGCGGATGTAGTCAGCCGCGTGCGGAATCATTTGCGCCATGTCGGAGGTATTGTTCACTGGCCTACCATCCGCCTGGCGAATTGCGCGAATGGCGCTAAGGCGGCTTGCACCGAGGGATCAATCGCATTCAGCCAAATCAGCGGCGCAACGCCCATCAGCAGAGCGATCGCCGCGATCGGCCAGAGCGCAACCTGTTCTCTTCCGCTCAAATCAGGCAGTGACAAATTGACGTCTTGGCTTACTTTTCCATAGAACACTCGCTGATACATCCAAAGCAGATAACAAGCGCTCCAGATGACCCCGGTCGCTCCGAGGATGCCGTACACTGCGCGATCGCGGAAGGCGCCGCTCAGTACCAGAAACTCGCCAATAAAGCCGTTGAGAAGCGGCAATCCAACCGAGGCCAGCACAATGAACAGGAAGAATGTCGCATATGCTGGCATAGTCGATGCCAATCCGCCGAATTCAGCGATCTCGTAAGTATGGCGCCGCTCGTAAAGAATTCCCGCCAGCATGAACAGCCCGCCGGTGGAGACGCCATGCGCGAGCATGACGAACGTTGCGCCGTCGAGTCCTGCCTGCGTGAAGCTGAACAGGCCAAGCACCACAAATCCCAAGTGGCTGATCGAAGAATATGCGATCAGCTTTTTCATGTTGGGCTGCACTAAGGCCACCAGCGCGCCATACACGATGCCGATCAGAGCCAGCACCATGATCCACCAGGCATTGCTTCGCGACTGCTCGGGAAACAATCCGAGATTGAAGCGGAACAAGCCGTAAGTGCCCATCTTGAGCAGAACCCCGGCCAGCAGTACAGAACCGGCGGTTGGCGCCTCTACGTGAGCGTCTGGCAGCCATGTATGAAACGGAAAAATTGGAACCTTCACCGCAAACGCAATAAAGAACCCGAGAAAGAGCCAAAGCGCCGCACCGGAAAAATTCTCCACTTGACCGTTGCGAATGGCGGCCTGAATCGTCACGAAATCAAACGAACCCGTTTTGGCGTACAGCCACAGAATCGCCGCCAGCATGAACATCGACGCGATCATTGTGTAGAGGAAGAACTTGACGGCCGCGTATACTCGGCGTCCGTGGCCGTAAATGCCGATGAGCAAAGCCATCGGGATCAACGTAGCTTCCCAGAAGAAATAAAAGAGAAACAAATCGAGTGCGACAAAAACGCCGATCAGCGCGGTTTGAAGAATCAGGAGCAGAATGAAAAATTCTTTTACTCGCTCGTGAATTGACTTCCACGAAATCAGCACGCACAGCGGTGTAAGAAACGTAGTCAACACCACCAGCCACATCGAAACTCCGTCCACGCCCATGTGGTAATGAATATTCGGATTCGAAATCCACTGATGGTTAACCTCGAACTGAAATCCGTTTTGCCCGCGCTGGAAATGTACTGGCAGGTGCAGCGAAAGCACGAAATCAAGCAGCGATACCACGAGAGCAAACACGCGAACGTCACGGTCACGCCGCGGAAATAACACGAGCAAGAGCGCGCCCGCCAGCGGGATAAACGTCACCAGCGTGAGCATTGAGTTGTCCAAAGCATTGCTCATCGCGTTCCCATCCAAATCATGTAAGCGATCAACACCGCGGCTCCGGCAGCGATCCATCCCGCGTAGGAGCGAAGATTGCCGGATTGCATGTGGCGCACGACATCTGAAACCTCTCGTGCACCCTCAGCGCTGTTATCCAATGTCGCATCGATCACATCGCGATCAATACCATGCCATAAAACCCGCGTCGATCCGTCGATGAGCGGCTTCACCAATACCGCCGCATAAATTTCATCCACGTAATATTTGTGCACAACCGCTTCGTAGAAACCGCCCAAAGCTTTCGCAATCTCCTGCGGCAATTGCGGCCGCCGATAATACAAAAGCCAGGCAAGAAACAAACCCAATGCCGCAGCGACAACCGAGATGCCGGTTAGCAGCGCTTCCGACCCACCTTGCTCTTTCGGTTCCAGCGCAGGCGTGGGGGCAGCCACTTCTTCCGCCGAGTCTGCAGTCGCGCCCGCGTGAAACGTCGGTGAAAGAAACTTGTCAAAGCGCTCGATCCCCACCCACCCGCCGCAAACCGAAAGCACTGCGAGAATCACAAGCGGCACAAGCATGATCTTCGGACTCTCGTGAATACCGCCATGCCCGTGTGGCGCGGGCGCCCCCGCTCGCGAATCTTTCGCGGCATGCGAATGCTCGTCGCCATGGGTGACTGCGGCTT
Source organism: uncultured Acidobacteriota bacterium (assembly GCA_963743375.1). GTDB lineage: Bacteria > Acidobacteriota > Terriglobia > Terriglobales > Acidobacteriaceae > JABDBE01. The sequence goes on along the minus strand of CAVUQA010000005.1, from coordinate 217,026 downwards.
TACCGCGATATTCACCAAAGAAAGTCAGAAACCAAAGCCGGAACATGTAAAACGAAGTTAAAAAAGCGGTGAACACACCAATGGCCCAATAGACCCAGCTTCCATAAGGACTCGAATACGCCCGCCACAAAATCGCATCCTTGCTGAAGAAACCGGCGAACGGCGGAAAGCCGGCGATAGCAAAAGTGGCGGCTGTCATCGTCCAAAAAGTCCACGGAATATGGTGGCGCAATCCGCCCATGTGACGCATGTCCTGCTCACCGCCCACCGCGTGAATCACAGATCCCGCAGCCAGAAAGAGCAATCCTTTGAAGAACGCATGCGTCATGAGATGGAAAATTCCGGCAGAATAGGCAGCCACGCCGCAAGCCATGAACATGTATCCCAGCTGCGAAATCGTCGAATAGGCGAGAACCTTCTTGATATCGGTCTGGCAGATTCCAATCGTCGCAGCAAACAATGCCGTCAGCGTGCCAACAATCGCTACGACCATCAATGCCTGCGGAGCGCGGTCGAAAATCGCATGCGACCGCGCCACCATATACACGCCCGCCGTCACCATGGTCGCGGCGTGAATCAGGGCGGAAACGGGCGTCGGACCCTCCATCGCGTCCGGCAACCAAACATAAAGAGGAATCTGCGCGGATTTTCCCGCCGCTCCGAGCATCAGCAAAAGGCCAATCGATGTCAGCAAACCCGCGCCTGCAACCTCGGCGGGCAATCCGGACACAATGCGAAACACCTGCACAAAATTCAAAGAGCCGAAATGCTTGATCATCAAAAACAGCGCGATGAGGAATCCAAAATCGCCAATCCGATTAACGATGAACGCTTTCTTGCCGGCCGACGCGGCCGAATCCCTGGTAAACCAAAATCCAATCAACAAATAAGAGGCGAGGCCCACGCCCTCCCAGCCAATAAACATCACCAGATAATTGCTGCCCAGCACCAAGGTCAGCATGAAAAACATGAACAGGTTGAGGTAGGCGAAAAAGCGGTAGAACCCTGCTTCTTCCCACATGTAGCCGACAGAATAAATATGAATGAGGAAGCCGACGCCCGTAACCACCAGCAGCATCACCAACGAAAGTTGGTCAAGATAAAATGCGAAGTCAACCTGGAAGTCGCCGGCGCGAATCCATGGCGCCAAATTTTCTAAAACAGGCAGAAGCGAAGCCTGGGTCGCTACCCAAAGCGCCATTGCCAATGCCGCGCCGCAAAACCCAAGCGCAATCGCGGTAACGGCCTGGCGGGGAAAGCGCTTGCCGAACAGACCATTAATGGCCGCGCCCACCAGAGGCAGCACGGGAATCAGCCAGAGATGCAGGTTCGGCGTCATAGTTTGAGCAAGTCCACCTGATCGACGTTCAATGTGCCCCGCGTGCGATACACGGCGATAATGATCGCCAGTCCCACAGCCGATTCCGCCGCTGCGACGACCATTACGAAGAACACAAAAACTTGTCCGCTAAGCGCATGCCACTGTGCCGCAAATGCAACGAATGACAAATTCACTCCGTTGAGCATCAACTCAATCGACATAAAAATAGTGATGATGTTGCGCTTTATCAGAAACCCGGCGACGCCGCACGCAAACAGAATGCCGCTGAGGACAAGGTAATATGAAAGCGGTACCATTAGCCCTCCCTCTCATCAGGCTGCGCCGATTGCTGCACGTCCGGATGACTGGCGAGAACGACCGCACCCATAATCGCAATCAAAACGAGCACCGACGTGACTTCAAAAGGCAAAAGAAAATCGTGAAAGAGGAGCCAGCCAATTACTTTCGGAGGTCCGGGGAGCGCACCGACTGCAACGCTTCCCGTGCCAGAATGCTGCAGCAGAACCCAAGCCATCAGCACGCTGCCAATCAAAACTCCCGGAATTCCGAACAGCATCGCCACGCGACTGCCTGTGGTGCGATCTTCCACACCGGCGTTCAAGAGCATGATCACGAACACGAACAAAACCATGATTGCGCCGGCATAAACAATCACTTGCACTGCGGCGACAAATTCCGCGCCGAGTAGCAAATACTCCACCGCGAGCGATCCCATCACCACCACCAGCGACAACGCGCTGTTAATGGGATGCCGCTGCACCAGCAGATTTATTGCCCCGGCAACGCACACCAACCCAAACACCGAAAATACAAGCAGATGAAGCATGTCGATTATTCGTTACGCTCTCAATGCCACAATTAAAGCCGTAATCACCAGATTCGCAATCGCCAGCGGCAGCAGAAATTTCCATCCGAATGCCATCAGCTGGTCATAGCGAAACCGCGGCAATGTTCCACGCACCCATATATAAAGGAACAGAAACACAAATACTTTCAATACAAACCAGAATATGGGCAGAATCGCTTGCACGAATGGAGGTCCGAAGCGATGCGGCCCGTGCCACCCGCCGAGAAACAACAACGTAGCCAAGCACGCTACGGTGATCATATTGGCGTATTCCGCCATAAAGAACATGGCAAATTTCATGGCGCTGTATTCGGTGTGATATCCCGCCACTAGTTCAGTCTCCGCCTCGGGCAAATCAAACGGAACGCGATTGGTTTCCGCATACGCCGCCATCAAATAGATAAAGAAGGCGACGATCTGGCCCTGAAAAATATTCCAGCGAGGAATGAATCCCCAAAAAGTTCCTCCCTGCGCATCGACAATCTCGCGCAGATTGAAACTACCGGCGAGAATGAGGACGCCTACCAACGAAAGCCCCAGCGAGATTTCGTAGCTCACCATCTGCGCGCTGGCGCGCAATCCGCCAAGCAATGAATATTTATTGTTCGACGACCAGCCCGCCAGCGCTACGCCGTACACGCCCAGGGAAGTGACGCCCAGCACGATCAGCAGTCCGATGTTGACGTCGGTGATTTCCAGCGGAGTGTGAATTCCGAAAACCGTAACCCAGTTGCCGATGGGAATCACTGAAATCGAAGTCAATGCAAAAACCAGCGCAATCATCGGCGCCGCGATGAAGAGAGGTTTGAACACATGCGGCGGTAAAAGATCCTCTTTGAAAATAAACTTTATTCCGTCCGCCAGCGGCTGCAGCAGGCCGAACGGCCCCACCCGCGTGGGTCCCCACCGATTCTGAATGTGGCCCACAACTTTGCGTTCCAGCCAAACCGTATATGCGACCGCAGTCAGCAATATGCCGATTGCGATGACAATCTTAATAATGGAGACGAGAATGAATTCGCCAAGACTCAATGAGATTGTTTTCCTGACTTTCGAAAACTGTTTGTGTGGCTAGCGCGCCCTGCGGCACACGCTGGAACAGCGTTCAACTAAGAACTAGTCAGCGGCGATATCTTCCGCTGGCTGTTTGTCACGATTCTCAATCACCGAATTCAAAGTGCGGGAATATCGTCCCAGAGTGCCCGAACTAAAAAGATTGTCCTGCGCGGGGACGATCAGTTCAGGATTTTGCAAAGCCCCAGGCCCACTTTTTGTCAAACTCGTGTGCTGATCATTGCCCGCCATTAAATCCATGCGCGAAACATCGTAGCCCGGAACCAGGCGCTGGATCTCATCCAGAATCGCCATGGGATCAAACGGGCTCATCTTCGGTTCGAGTCCGTGGGCCTCGAGCCACACCGCATGCCGGTCTGCTTCCCCGGATTGCGCCCCGCGTGATTGACCCATATCCGCCGTCGTGCCGCGTCCAAACGGGACCAGTTTGCGGATGTCGAAACCCATTGCGCCAGCGATCCGCACGATCATTTCAAAATCCGATTTCGTTCCGGTCACCTCGCCCGCTTTTCTCACCAACTGCAAATCGCCGCAGGTATTGGTAAACGTTCCTGCCTTTTCGTACGCGTTCGCCGCCGGCAACACCACGTCCGCAATAACTGCGGTCTCGGTGAGGAACATGTCTTGCACCACTACGAAGCTGTTTGTGAATGCGTAGGGATCAATGCCCGATTGTTCAATCGGATTCGCGCCTACCACATAAAATGCCTGTAGCTTGCCCGCTTTGGCGCCCTCGACCATTTCCGGCAGGGTGAGACCGGGTGCTTGGGGCACGCTGCTCCAATCCTGGTGAAACTTTCCGACATCCGAAACCCGGTGATAGCCGGGTAGGAGGTCAGGATAAAGTCCCATATCGGCTGCCCCGCGCGAGTTGGCGTAGTCGCCGAGACAGACAAGCTTCGCGCCGAAAACAGCGGAAGCAAATTTCGCCAGCGAAGTGATGTCTTTGCCTCGGATTTCGGAGCCGAAAATAATAATCAGGTTGGCCTCACCCCGGAGTTTCTCGCGCAATGATAGCCAGGCATCCCGACCGGTGTCAGGCGTGGCAATCGCATCAGCAGCCCCGTCGTTGCCTGATAGAAGCTCAGCGAGCTTGCCTTCCGAACCCGCGGCAATTTGTGTGAAGCTGGCTGCCTGGCGGCGCAATTTAACGGACTGAGAATTAATCAAGTAAAGCCGCGCCTTATGTAGACGAACATTGTTTCGAATCTGCCATGCCAGCAGCGGATGCTGCTCGGTCGGATCGTTCCCAATCAGCAAAACGGCGGATGCATTGAATACATCGCGCATGCTCGCGGTTGCGTCGGGCTTACCCGCTAGCGCAGCCGCAAAGGCTGGGAAGTCGGCCGTACGGTGGTGGTCAACATTGTTGGTCTGCAGCACCACCCGAGCGAACTTTTGCAGCAGGTAGTTCTCTTCGTTGGTGGTGCGGTTCGAACCGTAAACTCCAATCGCCTGCCCGCCATGCATGGCGCGGATCGCAGAGAAACGGTTACCGACAAGCTCAAACGCTTCTTCCCACGTGGCCTGCGTTAAGCGGCCGTTCTTGCGAATCAAGGGCTGCGTCAGGCGGTCTGGATGATGCGCGAAATCGAAAGCGTAGCGTCCTTTGATACAAAGAAAATCGCCGTTGATGCCGCTCTTGTCGCGATTATCTCCGCGCACGATTTCCATGCCGGTATCGGACCGCCGCACGCCCAGCGTCGTTTTGCAGCCATCACCGCAGTGAGTGCAGGTCGTGCTCACGTGCCTCATCTCCCAGGGTCGCGTCTTGTAGCGATATGCGCCAGAAGTCAGCGCACCCACCGGGCAGATGTCGATGCACATACCACACTCTTCGCATTCAAGATGATCGCCTTCATTTGGTGCGATGATCGAACTCACGCCCCGGTTCTGCACGCCAAGAGCCCATACGTCCATGCCCTCGCCGCAGACGCGCACGCAACGGTAACAAAGAATGCAGCGCGGACGATCAAAGAAAACTACTGGTGACCACTGCTGCTCTTCTTTATGATTCTTCGCATCGATGTACTTGGATTCGGCGGCACCGTAGGAAAAAGTCATGTCCTGCAATTCGCATTCGCCGCCGGCATCGCATACTGGGCAATCGAGCGGATGGTTGCCCAGCAACAATTCCACCATGCTCTTCCGCGCCTGCCGAATCTCGTCACTCTCGGTAGTAACGATTATGCCTTCGCTGATCACTGTGGTGCATGCAGTCTGCAGTTTGGGCATCTTCTCGACTTTTACGAGGCACATGCGGCAAGCGCCCTGCAAAGATAGATTCGGATAGTAGCAAAATGACGGCACCTCGATGCCCACGGTTTTGCAGGCTTCGATCAGCAACGTCCCGGCGGGAGCCGTGACTTTTTTGCCGTCGACTATGATGTTTACGTCAGCCATAAAAATTGTCGTTCGTCTTCGGTCGTTCGTCGTTGGCGGGCTGTATCGTCAGTTCTTAGCTACCGACCGACGCATGACCGACGACAAATATCTACGCCAATACCGGTTCGCCCACGCCAGCCGTTTCATACGGACACGGCTTGCCGTCCAAATGATCTTCAAATTCCTTGCGAAATTTTTTCACGATGGAAATCGTGGGCATTGCTGCGGCATCGCCTAGCGGACAAAAAGTGCGTCCCAGCATGTTTTCCGAAAGGTAGCGAATATTGTCGATATCTTTCATTACTCCGCCGCCGCTATGAAACCGGATTAGCGTTTTCTTTAACCAGTCTGTACCTTCGCGGCACGGAATGCACCAACCGCAGCTTTCGTGCTGATAAAACCGCATGATGCGCAAGGCAAATTTCACCATGCAGGTGGTTTCATCAACGATTACGACGCCGCCCGAGCCCAACATCGTTCCGGCTTTCATCATGGAATCGAAATCCATGGAGACATCGATTTCATCAGCCGTCAAAACCGGACAGCTTGAACCGCCGGGAACAACAGCCTTAAGCGCGCGCCCATTGGCAATGCCGCCGCCCACGTCGTAAATCATCTTCTTAAGGTTGTAGCCGATAGGCAGTTCATATACTCCGGGACGATTCAAGTGTCCGCTTAAGCAGAAGAGCCGCGTTCCGCCATTCTTCGGCGGTCCGAGTTTTGCAAACCACTCTGCGCCGCCGAGCAAAATGTGCGGGACGCTGGCCAGCGTCTCGGCATTATTGATGACCGTCGGTCCGCCCCAAAGGCCGACCACAGCGGGAAATGGAGGCCGAATCCGCGGAATGCCGCGTTTGCCCTCAAGCGATTCCATCAGCGCCGACTCTTCACCCACTTCGTACGCGCCAGCTCCGCCGTGCCAGTACACATCGAAATCGTAGCCGCTGCCAAAAATGTTCTTGCCGAGGAATCCGCGCGCGTACGCGTCTTTAATTGCTTTCTGCATGATGTTCAGCAGATAACGGTACTCACCGCGAATGTAGATGTAGCCAGTGTGCGAACCGGTGGCGATTCCGGCGATGACCACGCCTTCAATCACGGCGTGGGGATCATGCTCGAAGATCAGGCGATCTTTGCATGTGCCGGGTTCGCTCTCATCGCCATTGCACAAAATGTATTTAGGTTTGGCAGACTGCTTGGGAACAAATGACCACTTCATCCCGGTATTAAATCCCGCGCCGCCGCGCCCGCGCAGGCCTGAGTCCTTCACCAGATTGACGATTGCATCCGGTTGCATCGCAAGCGCTTTTTGCACGGCCTTGTAGCCGTCAAGCTCGAGGTAACGATCAATATCAGTCGCACCTTTGCCAAAGCGTTTGGAGACGACTTTTACTTCGTCGGGATGGGACACCAGATCAGCCATGAATCATTTTCGATTTTCAATTGCCAATTGAAAGTGCTCAAAATCGGAAATTAATTGCAAATCTTTTATTGCGTTCCTTGCGTCTTGTAGCCGTCGAGTACTTTGTCCATCTTTTCAGTCGTCAGGTTCTCGTGAAAATCGTAATTTACCTGCACCGCGGGAGCCCAACTGCAAGCTCCGATGCACTCCACTTCCTCGAGCGAGAACATTCCGTCCGGCGTAGTGCCTTTGTGCCCGATGCCCAGCTTTTTCTCGCAGTGATCCAGAAGTTCTTCGCCGCCGCGCAGCATGCACGCGATGTTGGTGCAAACCTGGACATTGAATTTTCCTCGGGGCTTCCTCGTCAGCATCGAGTAATAACTGATTACATTGCTCACTTCGAGCTCGGTCAAATCCAGGCGCTGCGCGATCTCGTGAATGACGTCGTCGTTGAGATATCCCACTTCGTCCTGCGCATAAAGCAAAGTCGGCACCAGCACAGAACGCTTCGTCGGATAATGCGTCAGCATCTCCGAGAAGCGCGATTCGAATTGATCAGAAAACTGCATTGAGTAATTAAGTAATCTGGTAATTGTGTAATTGAAAAAGCTAGGTGGTGCTCCGAGCTGTTTTTTGTGATGCCGTAAAAATTGCAGTCAGCTCTTGAGCTTCCACGAGCAACTCCTTCGCCTTCTCAGGTGACACGATTCCAGATTCTGCTAACAATTCCAGCCACAGCACTGCTTCGTCCGCCCCTTCCACTACGATTCCAATTCTAGCGACAAACCCCGCCTTTGACCGCGAACGGCAAACAGATCAATAATTCGCAGCCACGGACGTTCCACACCGTAGCAGTTGCTTCCCCAAAACATGCGCATCGGGCTTGAACGGGAGCGAGCGAAAAAGCCGAATCACGCGCAGCGCAAAGCTCTTGGTTCGATCCCGCAATTCCTCGGGCTGACTGCTCACGCAAGCCTCAGAATTCAACTACCCGATTACCCGATTTCTCAATTACTCAATTTTTTACCGGTCGATCTCCCCCAACACGATATCAATGCTGCCAATCGCCGCCACCACATCCGCCAGCAAGCGGCCTTCACACATTTTGGGCAGCAGTTGCAGATTCGCGAGACACGCAGCCCGCATATGCACGCGGTACGGCTTAGCCGTGCCATCGCTGACCACGTAATACCCCATTTCCCCGCGCGGCGATTCCACCGCCTGATATACCTCGCCCGCCGGAACCGCGAAGCCTTCGGTAATAATCTTAAAGTGGTAGATCATGGCTTCCATCTGCGTCTTCATCTTTTCGCGGTCGGGCAAAACAACTTTGGGCGCATCGGCTTTGATCGGACCTTCCGGCATTCCATCGAGCGCCTGCTGCACGATCGCGATTGACTCACGCAATTCCTGGACTCGGCAGATGTACCGCGCGAATACGTCCCCTTCTTGCGATACCGGCACTTTGAACTTGAACTTTTCGTAACTCGAATACGGCATATCGCGGCGCAGATCAAAGTCGACGCCACTTCCCCGCAACGTGGGACCACTTGCGCCGAGGGCGATGGCATCTTCCGCGGTAATCCGCGCCACGCCTTTGGTCCGCATCACCCAGATCGGGTTTCCCGTCAGCAGATTTTCGTACTCATCCACTTTGGAGGGAAAGCGATTGGCGAAATCACGCACCCGGTCGAAGAATCCCAGCGGCGGTTCCAGCGCCACTCCGCCAATGCGGAAGTAAGACGTCATCATACGCTGGCCGCTGATTGCTTCGAACAAGCGCAAGACATCTTCACGCTCGCGGAAGCAATAAAGAAAAACCGTGAGCGCGCCAATATCCATGGCATGCGTTCCCAGCCAGACGAGGTGCGAGTTGATGCGCGTCAACTCGTTCATCATCACTCGCAACCATTGCGCCTTAGAAGGAATCTCCAGCCCCAGCAGTTTCTCAACCGCCAGCGCATAGCAGAGATTGTTGGTCATGGGGCAAAGGTAGTCGATACGATCGGTGAGCGGAACTACCTGCTGATAAAACTTGGCCTCGCACGTCTTCTCGATTCCAGTATGCAGATAACCGATATCCGGCATGAGCCGCACAACCGTCTCTCCATCGATTTCGAGAATTAAGCGCAACACTCCGTGCGTAGACGGGTGCTGCGGTCCCATGTTCAGGATCATGGTCCGATCCTGACCGGGATCAAGTACGGGTGTGGGAGTCATGTGGGCCATGGCGATTTAGCGATAGCCCTCCACTGGATAGTCCTTGCGCAGGGGATGGCCTTCCCAGTCTTCTGGCATTTGAATGCGTCGCAGATACGGGTGACCGGTGAAGCGAATTCCGAACAGGTCAAAAACTTCGCGCTCGAAATAATTCGCCGATGGCCAGACCGAGGTGACGGTCTCAACGACCGGACTGTCCGCACTCAAACGCACCTTTAGCCGCACCCGCTCTTTATTTGGAATCGACAGCAGTTGGTAGACCACTTCGAACCGCGGCTGTGACGGATGCCAGTCCAGGCAGGTTACGTCGGAAAGGTAATTGAAAGGGCAGGTGACATCATCGCGGAGGATAACGCATGCATCGTGGATGCAGGAGCGTTCGATGTAAATCGTCATCTCGTCGCGGTCGAATTTCGCTGCTTCGACGGCAGCCGAATTCCACCCACGCAACCGTGCCACTGCCGGGTGTTCCTTGAGCGCCTCCAGGTCCGTGATGGCAAGGGTCAGCGGCATTAAACTTCACCCCTTCTGGTAGAGGTAACGCTCCAGTCCAGAACACCCTTTTTCCAGATGTAGAACAGTCCGACCAGCACAATGCCGATATAAACCATCATTTCCCAGAAGCCAAACATCTTGAGTTCGCGCAGAATTACCGCCCAGGGATAAAGAAAAACTGCTTCCACATCGAACAAAATGAAAAGCATTGCCACCATGTAAAATTTCACCGAGAAGCGCTCACGCGCGTCTCCGATGGGCAGCATCCCGCATTCATAGGGGGAGAGTTTGGCACGCGTAGGCCGGCGGTAGCCGATGAACCACGAAAGCAACACAATCGCGGTAGCCAACCCACCTGCTACGATGAGGTGAATCAATAATGGCAGGTAGCGAGCGAAGTAATTGTCCGGCATAGGAGAGCTATATATAATTCGCAGCCAAGCATTAAACTAAACATTCTAGAGTAGATTTCGCAGATGGGAGTGTCAAGCGACTGAGCCACTTTGTGACGAACTTTTAATGTGGGAAGAGCTTCACCGGTGAGGAAAGTGGGATTCTAAAGTAAGATTTAGCTGCGAACCATCACATGATTTTTGGCTTCAACACCGACGTGAAGCACGACGACACCGTTTATCACGTGCAGAGCGAAGCGCGAGAAAACGAGTTGCTGCTGCAGACTCAGGTTTTTGTGCGTGGCCGCTGCATCGGCAAGCGCGCCGTTTCGTATTCAGATAAGGCTGCTGAGTCCGGCTTCACTGACCAGCAGAAAGAGCAGATTCTTCGCGAGCAGCACCGTCTGGTGCTCGACTCTATCCGTGACGGGCGATTGGACAGTGTCCTCGATAGACAGCTGACTCCCGAATCCCTGGCCGCCATCAAGGAACTCGATGTGCATTGGCTCAACGCCGGCTCAGTACATGCTGATCGCAATTTGATTTTGCGCCTGCGTGTCACCGAGGGAGGCACGGCTGTAGAAGGAGCGCGCCTGACCGTACGCTTTGCCCGTCCTGATGCGGCGCCTTTTTACACGCAAGTGGTGACCAGCCCCGAAGGCGATGCCGAATTGAAAATCGATGTCGATGAAGCATCGCTCCCAGATTCCGCTGTGCTCGTGCAAGCCAATTATTCCGGCCGCACCGCAACTCGCAAATTTCATCTGCGAAAAGTAGAAGCGTAGATCCAGGCTGACTCTGTTTTTCCCATTTGTCATCCGAGCAAAACGAAGGACCTGAGTTTTGCTGGCGTCGGCATAAACCCAGATTCCTCGCTTCGATGGGAATGAACAGTGGAATTTCAGAATGACAATGGAATTAATATTTGGTCGGGGCAATCGGCTTCATTTCGATGCTGGGGAGTGTTCGTCGCGGGGCTCCAGGTTTTTTATGCTGTTTACGAGATCAGCGGCCAGGCGGCTCTTATCGATGCAGGCGTCTCCGCCCGCTGCCATCACACCGGGCAGAAGATGAACGGGATCGTGTTGGCTCATCACGACAATTCTGGCTTTCGGCAACTCCTGGCGCAGCCGCCGGGCGGCTTCCAATCCATTGAGGCCAGGCATGCTGACGTCGAGCAAGATCACGTCGGGTAGGAGGGTGCGCGCCTTGACGAGCGCTTCCGAGCCGTCGCTTGCTTCGCCGCAGATTTCCCAGGTAGTTTCTGACGAAAGGAGTGTGATCACGCCGCGGCGGACCATGGCATTATCGTCTGCAATGAGAATGCGCAAAACTCAATCCTCCGTGTCTTGGCAATAGTGGAGAACGGGCTTCTCGCCCGTTTGGCGGGGCGAGACACCCCGGCCCTCCATTAAGGAATGTTAAACGATCCGGGCCTCTTGGAGTACGCCCTCTGGTTCGAGCCTGGGAACGGGGAGCATGACGGAAATTTTTGTTCCCGCACCGTTCGATTGAATATCCATCGCGCCACTGAAATGGCGAACCCGCTCTCGCATGCCAGTGATTCCGACACCGGAACGTTGGGCCTGAATTCCGCGTAGTTTTTCGGCCGGAATCCCCTTGCCTTCATCCTGAACTTCGAGCTTAACACCCCCGGCTGTGCGGGACAGTCGAACGACTGCGGCCTCGCTGCCGGAATGGCGATGGATATTTGTAAGGCATTCCTGGACAATCCGAAACAAAGCCAATTCCATTTCGCTGGAGAGGCGGCCGAAGTCTTCAGCAATTTGCAAGTCTATGCTCAGGCCGCTGCGTTCCATCAGACCCTCGATGTACCAATGAATGGCGCCGGGCAATCCGCTCTCGTCGAGCAAAGGTGGATGCAGCAGGTACGACGTTGTGCGGATCTCCTGATTTAGCTGCCGAACCAGATCCCGACTATCTTCGAGCGTTTTGGCAAGCGGCTGATTGTTGCTTACGATTTGGTCAAGGGCCGCAAGGTTCATGCTCAGGGCAGCGATAATCTGGCCGGCGCTGTCATGGAGTTCGCGGGCGATGTGGCGGCGTTCGTCGTCTTGCGTTTGCAGCAGACGATTCGACAGTTCGCGAAGCTGTTCCGACTGCTGCAAAACTTCGGCGTTGCGCTGCTCGAGTTCCTGGGTACGGATATGTACCTGTTTTTCGAGGTTGTCGGCGAGGGTTCGAAGCTGTTCTTCATTCTTGCGCAATCGTTCTTCAGCGCGCTTACGTTCAGTGACGTCCCGCGCTACCTTCGAGGCGCCGATGATCTTGCCAGAGCCATCCTTGACCGGCGAAATTGTCAGAGAGATGTCGAGGAGCACTCCGTCCTTGCGCATACGCAGGGTTTCGAAATGATCGATGCGCTCGCCCCGTCTCAGCCGCTGAAGAATCCGCGTCTCCTCGTCCCGGCGATCTGGGGGAATAATAAGCGTAATGTTCTGCCCCACTGCTTCTTCCGCGGTGTAGCCGAACATACGTTCCGCAGCTTTATTCCAACTGCTGATAATGCCATCTAATCTCTTACTGATGATAGCGTCGTCCGAAGACCCGACAATTGCAGCCAGCAGACTATTTACCCGGTCCGCTTCCTTGGCCTGGGTAATATCGATATTGGCTTCCATTATCGATACTGCGTTGGTTTCCGGATCGACCGTTAACGCCCATCTTGAGAGCACTGTAAGCGTCGTACCATTCTTGCGTCTTTGGATCAGTTCTCCCTGCCATCGGCCTTCACGCCGCAACAGTGCAGAGATGGAACCCAGCGGTTCCGGGAATTCGGTTTGAAAGAGCGTGTGCGTGACACGTCCCAGGACTTCGTCCTGCGTCCAGCCGTACAACTCCTCGGCTCCTTTGTTCCAATATGTGATCCGGTCTTCTCCATCACGCAGAATGACAGCATTGAAGCTGAGGTCCAGCAATTTAGCGCGCCTCGCCAGTTCAGCATCTTTCTGTTTTGCCTCAGCGGTATCGGGCCTTGGCTGGCTCTTGCGCATTTTTCTGGTTTTTCGACCGTTCCGCCTGTCGGCCGCTTTTTCAATTGCGGGCAGCAAGTCACGCGACAGTTTATTTTTGTCGACGTAACCGCCGGCATCCACTTCCGCGGCCTGGACCGCCACTACACCCGGATCATTCTGACTGACGATAATTACCGCAGACGCGGGCACCTCGCGGCGAATGATTCTGGTTGCTTGAATTCCGTCCATTCGAGGCATGGAGACGTCCATCAGGACAAGGTCGGGTCGAAGGTTCTTAGCCTTGTCGACGGCTTCCAACCCATCTTTCGCTTCGCCGCACACTTCCCATTCGGTTCGATCAGACAACAGTGACCGAATACCTCGCAACACAACGTCACTGTCGTCAACGATAAGAATGCGTAGCGGACCCAATTAGTTCTCCGAGAAATGAATAAACTGAGGCTTCGAACACCCGGACGTACAAACAGTAGATGCTAAATTAGCCTTCAACGCCGATAAATGAGGCGTTTCCTTAGTATGTAATACAGTGTTGACCGTATTTCTATTTCTTAGGTTCTTGTAGCCAGTTCACTACGAGGGTCAGGCTGGGCGAATTCTGCACCGGCGCTTGCATCATGAGGAAGCGATTGCCATCGGAACTGACTTCGAACAGGCCGGGGCCAATGGGTTGCGTGGGAAACAGAATCTGCGGCTTGCCCAGTTCTACGCTATCGCCGTGCGCCGTGACCTCCACCGACGCGACGCGCGAATGGTCGTCGGTGTAGAGAATTTCTTTGCCGTTGCGGCCCCAGACTGGTCCGAAACCGTCGCCAACGAGAAATCTACCACCGGGCGTCGGAAATGCTACGACGTAAACTTGCGCGTGACCGGCTTCGTAGGACGTATAAGCAATCCACTTTGCGTCTGGAGAAAACACTGGAAAACGAGTGTTGTATTTTTCTTTGAGGAAGGGGTAGGGTTTACGGTCGCCAAACATCGGGAGAATCCAGACGTCGAAGTGGCTGCTGTCTAAGGTTTCATAGGCGATATATTTTCCGTCAGAGGACCAACTGCTGGGGTACTTATTCAAATCGTCGTGATACAGCAATTCCTCCGATCGAGCGCCGTTCGCCGGCCTGGTATAGAGATCAATCTTGCCACTGCGTCCGGAGTCGAAGACCATTGTGTTTCCATCTGGAGACCAGACGGGATCGTCATCTCTCGACTGAGAGAAACTGAATTGCGACTTGGTCCCGCGAGCCAGATCATAGATGTAAATCTCGAGATGTCCTCCAGCGTCAGCTCGCGCTGCCGAAACTCTCTTTCCGTCGGGAGAGATGTGCACGTCCTGGAACGTTCCGGTGTCGATGACCTCGCCTTTTTTTCCGCTGCGGTCGTACCAGGCGAGGTCTAGACTTGTCGATTGTCCGCCGGCAAAGATCAGCTTGCCGTCATTCGAAAGTGAAAATGCGGCCGCTCCCACATCGTTGCCGCGAATTTGTTCGGCGATAGGCACAGGATCGCCCGCCAATTTCAGCCTCTTGTCGTCGAAGCGCTGGGTCATTAGATTTCCATCGCGGACGAAGACCAGATGTCCGCTGGCAAATTGGCCGCGGCCATCCGCGCTCACCAAAGTTGTGTCCTGCTGAGAATCGAGTGAACCCAGATGAATATCCCCGCGCCTGCCTGGATTGTCGCGGGCAAATCGGAAAAAGATAAAGTGGCGTCCGTCGGGCAGAAAGGCCGGCCAACGCGGCGAGGCGGCGAGCGCGAAAGAGTCAGCTTCAGAGGTATTTTTTTCCGCCTGCGACGGTGTTCCGCCGGCTGCGGGAATGCGAAGCAAAGGCGACGTAGGACTGGGCGTGTACAAAATGATGCCATTTGCTCCCCAGGTGCCGCCGCGCGATTGGGGAGCGTCGGCGAGGGTTTGCACGGCGCCGCCGCTGGCATCAATGATGCGGAGTTTTCCCTCGGCAAAAAACCCCAGGTCGCGGCTGTCCGGTGACCAGAACGGAGAGCTGGCATCATCTGTGCCTGCCAAGGGCTGGGCTGCAGTTGAATCGAGCGGACGCACCCAAAGTTGGGGAGACGCGCCGGCGACCGTTGCCACAAAAGCGAGTTTGGTACCGTCGGGCGAGAGAGCAATGCTTAGGGGATCAAACGAGTGCTGATCGGGCGGCAGAATGCTTACTCGCAAGGGCCTCGGCGCCACGGGGGCGCGCAAGAAAAAGCCGATCGCAAATGCGATGGCGGCTGCGGCTGCGATTGCGGCTATCGCCCACGCGATTCTGTGCGAGACTCGTCTTCTTGCTACCACGGGCGCGGGAATACCCGCCTGCGAGCCGGCTTCTGCAATCCATTGCAATTGCAGCTTGACATCGTGCGCGCTCTGAATGCGGTCTTCGCGCTCCTTGGCCATGCAGGAACGCACGAGCCGCTCCAGCGCCGGCGGGGTCATGGGTGCGACTTGAGACAGCGGCGGTGGCTCCGTTGCCAGAATGGATGCGATTACGCTGGCCTGAGTTTTGCCCGCAAAGGCGCGCTTGCCAGTCGCCATTTCGTAAAGCAGGCAACCAAGCGCGAAGATGTCGGTGCGCGTGTCGGCTTCTGCACCCTCAATTTGCTCTGGAGCCATGTATTGAAACGTGCCGACGATGGTGCCTTCCACAGTCAGCGCCTTGCCCGAGGTCATGGCGGTGAGGGCGCTGGAGTTGGTGGTTTTTGCCTGCGCCTGCTTGGCCAATCCGAAATCCAGCACTTTGGCGCCGGATTTCGTCAGCATAATGTTGCCGGGTTTCAGGTCACGATGAATCACGCCCTGCTGATGAGCTTTGTCCAGAGCATCGGCGATTTGGGTTCCGTAGCGTAAAACTTCTTCTACTGGCAGCGGCCCTCGGTTCAGACGATCGGCGAGGGTCTCGCCTTCCAGACACTCCATCACCAGATAATCCGAACCATCCTGAGAGCCGACGTCGTACAGACGGCAGATGTTGGGATGCGAAAGCTGCGAGATGGTGCGCGCTTCACGGTCAAAGCGCTCTTTCAGGCTGGGACTGGAGACAAAATGCCCCGAGAGAACTTTGATGGCGACATCGCGGTCGAGACGGGTATCGTGCGCACGGTAAACTTCGCCCATGCCTCCCGCGCCAAGGGGAGCGACGATCTCGTAAGGACCAAGTTTTGTGCCAGAAGTCAGAGGCATTAGTGTGCGCAATTATAGCTTAAGGTGTTCGATTTGTTAGTTGTGGGCGTAACGTGGGTGACGTGAAGAGGCTGCGACCAGCACACCTACATGTAGAAAGGCGGCTCTCGTATGGAAGGCACACGTCGCATTTGCAAAGCGAATCGCTGGGCCGGCACAACCGTTATCTGCGGAGCGGGAAAATGCGTCCTCAGGAAGAGAGCTGAGAAAGCCGGAGGCCGAGATCATCACGCAAATGGAACAAATCCTTCCTCAATAACGTAAATCTGTACAGGCGCGGGTAACAGCCACCAGCTGGCGCTTCCTGCTATGATTCAACTTCGCCTGGTGTCATTATTTTTGAAGTTCTTTGAATTGGTTTGTTCGCCCGAACCGAGGGAGTGTTATGCATGCGCTTGAGTCTTCTTGTCTGCTTGGTTGCTGTCGGTGTCTCTGCCCAGAACAACCCGCCGGCCCCGGCAATTCCAGCAACAACGTCAGCCATCAACTCCTCTACGCCGCTATCTCAGCGAGTAGTGGCTTACAACATGGACGCGAAGTACGATGCTAAGGCTCATACTCTCGATGCCACTGAAACGCTGACTTACCACAACCTCACCGGGCAGGCGCTGGATACATTTCCTTTCCATCTTTATTTGAATGCGTTTCAACCGACATCGACCTGGATGCGCGAAGGGAAACGTGAGGGAACTCGCAATCAGGACTTTGAAAAGTGGGACAAGAAAAGCTACGGAGCAGAAGAGATCAAAAGCTTCGAAGTGGTAGGGCAGGGCGATTTTACTTCTCAGTTGCAATACATTCATCCCGACGACGACAACAAAGACGATCGCACAGTGACGCAGGTGCATCTGCTCAAACCGATTCCTCCGGATGGGTATGTCCAATTCAAGATCGCATTTCACGATCAATTTCCGGAGACCGTGGAGCGCACCGGCTGGAATCGGGATTTCGTGCTCGGCGGCCAGTGGTTTCCCAAGATCGGAGTCTGGTGGCACGGCGCTTGGAATTGCCATCAGTTTCACGCATACACGGAATTTTTCGCTGACTTCGGTGTTTACGACGTCAAGCTAACTGTGCCGCAGTTCGATGTGGTCGGAGCCAGCGGCATCGAAGTCAGCAATGTAAATAATTCTGACGGGACCAAGACCGTCGCTTACCACGGAGACGACATTCACGACTTCGCATGGACCGCGAGCCCGCACTACCGCGTTTATGACGATACTTTTCAAGGCAGCACGGGCCCGGTGAAGTTGCGCATCATGATGCAATCCGGGCATTGGAGTCAGGTTGGACGAGAGGCAAGCATTCTTAAAGAGACCATGGAGCACTTCGACCGCTGGTATGGTCCATATCCTTACAAGACGCTTACCTGGTCGATCCCGATCCGGGTTCGCAGGCGTTCGGAATGGAATATCCGACCTTCATCACCGGTGGAACCATGTGGTGGGAACCGGAAGGCCTGCACGCTAACTCAGAAGAGACCATCGAGCATGAATTTGGCCATCAGTACTGGTATGGCATGGTGGCCACCAATGAATTCGAAGACGCCTGGATGGACGAAGGCATCAACGAGTACACCCAAGTCAAGGTCATGGATTCTATTTTTGGGCCATCAACCTCGGTCCTGAATCTATGGGGAATCACTGCTGGAGAACGTGATGAAACGAGGCTGTTCTATGTGGGCGTGGCCGATCTCGATCCCATTGCGAAAAACGGCTGGCAATATGCCAATTCCAATTCGTACGCCGCGATCACTTATGGTAAGACGGCTGTGGTGTTGCTCACACTTGAAAGTGTGATCGGCGAAGACACCATGCGCCGGGCCATGCACACTTATTTCCTGCGCTACCGTTTCACGCATCCCACGAAGGAAGATTTTCTCAAGACGATTGAGGAAGTATCCGGCAAAGACCTGCGCTGGTACTTCAATCAGACGATCTACGGCACCCAGGTTCTAGACTACGAGGTAATGAAACTCAGTTCAGTGCCGGTCGATTGGTATAAAGAAGACTTTGAAAGAGAAAAAGGGCCAAACGGAATACGTCGACAACGTGTGGATTCACCGCAAGGGTGATTTCGTTATGCCCATCGACGTTGAGATCAAATTTGACAATGGCGACAAGGTCCGCGAACACTGGGATGGACAAGATCGATGGGTGCGATACGCCTACCAGAAGAAGGCGAAAATAGAATCGGTCGAAGTGGATCCCGATCACAAAATTAATTTCGACCGCAACAATTTCAATAACAGCCAAACCGCGGAAGCCAGTGGTGCGCCTGCGCGCAAGTTGACAAATTACTGGACCTGCATCAGCCAGTTTTGTGCCCAACTGCTGGCCTGGTGGCTGGTGTAAGGGGATTTAATGAGCGAAAAAACAAATTTGATTTCGGCGGGCGCGGAGATTGCAGGCCGCAACAAGCGTTACGTGATCTGGTTCTATATTCTCAACCTCGTATTCGCACACTTCGGAGCTGCGGCTTTCAGCGATCAGGCGCATCGCATCCTGGACCACAGCCTCTACGCCGACAAACTTCTTCACGGATTCAATGTGGCGGTATTCGTCGAACTGTTGGCGCGTCCGGAGTTCGGAGCAATGCCTGCTGCATCGCATCCGGCAATGATGTTCGCAGTCGTATTTTTCCTGGCCACCTTGATATTCATGCCGGGCGTGCTGCTAGGATATTCGTCCGATCACCGCCTTCCCCGAGAAGAGTTTTTTCGCGCCTGCGGGCGAAATGTCTGGCGATTTGTGCGGTTGTTTCTGTTCTTCACAATTATTGCCGGCATTATTGGTGGAATTTTGTATGGGGCATTCAACGCGCTGGCAACCGCTGCGGACAAAACTTCGCATGAGAGGCTGCCCTTCTTCACTGAGTTAGCGGGCGGACTGATAATCTTTCTGGTCCTCACGATCATTCGCATCTGGTTCGATCTTGCCCAGACCGACGTCGTGCTGCGCGACCAATCCGCGGTACGGAAGTCGATCGCAGCCGGGTTTCGCAAGACGCGCCGCCATCTCGGACGATTGCTGGTCAGCTACGTGGCGATTGCATTGGTCGCGCTGGCAATTCTGGTGATTGGAATCTGGCTGTGGCATGCGATTGTCCCGCCCAGCAGCGTCTTTGGTGCGTTCATCATAGGCGAAGTGACTCTCCTTTTCCTTCTCGGTACGCGCTTCTGGCAGCGCGCGACGGCGGTTGCATTCTATGTGAAAGAGATCAACGAGCCAATCGAAGAAGCGCGGCCTATTCCCGCGTTCGCTATTTCATAATTTATTGGCGCTACCCTCATCACAATCTGATCGGCTGATCCCGCAGTCGCTGGTAAAGCCACGCAACTTTAAAGTTACGAACCTGGTAAATTCGTGCTCCCCGCCTCATTTGATTTATGCTGTCCCACTCGGAACATTTTTTATCAGGAGGCTTCGTGCTTCGACTTCATCGCCTTGTCTTCATTTTTCTGCTCGTCGGCGGCTTCGTTTTTTTTCTCCTGGGAGTGAGCCACGCACAACAGTATCCGCAAAGCATGTATCAGGAGCTAAACTGGCGCATGATTGGGCCGTTTCGTGGCGGGCGCACGCGCGCGGTTGCAGGCGTGCCAAGCCAGCCCAATCTTTTTTATATCGGAGCGGTGAATGGTGGTGTGTGGAAGTCAGATGATTACGGCCGCGTGTGGACGCCGATTTTTGATCAGGAGCCGACGCAGTCGATCGGCGCTATTGCAATTGCTCCATCAGATCCCAACATTATTTACGTGGCGAGTGGCGAAGGACTGCACCGTCCTGATCTGTCGGTCGGCAACGGAATATATAAGTCGATGGATGCGGGCAAGACTTGGACGCATCTCGGCCTGCGCGGCGGGCAACAGATTCCTGCGTTGGCTGTCGATCCGCGCAATCCGAACAAATTATTCGCTGCGGTACTCGGGCATCCTTACGGTCCGAACGACGAGCGCGGCATATTCCGCTCGACCGACGGCGGAAACACTTGGCAGAAAGTGCTCTACAAAGACGAGAACACGGGCGGTTCCGATGTCGAAATGGATCCGTCGAATCCTGATGTGCTATACGCGTCGTTGTGGGAAATGCGCGAAGGTCCCTGGGAAGATAACAATCAATTTCAGGGAACGGGTGGCGGTCTTTTCAAATCGACGGATGGTGGCAGCACTTGGCGTGCCTTGAGAAATGGTCTGCCGAACAATCTGACACAAATTAATGTGGCGATCGCTCCCAGCCAACCCAGCCGGGTCTATGCCGCGGCAGCCACCACTGATAAGGGAGACTACGGCTCTGGCGCAGGTCTGGGAGTTTACCGTTCCGATGACGCCGGCGAAAGCTGGCATTCCGCCACGACTGATCCCCGGCCTGCCATGCGAATCGGCGGCGGCGATCTTTCAATTATAAGAGTCGATCCGAAGAATCCGGATGTGCTTTACAGCGTCAGCATCGTCACTTTGCGCTCATCAGATGGCGGCAAAACCTGGGCGAGTATTCGCGGCGCGCCCGGCGGAGATGATTACCAGAACTTGTGGATTAATTCGAATGATCCCAACATCATTCTTGTAGTCAGCGATCAAGGCGCCATTGTTACCGTGAATGGCGGAGAGACGTGGAGCTCCTGGTACAACCAGCCGACTGCGCAGCTTTATCACGTGGCAACGACAAATACTTTTCCGTACCGGATTTGCGCTGGACAACAGGAGAGCGGTTCGCTATGTATTTTAAGCCGGGGCAATGACGGCGAGATTACTTTCCGCGACTGGCATCCGGTTGCCACGATCGAATATGGCTATGTTGCACCCGATCCGCTCGATCCCGATATCGTTTTCGGCGGCGGACGAAACGAGGTGTCGAAATATCATTGGTCCACCGGACAGGTGCAGAATGTAACCCCGATTCCGGTTCGCAATCCGAGGTACCGCACCGATCGGACAGAGCCAACCATGTTTTCGCCCGTCGACCCTCACATTCTTTACTTCGCTTCGAATGTATTGTTCAAAACGACGGACGGAGGAAATTCGTGGCAAACAATTAGCCCGGATCTCACTCGGGAAAACCCTGGAATTCCGTCAAGCATAGGCACACTCGCGCCTAAAAATCCGGATGCAGGTAAACAACGCGGGGTAATCTTTGCGCTGGCCCCGTCATTTAAAGATGTAAACACGCTGTGGGCGGGCACTGACGACGGACAGATCTGGGTGACGCGCGATGGCGGAAAGAATTGGAACAACATCACACCGCCGGAATTGACAGCGTGGAGCAAAGTGACTCAAATCGAAGCTTCGCACTTCGACGAGCAGACAGCGTATGCGTCGGTAAGCCGGTTTCGTATTGACGATCTGCGTCCCTATATCTACCGCACGCACGACGGTGGCAAGACGTGGACGCAGATTTCTGGTGGACTGCCGGCAGATGCGCCAGCCAACACGGTGCGCGAAGATCCAGTTCGCAAGGGACTGCTGTTTGCGGGCACGGAAAACAGCGTCTGGGTTTCGTTTGACGACGGCGATCATTGGCAGTCTTTGCAGTTGAATCTGCCGCATACGTCGATGCGCGATTTGGGAATTCATGAAAATGATCTGATCGTTGCCACCCACGGGCGGTCATTTTGGATCTTGGATGACATCACTCCGTTGCGGCAGCTCGCCGATGTGAAAAGTGATTCGGAGGCTTATCTTTTCAAGCCGGAAGACGCATACCGCGTAAGGCGCAGCACGAATCCTGATACACCGATTCCGCCGGACGAACCCACGGGGAAGAATCCTCCGGACGGCGCGATTCTTGATTATTTCCTGCCACAACCCGCTTCCGGCACGGTAACCCTTGAAATCATCGATGCGCAAGGAAAGCTGGTGCGAACTTTTTCCAGCGACGACAAACCGGAAGTGAGTCAAGCAGATTTGGAAAAGCAAATAATTCCGCTTTACTGGATACGCATGCAGAAGATTCTTTCCGCAAGCGCGGGCATGCACCGCTGGGTGTGGGATCTACGCTACCCGGCGCCGAGCGCTTTGCAACACGAGTATCCGATTGCGGCGGTGCCCAATGACACTCCGCGCTCGCCGCTCGGCCCTTTAGCGATTCCGGGGGGCTATACTGCTCGACTGACCGCGAACGGACACAGCTTCACGCAGACGTTCACCGTAAAATTGGATCCGCGGGTGAATGTGGCGCCAACTTCGATTGAACAGCAATTCATTCTAGAGATGCGTTTGGCTTCGGAGTTAACCGCGACTACCGAAGCGGTAACTGAGGCTCGTTCAATACTTGATCAACTGCACAAGATTGGGAGTCAGTCGAAGGGCGCACTAGCTGACTCAATCAAAGCCTTCGATCAAAAAGTAAAAATCACTTTGCACGGACCAACTCCGCCGGTTGCCGCCCTTCCACCTGAACCCAATCTAACTCGCGAAAGTGCCGCTGTGGGCATGCTCTATGGCGCCATAGGACAAGCGGATGCAGCGCCGACCGCGGCGCAACTAAATGCGGCGGCGGAAATCGACCATGAGCTTTCCCCGGTAATGAAAAGGTGGGAGGAAATTAAAAAGTCCGATGTGCCGGCGCTTAATCGCGAGCTAAAGAAAGGCAATTTGCCGGAGATTCGTATCGAAACGAAAACGCAGAAGGAAGAAGCGGGGAGCGATCTAGAGTAACGCAGAGGTACAGTTCCATTGCGGTGTCATCACGAGCGAAGCGAGGGATCTTGGTGTTTGCCTGCATCGCCGGAGCGGCCGGCACCAACCGAGATCCCTCGCTTCGCTCGGGATGACAGTAAATCACTCCGCGATGAGAAGGTTTTCCGCAAACGGCCATTCTTCATCGATCCATTGCGCATCGCAACGGAAACCTGCGTTGCCGGCAATCCGAGATATTTCAGGCAACGAATATTTATGACTGCTCTCGGTCCAGATGGTTTCTGCCTCAGCGAATGTGACTGATAAGTCTGCCGCAGGAATGGTAACCGTTTGTTTCTTACGCGAACGAATGTGCATTTCCACGCTGCCCACATCCTGATTAAATCTGGCGACGTGTTCGAATTGCTCAAGATTAAAGTCGGCGTCGAGTTCGCGATTAATTCGCGCGAGTAAATTCAAATTGAACGCAGCCGTGACCCCGAGCGGATCGTCATAGGCATCGATCAATTGCCGTATTGGTTTCTCCAGATCCGTGCCCAACAATAATGCGTCGCCGGCCACCAAAGCTTCTCGTATTTGACGCAGAAACTTCACGTCGGCGGGATGCTCGAAGTTGCCGATCGTGCTTCCCAGGAAAAGAACCAGCAGTTGTTCTCCATCGCGGCGTCGGGCGGCGACTTCTATCAAGCCATCGAGATATTCACGCTCGAAGCCGAGAATCCTCACGGCTTCAATATCGCCAAGTTCGCGCTTGCACATGTTGAGTGCCGTCCGCGAAATCTCGATGGGGCAATACGAAATATTTTTATGACGGCTCAAGGCTTCAAGCAGCCAGCGCGTTTTTTTGCCGCTGCCGGATCCCAGTTCAGCAACCGTGGTCGGCGGTGTGAGTCTCGCCACAATGTCTTCTGAATGTTTCTGTAAAAGCCGCTCATCGGCCCGCGTCAGGCCATACTCCGGAAGAACACTGATCACCTCGAAGAGCGCGGAGCCAACGTCGTCGTAGAGGTATTTCGAGGGCAGTTCTTTTTGCCCAGGCATGGTTAAGCCGTGGCGAACATCAGCAACAAGTTCAGGACTGGCACTGGTGGTGAAGGTCTGCGTCGCCATACTGTCCTCCGAATCGATCACTTACTAACGCAGCGAAATCCTGCGTAAACATATTGGTAATGGGGCTGAAACCAATTGCGAAAAGAGCGACGCAGCATGCAAGCAGCAGTACGCGGCGAAGCTCCCTTCATCACGTAGTGTTCACCGTCGAAAAAATCTGCCGAGTATCCGGGATAAAACGAAAAGCGCTGAAAGCCAGGAAAAGGTTCGAACTTGCTGGAGGTCCACTCCCATCCATTGCCCAGCAAATCGGCAACGCCGAACGCGCTATCGCCGTCAGGAAAAGCATTAACCGGCGTGGGATCCCAGTTATGGAAATCGAAATTACCCCTGCTGCCATCAGGTTCTTCATCGCCCCACGGGAAAAAGTTCTCGATATCGTTAGATGTTCCATAAGCTGTGCGATGCCATTGCGCCTCGGTGGGTAGCGACTTGTTCGCCCAGCGCGCATAGGCGCTGGCTTCGGCGTGGCTCACGAACACAGGCCAATCCAGAGGCAACGCGATATCATCGAACATCGTTCGGAAATACCAGAGATCATGATTCCGAGTCCAAAACACAGGATGGCTAATGTCGTGAGCGGCTCGCCAATTCCAGTCTTCTTCCGTCCAAAATATAGGATTGTCATAGCCGCCAGCGGCCATGAACTCCAGGTATTGGCGATTGGTCACTTTATATTTGTCGATGGCGAACGCGGGCATGTCGACGGATTGCGCTTCAAATTCGTTGTCCCAACCGAAGGACCCATCGTGACTCGACATCCCCAACGTGGCGCGGCCGGCGGGAATCTCGATCATGCCAGGTACGCTTGGTGAAACTACCAGTGCGGGTTCGCGCTGTTTTCTAACCTTGCGTTCAATCGGCAACTGGTGAAGCATGTACGCCAAAGTTTCCGCATGCATGAGCCGGTGCTCGATAGCGACGTTGAGCAGTTTGCTTGGGGAGTAATCTGCTCCTGCGGGAGTGGAATTCGCATCAGAGAAATCGAGCGCTGCCAACCCAGCATCGATACTCTCGCGGATTCGATGGACGTAACCCCGGGTGGCTGCGAGGGAGGGCCAATCGCCAGGCTGATCGGCTGGAAGTTTGCCATTCACTGGGTCAATCCCAAACGCGAATAACTTGTCGAGATCAGCGTCAAACGTCTTCACGCCGAGAATGCGGTCGCGCAAAAGATTCCAATCGAAGGCTTCCAGATGGCCCAGATAAAAAATAATGCGATGCCTTTCCGGAATCGGCCGCTCATAAAGCGAATCTGGCGCGACGATATTAAAAATCTCATCCGTCCGAACGCGGGACTCTGCCAAACGCTCGAGCAATCGTTGCGGCGCTTCAACTTCTTTTTGCGCGACGAGCATTCTTAACCTCCAAAGCCGCTGATAATTTATGTCTCATTGCCAATCGCAGAGTCGACGGTTCGCATCGGACGTAGGCATTTCCTATCGGAGTTGTTCACGATCACCGGGAAACCCTCACGCGCGGGAGCTGGGCAAGCGTCTGCTACCTGGCAAAATTGCCTCAAGCTTAGATGCCCATCGGCTTAGATCGGTACCGACGATTTTTCAGCTCAAGAGAATGAACTTCAAACATCATGAAATGAAGGAGATAAATACCCAGGGAAAGAAATTGCGCAGCTATCATTGTTCGCGTGCAACGCCGAGTGCACTAAAATGGACGCCGGTTTCTGGCGAACAAACTTAAGGAGACGATATGAAGATCGGGAATATTAATCCAGAGCCATGGCCAGAATTGCCACTTGAAGCGTGGAAGGACACTTATGCGACGCTTCATATGTGGACGCAGATTGTGGGCAAAGTGCGTCTCGCGCTCAGCCCGAGAATTAACCACTGGTGGGAAGTTCCGCTTTATGTGACTGCGCGTGGGCTCACTACCTCTCCCATCCCATACCAGGGTGGAATTTTCGAGATTCAATTCGATTTCATCCATCACCAACTGCTGATCCGAACCAGCGACGACGCTGAAAGAAGAATGGCCCTGGCGCCGCGTTCGGTCGCCGATTTCTACGGCGAATTTTTCCGCTGTCTGCAATCACTCGACATCCAAGTAAAAATCTGGAAGGTGCCAGTCGAAATTACCAACCCCATCCCGTTCGACCGGGACAGACAACATGCTTCGTATGATCCAGAATATGCAAACCGCTTTTGGCGGATACTGGTCGGCGCCGATGAAATCTTCAAGCAGTTCCGCTCCCGCTTTATCGGCAAAAACAGTCCGGTACAGTTTTTCTGGGGCAGCTTCGATCTTGCGGTTACTCGCTTTTCAGGCCGACGTGCCCCTGCGCGACCCGGAGCGGATCCGATTACGCAAGAAGCATATTCGCATGAGTTAATCAGCGCGGGTTTTTGGCCAGGCAGTGGAGATGTAAAGAATGCAGCATTCTATGCCTACGCCGCTCCCGAACCGGCAGGTTTTGATTCGGCGAAAGTTGGCCCAGCAAAGGCGTTCTATCATCCAGAAATGCATGAATACTTATTGATGTATGACGATATGCGCCGGGCCTCGTCTCCGAAAGCCGCGCTAATGGAATTTTTGCAAAGCACCTATGACGCCGGCGCGAATTTGGGAAACTGGAATCGCACGGAACTCGAGAAACCGGCAGCCTGAGCTCGCACAAATCCCCGAACGGTTACACTGGACGTATGACCATCCAGACGCTCAACTCCCTCTCCAAGGCGTCTTCCGCCTATCTCCGTTCGGCCATGCACCAGCCCATCCACTGGCACGAATGGGGTGAAGAAGCCTTTGCCACGGCGCAGCGCGAAAACAAACCCATCCTGCTTGATATTGGCGCGGTGTGGTGCCACTGGTGCCACGTGATGGACCGCGAGTCGTATGACAATCCCGAAATCGCGGAGATCATCAACCAGCGCTTCATAGCCGTGAAGGTCGACCGCGATGAGCGTCCGGATATCGACAGCCGCTATCAGGTAGCTGTGAGTTCGATCAGCGGACAAGGCGGCTGGCCGCTGACTGCATTTCTAACTCCCGCAGGTAAGCCTTTTTACGGAGGTACATATTTTCCTCCCGACGATCATTACGGACGTCCAAGTTTCAAGCGCGTATTGCTTTCTATCGCAAACGCGTACCACGAAAAGAATGACGACGTACTTGAGCAGGCGAAGATGGTCGAAGGCGCCATCTCGCACGCGGAATCGTTTGCCGGGAAGAGCGCGGATCTTTCCCCGGCTGTTATTGATGCCATCGTGAAATCAGCGATGAAGATGTTTGACTCGCAAAATGGCGGATTTGGAAGCGCTCCGAAATTTCCGCATCCCGCCGCCCTTGATCTGCTGATCGATCAATATGTGCGCTCAGGCGACGAACAGATACGCAACATCTTTGTCACGACCCTCGAAAAGATGGCGCACGGTGGCGTCTACGATCAACTGGCAGGGCGGATTTCATCGCTACTCGGTCGATGAGCGCTGGGTGGTGCCGCACTTCGAGAAGATGTGCTACGACAACTCCGAGCTACTGAAGAACTACGTTCACGCCTATCAGGCTACGGGCTCCGAATTTTTCGCGGCTGTGGCGCGTGACATTATCCGTTGGATGGATGAATGGTTGAGCGACCGCGAGCATGGCGGTTTCTACGCTTCCCAGGACGCCGACCACTCCATGGACGACGACGGCGATTACTTCACCTGGACTCTGCAGGAAGCGCAGGCGGTTCTCAGCGAAGACGAACTGCGTGTTGCCAGTCTGCACTATGACATCAACGAAATCGGCGAGATGCATCACAATCCCGCCAAGAACGTGCTGTATGTACGAGCCTCTGTCGAAGAAATTGAGAAACGGCTGGGTCTGGCGCAGGACGAAATCCGAAGGCTGCTGCAATCGGCCAAAAAGAAAATGTACGCTGCCCGCCTGCAGCGGCCCACCCCTTACGTGGATAAAACCGTCTACGCAGGTTGGAATGCGCTTTGTGTTTCGGCATATATCGAGGCGGCCAAGGTACTCAAGCTCAAAGACGCTAAACATAGCGCGCTGCGATCGCTGGATCGGTTGCTGTCCGAGGGATGGCGGCCCGAGACCGGTCTGCTGCACGTCCTCGCCTATTCCGATGTCAGCGCGCAACGGCGCGAAATCCCGGGCGTGCTCGACGATTACGCTTTTACAGTCGTTGCCTGCCTGGACGCCTACGAAGCCACCGCGGACCTCAGCTACTTCAATTTTGCCAAGCGTATTGGGGATGCGATGGTTGAGCGTTTCTTCGATCCGATTTCCGGTGGCTTTTTCGATACCGGGAAGCCTACCGCGGATGAGAAAGTCCTCGGCGTTCTGGGCACCCGGCGCAAACCGTTTCAGGATTCTCCAACGCCCGCGGGAAATTCTGTAGCCGCGATAGCCTTGCTCCGGCTTCACACCTATACCAATGACCCGGGGTTACGTTACAAGGCGGAACAGACCATTGAGATAATTGCGGGTTTGGCCGGGCAGTACGGACTATTTGCCGCTACCTACGGAATTGCGGCCGTCCACCTGCTACATCCGCACACTCAAGTTGTGATCGTTGGAAACGACGAACTGGCAGGACGTCTCTACGACGCAGCTATAGCGTCTTACGCTGCGAATAAAACTGTCATCAAACTGGAAGCCAACCAGGCTGTTCCACAAAACCTTCCGCCTGCATTGGCAGAGAGCATTCCGCAATTACCGGGAGTGAGGGAGGGTAAAACTATAGCCGTTATCTGTTCCGGATTTACTTGCCAGCCCCCGGTTTCTGACCCGGCTGAACTGGCGCGACGGTTGGAGCGTGCAGCCTAGCCAAAGCCAAGTGTACAGTTCCCACCAATAAAAAGAGGCTGGCGTCTGTTTTTCAAACCGCCAGCCTGCTGAATTCTTGAGCCACTTAGGGGTAGCTCGTCAACTATGACAAATGCCTTACCGGCAATTTTGTCCTGTGCAACACGGTACCGGGGCACCTTCTTCCGGTGCAGGTACCACCGGCGCGGCAAGCGCCGAAATTGCACAAGTTAGGCCTACCATCAGGAACAACATCCTGACCGCACGTTTCATGGGAGTATTCTCCTAGCACGGGTCCCCTGGGAGCGGCGACCCTGACTTGGCACGGATTATACAGGCGGTGTCAAGCACTTATAGAGAATTTTTGAGTTGAGGGACTTCCTAATGCCGGTCAAAAATGTCTGCACCGAGCTCGCGAAACTACAGTTAATGTTTTGTTTTCAATGTTATACGCGAGCTATCCTAAGGGCTATCCGACATCTTCTTTTATTCGAAGTATTGAAATCTGCTGTCCAAAGTTAAGACAAATCAACGCACCAAGTCTCTTGGCAATGTCCGACGAGAAAACGGTGCAACAGCTTTGCTTGGAACTGACATTTTCGTTACCACCCGTTGCTCGTCTTTTTGCTCTTGTTCCGCTTCCCCGGGGCTGTGTGAGAAGGCCCGATCCACCATCCGTTCGAACATGGGGATCAAAGAATCCTCACCCATTGGATTCCGCAAATCGCCAAGGCTTTGCTCCCATCGGTGTGACATGCGCATATTGGCAGGCGCGTCCCGTGGAATAGTTTTCCATGACGCGTAGCCAATCCAGACGAAGATAGCGAGGCTGTACGCCGTAGTATTGAGCAGGCTTACCATGTGCGGCTTGATTTGTCCCCCTGAAAATAGAGCCATTCCAACCAGATCGACGGTAGCGAACCCGCCTAGTCCGAGAGCGATGCCGAAGCTGTGCTGCTTCCAGGAAACCCCCAGGTACCGGGAAAAAACCAGGAGGAACAATATCAGGCCGCATTGCATGACTCGCACACACCGTTGCCCGATGATTACGGCTTGGACCAGAGGCGAATCCGGGCCCCCCTGGCTGGATGCCGTCACTACTACGGCCACCAGCAGCATTACCAGCGCCGCCCACTTGAACAGTACCGTGCCAAGGTCTTTCAACGTGTGGTAGGGGCGGAACACATCCTGAAAGACTTCGTGAATTACTTTAAAACCAATCGCCAGGCTGACTGCCATACTGATCCAGTAGGCATAAAAATAGGCCGAAGTACTGCCAAACTTGTAAATCGGGAATAAGACTAGAAAATTCAGAACCTGAAAAACAACGTAGGCGAAAAAGACGGGAAACGTGCGGTGAAGTTTGCGCCAAAGCATGGCCCCGATCAGGAACAATTCAAGGGCGGGGTGGGCGACCCAAAGTGCAAGTTGGATATTTGAATTCATGCGGTTAGCACATCACTCCCATGCGCCGGCCACTTTTCTTGCTTTTTGACTTTACCAGTTCTGGCGAATGGGTCAATGGACGAAGGTAACCAAAGGTAACAGTTACCTTCTCATCGCGGCTAAACAATTCCAGTTCGGCAGGATAGCGTGGAGTAACGGCTGCGCGCCTGAGTTTCGGCCTTTCTGGATGGTTACCCTCAAATGGTTACTATAGGAATCCGGCCGTCTACACTGGCTTCGGATTTCTCGAGAACTGCCGCTGATGCCAGTACGGGTATGGCGGGGTCACTTCGCTGGCTGCGTCCAAGCGGGCGATCTGCTCGGGGGCAAGATTCCATCCAACTGCAGCCAAATTCTGGCGCAGCTGGTCTTCATTGCGAGCCCCAATTATTACATTGGCTACCGTAGGCCTTTGCAGAAGCCAGTTGAGGGCAATCTGTGGAATGGTTTTGCCAGTTTCGCGGGAGATTTCCTCGAGCGCGTCCACCACTTTATAAAGATATTCATTTGGGACCGGCGGGCCTTGCTCTGCCGTACTGTGTAGTCTGCTCACTTCGGGTAACGGCTTGCCGCGGCGAATCTTGCCGGTAAGCCTGCCCCAGCCTAAAGGACTCCAAACGATGGTCGAGACTTTCTGATCCAGTCCCAGCGGCATCAGTTCCCACTCAAAATCGCGCCCGACCAGCGAATAGTAGACTTGGTGAGCCACGTAACGCGCCCAGCCGTATTTTTCGGAAACGGCAAGAGACTTCATCAAGTGCCATCCCGAAAAATTCGAGCAGGCGATGTAACGGACTTTGCCGCTCTGCACCAGAGTGTCCAAAGCCTTGACGGTTTCCTCGACTGGAGTCTGCGCGTCGAATCCATGCATGTGATAGAGATCGATGTAATCGGTGTTGAGACGGCGCAGGCTGGCCTCGCAGGCCGGAATCAGATGATGGCGCGATGAGCCGAGATCATTAGGGCCATCGCCCATAGCGAACGTGGCCTTGGTGGAAATTAGAACCTGGTCGCGCCGGCCAGCGATTGCCTTGCCGAGAATTTCCTCCGACGCTCCCTGCGAATAGACATCGGCGGTGTCGAAAAAATTAACTCCGGCTTCGAGGCAGATGTCGACCAGGCGGGTGGCTTCTTTCACGTCACTGTTGCCCCAGGCTTGAAAGAATTCACCGCGACCGCCGAAAGTGCCGGTGCCATAGCTGAGGACGGGAACTTTTAATCCGGAATAGCCAAGTTGTCGGAATTCCATGAGCACTAGATGCAAGGGCGAGGCTTGGAGATGCGAAGTGGTTTGCGGAGCTGAAGTCATGCGGCGACATGAGTATCCGCCCCGCTCAGGCGTTGGTGATAACCTTGCAGAATGTCCCGCGATTTTAATGCACCAGTCGACTCTGCCCAAGCAGCGCGGTCCAAAACAGCATTCGTGCTCCTCGTCGGACTCGTGCTTGGGATGGTATTGGCCGTCCTGGCTGAATTGTATGTCTTATCGCAAAACTCCGGACCAAACATCGCGAGCCGTATGTGGTCGGCTCTGACGGGCCGAACCCTCACCATTGATGTGAGCCAGCCCACTGTGGTGGATCGAATTCAGCGACTGCAGCGGCTGGAAACTGTGGTTTACACCATGGACAAGGTGGTGACCGGCGCGAAAGAGAATTCCATTCTTCCAGACTTTTTGGCGGGAGATCGTCTTCTGATGCTGGTGCATGGCGAGGTTGTAGCGGGGATTGATTTCTCAGAGCTGAAACCGGGTGACGTCAAAGTCAACAAACAGGAGGTTCATTTGCATCTTCCCGCCGCACAAATTTTCGGCGTGCGGCTCGACAGCGCCAAGACTCGAGTGTATTCCCGGCAAACCGGACTGCTTGTGCCCACGGATCCAAATCTGGAAACGCAGGTCCGCCAGGAAGCCGAACGGGAGTTGCAACAGTCCGCGTTAGCCGACGGAGTATTACGAACTGCCCAACAAAACGCAACGTCAACAATCAACAGCCTTCTGCAGGGTTTGGGATTCGGAAAGATCGAGTTTGACTAACAGGATTGTGGTGACCAATTTTCTTGTCGGAAGTCATAATTAGGTGAGTCTGCGATTCGTTGTTAGGAAATAGTTATGAAACGGCGGGATTTCATCGTTCATACAGCGCGCGGCTTGGGAGCCGCTTGGATCGGATCGCATAGCCTTGCGGCTTGGGCGTCGACTCCACTTGCAACGGCTCGGAAGTATAAGGCTTACGATACTGTGGTTCTGGGACAGACCGGCATCAAGACCAGCCGGCTTGCCATGGGCACCGGCACGATTGGCTTCGCCCATCACTCGAACCAAACCGCCCTTGGAGTCAAAGGACTCTCTGAATTACTGCTCAATGGTTATGACCAGGGATTACGATTCTTCGACGCAGCAGATGCTTACGGGAGCCATCCGCACGTGGCCGAGGCGCTGAAGCACGTGCCTCGCGACAAGGTTACGGTGCTGACAAAGAGCTGGTCGCGCGATGCCAAGTCGATGAGCGCGGACCTCGACCGTTTCCGCCGTGAACTCGACACCGATTATCTCGACATTTGCCTTATGCACTGCCTGACCGAAGGCGATTGGACCGACCGCTACAAGGGAGTGATGGACGTTCTGTCTGAGGCAAAACACAAAGGCATTATTCGGGCGCACGGGTGTTCGTGTCACAGCATTGAGGCGCTGCGTGCGGCGGCCAAGTCTCCCTGGGTGGAAGTCGATCTGGCGCGCATTAACCCAATCGGTTCGCACATGGATGCCGATCCCAAAACTGTCGTCGACGTTCTTCGCGAAATGCGCGCCGCCGGAAAGGGAATTGTGGGCATGAAGATTCTCGGTCAGGGAGATTTGCGATCGCGGCAGAACGAAGCCTTGAAGTATGCATTATCGTTGGGAGTGCTGGATGCGTTCACAATCGGCGCTGAAAGCAAGGCTGAGCAACTGGACCTGATTCGCCGGATTGAAGTGGCCGCTTAATTATTGTTTCACCTCAATCAACTTCAAGATCAAAGGCGGCGGACAGCAATGTCCGCCCCACAGGCTACAGTTGCTTTTCGTACTCGAACAGAGGCATCCCGAAAAAATCCGAGATGTTTCCCGATCGACGGTATCCGTTCCTTTCGTAGAATTTCATGGCAGGTACGAGCGGCAAAGTTGTGTCCAGGGTGATTCGCTTGCATCCGTAACCGCGCAGCAAGGGTTCGATCGCGGCCAACAGTTTCAGAGCAATTCCCAAACCATGCCATTCAGGCAAAACTGCCATTCCCCGCAAATGTCCCTCTTCGGCGTCGCACGTACCTGAGATCGTCCCAACGACGCTGCCGCCTGCAGTCGCAACCAGGACATACATCCGCTCTAGACGAAGGTGCAAAGTTTCAGGGGATAGAACCGTGTCGGCGAAAGCGGCCGGCGTGTAGTCGTTGCAGTATGGGGCGAACGCCGCTTTCAGGCATCGCAGGATGGCGACGGCGTCGGATTCATCCGCGGAACGGACAACAATTTCGGATGGCGAACCCATGTTCAATCGCTGATTGTACCTCCCGAAAAACGCTTTGCTCGGCTCGAATATTCAAACGAAGAATCGGGTCTCCACGAATTTAGAGCAAGAGGGTCATCAGTTCTTCGTCGACGTAGGTTTCTCCCACTTTTATGGCTTGCGGCTCGCGGCCATAAACTTGAAATCCCAATTCCAGATAAAGTTTCCGCGCTGCGGCTTGCCCGCTGGCGACGGCCAGAGTTACTTGCTCAAGTCCTGCCTGCAACCGCGCCCGGCACAGGAGTTCCAGCATTAGTGCTCGTCCAAAACCCTTTCCGCGGTATTCGGATTTTATGTATACGCCCCAGACGCGTCCCTTGTGCCTGGTTTTTTCTTCTGGAGAACGAAAGAATCCGACCACTCCAATGAGTTGATCGTTAAAGAACGCACCAAGCACGAAGTTTTCGCCCGAACCTGACCCCAGCCGGGAGGCCATCGATTCTGGCGTAGTCGTTCGGTGGGCCGCTGCGGACGAAGAAAACGCGAGCGGTTCGGTTTCGAGCGCTTCGAGCCGGAGTTGCCAGAATATTTTCGCGTCCCGTTCCGTCAACGTTCTAAGTTGCATTTCTAAGTTTATCTCGCTCGCACAGTTTGAAGTCTTGCAGATTTCTTGCCGATGAGGTATTCGATGAGTTGACCGCCGCGCAGCGCTGAGTGCCATTTTTTGCCGGACGGAGCGAGAAGAAATTGGGGTCTGAAAACGATACTCAAACATCGTGGACGGGAAAACTGATCGACGCACGAAAGTATTCCCGATTCAAGTTCGAGGTTGACATCAAGATCTATTCCCGTGACCGCAGCCGGGTGGTGGGCCGCACGGTGGACATCAGCGAACAGGGACTCGCCGTCATGCTGCAAATCGAGATTCCGCTCGATCAGGTGGTTCGGTTGGAATTCGAGCTTCCACCCGGCATGGTATCTATTCGTGCCTTAGTTCGGCAGAGGAATGCGTTTCGTTATGGATTCCAATTCGTTGAGCCAGGCTCCTACGCGCAAGAAATGATCAACCACTTCTGTCAGGAGCTCAAACCTCGCAACGCACTGCGTTAGCGTGGCCCGGACTGGCTCAAAGCTGTCACCAGGATCAGCAGCAAAGGCACAAACAGAATGAGCCCGCTTCCGATCAACAGGATCTCGCTAAACAGGTCAGGCTTCATAAGATCATCAGGATGGGTTGGAGGTTCGGGACGAATCATTTTAGGTTCTCCCTTTCAAACGCGTTCATCTAGATGCTAGAAACCCTGCTGGGCGCGGAGTTTACCACAAATAAGCCTCGAAACTACTTGTTGAAAACAACGCTCCTACAGTAATCCCCTGAGTCGAGCTGACACGAATCGTGCCTACTCCAAGCCGCAACCCCTAGAGGCAGTTCCTAGTTCCTAACTTCTGGCTCTTAAATCAATGCAGCCAGAAGCTGGAACCTACATTTCCGTGAACCGAGAGCCATTAGGTTTTAGTCGACTACGGCAAGAATCCGATCCTCGCCACTTCGGATGACGGATGATCGCGATTTCTCAGGCTACCTTCGGACGGGTTTTGGCAACTAATGTGTCGCGCCAATATTGGCGGCGGAATGAGGAATCTGATGAAAGAAACAGATAACAAAAAATGTGCGCACGTGCCGTGCACCTGCACTGGCGAGGGTAAGTACTGCAGTACCGCCTGTGAGGAAGCCGGAAACGATGAGGTTGAGATCGCCTGCGAGTGTGGTCATCCACACTGCGCCGCGAACATAGAAGCGAAATCTGCGTAAGTCGCTGTTTGAGTTGTACGTTGAAATTAGTTGTCGCTTATGAAGTTTGCACGTCCTAGCAAATTAAATGGAGGCAACACCATGAAGCTATTCGCAGTAGTTGGCACCGCCGGGTTGGCAGCAATTCTCAGCATTTCAATGCCTGTTCATGCGCAGGATGAATCGCATCCCCAGGAAGACAAGCGCGCTCAGCCAGATGGAAAGGATGCACGTCCGGCGGATCGACAAGACGATAAACGAATAAATCAAGACAAAGACAAGAAGCAAGACGAACACGCTGATCGGCAAGCCGATCAGGACAGAGATAAACATTCTGACCAGCAAGCCCGCCAGGATGAGCGCCACGATCAGTCAGTTCAGGGCCGGCAAGGCGGCCGCATTCCCGACGACCGTTTCCGGGCGAACTTCGGGAGGCAACATACGTTCAGCATTGGTCAGCCCGTAATTGTTTCGGGAACGCCACGCTTTCAATATGGCGGATATTGGTTTGTAATCGCGCAACCCTGGCCCGGCGGTTGGGGTTATAGCGATCCGGTATACGTCGATTACATCGACGGCGAATATTTCCTGCTTAGCCCGGTGCATCCCGGGGTTCAAATTGCAATTAACGTCATCCTATAGGGTGATGGCGTTGCAGGGATGAGCGCGGGAAATACAAAAGGCCACCCTCCACAGGAGCGTGGCCTTTTCTATTACTTGAGATTTCGGCCCGGCGTCCGAACGGCTATCAGAAATGTCTACGCGTGCACCGACGCAAATGCCTGTTTAGCCGCGTTGATGGTTTGCTGAATTTCTTCTTGAGTATGAACGGCGCTTAGAAATGCAGCTTCGAACTGCGATGGCGGTAAATACATTCCGCTATCGAGCATCGCACGGAAGAAGCGGCCGAAGGCCTCAGTGTCGGACTTCGAGGCCGAGTCCCAGTCTGTTACCGGGCCGGAAGTAAAAAACCACGTAAACATGGACCCGACGCGGTTGAAGCAGAGAGACACACCCGCTTCTTTCGCAGCCGACGCGACTCCCTCCACCAGTTGGCCGCTCAGCTTATCCATTTGCGGATAAATTTCCTGTTTGTGATCGCGCAAATGGTGCAGCGTGGCCAGACCAGCCGCCATAGCCAGCGGATTGCCCGAAAGCGTTCCCGCCTGATACATGGGTCCGAGCGGAGCAACCAGGTTCATGATCTCCGAAGGCCCGCCATAAGCGCCTACCGGGAGACCTCCGCCGATAATCTTCCCCATCGTGGTTAAGTCCGGGGTGACACCGTAAAGCTCCTGCGCGCCGCCAAAGGCGAGACGGAAGCCAGTCATGACCTCGTCGAAGATGAGCACGCTGTTCTCCCGCTGAGTGATCAGCCGTAGCGCCGCCAGATATCCGCCGGAAGCGGGAACGCATCCCATATTTCCCACCACCGGTTCAACGATGACACACGCGATCTCGTGTTTGAATTTCTTAAAGGCGTGTTCAAGCGCGTCAATGTTATTAAACGGCAAAGCCAGAGTGAATTGAATGAACTCGTCGGGAACGCCCGCTGAGCCTGGGATCCCAAGGGTAGCTACTCCTGATCCAGCTTTCACCAACAAAGCGTCAGCGTGCCCGTGATAACAACCCTCAAATTTCACAATGTACTTACGTTTGGTGTAGGCGCGTGCCAAGCGAATGGCGGACATGGTCGCTTCCGTGCCGGAGCTTACGAAGCGCACTTTCTGTATATGAGGAAATGCGGAAAGCACAATCTCAGCCAGGTCAGCCTCACTGGGCGTCGAAGCCCCGAAGCTGGTGCCGTTGCATGCGGCGTCCATAATGGCTTCGATCACTTTGGCAGGAGCATGACCCAAGATAAGCGGACCCCAGGAGCCGACGTAATCGATGTACTCGTTGCCATCCGCGTCGAAAATATGCGAGCCCTGACCGCGCACAATGAAAGGAGCGTCTCCGCCAACCGAACGGAAAGCGCGGACCGGCGAATTGACCCCTCCTGGAATCATCTGCTCGGCGCGTTGCTGCAGCTTGCGAGATATCTCTATTTTGCGGGCCATGGGCTCTCCGATAAGGAAACTGGTGATCTATGTTAACAGCGGGAGAGGGTTCAGACGCGTTCCTGGGCAATCCGAAAGGCCAAGTCCGGCACCAAAAGGGGCTAATTTGTTGGTAATTGAATTCATCGGATATTTACATTTTCGCAACAGTTCTGAAACACGTTTTCGGTACGCTCATTGCAGTACACACCCCTTCTAACCGGGAGGGTTTCGAGGACAGCTTCGGGGGGCTCCGAGCTGTCCTGCTTTTTGGCCCCTCCCTTGGTTTTCCCGAGAGTATTTCCAGCTACTTCAGATAGGCGCGAACCAGTCCGATCAAATCCTCTCCTAACTCTTCGGGCGAATCCACTGCATGGTCGGGATTCATCATGTGCAGGCGGATGTGATCTTCCAGAATCTCCGCCATCAATCCATTAACCCCACCACGAATGGCGGCCAACAGCATCAGGATGTCGGCGCATTCATCCCCAGCAGTCAGCGCCCGCTCGACAGCCGCGAACTGCCCCCGGATTCGCTTAATGCGGAACAGCAGTTTCTGTTTCTCTTTTGAAATTTCGGGAATCTTATCTTGCATTTTTCTGCTTTCTCGATCTTTTGGTTTGACAGTACCCAAGGGGGGTATGATATAAGAATTGTGGCGGGAAATCCATAGCCCCCGCCAGGAGTGATCCACGAAGTATGCGGACAGTTTTTGGACCAGAGCCTCCGAGTAGTCTCGGCGGCATTCCGGTGTAGAACGAGCGGTTAGGTGTCCCGATAAGCTTTATCCTGCCTATCGCCTCACCTCTGCTTCTTCTGACCGACAACTGAAGAACGCGAGGGATCGAGGCTGGTGGCGCAAGGCCCACTTTTTTCCTTCTGCAAATAACACCCGCGCAACTGCGATGCGCCTGCTGGTCGAGTTACGACTGCTGTCGCAGATTGTTTGCAGTTGCGCGCAGCGGGAGTAGCCTGCGTTCGAGCATGCAAGAAGGCGCATCCCTTAGGGTCTTTGAATTTTACAGAAAGGAGAGGAGAACAATGACCTGCATGACTCTATTCGCACAACCGTGGGCGATGGCGACGACGCAGTTCGTGCGCGTGATCCAACCCGAAGAAAACTTTTCGTGGAACTTGGAACCGAAGACGGAACACAAACCGTTGCGCATGAGCTGGGTCGTGGTCACCGACGAAGCCGGCAAGCGGCAGCTTCGCATGCATTGGGTGGCAGATGAAAGCCGCTGAGACTACAGCTTGTAACATTCCTTTAACGAGACGTGCGTAGGCTGGGTGGATTGGCGGCATCCACCTCTCACATTGAGTATTCGCCAAACACCTGAGCCGAACGCGTTTAATGTAGTTAACCATGGTTAATAGTCGCGTTAACTATTGTGACCATTGTCACGTGCGAGGGTGACAATGGGGGTTGAGCTGAAATCTCCGCGCACCTACCTCCAATTATGAATATGAAATTCATTTTCAATATCGCACGAGGCAGAGACTCCCGCAAAGCCGATTGGGACGCCACTGCAAAATGGGTACGTGCGATTCTCCGCGCCGCAGGACTGAGTTACCCTTTGTGGTTGATGCTTTGGGCCACAGGTGCTCTTCCCGCAGTCGCGCAGCAAGGGGAAGATCCATCCCCCGGGCAGCGGTCAAGCCCGATCGCGGACGTCGACGACGCTGATCCGCCCGCAGGCGAAGCCGTCGAAACCATGCTGCCGCACTTGAAAGATACGCGGTTCTGGCTTTCCGGGCAGATGAATTTCATCTTTCAGACGCATCCTCCATTTCAAGCAGCGTACAGCGGGCCCCATAGTCTTCTCCCGAACTACCAGAAAGCTACATCGCGGGTCTTGACTCTCTACACTGGTGTGCGGCTTAACGACTCTACAGAGATTCTGGCTGACGTTGAAGAGGCCGGCGGAGCAGCTCTGAGTGAGGGCTTCGGGCTCGCGGGCAACACCGATCTCGATATTGTACGTAATCCCTTGTTGAGCAAAGCGCCGTATCTAGCGCGAGGAATGATCCACAAAGTATTCGCGTTGAGCAAAGATAAAATCGAAAACGGGCGCACTGCTTTGTCGCTGTTTGATGAACTGCCGCGCCGTCGGCTGGAAGTCCGCTTTGGCAAGTTCAGCATGCCGGACTTCTTTGACGTAAATTCGGTGGGCTCGGACACCCACTTTCAATTCACCAACTGGACCATCGACAACAACGGCGCCTGGGATTACGCTGCCGACACTCGCGGCTACACCGTCGGCGCGACCGTTGATTATGAAGACCGCAATTGGGGCTTCCGCTTCGGCGAGGGGCTCATGCCCAAGGTCGCGAACGGAATCGATCTGGTGTGGAAAGTTTGGCAGGCGCATGCGGAAAACTTCGAATACGAGTTACGGCACGGCTTGATCCCGAAAAAAGCCGGGGTGGTTCGTCTATTGGCTTACACCAACTATGCCAACATGGGTATTTATCGCCAGGCCATCGCGAACTATGAAGCCCACCTCACACCTGTTCCGGACATCACAGCTCATCCCTGGCATATCACTCGCAAATACGGATTCGGTGTGAACGTGGAGCAAAGTCTCACCCGATATCTGACTGCATTTGGCCGCTTCGGATGGGATAACGGCAAGACTGAATCTTTCGCCTATACCGAGGACGATGAAACCTTTTCCGGCGGAATAGGCGCAAGCGGCGCCTGGTGGCATCGCAAGCAGGATCGCGCGGGCGTTGCTTTCGTTACCAATGGGATTTGCAAAGACCACCAGATTTATCTGGCGGATGGCGGCTTGGGTTTTCTTCTCGGCGATGGCAGGTTGAATTACGGTCGCGAAAACATCATTGAGTCTTATTACACGGTTCACGTGTGGCGCGGCATCTATGTAGCTC
Source organism: uncultured Acidobacteriota bacterium (assembly GCA_963743375.1). Taxonomy (GTDB): domain Bacteria; phylum Acidobacteriota; class Terriglobia; order Terriglobales; family Acidobacteriaceae; genus JABDBE01. Next base: position 176,530 of record CAVUQA010000005.1, on the reverse strand, counting down.
CGGGCGTGCAGCATATCAACGACCCCGGATACAACCGTGACCGCGGGCCGGTGATTGTGCCGTCATTCCGCGCACACATGGAGTTTTGAAAATGTTCATCCCTCGCGAAACGGGATCTCGGTTCCTCACCACCAAAACCCAGATTCCTTGTCGCTGTCACTCCTCGGAATGACAGAGGAATTTTGTCGGACGCCTCCCATATTGCTTTTGCCACGACCTCAGTTTAAATTTCTTTCATGGCCGGCGGCTTCGAAAAATTAGTAGACGCGATGCCTCAGATTGCGGTGGAAACCCGCTTCAACGGTCACTCCATGGTAGGCGCGCTAAAACGGGTACTGGTTTGTTCACCGCGTACCGCCTGCTGGCATCAACCGGAACGGGCCGCGCGGTGGCGGGAACTTGGTTTCGGCCATCAGCCCGATTTCCCGACGGCTCAGGCGCAGCACGAGGCTTTATGCCGCGAATTGCAAGCCTGTGGAACTGAAGTTGAAGACATTCCTCCAGCCATGGAACTTTCGCTCGACGCTGTGTACGCGCACGATGCGTCTTTACCGACAGACTTTGGCCTAATCCTGATGCGTCCGGGCAAGACCAATCGCGTTCCCGAAGGCAAACATCACGGATCGTTTTGCCAGATTCTCGGCATCCCGATGCTCGCCAAGATTACCGCTCCCGCAACCGCAGAGGCGGGAGACATGGTTTGGCTGGATGCGAAGACGCTGCTCATCGGTCACGGCTACCGCACCAATGCACAAGGTATCCAGCAAATGCGCGCGCTACTGGGGCCAAAGGCAGTCGAAGTGATATCCGCGCCTCTGCCGCACGCGCAGGGCCCATCAACATGCTTGCACCTAATGTCATTGATGAGCCTTCTCGATGAGAGAACTGTATTGGTAGACCTGCCATGGCTGGCGGTTGAAACCGTAGAGTTGCTGAAAGCACGCGGCTACCAGTTCATCGAGATCGATTATTCGGAGCGAGAAACCCTAGCCTGTAACGTACTTTCGCTGGGAGAAAAACATCTGCTCGCCTTGGAAGAAAACGCCAAGACAAATCTGAAACTACGCGAGGCAGGATTCACGGTCCGAACTTTTCCGGGTTCCGCGTTGTGCATTAACGGCGGCGGTGGCCCAACATGCTTGACCCGGCCACTGTTTCGCGAGTAACGATCAATGGAGGAGTGGCGTCCTCGCCCGTCTCCAAATCTGACCGTGCAAATCTCCTGATAGAATTACAGAGCAATGGTCTTGCCTTTCGTCCGTGATCTTTTCACGGACGTGGAAAAGTTGCCCGCCTTCTTACGTGTAGCCTCCCACCTCCGCGAGGGTACGGGGCGCATAAGTGTCTCCGGACTGACTCCCACCGCAAAGTCTTTGCTGCTGGTTCTGCTGCAGAAAAGTGCCGGGCGCCCGTTCATTGTGGTGGTTCAGGACAATCGAACTGCCGAAGAGTTGATCCCAGTGCTGCAAGCCTTCCATGAATTGATCGGGGGAAGCGATCCCGATTCCATAGTTTCGCTTCCCACTCGTGACGTTCTGCCATTTCAGAATCTTTCGCCGCACCCTGAAATCCAGGAAGAACGCGCGGTTGCGCTATGGAAAATCGCCACGGGGGCAGTTTCGATTTTGGTATCGCCCATTGCGGCGACGGCGCTGCGTCTTCGTTCCGCTGAGTATTACGCTGATCTGGCACGCATGGTTCGCCGCGGCGAGACGCTTGATGTTGAACCTCTGTTGCGCCATCTGAATACGGTTGGATATGCCTCGACTGATGTCGTGGAAATGCCCGGTGAATATGCCCTTCGCGGCGGCATCCTTGACGTTTATTCTCCCGAGGCTGACCGACCGCTGCGCATCGAATTCTTTGGCGACGAAGTTGAATCGATTCGCAAGTTTGATCCAGCGACGCAGCGGTCCTCCACTCCGGTCGACGAAGCGCTGTTGCTTCCGCTTACTGAGACTCCAGTCAGCGACGATCTGCTTGGCGCGATACACGTCCGCTTGTCAGGCAAGCGGATTACCGGCGCCGAAGAGGTTGTGGAGCAAGCCGTGCGCTCGGGTGGAGTGAGTGTTTTTCCTGGCTGGGAGTTTTATGCGCCAGTTGCGGGAGCAGATCGCACCATCTTTGATCTTCTGCCGCAAGCTGCAATTCTGACCGATGAACCGGAAAGTCTCAGACAAGAATTTGATAATGCCTGGTCGCGCATCGAGGAGGTGCATGAGCGCAGTGAAATCGGCAACCTGGTTCGTCCCACGGATTTGTATGTTCCTCCCGAGGATTGGTGGCGGAATTTGGCTAATCTCCCGGGGGCTTCGATTGAGCACCTTGAGATCGCACGCCCTGAAGCGGACGAGGCAGTCAGCTTCCATTCACAACCGGCACAGCGCTTCCATGGCGCGATTCCGGCGATGCTGGAAGATGTGAAGAAACAGATTGGTGAGCAGAATCGCGTGCTGATTGCCGTCCCAAACATCGGTGAAGTAGAGCGATTGGCAGACGTTTTCAGCGAGTACGCACTTTCCTTTCGCTTAGGCAGCCGCACTCGCGGCGGCGAAAGCTACGCTGACGAAACCGCTTATTTCGCGGGCGAAATTCTCACCAGTACGTTGGTAAAAGCTTACGTTCCCGACGGCGTTGTGTTCCCTGACGCTCACCTGGCGATCCTTGGTTCGCGCGATCTGTTCGACGAATCCGAATCGATGGTGTCGCGCCCGCAGCGCAGCAAGTCGAAAGTTTCCGCATTCCTTTCGGACTTCCGCGATCTGCAGGTCGGCGATTACGTCGTCCACGTCGAACACGGGATTGGCCAATATCAGGGATTGAAGGAAATCAATCAGGGCGACGGCAACGCCGAGTTCATGTTGCTGGAGTACGCGGAAGGCGCGCGGTTGTATGTTCCGCTCACGCGGCTCGACCTGATTCAAAAGTACCGTTCCTCAGAAGGTGCGAAACCGCCGCTCAGCCATCTGGGAACTGCTGCCTGGGCCAAAACCAAAGCTCGCGTGCGCAAGGCCATGAAAGACATGGCCGATGAACTCCTCAAACTTTATGCACAGCGCAGAGCGGCCAAAGGTTTCGCATTCTCGCCGGACAACCAATGGATGCGCGAATTCGAAGACGCATTCGAATTCACCGAAACTGAAGATCAGGACCTCGCGATCACCGATGTAAAGCGCGACATGGAATCCTCGCAGCCCATGGACCGCCTGTTGTGCGGCGACGTCGGCTACGGCAAAACCGAAATCGCCATGCGCGCCGCTTTTAAGGCGGTTAATGACAACAAGCAAGTCGCGGTGCTCGCTCCTACAACCGTGCTTGCATTCCAGCACTTCGAAACTTTCAAGCAGCGCTTTGCGGCGTTTCCCGTCAAGATTGAAATGATCAGCCGCTTTCGCTCGGCGAAGCAGCAGAAAGAAATTTTGCAAAAAGTCGAAGCGGGGAAAATCGATATTCTCATCGGCACCCATCGCCTGTTGTCGAAAGACATCAAGTTCACCGACCTCGGCTTACTCATCGTCGATGAAGAGCAGCGTTTCGGCGTACGCCACAAAGAACGTCTGAAACAAATGCGGAAAGAAGTGGATGTGCTGACCATGTCTGCGACGCCGATTCCTCGCACGCTCCACATGTCTTTGGTTGGAATGCGGGACATGAGCGTGATCGAGACACCGCCGAAAGATCGCATGGCAATTCAGACCGTAGTGGCGAGCTGGGACGAGAAGCTGATTCAGTCCTCCCTCGAGCAGGAGCTCGCACGCGGCGGGCAAGTTTATTTCGTGCACAATCGCGTAGAAAGCATTTGGGAGATTGCGGCGAAGTTGCAGGAGTTAGTTCCCAAGGCGCGCATTATCGTGGGCCATGGCCAGATGTCAGAAGGGGAACTGGAGAAAGTGATGCTGAAGTTCATGCATCACGAAGCCGACATTCTGGTGGCCACGACCATCATCGAGAATGGTCTCGATATTCCGCTCTGCAATACCATCGTCATCAATCGTGCCGATCGACTTGGATTGTCTGAACTCTATCAACTTCGTGGACGCGTGGGCCGATCGAATCGCAGAGCCTATGCGTATTTGCTGATTCCAGCGGACGTCGAGCTTACTCCGATTGCGCGCCGACGCCTGGCCGCGCTGAAAGAATTTTCCGACCTCGGCGCTGGATTCAAAATTGCCGCCTTGGATTTGGAACTGCGCGGCGCCGGCAATTTACTGGGCGGAGAACAAAGCGGCCACATTGAAGCCATCGGCTTCGAGTTGTACACGCAGATGCTCGATCGCGCCGTGCGTGAGATGAAGGGCGAAGCCGGGCCGGATGAGGCCGAAACTCAACTCAACCTCGGCCTAAATATTCGCATCCCGGTAAATTACATTCCCGAGGAAAATCAGCGACTGCGAATGTACAAACGAATTGCCGGCGTCGAAACCGAATCGCAACTGAGCGACGTGGGTGCGGAACTCGAAGACCGCTATGGCGAGCCTCCCGCCGCGGTTCGCAATCTGCTCGATTATGCATCACTCAAACTGCTGGCTTTGCAAGTAGGCGTGAACGCGATCGAGCGCAAGCGCGATCTCGTGACCATTAAGTTCCGCCAGAACGCGGGAATTGATCCGGCAAAGCTGGCGCGATTCGTATCCTCGCAGCGTGGCGCGCAGTTTACTCCCGATGGCATGCTGAAATTTGTATTAAAGGCGACCGCTGCTGAGGAAGTTCTCGATCACCTCGAAAGCCTCCTCGAGAAATTGGCTGCGGAGATGCCCGAGGTTGCCTCCACTTCGGAAAGGGTTACCTAGGCGGCTCTATCGCACACTAGTCCAAACAACGCGATGCACTCAACAAAATTGTCATCCCGAACGCAGTGAGGGATCTGGGTTGTGGCCTGCGGTGCAGGTGGTGCATACAACAACCGAGATCCCTCACTCCGCTCGGGATGACAGTTTGTAGATGGGGGCACTGGTAATCCCGAGAATCTTTTCGCGTGTTAGTCTCGGTTACCCCCTTAAAATGATGCTGCCCTCGCCAACCGCGCCCACCGCCTTCAGTCTGGCTGCTGTTTTTTCCTGGGGAACGAGCGACTTCGTTGGCGGATACGCTTCCCGGCGGACCAATGCGTTCGTATTAACCGCAATCGCGCATATTAGCGGACTGCTTCTTATGGCAGGCCTTGCGCTGGCCAGTCATTCGTTGTTTCCCTCGAGAACCGCGGTGGCATGGGCTTTGCTGGGAGGCCTGTCGGGCGGCGGCGCGCTGGCGATTTTTTACCGCGCGCTCTCTTCGGGAAGAATGGGCCTGACCGCACCGGTCGCAGCAGTTTTGGGCGCCGCGATCCCAACCGTATTCGGAATGTTTCGCGAGGGACTTCCGCAGGCCGCGCAAATCATCGGTTTCGTACTTGCCGCCGCAGGAATTTGGCTCATCTCGCGCACCGAAGATGACAGCCCGCCGGAAGGCATTGGCATGGCTGCGCTCGCTGGCGTCGGCTTCGCGGGATTCTATCTCTGCATGAAGCAGGCCGGCGACGCATCGGCCTTCTGGTTAGCGGCCACGTCGAAGGTGGCATCGTTCACTCTCACCGCGACGATCGTTCTGATCGGACGAATTCCTCGCAATATCGACGGCTCAGGCACCGCGTTCGGCGTACTCGCCGGCTGCCTCGACGTCATCGGCAGCGTTTTATTTATTCGCGCCAGCCAAACCGGACGCCTGGATGCAGCCGTCGTTCTCAGCTCGCTTTATCCCGCCGTCACCGTGTTGCTGGCCCGGTTCATCCTGCGAGAACACTTCACCCGCTGGAAGGCTCTGGGCATGATCGCCGCGCTGCTAGCGGTGCCGATGATCGCGTGGCGTTAAATAAAAGCGCCACGGATTTTACGGATTAACGTTGGAAGAATAGAACCTCCCAAGCTGTTATCCGCGTTGATCCGTGCCATCCGTGGCCGGTCTTGCTGTTACCATTTCATTCGTGCTCCTCCTCGAAATCCGCAATCTGACCAAAGTGTTTCAGCTTGGCGAATCCATTTTTGGCGGAGGCGCCAAAGGCGAAGTTCGTGCCGTTGATGATGTGTCATTGGATATTAGCTCCGGAGAGACTCTCGGCGTAGTCGGTGAATCGGGGTCAGGCAAAAGCACGCTGGGGCGGTTAATTCTTCGACTGATTGAACCGACATCTGGGAAGATCATGTTCGAAGGCCGCGATCTGCTGGCGGCGAGTAATTCTGAGATGCGAAGCCTGCGCCGCGACATGCAAATCATATTTCAGGATCCTTTCGGATCGCTCGATCCTCGCATGCGCGTGGAAGATGTCATCAGCGAACCGCTAATTGTTCATGAGCGGATGAGTGCTTCTGCTCGATCAACCAGAGTTGCGGAGCTACTGCAAGCCGTGGGTCTTGATGCGTCGGCCATGCGGCGTTTTCCGCACGAATTCAGCGGAGGCCAGCGGCAGCGCATCGGGATCGCGCGCGCGCTGGCTTTGCATCCGAAATTTATTGTGGCTGATGAGCCGGTTTCTGCTCTCGACGTCAGTGTCGGGGCGCAGATTGTGAATCTGATGGCGCAACTACAACGCGAGTTCGGCTTGACCTATCTGTTTATTTCACACTCCATGCCCGTGGTGCGGTACTTGGCGACGCGGATCGCCGTGATGTATCGCGGAAAGATTGTCGAGATCGGCCCCACCGAACAAATCACTGAGCGCCCACAGCACGCCTACACTCGCAGTCTACTCGAAGCAACCCCAGAAGTGATGGTCTGAATTAGTGGAGGACGAATGTCTCGCCCGTCCGGCCGGGCGAGACGCCCAGCCTAGCCTCCATTGATCGGTTGTGTATCTCCTGTTATCGGAGCTACAATCCGCTCCTCGGAGGTGCTGCATGGCCGCTGCGCCGATTCCCCCCAACCCGTTTGCTGCCGTCGATCTTGAGTCGGCGCCTCTTTCCGAAGGTGCACGCATCGTTGATACCTTCATCGCGCCCGGCAAGACTTTTTCTGACTTGCGCCGCAACGCCAGTTGGTGGGCGCCCTGGCTGCTAATTTCAATTTTTTCACTGATCTTTATTTTTGTAATGAGTAAGCAGATTGGCTTTGAGCAGATCAGCAAAAACGCAATCGCGCAGTCATCGCGTGCCGAGCAGTTCGAGAAACTTCCGCCCGACCAGCAAGCCAAGCAGATACAAATCTCTGCCATGGCAGCGCGCTACATCTCCTACAGTCTGCCCGTACTCAACTTAATTATTTTCGTGATCATCGCGGCGGTGCTTATGGCGACCTTCAACTTCGGCGCCGGAGCCAGCGTGCCGTTCAAGACATCGTTGGCGATCGTGATTTATGGCAGCCTTCCGGGCATTATTGGCGCTGTGCTGGGGATTGTTTCGATGTTCGCGGGAGTTGACCCGGCCGGTTTCAACGCGAAGAATCCCGTGGCCACGAACCCCGGGTATTTTATGGATCCGATGGGAAACAAATTTCTGTACGGCATGGCATCGGCTTTGGATGTTTTCACTATCTGGAGCATCGTGCTTATAGGAATTGGTTTCGCAGCCAACAGTAAGGTGAAGCGGTCGACGGCAGTCATCATCGTTGCCGCATGGTACTTGCTTTATAAACTAGTAGCCGTGGGGTTGGCTTCTGCATTTTCGTAGAAAATTAAAGTTGGAAACATGCCGTAATCTGGTTAACCAGCATCGTTCAGAGTTATTCTAGGAACAAAGCGGGGGACATTATGAAGCGGATCTTTATTTTTCTCGCAGTGCTTGCGCTGCCCTCTTTTATTTTCGGACAGGAGAAATCTGAGCCATCTAAAACTGACACAAACAAAACTGCTCAGGCGAAGACGACGACCAGTAAGAATCCGGTAACGGACGTGGTGAGGGAAATTGCGGAGCGGCGGCAGACAAATTTACTCGCGGCCGTCGACGAAATGCCTGCCGACAAATTTGGCTGGAGCCCAACGCCCGCGCAGCAAACTTTCGGCCACCTGGTAGTGCATATGACGATGTCGAACATCGAACTGTGCAGCAAAGCCGCCAATATGCCTCCTCCACCGATGAAACCGATGCCAGAGACTGATAAGGAACGGCTGCAGGCAGGACTCACCAAGTCGTTCATGTACTGCCAGGCTGCGCTTAACAAAGTGGATGACTCAAAACTCGGCGATAGCATCGAACTCTATGGAGGAAAACAAGCGACGGTGGCATTTGCGCTGATTGCTCTGACCAACGACTGGGCCGACCATTACAGCGCCGCTGCCATGTATCTCCGCCTGAATGGCCTGCTACCGCCAACGGCGCAAAAGAAATAACCTCGAAGCGTAAGCTGAACCGCTTACTCGATCTGAACCAAATCGTGCGTTGGTGAACTGCTTTGTTCAGCATGTTGTGGAGCGCGCCACGAATCGAAGATTGAGACCTGATGCACGCAAGAAACCGTGCAGTGCGGAGCGCATGATTTCTCGGTCACGTATTCGCGCCGTATATCGTGGACCGTATATTTCTCCAGCGGGACTCCGGGATAGCCGCGCTGCTGAGAGCAATAGTGCACCAAGCCGTTTTCGCAAATATATAAGTAACGCGCTCCAGCGCGGCAGCGCCATTGGTTCGGCCGTCCTTGCGCGATGTTGTCCTGAAAGCCATTGATACGGGTGAAGCTGCTCTTCTCCATCCCCTTCATCTCGTGATACACGCGCCGTTCTTCTTCCGCCAGCGGCTGCAACTGTCCACCGCCGTCATGAATGATGCCAATTGTCGAACTGAAACCCAGCGCTACTGCGCGCTTGCCGATCGTCAACGCGTCCTGCGGATTACACACTCCGCCGCCGACCACGGAATTGATGTTCACATGAAAATCGGCGTGTTCTGCGAGCAACTCCAGTTTCTTGTCCAGCACCTTGAGGCTCTTCTTGGAAACATCATCCGGCGTGACATTATCAATCGAGATTTGCAACCATTCGAGCCCGGCGCGATTAAGCCGCTGAATCCGCTCCGCAACCAAAAGATAGCCATTCGTAATCAGCCCCGCGATCATGCCGCGATGGCGAATGCAGCGAATGATTTCGTCGAGATCGGGATGCAGCAGCGGCTCTCCGCCGCTGATGGTGATAACGGAGGTGCCCAGTTCCGCTAACTTGTCCACACGGGCAAACATGGTTTCGGTTGGAACTGGCTTAGAAAAATCATCGTATTCGTTGCAATACTCGCAAGCCAGATTGCAGCGGCGTACAGGAATGATGTGCGCCAGCAGCGGATGATCTGTCGAAACGAAGGCGCGGGCAACCATGCGCGCTCCGCGAAGGTTGCGGCGGAGCGCCAGCATACGGCGGCGAAGAATTGTACGGCTGGAAGGCATCAGTATTGTTATCGTTCTATTAGACCATACACAGCTGCTGACTTCGCCCTTTTGCCATTGATCGGACAATTTCGCGCAGCGAATGGCCGCTCACCGAATCGCAGCTAGTGTGGCGAATCGACTGATGTTCGGTTCGAAGCCCTCACAAAGGCGTAGGCCGCGGTAAGAATCAACAGGGTTGCCACTCCACTAATCAGACTAACCCGCGAATCCAACCAGGTCCTTATCGTGGCTGCGATCAGGAGAGTAAGACCAAGCAGCGATCCCCAGCCGCCCAGCGGCGAACGCAGCGGAAGCGCGGCGACTTGAGCCGAGCTGATTCGCCTGCGAAATGAAATGTGCGCAGCCAGCGATACAAGCCACGCAAGCATTAACCCGAACAGAGCGCCGCTGAGGATATAAACGAAGGCGTTCTTTGCCGCCCAGGTTTCCAAAACCACGGCCACAACAATACCGTAAGACGAAGCCAGCAGCGCGAGATTTGGCGAGCCCGCCGAATTCAGCCGTCCCAACGCGGCCGGCGCCCAACCTCTCCGAGCTAACGAGAAGAGCATGCGCGACGCAGCATACAGATTGGCGTTCGCGCCAGAGAGTGCGGCGGTCAGTATTACGAAGCTGATGATGCTGGCCGCCGCCGGAATGCCAGCCTTTCTAAAGATGGTCACAAAAGGACTCTCGGTAACTCCAACACGGTTCCACGGCATCACTCCGACAAGCACGATGATTGCGCCGAGATAAACCATCGCCAGGATGGCGAACGTCCACTTCACCGCGCGTGGGATTTCCGTCGCGTCGCGCAATTCCCCGGTGGTAATAGCCACCATCTCTATTCCGCCAAAGGTATAGAGCGCAAAGGTCATGGCGAGCAAAGGAGCGATAGCGCCATTAGGGAAAAACCCTCCCTGCGCCGTATATTGCGCTGAAACCCGCCCTCCGGCCAACAACGCTCCCCCAATGACCACGAACATCACCATGGCGACAAGTTTCACCATCGCGAACCAGTACTCGAATCGTCCGTAGTCTTTGACACTGCGGAGATTGATCACGATAAGCACAAGCGAAAACAATGCGATCCACACCAGAGCAGGGACTGAGGGCAGCCAGTAGCGCATATAGGTTGCGGACGCGACGAGATTGGCGCCTACCGAAACTGAAATGGCAATCCAGTACCCGGCGCGAGAAACAAATCCAGCCCACGGATTGAGATATAGATCGGCATACAAGCCAAACGAACCCGCCGCCGGATGCACGCTCGAGAGTTCGCCGAACGCCATGGTGACTGTCCAGCATATGAATGCTGCCAGAACAAAGCTCAGGATTACCGCAGGACCAGCGATCTGAATGGCAGCCGCTGAACCGAGTAACAACCCCGTCCCAATGGAACCACCCACCGCTACCATCGCCATTTGACCGGCGCTGAGCTGGTGACGGAGTCCACTTTCCTGTTTACTGGAGTTTTGCTGGTCAGTAGACACGTTCAGAGGCATTGCGGACGTATATCAGAAAGCTCTTATTTCCCAAACAGTTATTCCGCTAATGACTTTCGTAATCGCGTCCGCACGTTCCGTCATTGCCCGGTCTAGTAACCTCTCCTAGACTTTCTATGGGTTACTCCGCGCGGCGCTAGCTCTCATGGCAGAAACTGTCAAGCGAATGGATCGGTCTGAAATCACAAAACGTGTGGAGCGTGCCGAAAAGCTTCTGCAGAAAGGAAAAACTGCCGAGGCGCTGGAAGACTACCTGCAAGTTCTGGCGGCAGAGCCCGGCAATGATACGGTCTGCCAAATGGCCGCCGACCTCTGCCTCTCTCTGCAAAGGATTCCTCAAGCTGTAAAGCTGCTGGGCGACCTGTTCGAACGACAAATGGAAGCGGGCGATGCGACTCGCGCAAGCCTTACTTACAAGAAGTTAGGACGTTTTGTCACTCCCACCTGGGAACAGAAGTTGAAGTTCGGCGAGTTGCTGGAGAAGTCCCATCCCAAGCAGGCTCTCGAAACCTATGAAAGTGTTTTTCAGGAATTAACTAAACAGGGACGGAAAAAAGATTCTCTGCCCGCCTTGCAGCGACTCCTCCTGCTGGATTCAAGCGAGGTCAACTTGCAGCGATTGGGAGAGCTTTCGTCTGAATTGGGCGAGAGCAAGCCGGCTGCGGCGGCATTTCTGAAACTGGCGCAGTTGGCACAAGCCTCAGGCCGTAGCTCGGCGGAATGGATGGAGCGCGCTTACGCGGAGGACCCTGCCGATCCCCAAATCGCTTTAGGCTACAGCAAGAATCTGTTGGAGCAAGGGCAATCAGGGGCTGCGATTTTCGTTCTGGAGTCGCTGGTCAGTGCAGGCTCTCCCAGCGAGGAGTTACGCGATACTTACGCAAAGGCTCTCCTGGCCGCCAATCGCTTGACCGAAGCCGAACCTTTGATGTGGCAATTGTTCGAGGAAAATCCCGCACGAGTGCAGGAAATTGCCGACCTGGTCGGAAGATTTATCGACGCCCAGCAGGATGCCGACGCAGTCGCTTTGGGACGCAAACTGGAGCAGTACCATCGTCGCAAGGGTGATCGCAGGGCCTTCCTTGCCATGATTCAAGATATTTCGACCCGCCACCGGGCTTCGCCGGAAATGCTCGAATTCATGGGTGAGCAGTTCAACGCTTCCAATCGCGAGAGCGATTACTGCCAAACTCTGTTGAAGCTGTTCGATCTGTATTGCAGCGTCGGCAACTACGCAAAAGCTGCTGATTCGCTGGATCGCGCCGCCGAAGTAGATGCCTACGAATCCGGGCACCAGAAGCGGCTGGAAATGTTGCGCGGAAAAATTGACGACAACCGCTTCAAAGTCATTGCTTCCCGCTTCTCCAGCATGGCCGATGCGTCCGCGGCACCCGCTCCGGGCGATGAAAAAATGCTGGGCGCGGCTGCCCTCCAGGATCTTATGTTGCAAGCCGAGATTCTGGTGCAGTACGGCATGCGCACCAAGGCAGTTGAACGCCTGCAGCGTATTCAGGAACTATTTCCCCGCGAGGAAGAACGTAACGCCGATCTTCGACAGCTATACATGACGGCCGGATTGAATCCCCGCTACGCCGGGTCAACCCCGGCAACACCGCCGCCCGCATCGTCGTCGGCTCCGGCCGAGCCGCGAGCGCCGCAAACCGGAGTTGGGACATTGACTGAAGCGACCGATGTCAGCAGCTTCGCCCGAGTGGCTGAAATCACGCGCAAACTCTACAAGCAAAACAATGCAGATGCGGTTATGGTTACGGGCGCTAAAGAAATCGGAGCGCAATGGAAGGTCAGCCGGTGCGCGATTGCCATGCGTAAGCCCGGATTACATACGACCAGCGTGAAAGAGTATTGCGGCGACGTAATCAAACCCAGCGAGCCGCGCATTCTGGAAAAGATTGTCACCACCGTCCACGATTTGGCGATCAGCCGCGGCGGCACTGTCACGCTCGCCGACGTGCAAGCCGCGCCTGAACTGGCGGCAATTCGTGACGCTTTTACGCAGTTGACCGTCACCTCGGTGCTGGCCCTGGCGCTCAATGACGGATCAGAACATGTTGGTCTCCTGCTGCTGATGGATACCAAACCGCATACCTGGGGCGCTAACGATGTAATGGTTCTGAAAACTATCACTGACCAGATCGTGATCGCACTAAACAACGCTGGACTTCGCAGGTTGGTAAAGAATCTTTCAGTGACGGACGAGCAATCTGGCCTGCTGAAACGCGCTTCCTATCTCGATTTGCTGATGGCGGAAACCCGCCGCAATGCGCAACAAAGCACTCCGCTCACAGTTTTGCTGATGCAGTTTGGCGAAAAATCGTCCTTGCTGCGAGAGTTCGGAGAATCGGCGGTGGAAGCATTGATGCAGCAAATCGGACAACTCTTTGCCGCTAACATCCGGCAAAACGATTTGGCATTCCGCTACGAAACCACATCCATTGCGATTGTTCTCGGAGAAACCTCCGAAAAAGAAGGCATTATGGCGGCCGAGAAGTTGCAGAGGCTTCTAGCTCAGGTGCGGCTGCCGGAAAAACAAGAGTCCATACACTTCAACGCTGGGCTCGCTGAGGCGGTGTTGCGCGGCGAGTACGATCCTGTGGACATCGTGACCGAAGTGATCAACCGCGCTGAGCAAGCCCTATACAACGCCAAAACCCAGGGTGTGGGCAAGACCGTCGCTCTGGCAGCCTCATTCGCGACCGCCGCCGTTGCCTGAGAAAAATCTTTTTCAACTTGCGGATTGCAGTGCGCCAACCGCGTCAGGTTTACGCCTCCTTATCTCCACTGTTAAACTAACAAGTTTGGTTAGCCCATTCAGAACTCTTCTGATCACGTGACTTCGTGCAGAAGCCAGGAATAGAGAAACAATGTTGAAACCAGGGGACATCGCAATTGTAAGCGGGGCGCGTACGCCCTTTGGACGTTATTGCGGCAAGCTGAAAGATTTTACCGCGCAGGAACTGGGAGCGATTGCCGGCAAGTGCGCCATTGAGCGCGCCGGACTCGATCCCAAGGAATTCGACCACGTGGTTTTTGGCAACGCCCAGCAGACGTCCGGCGACGCTCTGTATGGCGCGCGCCACGTCGGATTGCGGGCCGGTCTGCCCATCGAAACTCCTGCTCTCACAGTGAATCGTCTGTGCGGATCGGGAATGCAATCCATCGTGAATGCGGCGCAGATGGTTCAACTCGGCGAAGCCAGCGTAGTGCTGGCGGGAGGCATGGAAGCGATGTCGCAAGCGCCATTCGTCATTCGCGGGCGCGACGGATTCACTCTTGCCGCGGGCGGCAAACTCGAAGACTCGCTCATGGTCGCGCTGCTCGACACATATTGTGGTCTCTACATGGCCAACACAGCGGAGCTTTACGGCGAGCAACAAGGCATCACCCGCCAAGCGCAGGATGAATTTGCGCTGCGTTCGCAACAGGCGGCTGACGCCGCGTACAAAGATGGTCGCCTGCAAGAAGAGTTGGTTCCGGTGCATCTCAAAGATCGCAAGGGCGAGCCATCCGGGGAGACGTTGAGCGAAGACGATCATCGCCGGCCGCAGACGACGATGGAAGGCTTAGCGAAATTGAAAGCTGCATTTGGCAAGAACGGCAGCGTCACTGCAGGGAATGCCAGCGGTATCGTGGATGGCGCCGCCGCAGTCGTGGTTATGTCGCTGGAAGAAGCGGGCAAACGCGGATTGAAACCGCTGGGACGAATCGTTGGCTGGGGCGTCGCCGGAGTCGAACCGAAAGTGATGGGCCGTGGCCCGGTTCCAGCAACGAAGCTCGCCTTGCAGAAAGCTGGACTCACTCTCGACTACATCGATCTGATCGAAGTGAACGAAGCTTTCGCCGCGCAATACTTGGCGGTTGAAAAAGAACTGGGTCTTGACCGCGACAAAGTCAACGTCAACGGCGGAGCAATCGCATTGGGCCATCCACTGGGTGCGACTGGAACTCGACTAGTGATCACGTTGCTCTACGAATTGCGGCGGCGCAAGAAAAAGTATGGCTTGGCGACGGCGTGCATCGGCGGCGGGCAGGGAATTGCGATGGTGGTTGAGAGTTTGAACTAGATCTTTTACCACAGAGACGCAGAGTCACAGAGCATCAGAAGAAGAAAATCTCTGTGACTCTGTGTCTCTGTGGTGGCAGTTGGATCATGCTTCAGGTCGACAAAAGGGAAAACCCGAATGGAAATAAAGAAAGTCGGAGTTTTAGGTTGCGGATTGATGGGCTCTGGAATTGCTCAAGTTGCTGCAACCGCAGGATTCGATGTCACCGTGCTCGAGGTTGAGCAGAAGTTCCTCGACAAAGGCTTTGCCGGCATTGAAAAATCGCTGGCCAAGTTCGTCGAGCGTCCACCAGAAAAGGGCGGCATCACGGCGCAGCAGAAAGATGCTATTCGCGCCCGCCTCAAGGGAACGACGAACAAGCAGGACGCTGCCGGCTGCGACATCGTGATCGAAGCAATCATTGAGAATGTCGAAGAGAAAAAAAAGATGTATGCGTCCATCGACGGAATTGTTAAGAAAGACGCCATCTTCGCATCGAATACCTCGTCCATTTCCATAACCGAACTTCTGACGTCGACCAAGCGGCCCGAACGGTTCGTCGGACTGCATTTTTTCAATCCGGTTCCGCTGATGAAGTTAGTGGAAGTGGTGCGGACAATTGCCACATCAGATGCGGTTTACGACACCGCCTACGAGTTCGCGAAGAAGCTCGGCAAAGTGCCGGTGCGCACCAGCGACAAAACCGGGTTCATCGTGAACCGCCTGCTGGTGCCTTATCTGCTCGACGCCATCCGGGCCTACGAAGAAGGCGTCGGTTCGATCGACGATATTGACAATGCCATGAAGCTGGGCTGCGGGTATCCCATGGGTCCGTTCACACTGCTCGATTTCGTCGGTCTGGATACGACTTATTACATCACGCACGTAATGTACGACGAATTCAAGGAGCGCCGATTCGCGTCCCCGCCCCTGTTGAAGCGTCTGGTGATGGCAGGCTGGTACGGCCGGAAGTCGGGTAAAGGCTTCTACGATTATTCGGACGCAAGTAATCCGAACCCGAACAAGTTGTGAAGCTTTCAACGCTGAATTTTGTCATCCTGAGCGTAACGAAGGATCTATGTATTGTGCCGGTACCAGCAAGTACACAGGTTCTTCGCTTCGCTCAGAATGACAGATTCATTCGAGTGCCAGGTCTGACCCTATGAACTTTGAAAACATCATTTTCGAGAAAAAAGGCGCGACTGCGTACGTCACCGTCAACCGGCCCAAGGTGCTAAACGCACTCAATATGGCCACGATGGAAGACCTGCGCGCGGCTTTTCATGACATCAAGAAAGATACTGGCATCCGCGTGGTGATCATGACCGGAGCCGGCGACAAGGCTTTTATCGCGGGCGCCGACATCGCCGAACTGGCTAAGCACGACGCGGTTTCGGCCAAAGAGTACACGCATCGCGGGCAAAGCGTGCTGAACCTGATCGAGAACCTGGGCAAGCCGGTAATCGCCTGCATCAACGGCTTCGCGCTTGGCGGGGGATGCGAAATCGCGATGGCCTGCACTATGCGTCTGGCCAGCGAAAACGCTAAGCTCGGTCAGCCCGAGGTGAAGTTGGGAATCATTCCCGGCTACGGCGGCACGCAGCGCTTGCCCCGCCTGGTGGGCAAAGGCATCGCCATGCAACTTCTGCTTGCTGGCGAAATGATTAGCGCCCAGGAAGCCCATCGCATCGGGTTGGTGAATGAAGTCACGATTCCCGCAGAATTAATTTCCCGGGCCGAAGCGATCGCACAAAAAATGATTGCCAATGCTCCGCTTGCGGTTCAGTACACCCTGGAAGCAGTGAATAAAGGAATGGAGATGCCTTTAGCTGAAGGCTTGTACCTGGAGGCCGTGTTGTTTGGGGTAGCTTGCGCCTCAGAAGATAAGAAGGAAGGGACGACGGCATTTCTGGAAAAGCGTCAAGCGCAGTTCAAAGGGAAGTGACATCGGCCACGGATTCTAGCAGATCAGAATAATTTTCGATTAAGGCGAACCGTCACGGCAAAGCAAAACAAAAAAGCTTCGCGCCCGCTACAGATCAAGGCGATTGAAGGCGATCTCAGCGCTACGGGGAGAAAATTCGGTATTGTCGTCTCGCGATTCAATGAGTTCATCACAGAACGATTGCTGCGAAGCGCATTTGACGGACTTCTACGTTCGGGCGCTGAAGAAGACGACATCGAAATTGTCCGCGTGCCAGGCGCCTTTGAGATTCCCTCTGCTGCGCGCACACTCGCCCAGGCCAAGAAATACGACGCCATTATCTGCCTGGGATGCCTGCTGCGCGGCGACACCGCGCACTACGATGTCATCGTCAACGAGGTCGCGCGCGGCATCGGGCAATCCGCTCAGGAGACCGGCGTGCCCCATGCTTTCGGTGTGCTTACCTGCGAAAATCTCGAACAAGCCATCGACCGCGCTGGTCTAAAAATGGGAAACAAAGGCTTCGAAGCCGCGCTGGCAGCAGTGGAGATGGCGAATCTCACCAAAGCTCTGGTTGGCTCTTCGTCGTTGGTCGTAGGGAAAGGTGCGGAAACGAAACCTGTCAGCTCTCAGCTGTCAGCTCTCAGTAAGACCCGGAAACGCAAGCGTCCTGTCCGGGCGAAAAAACGTGGCCGTTGATCCAGGACTCCTGCCTAAGATTTCTCTGTGTCTCTGTGTCTCTGTGGTAAAGATTGTAAACTGAAAGCTGACAGCTTCTATGGGCACCCGCCGAAAATCCCGCGAGATGGTTCTGCAAATGTTGTTTCAGGCGGACATGGGCCGGCAGACTCCCGACGAGGTTCGCCAGACGTTCTGGCGCGAGCATGGTTCAACCCAGGAAGACGTTCGCGGTTTCGCCGAAGATCTTTTCCGCACCGCCACCGATCGCACTGCCGAGATTGACAGCTTGATCGAGCGTCACGCCGCGCACTGGCGCCTGGAGCGGATGGCGACGGTCGATCGCAATGTCTTGCGCTCCGCAGTGGCAGAGTTAATGGGCTTTCCCACAACTCCGCGCGCCGTAGTGATTAACGAAGCGCTCGAAATCGCGCGCAAATTTTCCAGTCCGGAATCAGTTCAATTCATTAATGGAGTGCTCGACAGCGTTGGCCGGGAATTGGAAAAGCCGAAGGCGTAAACAGGTCGTTGGTTATTGGCGAGAATCTCGCATCGTCCAGCAGTTGGTGAACCCCTGAATGGCTTCTCCTTGGCCAACGGCCGACGACGAAAGACAGCGAACTCTTTCTACGGCTTCACCGCAATGAAATCCGGATTGCAGCTGATACCACCAAACGGCAGTCCTGCCGAGTTCAGGCACAATCCCGCGGGAAAGCTGATCTGCTGAATATCCCCACCCGCCAGCGTACTCACAACGTGTACGGTCCCATCGCTGGCGCCGACGTAAAGCAAAGTGCCATCCGAGGTGAGCGCGGCGCTGAGCGGCATCGCGTTGCCAGACAAAGAAATCGTCGATGGAGTTTGACCCGCAATATTGAACACCAGCACGCTGCTTATATTAGAGGCGATCACGTAAGCAGTCGAACCGTTTTGCGAGATGATCAACTGTCTAGCCACAAAATTCCCCTGACCGAGGTTGAACGAGGCAACGGGCTCATCAGCTAATGGCGGCGTGCAACCTGATGGCGTTGTATTCACGCCCACAATATCGATATCCGGAGGAGCGACGGCCAGCATATGAAAGGTATCAGGCGTGTCTGAGTTCGAGGGCAGCAGCTTGGCCGCGCCTGGCAAGGTTTGGATAAATGTTGGTACAACCGGCACAGCCACCGTATCCGCACTCCCACCATCGCAAGTTCGCCACACACTTAAGGCAGACGGCGATCCCCCAGCCACATAGGCAAAAGCCCCCTCAGAAAGAAAAGATACGTCGTTGGCCGGGGCTGCAAGAGGAATGGTTCGCATCCCATCAACTTTGGAATAGAGATAAAGGTTACTGCCGGCCACGATGTAAGCCTTTAAACTGTCCGGGGAAAAAGCCGCTGCAGTAGCTCCTGTAATTTGAAATGTCGGGCTGGTACTGGTACCGGTATCAAGAACAAAAACGCGGTTCGGCCCATCTTCTGGCGCTGTATCAGAAATGATGACCTTGGTTCCATCCGGAGAAACAGCCAACACTTTGCCGGGCACAGAGACAAGCTGACTCACAGAATTCGTCGATGTATCAACTGACGCCAGTCCCACGGTGCCAAACCGTCCAGAATCAGTTCCAATGTAAGCCGTGCTTCCTTGTCCATTGAAGACCAGAGAATCCGGCGTCGCCGGCAAGTTGATGAAGTTCCCCAAAGTATTTGCAGGAGCGGTGATGGGAACTATCGTACTGAAGCAATTATCGATCGTGCCACAACTCGAACTGCTGACGTAAACCGTAACCGTGGCGCTTTGGGTTGTCCCCGGGGGGGGCAGGAATAGGGTCACAACATTTTCCGGATAAACCGGCAACGAGGGCAAGATTCCGCTATTGCAGGTAGGCGGAGTGCACGAGGCGATAAGCGTCGCCCCTCCGCCGGTCGCGGACCCAGTCGCGTCGCCGGCCGTACTCACGCTTACTGCCCCAGGGTCAGAGGAACTCCAAGTTAAAGGCACGCCGGCGATCTCGTTGCCGAGAGTATCGAAGACCGTTGGCGTAATGGTTCTCGATGTGCTGGTCGCAGAAGTCACAGCGAGCGTAATCGACTGCACCGGGCAGGTGGTGAAATAGATTGGAAGGCTGTTCACATTTCCGATTGTCGCAAACAGCGGCGTCAGCCCCGGGACCTTCGCTGTCACCTCTACCTGGCCCGGCAGCAACGCTGGGTTACTGATGTTGAGCGCTGCCACATTCGTCACGCTAGCTTGCCAGGCGAACACGCCGACTGTGGCAGTAATGTCAATGCCATTGCTGAACGCCTGTGCCTGATAGTCGGCCGTTTGACCGACCGAATAGCAAGAATTCGTGGGCGGCGGTTGATTGGGAATCGGAAGCACGCTGACAACGACTTTATCAATGTGCTGGTGCACGTAAACCGTAGTCGCAGGGCTGCTCACACCGAGCGCGTTGGCCGTGACTTGGGCTACTCCGACTGGTCCGGGTGTGCATATCGCAGGGCTGCTCAGTGAATCCCAACTGCCGGCGCATGCCAGGCCGTTGTTTGCCACGGTCAGTACGGCCGTGTTGCTGGACTGGTAATTTACGGGTTCGGTGATGCTGGTCTTGGTCGAACTCAGAATGCTTGGTGAAAATGATTGGTACGTACCGATTTCCATTGAAAGAAATGGCGCAGGGCTTATGGTAATACTCGCTGGGACAGGATAGGTGACGGTGTGGATTGGACTGCTGCTACTGCATCCGCCAAGGCTGGCAACCAGGAAAAGAATGGGAACAGCAATCGCAAACTGCCAAAAACCGGACCTGCGCATGCACCCTCCCCGCCTCCATGGTCGCCCATGCGGCGAGCACGTTTCTTAAAAAGTGTATTCGCTCTGGAAGATTTCCAGTGTAGAGGCTGCGAACCTTTTCAGCAAGTTGAGGTGGTATGCGGGCGTGGCGCAGTTTGAATTTCTTTCGATGGTGTCATTCCGAAGCCCCGCATTTCCTCCAGCGCGGCGAGGAATCTCGCGGAACATTTTCAAACCGGCCCACCCTCCCATTTGCGCGCGTCCGAGTCGCATGCGAAATCCCGAACAAAATGCGGGATTCGAGAACTGACGGCGAGCGGTGGGATGGATCTATAACGGCCATGTTTGCGACAATGAATATTCGGCCCATGCAGAGGATTGCATATTGACAATTACTCCGGTCCGGGACATCATTCCTCGCAGGCTCGACGCGCCCTCTCTGACGCGAGACCGGACAGCTTAAGGACGGAGATGCTCAGAAGCATTACGGTGGCGCCTCGAAGGCTATCTTTAGGACTCTTGCGCTGCCCGAGATCGAGTATTGCGGGAAAACCTAGCGTATGTAGCATAATCTGCGCGGCCGTTTTGTTTTGTTCCGCGACGGTGGTTGCATCTCCCGCACAGACCATCTTCAAGACTCTGGTAAATTTCAACAAGACCGACGGTTCTGAACCCGTTGCCTCTCTCATCCAGGGCGCTGATGGAAACCTGTACGGGACAACTGCCTTTGGCGGGGCGAGCGGCGATGGCACAGTCTTCAAAGTCAGGCCATCGGGGAGGTTGACAACGCTGCACAGCTTCAGCGGTGACGATGGCGCAAACCCTACAGCAGGGGTAGTGCAAGACAAGGACGGGAACCTCTACGGGACAACTTCTGAGGGCGGGGCTAACGGCTGTCAAGGTTGCGGCACAGTTTTCAAAATTACGCCAGATGGCAAGCTGACCACGCTTCACAGCTTTTGCTCGGTGTTTGAATGCCCTGACGGCGATGCGCCTTTCGCAGGGCTTGTCCAAGGAACCAACGGAGACTTCTACGGGACAACGGCTCTAGGAGGGGCCAACGGAGAGGGCACGGTCTTCAAGATCACCGCACGGGGCAAGCTGACCACGCTTTACAGCTTTTGCTCCCAAACGAACTGCACGGACGGTTTCAACCCTATGGCAGGGCTGGTTCAAGCTAGCGATGGGGACTTCTATGGGACAACTGAGTATGGCGGAGCTAACTACTCCGGCCTTTGCTCCGGCTATGGCTGCGGCACCATCTTTAAAATCACGGCAAAAGGCACTCTCACGACGCTTTATAGCTTTTGCTCCAAAACCCACTGCAGGGACGGTGCTTACCCTCAGGCAGGACTGATTCAATCCCGCCATGGGGATTTCTATGGCACCACGACTGACGGAGGCACCAGCGATAAGTGCACCTATGGCTGTGGCACGGTCTTTAGAATTGGCTCCCGTGGCAACCTGGCAACGCTGCATCGCTTCGATGGAACCGATGGTGAACTCCCTGAGGCCGGGCTGGTGCAAGCCACAGACGGGAACTTCTATGGGACAACGAGCGGCGACTACACCAACTTCAAAGGGGGCACGATCTTCAAGATCACGGCAGGGGGCAAGCTGACGACGCTGCACAACTTCCACGGCATCGAAAACACCTACCCTTTCGGAGGGCTGATTCAAGCCACCAGCGGAACTTTCTACGGTACAACGTCCGGCGGCGATGCCGACGCCTACGGCACGGTCTTTAGCCTGTCAGGGGGTCTGGACCCGTTTGTGGAAACACGGCCCACCTCCGTCAAGCTGGGAAACAGGGTCATCATCCTCGGAAACAGCGTGAAAAGTACAACCACTGTCGCATTTAACGTACTGCGGCAGGGCGACGTGGTATTCCGGGTGGCACGATAACACAACACTTTGATCCGTTCGGAAGGGAATGACGTCGCCCGATGTCTTACTTGTCATAATCTTGCGATACAGCAAACGAGTTGACGATCTCCGAAGACTGTTGATATATTAAAAAGGTTCCGCGAGTTTATTTTGGCTTGTCTGTACGCTGCGGAGATGTTCGCTGCGCGTCTTGCGTACGCGAAAGTTCTGCAAGCGAGTAGCTGAGCCGCAGTTATACGTCTTTCGGAAGTTTCTGAAGACGCCCTCGCTGAAATGCCCTGCGCGCACCTCTCGCCTGTTGGGAGGCTATGCGGGGCACGGCTGACGAAACGGAGTACTTCCCGGCTTTCGGGCTTGGTGCCACCGTCGTCGCCGTTCAGTCTGAACGGGAAAACCTACAATCTCTCGCCGCCATTATGCGCGGTGAGAAGTATGGTTGGCAGATCGCCAGCCAGCCCCTGATGCAGGGAAAGTTATAGAGCGGCGTTTGTGTGTCGCTGCGCTTAACATGCGCACCCACCGGCGTTGCTGGAGGAAAAGTGCCGACCTTCAATCAATTAGTACGCGATGGCCGCAAGCGTCCGCGCTATAAGACGGCAAGCCCAGCTTTGCAGGGATGCCCGCAAAAGCGCGGCGTCTGCACGCGTGTGTATACGCAAACGCCGAAGAAGCCGAACTCCGCGCTGCGCAAGGTCGCGCGCGTTCGTTTGACCAACGGCATTGAGGTCACAACTTATATTCCCGGTGTCGGCCACAACCTGCAAGAGCACTCGATCGTGCTGATTCGTGGCGGCCGCGTGAAAGATTTGCCAGGAGTTCGCTATCACGTGGTGCGTGGCACGCTGGACGCGGTGGGTGTTGCAGGCCGTAAGCAAAGCCGTTCGAAGTATGGCGCCAAGCGCCCGAAAGCATAGAGGTCGTTGGCAATGACAACAGTAAAGTTTTAGGAGCATGAATGCCTAGAAAAGGACATACACCCAAGCGAACCGTGGAAGCCGATCCGGTTTACGGTTCGGATCTAGTGACGAAGTTCGTCAACTCGATGATGTGGCAAGGCAAGAAGAGCACAGCGGAAGGCATCTTCTACGAAGCTTTGACGCGCCTGCAGGCAAAAGGTGGCGGTGACGAAGCTCTGAAGCTGTTCACGAAAGCCGTGGAAAATGCCAAGCCGCTGCTCGAGGTCAAAACCCGCCGCGTAGGCGGAGCGAACTACCAGGTGCCGGTGGAAGTGAACGCCGACCGCCGTACGTCGCTGGCGATTCGCTGGCTGATTACCTACTCCCGCGGACGCGGCGAAAAAGGCATGATCGACAAGTTAAGCAATGAATTGCTGGACGCCGCCAACGGCAAAGGCGCGGCCATCAAGAAGAAAGAAGACGTTCACCGCATGGCCGAGGCCAATAAGGCCTTCGCGCACTATCGGTGGTAAGAGGAAAAGGAAAAGGGTTACAGATTTGACAGGTTCAGTTGCCAACGAGCAAGAAAGAAAAGAAGAGAGAAAGAAAGCTGTGTCCAGAACAGTTCCATTGGAGCGGTGTAGAAACATCGGCATCATGGCTCACATCGATGCCGGCAAGACCACTACGACCGAACGCATCCTGTTCTATACAGGAAAGACGCACCGCATAGGAGAGGTCCACGAAGGCACTGCCACCATGGACTGGATGGAGCAGGAGCAGGAGCGCGGCATCACTATTACTTCCGCCGCGACAACCTGCACCTGGCGCGACATTCGCATCAACATCATCGACACACCTGGCCACGTAGATTTCACGGCTGAAGTGGAACGCTCGCTGCGCGTGCTTGACGGCGCCGTCGCTGTATTTGACGCGGTGCATGGAGTGCAGCCGCAATCCGAGAAAGTCTGGCGTCAGGCTGACAAGTACGGCGTACCGCGAATTTGCTTCATTAATAAGATCGATAAGATGGGCGCCGATTTCGAGCATGCCGTCGATACTCTCCGCAAGCGCCTCAACGCCAAGCCCGTCGCCGTACAGATTCCTATCGGACAAGAAGACAAGTTCAGAGGCGTGATTGATCTCATCGAAATGAAATCGATCATCTGGCAGGATGACACCATTGGGGCCGAGTACATTTCCGGCGAAATCCCTGCCGAATTGCAAAAAAAGGCTGAAGCCGCTCACGCTCTTCTGGTTGAAACGGTCGCCGAAAACGACGACGCCATCCTGCACAAGTTCCTTGAAGGTGAGGCGATTTCCCCGGCGGAACTTCGCGCATCTCTACGCAAATCGACGATCGAACTGAAATTATTTCCGGTAGTGGTAGGCACAGCATTCAAGAACAAAGGCATACAGCCTCTTCTCGATGCAGTCGTGGATTATTTGCCCTCGCCGCTCGATGCAGGCGAGGTTCATGGCACAAATCCCGACACCGGCGAAGCGATTACGCGTCAGCCTGCGGACAGTGAGCCTTTTTCCGCTCTGGCCTTCAAGATCATGGCCGACCCATTTGTCGGCCAGTTGACTTTTATTCGCGTCTATTCCGGCCAACTGAAGTCCGGTGAAGCTGTGCTCAACGCTGGCCGCGGACGTACCGAGCGCATCGGCCGGCTGCTGAAGATGCATGCCAACAAGCGCGAGGACATCAGCGAAATTCTGGCGGGCGATATCTGTGCCGCGGTTGGCTTGAAGAACGTAAGCACAGGCGACACGATTTGCGACGAGAAGCATCCCATCACTTTGGAAAGCATTACCTTCGCAGTTCCGGTGATTTCCGTTGCCGTTGAACCCAAGACTAAAGCTGATCAGGAAAAGATGGGTATGGCGTTGAACCGCCTGGCCCAGGAAGATCCCACGTTTAAAGTTCACACTGATCCCGACAGCGGACAAACCATCATCAGCGGCATGGGCGAACTGCATCTTGAAATCATTGTTGACCGCATGATGCGTGAGTACAAAGTTGAAGCCAACGTGGGCAAGCCGCAGGTGGCTTATCGCGAGACAATCCGCAGGAAATCTGAAGCTGAAGGCAAGTACATCCGCCAGACTGGTGGCAAGGGTCAGTATGGCCATGCCAAGATTCGCCTGGAGCCGCAGGTGCCGGGGACGGGATATGAATTTGTCAACGACATTGTTGGCGGTTCGGTGCCCAAGGAATTCATCAAGCCTATCGATCAGGGAATTCGCGAAGCCATGGAAGGCGGCATCCTTGCCGGTTACGAGATGGTCGACGTGAAAGCCATCCTTTATGACGGCAGCTACCATGATGTGGATTCGAACGAAATGGCCTTCAAGATCGCCGGTTCGATGGCCTTCAAAGAAGCTGCGCGCAAAGCTTCGCCTGTGTTGCTGGAACCGGTGATGGCGGTCGAAGTAGTTACACCGGAAGATTATGCGGGCGTGATTATGGGTGATCTGAGTTCGCGCCGCGGACGCATCGAAGGCATGGAGCATCGCGCCGGTTCGCAGGTGATCAAGGCGATTGTGCCACTGGCCGAGATGTTCGGCTACGCGACCCATATGCGTTCAAGCACGCAAGGACGCGCCGAATACTCGATGCACTTTGCGCGCTACGAAGAAGTGCCGCGCAGCGTGGCCGACGAGATCATTGGGCGTTCACAAGGACCCAAGAGATAACAGACGCGGAGCAATAGCACCCGCGGCATAAGAACGAGAGATACGGAGCTAGGAAATGGCGAAAGAGAAATTTGAACGGAATAAGCCGCACTGCAACGTGGGCACGATTGGTCACATCGACCATGGCAAGACTACGCTGACGGCGGCCATCACCAAGGTGTTGCAGAAGCACAACCCGAAGATCGTGTTCCGATCGTTTGATTCGATTGATAACGCGCCGGAAGAAAAAGCCCGCGGCATCACGATTGCGACCGCACACGTCGAGTACGAAACCGCCAACCGGCACTACGCACACGTCGATTGCCCGGGCCACGCTGATTACATCAAGAACATGATCACCGGCGCGGCGCAGATGGATGGCGCGATTTTAGTCGTCGCGGCCACCGACGGTCCAATGCCGCAAACCCGCGAGCATGTGCTGCTGGCGCGTCAGGTCGGCGTTCCGTACATCGTGGTTGCGCTCAATAAGTGCGATGCGGTTGATGATCCCGAGTTGCTGGATCTAGTCGAACTCGAAGTGCGCGAGTTGCTGAAGAGCTACCAGTTCCCCGGCGACGATGTTCCAGTAATCCGTCTCTCGGCTCTGGGCGCGCTGAACGGCGAAGAGAAGTGGGAGAAGCAGATTGACGCGTTGATGGAAGCGGTCGACAAGAGCGTTCCGCAACCGGCGCGCGAGTTGGACAAACCGTTCCTGATGCCGATTGAAGATATTTTCTCGATCTCCGGCCGCGGCACGGTGGTGACGGGCAGAATCGAGCGCGGCAAGGTGAAAGTCGGCGAGGAAGTAGAAATCGTCGGCTTCCGCGACACCCGCAAGACAGTTGTGACCGGCGTCGAAATGTTTAAAAAGCAATTGGACGAAGGCCTGGCGGGCGACAACGCTGGTCTCTTGCTGCGCGGCATTGGCAAAGATGATGTCGAGCGCGGTATGGTGCTGGCGAAAGGCGGATCGATCACGCCACACACCAAGTTCAAAGCCGAAGTTTACATTCTGACCAAAGAAGAAGGTGGACGGCACACGCCATTCTTCAAAGGATACCGTCCGCAGTTTTATCTGAGAACGACAGACGTAACAGGCGTAGCGGAGCTTCCGGCCGCCACCGAAATGGTGATGCCGGGAGACAACGTGAGCCTGGTAATTGAGTTGATCACGCCGGTTGCAATGGAAAAAGGTTTGCGTTTCGCGATTCGCGAAGGCGGCCACACGGTCGGAGCAGGCACGATCAGCGAGATCGTGCAGTAGGGAAAAGTTGTAGCGCGGACATTCCTGTCCGCGCGGCGCGGGCAAGAATGCCCGCGCTACACGAAAAATGCGGCCTGCGGTTTGCCGCCAGTTCTTTCTTCCCGGACAGCCGGGAGGGGTTAGCGAGAGCCAAAAGTGATTGGAAAAGAAAGAATTCGCATTCGGTTAAAAGCGTACGACTACCGCATCCTGGATCAGTCCACGGGCGAGATTGTCGAAACCGCGAAACGTACAGGCGCGCAAATCGCGGGTCCGATTCCTTTGCCAACGATGAAGAACAAGTACTGCGTGCTGCGTTCGCCGCACGTGGACAAAAAGTCGCGCGAGCAGTTCGAAATCCGTACGCATAAGCGTCTGCTCGACATCCTCGAACCGACGCAGCAGACGGTCGACGCGCTGATGAAGCTCGATTTGCCCGCAGGCGTGGATGTAGAGATCAAAGCATTTGGCAAGGAACATAAGTAGCTTTCAGCCGTCAGCTCTCAGCTTTCAGTTTAGAAGCGGAGAAGCCCCAGCCAATAGCGAAACGGCCAAGCTGGTTAACGGAAAGAAGAAACGAAAATGGCAAAGGTAACTGGAATTCTCGGCAAGAAAGTCGGCATGACGCAGCTCTTCGACGATAAGGGCGACGTTCATCCCGCGACCGTGTTGCAGGCTGGTCCGTGCGTGATCACGCAGCACAAGACTGCGACCAAAGACGGCTACGTTGCCGCGCAAATCGGCCTGGTCGAATTCGTGAAAGAGTCGCGGCTGACCAAACCCGCTCGTGGGCACTTGGGCAAGAACAATCTGCCGCCGGTGAAATTCATGCGCGAAGTTCCAATTGAAGTCGAAGAAAAATCGGAGGCCAACGGCGACGGCTTGGTAAAAACCGGCGATCGGGTTCTGCTAGACATCTTCGACGGCGAGAAATTTGTCGATATCGTCGGCATCAGTAAAGGACGCGGCTTCTCGGGTGTAGTCCGGCGGCATCACTTTGCCGGTGGTCCAAAATCCCACGGTTCGATGTTTCAAATCACGGGATCGATTGGTTCGTCGGCGTTTCCGTCGCGTGTATTTAAAGGTATGCGCATGTCAGGGCACATGGGCGTGGACCGGGTGACTGTCCGCAATTTGCGCGTGCTCGGCATGGACAAAGAAGACAACTTGCTGGTAGTTGAAGGCAGCGTACCCGGCCCGAAGGGCGGCTACCTGATAATTACGAAAGCCAAGAAACCGCCGAGAGAGCGTCGTGGATTTGCCGGGGCAGCGACGGTTGATCCGTTGAAGGCAGCCAAGCGCGCGGCCAAGAAAGCATAGAGGCGGTCGTTGGTCGTTCGTCGTTGGCCGAGGCGAGAAAAACGGTTAAGAGTCAATTTATGGCAAGCATTGACATTCACAATCTGAGCGGAGCCAAAGTCGGCAGCCTTGAACTGGCTGACGAAGTCTTCGGCGCAGTCAACGAGGACCTGCTGTGGGAGGCGGTGAAACACTATCGCGCCGCCCATCGCGCAGGAACGCACGCCACCAAGAACAAGAAACTGGTCTCCGGCGCCGGCAAAAAGCTTTGGAAACAAAAAGGTACAGGACGGGCTCGCGTAGGTTCGATCCGCTCGCCACTGTGGCGGCACGGCGGCACGGTGCATGGTCCACAGCCGCACTCTTATGACTACGCGTTTCCGCGCAAGAAGTTAATGGGAGCGTTGCGCTCGGCTTTGGCGTCGAAATTCGCCGATGGCAAGTTGATCATCGTAAATACTTTCGACGTCAAAGAACCTAAGTCCAAGCTGTTTCGTGAAGCGCTGAATGCGCTTAAAGTCGACAGCACAGCGCTGTTGATCGAGGTTGCGAAGCACGAGAATCGCAACCTGACTTTGAGTTCGCGCAATCTCGACGGAGTTGAGCTGATCAGCGGCAACGAGGTTCATCCTTATCACCTGCTGCGGTACGATCGGGCGATTTTCTCGCAGCCTGCTATCGAGAAGCTGCAGATTTCGCTGAAGAGTTCGATCTCGAAGCGGCAGCACAAGCCGGCTGAAGGTGAAGGAGCGGCGCCGAAGAAAGCTTCGCGTGCTCCGCGTCGTCGCACCCGGCATGAAAAAGCGGCGGAGGTAGCCTAATGAAATCCGCATACCAGATTCTTCGCCGTCCGGTCATCACCGAAAAAGGTCTGGCCATCAAGGAGAACCAGAACACGCTGGTTTTCCAAGTGGCGACCGCGGCAACCAAGACGGAAATTAAGGAAGCAGTTCAGGGAATTTTCAAAGTGAAAGTGCACTCGGTCCGCACGGCGACCTATCCGGGAAAAGAACGGCGGCGGGGAAAGTTTGCCGGCTATCGTCCCGATTGGAAGAAGGCGTACGTCAGACTGAAGGCCGGCGAAAAAATGCCGGAGTACGCGCAGAACTTATAGCCGTTGGTCGTTCGTCGTTGGTCGTTGGCCAACTTCGGAAGACTCGCGACAAGTAAAAGCTAAGAGCTAGAAGCTAAGAGCTGATTTATGGCAATCAAGACTTATAGACCGACAACCCAGACGCTGCGTTATCGCACCACGCTGGTCAACGACGACATCACGAGCACGCTGCCTCACAAGCCGCTCCTCGAACCGAAGCCGCGTACCGGCGGACGTCGCAATTCGGGTCAGACCACCATGCGCTTTATTGGTGGCGGCCACAAACGCAAGCTGCGCATTATCGATTTCAAGCGCGACAAGATCGGCATTCCCGCGACGGTTGCGACCATCGAGTACGATCCCAATCGCTCAGCGCGCATTGCCTTGTTGAGCTACGCCGACGGCGAGAAGCGCTACATCCTGCAGCCAGACGGATTGAAGGTGGGACAAAAAGTTTTGAGCGGCCCCGATGCCGATATTCTCGTAGGCAATGCATTGCCTCTACACAATATTCCTCCTGGCACCACGATTCACAATGTGGAATTAAAGCCGGGCAAGGGCGCGCAGATGGTGCGTTCAGCAGGCGGCGCGGCCCAGTTGGTAGCCAAGGAAGGCGATTACGCACTGGTGAAACTGCCTTCGGGCGAGATTCGCAAAGTTGCCCAAGGCTGCATGGCGACGATTGGTCAGGTGGGCAATCTCGATCACGAAAACATCACCATCGGAAAAGCCGGACGCTCCCGCTGGCTGGGGAAACGCCCGCACAATCGCGGTGTTTCGATGAATCCGGTCGATCACCCGCACGGCGGCGGCGAAGGCAAAACTTCCGGTGGACGGCATCCGGTTACTCCTTGGGGACAACCAACCCGCGGATACAAGACGCGAAATAACAAGCGGACCGACGCATTCATCGTCAACCGCCGCGGCAAGAAATAAGCCGCATAGAATTCGTAGCTGTTAGCTGAGAGCTGACGGCTGAAAGCTGAGAGCTGATTTTATGGCACGTTCAACAAAAAAAGGACCGTTCGTCGATGGTTTCCTGCAAACCCGGGTGGAAGCCATGAACTCGCGCAATGAAAAGAAGGTGCTGCGCACCTGGTCGCGGCGCTCAACCATCGTCCCGGAAATGGTGGGCCACACGATTGCCGTACACAACGGCAAGAAATTTATTCCGGTGTACATCACGGAAAACCTCGTAGGCCACAAGCTTGGCGAGTTTAGTTTCACTCGCCAGTTCAAGGGACACTCAATGCGAGCGGCGACCGAAACAGCAGCCAAGCCGGCCGGTATTCCGGGTGGTCCGGGCGCACCGTCCCCGGCAGCGGGAGCTCCGGCAGCCCCGGCGCCGAAGGCGTAAAGGAGACGCAAGATGGAATTTCGAGCTCAAGCACGGTTCATGCGCGTCTCGCCGCAAAAGGCTCGGCCTGGTGCTGGATCTGATCAAAGGCCGCCGGGTGGAAGATGCGCTCAACACGCTCGTCTTCACCAAAAAGCGGGTTGCGGCCACGGTAGAAAAATTACTCCGCTCGGCCTTAGAGAATGCCAACTACCTGAGTTCGGAAAAAGGGTTGGACGTCGATGTCGACAACTTATATGTGAGACGCGCCGTCGCCAACGATGGGCCGCGCATGAAACGTATACGCCCTGCTCCGATGGGCCGCGCTTATCACTACGTCCGCCGCATCTCGCATATTGAGATCGAACTCGCGGAGCGTGGCAAGAATGGCGAGGCGTTGGCGAATGTGGTCGGCGCGGAAAGAGTAAGCGGCGCGTCAGCGGGAACATCGAAGCCCAGAACCAAGGCCAAGGGAAAAGCGCCGGCAAAGAAGAGCAAAGCTAAAGCCGCCAAGAAATTTGCGGGAGCAAGATAGCGTTCGTCAAGGTTGTCAGGAGAGACGATGGGACAAAAAGTTCATCCTTATGGTTTTCGCCTCGGCTATACCAAGCCGTGGAAGTCGCGTTGGTTCGCCGAGCGCGATTATGACAAGCAGTTGCTGGAAGACGTCAAGCTGAAGAACGAGCTCAAAGACAAGCTCAAGTCGGCGGGCGTCAGCTCGATCGACATCGAGCGTCCCGGCAACAAGCTGCGCGTCATTATCAAGACCGCGCGTCCAGGCATCATCATCGGCCGCAAAGGCGCCGAGATCGACAAGCTCAAGGCTGACGTGCAGAAGCGCATGAATGGCCGCGAAATGTATATCGACATTCAGGAAGTGCACAAGCCTGAACTGGATGCGCAACTGGTTTCGGAATCGATCGCGCTGCAACTGGAAAAGCGTGTAGGCTTCCGGCGCGCGATGCGCAAAGCAGTGGACTCCGGCGCTGCGCTTCGGTTGCAAAGGAATCAAAGTCCGCGTCAGCGGCCGTCTGAATGGAAACGAAATCGCCCGTTCGGAATGGTATCTGCAAGGCCGCCTGCCGCTGCACACGTTGCGCGCTGACATCGATTACGGTTTCACCGAAGCGCGCACCACGTACGGCGTGATTGGCGTGAAGGTCTGGGTGTACAAAGGCGAAATTCTTCCCGCTGCCAAGAAGCGCGAAGCGCAGCAAGCAGGCGGAGCGTTTTAGGGTTTTGGTTTGAGAGGTAGCTAAGAGCTAGAAGCTAAGAGCGAACTTATGTTAATGCCAAAGAAAGTAAAGTACCGCAAGCAGCAGCGCGGACGCATGACCGGCAAAGCCTGGCGTGGCAGCGAGCTGGCTTTCGGCGACTACGGATTAAAGGTTCTCGAACCGGGTTGGATCACCGACCGGCAGATCGAGGCCAGCCGCGTCGCCATGACGCGTTTCGTAAAGCGCGGCGGCAAAATTTGGATTCGTCTTTTCCCCGACAAACCCGTCACGAAAAAGCCCGCAGAAACTCGTATGGGAAAAGGTAAAGGCGCGCCGGATCATTGGGTCGCGGTGGTTCGTCCCGGCAAAATTCTTTTCGAAATGGAAGGAGTCACGCCGCAGGACGCTTCCGAGGCCATGCGTCTTGCTTCGCACAAGCTGCCGTTGCGCACCCGATTCGTGAAACGCGAATCCGCGGCGCACTAGAAGGAAGAGACATTTATGAAATCGGAAAAAATTCGCAACCTGACCGATGAAGAGCTCAGCCACCAGGAGCGCGATCTCAATGATCAGCTCTTCAAGTTGAAGTTTCAGCTCAACATGGGGCAGACGGAAAGCCTGAAGAAGATTCGTGGTATGCGTCGCGACATCGCGCGCGTAAAAACGATCAGCCGTGAGCGTGAGCTCGCCGCCAGCGACAAAACGGAGCGTAAGTAATGCCAGTCACCAATGCACAACAGGCACAGCCCGCGGCTGCCGGCCGGCGCAAAGAAGTAGTCGGCGAGGTGGTTTCAAACCGTATGAAGAAGACCATCGTGGTTTCGGTGGTGCGCAAAAAGTCGCATGCGTTCTACGGACGCGTGGTCTCGAAGGCAAAAAAGTTCTACGCTCACGACGAAAAAAACGAAGCCCGCGTCGGCGATGTGGTGCGGCTGGAAGAGACCCGGCCGCTATCAAAATTAAAGCGCTGGCGTCTCAAGCAAATCGTGCGCAAGACCGCGCTGGTGCCCGAAATCGCCGCTGACGTTAACGTAAGCGCCGTTAAGTAAGCGAGAGCCTTGAGGGGGACAGAACTATGGCTGTAATGATGAGAACTTGGCTCGAGGTCGCCGATAATTCCGGCGCCCGAAAACTGCAGGTCATCCTGCCGCTGGGCGGCTCGACCGGACTGAGGGCGGGGTTGGGCGATGTAGTTACCGCCAGTGTGAAAGAAGCTTCTCCCGATGGTCAGGTAAAGAAAGGCACGGTGGTCAAAGCCGTGATTGTGCGCACGCATAAAGAATACGGCCGACGCGACGGCACTTACATTCGTTTTGACGAGAACGCGGCAGTGCTGATTAACGAGCAGGGCGAACCGGTCGGAACACGGGTCTTCGGGCCAGTAGCCCGCGAACTGCGCGAGAAAAAGTTTCTAAAGATTGTTTCTCTCGCGCCAGAAGTACTGTAAGAGGATTGAAGGACTGAAATGAGAACCGTAAGCACTGAACACAAACGAGTGGATCTGCGGCGCAACGACACGGTGAAGGTGATCACCGGCCGCGACAAGGGCAAGGAAGGCCGCGTCCTGCGCGTGTTTCCGAACGATAACAAGCTCCTGGTTGAGCACGTCATGCTGGTGAAAAAGCATGTGCGTCCCAACCCGCAGCGCAACATAAAGGGCGGCATCGCCGAACAGGAAAGCCGAATCGCGCTGTCGAATGTGCAGTTGGTCTGCGGGACTTGCGGACCGGTACGCATCGGCCACGAAATGCGTGGCGACCGCAAAGTTCGGGTGTGCAAGAAGTGCGGTACCACGCTGGATAAATAGCTGTCAGCTTTCAGCTCTCAGCTATCAGCAAGCCGGCCTGGAAGGGTCGCAAACCTGACGTAAGGATTTTTGCTAAGAAGGGTTTCGCTGAGAGCTGACAGCTGAAAGCTTTAAGAAGGCATCAACAACATGGCAAAAGACAAAAAAGAAAAAAAGGGTGGGCAGCAGGAAGAGCAAAAAGCTCCCGCAGTCGCCCGGCATAGCGCGAAAGAGACGCCGCGGCTGAAAGCGCGCTTCCAGAAGGAAGTCGCTCCCACGCTGATGAAGGAATTTGAACTCAAGAATCCCATGGCCGTACCGCATCTTCACAAGATTGTGGTCAACATGGGAGTGGGCGAAGCTACTCAGAATGCAAAAATTCTCGACCCGGCGGTGAACGAACTCGGCCAGATCACTGGCCAGAAGCCGGTCGTGACGCGCGCCAAGAAATCGATTGCGGCGTTCAAGGTCCGCGAGGGACAGGCCATCGGCGCCATGGTTACTTTGCGCGGCGATCGCATGTATGAATTTTTCGACCGGCTGGTAAATGTGGTGTTGCCTCGGGTGCGCGACTTCAAAGGAGTCTCGACCAAGTCGTTCGATGGCCGCGGCAATTACACGCTGGGCTTGCACGACCAGCTAATTTTTCCCGAAATCGATTACGCCAAGGTCGACAAGCAAAA
This sequence comes from uncultured Acidobacteriota bacterium, assembly GCA_963743375.1. GTDB lineage: Bacteria > Acidobacteriota > Terriglobia > Terriglobales > Acidobacteriaceae > JABDBE01. Next base: position 142,144 of record CAVUQA010000005.1, on the reverse strand, counting down.
AGGAATGAACGTCACCATCGTGACTACCGCCCGCAGCGATGCTGAGTCGCGAGCGCTGCTGCGTCATCTGGGCATGCCGTTCCGGGCGCAGTAAGCGTTTTAAACAAGTTCGAAGACAAATTAAGGATTGCATGACTACAGCTAAACGAGTTAAAGACGCAAAGATCGAAGAGAAGTTTCAGAAGGCACGCGAGGGCAAAGAGCCAAAGCCGAAGTTTTCTTCGCGCAAGCACAACCGCTGCAAGATTTGCGGACGTCCGCGCGCTTACCTGCGCAAGTTCGGCTTGTGCCGTCTGTGTTTCCGGGGCTTGGCCCTGCGTGGCGAAATTCCCGGAGTTTCGAAGTCGTCGTGGTAATAGTGAACCGGCGTGGCGTAAGCCGTGCCGTGAACAGTGCCTAACCGGGGTTCGCCCGCGGGTTAGGCGGAATACGTCGCCGCAGGTTCTTCGGCGCAGAGCAAGAGTGGCCGAAGCTAACGGGCGATTGAGGAGAAGGAACGCATGAGGTTGACCGATCCGGTCGCAGATATGCTGACGCGAATTCGCAATGCAATTAACGCCAGGCACCAGAAGGTAGATATTCCTGCCTCCAAGCTAAAGCTGGAGATTGCCCGCATTTTGAAAGAAGAGGGCTACGTCTCCAATTTCAAGGCGACGGAAGAGGAAGGACACAAAATCCTGCGTATCTACCTGAAGTACGCTAACAATAACGAAGCGGTGATTTCGCAAGTGAACCGCGTCTCCCGGCCAGGCTGTCGGGTGTATGTGCGGCGCACCGAGATTCCCCGGGTGCTGGGTGGGATGGGCATCAACATTCTCACCACACCTCGCGGCGTAATGACCGGACGCCAGGCGCGCAAACAGGGCCTCGGCGGCGAGTTACTCTGCGAAGTGTGGTAGAGACGCAGCTTGCTGCGTCTCGAAACGTTGCAAGCAACGTTTCTACAGTGAAGGCTGAGAGCTGAACTTATGTCACGAATTGGAAAAAAGCCGATCCCGCTCCCAAAGGGAGTGACCGTAAAGATTGAAGGCAACACCGTTGCCGTGCAGGGTCCGAAGGGCAAGTTGGACACGCAACTGCCCGCGGGCATTAAAGTCCAGCAGCAGGACGGGCATCTCCTCGCGATCCGCGAAAACGATTCGCAGGCCGCTGTCCATGGCCTGGCGCGCGCTCTAGTCAATAACGCTGTCGAAGGCGTCACCAAGGGATGGACTCGGGACCTGGAAATTGTCGGCATCGGCTATCGCGCCGAAATGAAGGGCAAGAACACAGTCGTGTTCAGCCTTGGCTACTCGCACTTGATCGAGTATCCGCTGCCCGTCGGGCATTGAAGCGACCGTCGATCCCAAGCAGACCAAGCTAAGCGTCACCGGAATCGATCGCCAAAAAGTCGGACAAGTTGCAGCAGAAATGCGCAGCCTGCGCCCGCCCGATCCGTACAAGAATAAAGGCGTACGTTACGCCGGCGAGCGTTTGAAGAAGAAGGTAGGCAAGACCGGAGCGAAGTAAATTCGGTCGTTGGCCGTCCGTCGTTGGCCAACGCACAATAGAAAATCTGAGTAGGTTTTTGGGTCTGGCCAACGACCTACGACGAACGACCAAGGACATTTTTTTATGCTTACACGGACATCAAAAAATACAAACCGCCGGCACGTGCACGAGCGGATTCGCAAGAAGATCCTCGGAACTTCCGAGCGGCCGCGGCTGAACGTATATCGTTCGCTGAATCATATTTACGTGCAACTGATCGACGATATGCAAGGTAACACCGTCGTTTTCGCGCATTCCGCCGAGGGTAAAAAGGGCGAACGCCGTACCGGCGGAAATGTGGCCTCAGCCAAGGAAGTCGGCAAGCTAATCGCCGAGCGGGCCAAGGCAAAAGGAATCAGCAAGGTGGTTTTCGATCGCGGCGGATACATTTATCACGGCCGAGTAAAGGCCCTCGCCGACGCGGCCCGCGAAGCCGGCCTGCAGTTTTAGTGTGGATGTAGAGCCGGGTCTGTGACCTGGTTGGCCGAGCGGAGCTCGGCAGAGAGAAATGAGAATCAAAGAATGCCAACAGTAATTAAAAAGCTCGATGCGGGTTCCTACCAGCTGAAAGACCAGGTAGTCGCAATTAACCGGGTCACGAAGGTGGTCAAAGGCGGCAAGAATCTTTCCTTTGCAGCTCTCGTGGTGGTGGGAGATCCCAGTGCCGCCGTCGTCGGATACGGTTCGGGGAAAGCGAAAGAAGTTCCGCAAGCCATTCGCAAAGGGATTGAATCGGCGAAGAAGAATCTCATGCGCATCAACCTGACCCAGACCAGCATCCCGCATCTTGTGCTCGGACGCTTCGGCTCAGGGAAAGTGCTATTGAAGCCCGCACCTGAAGGCACCGGCGTGATCGCTGGCGGCGCAGTGCGCGCTGTAATGACTTCGGCGGGAATTCAGAATGTGCTGACGAAATCGATTGGCACGACCAATCCGCACAATGTCATCAAAGCCACGTTCGATGCGCTGAAAAAGCTGAAGAATCGCGCTGACGTAGCGGCCATGCGCGGCAAAACTGCAGAAGAGTTGTAAAAAACACGGAGTCACGAATGACGGCAAAAAAAATCAACGGCGGGCGGTGGCAAGCTGCATTTGAAATGGGTGCGTTCTGCCATCTGCACTCCGGTAAAACATAAGCTGGTAGTCAAAGGCCTGGGTTTCACCCGGCTGAACCAGGTGATCGAGCGTCCCGACAACCCCGCGATTCGCGGCATGGTTGCCAAAGTTCCGCACCTGGTCGAGATCGTCCAGCAATAATTGGCCTCCGTAGATCGGCGCTAGCTTGCTGAAAGCTGAGAGCGAAAGCTGAGCAATTATTATGAATCTCTCGAATATTCGAGCACCGAAGAAGGCGAACTCCGGCAAAAAGCGTGTCGGACGCGGCATGGGTTCCGGCATGGGCAAAACGTCCACCCGCGGACACAAAGGCCAGCGTTCGCGCAGCGGTTCGCGCATGATGCGTGGCTTTGAAGGCGGCCAGATGCCGCTGCATCGCCGCATGCCCAAACGCGGCTTTCACCAACATCTTCCGCAAGGAATACAACATCGTGAATCTGGAAAAGCTGGCCGCGCTCGGCGAGACCACCATCACTCCCGAGGTGCTGCGCAAAGCCGGCGTCATCAGCACCAAGCATCCGGTCAAGATTCTCGGCGACGGAGAGCTCTCCTCTGCCCTCACCGTGCACGCACACAAATTTTCCAAGTCGGCGCAGGAAAAGATCACCAAGGCTGGCGGCAAGTTTGAGGTCTTGCAGTAATGCTGGAGAAATTAGCCAACATATTTCGCATCCCTGACCTGCGCAAGCGAATTCTCTTCACGCTGGGGCTGCTGGCTGTGTACCGCCTGGGTGGGCACATTCCCACGCCGGGAGTGAATGCCGACAAGTTGCAACAATTCTTCGAACAGAACAAAGGAACGTTTCTGGGTTTCGTCGACCTGTTTTCCGGCGGCCAACTTCGCCGCCTGACGATTTTCGCGCTGGGCATCATGCCCTACATCACCGCGTCGATCATTCTGCAACTTTTGACCGTGGTCTATGAGCCGCTGGCAAAGTTGCAGAAAGAAGGCGAACTGGGACGCAAGAAAATTACCCAGTGGACGCGATATTTAACCGTCATTTTGAGCGCGGTGCAATCGCTCGGTATCGCTATCAGTCTTGAGAAATCCGGCGATTTCGTAGTCAACCCCGGCATCTCTTTCATCCTGATGACCATGCTCACCCTGACCACAGGCAGCGCCTTCATCATGTGGCTGGGCGAGCAGATCACAGAACGCGGCGTCGGCAACGGCATGTCGCTGTCTGATCTTTGCCGGCATCGTGGTCGGGCTGCCGCGCGGCGTAGCTGATCTGGTTGACAAAGTTCGCACTGATGCATGGGGAGCGTTCACCGCCCCCGCCATGATTCTGCTCGTGGGCGTCATGATTCTGATAGTCGCGTTCATCGTCTACGTGGAGCGCAGCGAACGCCGCATTCCCGTGCAATATGCGAAGCGCGTGGTCGGCCGCAAAGTCATGGGAGGCCAATCTACCCACCTGCCATTGCGCGTCAATGCGGGCGGCGTGATGCCGGTAATCTTTGCCTCATCCATTCTGACCATGCCCCAGACTATGGGATATGGTCTGCGCAACAACCGTTATTTTGGCGACCTAATCCATTGGCTCGGCTGGGGCGAGCCGCTTTATACATTTCTATATGCTGTTGGAATTATTTTCTTCGCCTACTTCTATGTGTCGATTGTCTTCAACCCAAACGAGGTTGCCGATAACATGCGGAAGTACGGCGGTTTTATTCCCGGCATCCGGCCAGGCAAACGCACTGCAGATCATATTAACGAAATTTTGACTCGCATCACGCTGGTAGGCGCGCTGTACCTGATCATCATCTCGTTCATTCCCGAGTGGATGATCACCGGAATCCATCTCAACCATTTGTATGGGCCGATTGGCGCATTTTTCGAACGCCTGCCTACGTGGATGACCAATGGCTTAGGCGTCACGTTTTATTTCGGCGGCACGTCGCTGCTGATAGTAGTAGGCGTAGCCATGGACACAGTCACGCAGATTGAAGCGCAGCTGATAATGCGCCACTACGACGGATTCACGCCGCGCAGCGGACGCATTCGCGGCCGCCGGAGCTGGACTTAACGAAGTTGAGGTTGCCGTACCGCCCGGTCGGCGGGTGGTCAGAGGGCTGACCGCGTGCCTGAAAGCAGGAACGTACTTCAGTTCGATGCAGACCTCGCAAAACATCGGGCCGGTTGTGTTGCTCGGACCACCGGGTGCCGGCAAGGGCACACAGGCCAAGCGGATCGCCGAACACTATGGCATCCCGCAGATCTCCACCGGAGACATTCTGCGGGCGCACGTGCAGCGTGGCACCGAGTTGGGAAAACAGGCCAAAGAGATTATTGCTCGCGGCGAACTGGTTCCCGACGATCTGGTTTGTGAGATGGTAGCCTGCCGGTTGCGTGATGTCGATTGCGAACGGGGCTTCATTCTTGATGGCTTTCCGCGCACGGCGCGGCAAGCGGGATGGTTGGACGCTTTCTTTGAAAGCGAGATCTTTGACAAATCGCACGGTGACAAGTGCTGCCTGCCGATTGTCGTCCGCATCGATGTGGATTATAATCAGTTAGTAAAGCGGCTCACTGGACGCAGGACTTGTCTCGCCAACGGACACATCTATAACGTCTATTTCCAGCCACCTCGCGTCGCCGATGTTTGCGACGTTGACGGTTCTCCACTGGTAATCCGCAGCGACGATCGCGAGGAAGTGATCCGGGAACGTCTTAAGGCATATGACCTTCAGACCCGGCCCGTGGCGGAGTACTATGAGCAGAAAGGGCGACTGGTGGCGGTAAATGGGGAATCTGCCGATCGGCGAGGTTACCGGACAGTTGTTTTATGTGATTGAGCATCGTGATGGCAATTGTCTGTAAATCGGCGGCTGAAATTGAACGCATGCGCAGCAGTGGCCGCATCGTTCGCGAAGTACTTGATCATGTGCGCGCGCTGGTAGCTCCCGGAGCCACGACCATGGATCTGGAGCGCGCCGCCGAGCAAAAGATTAAGGACCTCGGCGCGAAGCCGGCATTCAAAGGATATTACGATTACCCTTGCGTGCTCTGCACTTCGGTGAACGAAGAGATTGTTCACGGCATTCCGTCGGAAAAACGGGTGCTGCAGGCAGGCGACATCGTTTCCATCGACTGCGGCGTAGTGCTAGATGGATATTACGGCGACGCCGCCATCACCGTGCCAGTCGACGATTCGGTGAAGCCGGAAGTTCGCAAGTTGCTCGAGGTGACGGAAGCCTCGCTATACAAAGGCATCGAACAGGCAAGAGTTGGTAACGCAGTAGGAGATGTTGGCGCAGCCGTGCAGGAATTCGTGGAAGCCAACGGGTTCAGCGTGGTGCGCGAGTTCGTGGGACACGGAATTGGGACCAAGCTCCACGAAGAGCCGCAGGTTCCGAACTTCGGAGCAAGAGGGCATGGCGCCCGCTTGCGGCCAGGAATGGTGCTAGCGATAGAGCCGATGGTAAATTTTGGCAAGCCCGGCGCCCGCGTGTTAGACGACAAGTGGACAGCCGTAACCGCCGACGGAAGCTGCAGCGCCCACTTCGAACACTGCGTGGCAGTAACCAAAGAAGGCCCGGTGATCTTGACGCAATAAAGCTGTCAGCTTTCAGCTGTCAGCTCTCAGCTGTCAGCTCTCAGCTTGTGTCTTGAAAGCTAGTGGCTGATAGCTGAAAGCTGACGGCTGAAAGCTATTAAGGGGTGCATGAGCAAAGAAGACGCGATTGAAGTCATGGCAACGGTGCTTGAACCGCTGCCCAATGCCATGTTCAAAGTCGAACTGGAAAACAAGCACCAGGTGCTGGCGCACGTTTCGGGCAAAATGCGCAAGAATTTCATTCGCATCCTGCCCGGCGACAAAGTAGCCGTCGAGCTTTCGCCATACGACCTGAATCGCGGACGTATCGTGTACCGCTATAAATGATGGCGGCCCACTTGTTGTCATCCCGAGCAAAGCGAGGGATCTAGGGCCAAGACCAACGACCAACGACGAACGACCAAGGACCGATTTATGAAAGTCAGAGCATCAGTAAAGAAAATTTGCGACAAGTGCAAGGTCATTCACCGCAAGGGAGTAGTGCGAGTGATCTGCGAAACTGCAAAACACAAGCAACGTCAGGGATAAAGGACAACTATGGCACGCATTGCAGGCATCGACCTTCCGCGCAACAAGCACATTAATATTGCGCTGACCTATATCTACGGAATCGGCAAGCCGCGCGCCGCCCGCATTCTCGATCAGGCCAAGGTCGAGCCCATGAAGAAAGTTCAAGACCTGGGCGAGGACGAAGTCAACCGCATCCGCCAGGTAATCGAGGCCGAGGGCATGGTCGAAGGTGATCTGCGCAAGGAAGTTTCGATGAACATCAAGCGTCTCATCGAAATCGGCTCCTATCGCGGATATCGTCATCGCCGCAATCTACCGGTCCGCGGACAGCGAACCCACACCAATGCCCGCACCCGAAAAGGTCCGCGCAAAGGCACAGTAGCAGCGAAGAAGAAGACAGCGACCAAGACGTAAAAATCAGCTGCTAGCTTTTAGCTCTTGCCGTTAGCTTGAACACAACGGTTGTAGAGCTAAGGCTAACGGCTAAAAAGCTAAGAGCTGAATCCTATGGCAAAACCAGCAGCAGCAGGCGGCGCCGCGGCGCCCGAGAAAAAAGGCAAAAAGAAGACCTTCAAAAAGAAGGAGCGCAAACACGTCTCCCACGGCATTGCGCACATCCAGGCTTCGTTCAACAACACGATCGTCACCATTGCCGATCAAGCCGGAAACGTGCTTTCGTGGAAGAGTTCCGGCTCGCTGGGATTCCGCGGATCCCGCAAAGGCACGCCATTCGCTGCCCAGCAGGCCGCCTCGAACGCCGCAGTAATGGCGCGTGATCACGGCGTGCGCAGCGTGGAAGTGCGAGTGAGCGGCCCCGGTTCCGGTCGCGAGTCCGCGATCCGCGCACTGGCCGCTTCTGGCATCGAAGTTCGCAACATAAAAGACGCCACGCCGATCCCGCACAACGGTTGCCGTCCGCCAAAGCGCAGAAGAGTGTAAACCAGCTGTTAGCTATTAGCTCTTGGCTTTTAGCTAAAGGCTAACGGCTAAGAGCTAACAGCTTATTTCGTCCGGGACGAAGGGTGAAGCCAAACCTGTAAACCGGTCATCTAAAGGAGAAGAAACTTGGCACGTTATACCGATCCCGTCTGTCGTCTCTGCCGCCGCGAGGGCATGAAGCTGTTCCTCAAAGGCACTAAGTGCTTCAGCGATAAGTGTCCCATTGAGAAGCGCAACTTTGCTCCCGGTCAGCACGGCAAAGACCGCAAATCAAAAATCGTAGGCTACGGCCTGCAGCTTCGCGAGAAGCAAAAAACCAAGCGCATTTACTTCGCTCAGGAAGGCCAGTTCCGAAACTACTTCGAGAAGGCCGCTCGCACGAAAGGCGTAACCGGCGAAATGCTGCTGCAGCAACTGGAGCGTCGTCTCGACAACGTAGTCTATCGTTTGGGATTCGGCGTCTCGCGCCGTCAGGCACGACAACTGGTGCGCCATGGCCACGTACAAGTGGATGGCCGCAAGGTCAACATTCCTTCGTACCAGGTAAGCGTTGGTGAAGAGATCGCCATCCGCCAGGGCAGCCTGAAGTTGCCGATTCTGGAGCCAGCGAAAGAATTCGCCAGCCACCAGACCGCACCAACCTGGCTGGAGATCGATCGCGACAACTACAAAGGCAAAGTTTTATCGTTGCCCAAGCGCGAAGACATTCACCTGCCGGTGAACGAGCAGTTGATCGTCGAACTGTATAGCAAGTAGAAGAAGGAAGAATTCTGCGGGACCGTGTCTCAGACCCGGTCAGCCGAGCGAAGCTCGGCAGCTAGGAGCTAGCAGCCAGAGGCTAGCAGCGATTTTTTGGTCCACATTTCGAGCCAGATCAGCATGTCCCGACGTTTGACCTGAACGCATCACGGACCAGTTCAGGGAGTCAGGACTGAGCCAAACGGCCGAAGGAGAATAACAAATGCTGTGGAAGGGCTTTCAAAAACCAAAACGTCTAGCAGTCGATACTCAGACCCTAACCGATAAGTACGGAATTTTCTGGGCCCAGCCGTTCGAACGCGGCTTCGGCACCACCATCGGCAACGCGCTACGCCGCGTGCTGCTCAGCTCGATCGAAGGAGCCGCAGTTACTGCCGTGAAGATCGAGGGCGTGCTGCACGAATTCCAGTCGATCCCCGGCGTAGTAGAAGACGCCACCGACATCATCCTGAACTTGAAGCAAATTCCCTTTAAGCTCAGCGGCGATGCGCCCAAAGCAATCTACCTGCGCGCAGATCAACCCGGCGTAGTCACCTCCGGCATGATCGAGGCGGACGCGGATGTCGAGGTATTAGATAAAGACGTCTACGTCGCCACGGTAAGCGAAGGCGGCAAGCTCGATATGGAAATGCGCCTCAAGCGCGGCCGCGGATACGTCTCCGCCGACAAGAATTTCGACGAAGACCTTGGCATCGGTTTCATTCCCATCGACTCAGTCCACTCGCCGGTGCGCAAGTGCAACTACACGGTAGAAGCCGCGCGTCTCGGACAGATTACCGACTACGATAAGCTCACCCTCGAAGTCTGGACCAACGGCTCGATCACCCCAGCCGATTCCATCGGCCTGGCGGCGAAGCTGCTGAAGGACCACATGAACATCTTCATCAACTTCGAAGAAGACATCGAGACTTCAACGTCGTCCGAGGAACGCAAGCCCGAGATCAAGAACGAAAATCTCAATCGTTCCGTCGAAGAGCTCGAGCTCTCCGTACGCAGCTACAACTGCCTGAAGAACGCGAACATTCAGTCGATTGGCGAACTGGTACAAAAGACCGAAGCCGAAATGCTAAAGACCAAAAACTTCGGCCGCAAGTCGCTGAACGAAATAAAAGAAATTCTAGGCACCATGGGATTGAGTCTGGGAATGAAGATCGACGAACAGGGCAACGCCGTACCCGGCCCGACGTCAAACCAGATTCTACCCGCGTCAGCCTACGGCATAGACAACGATCTGTAAGAATGAGTTTATGCGGGACGGGTCTTTGACCCGTCCTGCAAATTTTGTCATACCAGTTTTTTGTAATTCCGAGCACCCATATTTTGTAATTCCGAGCACCTATTTTTTGTCATTCCGAGCGAAGCGAGGAATCTGCATTTCGCTTCCCGCCGGAACAAAGGATTCAGCCATGCGTCACAAAGTAGCAGGATGGAAACTGGGACGTAACACCGCGCACCGCCGCTCACTGCTGCGGAACCTGGTCACTTCGCTAATCCTCGAAGAACGAGTCGAGACCACGGTGCCCAAAGCCAAAGCCATGCGTCCGCAAGTCGAGAAGATGATCACGCTAGGCAAGCGCGGAGATCTCTCCGCGCGCCGCCAGGCGCTCGCTTACCTCATGACCAGCGCCGCAGTCGACAAACTATTCGACACCATCGGCCCACGCTTCGGCGATCGCAACGGCGGCTACCTTCGCATCATCCGCACCGGATTCCGCAAAGGCGACGGCGCCGACAACGCTTTCATCGAACTCCTCGGCAGCGAGAAGATTCTCGACGAGAAGCGCCAGAAGCGCACCGAAGCCCGCTCCAAACGCGCCGCCGAAACCAAGCGCGCCATGGAAGAAGCCGAAGCGCAGCAGGGAGTCGAGCACCCGATACCCGGCGCCGAAGGCGAAGACAAAGTCAAAGAGTAAGCGTTGAGCAGTGGGGGACGGGCGTCTCGCCCGTCCGATTCATAAAGGCGCTCAGTAAAACACTACGGGAAACGCACATCCAGGCTGTAAATCTCCTGCGTGCTTCGATCCCGCATAAGAAGCGGCGAATCGTCGGGCGCCAACCCAACCCAGAATTCCCAAGGATCGAAACCGCGCGGAATTTCCATGAGGCTGAACAAGCGGTCAACTTTTCCATTGGCCACGTTCACCCGAACGAAATTATCTGTCTTGTCGGAATAATCTTCGGCGTACAAATATTTCCCATCGTGTGACCAATTTTCGAAACCGAATCGCGACACCGCGACTTGCTTCCAATTTTTCTTTTCTGTGTCGTAAAGCATCAGCTTCGTCGAGTCTGCAGAAAGCGCCGCGATGTGGCGCCCGTCCGGCGAGCAGCGCGGACTAAAAAGATTTTCCGAACCTGGAATATCGGTAATTTGCGAAGTCTCTAAATTGACGCTGTGAATGTTAGGCCCGCTGACGCTTCCATTTTCCAACCAAGGCATTCCAGCAAACACAATCGAATCGCCGTTCGGCATCCACGTCGGATCGCCCTGATTGTGATCGCCTGTAGTCACTTCACGCGGCGCACCACCCTCCGCAGGCATCACGAAAATCTTCCAAGGTTTCCCCGGACTGGATGCCATAAACGCGATCTGGTTTCCATCAGGCGAGAAACGCGGAATATGCGCCTGCATCGGCGCGTATGTGAGTTGCATTCGCGGCCGCTCCCGTCTGGCTTGCTCTTCCACAGAGTCAGCTCCGGATGTGCCACATAAACCATCCACTCGCCATTCGGCAAAAAATCCGCTTCACCGGCGGACACTCCCGGCACATATATAGAAAACTGCGACTTCGCTTGTATACGGACCAAATCGAATCGCCTTTGCTGCCCGATCACAAACAGCTTCTTTCCATCCAGACTCAGCGTCGGATTGCTGAACATCAAAGGCCCCACCGTCAGTTGCGTTGGAGCCGTACCGTCTTTGCGAAAAAGTGAACCACTCTCACGAAGTGCCCAAATATTCTGGTTGTGATCCTGAGTCGCTTCGAACAGAAAGTAATCACCGTTCGGCGTCCACGCGCCGCCAAATTCCTGCGCAGGTTTGTTCCAGTCCGGCAACACGGCGTGCAAACCCGTGCCGTCGGCCGCAACTTCCCACAACGACGAGGTACGCTGCTCGATGTTTCGCAGAGTGAATCGTACTCGCCGCCAATCTGGAGAAAATCGCGGCGCGAATGCAACTCCGGACACGGTCAGAAGCTGCCGCGAATCGCTGCCATCTGCATTGCACTCATACAAGCCAGATCTGAACGCGTACACGATGTGCTTACCATCGGGCGACCACGTGGCCGCGTGCGCGAGCACGTTTCCCACTGGACGCAACGAACCGCCGGGAACAGGCAAAACCCAAACCGGCCACTCCGTCTCCGAGCCCTCCGCCACGCCTTTCAACAACAACTCCGAGCGTCCAGGATAGAGATCGTAAATATCAGCGCTCGCCAGCGAAGTCGGCACCGGCGCAGTTTCTCCGCCCGAGGTCGAAACCTGCCTGAGCACCGAGTGTCCGCTCAAATACTCGGAAAAGTACAGCCGCGTGCCATCGGTGACCAGAGAGCGTTTCGATATGCCATCATTTGTGATCTGCACCGACGAAACCACACTTGGCGGCGGCTCCGGCGATCGCAGGGATAAAATTGCCGCCAACACCGCGACCACAGCCAAGCTCAGCAGCAACCACTTCGCGACGTTTACTTTCGGCTTCGGTGCAAAAGTCGTTGGCGCGCTGGCGAACAATGCGCGAATCCTATCCTTCGAATCCGGCACCGAACCCGTCGACGATCCCGCACCCACAACCTGTCCTGACTCAACTTCTCGGCGCAGACGCTGCAAATCGCCGCGCATCTCAGCGGCGGTCTGATATCGCAGCCCCGGATCTTTCTCCAGCGCTTTTTTAACGATGCGCTCAAGCTCCGCAGGCGTCGCCGGATTAAATCGCACCGGCGTTTCCGGAAAGCTGTGAATGAGCGAATCGTAAAATGCGGCGGTAGTTTTTCCCTGAAACGGCTGCACTCCGGTCGTCATTTCATAGAGCACGACTCCAAACGAAAACAAATCTGTGCGCGAGTCGAGAGGCCTGCCGAGAGCCTGCTCCGGCGACATGTAATTAATCGTCCCAAGCGCCGACCCCGACCGCGCCAGTTCCTCCGGCGACTGCGTCTCTCCGCCGAAAGTGTTGCCACTGACGCTGGCTTCGTTGCCCACGCTGAGCTTCGCCAGGCCGAAGTCCAGAATTTTGGCGTGGCCACGCTTAGTCACAAAAATATTTGTCGGCTTGATGTCGCGATGAATAATGCCATGCGCGTGCGCCGCGTCGAGCGCGTCGGCAATCTCGATGGCGAGCGACAACAGCATTTCCATTGCCAGCGGACGCCCCGCGATCCGGTAAATCAAAGGCATCCCATCGAGAAATTCCATGGCGATGAAGGCTTCGCCATCCTGCTCGCCAACATCGTGCACCGTGCAAATATTCGGATGGTTCAGTGCCGACGCCGCTTGCGCCTCCAACTGAAATCGCGCCAGCGTCTGTGGATCGCGCGCCACTTGCGGCGGTAAAAACTTGAGCGCGACAAAGCGATGCAGCCGCAAATCCTCGGCTTTATACACCACGCCCATGCCGCCGCCGCCCAGCTTTTCCACAATCCGATAATGTGAAATGGTTTGGCCGATCACGAAAGGACGCCCAACTACCCGGCCATCATCTTACGGACCCACCCGCACCCCGTCAACGAAGCCAACGGTGGCTTGTTCGTCTGCTCACGGCGAGTAGACGCGAGGTATACCCCCTCCCCCGTGATCTTTTGGAATCATGGGGATAGGGCCACACTGTGGCCGAAATCTTTGACGAATAAGGGCTTATTCGCAAAATATTCCGGACACGGGACTTAGCGGTTCTTCTGTTCTCAATAAGCTAAACTATAATTGGATAGATTAGCTTGCATCGATAGAGCGAGTCAAGCGCAGAGATGGGAGAGTCGAGCAGGCGTTCCCATTGTGGAACCTTAGGCGACGTCCTTTAATACTTGCTGGTGTGGCGCAGGAGCCCCTTCCACTTTGCTCAGGGCAGGCTCTCGCCCGCGAGGTTTCGTGGAAGGGCACGACTTCAGTCGTGCCGTAAGCAACACAAATAAATTCAGGCACCGCAAAGCCGCCAGACCGCACTAGAAACATGCCGCCCGCTCACTTCTCTTCCTCCAACTCCTCCGCAGCCCTGTCAATCATCCCCCAAGTGATGGAATCATTCTCAATCTTGACGTTGCCGTAGGCAAAGCTGCGCCGCTGCCGTTCAGCCTGCTCCGGCGTCATCCGTATCGTTCTCGCCATCTCGATGAGTTCGTCCAGTTCTTCCGACGCGGACATTCGCTGAAACGGCCCACAACAAGTCTAAAGTTTGAAGATGATCGCAGGGGAAGGTCACGGCGTCGCTCGTGCCGTAATGGCCAGAATACGAATCCACACCCTAGTGTGAACTGCTTCGCGCGTCACTCTTCGCTGAAATAATCGGAATCGATGCGCTTCGTCTCGTATGAGCTGACCGGGGTAACGCCGACATTAAAATCAATCATGAGGCTTGCCAGGTGCCTACCGTCGATTAGGACTACCTTCGGATCGATTTTCTCCACATACTCCACAGCTTCACCCGAAAATGTGGCGGTCGTGATGAAGACCCCTTTCTTTGCTCTTTTTCCGTGCAGTGCGCCAACGAACTTGTGGATTTCGGGTCGCCCGACAGTCCCCTCCCACTTCTTCGCCTGTAGATAGATCACGTCCAAGCCGAGGCGATCTTCGCTGATGATTCCATCGATGCCTTCGTCGCCCACCCTCCCAATCGCCTCGCCAGCCTCTTTTCGTGAGCCTCCATAGCCCATGCTCAGCAGCAGCTCGACCACGAGGCGTTCGAAGAACTCCGCGCTGGAAGCCTTCACTCTGCTCAATAGCTCGGAAGCGATGTTGTTCCTGAACCTCTGGTACGCATTCTCGAGCATTTCTTCTGGGGTCTGACCTTCTTCCTCAGCTGCGACGGGAGCAGCGTCGTCCTTGTGATGTTTGGGAGTCCGGAACTCTGCAAATTCAGGAAACCGGTCCATCAACTCTTTGATCGTTATTCGCTTGGGCACGTCCCGGAGAAGCTCGCGACCGCGATCCGTGATCTTGAAGTAGCCCCTTCGAGGTACGTCGAAAGCACCGGCACGATTGAGATAAACCTTCGCCCAAGCCACGCGGTTGCCAAAAATCGCCTGCCTGCCACTTGGCAGCAGTTCCTTCGTCTCCTGGTCGGTTAACTTGAACACTCGGGCGAGCTGTTCGCGCGCGTCGGCCATTGAATGCTCGCCACCATCCGACGCCAGCTCAAGCAAGGGCCGCATCACAGTTTGGAAGTCAGGTATCGGCAAGGTGATCAGCTCCTCCGGCTAATAAAAAGAGAAAAAGGGGTCACGGCTCGCCGTGACCCCCTCACAGTCGAAAACGTTTTACTCTTCCCGAAACTGCTTGTCCAGCCACTTTCGTGCTACTTCACCTCAGCGGCTGAAGCCGTCGAGGTTGGTTGCGGTTTTGGCATGGCTGAAGCCATGCTCTCCCAGACGACCCTAGCGACGTCGCTTCTTGAAATCAGTCAGAGAGTTCGACTTAGTCTCGCGCAACACCGTGCCGAGCTTTGCGTCGCTGCGAAACCCCTCCGCGAAATTCTCGCCGTACTCTCTCCGCAGAGTTCCGACGAGTGTATCGCTCCGCTTACGCCGGATTTCGCCATTCTCGTCTCGGCAGCGATCGTCTAGTCCGGTATTGCAATTCTTGTTGCTCATGTTCCCTCCAAAAAAATGCTCACTCAGTACTGCTTGCTCTGCCGCTTGCGGCAGCTTTATGGGAACGAAATACTCCTCCGGGTACAGATAATCTTCGCCTGACTCGTCGATCACCCGCACCTGGTGGTGCTTGGACGCCTGCTCGTCGCTCAGCAAGCGATAAACCTTTCGCAGTTCGAGGGAGGCAGGATAATCTTTGTTCCGTACGCAAAGGACGAAGCGTGCTTCGTCTCTTTTCCTCTCACTCGACGATTCGCTTGATTTTGTGTTCCTTCGCACCGATCCCATGAGCTTCGTACCAGTGAATCTCGGCATGGCTTATCGTACCATCGGAAAATTCGACCTTCGCAATTCCCTTTAGCTTCCTCCAGCGCCCTTTGCCGTGAATCTTCCAGAGGCGCTGGCGCTCACGGATGGCGGAGCCAGAGGCGATAAGCTCCACGTCCGCGATTCGCCCGAGAATCTTGAAGTGCATGGACCGGCACCATTAGCGCCGCACAGCCTTTCTCGCGCGAATTACGAACACCCGCTGGTGCTGCCGCAGCTTCCGCATCTATAGCAGCTTCCGTTGCGGGTCATTATTGAGCCGCAGAAGCTGCAGGTGGGAGCGTCGCCTAGGTCGATGATTCCGGCTAGGGCGTCGGCGGCGTGGTGGCTTCCGCTGGCGGGCGAGGGCGCCCGCCCCACACTCGCGTTTCCACTTACTTCGGTCGAGCCGTTTATGTCTCCTACTGCTTCTGCGGTTGGTGCGGGATTCGGCCTTAGGCGCAGGTTCTCGAATAGCATTTGCTGCTGGCCGGTGGAGAAGCGCAGGTCGAGCCAGCGGAAGATGTAGTCCATGATTGATTTGGCGAAGCCGATGTCGGGATTGCCGCTCCATCCGCTGGGTTCGAAGCGGGTGTGGGCGAATTTTTCGCATAGCAGTTTCAGCGGGACGCCGTGTTGCAGGGCGATGGAGACGGCGCAGGAGAAGCTGTCCATTAGGCCGCTGACGGTGGATCCTTCTTTGGCCATGGTGATGAAGATTTCGCCTACGCTGTCGTCGGGATAGAGGCCTACTGTGATGTAGCCTTCGTGTCCGCCTACGTTGAATTTGTGGGTGATCGAGCGACGCTCGGCTTGCAGTTTGTGGCGTACTGCGCGTGGCGGTCCGTTGAGATTTTCTTCTTCGCGCGCGGGCGCTCCTGCGGCCATGCGAGCGTCTTCTTTTTTCGAGAGCGCGGTGCTGGTTCCGGCGGCGCTTAGCGGTTGCGATTTCTTGCATCCGTCGCGATAGATGGCTACGGCTTTCAGGCCTAGCTTCCATGCCTGCAGATACGCTTCCATTATGTCTTCTACCGTGGCGTTCTCGGGGAGGTTTACTGTTTTTGAGATTGCTCCGGAGATGAATGGCTGCGTGGCGGCCATCATTCTTAAGTGCCCCATGTACGCGATCGACCTGGTGCCTTTGGCCGGCTTGAACGAGCAATCAAAGACTGCTAGATGCTCGTCCTGGATGTGCGGTGCGCCTTCGATCGTGCCCGTGGCGTCGATGTAGCTGACGATTTTGTCGGCCTCATCGTGCGAGTATCCCAGCTTGAACAACGCTGTGGGGACGGTGTTGTTCACGATCTTGATCATGCCTCCGCCTACCAGCTTTTTGTACTTCACCAGCGCTAGATCGGGCTCTACGCCTGTTGTGTCGCAGTCCATCATGAAGCCTATTGTGCCGGTTGGGGCTAGGACTGTTACTTGGGAGTTGCGATAGCCGTTTTTCTCGCCGTGAGAGAGGGCTTCGTCCCAGGTTTGTTTGCTGGCTTCGTAGAGCGGGGTGGGGACGTTGTTCTTGTTTATGTTGTTTACCGAGGCGCGGTGCATTCGGATTACGTCTAGGAATGGTTCGCGGTTTATGTACCAGCCGGGGCAGGCTCCTCCGGGCATTACATTCGAGCCTAGATTGGTTTCGGCTAGGCCTTTTTTCGTTGGCTCGGTTGCTGGGACTAATGGCGGGCATTGTTCTGCAATTCTTGAGGATTGCAGGTAGGCTTGGCCGCACATGATTGCGGTTACGCAGGCGGCGTAGTCGCGTCCGGCGTCGGAGTCGTAGGGTAGGCCGGCGGCCATTAGCAAGGCTCCTAGATTGGCGTAGCCTAGGCCTAGCGGGCGATAGTCGTGGGAATTTTTGGCTATCATTTCCGTGGGGTAGCCGGCGTTGTCTACCAGAATTTCCTGGGCTGTGATCAGGATGTCTACTGCGTGGCGATAGGCTTCGACATCGAACGTGCCGTTGGGTGCGAACTTCAGTAGATTCAGACTGGCCAGGTTGCAGGCTGAATCGTCTAAGAACATATATTCGCTGC
The DNA here is from genome assembly GCA_963743375.1 of uncultured Acidobacteriota bacterium. Classification (GTDB taxonomy): domain Bacteria; phylum Acidobacteriota; class Terriglobia; order Terriglobales; family Acidobacteriaceae; genus JABDBE01. Next base: position 124,591 of record CAVUQA010000005.1, on the reverse strand, counting down.
ACGGGTTGCTCGCGTTTATTCTGGCTGTGTTCTTCGAGGTGTGCCAGCGGTTTACTGTGGTGTCGAATTGCATGCCGGGGTCGCCGCAGCGCCACGTCGCGTCGGAAATTTTGTAGAGCAGGTCTTTGGCTTTGAAGGTATGCAGCGGGCGTCCGTCGCGAACGGACTTGGTGCTGAAGTCGGTGTCGCGGAGGACGGCGTACATGAAATCATCCGTCACGCGGACGGAGTTGTTGGCGTTTTGAAAAAAGATGGATGAGTAGGCGTCGGAGTCGGGGGAGGAGCCGTCGTAGCCTTGCGCGATCAGGGCGTGGGCTTTAGCTTCTTCTTTCGATTTGCACTCGATGAAGTCGATGATGTCGGGATGGTCGATGTTCAGGATGACCATCTTGGCGGCGCGACGAGTTTTGCCCCCGGATTTGATTACGCCGGCGAAGGCGTCGAAACCTTTCATGAAGCTTAGCGGGCCGCTGGCTGTGCCGCCTCCGCTTAGGCCTTCGGTGGAGGATCGCAGCGGGGACAGATTTGTGCCAGTGCCTGAGCCCCACTTGAAGAGCATGCCCTCGGTCTTGGCTAGCGTGAGGATGGAATCTAGCGAGTCGTGCACTGAATTGATGAAGCAGGCGGAGCACTGCGGCGTGCTGTATCCGGTGACTCCGAATTCGACTCTGCCTGCTGCTGGATTCCAGTGCCAGTTGCGAGCGTCGGAGTCGGGTTCGATGCGATCGCAGCCTACGTTGAACCAGACTGGCGAGTTGAAGGCTGCGTATTGACGGATGAGGATGTGGGCTAGCTCATCGTGGAATGTGGCGCCATCTTCGGGCGTTTTGAAATAGCCTTGGGCTTGGCCCCAGTCGCGAATGGTTTCGGCTACGCGAGTTACCAGGGCGCGGACTCCGGATTCGCGCTCGGGCGTGCCGATGGTGCCGTGGAGATATTTGCTGGCCACGATGTTGGTCGCGGTCATCGACCAGTCTTTGGGGACTTCGACGTCTTTCTGCTCGAAGATCACTTGACCTTGGGCGTCGGTGATCTGAGCGGTGCGGTGCTCCCATTCGACCTCGTCGTAGGGCGAGACTCCGGGTTTGGTGAATAAGCGGCGGAAGGCTAGGCCCGGGGCTTTCTTGGTTGTGGTGATTTCGGTGGTGGTTTGGGCTCCTTTTGTGGTGACTTCCGACATTTTCTTTCTTCTCCTGCGGAGTCTTTGCTCCGTTGATTGGTTTCGCGCGTTGCGCCCTTTGGGCGCCTTGATCGAATTTCTTTTCTACCCCCGGACTTACGTCCGGGGCTGCACTATGTCGCCCCTTCGGGGCTTGTTCGTCTCTTACTGCTTATTACTGCTTGCGTTTGGGCTGCATTCTTGCGCCGCTTCGCGGCTTTGACGGGCGAGCCGCCCGTCCTCCATTAAGACTTTTTACCGCACTCCTCGGACTGTACGGGCTAAAAACCTGATGCAACCGGCAATATTGGCCCACTCTGGGCCTCTTTATTTGATGATTCAGGGTCCGCATCTGCATCAAGAGCGAGCGACGCTGCAGCACTGGTCACGCTGGAAGCGGCTTGAGCTGCGGTGGCCATCCATCGTTGCAGAGCTGTGTATGCTGTTCGGCGCTGCGTTGGATCTTCGACGACGACGTAACGGGCGAAGCAGCGGCCGCTAGAGAGGCGTTCGCGTGCGGGATTCCCTGACAAGAACAGACGGCCCAAGGCCATTCCTAGATCATTGGCCTCCGAGATCTGGAATAGGGCGAGCATTCGTTTTCCTTCGCCGACCGTCAGGTCGCCGGGTGGAATTACCTCTTCACCCAGGGCGAAAAGCCCTGGTTTGCATGGAGCCAGCAGGAGGTTGAGACTGTCCTGGCAAGGGAACCACTGCGACCACTGCAGGCGGCGATGATCGAAAGTGGGTTCAAAGCCGTGACGAATCAGGGATTCGTTGACGAGATGCGCTAGACCTTCCATCGCTGCTCCTTAGATCTTTGCCGCTGGACGGGGCTAAACGCCCGTCGTCCATTGGCTGTTTTAAAGCCCTATGGGATGGCAACAGTACTCCCGCCCGTTGTGGCTGTCAATAGATAATCCCTATATATTGTATCTCAAAGCAATGACTGACCGGATGCGGGGTTTTAGGACTGATTTTCCACAGTGCTCCGAGTTCACTTGTTTTCATCGGCTTATGTGTCTATCAGACTTTTTTCGGACGGGCGAGACGCCCGTCTTCCATTCGTTAGGCGGTGGCGTGAGTGGAATCGCGACGTTTTGCGGCTGGAATTGCGATGGTTGGTTGCCGGGGGGAGGGCCAGCTTTCATCGGCGGGGCCCATGGCCACGTAAACGTCCTCAAAGATCAAGCGGGGTGCGATACGGCGTGCGCCATCGGATGATTCCACCAGGTAGTCGCCGGGTTGACCGCTATGCTCGCGACCGAGCGGGTCGACAAAGATTAGAGGTTGAGTGAGTTGACGGGCCTTGATCAGGAAGCGAGTGCGATAGATTTTCCATGGCGCGGGATTTTTTTTCACGATCATCTTCCCTTCAGGAGAGAGATGGAAAAAGACATTCGCTATGCGACTGCCGGTTTTCAAGGGCTGCTCTCTCCAGCTCAGCCTCCTTGCGGAGGCGTTATTACAGTTGCTGAATTCGGTTAAGGTGAGGACGAATCTATTCGCGCAGGCGAGGGTGGTCAATACCGAAGATTGGTGCACTAGAGGAAAAGTTGGCCAAGAATTATCTGGCTGGGATTCCTATTACAAAAATTTACGAATCCGATTGATTCGGGCATGATGCGTGGTTTTTTTGCATTGGAAGACAGATCGGTTAATTCAACGGGGATGATTTCCACATCCGATGCACAGGAATTGCAGAAAAGCGGTTGAGGTTTCGCGATCAAAGTTCCAGAACCGGTTCAAGCGTGGCCACTCTGAACTTTAATGCACTCCGACTGCGGCATGTAACTGCACTTCTCCTCAATTTTGTGAGGCCGGGTCAAAGACCCGGCCTCACCCAGACTGCCTCACGCATCCGGCATTATCGTCCTGCTAATGCTGGTTCGTGATGTGATTGGAAGGTCTTGAGGCGTTGATTGACTTCGTCCCAATTGACCACGTTCCACCACGCCGCCAGATATTCGGGGCGGCGATTGTTGTATTTCAGGTAGTAGGCGTGCTCCCAGACATCGTTTCCGAAAATTGGGAAGAGACCCTGGGAGAGCGGGTTGTCCTGATTAGGAGTGGTGATGATTTGTACTTCGCCGCTCGGTTTTCCGGCAAGCCAAACCCAGCCGCTGCCAAATTGTTTGGCGCCAGCATCGTTAAACTTGGTCTGAAAATCCTTGAAGTTGCCGAAAGTTTTCTTGATCACTTCGGCGATCGGACCATTGGGATCGCCGCCGCCCTTGGGCTTCATGATCTTCCAGAACATGGTGTGATTCACGTGGCCGCCGCCGTTATTGCGGACGGTGGCGCGGATGTCTTCGGGAACCGCATTGAGATCGCGGATGAGATCCTCGGCGCTTTTCGATTGCAGATTGGGGTGTTTTTCCAGAGCAGCATTCAGATTTTTTACGTATGCCCCGTGATGCATATCATGATGGAGCTTCATTGTCTGAGCATCAATAGTCGGCTCCAGAGCCGAATAGTCATACGGAAGAGCGGGTAACTCATGTGCCATTTGATTCCTCCTTCATAATTAAAGATGATACCGCAAAACAATCGATTCATCCGCAGGACGCGCGGTCTACAGGAAAGGCCTTAGCCACGTCTCCACAATGTCTTCCTTGTTGCCTGCGCTGGTACATACGGGTTCTTTCATTGAGTCGGCTGCGGGACTTCGACGAGAATCAGTGCAGGAACGGAGGCCACGTGCTCGGACGGCGCATACTTGCGGTCACGTTGATCTTGCTGAGTTGGTGTGCGTTGGCGCTGGCGAAGGATCTGGCAGTGATTTCTAACAAATCAAATCCCGTTCAATCGATGACCTTGCCGGAGCTGACAAAAATCTGCAAAGGACAAGTCGAGCACTGGCCGGATGGCAAGGCGGTGAGTTTTATTACCCGCGATCCCACTTTGTCTGACATGAAGCTGCTATTGGAAAAAGTTTACGGCATGTCGAAGGAGGAAGTGAAAGAAGTTATCGCGAATGCCAACCACGGGCGGACAAACCATCCCGCGATTGTGGTGGTGGATTCCGATGAAGACGCGGTAAAGAAAGTGGAATCGATTCCCGGGGCGGTTGGGGTTGTGGACGTGTATTCCATCAGCGGCGCAGTTACGGTGGTGAAAGTGGGAGGTAAGCTGCCGCTGGAGCCGGGATATCCGCTGCACGGGAATTAGTGTCGATATACACAGTTACATATTGTCATCCTGAGCGCAGCGAGGGATCTGAGTGTTTGCCGCCGGTACTTGCGGTTCAGGCAAGAACCGAGATCTCTCGCTCCGCCCGGGATGACAGATACGTTTTGGTTAGAACCAAGCGGAGGCACTTATCTCCAATTCGAGGCCGACTAAACCCGGGGCACGGCGCTTCCCGCGCTATCCCGTCGACATGCGGATGGCAGTTGAGATCTTTCGCTCGGGAGAGACCATATCGTACTGGGGACGATCGAACGAACTGGGTGAGGATGGAGTTGGCGGAACGCTGACGGGAGAGTTGGAGGTCGGCGAAGTTGTTTCCATGGAACTTTCGCTACCTTTGGCGGCTTATCCGCTGAAAGTTCGGGCGCTGGTGCGCTACCACATCGGTTTGCGGCATGGGTTCGAATTTCTGGCTATGAGCGATGCGCAGCGTGACGTTTTGCGGCGGGTGTGCGAAATGCTCGCTACCGGCACGAAATAGCTGCGGTCGCTTAGCTTTCTGATTTCTTCCCAGGTGGATACGATGCCTTCAAGGAACCCAACGCGCAGGCTCGTTGGGATCGTCCCGAAATGCCCCTTCATCATTTCATCCGACCGCCTGATCCTCTCGGCTTCCGCCTTTCCCGGCTTACGCAGTTCTGAAAAGGGTATGGTTCGAGCAAGATCAAGGGCACAGGTCAAAAGCCAGGATGGAGAAGGGTTGACTTCGAGACGCCCCCAGCGAGCGGGTCGATGAGTGAAATGGGGGATTTTGCAACAACGAACGACACAGTTACTGAAGAACCCGTATGAGAAGCAAAGTCTGATCATCCTGTTGCAATCCGTGCTGGCGTACACGTTCCATGATACGTTCCCAAATTTCCGGCAAGGGTTCAGGGGCGTGTTGCGTCAGCAACTGCTCCAGCCGCTCCAAACCAAATTCTTCGTCTTGGGCGTTGGGTACTTCCGATATGCCGTCGGTGACCATCAGGAATAGATCGCGTGGTGAGTAAGAGACGCGCTGACTCGCATAGGAACCTCCCGGGATCAGCCCCAGAGGAAATTGCTCCATCGAGAGCCGGGTGGCGTCCCTGCTGCGATTGCGATAGTGGACTATAGGAACGTGCCCGGCCGACGCATATTCCGCCTGCGCCGAACCATTGAACTGGAGCAGCGCCAGGGTGGCGTACATATCGAGTTTCTTGACCGCAGGGAGCACACGATCCGCACTTTCGAGCAGAGCCGCGGGTGGCTGCCTGAATTGAAGCGAAACGCGCAGGGCGGTCTTCAACATTCCCATCAACTGGCCCGCCGCCAAACCGTGTCCGGAGACGTCGGCAACATAGACCAACAAATTTCCGTTACTCTCGATTGCGTCGATCAGGTCCCCGCCCATCTCAGCACTAGGGAGTGATTTGCCATAAATCTCAAAGGCCGCGTTCTGAAAACAAATGGTAGGTACCAGGGTGGCCTGGATGCCGTGAGCCAGAGACAGTTGGGTATGCATTCGGAGGCTATCCAGGCCCTCGGTCGTCACAAACGACAGCAGGAATCTGAAACCAACCCCCACACCAAGCCAAATCCCGACGGCGTCGAACCCAACGCGACGGCTCAACCCACCGGGGAGCGAGTTCCCTGAGGTACTCGCAGTTCTGAAAGCAACCCCGGCAAGAACTACCATGAGCGCCCATACAACGAAGGCGAGACGGGGTCTTTTAATCCTGGCGGTGAAAAGACTGGCAGCCATGGCACCACAGAAGACAGGCCAGAACAAACCGTGTGCCAAAGGGGGATGATCAATCTGGAACAGATCGAGAGCAAAACCCACACCAGCCGTGGTGAAGAATACTCCCATCAGGAGTTTCTTCATGCGTCCGAGGGGCAGCGCACGCCAGTAGGGGCTGGAGAAGTTCGGATACGCTGAAAATAGACCGGCCCGCCACTTATCAAGCCTGTTGCTCATACGCGGTCCTTCTTCGTTAACGGAGAACGTTGCGATGAGTATAGTCGCCCGGAATTTGGCCGCGATGGGGATCAACAAATGGGTCTGGATTCTTGACGTAACCAGGCGGTTACATTCAAAATCCCGCGGACACCCCACGTGGTCGGGGTTCGCGCGCGCCGGAAAAAGCCCCGGCACACGTGAAGCCCCGTCCCGACCAGTCGCCGCAAAAAACGCGGCGACCAACGGACCGCAGAAATTACCTCCGTAACTTTCGAGTAACTGGTTTGCAATCTAACATCTTCCATTGGGCTTGGTTCAAATTTAGGGGGGAAAGAATGGGTGACCACATCACCCAGCCAGCGACGTCGGCTGAGCTTTCACGCGCGAAGTTTCTTCGAGAGGCACTCCAGCGCCGCGCACAAGTGGTCACGGGACCTGGAGATACCTGTGCACCTTCTGCCGACCCAGTTACCGCTTCAGGCTTCGCGACTGAAAGTCCTGAGTTACAGAAAGCCTACCTTGAACAGTTAGTGGAGTGCGCGCCGGAAGCCATCACAATTCTGGACCGCGAGTTCCAGATTACCCGTCTCAATAGCGAGTTCAGCCGCATTTTTGGCTTTGACGCGGCGGAAGCGCTGGGGCAGCGGATTGACGCATTGATCGTTCCGCCGGATCGCAGCGCGGAGACGTGCTGGATTGCCGATCTGCTGGTGAAAGGAAAAAAGGTTGTTCTCGAAACCAAGCGGCAGCGCAAGGACGGGACGCTGCTGGATGTTTTCATCTCCGCTGCTCCGATGGTGATCAACGGGGAACAGGTCGCGATTTGCGTGCTGTATCGCGATACATCAGAACAGAAGCGGGCAGAGGCTCTGCATTCGGCGCTCTATCGCATCACACAGAAAACCAGTTCGGATGGTGATCTGCAACAGTTCTATACCGCGGTCCACGCCATCGTGGGCGAGCTTATGTATGCGCGCAATTTCTATATTGCGCTGTACGACCCGCTGACACAGTTGCTCAGCTTTCCTTATTTCGAGGATGAAGGGGAGAGCAGGCCGGCACCGAGAAAGCTGGGTAAAGGGCTTACCGAGTACGTGCTGCGAACCGGTGAGCCGTTGATGTGCGGTCCTGAGATGTTTGATGAGCTGGTGAAACGTGGAGAAGCGGAGTTGATTGGCGCGGCGTCGCTGGATTGGTTGGGGGTTCCGCTGAAAATTGGGAATAATACGTTCGGCGTGCTGGTGGTGCAAAGCTACGGCGCGGGTGCGCGTTTCGGTGAGAAGGACAAAGAAATTCTGCAGTTCGTGTCGCAGCAGTTAGCTAGCGCAATTGAAAACAAACGCAACGAGGAGGCGCTGCGGCGGTCGGAAGCCCGCTATCGGTCGCTGGTGCAGAGCGCGGTTTATGGGATTTATCGGTCAAGCCTGGAGGGAAGATTTTTTGATGTGAATCCGGCGCTGATCACGATGCTGGGATATGAGTCGGCGGAGGAGGTGCTGGCGCTGGATCCGAAGTCGGACGTGTTTCTGGATCCGAGTGAGCAGGCGCGGGTAATGGGGGAATTTCAGCGGGGCGCGCGCTTGGACAACGTTGAAGTTCGCTGGAAATGCAAGGATGGAAGTGCGATTACCGTGCGGTTGAGCGGGCGCGTGGTTAACAGTCCGGAAGAGACTGCCGAAGTTGTAGAAATTATTGCCGAAGATATTACGGAGCGGCGGGTGCTGGAGAATCAGTTTCGCCAGGCTCAGAAAATGGAAGCCGTGGGCCGTTTGGCAGGCGGGGTTGCGCATGACTTCAACAATTTGCTGATGGTGATCAGCGGGTACACCGAAGTGTTGCTGGAGCACACCAGGAAGAGCAATGCGATGTATCCGAAGATTGAGGCGATTCACCAGGCGACGGGTCGGGCTACGACTCTTACACGTCAGTTGCTGGCCTTCAGCCGGAAGCAATTGCTGGAACTGAAAGTGGTCGACCTGAATGTCGTCGTGGAGGACATGGAGCGGCTGCTGCGTCCGTTGATTGGGGAGAACATCGAGTTGCAGACGCAGCTTGCCTCGGATTTGGGACGGACGCGGGCGGACGCGGGACAGATCGAGCAAGTCATCATGAATCTGGTGGTGAATTCGAAAGATGCTATGCCGAATGGGGGCAAGATAACCATCCAGAGCGGCAATGCGCAGCTCAAACATGATGATCTGCGGCGCGAATATAGCTACATTAAACCGGGTGAGTATGTCGTCCTCTCCGTCAGCGATACCGGGCATGGGATGGACAAAGAGACTCAGTTGCGCATCTTCGAGCCTTTTTTCACCACCAAGGAAAAAGGTAAAGGTACGGGACTGGGGCTATCAACTGTGTACGGCATTATCAAACAAAGTGGTGGCTACGTTTTGGTCGAGAGTGAATTGCAGCGGGGCACTACTTTTCGCATCTATCTGCCGCGCGTCGAAGACGCCTTGGAGCCGGTTAACGCCACCGGCGCTTCGTCATCGCAGAATACCGGATCGGAAACCGTGCTGTTAGTGGAGGACGAAGAATCGGTGCGGCAGTTGGTGCGCGAAACTCTGGAATCGAAGGGGTACAAAGTTCTCGAGGCGGATCACGGAAAAGCCGCGCTGCACATCGTTTCCGGCCATTCAGGCAAGATCGATATGCTGATTACCGACGTGGTGATGCCGGGGATGAGCGGCCGCGAATTATCAGCGCAACTGTGCTCGTCGTACCCGCACACCAAAGTGCTTTACCTGTCTGGCTACACCGAAGACGCGATCGCACATGAAGGCGTCCTCGACTCCGGTACCGCTTTCCTGCAAAAGCCTTTTACCCTGCAAATGCTGGCGCGCAAAGTCCGGGAAGTACTGGACGAACGCGAATGAGGAAGCTTACGCGGCGAACTTTATCAGCTCATCTCAGCGGCTTTGGCTGCACCAGTCAACTGCTTTAGTTCTCCGAGCGGCAACTCAACGGTCACGCGGGAGCCGTGCGGTTGCAGATTCGAGAGCCGGATTTCGCCATCGTGCTCTTTGATAATCCCGTAGCAGATGCTTAATCCCAACCCTGTGCCCTTGCCCACAGGTTTGGTTGTATAAAACGGATCCAGCGCACGGTTCAAATCTTTAAAGCCTGGGCCAGTGTCTTCCACCTCGATGACGGCCCGGTTGCCGCGTACAAATGCGCGGACTGTAATTCGTTTTGTCCCAGTCATATTTTCAACTGCGTCGATGGAATTGTTGATCAGGTTCAGCAAAATCTGCTTGAACTGATCTTCGTCAACGGCCACTCTTGGAAGATTGGAGCGAATGTCAGAGATGATTTCGAGGCCATGAGTATGCGCGTAATATTCTCTTAAGGTAAGCACGTCTTTCACAACCGGAGCCAGGTCAAGCGACCTGCGATCCATGGTGCTTTGGCGGGAAAACCGCAGCAGGTTTTCAACAATCTTTTTCATGCGGCGGCTTTCGTTGACCAGTTTGTCCAGTTTCTCCCGCGGAGGACCGGAGGGTACATCGTCGCTGAGTAAATCGCCATAGCCCATAACAGCGGTGAGCGGATTATTGAGTTCGTGAGCCACGCCGGCTACCAGTTGCCCCAATGCGGCCAGCTTTTCTGAGCGGATTAACTGGCTCTGCAGCGACTTCAACTCCAGAGCCACGGCCAGATCAGCCGCCAGAAGCTCGATTCGCGCCAGTTCCGCCTCGGTAACTGCCTCCACGTTTCGCGGATCATCCAGACCGATGCAGCCCAGATAACCTCCGCGCGCGGAGCACAAAGGAATGAGAAGTTCATCTCCGGTGTTCCAATAAGGATTTGGATCGTACTGGAGCGAGCTTTTTAAGGGATCGTATTTGGCCGCCTCTGCTGCTGAAAGCACGTAGGAATTCTGACCAATCTGGCGGCCCCGGGCGCAGAAATCCTTTATGTCGTCCGTGGTCCAGCCGCGAGCTTTATTCTGCAACTGAGCCAATTCATTGGCTGAGAGTCCACTGGCCCCACCAACGCGCAACCCATGCCCACCGCTATCCAACTGGATAACGGCGGTGCGGAAATTGCTTACGTCCGTGATGGCAGAGGCAATCTCGTTGCATAGCAAGTCGACGGTGGCGCCGCTCAGCAGTTGCGAGGTAATCGTCGAAAAACGTTCCAGTTGATGGTTCACCGCGCGTTGCTTGCGCTGCATGTTCTCAATAGATTCGGACTTATCTTCAACGATCGCTAAAATCATGCCGAAAGCCACAAACATTTTCGGAGTGTTCCAAAGCTCGGGTGGAACATTTGCCGCGGGTGCCAAACGATCGATGAACATCCCTATGGGAAACACAGCGGCCCAGCAGAAAAATCCGCCTGCGGTGCACAGAATCCCAGGCGAAGCGCGCCAGTAGTTGCGGCAAAGAAAAATACCGGGCAAGGCGTAGCCCACCGTCAGGAGGGCGGTGAGACCTTCATCAAAAGAGCCGTGGAACGCAGCCATGATCGCCCAAACAGCGGCAGCTGAACTGAGGACTGAAATTGAAACCGCATAAAAAGAAAAGCCTCGCACCCACAACAAAAGCAGAATGCCACTCAAGAAACAGGTTACGAGGCAGAGGACATAAGGCCATCGCGCATGCACGTCGAAACTGGCCAAGATTCCATAGGTCACGGACGGGATGCCGGTCAACAAAAGCGTCAAGGTCCGCTTAGATTTATCTTCTGCGACCGCGGAGACTGAGACTATGAACGCCACGGCGGCGGCTTGCAGAGAACCCAGATCGAAAGCCAGAAGATACGGGCTAACGTCGCCCTTGGCAGGCTCCAGCAACTGCGCCACGAAATGGGTAAAGATGAGGAACCAGGCCACCATCCATAACTGCAGGCGGGCAGAATGCGAGTGACGTTTGAGCGCCAGAAAAATGCCGACCAGCACGGCCACGGTTACTACCGTGGGGATCTTCTCAAGCAGTGTCATAAGTAATAAGGAGGCCCGGACCCACAGTAAGTCAAATTGGGGAAAGAACCAAGCAGGTTCAGGTTACAAAGGTAACCAAGGTCATAAACCTGGCGACTGGCCGCGTGCATGCGCAACTTTCCTGGCGGTTTGGGGTTTGATGCGGTGGTTACAGGCGTCCACGTTACAAATCTCTACGTTCGTGTGCTTTACATCGAGATCAGCCTGTCCGATGATTGTCATTCGAGAAGAGTTTAAAGATCGACATAACAAGACATGTTGGGACCCCAGCAGTGATTTTGGAAACCAACTTGAGGGCCTTGACTCACATCCAATCGCTTATAGCTTCGGAGAAAAACTTGAAAAAACTAACGTTGATACTTGCTTTTTTCGTATTCTGTTTCCTCGTACGACCGTTGCACGCACAGCAGTTCGACGCAGCTTTTGGCTTGGGCACGATCAGTTCTGGCGCACCCACAACCGCAAACGGATTGCTCTATCCGTCTGAGAGGGGCGGCCTATATCCCAGCATTAGCGCAGATTTCTTAGTAACCCACCGCGCCGGCATTGAAGGAGAATTTGCCTGGAGAGGAAGCCAGGGGTTGTACGGAGGCTTGGAACCTTACCGGCCAATTTTCTGGGCGATCAATGGAATCTGGGCACCCAGGCTGGCCAAAGGCCTAACTGCAGAGTTGCTGGCAGGAATTGGTGGCGAGGACCTGCGGTTCTATGGAACCGTGAACTACAACCCCTTGTCGGGTTATACCAATTACACCAGCAGCAATCATTTCATGGGGGATGTCGGAGGCGGCATTCGGGCTTATTTCTGGCACAACGCTTTCATCCGGCCAGAAGTGCGGCTTTACCTGATTCACAATAACGTCGAATTCAGCTCGGGCTATGTAGCGAGATATGGCGCATCGATCGGATACAGCTTCGGGGGACGGTAATTATCTTCTGCGGCGAGTGATTGAGCGGCGGTCGGGTACAACCTGATCCGCCGCTTTACTATTAAGGCCGAATTGCCCGAGCTCCATCCAACCACGACACTCTACGCAGCACTGCTTCGCGTCTTGATGTATGAGAGGACAAACATAGCCCCGAACAGCAAGTCGACTGCGCCGAAGACAAGGTCCGATCGATGCATGCGTCCCTGCATTACCAGAACGACCACGGCCATGCCGTAACCGAATTTTTCGAGGATAGAAGGAATCATTAATGGTCGATAACGCGCCGGGTCTTTGGCGATGAAGAAAAACGCGATTTGCCACGCTAGCGCGGCACTGGCAAACCCGTAGAAGAATCCCGGATGCGTGATCGGAGGCGGATCGTTCCGGCTGATCACATCAAACATAAAGTACAGCGGGGTAATGATTAGTACGCCCCAGATGCCGGCTATCCAGAACACAATCTTCGCAAAGCTCATATTTAAACCTCGAATTGTCCGCGGATGCCGGAGATTCTATACGAGGGCCGATCTTGAAACCAACATTCGCGCGTCGCCGCTGTCGTGGGGTCGACAGGCTCGCACCGGCGAGGGCAAGATGCCCTCGCGACAGCCGGCAAGATGAGCTACCAGGGTGCCTTTTGGTTACAATGGAGAGCATGGCAGACTCATTGATCATTGCTGGCCGGGAGTTTCATTCCCGGCTCATCGTCGGTACGGGGAAATACAAGTCATTTCAAGAAACGGCGCGGGCTTTGGAAGCGAGTGGCGCGGAGATGGTGACGGTAGCCGTGCGCCGAGTTAATCTTGATCGCAACAAGGAATCGCTGCTGGACTACATCGATCCGAATAAATACTTTCTCTTGCCCAACACGGCAGGCTGCTACACCGCTGACGAGGCCATCCGCGCTGCTCGCCTGGGTCGTGAAGTCGGGCTCTCTGATTGGGTGAAGCTCGAAGTGATCGGCGACCAGGCCACGCTTTACCCGGATGTGCAAGCCACGCTTGAAGCCACTCGCGTTCTGGTGAAAGAAGGATTCACGGTGCTGCCTTACACTTCGGATGACATCGTATTCGCTAAGCGCCTGCTCGATGCCGGGGCCAGCGCGATTATGCCGCTGGGCGCGCCGATTGGCAGTGGCTTGGGAATACAGAACGCCGCTCATATTCGCATCCTGCGCGAGATGATTACTGGAGTGCCCTTGATCCTCGACGCGGGTGTCGGGACTGCATCGGATGCGGTGATCGCAATGGAACTGGGTGCCGATGCTGTTTTGATGAATACTGGCATCGCTGCTGCGCAAGATGCCGTGCTGATGGCCGAGGCGATGAAAAATGCGGTATTAGCTGGACGGCAGGCTTATGTCGCCGGGCGGATGCCGAGGAAGCTTTACGCAACGGCGAGTTCACCGCTGGAAGGCATTGTGCGCTAAGTTCTGCGCAAAACAAAAAGGGCGGTTTACCCGCCCTTTTTTTGAAAATCAGATTTAACCAATCAGAGCATTTTGACATTTTCAATGTGAATGGAGTCTCCGGTCATTTCTCCGGTGACAGCCACGTGATGTCCCTCGTGTCCCTTGAGCACATCCGGATTGTCAACGTTCACTACTTTCTGGTCGCTGTCGGTGACGATAACCGCCTTCGCTCCCTTTCCCAAACACTTGGTCATGCAGGCGGCGTGGCTTGCGTTGGCCCCTTTTACGCCGCAATTGGAGTCGCTGACGTACCCATTCACCGTCGTCGTTTTGTCGGCGGCTGAGGCTAAGGCAACCATGAGGAACATAACCGAAACCGCAGCACAACTAACTAGTACTTTTTTCATAGCTCACCTCGTTTGCGGTTATCCCGCAGATTTGTGAAACAAATTTCGCCCCCGCTGCACACGTAAAAAACTATATCACAGACATTTGTGAGCAGGAGGGCCTCACTTCTGGGCGGCATTGGTTCCGGGAGTTGATGGATGCACAGGTGGCGGGGCAACATATACCACTTCTCCGGGACGCGCATAGTGCAATTGTTCGCGAGCTTCTTTTTCAATCGTCGTGGGGTCGGGTGTCTGTAGCGACTTTACCTGATGGGTATAGCGGTCGTTCTCTTTTTGCAATTCGACTATTTGCTTTTGCAGGTTTTGATATTCAGCCTTCTTCTGCCGATAAACGACCATGCCATTGGCGCCGAACATGACATGCGCAAACAGCCATAAGGTGAATACAACCACACCGGCCGTAGCCAGGCGCCGTCGCATGCCGTACAACGCGGTGAGTAGGGGACGAATCGTTGCCATCCTTCGATCTGCCCAAGCTTCGGCCTGTGGCGCGCGGCCCACCAGCGTGCGCAGGCTGGATTCGGGTCGTGCCAGGATGCGGATTTTGGGGAGACGCCCTACTCGAAGATTCATTGTTTGGCCGCTGTGCTCAGCGTTTCCAGAAGAAGTCGCGAGGATTCTCTTCCAGTTTCCCAGTGAACTTCTCTTTTACATCCTTCGTCAAGCGGAAGTTTTCGCGTTGAGGGTAAAAGGAATCAACTTTGACAAATAGCTGGTGGGTTGACCTGAGCGCCACCGTCCCGGCGGTTATCCTGCTTTCCGTTCCCACCGGCGAGGGCAAGATGCCCTCGCGAAGCCGGCAAGATGCCGGCGCTACAATTACGGAGGGTTGGGGTTTGATGCGCGTAAACTGCAGAAGGCCGATTTTATATGACTGACAAAAGAATCGTGATGACTACCGCCGGATCCGTCGATGAAGCGCGGCGGATTGCGGAAACTTTAGTCGATCGCAAGCTCGCAGCCTGCGTAAACATTGTACCGAGAGTCGTCTCGATTTATCGCTGGAAGGGCAAGGTGGAGGAAGCGGAAGAGTGGTTGCTGTGGATAAAAACCGCAACACCTTTTGAGAAGGTGCGCGATGCCATCCTTGAAATGCACTCTTACGAGTTGCCGGAGTGCCTATCGATGTCGATTGAAGATGCGAGTCCGGCGTATCTCAAGTGGCTGGAGGAGTCGGCGAAGTGAGCGCTCTGTCCTCGGCCTTGCGTGGGTCGTGCCGAACCGCACCGGCGCGACGCCCGCGGCTACATTGCGGAGAGCGCTTGATCCAGGTCGGCAATGATGTCTTCCACGTTCTCGATGCCAACCGAGATCCTTACCATCCCGTCGGTGATGCCGATTTCTTTTCTTCCTTTTTCGCCGAGCCCGGCGTGAGTCATGGTCGCGGGATGCGAGATTAACGTCTCTACTCCGCCTAGCGACTCGGCCAAAGAGCAGACGCGCACTTTTCGCAGCATCTTGTTGGCGTTTGAAAGCGAACCTGTTTCGAACGTAATCATGGAGCCGAATCCGGTCATTTGCTTTTGCGCCAGTTCGTATTGGGGATGGTCGGGCAATCCGGGATAGAAAACCTTTTTTACTTTCTTGTGTCGCGCCAGGAATTCGGCGACCACCCGGCCGCTGCGATCATGCTGCTCCATTCGCGCTGCCAGCGTCTTTACTCCGCGCAGTACCAGCCAGCATTCGAATGGGGAAAGAATCGCGCCTGCTGTTTTCTGCACGAAACCGAGTTCTTCAGCCTGCTCGGGCCGGGTACACACGACGACGCCTCCCAGTCCGTCGCTGTGCCCGTTGAGAAATTTCGTGGTCGAATGCACCACCATGTCTGCCCCCTGCGCGATGGGTTGCTGAAAATATGGCGACATGAAGGTGTTGTCCACAACCAATTCAACTTTTTTGGCGTGGCATATTTTGCCGATGGCTTCGAGGTCAGCCAGCGCCATCAGCGGATTGGTGGGGGTCTCGACGTAGACCATGCGTGTCTTCTTACGAATCGCGCGCTCTACGTTGCGCGCGTCGGACGTGTCGACGTAGGTGAATTCGATTCCGTATCCGGTGAGTACCTGGTTGAAGAGACGGGGCACGCCGCCATACAGATTGTGTCCGCACACCACGTGATCGCCTGATTTGTACATGGTGCAGATGGCATTAATTGCGGCCATGCCGCTGGCGAAAACGCGCGAAGTGATGCCGCCTTCGAGAGCGGCGAGGTTCGTCTCTAAGCGAGTGCGTGTCGGATTGGAGACGCGAGCGTACTCGTAACCTTTGTTCTTGCCAATCTCCTGCTGGACGTAGGTGGAGGTTGGATGGATCGGAGCTGAGACGGCTCCGCTTTCCTGATCGGGCTCTTGGCCGACGTGAATGGCGCGAGTGGCAAAGCCAGGTTGCTTAGTATTTTTATTCATGATGTTTGATGGAGGACCGGCATGTTGCCCGATCCGGGCGAGGACGCCCGGCCTCCATCAGATGCCGCCTTCGAAGATTTTCTTGGATAGATAGCGCTCGGCTGAATCTGGGATCATAGTTACGACGTGCTTGCCTGCTCCCAGGCGCCTGGCCACGGTCACAGACGCGAAGACATTGGCGCCGCCGCTGGAGCCGGATAGCACGCCTTCGCGCGCCGCCAACTCTTTCACCATGCCGAAGGCCTCAACATCGGTGGCGACCAAGACTTCGTCGCACACCGAAGAGTCGAACGTCTTGGGAATAAAACTTGAACCAATCCCCTCCACCTTGTGAGGACCCACTTTCCCCCTCCCAGCACTGAGCCCTGTGTGGTCACAGCCACGGCCAGCACCTTGGGCAAGTGCTTCTTCATGTAGCGGGCGACGCCGGTGAAAGTACCCGCGGTTCCGGCGCCAAGGACCACAGCGTCGATCTGCCCCTCCATCTGTTCAAACATTTCGTGCGCGGTGGTTTCGTAGTGATAGTCGGGATTGGCGGGATTTTCAAACTGGGCGGCCATGAATGCGTTGGGATCGCTAGAGGCCAGCTCTTTGGCTCGATCGATCGCGCCCTGCATGCCTTCGGCATCGGGTGTGCGGATTACTTCCGCGCCGAGGGCCCGCATGATAATTACTTTCTCTTCCGAAAATGTTTCCGGGACAAACAGCGCAACCTTATAGCCGCGATTCACTCCAATCAGCGCCAGCCCGATTCCGGTGTTCCCGGCGGTTGCTTCTACTATGGTTCCTCCCGGCTTGAGCAGACCTTGGGCTTCGGCTCGGCCGATGATGCCAATTGCAGCTCGATCCTTGACGCTTCCACCGGGATTCAGGTATTCCAGCTTGGCGTAAACCTCGGCTGCTCCAGCAGGGACAATTCTTTTCAGCTTGAGGATGGGAGTTTCGCCAACCAGTTGGGTGATGTCGTCAGCGACTTGCAGGCGGGAGTTTTCAATCGTCTTCTGCACTCTACAGGGTACGGAAGCGGCGCAGTGGCGTCAATCGCACTGAAGGACAAAAACCACAGTTCGTTTCCTACGGCGTACTCTCTTGTCCAGGATAATATCCACTGCGGGTTCGGACTACGAGTTTGCCGTATCCCCTGGCATGTGCTTCCACACGGATGGCTCGGTATCCGCCTGCGCTCTTGGGCGTCGTCGGCTTATAGCCGATGGTGTACTGGTTGCGGATGTCGTGGGCAACGTTGCTGCTGATCGAATCCACTTCGTCGAGAGTCCGGGGAAGAAACGCGATTCCTCCGGTGCGCTGGGCAATGGTTTCGAGTGCACGGCGGGCTCGGCGGGCTTTCTCTTCGCCCAACAAGCCGATCGCATATACGGTGGGGCCGTTTTCTTCCTGCAGCCGGCGAATGGCTTCTTCCAGGGATTCGCGGCTGGCATTGTCTTCGCCGTCGGTTACCACGAACAACACCTTCTTCTGGAGTTTGGCGTTCTTTTTCATGTAATCCGCCGAAGCTACGATCGCATCGTAAAGCGCGGTACCGCCTCGGGCTTCGACCTTTTCCAACGCCTCGCGCAGTTTATTGATATTGTTGGTGAACGGCTGATCAAGATAATATTCGTCGTTGAAATTGACGACAAAAACCTGGTCTTGAGGATTGCTCGAACGCACCAGGTTTAGGGCCGCTTTGTTCACCTTATCCCGCTTCTCGCGCATTGAGCCTGAGTTGTCGATCACAATGCCCATGGCGACGGGAATATCCTCGTGGCGAAACGAGGTAATCGTCTGCGGCTGATTGTTCTCGAAGACGGTGAAGGCGCTCTTGTCGAGGCTTGTAACCAGATGGTTCTTGTCATCCGCCACCGTGGCGTGCAGCATCACTTCTTCGACTTCCTTTTTGAAGACGAAGACTCCGTTGTCGCCGGCCTGGCCCTCATCCTGTGATTGCGCGCGCTGGTTTGCTTGGCTCGGGCTCTCCTGAATGGGGGCTTTTTGGTTCGGGCTCGGCGAAGCTTGAGCCGGCGGGGTCGAGGTTTGCCCCGCTTCGCTTTTCGATGGTTGGCTTGCGGATTGCGGGGGTTCCGCCGGTTGCTGGTTGGTTTGGCTGGGCTCGTGGGCTAAAACTGCCTGATGCCGGCACGCTATGGCAGTTAAAAGAAGAACAAGCAGCAGAACCGGAACCCGACTATTCCGAAGGAGCATAGTACCCCGTCTTGGCGTACACCTTTAGCGGCGGCAAGCCTTTTGGCGGAATCAATTTCACTTTGATTTTACGCCATTTGCCGTCGTGCCCGGGGTTTTTTGGTCGGTATCCGAGTACATATTGATTGCGAAGTTCAATGCCAATTTTCGTGGCTACATCGGCTAGATCGTTGGGATTATCAATGGTGAACGAGCGTCCTCCGGTGAGTTCGGCGATTTCGCCCAGCAGTGCCGGCCCTAATGCCTCCTCGGGAGTAGCCATGTAATGATCGTAGATCCCGATGGCATAGATTAGTACGTCGGCCTCTTTGACCGTCGATTTGATCTCGCCTTCGGTGTAGCGGCTGTGGTTGTCACCGCCGTCCGAGATAATCAGCAGCGCCTTTTTCTGGTACTTCGCCTGGCGCATTTTGCTGACGCCCAGATAAATGGCATCCAGTAATGCCGTCCGCCCTTTGGGAACGGTATAAACCAGCTTTCCCTGGATATCTTCGACCGAAGAGGTAAAGTCAGAGACTTCCTGCGGCCGGTCGGCGAAAGCGACCATGAAAAATTCGTCCTGCGGATTGGCGGTCTTGAAGAATTCGATCACTGCCTCGCGGGCGCGCTCGATCTTGCTGCACCATGCTTCCGCTCATGTCGAAAATCACCCCGATCGAAACCGGGGCATCTTCACTGGAGAAGTGGCGGATATCCTGCTGGTCTTTGCCTTCGAAAAGCTGGAAGTTCTCTTTGTCCAAGCCCGTTACCAGACGGTTCAGGGGATCGGTGATCGTCACCGGTACCAGAACCAGATTCACCTCGGACTTCATAGGCTTGGTATGAGTCTTTAGAGATGGATCGATGAGGTCGTTGGGATTGGACTCGGGCGGTTGAACGCGCGGCGTAACGTGGACGTCATCGACCGGAGTTTGCGCCGACGCTGCCGGAGTAATGCCGCAAATTGCCGCGAGGATAAAAGCCAGGCATAGGACAAGAGCACCGCGCAGCACATCACCTTTGAGGATCCCGTAAGGATCGAGGTGGAGGTTTCGGTTTGCGGTGAGGCTGCGAGAGCACTCCTGCCAACAATGGCGGCCCACAAATACCTCTTTGCGGCTGATCGTACCACAGGTCGCGCCCCGCGGAACCAGCCTTTTTTTCCTTGCTGCCATGGTTTCCCAGGTTGGTGAAAAATGTACCGTGCAGCTTGCCCGGCGTAGCTAGCTCAATTTCACCTTATCGCCTTGGCTGGAAACCATTTGTAAAATAACTGTCAAATCCCGAGGCAGTCTCAAGCTTGGCTGCTTCGACCCTGATTGCCCGAAGCCCTTCGCGATCCTCGAGTTGAGGTTCACCCTCATCACCGGCTATTCCGAGCAACCGCAGGGCCGTTCGGGATGTACAATTTCCATTCCGGCTATGGCATACATTGCACCATTCCGTGCTTTGCGTTACGACCCTGCCCGCGTGGATTTGACCAAGGTTGTAACCCAGCCCTATGACAAAATCACGCCTGAGATGCAAAACCGATACTATGATGCCGATCCCCACAATTTGGTTCGCATCATCCTGGGAAAACCGCAATCAGACGACCGTCCGGGAGAAAACATTTACACTCGGGCGGCGGGGTTTTTTCAGGACTGGCGCCGGCAAGGCGTCTTCCAGCAAGATTCGAAGCCGTCCATCTACCAATACATCCAGCGTTTCCAGCCTCGGGGCGGGGGCGGGGAACTGGAACGCCGTGGTTTCATCGCCCTGGGCAGGGTCGAGGATTATTCCGCCGGTGTCGTGTATCGGCACGAGCAGACCCTGGCCAAGCCTAAAGCCGACCGCCTGGAGCTGTTGCGCGCCACCCGGGCCCATTTTGGCCAGTTGTTCATGCTATACAGCGATCCTGGGGGGCAGCTCGACGGGGCGCTGTCCGCTGACGCAGGTAGTGCGGAAAGCAGAATAGAGTTCCGGGATGAATATGGAGTTTTGCATCAGCTAAAGCAGGTTTCGGATCCCGTCACCATCGAAACGGTTCGCGCCATGATGAGCGACAAGAAGTTGATCATCGCTGACGGTCATCACCGCTACGAGACTGCCATGAATTATCGCAACGAGCGGCGTAGCGCCCAGGGATCAACTCCGGCTTCCGCTGATCCCGCACCTTACGAACTGGTCATGATGACCTTTATCAATATGGAGAGTCCGGGTCTGGCAATCTTGCCGACTCACCGCGTGGTGCATGGACTGGAATCGTTTTCGGCAGATGCGCTGCTCGATCGCGGACGATCCTATTTCAGCGTGGAAGAGGTTGACCCGTCTCTCAACGCCGCCCGCGCTGTTGCGATTCTGCATGCCGCTGGTAAAGCTGGCACTGCCTTGATCGCGGTCACCGCTGCCCGCGCGTTTTTATTCGATACGACTCGGGCGCTTGCCGCCAGCCTGCTTACAGGGCTCTCGCTTCGGCAACAGTCGCTTGATGTGGTGCAGTTGCATAAGTGCCTGCTGGAAGGCGTGCTGCGGATCTCCGAAGAGGCTATTCGCGAGCAGAAAAACATCAGCTACATTCGAGACGCGGCAGAGGCTATAGCGCGGGTGCGCGACGGATCGGCCAATGTCGCTTTTCTAATGAATCCCGTGCGCATGCAACAAGTGCGCGACATCGCGTTTGCAGGCGAAGTTTTACCGCAAAAGTCCACCGACTTCTATCCCAAGCTGCTTAGTGGACTGACAATTTATGCGCTGGAGTAAATTGCGCCGCTTAGTAGCGCCGGCTTTCGGCCGACTGTCGCGAGGACGTCCCGTCCCCGCCTTAATGCCGCTCCTAGGGTTAACGACCGCAATCCTACTAGCTTCCACCCTTCTGCTGTATAGCTCCCCCGAAGAGAAACGTATCGCCATCTATTCCAACGCTGCCAACTACAACCTTCCAGTTTTGGATCGCAATGGCGACGAATATATTGGCCTACTCGAGCTCTTCGAACCGTTGGGAGCCGTCAGCGCTAAAGCGAACGGAAATCACTGGAAGTTTCGCTACTACGACGTAGAAAGTGAGTTCACAGCCGGACAAACTCGTGCACGTGTTCATGGCAGCGACTTTGATCTTCCCGCGAATTTCTTGCTGGAGAACGGCCGCGGTCTGGTGCCTCTATCGTGCCTGGGTGCGCTCATGCCGCGGATTCTCGGTGGTCCGGTGACTTTTAACCAGAACTCGCGCCGCTTGTTTGTGGGGAATGTTGCGGTGCATTTCACGGCGCAGGTGAGCAAGACCACTCCGCCAAAACTAGTCATGAATTTCAGCGCTCCGG
Organism: uncultured Acidobacteriota bacterium; assembly: GCA_963743375.1. Taxonomy (GTDB): domain Bacteria; phylum Acidobacteriota; class Terriglobia; order Terriglobales; family Acidobacteriaceae; genus JABDBE01. The sequence goes on along the minus strand of CAVUQA010000005.1, from coordinate 102,733 downwards.
TGAACCCGATGATTGCTACGGAACCGGGCCGGTTGCGCATGGCATTCAACCATGAAGCCGTGGTAGCGCCCGGATCGCAGGCTCTGACCTTCGACAGCAAGATCATTCCTTCAGCCAGTTTTCAGGAAAATAATGGGTCGGCTGCGCTGGTAGTTTCGGCGACGGTGCCGCTGATGGCGACCTTCGCTAACAATGGACGAACCATTGTCATCGAGCCGGTTCCACAAGTTGCTGCTCAGGTTCAGTCGCCTCCCCCGGTGCCGCGGCCGCCTAGCAGTTTCGCGCCGCCGCTTATGGCCGGCGCTCCCGCTACTCGGCGTTATTTCGCTGTCGTGGACCCCAGTCATGGAGGCGAAGACCGAGGCGCCTCGCTCAGTGCGCAACTCGCGGAAAAAGATGTGACTCTCGCCTTCGGCCGCCGCTTGCGGCAAGAACTTGAAACGCGCGGGCTCGCGACCTTGCTCCTGCGCGACAGCGACACGACGCTGAGCCTGGATCAGCGCGCCAGCCTTACGAATTCAGCTCATGCAACGATTTATATCTGTTTGCACGCTGCATCGCAGGGTGAAGGCGTTCGCGTTTATACGGCGCTTGTTCCCACCGACACAGAAAGTCGCGGCCCATTTCTTAGTTGGGATGCGGCTCAGGCTGCGTTCCAGTTGCTTAGCCAATCCGCTGGAGCCAGTTTAGTGGCAGAGTTGCAAAATAAGCAGATCAGGGCGCGCTCTCTGATCACGCCGCTCCGGCCCTTGAACAACATCACTACGGCGGCGCTCGCCGTGGAAGTCTCGCCTCCAGCCGACGACATATCTGAGATCAACTCGCCCACTTATCAGCAATTCATCGCCAGCGCAATCGCCGCCGGGCTTGCGAACATTCGCGACAAGCTGGAGGCTCGACCATGATTCCTCGCCACCTGATCTTCGGCGTGACTGTTCTGCTCGTCGTGGCGTTTGGAATGAGTATGTACGTCTGGCAGGTGCGCGGACGCGTGGATCGCGTGCCAACTCCCGAGACGAACGCCCAGCCGGTTGCGCCGCCGGTCTCTGGCGCCACCGAGCAGGTAACAGTCTATGTTGCCTATGATGACGTCGGAGTTGTGCGCCCAAAATTGGTTCGGGTCACTCTTCCGGTTGGACGCCAGGAGCGCGCGGCGGAAATCCTGCGCTCTTTGGTCAACATATATGAAGATAAGTTTTCCCCGCATCCGTTAGCCCCCGGTTCGGAGATTCGCGATGTCTATCTCGTCGAACCGGGACTCGCGATCGTTGACTTGAATGCGGTTCTCGCGGATAGCCATCGCTCCGGCGTGCTCGTCGAAGATTTGACTGTAGTTTCGTTGGTGCAGACGTTGTCAGCAAACATTCCCGGCATCACTCGCGTAAAGTTTCTAGTCGAGGGAAGGGAGCGTGACACCTTGGCCGGGCACGCTGACCTTTCAATTTTCTACGATGTACCCGCCGTAACCCGCGCCGTAGCGCAATTACAAAACACGCAGTAAACAGTGTAGGCGCGGGCGTCCTCGCCCGTGCGTTTTCGACCAAAGGCTTATCACAGTCATCCCGAGCTTGCGAGGGATCTGGGTTTTGCTGGTACCACGCAGTCATCCTGGCGCAGGCAAGAACCCAGATCCCTCGCTTCGCTCGTGATGACATGCCGTTCCAAAAGTCGGGCGGGGATTGCTCGCCGCTCTCCTACCATCCGGGTGCTACAATCGCCCGATATGTTTTACCGTTCCGACAAGCGAGCTCCCGACCAGATGCGTCCGGTGAACATCGTGCCTGGATTCATCAATACCGCCGAGGGCTCAGTCTTGATGGAGGTCGGCAACACTCGCGTCATCTGTACCGCATCCATCGAAGAAACGGTTCCGTCGTTCATGCGCAACAGCGGCAAAGGCTGGATCACCGCCGAGTACAGCATGCTCCCGCGAGCCACTCTGACCCGTACGGCGCGTGAAGTGAGTAAGGGACGATCCAGCGGACGCACTCACGAAATTCAGCGCCTGATCGGACGTTCGCTGCGAGCCGCCACAGACTTGGTCCGGCTCGGAGAGCGCACGATTTGGATCGATTGCGACGTAATTCAAGCGGACGGTGGCACCCGTACTGCTTCAATCACCGGCGCGTTCATTGCTCTCGGCCTGGCGCTGGAAAAGTTGGTCGATGCCGGAACCCTGACTTCAGCTCCACTCCGTGACTTCGTAGCCGCGGTGAGCGTAGGCATTGTCGACGGCGAAATTCTGCTCGACCTAAATTATGAGGAAGATTCCCGCGCTGACGTGGATATGAATTTCGTAATGACCGCCGGCCGCAAGCTGGTCGAAGTACAAGCTACGGCCGAGCACCAGGTGTTCGATGAACAACAACTGGCAAGAATGATCACGCTCGCCGGACAAGGCGTGCAGTCGCTGATCGCGAAGCAACAAGCCATGCTCGGCACGCTGACGCTGCGGCAGTAGGATCACTTCCCGAAAACGTAGGCTTCTCCCGGTGGGCCACTCTTGGTCGCTCCGCCAATGATCGTGCTCCCGTTCACGGCTGCGGACACGCCCAGACCGTCGTTGGCTTGACCGTCTGAGGCGGTCAATTCCGCAGCAAACTTCGAACTGGTCTTCCAGCCTGTCGCTGGCTCAACATACACCAATACCGCTCCCTGGCCAGAATTTGATCCGACCGTTGTTCCGGGCGCTCCGAGCGCAACGGTTTTGCCGCTGATCGACATACTTTGTGACAATCCGCTTACCTGCGATGAACTCGAAGCGGTAAGTTCGGCAGTGAACTTCGAAGTATTCTTCCAACCGGCCTTCGGTTTCGCGTAGATGAACGCTGCGCCTATTCCGTTATTCGCTCCTACAGCTCCCACAATCGCAATTTTGCCGTCGGTTGCGACTGAAAATCCGTAAATTCGATTGGCCTTTTTACCACTGATCTCAGCGCTCTGCGTCATGTTTTTCCAGCCTGAAGTAGGCTTGACGAAAACATAAGCCGCGCCGGTAAAGTTGTTGTGACCGTAGGCGCCCGTAACCACAGTGTTGCCGCTGATCGCGACCGCGCCCATGTTGTCGAAAGTGGTGGCATCGGACGCAGTGAGTTCGGCCGTCTCGGTCATCTTGGACCAGCCATGCGTTGGTTTAACGAAGATGTAAGCCGCGCCTGCTCCGCTGTGCGCGAAGAGCGCCCCGACTGCGACGGTGTTCCCGCTGATCGAGACGTTGTAACCAAACGCATCGCCGCCGACTCCATCACTCGCGGTGATCTTGGCCGTTTCGGTCATATTTTTCCATCCGGATGCCGGTTTCACAAATATGTAGGCAGCTCCGGGGCCCTGAGTTTGCGCGCCACTGCGACCATACTCGTTGGACGCATTAGCCGCGCCCACTACGATCGTGTTGCCGCTGATGGCTACCGAAGTGCCAAATCCTTCGCCGCCGTCCGATGGTGTAAGCGTCGCTGTCTGCGTCATGTTTCCCCATCCGCTGGACGGTTTCACAAACACATAAGCGGCACCGGTGTTTTCGATGTTCGCATCGAACGCGCCGATGACCGTCGTATTTCCACTCACCGCTGCGGAAACACCAAACCAGTCCTGATTGGCCCGTTTCGTAGGAGTCAACTCGGCCAACTGAGACCACGCATCAGCCGCTGCTATGCGCTGAGCAGACGAAAATGGAATCAAAGAAAGGATGATGACGGAGATGAACCCGGCGCGTCTCATTTTAAAAACCTCGGCAGTGACTGATTGTTATAAGAATTCAGGAAGCAATCTGGTAAACGATCCATCGACGTGGTGCATTCTACTTTAGCCACGTGAAATGTCAACCGCGCTCTGGTTGCGGGTTTTCGCGCGAAATGATACTGTCCCGGATTTCAAAAAAAAGCCGAAAATGACGCCGAAAATGATTAAGATAAGGTGACCAGGGGTCTCGGGTCTCGGGATCTATTGGCTTCTCGCTGAGGTAATTACAATGTGCCGCAATATTAAAACGCTTTTCAACTTCGATCCACCGGTCACAGAGGAAGAGATTCGAGCGGCTTCGCTGCAGTTCGTAAGAAAAATTACTGGCTTCAACCAACCGTCGAAGGCTAACGAAGAGATATTTCTGGCTGCTATCGAGGATGTCACGGCCATCTCGAATCGTCTGTTGCGATCGCTCGAAACCAGCGCACCGCCGAAGAATCGCGAAGAAGAAGCTGCCAAAGCCAGAGCGCGCGCCGCGGAGAGATTCGGTGCCTGACGGGTTTGGCAAGTGTGGCGCGGGCGCCCTCGCCCGCGGACTTACTCACACAAGGAAGTAATTAACTTTAGTAAGAGGCGTACGAAAAGATTTGTTTTTCTCGCGATCTATGAAAACACAGGATAGGTTTCAGAAGTATATTCCTTAATCAAGCACCCTTCTTGAAAGTAAGCGGGTAGAAAAGTGACGACTGCTCCTCCACGTTATTGCTCCCGCAGATTGGGCAAACCAGGCCGCCCTGATCGTTATCGTAAGAACTCAACTGCTTGGTGAAGGGCTTCAGACAATCGCGGCAGTGGAAAAGGTAAGACGGCAGGGTTTCCTCTCATAGACAACCAAATTGCACGCGGGGCTTCGGCCGACAGCTCAGGAATGCACGGAGTATCAACTCCACCGCCGGTGATCTGTAAGCCGGGAAGGCGGAGTTAACCGCCTTCCGCAGGAAAAGCTCACACTCTTACGCCGCTACTGGAACAGCGATGTTGTGCAGAGTCGAGGTGACGACCTCAGAATTGCGAACCACGGGCGTTCCCTCTATGAATTTTGCCAGCGTCTTCAACACTTGCGGATAGGTGTTGGTGTTGTACGCTTCGGCATCGTTCTTGTTTTCCCACAGACTGATTGCAGTCACATCAGCGACGCCGGGACCAGCGAAGGTGATTTCGTCCTTGAAACCATTCTGTTTACGAAGCAAAGGCAGGACGTCCTGCTCAAATGTTCGGGTGTAATCGGTGAGCATATTGGATTTCAGATGAATCGATACATTGCGTGCAAACATAGGCAACCTCCTTAGGTTGGGGTTGCTAAGAAAGAAAACTTCAGATGGACTGACTTAGTTCAGGGGACCTGAAATGAGGAGAAGGTGGAAACCACCTCAGTCCCAACCCTAGTCTTATGTGACGGGACTGTCAAGCGCCGCAAGGAAGCAAGTGGTGGGTCAGTTGGGTGTTTGATGAAGGGTCGTTCCGAAGCCCCGCGTTTTCACTAGCGGGGCGAGAGCCTGCCCCGAGCGAAGCCGAAGGGGAGTCTCGCGTGCACCATTTCAAACCAGCGAGATTGCTTCTTTTCCCGCAATGCCAGGACGCCCCTCGCCCTTCGCAAAAACGCGAAATGCAGACTACCCCCAGAATCAAATTTGGCGAGTCTGGTGGTCTAATCACGGAGACGTCGGGCCTCTCCCGGCCTGTCTTCGGACAGCAACGGGACATTGTCTATCGCCTGTCAGTCCAATCGCACACAGCGAGGCGCGGTTCAGGCAACCGCGGGTCACGGTCAACAGCAGAAACTTCTCTTGCTAGGGGAATCTGAAATAGGCCGGGCCCCGCGTCCGCGCTTGGCTCTTAGGCACAACTGTTTGACTTGCCGGCGTGGCGTAATGCAGCAACCCGTAAGTGAAATAGACCAAGGCCGCTGTCAATACGATGAGGACGAGATTGAGAATGATTGTAGCCCTGTGCAGTCGCAAAGACGCCTCTACAACGACGGCCAAATCTTCGGTTTGGGCGTTGGCAATCAAATCGTCGTGTTTCATCTTCTTAATGCGTCTAATCTGCTCTCCCGTGAGCGCCATGAATTCGCTACCCCTCTCTCATCGTACGATCACTATGGAAAGAGGACGATCTATTGTGTTCGAACACCTTACTCCCGACTTGATCATTTCCGCTCTGCGCCTTCTAATGGAAGGGTACAAGGTTGGTCGCGACAGATTCAAAGACAAGAAGACCCCAGATCGAGTCGAGGAGATTCTCACCCGCGCTGAAAAGGCACCGCAAGCGGACACGAAGCAGATCGAGCGCAGTATCAGCGAAGAATTAGATCCTGGTGATGCGGCGATTGTGAAAGGTGACCTAGAGCTATTAAGTCTGCTCATGCTCCCGGCCCCGTCGTTAGATGCTTTTGACTATTGGGGCAAACTGACGCAATTAGTAGCCGGACTTCAGGCGTTCGCAAGCCAGAATCGCCTTTTCGAGCTACGTGGTGTTAAGAGAGACTCATTGGGCGAGGTCCTGTTGCTGCCGCGGAGCGGGAAGGTGATGCTGCCCAAGGAACTTGCAGTTGAGCTTTCACGTCCCGCTAGTCGTTGGGAAAGTGTAAAAGATGCTACGTGTTTGGCTCTTTTACGAAAAGAAGCGCAAGGCTTTCCGATTGTTGCGTTAGTCGGCGCAAGATTCAACGAGTACAGCAGCATGGGCGGCCCCCCCTCAGTGAATTCAGATTCCTGTTATTTTGCAGTCGGACCTGGCCAGCAACGACACTGGCTGAGCTTCTCACGCCCAAGTGAAAGTTACAGACCACATTTTGAGACCCACTTTGAGTACAGACTCGATGCGGCGAACCTAATCTCGATCGTTCAGGCGCTCAGGGATGATATTCGTGAGTACGCGACCCATGTGAATGCGGACGAAGAGAAGATACGCTCGCTTTTCGCAGCCATTGACGCGTTCGCGGAACGCACTAAACGCTAAGTCCTCGCGCAGCGATTCGCAGTCCCTAGAAAAATTCACTGTCCCGTCAATCCCGCGAATTCGTAATCGGCAGGTCACCAGCGCATTCCGTCGTCGGCTCCGCCCTCCTTTCACCGCCTTTATTCGTGCGGAATCAAAACGGGAATACCCGCGAGCCTTCCCCATTCTTCGCTTGACTTCAGTCTAACTTTTAGATAATCATATAAATGTGTTTTAATCTAATAGATATTAAAAAAGCGCTAACTCCTTTGTTCGGAATATTTTGCTTATAACCCCTTATTCCTCAAAGATCTTGGCCGCAGTCCGGTCCTAATCCCATGATTCCAAAAGATCAGGGGGGAGGGGGTCCCCAGCTAATTGCAAGAAACAGCATCGAAGGCAAACTGGATTTCAGCGAGCCATCCCCAATTCTCCGGAACCGACTCTCGGCTCCGCGACCAACTCCCTGCAGCCAGCGGATGTGGCCACGATCCTTTCTCGGATTCTTGGGCGACTCTCACTTTGGGTTTACAATTGGGTGCTCTCAGAATTCATTGCATCATGAGCTTAAATAATCACGGAGGCATCTTATGAAACTCAGTCCCGGAAAATTGGCTGGACTTAAGAGAGTATCCACCGAACGCGGCATCATTGCGGCTGCCGCCATGGACCAACGCGGTTCCCTGCAGAAATCTTTGGCCAAGGAAAAAGGCGGCGAAGTCAGTGCTGCCCTGATGGAAGAATTCAAGTCGCTGGTCACCGAAGTGCTCACTCCGCACGCGAGCGCGATCCTGCTCGATCCCGAATGGGGATTGCCCGCAGCCAAGCGCCGCGCCAAAAACGCCGGTTTGCTGCTGGCCTACGAAAAGACGGGCTACGACAAAACCGGGCCCGGCCGCCTCGGCGACTTGCTCGATCATTGGTCGGCGCGACGTTTGAAAGAAGCTGGTGCCGATTGCGTCAAGATTCTGCTTTACTACACGCCCTTCGATCCCAAGGACGTCAACGATAAAAAACATGCGTGGGTCGAACGTATCGGCGACGAATGCCGTGCCAACGATATCCCGTTTTTTCTGGAATTTGTCGGCTACGAAGAAGGCGCAGACGAAAAAGGTTTCGACTACGCCAAGAAAAAGCCGCAGATCGTTACGGAGAGCATGCGCGAGTTCAGCAAGCCTCGCTACGGCGTCGACGTGCTGAAAGTTGAAGTGCCGGTGAATATGAAGTTTGTCGAAGGCGCTAAGGCTTACGCCGGCCAAAAAGCCTACACCAAGAAAGAAGCTGCGGACCTGTTCCTGAAAGCGGCAGGAATCACCACTAAACCGTTTATTTATTTGTCGGCGGGCGTGAGCAACGCCGAGTTCACGGAAGCCCTCGAACTCGCCGGAGAATCAGGCGTGAAGTTCAACGGAGTTTTGTGTGGCCGGGCAACCTGGAAAGACGGAATTCCGATTTATGCGAAGCAGGGCGCGGAGGCCTTCCGCAAATGGCTGCAAACCGAAGGCGTGAAAAATATTAATAACGTGAATGAACGGCTGAAGGCCGCAACCTCGTGGTACTCGATCTACGAGGTTGAGCCAGCTATGGCTGGAGTGTAGAGGCTACCTTACGTCTCTACAAACAAGTTTGTCATCCCGAGCGAGCGTGGGATCTGAGGTTTTGGCGAACGGATTGCTCGCCGCTTCGGCTCTCGGAATGCCATAAAGAGGAGGATGCGAATTTGGGTCCCTCCACTCTCTGTCTCCTCTCGCTATTGATATTGACCGTCCCTGAGCAATTGCCCAGGCTAGTGATTCCGAACTTCCCCGACCTTACCATCAAGACTCGCAGCACCAGTGGCAGCAGGTATTCCAGCGAGGAGACGCTTTATCTCAAAGGAGCCCGCCAACGCAGTGAGCACGTGATGCAGAACATGGCGAGCCGCGTGGACACCTTAACGATTACGCAATGCGACACGAAGCTCCGCTTTAACGTGAATAACAAGGAGAAGACCTATGCGACTTTTCCCATTGAGGACTGGGCAGAGCGCATGAAACGAGCTCGCCCTACTTCACATGAGGAAACAACCGGCGCCGACGTCACCGTCACCATCGACACAGTCGACACTGGCGAACGCCGCAAAATGGGAACCTACGAATTGCACCATGTGAAGACGACGACCAAGGTCGAGCCTGGTCCCGGAGCCGTGATGCAACCAGGCCTCACGGAAGTGGACGGCTGGTACATGGACTTGGCCGGATTGGGCTGCTACGAATCCAGAAGCGGTGTCACGGTCGGGTACCTGGCGGCAGCATCGGGCAAGCGCGACCGCATGCAGATCAAGCGACTGGGTACAGCGTCTCGCGGATACGCTATCGAAGAAACGACCCATCGAACTGAAGCAGGTCAAACCACTATTTCGAAAGTTGAGCTGGTCGAGTTCTCTGAAGCGGCTCTCGATGCGTCTGTGTTTGAGTTACCCGCGGGCTACAGCCCTGCGCTGCGCACCCCGCGTGGCGGTTTTGATATGACGAAGCCGGACACGCTGAGCAATCGCTTGCAATCTTACTGGGTGGAACTGTCGACTTCGGTGCGGCAGTGGTTTCGGTGACTTAGATTGCGAGGTAACATCAGTGAGTGATGAACAAGACTGCATTGATCACCGGCGCGTCCAACGGAATAGGCTACGAACTCGCCAAGCTGTTTGCCAAAGACCGTTACAAATTGGTGCTGGTTGCGCGCAGCGCTGGCAAGCTCACGCAAGTTGCCGATGAGCTGCAGCGAGAATTTGGCATATCGGCCAAAGCTGTTCCGCTTGACCTTACGGTTTCTTCTGCTCCTCAATTCCTTTTCAACGAACTGCAACGCGAGGGCATTGTGGTGGATATCCTCGTAAACAACGCAGGTTACGGGGTGCTTGGCGAGTTTGCGAACATTTCGGGGGAAGATACCTTAGGACAGATTCAACTCAACATCACTGCTCTCACTTATCTCACCAAACTTTTTCTCGGGCCGATGGTCGAACGCCGTTCCGGCAAGATCTTGAATGTGGCTTCCACGGCGGGATTTCAGCCTGGCCCACTCATGAGCGTTTACTATGCGACCAAGGCCTATGTGATTTCGTTTTCCGAAGCGTTGGCGAATGAATTGCACGGAACCGGTGTAACGGTGACTTGCCTATGTCCTGGAGCAACTGACACCGCTTTCCAGGGTCGCGCCGGACTGGAGAACACGCTGCTTTTCAAGAAGCTGCGCCCGATGACCGCCGACGCCGTCGCACGCGACGGCTACCGTGGGCTCATGGCTGGTAGAGTGATGGTGATCTCGGGGTTCCGCAACTGGGTGCTGGCAGAGTCAGTACGATTCAGTCCGCGCAGGTTAGTGACGGCGATTTCGCGAAAGGTGCTGGATAGCGTCAGATAGATGCGAACGAACCTGTTGACATTGCACAAGCAGACCTCATTCTGTCAGAATTGTTACCGATTCTTCACAGTTGTAGAAACAGCGGGTGACGTAAATTCGATTGTGTAAAAAGCGAGAGGGTGTAAGTTGGCTTTGGCCTCACAAGCTAAAGCCTTTCCAAAAAGGAGACCTACACCCGATGGCGAAAGTAACACCGATCACTGAGCATTTCCAACATTTTGTAGCGGAGTTGCAGGAGAGTTTCTGGGGCGATCTGCAGGGCCGAGTGCAGCAGGCGGCGCAGAAGTTTTTTCAGCAGCTGAGCGAGCGGCAGCGCGATCTGTACATGGTGAGCCGGCGCTACCAGCGGTCAGAGCAGCGCCAGGATTATCGCAACGGATATTACTGGCGCAGTTTCGTGACCCGCTTTGGGGTGCTGCGCTTGCGGGTTGCCCGCAGCCGCAAGCGGGGGTTTCTGCCGGAGGTGGTGAAGAAGTTTCAGCGCCGGGCGGAAGAAGTGACGGTGATGATTCGCGAAGCCTTTCTGCGCGGCATCTCCACCCGGCAGGTAGGCCGGGTGGTAGCCACGCTGACGGGAGAAACGGTAAGTCCGCAAACCGTGTCGCGCATTACCCGCTCGCTGGACGAGATGGTGCGGCAGTTCCATCAGGCGCGGCTGAGCGACGATTACGCGTATCTGTTTTTGGACGGGGTGAGCCTGCGCATGCGGCGTCCCGCGGGGCGCAAGCGGGTGCACATGCTGGTGGCCTACGGGGTGCGCCAGGACGGCACCCGCCATCTGCTGGCCTTTCTGCGCAGCCGGGGCGAGAGTCAGGCCGACTGGGAGGGGCTGCTGCAAGATTTGTACCGCCGCGGACTGGAGGGTAAAAAGTTGCTGCTGATCGTCACCGACGGCTGTCCCGGCCTGGCGGCCGCGATCCAGACGGTTTATCCGCGGGTGGCGCATCAACGCTGCTGGGTGCACAAGATGCGCAATATTTTAGAGCACGTGCGCAAACGCGATTACGACGAAGTGAAGCGGGGAGCGCAGGCCATTTATCGGGCCGACAGCCGCACCCAGGCGCAAGCCGCCTTTCGTCGCTTCCGCTCGCGCTGGTCGCGAGACTACGGACCCATGGTGCGGCGCCTGGAGCGCGACCTGCCGGAACTGTTGTCGTTCTTCGCCTTGCCCCGTCATTTATGGAAGAAAGTGCGCACGACCAACGTGATCGAGCGCTGCTTCGTAGAAGTGCGAAGGCGAACCCGGCCCATGGTCTGCTTCGTGAATGTGCAGAGCGTGGATCGCATCATCTATTCCATCTTCCAGAGATTCAATCTAGAATGGAAAACTCGCACCCTCAACCTATTTACACAAGCAGCTTGACATCACCAAACAGCGTTCGGTGACGAATAGACGGCGCCGAGCAGCTATAATTCGTAGGAACGGGGGCATTGATGTCATCCCAGCATGGAACTTCGAGATCTGCCAAGCTGGCAGCGAATAACGCGCGCGCCTTCTCAGAGAGTTCGTTTGAAAGAATCGTTGACTCGCTCAAGCTTTCGCCGGAACAGTACCAAAGCTCGCCCGAATTGCGGGAGTGGGTGCTGCGAAATAAAGACGACAAATACGTTCCTCCGGACTTGCTGAAGGCCTACGGGTTCAACGTAAATCTAGAACCCTGATTTCCGCGATACTCTTCTGCTTTAAATCCCAATCAGGCAGACCATCCGGATTAGCGACTACTTGAATGCCGAAAGCTGCGTCTAAGTTTGCGTCGCGACGCTGCGCTGTTATACCGTAAGTGGTTCCTCGCTGTTCCTTTCATGGCCGACCGAATCGAATTCAGTACGCCCTCGACTTCCAGCGTTCTCGAAACGCGCGTGGACGCGACCTCTGCGCGCTTTGAAGCCAACATGCGCTTTCTCGCCGACATGGTTTCGCAGGTGCGCAATGAGGAAGAGAAAATCCGCGAGGGCGGCGGGGCAAAAGCGATTGAAAGCCAGCACAACAAGGGCCGGCTGACGGCCCGCGAACGCATCAGCTTGTTGGTAGACCCGGCCAGCTTTTTTGAAATCGGCTCGTTCGCAGCTTATGGAATGTACGAAGAGTGGGGAGGGGCGCCATCGGCCGGAGTCGTAACCGGACTGGGGCGGATCCATACCAGACTGGTGATGATTATCGCCAACGATGCCACGGTGAAAGCTGGAGCATTCTTTCCCATGACGTCGAAAAAAGTTATCCGGGCGCAAAACATTGCCATTGAAAATCGAATTCCGACTATGTATCTGGTCGACTCTGCCGGCGTGTTTCTTCCGTTGCAAGAGGATGTGTTTCCAGACACCGACGATTTCGGGCGCGTGTTTCGCAACAACGCAGTGATGTCTGCGATGGGGATTCCGCAGATCGCGGCGATTATGGGAATGTGCGTCGCGGGCGGCGGATACCTTCCCGTGATGTGTGACCACGTTCTCATGACCGACGGGAGCGGGCTTTTTCTTGCTGGTCCGGCGCTGGTGCAGGCGGCGATTGGGCAGAAGGTGTCGGCTGAAGAGTTGGGCGGCGCGGCTATGCACTCGGCGATCAGCGGCACGGTGGACTTTCGCGAACCGAATGACGAAGCTTGTCTGGCGCGAATTCGAGCCATCGTCGAGAAGTGGGGCTACCGGCGGCAATCTCCGTGGGACCGCAAGAAACCGGAAGAGCCGGCACTGGCTGCAGAAGAAATTTACGGGATCTACGATTCTTCTCCGGGGCGCCCGTACGATATGAAGGAAATCATTGCCCGCATCGTGGATGGCAGCCGCTTTGATGAATACAAGCCCGAGTACGGCAAGACTCTGATCTGCGGCTACGCGCGTATTGGCGGATTTGCTGTGGGAATTGTTGCCAATCAAAAACTCCATGCGCAGGCCACCGACCACGAAGGCCACAAGCGGATGGAATTTGGCGGCGTAATTTATACGGAATCCGCGGAGAAGGCTGCGCGCTTCATCATGGATTGCAACCAGAATTTGATTCCGCTGGTTTTCTTCCACGATGTGAACGGATTCATGGTGGGCCGCGATGCGGAATGGAGCGGCATCATTAAAGCGGGCGCGAAGATGGTGAACGCGGTTGCGAATTCGGTTGTGCCCAAGATTACAGTGATTGTGGGCGGATCCTTTGGCGCGGGGCATTATGCGATGTGCGGCAAGGCGTATGATCCGCGATTCGTGTTTGCCTGGCCTACGGCGCGTTATGCGGTGATGAGCGGCGATTCGGCCGCGAGCGTTTTGGTGGAAATCAAGCTGAAGCAATTGGAGCGTGGCGGGAAAAAGTTAGGCGAAGAGGAAAAGAAAGAGCTTTACGAGGCAACGAAGCGCACCTACGACGAGCAGACGGATCCGCGATATGGCGCGGCACGGCTGTGGATCGACAAGATTATTGATCCAGCAGAAACGCGAGACGCGATTACTCAGGCGCTTGAAGCGGCCGCGCTGAATCCGGAGGTGCCGGAGTTTAAGGTAGGAGTTTTGCAAACATAGCCACGGATTTCCACGGATCTCCACCGATAATTAAATGAACTCATCCGTGAAAATCCGCGCAAATCGGTGGCCCAGGTTTTGAAATGTCGGAAGCCGTCAAACTCGTCGAATGTCCGCGGGATGCCTGGCAAGGGCTGAAAGGGATAATTCCTACGCACATCAAGGTGGAATATCTGCGGACTCTGATGAGCGCTGGATTCAAGCACATTGACGCCGTGTCGTTTGTATCGCCTGCGGCTGTACCGCAGATGGCTGACTCGGAGGAAGTCGCGAAAGAGCTCGATCCTCCGGACGATGTTGAGATTATCGGCATTGTGGTAAACGAGAAGGGCGCGCAGAGGGCCATCAGCACGAACTCCGTGCGTACGCTCGGATTCCCTTATTCGGTTTCGCCGACTTTCTTGCGGAACAACCAGCACCAGACGCTTGACGAAGCCATCGATCAACTGGAAAAAATCAAAGACAAAGGTGAAGACGCTGGCCTCGATACTGCGGTTTATGTCTCGATGGCATTTGGAAATCCGTACGGCGACCAATGGAATGTTGGCGAAGTTGTGGACGCTGTCGACCTGCTTGAATCTTACGGCGTGCGCATGATTTCGTTGGCCGACACGGTTGGTATGGCGGAGCCGGCGCAGATTGGTGAAGTGGTTTCGTCGGTGATTTCAAAGTACGACTATCTGGAAATCGGCGTACACCTGCACAGTCGGCCTGATCAGGCCGCGGCGAAAGTAACTGCTGCGTATGATGCTGGCTGCCGACGATTTGATTCCGCACTGGGCGGCTTGGGTGGATGTCCGTTTGCTCAGGATGCGCTGGTGGGCAATATTCCGACCGAGCAGGTGTTAACGGCCTTGGCTGCGCGCGGCGCGATCTTACCGTCGCTGAAGCCTCTCGATGTGTTATTGCGGGCTACGGCGGAGATTGGCGCGCGCTACTCAACTTCAGCGGCGGCCGACTGATATGGACTATAAAACACTCCGTCTTTCTCACGACGCGAGCATCGCTACCATCACGCTGAGCCGCCCAGAAAAACGCAATGCCATCAGCTACGAATTGATTGAGGAATTGCTTGGAGCACTCGACGAGGCTGCTCATTCATCCGCGCTGGCGCTGATTCTCACCGGGGAAGGGAAAGCGTTTTGCTCGGGGATGGACTTAGAGAGCTTGAAAGCTTTGACGGGACGTTCGGCGGCGCAAAGTTTGGAAGATTCTGAAACTATGGCGCAGTTGTTCCGGGCGCTTTACGACTTTCCCCGGCCGACGATCGCGGCAGTTAACGGGGCAGCGATCGCGGGCGGCTGCGGATTGGCCACCCTGTGCGACTTCACGCTGGCTGTGCCCGAAGCGAAGTTTGGTTACACGGAAGTACGAATTGGATTCGTGCCGGCAATCGTCTCGACTTTTCTGCTGCGGCAAATCGGGGAGAAACAAGCTCGCGATCTGTTGCTCACGGGCAGAATCATTGAGGCCAATGAAGCTCATCGTATCGGCTTGATCAACGAGATCGTTGCTGCGGAAGACTTGATGGCGCGTGCCCGAGCGTTGGCGTTGCAACTCTTGGAGAACAGTCCGGCGTCGCTCTTGTCTACTAAGCGTCTGCTCAGCGATTACGCGCGCGGTGAACTTGATGCGCAGATACGGTCGGCGGTGAAAGAGAATGCAGCCATCCGAGCCACATCCGATTTTCGCGAAGGCATCTCGTCATTTCTTGAAAAACGCAAGCCGCGATGGAGCGGCGAATGAGCGGAAGCGACAACCACCGCCCGGTGGTCAATCAGGCCCGGTTGCGCGTTCGCTACGCCGAAACTGACCAGATGGGCGTGGTTTACCATGCGAATTATTTCGTCTGGTTCGAAATCGGACGCGTGGAACTGCTGCGACAACTGGGTTTTTCATACCGTGACATGGAGGATATAGATGGCTGCGGCATCGCGGTTATCGACGCACGCTGCCGATATAAGGCTCCGGCTCGTTATGACGACGAGATCATCGTGCGGACGCGTTTGAAGTACATTCGCGAATCTCTGATTCAATTCGAATATGAACTAATGCGCGCCGATGACGGAACCCTGCTGGCTGAAGGCGACACCACACACATAGTGGTTGATCGGGAAATGAAAAAAATTTCGCTGCCACAGAAATATGTGGCTGCGTTTCGCACAGCGATGGATATGGAAGCCTGAGAATAATTCATTTGAAGGCCGACTGAAAATCTCTTGAAAGCACTTCATATTAACGGCAACGATTTGACCTTGGAAGAGGTCCGGGAAGTCGCGACCGAACGGCGTCCTGTGCTGCTCGCTGCGGATGCCCGGGCAGTCGTGGACCGTGCCCGTGCTGTGGTGGATACGCTGGTCGCAAGCGACAAAGTTTCCTATGCGATCACGACCGGCGTGGGCAAACTGAGCGATGTGCGCATTGCGGGTGAACAGATTCGGGAGATGCAGGTCAACCTGGTGCGATCGCACGCCGTTGGGGTCGGGCTGCCTTTGGCAGCGTCTGAGGTTCGCGCCATGATGCTGTTGCGCGCGAATTCTTTGTCCAAGGGATTCTCCGGGGTGCGCGCCCAGACCATTGACGCGCTTTGCGAGATGCTTAACCGCGGAGTCACGCCGTTTGTTCCTTCGCAGGGCAGCGTAGGCGCAAGCGGTGATTTAGCGCCTCTGGCCCATCTTGCACTGGCGCTGATTGGCGAAGGGGAATGCGTGAATGAGCAGGGCATTCGCATCCCAGCGGCGGATGGGTTGAGACGCGCCCAAGTCAAACCGTTGGTGCTTGAGGCCAAGGAGGCGGTTTCGCTCATTAACGGGACGCAAGGCATGCTGGCGGTTGGAACCTTGGCGCTCCTCGCGGCAGAGACTTTGGTCGATACGGCAGACGTGCTTGGCGCGATGACGCTTGATGCGTTACGGGGAACGGATGCGGCCTTCGATGAGCGTATTCAAATGGCACGTCCGCACCGGGGTCAGATTAAGACTGCGCAAAACCTACGACGGATGCTTGAAGGCAGCCAGATTCGGGAATCGCATCGCGACTGCGGACGCGTGCAGGATGCGTATTCGTTGCGATGCATCCCGCAAGTACACGGCGCGGTGCGCGACACGCTGAGCTATTGCCGTGGCGTCATCGAGATTGAAGTTAACTCGGCGGTGGATAATCCGCTGGTTTTTGTGAACGACCCGAAGCAGGCGGATGGCAAAGGCGAAGTGATTTCCGGCGGAAATTTTCACGGCGAGCCCGTTGCGTTTGCCCTGGATTTTCTCGGCATTGCTGTGAGCGCGCTGGCCGGTATCTCGGAACGAAGGCTGGAGCGGTTGGTCAATCCTGCGCTGAATGAAGGCCTGCCGCCCTTTCTGGCTGCGGGAGCGGGATTGAATTCTGGTTTCATGATGCCGCAGGTCACGGCGGCGGCGCTGGTAAGTGAGAATAAGATTTTGGCTCATCCTGCGTCGGTGGATTCGATCACCACTTCTGGTAATAAAGAGGACTTCGTCTCGATGGGAATGACGGCATCGCTGAAGCTGAAACGGATTGTGGAAAACGCACGCAATGCGATGGCGATTGAGGCCATGGCTGCGGCGCAGGCGCTGGACTTTGTGGCTCCGCTTAAGACCGGCAAGCGCGGACAGGCGGCCTATGCTGCGATTCGATCGGTGTGTCCGACTATGGATAAAGACCGGGTGATGTATCAGGATTTCGCGCGGATTGCGGAGTTGATTGCGAGTGGGAGGATCGCGGACGCGCTCAGGTAGTTCAAAATCTTTAGCGTGCTCTGGCGAGCTTCGCTCGGCTGGACGGGTCAGAGACCCGCCCCCAACACAGGCCGTCCCTACACACTTTTCCGCGTCCGCACTGGGCGAGAACGTCCGCGCCTACACTGCGGCGCTTCCATCCAAGCCCAACTTGTCCGCGATTGGCTTCAGGGCTTCGATGCAGAAGGTGATGTGTTCGTCCAAGTCGACTCCCAGGCCTGCCGCGCCGTTTACGATGTCATCTCGATTCACTTTTCGCGCGAAGGCTTTGTCTTTCATTCTTTTTCGAACTGACTTCGCATCTACCTCGGCAAGCGATTTTCCCGGTTTGATCAACGCGACTGCGGTAATGAATCCGGCTAGTTCGTCGCAGGCGAACAGTGCTTTCTCCATCGGCGTGTCGCGCGTGACGCCGGTGTAATCGGCGTGCGACATGATCGCCTTGCGGACTTCCTCCGGGTAGCCTCGCTCTTTTAGAATTTCATTTCCTTTATATGGATGGTCGTCAAGGCTGGGATATTTGTCGTAATCGAAATCGTGGAGCAGCCCTACCACGCTCCAGAGTTCTTCTTCCTCAAGGGAACCAGAGGCTAATTTCCGCGCGTACGCGCACATGCACGCCTCAACTGCCAAAGCGTGTTTGCGCAAACTTTCCGACTTGGTGAACTCAGTTAGTAACCCCCATGCCATTTCGCGATCAATCATGTTTTCTTGTCCATTTCATCATAGTTATCGATGCCCTCTGGAATTCTTAATAGGATACTTCGATTTTGTTCCACAGATTGTGCTTGACATCCACAGGGGTTGTACCGCAGATTACGCAACAGGTTGGGAACCGTATCAAGTTTGGTTCACTCGGTTCCAGGAGAAGCCCGCTCTGGCCCTCCCACACCTTAGATGGCCACTACTCTTGCCCCAGTAGATTCAAGGGAAGTCGTTCGTTGTGATCATTGCCTGCTGGTTCAATTTCGCACCAGTAACGACCTTTGCCGCCGCTGCCACGCCTCGTTGGATGAAGAGGAGCCGGAAGTAGTTCTAGCGCCACCACCGCCGCAGATTTTACCAAACAACGGCCATGGTCGGGGGCATCTGCACCTGGCTGCTTCAATTCGGTCTATGCGCCTACGCAATGGACTGAGCCAGCGGCAACTGGCAGCGCGTATGTCGGTGCCGCGAACTTACGTCTCCAAAATCGAAAACGAAAAGGCAACGCCGACACTTTCCTCGCTAGAACGGTTGGCGCGTGCGTTGGAAGTGACGGTGCCCGATCTACTCAGTGGCGGCGAGCGCAATCGGCAGGAAGAGATTCGCGAGTTGACGCAGGATGCGTTTGTCGCGGAGATGCTGCCGTTTGTGAACCAACTGAATGGCATGCAGATGTCGAGCATCCTGACGCAGGTGCGTGATTTGACGGTGCGTCCGCGAAGAAGCGCGTAGCGACACGAGTTTGCTATCCGGGGAGATCCTTCGCTACGCTCAGGATTTCGGCGCGCGGCACCCGCTTGGCTCACGCCGCGCAAACGCCTCAAACTTTTCCGGGCGACCAGCCAACTGCAGCCGGGATCGAAAGATTCCGGCTTTTTTCTTAGCTCTCCAGCCGGAAACGAGTTTCTCCTAGCCGGTAAAGCCTCCGCCAGAGCAATCGGTTCACCGTTACGACCATGGCCGCCATCACGATTGTGGCGGCGATCAGTAAGTCGTAATTTCCGCTGTCTGTGGCGCGGCTTATCGTGGATCCCAGCCCGATGGTAGAAAAAGTCTGTCCTTTGAAATGAAAATATTCGGCCACGATGCTGGCATTCCATGCCCCGCCCGATGCGGTGACCATGCCGGTCAAAAGATAAGGAAAGATTCCCGGAAGGATGAGCTTTCGCCAGCGCTGCCAGCCACTGATGCGGCACACGGCGCAGGCTTCTTTCAGATCGGTGGGAATCGCCATCGCTCCCGCGATCACGTTGAACAGAATGTACCACTGGGTTCCCAGCAGGAGCAGGAGAATGGAACCGATGCCGAGACCCGATCCCAGGCGCAACAGGATGAGCAGAATGACAGGGAAGAAAGCATTGGCCGGAACCGACGCCGCGATCTGTGCCAACGGCTGCGCTACGCGGGCTAATCGCGGACTGAAACCGATCTTCACGCCGACAGGGATGGTCCATGCGGCGCCGATTAACAAGGCCGCGATCACACGAAGGAAAGTTGCGCCCAGTCCTTTTCCCAGTTCAGTCACTTCCGTGTGGTCGAGGCCGGTTAGTAAGATCGCAACTCGAACTACTGCGTATCCGGTAAGACCAAGGCCGGCTATACCGAGAATGCCGAACAGGTAAGTTTTCCAACGTGATGCTGATGCGACCGAGGTCACCGCGTGCCTTCGCGAAAAATACGACATGAGAGATTCGCGAAGCGGGAAAATGGCCTTTTGTTCCAGTTGGGCAAGAGCGCGCGAATGCTGTAGCAGATTGAGCACCCATGAACGCGGAACTTCAGCGCTTTCCACTTGCTCGACTTTGAATTTCTCCGCCCAGGCGATTACCGGTCTCCACACAAATTGATCGAGCAACACGATGACGGCGATCATGGTAATGACGCCCAGGAGAATTGATCGCGTGTCTCCGGCGCTGGCGGCGGTTTGGAGATAGGAGCCGAGTCCTGGCAGGCGGAAATCGCGAGAGCCAAGCACGAACATCTCGCACGCCATCAGTGCAAACCATCCGCCGGCCACTGACATCATCGAATTCCACACCAGGCCTATCGCGGCGAAGGGCAATTCCACCTCGGTGAAGCGCTGCCACCAGTTGAACTTATAAATGCTGGCGGCTTCGCGCATTTCGTGGGGAATGCTCTTCAGCGAAGCATAAAAACTGAAAGCCATATTCCAGACTTGTCCGGTGAAGATAAGGAGGATCGCACCCAGTTCGACGCCCAACTGGCGACTGGGAAACAGCGCGACCATAGCAAGCATCACTCCGGGTAAGAAGCTCAGCACCGGGATCGATTGCAAAACGTCTAACAGCGGAATCATGAAACGCTCCGCCTTGGCGTTGTAGGCGGCCACGTAGCCATATACTAGGGTGAACGCCAGGCTCAATGCGTACGCGAGCGTAATGCGCAGGAGCGACAGACCGGCGTAGGCGGGAAGCGCCAGCGGGCTTCGCGAAATTTCAACCGCAGGGGTGAAAGGGCCTAGCCAAGTGCGGGCGACGACCAGGACGCCGTAGAAAAGAGCGATGGCCGCTGCGAACATCAGCAAGTCGGGCAGATGCGAATTTTCGAGCGGAGGCAATAAAGACCACAGCCGATACGGCGAAATGGTCTTGAGCCCTACGCCTTTTTTCATGGACGTTCCTATACAAATCAGGCAATGAAGTCTTCACTTGCAGGCTTTGGAACTGGTTGCGGAAGCCGGTCGGTAACCTCGGCAAGATTCGCCAGACGCTCTGCCAGGCTGTGAGTCAGAGATCCCGGTTGGTATCGCCAGTGATAGTTGCCGGTCTTTACGCTGGGAGTGTTCAAACGGGCTTCGCTGCCTAATCCGAGTGCATCCTGAAGAGGAAACACGGAGAAGCTCGCTACCGATGCCTGCGCGGCACGAATGAAAGCCCAATTGATGCCATCTTCGCAAGTTCCCACATAAGCCTTGGCGGCGCGACGCTCATATTCGGTTGCGGTTGAATTCCACCATCCCAAAGTTGTGTCGTTGTCGTGCGTGCCAGTATAGACAACGCGATCAGCGGTGAGCCGGTGCGGAAGATACATGTGTGCTCCAGGATCACCGAAACCAAATTGCAACACCGCCATGCCAGGAATGTGGAGGCGTTCGCGGAGCGCGTGCACGTCCGGAGTAATGTAGCCCAGATCTTCGGCAAAGAATGGCAGGCCTCCCAACTCCTCGCGCAGTTTGTTGAATAGTTCGTCTTTTGGCCCATCAACCCAACGCCCGTTTATTGCTGTGGGTTCGCTGGCAGGAATTTCCCAGAACTGGGAGAAGCCGCGAAAATGATCGAGGCGAATGAAGTCACAAGTCTGCGCTGCCCACGCTAACCTTTGCACCCACCACTTGTAGCCTTCCGAGCGCAACACGTTCCAGTCATATAGAGGATTTCCCCAGCGCTGTCCAGTGGCGCTGAAAGCGTCCGGCGGCACGCCTGAGACTGCTACGGGCTCCAGATTATCTTTCAAGCGAAAGAGTTCTCGATGTGCCCATACGTCGACGCTATCGTAATCCACAAAGATGGCAATGTCTCCAACCACACGGATCGATTTTTCCGCGCAATGGAGACGCAGGGCATGCCACTGCTCGTAGAAAAAAAACTGGATTACTCTGCCGACGGCCATCTCGGAAGTCAGTTCGGTACGTGCGGTCTGTAGGGCAGCCTCATCGCGACGTGCCAGCTCGAGCGGCCAGGTATTCCAGGATCGCCTGTCGTAACGGCTTCTCAGAGCGTCGTAGAGGACAAAGTCTTCAAGCCACCAATCGTTTTCAGCACAGAATTGGTCGAACCGCGATCGCGCGGAGGTGCCTGCAGAATGCGAAAACTTGTTGGCCGCCTGCTCAAGCAGAGGAAGCTTGTCTTTTCGAACCTGATCGTAATCGATGCAGCCATTTGAACTAGGAAGGGCATTTAACTCTGATGTAGCGAGCCAGCCGCGCTCGGCCAGTCGTTCCAGGCTCACGAGCAGAGGATTGCCTGCGAAGGCTGAAGTCGAAGAGTACGGAGAGTTGCCATCCGCAGGCGGTCCCAAAGGCAAAACTTGCCACAGGCCCTGCCGCGCGGATGCCAGAAAGTCGAGAAACTCGTAAGCAGCCGGACCAAAATCACCGATGCCGCCGCGCGATGGCAGGGAAGCGGGATGGAGCAGAATTCCGGTCGAGCGAGGGAATGACATGGATGATTATTTTTCCATCTAAATTATGAGGCTATGATCCGGAACGAAGCGAGATTGGGTTCGTACTTAACCACGCTTCTAGCTTAGATAATTCTCAAAAAAGCGGCAACTTGCTGGCGACAAATCGCTGATCACGAGCTCGATGGAACTTGCGAACTATTCTCCTTCGTCCCCCGCGGCTTGCTGCTTGGTGAGGCTCTTCATCTCTTGCTCATTGATTTTGATCTTGCCAGACTTCTCCATCTGGTCGCGCAAGTTCGCCATAAACAAACCGAACAGTTCAGATTGTTCATTCTGGACCAGCGTATCGCGAATCTGATCTTTCTTCGAGGCGAACTCCGAATCAGCAGGCGCTTGCTTGTCGAGAATGGACAGCACCGCGCCAGTATTACCGCTGTCGATAGGACCGCTGATGTCGCCCGGCTTGAGGCTGAAAGCCGCGGACGCGGGTCCAGCCATCGAACCGATGTCCGGCACTTGTCCGTCAGGCTTCACGAAGTCGCTCGTCTTCATGGTGGCGCCCAACTCTTTGGCGGCCTTCTTCAAGTCGTGATCCGCCTTGGCTCGATCGGATAACTCCTGAGTTTTTTGTGTCAGCAAAGTTCCGGCACGCTCATTCTTAAACTCAGTTTCCACCCGATTGCGAATCTCTTCGAAAGTTGGCGTAGCAGGTGGTTTGATGGCTTCCAGTTGATAGATTGCATACCCCTGCGGCAACTGCACTTCGTCGGGCGGAGATTTTTCGGCGGCACTGAACACCGCCTCGGTGAACTGTGGCGAAGTGCCAATACCGGGAAGCGAATCCGTGCGGCTGATAAAGTCCGTGGTCACGGCTTGCATTCCTTTCGCGCTAGCCGCCTTATCAAGACCGCCGGTACGGGCCTGAGAAAGCAGCGCGCTGGCTTCTGCATCTGCGGCCTGCTGAGCTTTTTGTTGCTTGATAATCGGCTCCGCCTGATCTTTGACTTCGGCCAGCGTTTTCACGTGAGCATCCTGTTTATCGTCCACGCGAAGAATCACGAACGCGTAGCCGGCATTGATCACGTCGCTAGTCCCCCCTTTGGGCAACGAAAACGCGGCCTTGTCGACATCGGGTACGGGGAAGCCTCCGCGCTTGATCCAACCTACTGAGCCTCCACTCTTGCCGCTTGGATCTTCAGAATACTTCTTCGCCAGGTCTTCGAATTTGGCTCCGGCTTTCAACTGCTTGAGTACGTCTTCGGCCTTCTTGCGCGCTTCGTCGATTCCTTTTTGATCGATCTTTCCATCGGGGCCCGGCAATGGAGTTTTGATCAGGATCTGGCGAACGTTAGCCTGCTCTGGCACGCGAAATTCATCGCGATGCTGATCATAATATTTCTGCAAATCCTGCTGGCTGACTTGCTGCTGGTCCTGAAGTTTGGCGGTATCGATGAGAACGTATTTAATCTTGCGCTTTTCGGGAATCGAATTGTTGTAGGTGGCTTTGTTGCGATCGTAGAAAGCTTTCAATTCCAGATCGCTGGGGTGCAGGCTTTTGAGGATGTCGTCCTTTCGCAGCACTGCGTAGTCAAACTTGATTTTAGTATTCTCTTTCTCGAATTTCTGGCGGATCTCGGCGTCGCTCACCATGGCGCCGCCGGTGACCAGGCTGCGCAGCTTATCGATCAGAATTTCTTCCTTCACGTCACTTTCGAACATCGGAACCGTGAGGTCGTGCTGTTGCAGCAGTTGCTCATACTGCGCCTGCCCGATGAAATTGCCGTCGGGGAAAAACACCTGGGCGTAGCGGCCATGCTGGAGTTCGTCGCGCACGTCCTCGTCTGTCGCCCGCAGACCCAAGTGCTCAGCCTCGGCGATAAGCGCCTGCCGCTGAATTAACTGTTGCGCCGCCTGCGACGCAAAATATGGCAGCAGCATGGAAGCCTGCGCGCCGCCGCGCGGGAACTGCTGCTGCACCATTTGTCTGGCTTGGCGCTGCACTTCCTGGCTGGTGATGTCGGTTCCGGCGACCTTGGCGACTACGCCTCGCGTCGGCCCGCTGCCGCCAAAAAAGTCAGTGCTGCCAAAGCCGGGAACCAAGGTGATGACCATGAAAACAGAAATAACGGTTAACAGACCGCCAAGAACAATTTTCTTGATCGGGCCAGGGGTTTGCAAAAATCGAATCATTGTCTAATCACTCCGGAGTAAAGGGCGAGTTAAATATTATAAACCAAGCGCTGCTATTGGCGTGCCGACGGTTCTTCGCATCGGTGGATAAAACCCTCACTGATTCGAAAATACTTATTGCAGCGCTGAAGAGCGGTTCCCCCCAAAACCAGTTACGGGATCTACAAAGTTGTTCAGGCTTCTTCGGGCGGAAGTTCGAAATCTACCAGGTTGCCGCGGAAGCCTCGTGTCTTCCACGCTCCGAAGGCAATTCCGACGGCCATCCAAATGGCGCCAAAGACTAGCGCCTTCGTGCTGAGGTTCAGCCATAGGAGCAGGCAAATGACGAAGCCTAAGACGGGCGGCAATAGATTGCTCAGCTTCTTTTTATCTTCGTGCAGATAGTAGCGAACGAACGCCGCCGCATTTACTCCCATGAAAGCAATCAGCGCGCCGTAGTTGAGCAGGTTCGCGCCAAGTTCGTATCCGGTGGCTGCTCCGGCAATTGCTGGCAGGACGAAAGCTCCAGCCAAAGCCAGCGCTCCCACGAACAATACGTTGTTGCGGGGCACGTGCCGTTTGGCATCCACCGCGCCGAAAAAAGACTTGGGCAAAGCGCCGCTGCGTCCCATGCCGTACAGCAAGCGTGCGGCGCCGAGTTGCGCGCCCATGCCAGAGCCGAAGTTGGCTACGACCAGGGTGAATCCGATAATGGCAAAGAGCGGGGCCCAGGCGCGTCCCGCCACGAAGGTGAACGCGGTATCCACGTTTGGATAAGGCTGAGACGCCGGCCATATCAGCTGCGCCGCGTAAACTTCGACGGCTGACAAAATGCCAATCACCAGGCACGTCAACACGGTGGCCAGCAGAATATTGCGCCTGGGATTCTCTGCCTCTTCGGAAAGCGTCGAGATGCCGTCGAAGCCAATGTAGGTCAGCACCGCCACAGAAGTGCCGCCCAGCACCGCTTTCGTATTCCATGACTGCGGATCATAAAAAGGGCGGGTGAAGAATGCTGCGCCGTCATGCGGATGTCCAAAGATGTAACGAGCTGCGGCCACAAAGAATATTGCAATCACGACTCCCATTCCCGCTGCCAGCGCCGTGTTCACGCGAGCAGAAGTCTTCACTCCCTGAATATTCAGACCCGTAAAGACCAAGGCGAAAAAGACCGCCCACGCCCCATAGGGCACGCCCGGCGCAAATACATTTGCCTGTTGGCTGATCCAGATAATGCAGATCATAGGATTGAGCATGTAATCCATGACCATGCTCCATCCGGTGACGTAACCGAGGGCCGGATTGATCTCTTGCCCAACGTAAGTGAACGCCGATCCGGCGCTGGGGTACGCCCGCGCCATCCGGCCATAGCTGATCGCGGTAAACAGCATGGCCACCATCGCGATGAGAATAGTGGTGACGACGTGGCCGTGACCGCGCTGGCTCAACACGCCGAACACGGACATGGGCGCGACCGGTTGAATCACGATCACGCCGTAGAGAATCAGGTCCCAAAGCGTGAGAGTTCGCCGAAGCCGCGCGGTCGCAGGAGTGCCCGTGGAAGCGGTTGCCATGTGCGGGTATTGAATTATGCTGGAGGCAGGCTGTCAACTATTAAATCGATTTCATAGTCACAACGATCGCGCCCCGGCGTTCTTGATCTGGCGGGACAACCGCGGCGCGCTTGCACTTATTTCTTTCTTCCCAACTGACGGTATCCGGGATGGACGCCCGGCGTGAGCCCTTGCTCTTCTGCGATGCGTCGGCATAAATCTCTTAAGTACACACGTTCCTCTTTGCTAAGAGCGGCGCAAAAACTTTCTTCGTGTTCTGCCGCAATCCTGGAAAGTTCACCGAGCATCTGGTGTCCTCGATCAGTCAGATGTAGCTCGTAGTTGCGACGATCCTCCATGCTTCGCCGCCGCGCAATGATTCCCTTGGCTTCGAGTTCATCGACCAGAGCAACCATGCGGCTGGGCATCACCCCGAGATGTTCCGCCAGGGCTTGCTGGCTGACGCCGGGGTCAGAGGCGATTTTGCGGAGCAGTCCCGCATCTGGATTTGTCAAGCCAATCTCTGCAACTCGTTCGGAAAAACGCCGTGCGCCATGCGCGCCCAATTGAGCGAGCAGGAAGGCAGCACCGGTCGGTCGTCGATCCGCGCAAACTCTTTTGTTTTCGCTCACTTGAATATAGTAGCATTGTAGAATCATTCATGATATGAACGATTCTGATATAGAATTAATATTGGGAGGTGTTTATGGCCACATCAAACCAGACGCAACCGGTCAGCGCCGCGCGCCATCGCGGGCCTCATCTCGGCGCGCTGGCCATTGTCTATACTGTATTGTTCAATGTCGGCCTGTATCCCGTTACCATCTTTGCCGACAAAATACACTTCCCGGGTCCATGGGAACCGGGCGCCGTTATCGTGTCGTACTTCCAGACCCATGCAGTGCCAGTCCTGATCTGTTTGTTCCTTCAGTTCGGCGCACTCATACCCCTTGGCATTTTCACCGCAACAGTAGTGAGTCGCCTGCAATTTCTGGGCGTGCGCGGGGCGGGGCCATACATCGCGCTCTTCGGGGGGCTGGCCACGGTATTCAACGGCATGGCTGCCTCGTTTCTTCTATGGGTCATGATTCATCCTGGCATCGCCCAAGATCCCACCCTGCTGCGCGCTTTGTATTACGTTTCCTACGCTTTCGGTGGACCAGGCTTCTCTGTACCCATGGGTCTGTTGCTGGCTGGGGTGAGTATCCCCGCCGCAGTTTTCAAGCTTTTGCCCAAGTGGGTCGTGGCATTTGGCCTGGTGCTGGCGGTATGCGGTGAGCTGAGTTGGTTGAATCTGATTGCGCCGAAGGCGTTGTTCTTGATTCCGCTTACCCGATTCCCCAGTTTCGTTTGGCTGATTGCGACCGGATTCATGTTGCCGAGAAGCGTTACCCGGCCGTTGCGAACAGTGGAGGTGGCGGCATGAAGACCTCAGTTCTATTGCTGATGATCGCAAACGCTGCACTCTTTTTGTTCGGAGCGGTTCAACACGCAGGCATCGCCGTCGGACCGTTTCATGAACCGCTGATCATTCCGGGTGCAATTGTGGAAACCTTATGCGGGCTTGCTTTGATGTGGGGCGCTATCGCTCTGATTCGTGATTCGAGAGGACAATGGCGCGCGGCGGTGATCGCCAATTCCATAGCCTTGAGCGGTGTGCTGTTGGGCATCGTCGCGCTTGCCGCCGGGGCTGGGCCTCGTACCGCGAGCAACGATTTATATCATCGCATCATGCTGCTGCTGATCGGAGCCAGTCTTCTGGTCTTGCTCTGCGGACGGTCACGATTTCTTCATCGCGAGGGATAGTTGAATCTGAAACCTGGCGACTCGTGTCCTGACATATAGCGCGTGTTGTATTCCAGCAAGTAATTCAAGTGCGCGTCATCGAGAGGGAACGATTTGTCAGATGGATACATATTCATAGTACTGAAGGGAAGCGGATCGACCTCGGTGAAGTCGTAGGCGTAGAAGTCCATGTCTTTCTCGTAGCCGTTGGCGTCGAAAAAATAATCGCGCACCCATCCTTTCGGTAACGCCGGAAGTTTCGCGGGATCGAAGTCCAGAGCGACCTCATCGCCCGATCCGAAAACGACAAGTTTGTCATCGAGTGAAGTGAGCAGCGGAAGCACATCGCCGTAGCGAGTGTAGCTGCCTGCGGGACGCGTGTAGGGCCCAGTCAGACTGGCTTTTTCGTAAACGTAGTTGACGTTGCCCGGTGGCTTGCCTTCGATCTTTAGAGGGAATCCGTGGAAGCGCAGATCAGCGTGGACGAGTGGAATTGAAGCAAGGCGAACGTTCTGGTCTTGAGGCGATCGGTCAATCAGGATGCTGTTCCAATAGATTTGCAAGTTGGTTGAAATTCGAATGCGCCGCGTGCCCGGTGGTAGCTTGCCGGTGAGGTCTGCGGTCATTGTGCGCGGTCCACCCGCGGGGAAACCCATGTCATCGATTACGCGAACCCACTTGCCTTTGGCATCGAACGCTTCGACGTATGGAGAAATGGATTCGATTCCCGCCTGCGACGCGGCGTACATGCTATTGGCGGAGTAATATTCGACCTCGCCGTGAAGCAGCAGCCAGAGCGGGCCCCCTCGGTAGGGTTCACCTAGGTCGAGTTCGAGACTATGCAACTCGGCAAAGCCCGAGAATTGGGTCAACGGAAAATCACCGAAGTAGCGGTGCGCCAACAGGTCGGGCAGCACGTTGTGTCCGTGCTCATCGTGCGCTGCAGCGGGCGGACGCGCGTCGCGGCTGGTTACAACTTTGAAATTTGGATAAGGCGGATTGCTGGCAAAATATTCGTTCGGATAAACGTCAACGTCCGCGGGATGATCGACTGCCAGCAGCTTTACCTGATCGAGGTAAACTGCCTCTTCGAGCGGCTCCATGAAGCGGAAGCTGAGCTTGCCGTCTTTCTCGCGAATGGCGTCGCGATCTATTTTTATGTACTCCGTGGGTCGTGGAATGTCGCGCTGGCCAGGGCCGACCCAGTGGCCAACTACGCCAGCGCCTAGCATGTCAGCGACGAATTTGTAGCGTTCACCGTCCCAAACGAAAAGCGTAGGGCAGGAACTTCCGCGGCGGTCAATTTCCATGTATTTCTGTTCGCGGTCGGCCGCGACTTCGACTTCATCCTGCAAAACTCCGGTTGGCCAGAGCATGCGGACGACGTCAGCTTGTGTCGATTGTCCGAGGCCGACGGTGAGGTATGGCGAGTTCTGTCCTAAGTAGCCGTTCGATCCGTAGATCTCGAATTTCTGGCGATTGCCTCCGGCGAAGACTTCTACTTTTGTTCCGATCGCGCTTTTGTTGTCGGCCAGCCCTTTCAGATTCAGGCGCAGCCAGTGATTCTTGTTGCCGCCCTCATTTCGCAGCAAGACAACTGGACCGTGATTTTGCGTGATGAGCAGGTCTGTAGCGCCGTCGCCATCGTAGTCTCCGGTGATGATGGCGCGTGGATCCTTAAGTTCAATCTTGTCGAGGCCGACGTCGGCGGTGACGTCTTTGAAACCATCTGGCCCGAGATTACGGAACAGGCGAACTTCGCCCTTGCCGTCTTTCGTTTCGCCGACGGCGACGAGGTCGACCCAGCCGTCGTTGTCGTAATCAATGGCAGCGACGCCCCAAGCGCGAACCCAGTTGGTCGGGGGCAGTGGGACTGTCTCGAAGCTCTTGCCTTCCTTGTTGCGCCAGAGCGTCAGAGCAGGAGTGCCCCAATCAGTGAAGGCTAGATCCATCCAGCCATCGTGATTGAAATCAAGCACAGCGACAGCATTTGTTAGGTGCGGCATCTCATCTGACCACGGCTGGCGTGGGACAAACTTCCCCTCTCGGGGGTTTGCAAAGATCGTTGGTGTCGCATTCCAGTGGGGAAGAACCAGATCGACGGCGCGATCGTTGTTGTAATCGGTGCCGACAGCGGCGAGGCTCGGATCGGTACCCGCCAGGCCAATCGAATCGGTCACGTCGGTAAATGTCCCATTCCCATTGTTTCGCCACATTACATTGGGAACATGAGGATCGTGATAGCTGAGCGCAGTGGGTCTCTCGATGCCCCGCTGAGCTTCAGGGATCATGCGCGTAACGTACAAATCCAAATCGCCATCGTGATCGTAATCTATAAATAGAACGCCGAGATTGAACCAGACAGACTTTGTGCTCTCGGGAATCGCAGATTCTGTCACGTCCTTGAACGTCCCATTTTTTTCGTTGTGAAAGAGTATTGCAAGATTGCCACCTATCGCGAGATCCGTAGCGCCATCGTTGTCGTAATCGCCGGCCGTACAACTGAGGCTCGTGACGGCCTTCTCGAGACCGGCTTTAGTCGTCACGTCCTCAAACCTGTTTCCAAGGTTACGATATAGACCTCTCCCTGGGATAAACAGGTCAATGCGCCCATCCCCATCGTAGTCCAGCCAACACGCTCCAGGGCCAAGGCGCAAGCCTGGGTTGCCTCCGGAGCCAGCCGGCATGGTAGTAGGTAGGGCGACTTGATGGGTGACATCTACGAATCGCACCGGAATCTGCGGTGGGGCTTTTTGAACCATCTCCGGAGATTCCTCCGCCAGCGAATACTTTCCTTGCTCGCCGTACGCCAGGCTGATTGGCGAACCCAATTTGTTTTGCGTGATGTACTGAAAGCGGGTCAGATGTTCGCGGGCGTGAGCGAAATCGGCCGATTGCTGATACGCGCGGGAGAGACCGAATTCGGCTGAGGCGTGCAGTGGATTCAGCTTCAACGCATGTTGGAACGCGTCGATCGCTTC
Organism: uncultured Acidobacteriota bacterium; assembly: GCA_963743375.1. Classification (GTDB taxonomy): domain Bacteria; phylum Acidobacteriota; class Terriglobia; order Terriglobales; family Acidobacteriaceae; genus JABDBE01. The sequence continues at coordinate 72,055 of CAVUQA010000005.1, read as the reverse complement.
TGGATATTGTTTGTTCTGAGCATATGACGCGCCTAAAAAATACCAGGTGTCCGCGTCGTTGGGATCGATCTCAGTGACGTGGCGAAACGCGTCCGCAGCCGCTGCTGAATTCGCCGAGTTCTTTTCCAGCATGCCGAGGTTGTACCAGGCATGAGCGTCGCGGGGATTTTCTTTCACCGCTTGCTCAAGAAATTTCCTTCCTGCATCGACGCGTCCTAGATTGAGCAACGCGATGCCCTGATTCATCACTGCGATCTGGAATTTGGGATCGAGCGCGGCAGCCTGCTCAAACGCCTTCAATGCCTTTTCGAAGAGTTGCTGATTCATGTAAGCGGCGCCGAGGTTGTTAAGGCGCGCTGCTTCCGTGGACTTGTCTGGTTGGCTTGCGTGCTGCGCCGCCGCGGCGAAGATGGCAATTGTGGCCAGAACGACGGCACATGCGAGGAGAATCTTTTTATTCATGCGAAGAAACAGTTAACCACAAAGGTCACGAAGGTACACAAACGAAAACAAGCGACACGTTTGCTCGGTCAAGTGCTTATCTATTTAGACGCTGAAAATATCCAAGGCTTGCCGTAGGCTTTGTTAGACACTATGCCTTTGCCTTCCTGAATCGTGATGGTTTGACTTCCGTTTACGTTCGCGAGTTTGTCAATTTGCCCGCTGGGCCACTGCACCTCAATAGAATCGGCTTTCATTTTTTCGCCTAAGCCGAACGTCAGCACCAATTCACTCTGCGAGAGATAACTCGATCCGCTGTGAACTGTTTGCCATTGCTGATCTTTTCCGGAAGTTAAACGCACGACCGCACCAATGCCATCGCGATTCGATTTTGTTCCCTGCAGTTTTATTCTCAAACTGTGGTTATTGCCGCCTTCGTTGTGAAACAGATATGCTCGTCCACCGTTCGTAGTCATGACCACGTCGAGTGCGCCATCGTTGTCAATGTCGGCGTAGGCCGCGCCACGAGCAACTTTCGGGCTGGCAAATGCAGATCCCAATGAGGCCGTTACTTCTTGAAACTTCCCTCCGCCCAAATTGCGAAAAAGGTGTGGAGGTTCGGCATAGCTTACCCGCTTCTGCACGCGTTCAATTTCGTTTTCTATGTGTCCGTCAGCTACAAAAATGTCGGGCCATCCATCGTTGTCGTAGTCGAAGAAGAAGCAGCCGAAGCCCAGCGTGACTAAAGTTGCGCGTCCAACTTCGGACTGCGGCGCCTCATCCACAAACAGCCCGTTGCCCTCGTTGTGGTAAAGCGAGAGCATCTGATTGGCGAAATTTGTGATGATAAAACTCGGGCGCCCGGAACGATCATAATCAGCGGAGTCAACGCCCATGCCGGCGCGAGCCACGCCATCTTCGCTGAATGCGATTCCGGCGGAAACCGCTTTTTCTTCGAATGTGCCGTCGTGCTTGTTGAGGTAAAGCTTGTTGGGCTGCGTATCATTGGTCAGCAAGATGTCGGGCCAGCCGTCTCCGTTGTAATCGACGATGGCCACGCCAAGGCTCTTCGAAGTGGGATCGTAGAACTTGGCCTTTTGGGTTGCGTCTTCAAACTTTCCGTTGCCGAGGTTATGCCACAGCCGCGCTGACGAACCTTTGTATGACTCTGGCGTGCAGTATGATTTGTGCGTGCCGTCGAGGGTACAGTACAGATCGCCCGGGATCGACCACTGCACATAATTCGCCACTACCAGATCGAGTTTGCCGTCGCGATCGTAGTCGACCCACGCGGCGCTGGTGGAAAATTCGTTCGGCCCCCACAATCCTGCGGACTTGGTCACATCAGTAAACGTGCCGTTGCCATTGTTGTGAAATAAATGGCTCTGCCCGAGAGCAGTGGTGAAGATGTCGTCATAGCCATCATTGTCGTAATCGCCAATCGCAACGCCCATGCCGTACATGGAAATTGCCAGGCCAGCTTTGCGAGTTACATCGGTAAACGTGCCGTCGTGATTGTTGTGATAAAGCTTCAGCGTGGATTCAGTGCGCTGGTGTCCGGGCCAGTCTTCACTGTTCATCAGCAGAATGTCGAGCCAGCCATCGTTGTCGTAGTCGATGAAGGCGACGCCCGAGCCCATGGTCTCCGGCAGATATTTCTTACCGAAGGCGCCGTTGTTGTGGACGAAATGAATGCCGGCTTGCGCGGTGATGTCGCGAAATTGAATATGCTGTCCGGAGGCGGATGCGGCCAACAGAAGCACGGACACAATTCTAACGAGCATTATGGTGAGGCTCCTGCCGAGGCAATTCGGTTGACCGCGCTTACCCTGCGCGAGCCGGCTCGCAGAGCCGCACCGACACGATCCACGGTCAGAGGCACAGACACATGCTCGTGGATGGCTTGGCGCTCATTGTTGTCTTCGGGATTCAGTTGCCGGTAACGGCCGGTAATAGCTTGCGACGCTTCGTCGGCTTTAAAACGCAGGTAGCGCACTTCGTGCTCGTGCGCTTGTTTCTGGTCTCCAAGACCGTTGTAGCAGAGCATGAGATTGTAGTGCGCCTGCAAATCTTCTGGATCCACGGCCATAACTGATTGCAGAACAGTCACTGCTTCCGTATATTTTCGCTGCAGAAAAAGGATGCGTCCCAGATCGTTCAACGCGACTCGATCTCGCGGGTACTGGGCCAGAACTTTTCGTAGATGGGCAGCGGCATCGTCATAGCGGCCCTCGCTGCGCAGAACTCTGGCATAGAAGAAATTAGCTCGGGCCAAGTCTGGACTCAGCGAAATTGCTTTCTCTAGAACCGTGCGCGCACGATCCATATCGCCTTCCTGCACGGCGGCGCGTCCGATGTTCACCCAGCCGTCAGGATTTTTCGGATCAATCTCCGTGACTTTCTCAAAAGCTGCCTGCGCACCTTTCAGATCGCCTTGCAGCAAAAGGCCGATGCCGTAATCGTTCCACCGCTGCCAGTCTTCGGCTTGCAGAACAGCCTTGGGCGGGGATTGCGGGGCGCCATGCGCATTCACGTTTAGCGTGACTTCGTCCTCAGCCAGCGCCACGATGGGCAGATCGGGGATCTTTTCTTCTTTCGCGGATACTCCCTTTAGCGATCCTGCAAACACGAACTTCCTGTCATCGTAATCGCGCGTGACCTCTGCCTTGGAGTCGGGCGCTCCCGCGAATGAGAATTGCGTATTCCACCAGGCAAATTTGCGGTAGCAGAGGCGAGCGTGCAGCGTAATTTTATTGCCCGCGTTTTCGGGAATGTGCACGCGGTAGTGAACCGTGTCGGCCGCGCCGGGCGGAATCAAGTGCACATAGACTACGGCTCGAGTCGCCCAGGCATTGCGTTTGTTGATCGCATTGCCGTGTGCATCCACTTGCAGGGAGCGATAGAAGTGCGCCCCTTTTTCGACTGGTCCTTTGCCATTGTCTGCGACGCTGCCGCTCCAGAATATCGTTTGGCCCTTGTCGTCGGTGCCCTTGAGTTCAAGCCAGGTGTCGTAGGCGTCGACCGTCCCTCCCGGGAAAAAGTGGCCGATTTTTTTCGTACGGACTACAACGTCCACGCGTACCGTATCTCCTCGGCGGACGCTTGGCTCGGCTCGGTTCAATGGCGCGGTGATCGGCAGGACGTCGGGCTCGCTGGCCGGAGTAATTTTCGTCTCCGCTTCTTCGCCGACTGCGAACGTCGTCGATAGATCCGACTGGTTGCCGCTTCCCGACTTGGACAGCGCCCGCGCGGGCGAGAGTGCGAAAATATCGACGCGGACAATTCCATTCTTCAGGAAATTCTCGGTAACCTTGAGCTGATCGGCATCATCATTAACCGTTGGCAGCGCTGTGTTTGCCGCTGGGAAGCGATGCGAATGAACGAAGCCTCCTACGTTGCCTTGGTCATTTGAAGGCGTCTGCGGCATGTGGCAATCGGCGCACTGCGAAGGTTTCGCCGGATAGTAGAATGAGCGCGCGCCCTGGCCAGATACGCCGCTAGCCTGCCAGTTATCGTATTCATTGAAGCCGCGAATCCAGCGATAGCCGTTTACTGGCACGTCGAGATGAACCTTGTGGCAACTGGAGCAGAATTCCGCCGTCTGGTTGCGCATGAAAGGTTTCAGAAACACGCGACGATGCGGCTCAGGATTTAATTTCACGAGGAAATCGTGCAACACTCGGGCGAATGGATTGTTGGTCGCCGCTAATTCATGGAGCTTGGGATATTCCAAATAAAAATCAGCTTGACCCATGCTGCTCTTCACCCCAGCAATCGAATGGCACATCATGCAGCCCAGTCCCGCTTGCGACTCTGGACGGTGCACAATTTCTTTGATCGGAGTATCCATCAAGCCGCTGTAAAGAACAGCGGGATCGTGGCAGCCCCCGCACCATTTGGAAGGCTTGGTGCCGATCGTGTCCTGCATGTACTCGACGCTTTTGCGATACCACTGATTGTTGAATGATGAAAAATGATGCGCTGAACTGAACCACTGATTGTAGATATCTTCGTGGCAACGTTTGCAGGAGTCGGATTCCATGAAAAACTTGCTGGGAATTTTTTGGCCGCCGTTGACCTGGGCGGAACTGGGGAAAAATGGTCCGCTAGGACCGTCGCCCTCTTGCTCCATAGTCGCTGGCGGCATGGAAGGATTGTCGATCCGAGCCTGATTTCGCCAGCGTGACTCGCGCAGGTAATGAGCGCCCGCGCCTAATCCCGCAAGCAACAAAAGACAGGCCGTGCAGCGAACAATCGAGCTACCGACACTTGGCGTCAGCCATCCACGCTTTCCGGCCCAGTCGGCAAAGACGACGCCAGCGCCGGCGAGCGAAAGAAGAATGTGTGCGTATAAAATGTTCCAATCCGCTCGCGGTGTTCCCGTCTTGATCAGAATGAGCCCAACCAGTGTTCCTGCAGTGAGCAGTGTCCAACCAATGCGGCCAGCGATGCTTCCATTCCGAAGCAGGCGAAAAAGAAACGCGGCCAGCAGCACCGCAGTGACCACGCCTGCACCCACATGCAGCAGAACAACCACCGCATAAAAAATATTTGGCTGAGGAAAGGCGTACAGGTACCCAGCCGAAAGGAACAAAAATACGAGGAGCCCGGGAAATGCACGGGACAGGAGGAAGCTTCTGGGTTGTTTGGAGACAGCCATCAATAAGTGCCAATCTCGGGAGCGACCAAGCTGCCGCGTCCAAGGATTGAGTGGGGAACAGGGTATCGCTTTTTCGGAGCGGGGAAATAGTGCAAATCTATTAGTTAGTGTATTGCTACCGTAGTCTTTCTTTGTGAATCTTCGTGTCCTTCGTCGTTGAAGCTTTGACCTTCATCAACTACGAAGAACACGAAGGTTCACAAAGGAAGAACATAGAACTTATCGATTCTCGGTAGGCCAGACGAGATCCGGTCCTCGCCACGGTCCCTGCTGGGCTTCCAATTCGGCCGCTACCGTGAGCACCAGTTCCTCTTCCCAGGGACGCGCCACAATTTGCACGCCGATGGGTAAACCTTCATTTGAGCGGCCAAACGGAATCGCTGCCGCCGGCGTTCCCAACAGATTGAACCATTCCGCGTAACTCCAGGCATCGAGATATTTCACAGTCTGGCCATCGATGTTCCAGCTACGCTCGCCGTGGCGAAAAGCCGGAACCGAAGCGACCGGGCAAAGGAGAATGGGAAAATCGCGCATTTGCGAGAAGACTTCCATGCGTACCACGTCGCGCATGATCCAGGTATCAAGCAAGGTCTGGGCGGTGTGCGATGGTTCGGCCGCAACCCAACTGGAAAATTCTTTGAGAATGGGACTGAGGTCGGCTTCCCGTCCCTTCGTTAATGGCCCCAGAAGCATTCCGCCCGCGATACCGAAAAATTGCCACCACAGTTGACGCGCCTGTTCGAGGCCTTCGGGGCGAAAAGGCTCAACTTTAAATCCCGCGTGTTTCAGAGCGTTGGCCGCGGCTTGCACCGCCGCTCGAGTTTCAGGGGTCACCGGAGTGCGTCCGTCATCCTCAAAATATCCGATACGAAGTTGCTTCAACTCGTCCCGGCTCGGCCAGCGCATTTGCACTGGCGCGGCCGAAGGATCTCCGTCATCCGGACCTTGCATCGCTTCGAACAGCACTTTCAAATCCGCGACGGTCCGTGCCAGTGGTCCAACCACACCGAGCAAAGCGAACGGTCCAACTGACGTTGGGAAATGTCCTGTGGCTGGAATTCTGCCCGGCGTCGGCTTCAGCCCGCAAATTCCGCTGAAATGTGCGGGCACGCGAATTGAGCCGCCGCCGTCGCTGCCAACTCCTCCGGGTGACAAGCCTGCGGCGATGGCTGCGGCTTCGCCGCCACTCGATCCGCCCGGAGTTCGCGACAAGTCCCATGGATTGTTGGTGCGACCGTATAGCAGGTTGTCCGTCTCCCAAGCCATGAGCAGTTCAGGGGTGTTGGTATTACCCAGGATGATGGCACCCGCTTGGCGAAGGCGCGAAACTAGCGGCGCATCATTCTTTGCAACCAATCCGGTACGAATCCTGGTTCCGGATTCGCAGCGCAATCCCTTTACTTCAATCGAACTCTTGATGCTTATAGGAACGCCATGCAACGGGCCCAGACTTTCATTGCGGAATACAGCGGCTTCCGCGACACGCGCCTGACGGCGAGCTCCTTCGGCATCGACCTGTACGAAAGCATTTAGCTTGGGATTTAACTTCTCAATACGCGCCAGATGCGCATCGACCAATTCAATTGGTGATAGCTTTTTCTTACGAACTTGTTCAGCCATGGAGACGGCTGACAGAAAGGTGAGTTCGGACATGCGTTTTCTGTTGGCGAGAAAACTGAGTCTAGCACGGAAGAATTACAGCGTCCCGCGGTCCATAGAGGCGTAGCTAGCTATGTCTCTACAGAAATCAGTGTGAGGTTGGTACCGAGCGCCGCGATTTTTGTGGCGGCAAAAGCACGCGCACGGCATCTTTGGTTTTGCTGCCGCGCTTGGCAAGCCAATTCTTCAGATGATGCCGTGAAGCAGGCGTCAGGCGGGAAAAGAACAATCCGGCACGTCCATCGTCATCGGCCCAAATTACTTTCCCGATCCCTTCCACCAGATGCGAAGTTCCTGGTAAGTAAAAATGCAGAGGGACCGTGTGCACCGCGGGCAATGGCTCGGGAGCCTGCAAAGCTAAACCCTGCTCGCTCAGATCGAGCATAAACGCGGGCAATGTTGCGGTTCCGACCTTAAGGTGCACCAGCGCTTCCAACGGATGACGATGAGAATGGCGGGGGTTCGCCCGCATGACCCGTTGTCCCGCATGCAGCGAGCGTGCAACCTGTTCGTAGACCAGCGGCTTATAAAGGACGAAATTTACACCCGACTGGAATGCTCCGCCCACTGGTGTAAATGCACTGACCATGGCGTACACTACCGGCTTGCGCTGCGGGCTAATCATTTGCGCCATGCGTGATACCTGGCCGGCGCCCGCGAGATCAAAATCCACTATCAACGCCGAATGATGCCCTCGCACCAGCAACTCGACGGCATCGGCGGATGAATGGCAAGTCTGGTGCTCGATTTGAAGCACGTCCAAAAGCGCCGCCAGCACCCGAAGTGACGGGCCATCCCGCGACACCAGCAAGGCGGTCAGTTTCATAGACGGGAGCTTATGTCCCTCCGGGACTCCAGTAAAGTGACAGCGGTAATAACTCAATAGTTACTTATGCGAGCTTCTTCCCGGATTGAAACTGCGGAATTTAGCTGCTTCTCGCCGTACTCTGGATTGCGGGATCTAGTTTGCCAGCTTCGCTTGTACATGGCCAGTTTCGTAGGGGGCAAAAAGAGCGCGCGTCTTACGTAATCTGCCGCGATTGGCGCCGAGATGACATAGTTGGGGATAACGAATGGTCAAAGCTGCCTCATCAAACGTCGCCAATCGCGCGCCGCGGGTGAAACTCGCGGGAACCGTGTTGTCTCTGGTTTGTCTGGAGAATGGCCGGCAAACTCGAGGAAGGCTGCATATGCTCTCGATAACTGGGGGCTTGTTGAACGTGGCTTCGCCCTTGGATGAAGGAATCAAAGTCGAACTAATCTTCCACGTGGGCCAAAGTACGGTTCGCAGCAAGGCACGCATGCTGTTTCCGATGTGGGCGACGCAAGGCTATCTTCAGCCGTTCGAATTTTCCGGACTGAACGAAAAGGAACGATGCAGCCTGGAAATCGATTTGCAGCGATTGCTGGATTGCTCGGCGGCGAAAATTGTGTCGAGCGAAGAGGAAAATGCTGAAATGTCGGTGCATTCAGAACAATTTTAGACTCTCGCCATCACTCTTCTTACCCTGCCCGAAGTTGACAAACCTTGAAGTGGCTCCCGCATCTGTCTGCGATTACCTACTCAAAACCGTCCTCCGATAAAATAGGTCATCGAACTTTTGAAGATACATGGAGAGAATTCATGGCTCATCAGCATTCACCTGGATTTCTGAAGATTGTCGAGGATGCCAAAAAACGTATTCGCGAAACTACCATCGACGATGTCAAAACGAGGCTCGACCGCGGCGAAAAATTTCTGCTTATCGACGTACGTGAAGAAAGCGAATACGCGGCTGATCATCTGCCAGGAGCTATGCATCTGGGCAAAGGCGTCATTGAACGCGATGTCGAGGCTCGCGTTCCCGACCACAATGCTCCTGTGGTGCTCTATTGTGGCGGCGGATTTCGCTCTGCTCTGGCCGCCGACAACCTGCAAAAGATGGGCTACACCAACGTACTTTCCATGGATGGCGGGGTCCGAGGCTGGCGGGAGAAGGGTTTCAGCCTTACCAAAGATTGAAACTGGAACAACTGAGATACTGAAGTACTTCGGTAACTTGATGCAGCCCTCACCATAAGTCACGATGGTCATGCTGAAATCGTGATACATCCATAAGGTGATAATGCAGGGCAAACAAAATTCCGGATCGGGCGGTGCAGCAGCAGGTACGGCGCGAGCCGCCAATGTTTCCGCTGAGCAGGTACTGAGTCAGGCCGCGACGGCGCCAGAGTTTTGTGCGGCCTTGGCCAAACTTTTCGGAGTCCGACCTACGGAAGTCGCACTGATGCGTCTGCAGCGGGGCTTGCTCGGCTTCCTGTATCCTGAACAGCTAAAGACTGCGGGATCAATTCCGGTTTCCAGTTCTTCGGCAGTCGCTGCGCATACCGCATCCACCAGAAAAACCGAAATTTTCAACGCGTTCATCAAAGTGAAACACGCCAGCATTTTTGAAACCGTAAAGCTGAACAGCTCGGAAGACGGTGAGCGAACAGGCGCGAATGCTATCCAAAAGCTGATGTCTGCGCCCATTCTTGACGCGCAGCGAAAAGTTCTTGGGGTGGTCCAGGTTTGCCGCAAAGGATTTGACGCAGGAACTGCGGGACCTGATTTTACTCAGGACGACATGCAGCAACTGGAACTTGCTGCTAAAGTTTTATCCAATCTGCCCTTTGTAAAGTAATCTTCAAGGGGAACTGCAGATTCCTCGCTTCGCTCGGAATGACAGAATCTTCTCCACAATTCACCGCACCCGTCCTCAACCCATAAGTGCTGGCGCTGCCGTTTCCGACAATCCCACAGTGAGTAAAGCTCTTTTTGCCGCCTCAGTTCCGGAACGTACACAGTCGGGCACTCCAATTCCCCGGTAGCCGTTGCCGGCTAAAGTTAGTCCCGGGATTTGTTGCAGTTGAGTTTCGATGCGCTGTAGGCGCTCCAAATGGCCGACTCCGTATTGAGCCATCGCACCGCTCCAGCGATAGACTCGTGTAAACAGCGGTTCAGCCGTCAGCCCGATTATTTGGCGAAGCTCTTCGCGAATAATGCGGATAAGTTCTTCGTCAGGCGTTTGCAGAATTTGTTCATTACGCGCCCCGCCAACGAAACAGCGGAGCAGTGCGCGATCATCTGGAGCGCGATGAGGGAACTTGTTATGTACGAAAGTGGAAGCCAGCATGCATCTGCCTTCGCTGCGCGGGACGAGACATCCGAACCCAGGAGGAAGAGCGTCGCGGACCTTACGATCGTAGCCGAGATTTACTGTGACGGACGAAGTGTACTGTATACCTCCGAGCTCAGACGCCAGGTCGGCGCTGGTGCTTCGCAGAAGTTCAGCGGCAGTTCGCGCAGGCGTGGCGATGATTATGGAGTCGAAGTTATTCGAATCGTCCGCAGACAAAGCCCAGCCTTCCCGGTTCTGTTGAAGAGCTTCCACTGGTGTGTTTGTGCGCAAAGCAGATGAAGGCAGGCGCGATACGACAGAGTCCACCAACTGCTGCATACCATCTTTCAAAGAAGTGAACAGAGGCTTGGCCGGTGCTTTTGAGGCTTGCGCCATGCGCTTACGCGCGGCCAGCATGGCGCGGCCCAGGCTGCCATGCGAAGCTTCCATTTCGGCGAAACGCGGCAGGACTGCGCGAACACTTAGTTGGCTGGCTTCGCCGCCGTAGACGCCGGAAAGCAGCGGGTCGGCGAGACGGTCAACCATTTCAGGGCCGTAATGGCGCTCGACGAACGCAGCCACGGTTTCGTCGGCGTCAGCTTTTCTGGGAGGATGAAACCACTCGCCCGCCATGCGTAGCTTGGTACGAATGGAAAAAAGAGGAGACATTACGGTTGGCATGATTTTTGTCGGGACCATGAACATCAGGCCATCGGGAATCAACACCAATCTGCCGTTCACCAAGATGTAAGTTTTGCGGTCGGCGTCATTTGAGCCGATGAGTTGATCTCCCAATCCAATCTCACGGCAAAGATCACTTGCCCAGGGCTTTTCCGTAAGAAACGAATCGGGACCAGCTTCTACTAGACAACCATCCACGCGTTCGGTAACCAGCACTCCACCCAGACGCGGACTGGATTCAAATACAACATATTCCAGCGACGCGCCGGCGCGGCGGTGTTTTTCAAGGGTGAACGCCGCCGAGAGTCCTGAGATACCGCCGCCGATGATGGCAAGGCGTTTCATTTTTTTGCGACTGGGATTCGCACCAGCCGCGATCGGGTAATGTCGGCAAGCGCAGACGCGAGCAGCGGCGAATCATTCAGTGATTCAGCCCGCCACAAACGCATGCCTTGCCGCTCCGCGAATTGCTTGAAACCAATATCAATGTCGTACAGCACTTCAACGTGGTCGCAAAGAAATCCGATGGGCTGAATAAATACGTCCCGACACTCTTTTTGTTTTAGGCCGAGAATCGTATCTTCCACTCGCGGCCCCAGCCACGCACCGCCCGACATACCCTGGCTTTGAAATGCAAAACTCCAGTCGTCAGGAGTCAGTGCCGCCTCGTGTGCCACCGCCGAGGCGGTTTCCTTTGCCTGGTTCTCATAGGGATCGCCTTCCGCAATGGTGCGCTCGGGGACGCTGTGGGCGGTAAAGATGATCGGAATATTTTGCGTACCTGCGTCGCGACGGACACGATCTAATCCCGACCGTAGTTTTTCAGCGAAAGCTCTAATCAACAACGGGTGATCGTGCCACGAGTCGACGAAGTCGATGGTAAAACTCACTTGATTTTCAGACAGAGAAGATCGATAAAGCCCAACGCTGGTGCGTGAGTTGTGCGGCGCCAGGCAAATGGCGACAACGTGTTCGATGTCATCCGACGTCATCGCGCTCACCGCATCCGCCACAAACGGTTTCCAGTTGCGCATGCCCACGTACACAGGTAATCCCAATTCGTGCGCCAGCAGGTCAGATTGTTTCAGTGTTAGCTCAGTAAGCGGCGAGCGGCCAATGAGTCCATAGCGATGCTGCACTTCATCCACGACTGGCTGTGGAAGCCGCCTTCCACCGGTTACACGCAGCAAGAATTCGGGTACCTCGTCGACCGAGTCGGGGCTGCCGTGAGCCAGAAGCAGGACAGCCGTTTTGTCGGGATTTGCCAATTTGTTCTCCGCTATCACACAACCGGCGTGGTTGTCATTGAGTGCTCTTGCACGAACTGAGCCAGCGCTTTTACATTCTCAACTGGAGTTTCCGGCAAGATACCGTGACCTAAATTAAAAATGTGCCCGGGACGCCCAGCCGCGCGATGCAGAATATCTTCGGCGCGCGACTTCAGCTCTTTCCAATCCGCGAACAGTAGAACCGGATCGAGATTGCCCTGTACCGCACATTCGAAATCGAGGCTTCGCCAGCCATCGTCGAGCGGAATGCGCCAGTCGAGGCCGATTACTTCCGCGTCAGTTTCCTTCATCGAAGGCAAAAGCGTGGCGCTGTCGGTTCCGAAATAAATTATAGGCGCTCCAGTTTTTTGCAACTTCATTACCAGTTCGGTGGTGCGCGGAAGAACATAACGACGATAATCTTCGACGCTGAGGCATCCTACCCAGCTATCGAAAATCTGAATCACATCCGCGCCCGCATGAACTTGCTGCGTCGCGTATTCGGAGACAACCGCGACCAGTTTCTGCATCAATTCATCCCACGTGGCCGGAGACGAATACATCATTTTCTTGGCATGAACGTAATTGCGCGAGCCGCCCCCTTCAATCATGTAACTGGCCAGGGTGAAGGGCGCGCCGCAAAAACCGATCACGGGCAAACGGGTTCCGAAGTGCTTGCTCACCTTGCGAACGGCTTCAGAAACATATCCCAGATCAGCTGCGCGATCAGTCCGCAGATTCGCTATGTCTTCTTGCTGGCGCAAAGGCTTCTCGATCACGGGGCCTTCGCCAGCAGAAAAATGAAATGGAAGTCCCATCACTTCAAGGGGCAATAGAAGATCCGCAAAAATAATGGCGGCATCAACGCCCAATGCCTCAGCCGCAGTAATCGTAACTTCCGCCGCAACTGCGGGCTTCTTGCAAATTTCGATCAGCGAATATTGTTTGCGGACGGAGCGGTATTCCTGCATATAACGGCCGGCTTGACGCATAAACCAAACCGGCGTGCGGTCGACAGGCTGCGCTTTGCAAGCCTTAACGAAGCGGGATTCGGGGGCAGACATGAAGGTTCCAATGTAGCATTTTTGCCGCTGATCCGGCTTGCAGACCGGCTGCAAGTCGGCAGTCCGCCATCGGATTAAAAACATGCCCTTCCGAGTGCCCCCGCACCAAAAGAGATAACCTCACATTCATCGCCAACCGGCCTATGATTCTAAGAGCAACTCAGTGGAGGTGGGGGCATGGCAGCGAATCAGGTGGTTCTCTATTTCGACAAGCAAGAAGATGCTGTACTTTTTACGCTTGCTGCCAGTTCTGTCATGTCAGCCGAAGGGCCAATGCGCGGCAGCGACGCGGTGGTAAAAGTTGCTGAGGAGATTTGCAAAGCCAGTCGAATTACTACGGAAGGCGCCTTAAACACTAATTAATCCGACCAGGGCTGTGGCGTGCGATCCCAGCGATGTTTCTTAAGTTGTTGGAGTAAGTTCGCAGGTAGTGGGCCAGCATCACTTGCCGCGATATTTCGTCGAACATGATCTGGCTTTCTCATTCCCACGATCGTGGTGCTCACGGTTGGATCTGAAAGAATGAATCGCAAAGCAGCATCTGGCAAACTCAAATTTCCTGGAAGCACCGATTTCAGTTTATCCACGCGCGCCACGGTTTTCTTCAGATTGTCGGGGCTGAAGTATTTGGAGCGCCAATCGTCCGCGGGAAACTTGGTTTCCGCCGTCATCTTGCCGCCCAGACTGCCTTCATCAAGCGGAACTCTGGCGATCACGCCAATGTTCAACTCCCGGCACGCGGGGAACAGCTTGTCATCCGGCGACTGATCGAAAATGTTATAGATCACCTGCACAACGTCAACTAGGCCGGTTCGCATGGCCTTGATGCCATTCTCCGGCTGCCAGCGGTTTAGACTCAGTCCGAAGAAACGGATCAATTTTTCACTTTTCAACTTCTCCGCGGTCTCGCGAAATTCCGCTTCGTCCGCCCAACTATCGTCCCAAACATGGAATTGCAAAAGGTCGATGGAGTCGACGCCAAGCTTCTCTCTGATCAACTTCGCATATTTGAAAACGTGTTTCGCGGGAAACACGTCCGCATATTTGTCTTTTGGTGAAGCCGGCCACTTCTCATTTTGCGGAGGAATCTTAGAGGCCGCATATAAACGCTTACTGCGATTCGCCGCTAAGATTTTCCCCAACAAAGCATCGCTCTTACCTTCCCCGTATGCCCATGCGGTATCGAAAAAGTTGCAGCCAAGATCAACGGCCAACTGCAACGCGTCGAGCGATTGGCGGTCGTCCGAGCCGCTCCAGTCGCTCATTCCCCAAAGTCCATGGGCGATTTCGCTTACTTCAAAGCCGGTGCGACCGAGTTTGCGATACTTCATCTGGCCTCCTGCGCAGACGTAAAAATTTAGCTTTTGCGATTTGACATCTCCGCACCAAGATTTTTAACATATATGTTCAGCCTTGAACTGTTCAACAGAAGTACGGTTCGGGCATTGCAGACCGTAATTCCTTCGACAAACCTATTATGATTACAGCTAAAGAGCTTACCAAGAGATACGCTCGGAATATTGCCGTCGACCGTATCTCATTTCAGGTGGAAAAAGGGCAAATCGTTGGTTTTCTGGGCCCCAACGGGGCGGGGAAGACCACTACCATGCGCATGCTGACCGGTTTCCTTTCGCCCACGTCCGGCAGCGCAAGCGTAGCTGGCTACGATGTTCTCGAGCAACCGCTCGAGGTCAAGAAACGCATCGGTTACCTGCCCGAAACACCACCGCTTTATCCGGAAATGGAAACCGGCGAGTATCTGACCTTTGTCGGCCAGCTCAAAGGCCTGTCGGGCGCGGAGTTGCGCAAACGAGTGGACTATGTCTCCGAACGCTGCGCCGTCGCCGATGTAAAGAACAAACTGCTCGGGAAACTTTCGAAAGGCTATCGCCAGCGCGTAGGTCTGGCTCAGGCCATCATTCACAATCCAGATGTGCTGATTCTCGATGAGCCCACAGCTGGGCTCGATCCAAAGCAGATCAACGAGACTCGAGACCTGATTAAGAGCCTAGGCGGGGATCACACGATTATTCTCAGCACGCACATTCTGCCGGAAGTGGAGCAGACCTGTGAGCAAGTACTCATCATCAACAAAGGCAAACTGGTAGCGACCGATTCAGTTCACAACCTGCAAAACCGCGCTCGTGGAGCGGAATCGGTGCTGGTCGAGGTCAGCGGGCGTAATGGCAGTCTGGATTTCGCGGCGGTGCAACGACGGCTCGAGCAGGTTGCCGGCGTAAGCCGCGTCGTGGCGAAGCAGGGTCAGCAGAACCGCAAAAGTTTTGAAGTTGAAAGCGGAAAAGGTTTTGTCCGCGGCGATCTGGCGCGTGCGGTGGTCGAATCCGGATGGGACTTGAACGAGCTTCGACCCACAGCGATGAGTCTGGAAGAAATCTTCCTCCAACTTACTGGCAAAGAAACACCGGCGACAGCAGAAAAAGAAGTCGCAATCCAGGAGGCGCAATAAATGCGAAATATTTTGATTATTTGCCGAAAAGAGCTTCGCAGCTATTTTTCGTCGCCGATCGCGTATCTGCTGCTCACCATGTTCGCGTTGATTTTTGGCTTCTTCTTCTGGAACGCGCTTGGCTATTTCGTTTTGATGGGCATGGAATCGCAAATGCGCGGCCAGATGATGCCGATGAACCTCAACGAAATGGTGATCCGGCCATTGTTATCAAATGTCGGAGTGATCGGCCTGTTCTTCATCCCGATGATCACCATGCGCCTGTTCGCGGAAGAAAAGCGCAGCGGCACCATTGAGCTGCTCGCAACTTCTCCCGTCCGCGACATCGAGATCATCATAGGAAAGTGGCTCGCAGCCCTCAGTTTGTATGCGTGCATGCTGCTGGTAGCGGCGGTAAATTTTGCTTTTCTTTTCAGGTACGGAAAGCCCGATTGGAAGCCGCTTGTAATTGGCTATCTCGGATTATTGCTTCAGGCCGGGGCCTTGCTGGCGATTGGCACTTTCATTTCAACGTTGACCAAGAATCAGATCATTGCTGGCGCTGCTACGTTCGGCATATGCCTCTTGCTGTGGATTCTGGAGTGGGTCAGTGGATACGAAACGTCCGCCTGGGCCCAAGTACTCGCATACATGTCGATAATCACGCATTTTGAATCATTCGCCAAAGGCGTGCTCGATTCGAAGGACGCAATCTTTTATGTGACGGTAATTTTCCTGGGACTGTTTTTCACGGCGCGTTCCATGGAATCTCTCCGCTGGAGGTCGTAGTTGAATACACAATTGCTGAAGGCCAGACAGACGAAGTATGCGGCTTATGCCGCCGTCTACATTCTTGTTGTAATAACTGCTGTGGTGATCGTGAACGTGCTGGCCGATCGCTACACCAAGTCTTACGACGCCACGTCGAACAAGCGTTACAGCCTGTCCGAACAGACTGCGAAGATCGTCAAAGGGTTGAAGGAGAATGCGACCATTATTTACTTCGACCAAGGCACGCACTTCCAGCACGCGAAAGACTTGCTCGGGGAGTACACAAGCCTGTCGTCGAAACTGCACGTTGATTACGTCGATCCTGACAAGAAGCCGCAGGAAGCTCGCGAGGCAGGCATAAAGAATTACGGAACCGCGATTGTGCAAGTCGGCGATAGAAAAGAAGAAGCCAAAAGCATGACGGAGGAAGGCATTACCGGGGCGCTGATCCGGGTGCTCAAAAATAAAACCCGCACCGTGTGCTTTGTCGCGGGAAGCGGCGAGCATCAGATCGATGATTCCGACCGCAACGGTTTCTCCGACTTCAAGCAGTTGGTGGGCAAAGACAACTATGAAGCGAAGTCGATTGACTTGCTGCAGAAGGCTGAAGTTCCAAGCGATTGCACGACGCTGGTAGTCGGCGGGCCAACGCGAAATTATCAGCAGCCCGAAGTCGATGCCATCAAGAAATATGTTGAAGATGGCGGGCGCGCCTTGTTCATGCTGGATCCGCCGCTAAAAATTGGACGCTCGGAAATTGCGGACAACGATGCGCTCACCAGCCTGCTGCAAAGCTGGGGCGTCACGATGAATAAGGATCTGATTCTGGACTTGAATCCAATCGGCCAACTGGCTGGACTTGGACCGCAGGTCGCCCTTGTAACCAGTTACGACTCGCAACCCATCGTGAATGGCATGAAGGGCACGGCAACCGGCTTCCCGCTTTCGCGTTCGATTGAGGTCAAGAACGGCGACAAGACCACCGTGCAAAAGCTGTTTGACTCTTCTAGTACCAGTCTGGCGACGAACAATTTGAGTTCCCCGGCAGTTGATCCGAATGATCCGAAAAATAAAAAAGGACCGCTGACCCTCGCCGCAGCCGGAACCTACAACACTGGCAAGCAGGACTCGCAGGGCCGCTTCGTGGTGGTCGGCACTTCGTCGTGGGCAGCAAACTCGTTCATCAAATTTAATGGCAACAGCGACCTGGCATTGAACACCATCGATTGGCTGGCGTCGGATGAAGATTTGATCTCCATCCGTCCTAAGCAAGAAGAAGACCGCCGCGTCACCATGACGCGGGCGCAGATGAATATGGTGCGGCTCACCAGTCAGTTTCTGCTGCCGCTGGTCGTAGTTTTCGCCGGAGTATCAGTGTGGTGGCGGAGGCGATAGATGAAAGGAAGCGGTCTCATCGTCGCAGCCGTTATTCTTGCGGGGCTCGTGGGAGCTCTTTACTGGTCGAATCATCATAAGCCGAAGGAAACTACGGAAGCTTCGGCCGACGCGCCGCCTAAAATTCTCGCGGTTAAGACTCCGGATATTTCCAAGTTTGATCTGAAGAAAGACGGTGCGGAACAAGTCGGGGGTGAACGCAATGGCGCAGGCCAGTGGCAGATTACTTCGCCTGCGGCGCTTCCAGCGGATCAGGGCGCGGTTTCCAGCCTCTTGGGCACGTTTTCATCGTTGAACTCGCAACGGTTGGTAGAAGAGAAAGCCAGCAATCTTGCTCCCTACGGTCTGGACACGCCAAAATTCGAAGTCGATTTGGCGGAGAAAAATAATCAGACGCAGAGCCTGTTGTTAGGGGATGCGACTCCCGCAGGGAACGCAATCTACGCCAAGCTCGGCGGCGATCCGCGCATCTTTACCATCCCGAGTTACGACAAGACCAGCATCGACAAAAGTGCAAACGATCTTCGCGATAAGCGTCTGTTGACAGTGAACGCGGATAAGATCAGCGAGGTTGATCTGATCGCGAAAAAGCAGGAAATAGCCTTTGGCCGCAACAAGGATGAATGGCAAATCGTGAAGCCGAAGCCGCTGCGAGCCGATGCTACGCAGGTTGATTCGCTGGTCCGCGCGCTCACTGATGCAAAGATGGAATTGAGTGCAACGGACGATCAGAAGAAAACAGCTTTGGCGTTTGCCTCGGCTACTCCGGTTGCGACAGCGAAAGTCACGGCTGAATCTGGAACGCAAGAACTGCAGGTGCGGAAAAACAAGGATCAATACTACGCCAAGTCGAGCACGGTGGACGGCATTTACAAAGTCCCGAACACGCTGGGACAGGCACTCGACAAGAACCTGGAAGATTTTCGCAACAAGAAGTTGTTTGATCTCGGCTCGGACGATCCTAACAACATCGAGGTTCGCGATGGATCAAAAACCTATTTCCTGACCAGGAGTGGAGAAGATTGGTGGTCAGGGAATGCGAAAAAGATGGATCCCAGCACAGCGCAGGATCTCGTCGATAAAATTCGCGAACTTTCGGCGAGCAAGTTTGTTGACTCCGGATTCGGCGTACCCCTTGTCGATCTCACGGTCACGTCGAACGACGGCAAGAAGGTGGAAAAGGTCTCGATCTCGAAAGCGGGTGACAACTACATCGGGAAGAGAGAAAACGAGCCGGCAACACTCTATCAACTCGATTCGAAGACCGTTGACGATCTCACCAAGTCAGCTGCCGACGTGAAGCCCGCGACTACAGCGGCGGCGTCTGGGCATTCTTAATATCTTCATGTCTTTTCGCGGTGAAATAGCACTGCGGTCTCATCTGCGTGGATCAGTTTCCATCCCGCGGTTTGCTCAAGGATGGTTCCCAGCGAAGAATCTTTCTGCACCAGTATCCAGTTAACGTGCCTTTCGTCCAGGATTTTGCTCCAATCTGGCTGCACGTAAATAATTTTCAGATAATCTTTGAAAAACTGATCGCCATATAAATCGTGGCGGTCGTCCACTAGGACTTTGGTTCGCGGATAAAGCGTGTAAATAAGATATCCGCCCCACTGGTCTGGGCAGAAAATCGGTTCTCGGATGTCGTCTCGAATAATTGCTTCAGTGGCCTCGACCGGAAAATGCTTGTCATCGAAGTAAGCGTTCAAAAGCTGCGCCGACCCGAGCCGTCCGCCGTTCATGCAAGCTGCCATGCCAACAACGAAGGCAATGATCAGCCAAACGTGGCCTCGAAAATCAAGCTCCAGCTTCTCCATCCGCCCGCCGAAACTTCGCAGACGTGAGAGGGCGGCGCGCAGCCGAGGCGCAACCTTGTCATTCCCAGCAGCTGTGGCGACGGTGTTGCTCAACATAGGCGCGACAATCAACGTTAGCAAGATCGCAGACACCGGAAGATTGCGCGAAGCGTAGAGACCGCTGTAAGCAGCCAAAAGAATTACGAGCAGTTGTGCCGGCTGCTGCTGTCGCCGGGCACTTGCCACGGCCACTATGGTCACGAGCAATAAAACCGCGAAGCACTGCTGCGCGGCACCGTGAAAATCCGGCGATCGGAATTCCCTGACCTGGTTCATCAGGAATTTATCGGACAGATAGTGGTAAATGTGAAGTTGCAGCTTGTAGCCATACGGATTAACGAAACTCACGAGCAGCGAAAGCAGGCTGACCAGACCGAGCCGCTTAAGCCAACCTCGAATGCGTTCCCTTTGTTCGGGACAAGTAAAGTATTCGATCGCTGCGGCGACGATGTACACCGCCAACAAAGCAAAACCGAATACGAAGCCGCCGTGCACATTGACCCACAGCAGCATCAGAAGCGGTAATAGAAAAATGCGGCGGCTTTCGCTGTTCGATTCCGCGCCAGAGTCCAGCAGCTCAAGCCAGATTACGGTAAATAGCCAACTGAAGACATGAGGCCGGGCCAGAAAGTGAACAGCCGACGCCGCCAATGACAGGACCAGCATAACAAGCACAATCGGCAGGCTGCCGCCACGCCGCACGGCCAAGCGAAATACCAAGACGAATGTGGCGGCCATAACTGCTGCAGTGAACAAGACAACCCCGTTCAATCCCATCCAATGATGAATGCTCGCGATGACGAGGTCGTAAAGCCACTCCCACGCGTACCATGTATGGCCGCTCATGGTGGCTGAGAACGGATCTACACGCGTGATCGAATGCGTCTGCAGCATCAACTGCCCATTGCGGATATGCCATCCCGTTCCCGCATCACGCAGCAGAAGTCGGCCCATCGCGCCGCAGCTCAAGCCTAGAAGCAGCGCAACAAAAAGCAAATCCGAAACGGAAGGCATCAAAAAGAGAAGCCAGCGCGAGGGATTAGCGCACTGTGGTCCTATGTTACGAAGCGGCTCTGTTTGCGGTAGTTTTGAATGCAAAGCGTGTGCTCGCGTGACCGGGCCATGTTATCCGATTAAGACGTGGAAGTGTCAGACAGCTTGCCGTTCAGATCACGGACGATACAACAAATAGCCGAGACCGACGCGCATGTGATGGAGCAGGCCATCCGGAAAACTTGCGGCGATAGTCAATCCCAGAGCAGCGTGTACTACGCCTAAAGGAAAAAGGTTGCGATAGCGGCGAAACAGTCCGCAGAATACCAAGCCACCAATGAAGCTGAGCACGGTCAGCACCGGGTTTGGGACGTGCGCAATACTGAACAAAAGCGCCGCGCACACCGCGGCGCGACGGCCGCCGAGGACAGATTCCAGGCGCACAAAGAAGAACGACTGCAAAATGAATTCTTGTTGCAAGGACCAGATAGCATATTGCCAAGCCCTTTTCCATGGCACAGGTTGAGGAGGCCCCAGGTTGTGCATCAACCAACCAGCCACGACAATCGCCGCCGCCATGAGCGCCCCGATGGCTAGAATCGAGGCCACTCCAGAGAGAGGCCGGGTGAGTCCTAATTCCCGAACTGAGTAGTGATTGCGTACTGTAAACCACACGATACAAAATGCCGCCAGGAGACTTACGATGGTGTTGATGCGATCTTGCGGCGTCCACACCGCGATTATGATCAACGCGAAGACCAACCCTACCTGTTGCCAGCCAGACAAGCTGAAGAGCAGACTAGGGCCAGGCTGCTGAATTTGGATCGATGGAGGCTGGCGATCAGACTTAATCTCGGGAATTAAAGTTTTCAACTCTGGAGCCATGGCGTGAATCTACTAGCTAGGATGTAGTTTGTTCTATTGTAAGTCAGGCGAAAAAAGCGGATGAACCTTAAAGCGACACCGCAAATTGTGATTATCGGAGCGGGATTTGGCGGCCTGAACGCAGCTCTCAGCCTTGCCCACCTTCCGGTACAAATCACATTGATCGACCGCAGAAATCACCATAATTTCCAACCGCTGCTGTACCAAGTGGCAACGGCCGGATTGTCTCCCGGAGAAATCGCCACGCCGATTCGCTGGATCGTACGCAAACATCGCAACATCGAGGTTCTTCTCGGAGAAGTCGACGAACTCGACCTCGAACGGCACATTGCTAAATTCGCCGATCGCGAAATTTCATACGACTATCTGATTGTGGCCGCTGGCGCCAGCCACGCTTATTTCGGACACGACGAATGGGAACCACTTGCACCGGGCCTGAAAACCATCGAGGATGCGCTAGAAATCCGGCGTCGGGTTCTACTTGCATTTGAATTAGCCGAGCGACACGCGGCGAGCAGCGGAGAAAAAATACAGTTGAATTTCGTGATCGTCGGCGGCGGCCCCACTGGAGTGGAACTGGCCGGAACTCTCTCGGAGATTGCCCACCGGGCTCTGCCAGAGGAATTCAATTCCATCGACACCAGGAGCGCGCGCATCGTGCTCCTCGAAGGTGGTCCGCGGATTTTGCCCGCCTATCCCGAGGATTTGTCGCGCAGCGCGGAGCAGCAACTACGAGGTCTCGGAGTTGAGGTACACACATCCACGATGGTTACTGGTATCGAGCCTGCCGCCGTGCACATGGGAGCGACGCGCCTCCCTGCTGCAGTAATTCTATGGGCCGCCGGAGTAGCTGCCTCGCCGTTGGGCAAGAAACTTGGAGCGGCCATTGACCGCGCGGGTCGAGTGCTGGTTAATTCCGACTTGAGCCTTCCCGGGCATCCCGAGGTTTTCGTGATTGGAGATCTGGCAGCGCTAAAAGACAAGAATGGCCAACTGGTGCCGGGGGTCGCGCAGGCTGCAATCCAGGAAGGCAAGGCGACTGCCGGAAACATCGCCAACGACCTGCAAGGGAAACCGCGGCGTGATTTCCATTACTTCAACAAAGGCAGTCTTGCAACTATTGGCCGTGCGGCCGCTATCGCGGAGTTTGGCAAGATTCATATCTCCGGATTCATTGCCTGGTTGTCGTGGCTATTCGTCCACGTCTTTTTCCTGATCGGGTTTCGCAACAGAATATTGGTGATGATTCAATGGGCGTGGTCTTACTTCACGTACGAGCGCGGAGCCCAGCTGATTACAGGTGACCAGACTCTACCAAGCTGGCCGGAACTGATGGAGCAGAAAAATAGCTCCCAACAGAAGCAAGGCAAAGACAAAATAACAGCGGCTTGAATCGGCCTGGCGAGTGCGCGTCCACGGCCGTCTGGCGTCGATGAAAGTCGCACCTTGTCAGTTGCTCTACTTGGGCGACGCGTCCGCCACCACATCCGGTGAAGACTGCACAGACTTCCGGGCCGCCGAGATACTCTTCGATTCAGGTTGTCCGAATACTTCCGGATGCAAATAGTGGCCTTGCTCCCCAGATGCCTTCTCCTCCTCAACCGGTATGCGGTAGTGGTTGGCGTAAGCGTCGTGCCGGATGCCGGTCACCTGCCACGAAACTTTTACCAGCGGCTTATTCGTCTTGATCGTAAAACGGTTGTTGGCAATTTCTCTTTTCACGATGGCCTGCGCAAACTGGCCGATTACCGTCAACTGATAGCGGAAATCGCCGTTGAGCGATTCGAAGTAACCCGGCAAGTTCACCGTTGCAAGACCACGACGATCAGTGGTGATGTTCCCGTTGTAGACGTTCATCATGTCAGGCGATTCGACGAAGGAGTGCGAGAGGTACTTGTTCGCGGGATCCAATGGATGATCGATTTTGAATGAGCCGCTGCCTTTGGTCAGTTTGCCGGTCACGTTGAGATTGCCGGCAAAAAAGCCGGTGCCGCTGGCATCGACGGTGAAAACAGTCGTAAAGGCGCTGCCCGACTGGCCCAGCAGGATGTACCCCGACCCTGCGGTATTGGCGAATTCCCCCGCTATCCCGCCTGCAGCCTGGACTTTGCCAATTACTCCGACGCCTCCCGTGCTGTGGTTATCGCCAAACACGCCGACCGTAAATCCCGTGGCGGCACTTGCATCTCCATAAACTGCATACCCGCTTGTGCTTGCTACGTTGGCGTTCAGCCCTCGGGTGTTTCCGGTTATTGCCCCCTCGAAGGCGTTAACCCCAGCCGCACCGTCGGTAGCGCTACTCGTTGATCCGGTCACGCCAGAAACTTGGCCTGTTGTCGCGGCCTCGTACCCGTTCATCCCAGCGGCACCGTTGCTCGAGCTCGGCGTCGATCCGTTCACCCCAAAGACCGCGCCTGTCGTGGCAGGCTCGTAGCCGTTTACAGCGGCGGCCCCGCTGGTCGTGCTGTTCGACACGCCGACCACGCCATAGACCTGGCCGGTGGTAGCGCTCGCATTCCCACTCACGCCGGCAGCAAAATTCGTCGCACTCGTAGTGGATCCGAAGACTCCGAACACTTGGCCCGTCTTCGAGCCTTCGTAACCGTTTACTCCGCTGGCGCCGTTCGTGCTGCTGTTCGTTCCGCCAGTGACGCCATAAACTAGCCCGCTGGTGGCGCCTTCAAAACCGGTCACGCCCGCAGCAAAATTGGTGGTGCTCGGTGTTCCCCCGCTCACGCCATACACCTGGCCCGTTTTGGCTCCCTCGTAGCCATTGACCCCTATGGCGTTGGTGGTCGTGCTGTTCGTGGATCCAAATACACCGTATACTTGGCCAGTAGTGGCGCTTTCGTTCCCGACAACTCCAGCGCTCCCAGTACCAGTACTCGCGCTCTGACCGGAGACGCCAGCTGAGACTCCCGATGTCGCGTTGTTGAGGCCTTGGACGGCGGTCCCGCCCATACTCGAATTAACCACACCCTGAACACCGAATCCCGTGGGGCTCGTGGTTATGCCTTGAACTCCGGGACCCGTTTCCGTATTGGCGACTCCTGTAACTCCGGCCGCATTGCTGCCTTTGGCGGTATTGCTGGCGAGACCATACACACCGGTATTCGACTTCCCGGTGATCGTACCCGCCACTGCTGCGTGCGTCGTAGCGGTTGCCGCTAATCCGACTCCCGTACCCTTCTGAGTTACTGTCACAATTTGTGTCGTATTGGTTCCCACAAAACTTGTCGGGCCATTCGCTGCTGATGGCACCTTCGAGCTACTGGCGCCATTCGAGATAGCCGGAGCGTTAGCCGCTCTCGTCGTGGCCGCTGTAGTCTTTTTGAGGAGCACGAAATCCGAAATGCTTCTTCCTGAAAGCGTTTCTGCCTCGTGCGCTTTGAGCGCGTAGGGAACGCTAACTAGCAAGACGCGAGGCTGCGGGGGTTGGCCCTGAACCTGAACTCCCAACCACTGCGCTTCCCCGGAACTGAACAGGCTCAACGGAACTCCCTCCACACTCGCCGAGCCCAGCAATGCGGTGTAGTGTCCAGTAGCATCGGCTTGGACATTTTGCGTCTCTATCCACAACGGACTGCCACCCTCCTCGTCTTTGTACAAGGAAAATGTAATGCCCACGAGGCCGGTCTTGGGCTTGCCAGCTTCATCCTTCGCCACACCGGAGAATTTGATGAGGCGTGGAACCTGGGTCGAAGCGAGACTTGTGTTCGGGGCCGCCGTTTGGGCCAGAGTTGAGACAACCACCACTGCTAGAAAACTCACGATCACGAAGTATGCGCGGAGCTTCACTTGGAATCCCCTCTCTGTTTTCGATTTGTTTTTGGATAGCGGGCAGACGTCGCCCATCAGTCATGGCGGAGGGTTATATCACCGAAGCGGTGCTCTGACAATGGCTTCCGCCTTTTTTTGCCTGAATATTCGGTAATGCGAGCTGTGCAGCCGGGGCTTAGGGAGAACGTCCAGAGTCTTTCGCCCCACAAAGAAAGCGCGCTCTCACCCGCTATAATCTCTTTGCTTTGAAATTTCTTCGACTGAGTGCCGTTCTTTGTTTGCTTCTAACCGCGGCCGCTTTTGGCCAGACGCCGTCCACTGCGGGCGAAACGGTGTTGGTAGTTCCTTTTGAAAATCAATCCAAAGCTCCCGGCATCGAGTGGATCGGCGATTCGTTTCCCGAGTTACTGCAAGAGCGCCTGAATTCGGCGACGCTGTTTGTGCTGCCGCGCGAAGACCGTATTCGCGCCTACGACCGCGTGGGAATCCCAGTCGGACTCCATCCCTCGCGAGCGACGGTCTACCGCATCGCCGAACAACTCGACGTGGACTATGTGGTGCTGGGACTTTACCGCTTCGATGGCCGGACTTTCACCACCACGGCGCAATTGCTGGACATGCGACGCCAGCATCTGTTGCAGGAGATTTCTGAGTCCGGTCCTCTGATCCAACTCATCGACATTCAGACTGCGCTGGCGTGGGATGTCCTGCATCAGCTTCGCCCAGAAATCTCGATAACGCGGCAGGCGTATGTAGCTGGCGCGCCTCCCATCCGATTGGACGCGTTTGAAAACTACGTTCGCGGTGTTACCGCAACTGGTGCGGATGAGCAGATTCAGCACTATCGCGAAGCGCTTCGCCTCAATCCGACTTATTCTGCAGCGTTGCTGCAATTGGGGAAGGCTTATTACCGCGGACGCGAGTACGAGCAGGCAATCTCGACTCTCTCGCGAATGCCGGGAGACGATGCGCTTGCACGAGAGGCGAACTTCTATCTTGGCCTTGCCGCTTACTACCAGGGAGATTTCCAGCGAGCTGACTCTGCCTTTCACATCGTTGCGGCGCAATTGCCATTGGCAGAGGTTTATAACAACCTGGGCGCGGTCAACTCTCACATCGATCGAAAAGTGTCCGCCCAGTATTTCCAGAAAGCGATTGATGCAGATCCGAGCGATCCTGATTATCATTTCAATCTGGCCATCGAGCTTTACCGCGCCGGGGATCTGGCCGGTGCTTCCCGGCAACTACGCGAGACTCTGTCGCTGAAAACTACAGATTCCGAAGCCACGTCCCTCCTTAACGCAATCACATCAGAGGCGGGCTCTTCTAACCGGGCAGCCCCAAAAACTGCACCGGAGCGTATTCGCGCCAACTACGACGAAAGTTCCTTCCGCCAGCTTGCCCTGAAAATCGACGCTGCTGCTGAGCCTCGTTTAGCCACAACTGATTCTCGAACCCATGCGAAATTCCACTCCGATCGTGGACATCAGTTGCTGGCCCAGGGCTTCCTCACCGAAGCCGAAGCCGAATTCCGCAAGGCACTTGCGCTCAACTCCGCAAATGCCGAAGCTCATTCAGGCTTGGCCAGCGTGCTGGAAGCTGAGAACGAACTGTCCGCAGCTCGAGCCGAAGCCGAACAGGCATTGCGGCTGCGCCAGTTCTCGGAGCCGCTTTTAGTGTTAGCCAAGCTTGATTTGCGAGACAATAGAGCTGAAGCGGCTGCGGAGAACATTGACAAGGCTTTGCATCTGGAACCCTCCAATGCGGCCGCGCTGGCGCTGAAACGCGCCGTTGCAGCCAAGCTGGCGCAGGAAGCGCAGCCGCTGCCCAATCGATGAAAAGTTTTATTGTTTCCCGCATTTCCTGCCTGCTGGCTGGATTGCTGTTATTCGTCCTCTCGACTGCCTCTTCCGCCGAAGTATTAAAGATCGTAGTCGATGATGCGATTACTCCCGTCACCGACGAATACATCGGGCGTGCCATCGCGGAAGCGGAACGCACCAAAGCCCAAGCCCTGTTAATTGAAGTCAACACCCCGGGCGGCCTGCTTGATTCGACTCGCGACATTATTGAAAAAATCCTGGCATCGCCGGTGCCCGTAATCATTTACGTGACTCCAAGCGGAAGCCGCGCCGCGTCTGCCGGCTTTTTCATTCTGGAGAGCGCCGACGTCGCAGCCATGGCGCCCGGGACCAATACCGGCGCGGCTCACCCCGTTTCACTGGGCGGCGGCAAGATGGACGACACCATGAAAGAAAAGATTGAAAACGACTCCGCCGCGCTCATGCGATCGGTAGTAGGGAAGCGAGGGCGCAACGTGGAAGTCGCCGAAACGGCGGTGCGCCAGTCGAAGTCTTTCACCGACCAGGAAGCCCTATCGCAAAAACTGATTGACTACGTAGCTCCCAGCGAAGACGACCTTTTCAAGCAACTGCAAGGCAAGCCAGTCAAGCGATTCAACGGCCAAACGGTTACGCTCAATCTGGTTGGTCAATCTGTCCGGCCGTTCGATATGACGCTGAAACAGCACATTCTTGCTTACCTTTTGGATCCGAATGTCGCCTTTATTCTGTTGGCAGTTGGGGCGCTCGCGCTTTATGCCGAGTTCAATCATCCCGGTGCAGTCGTTCCGGGGACCGTTGGAGTGGTATTCATCCTTCTGGCAGTTTTCGCGCTGAACCTGCTGCCCACGCGCTTCGCCGCTGTAGTTCTGATTTTTGCCTCGTTCATTCTGTTTGCGCTCGAAGCCAAGTTTGCCACGCATGGAGTGCTCGCCATTGGAGGAATTGTCATCCTGACCTTGGGAGGGTTGCTGCTGGTGGACGCGCCTATTCCAGAGATGCGAGTCCATTTGCTGACAGCACTCGCGGTCAGTATTCCGCTAGGAGTTATTACAGTTTTCTTGATGAGTATTGCGCTGAAAGCCCGAGCCAATAAGGTTGTGACTGGAATTCAGGGTCTGATCGGAGAGGTCGGGCTTGCTCAAAGCGCTTTATCGCCCCAAGGAAAGGTTTTTGTCCATGGTGAGATGTGGGACGCCATTTCCTCCGCCAATCTTCCCGCAGGGCAGCCCGTCGTAGTGCGCGAGGTGGACGGACTACAGCTGCGCGTAGATCCGGTGCGGTCAGGCCAGGGCACCCAATCCGCTGTGATCGAACAAACTTTTTAAGTTCTGGGTAGCGGTGAAAAAACTGACTACCCAGCTCTTCGGACTCGTTTCATTTGCCTGTTCCTTGCAGAGCTATCTTCTGCATGCGTCCGGGAGCATTGTCAGCGACCGTCACATCACCCGTCCGAATGCCTTTTTGCGTCGGCTTAAACGAGACTTGAATAGCGCAGCTCTTCCCAACTGCCAGCCCTTTCCCGCAGTTATTTTTTTCCAAGAAATCTCCACTCACGGTGATGCTGGAAATCTTGAGCTTAGAATTCCCGTCGTTGGTTAGGGTGACCTTCTTAGGAGAACTGGTTTTGCCAACCTGTTCCGAACCGAAATTCAGCGCGGTCGGGCGCAAGTGTGGAGTGGGCGTGCTCAAGTATAAGAAGACAGCGGGGGCGTTAGACGAAGTCTGGCCGGGAATCGCGAGATCGCTGACGCCATCAGAATTGAAATCGCCCCCAAATCCGGCTCCCCCGTAACCAGTCGGACTAGAATCGTATTCCGTGGGTGGCCCAAATGTTCCATCGCCATTGCCACTCATAACCAGGGCTCCCGAGTAATAGTAATTACTGCGTGCGGCCAGATCGAGTTTGCCATCGCCATTGAAATCGGCCGCAAACAACGGACCTGATAATTGGAGCGTCGCGTCGGAATAGACTTGTGTTTGGAATGTGCCGTCGCCGTTCCCCGCCATAAAAGCGATCCCGTGAGAGGAGGTGCCAACCACTACGTCGAGCTTGCCGTCGCCGTTGAAGTCCCCAATGACCGGCGACGAGTAGTAAGCGTCACTCGGTCCGAAAAGCGGATTCTTGAACGTCCCGTCGCCATTGCCGAGGAATACCAGCAGATTCGATCCATATCCGTAACCTGTGGCGACCACGATCAAGTCCAGATTGCCGTCGCCGTTAACGTCTGCAACCGCGACATACGAACTGGGGTACACAACGTACGACATTCCCGGGCTAAAGGTTCCGTCGCCATTGCTGAGATAAATGCTTATTGCTGAACTGTTACTGTTGGTGGTGACGACAAGGTCGGCCTTTCCGTCCTTGTTGAAATCTCCGGTAGCGAATGACAGCAGTGAGTAGCTCAGGGGAGTATCAACTGGCGTTGCAAAACTCCCGTCTCCGCGGCCGAGTAGAACCTGGAAGCCATCGCCGTTGTTGTCCTCAACCACCAGATCGCTCTTACCATCGCCATTAAAATCCGCGGCCAGCATGAGGTTTGGATTCGCCGCATTCGAGGTTAAGGCGGAAACGATCGGTTGGCCGAACGTACCATCGCCTTTGCCAAGCTCCACGGAAACTTGCCCGTTCGGGTAGTACTATTCCGCGACCGCCATATCGAGTTTCCCATCTCCATTAAAGTCTGCGGCCACCCCGACGCTGGTACTGTCCGATGGCGTTGCCAAGGCAATAGTCCGCACATCCATGAAACTGCCGGCGCCGTTGCCGAGCAACACGGGGACCGAGCCCGAATCTGTGATGGCGACAACGTCGGCTTCTCCGTCTCCGTTAATATCGGCGATGACCATCGGGGTCGCCTCCGCAAAGGACAGAATGGGATTTTGAAACGTCCAATCCCCATTGCCGAGCATTGCCCACACTCCGCTCAATACGATGTCGGGTTTGCCATCGTGGTTCAGATCGCCCACAACGATGCTCGCGTTGTATTGATTCTGTGGTGCGTTAGCGATGGCCACCGGATTTTGGAAAGTTCCATCACCATTGCCGAGCGAAAGGTACAGACCATAGTCCGCCACGATTACCGTATCCAACTTCCCGTCATGGTTAAAATCGGCCACGCCAATAGCTGATGCGAACGAGGGAGCCGGCGAATCCACCTGCTTAAACGTTCCGTCTCCATTACTCAAAAGCACCGTGATGGTGCTGCTGCTGTAATTGTTATTGCACGTAATCAGGTCAACCTTGCCGTCTTTGTTGACATCGCCGCCTACCAGCAGTGTTGGTCCGGACGGCACTGGAATCAGGCCTTCTACTTCGAAAGAACCATCTCCTTTGCCAAGCAATACCGCAACCGCACTGTCATTTGTGCTGATGGTCGCCAGATCTATCGTGCCGTCGCCATCGAAGTCAGCAGCCACAATCTGTGCTGCGCCTTCGCCGACCGCATAATCGACGCGGGTTTGAAAAGAACCATCACCATTGCCGAGGAAGACGGAAATTGTTCCGGCATTGGCATTAACCACGGCGAGGTCAATTTTTTTGTCGTGGTTGAAGTCCGCCGCCACCAGTGCCGTCGGATTAGCTCCTGTGGCATAGGTACCGCCGGCTGCAAAGCCGCCGTTGGCCGAACCAAGCAGAATGGAAACTTGGTTGCTTTGGGAATTTGTAACCGCCAAATCCGGCCGCCCGTCACCGTTGAAGTCCGCGACGACAACGTTCCCGAGATAGTTGCTGCCAGTGGGAAAATCGGCACGGCCGTAGAGGAAGACTTGCGCTCGGGCCATAACAGGCAGAAAAATTAGAACCGCAGTCAAAAGAATCAAAAGCCAAACCATCCGGGGCGAAACTACGCATTTGTTACCGTCCACGTGGGCCTCCGTTCAGGCGGACGGGATAATATCACAGAAATCACGCTTCGCAATTTTCTTCACGCCAGCGAAGATTTTGACGGGCCGCATTAGGTCTGTTCATTCGCCCCAATAACCCCAGTAGTCACCGCTCTTTGCCTGCCAATTGCGATACAATCCGCCTCAGGAACATTCCTGACAATCAGGCGTGGAGGCGCAGATGGAGCTGGGCTTTGGTTTCACGACCATCGTAATTATCATTGCCGGTTTATACCTGCTAAGTTCAATCAAGATTCTGGCGGAATACGAGCGCGGCGTTATCTTCCGCCTGGGCCGCCTGCTTCCCCAAGCTAAGGGTCCGGGCCTGATTTTCGTATTTGCTCCGCTTGACCGCATGGTTCGCATTTCATTGCGGCAGGAGGCTCTGGAAGTGCCCCCGCAGGACATCATCACGCGCGACAACGTTACGTTGAAAGTAAATGCGGTCATCTTTCTGCGGGTAATCGAGCCACGAAAAGCCGTGGTCGAGGTTTCCAACTACGTGTATCAAACTTCGCAATTCGCGCAGACCACGCTACGTTCGGTACTCGGCGAACAGGAACTCGATGAACTCCTGGCTCATCGCGACAAAATCAATCTGCGCCTGCAAAGTATTCTTGACACCCACACTGCTCCCTGGGGAGTAAAAGTGGCGAACGTCGAAGTCAAGCAGGTGGACATGCCCGAATCCATGCTGCGTGCCATGGCCAAACAGGCCGAGGCGGAACGTGAAAAGCGTTCGAAAATCATCCACGCGGAAGGCGAATTTTCCGCGGCTCAGCGCCTAGTGGACGCCGCCCATCTGCTGTCCAGCGAACCGGTCAGCATTCAATTGCGCTATTTGCAGACTTTGACGGAAATCGGCGTAGAGAAAAACACCACGGTGGTATTCCCCGTTCCCGTGGACTTTTTCTCCGGCATGCAGAAGTTATTGGCCAAGCCGGATGCAGGCGGGGCTCCCGCGGCTCCGAAAAGTTAAGCGACAAATACAACGAGGTGCAAATGACAACCGCTACTTCTCAAGACACGGAGATCACGCTGGGTACGGGTAAGATGCTGACGCTGTTTTTTGGATTGGTGGCAATTTGTGCAGTGTTTTTCGGATTGGGTTTTTCGTTGGGAAGAACTTCGGTCAAGATGGCCGCGCCCGATTCAGGCGCTCCAGCTTACGCGAGCAGCGCGGTGCGCCCTTCTGCGGTTAAACCTGCCAGCACCGCCGGTACGACCGATATGACGTTCTACAAAGCGGTCCAAGGCAAGGAAGATACTAGTCAGCCCGCTCCAACCGAGGTTGCGGCTTCAGCGCCTGAAGCCACTCCTCCATCTCTGGCAGCCGTTTCTGATCCCGGTACGCCGTTAAGCAATTATTTTGTTCAAGTGGCCGCGGTCAGCAAGGCCGAAGACGCCGAAGCTCTAGTCGACGCCCTCAAGAAAAAGCAATATCCCGCGTTCTCAACCAACACGGCTGCCGACAAACTGATTCACGTGCAGCTTGGACCGTATTCCGACATCAAAGAGGCGGAAGCTATGCGGGCCAAGCTAATCAGCGACGGCTACAACCCCATTTTGAAAAAGTAACACTCGCCTACTTCGGCTGAGGCATCACCCGCAGATACGGCTTCAACGTTTTCCATCCCCCAGGGTATTTCTGCTGCGCCTCTTCGTTTGAAACTGCGGGCGGAATAATGACGTCGCCGCCTTGCTTCCAGTTTGCCGGCGTTGCAAGTTTGTGCTTCGCGGTGAGCTGCAACGAGTCGAGGACGCGCAACACCTCGTCGAAGTTGCGACCAGTGTTCATGGGATACATGAGCATCAACTTGATTTTCTTGTCCGGGCCGACGACAAATACTGTGCGTACAGTGGCATTGTCTGCCGCGGTGCGGCCTTCGGAGGTGTGACCGCTCTCGGCGGGCAACATGCCGTAGAGTTTGGCAACCTTCAGTTCGGTGTCGCCAATCATCGGATAGTTCACTTTGTGGCCCTGGGTCTCCTCGATATCAGCCGCCCACCTGCTGTGATTGCTCACCGGATCGACACTCAAGCCGATAATCTTGGTGTTGCGTTTTGCGAATTCCGGCTGCAATCCGGCCATGTAGCCAAGTTCGGTGGTGCAGACGGGAGTGAAGTCTTTCGGATGCGAAAATAAAATTGCCCAGCCGTCCCCGATCCATTGGTGAAAGTTGACGGTGCCTTGCGTGGTCTCGGCCGTGAAATCGGGAGCTGTGTCATTAATCCGCAGCGCTTTGGTCGTGCTTTCGGTTAGAGTGTCGGTGGCCATAAATCTCTCCTCGTTGAGATTTTTTCCCGCAAGCGGTTCGTTAGGATTGCTGCGGCTTGCCAAAGCTGGCGTCTCGGTTAAAAAACGAAACCCACCCTCATCTATGGGGTGGGCGTGAGAAAACTTTTGCGCACTACCCACACGCCCAGGCCCGCGTATAACAGTGCATCGGGCAGGGTGTAGAGCGTATTCGCATATGGCTAGAATAAACGGCGTCTGACCGCGAGTCAAACCGCAGCGGAGTGTAGTTCGTCTCTCTGCGCACTCTGCGGCTGGTCTCCGGGTTCTCTGCGTTTTAAGGTTTGAAGGTTCTGGGTGAACAAAAAATCTTAAATCGCAGAGAACGCCGAGAACCGCCGCAGAGTCACGCAAAGAGAATTCACAAGCTCTTCAAAGGAAATCGGGAATTTCGAACGCTAACGATGCACACGGTACAATAGCCACCCATGGCAAAAGAGCGGCGGTTTCCCTTCGTGCAGTTAGACGTCTTCACTTCACGGCCTTTGGAAGGTAATTCTCTAGCAGTATTTCTCGATGGCCGCGGACTCAGCGATGACGAAATGCAGGCGCTGGCGCGGGAGATGAATCTTTCCGAAACTACTTTTGTTTTGCCGCGTGAATCCTCGGTCGAGCGTGAACGGGGAGTGCGGGTGCGAATTTTCACCGTGCAGGAAGAATTACCCTTTGCCGGTCATCCGACGCTTGGAACCGCATTTCAATTGCGGGGATCGACAGGCACTCACGAGGTTGCGCTGGAGCTTACTGTGGGCAAGGTTCCCGTGCGCTTTGAGGAACAAGCAAGCCAGCCGGTTTTTGGCGAGATGACACAAATCGATCCCAAGTTCGGGGAGCGTCATGACCGCGAAGCGGTAGTCCGCGTTTCGGGTTTGCGCGATGGTGATATTGATCCTCGCTACCTATACAGACAATTTCGACTGGCGTAGCATTCACCGTGGTTCCGATTCGTGGGCTGGAGATCATGCGCAATCTGCATGTGGACCTTAAGAGCTCCGCCGAATATCTGGAGCGGTCCGGGGGAAAGTTTTTTTATTTTGTGACGCGTGAGACAGAAGATACCGCAGCGCGACTGCACGCCCGCATGATGTTTTATAACGGCGAAGATCCGGCGACCGGCTCCGCGGCGGGGTGTGCCGCGGCGTGGATGGTAGCCCATGGCGTGGCTCAACCTGACGAGCGCGTATTGATCGAACAGGGACTCGAAATGAAACGACCCAGCCGGATTTTTGTGCGTGCCTCTCGCCGGGATAACAGAGTGGTTAATGTGCGCGTCGGTGGAAATGTTGTCGAAGTTCTTCGCGGCGAAGTCAGTTTCTGACAACGGTCACGTGAATCTCTAGGAAAAATGCTCCCATGCATAACTGCTTGAATTTTTCAATGGGGCGATTCTCCCATTAGCATCGGCGGCACTTTACAGTAAACGGCTTCGCCTTTACGATTCATCGCGCTCTGAAAATTCTCTTTCAAAGTTTTCGGATCCCAAGGCGGCCATCTCGATGGTGCGCTTTTTCGGAAACAAAATGAAACCAAAACGAACAATCCTCTGTGTTGACGATAACGAACAATCGCTTTCCATCCGCAAAGTAATGCTCGAAACCCGCGGCTATCGCGTGCTCGCGTGCACCGGCGGCCTGCAGGCACTAGAGCATTTTAAGAAGGGCGGCGTCGACCTCGTGCTTTTGGATTTGACCATGCCCGGTCTGGATGGAAGCAAGCTCATCGATGAAATTAAGAGTATTTCACCGCACGTACCCACCATTCTTCTGTCGAGCAAAGCGAAAATGTACGACACCAAAGCGGATGTTTTTCTACCTAAGGGGATGTACGCGCCGGTAGAGTTATTGGAGCGGATCCGCGTATTGTTGGTGCGGAAGCGCGGTCCGAAGCGTACACAACCGCGCGTCGCGCAATCTAGTGCGCAGACCAGCGCCGCCTGATCCCGAAAATCTCATTGAACGAGTTTCATTTGAGCCCGCCGGCGGATTCCCGCGCTCACATCGGCTTCGTGTAATATCGAAGGTTTGGATGTCAGTCATCATCGAAGCCGTGGATGTGCGTAAGACCTACCGCGTGGGCAAAGTCGAAGTGCCCGCGTTGCGCGGGGTTTCCTTTACCGCGGAGAAGGGCGAGTTCGTGAGCGTCGTCGGCCCTTCGGGCAGCGGAAAGTCCACGCTTTTTTATCTCTTGGGCGGGCTGGCCCGAGCCGATTCCGGCCGTGTAATCGTCGACGGAGATGACTTCGCACAGCTTTCCGACGCTGAACGCACCCGCATGCGCAAGCGCAAGATTGGGTTCGTATTTCAGAAATTCAATCTTCTGCCTACGCTCGACGCGCGTTCGAATATCGAAATCGCGGTGGATATTGCCGGAACCAATGGAAATCGTGACGCCGCTTACTTCAACAAGATTGTGGGCTTGCTGGGCCTGGAAAAACGCCTTCAGCACCGGCCTTCTGAGTTATCTGGGGGCGAGCAGCAAAGGGTTGCGCTGGCGCGTGCGCTGATTAACAAGCCGGCCATCGTTCTAGCGGACGAACCCACGGGCAATCTCGATTCGCAAAATTCAGTAATCGTGCTGAATATGCTGCGGCATTCGAACCGAGAATTGGGACAGACCGTGCTCATGATTACCCACAATCCAGAAGCCGCGAGCTATGGCGACCGTATCATTCACATGCGCGACGGTGAGATTGTGCCACCAGAAAAAGATCCGCAATGGATCGGACCAAAAGCGAAAACATAATTTTCCGGAGATTAGCAGCAATGGACGATTTGAAAAAGCCGATCTTACCCGGTAAGGGTGCGTCTGACTACGAACGCTACCTGCGCACCGACGAGTTGCTGTCGCTGCAAAAGCCGCCGGAAGAATTTCTTCATAAAGATGAGATGACGTTCCAGGTAGTGCATCAGAGTTCAGAATTACTGTTGAAGGGCGTTGCATGGGAGCTGGGACGCGCGCGCACCCTCATCGAAGAGGGCGACTTTTCAAACTCCGCCCGGTTGATTCGCCGCGCCAATCAAATGCTCGATTATCCAATCTCCATGCTGCATGTTTTGGAGACGATTACGCCGTACGATTACCATCTGATCCGCGCGGGACTTGGGCACGGCAGCGGTTTGGATTCGCCCGGTTTCCTCTCCCTTCTTCATGTCGGGCCACGCTTGGGCGAGGCGTTCCATGCCCAGTTGCGCAATGCCGGCCTCAGCGTGGATGACCTATATCGGCGGCATGAAGAATTTTTTGGTCTGCACGATGTGGCGGAATGCCTGCTGGATTTCGACGAGCGCGTGCATCTTTTTCGCTTTCATCATCTGAAGCTTGCACAGAGAATCATCGGCGGCGGCGTGATTGGCACGATGGGTACACCGGTTGAGGTTCTTCATCAAAGAATGGAACACCTCTTCTACAAAGATCTTTGGGACGTGCGAAACCAGATCACTGCCAAGGCATACGGAGCTACGCAGAAACCCGCCACGGGTTGCACGTACTGAGGCACCTCCGCGCCAGCGGGCAGATACAAACAATCTCACACGCGTCAGGAAGTAAGCCGTCAGATCGCGCAATTGAGAGGATCCCGATGTTACGCGGCCGATGGTGAGGACGCCGCCGCGTCGATGGGCAGTGTGAACTGAAATGTCGCGCCGCGCTGCGAGTTGGCATACGCCGACAAAGAGCCTCCGTGAGACTCGATAATCCTCCGACTGATTGACAGTCCCATGCCGGTGCCTTGCGCTTTGGTGGTGAAGAAAGCCTCGAAAATGCGGTCGACTTCTCCTACCGGAAGGCCGACTCCTGAATCACTCACCGAAACGAGTAGTTGACCATCTGCGGTCCTCTTCGACGTGACGCTCAGTTCACCGTTCGCATCTTTCATCGCTTCAACGCCATTGAGCAACAGGTTCATTAATACCTGCTGTAGCTGTACGCGATCCGCTGTGACCAGCGGAAGCCCTGAGTCGAGCTCGGTGCGGATTGAAATAGAATTCCGATCCGCGTTGTCGTGCAGCAGAATAATCATTTCTCGAATGATTTCGTTTACATCAAGCAGTTCCCGGTCCGATGTGTCTCGCCTATAAAGCGAGCGAACTCTGTCGATAACCTCGGCAGCGCGCGTTGCATCATTGATTATTCTTAATGCCGCCTCGCAACCCTCAGCGACATCGGGACTATCGCGTCGTAGCCATCGCACGCAGGTTTTGGCGTCCGTTAGGGCGGCGGCGATTGGCTGTTTGAGCTCATGAGCCAGTGAGGCGGCCAATTCTCCCATCATGCTCACGCGGTTGATGTGGGCGAGATCGGCCTGCGTCCGGCGCAGAGCCTCTTCGGCTTGTTTGCGTTCGGTGATGTCGGTGGAGCTGCCAACGAATTGCACCAGATTCCCGGAAGCGTTCAGAACAGGATGTCCGACACTGCGGAGGTATCTTACGACGCCACCTGGAAGAAGAATTCGGTATTCAACTTCGTAATCTGATTTTTCGTTGATTGCTCGATCGATTGCTTGTTGCCGCCCATCGCAATCGTCTGGATGAATGCGCTCCAAACGTTTGTCCCAAGCCGACATGCCCTCTCTCGGATCGAAGCCATACACGCGGTACCATTCTTCGGATAGATGCGATGCGCGTGTTTCAGCTACTTCCCAGACCCAACTTCCCGTATGTGTAAGTTTCTGCGCTTCGGCCAGATAAGCTTCACTTCGCTGCAGCCGTTCGTGTGTCAGCTTACGTTCAATGGCGATGCCGGCGAGGTGGGTCGCCATTTCCCGGGCGCGGTTCTCAGACGGACTCGGATGGCGCGGTTCACGGTAGTACATGGCGAATGAGCCCAGCACCTCGCCCGAATGCGCAAGTATAGGAGTGGACCAACAGGCGCGTAAGCCATAGTGCTGAGCTACGCTTCGATACGGCTCCCAGAGGCGATCCTGGAGAATGTCGGTGACAACAACCGGTTCTCTCCGGTACATCGCGGTGCCACATGATCCTGCCCTCGGCCCGATGGGAAGGCCGTCGATGGCCTTGATATATCCGTCGGGAAGGCTTGGAGCGGCGCCCTGGCGCACGTGCTGCCCGTCCTCATCGAGGAGCAGAACCGAGCAAAGCAAGCCGGCAAATTGGGCTTCCACAGTCCGTACCAGGTTCTCCAGTATTTCTTGCAGGGGAGCGTCGCGGGCTATCGTCTCCAAAATACGGCTCTCACTATCACGGAGCGCTTCTGCCCGCTTGCGATCTTCGATATCGGTTATGAGACCATACCAGCCGGTGATTCTGCCGTCTGCGTCTCGCACGGGATCGATGCTGACCTCAAACCATCGATAGACGCCATCGGCCCGGCGATAACGGAGTTCATTGTCGAAAGGTGTCCCGTTTGCCATCGAACTCGCAAAGGCATCGATCACGCGCTGGAGGTCATCTGGATGAACAACATCAGTGGTCGACCAACGGTTCAATTCCTCGTTCGTCTTGCCGAAGTATTCGAGCAGCGGCCGATTCGCAAGTTCAATCTTACCGGCCGGACTCAAAGCACACAGGAGGCCAGGAACGCTGTCAACAATCCGGCGGAGATTGTTTTCACTCGCCCGCAAAGCATCCTCAGCCCGCTTCCGCTCGGTGACATCCATCACTGCTCCCACGAACTCGACGCCAGATTCATCACCTAAGGCACGAGCCACAACGTGGACATGCTTGACGGAACCATCCGACATCAGCAAGCGATATTCATGTTCAAAATTCATTCCATCCTGCGTCGCGCGTTCGATGGTCTGTTTCACGAGCGCCACGTCTTCCGGATGAACCCGCTCGAGGACACGTTCAACGGTCGGCATCGTCGTTCGGTCGTATTGGAAGATTCGAAAGGTTTCCTCTGACCAGATGAGCTCGCCAGTAGAGGGTTTCCAACCGAAACTGCCCGTGTGGCTGAGCCTTTGGGCTTCCGCCAAGTACGCCTCGTTTCGCCGCTGCTGCAGTTCAAAGGTGTGGACAGCGAGTCGCCTATCCACCCAAGACGTCAACAGAGCCAGCCCGAGGACGATAAAGGTGACGGCGACGATTCCGGCAATGCCGAGTGCGGAGATGCTTACGGCGTGAGACAGGTCGGGCGGCATGTCGGAGGACGTGAAACTGGCGGCGGCCATGCCGGTGTAATGCATGACAGGGATCGCAGCACCCATCACGACGGCTCCGGCTAACTTTTTCCGACCGACCCCGGTTTTCTCATCTCGGAAGTGAAAGGTAATCCATAGCGCGGCGAGAGAGATCAGAACCGCTAACGCGACGGACAGGACGACGACAAAGGAATTAAATTGGCATATAGCCGGTAAACGCATAGCGGCCATGCCGATGTAATGCATACCGGCAATACCCGAACCCATCAGGACACTGCCGGCGAGCGCTTGAGACGCGCCCATTTTCCGTCGGCTTACTACGTACAGCGCAATGACCGACGCGAGAATGGCCGCAACCAGTGACAGCAGAACCGTTGGCCAGTGGTAGGCCACGGGAATCGGCAGGATAAACGCGAGCATCCCAATGTAGTGCATTGACCAAATGCCTGTCCCCATCGCGCAGGCACCGCCCAGCACCCAAAGCACACGAGTCCAACCTTCCGCAGCCGTTACGCGACTTGCGAGATCCAGAGCGGCGTACGACGCAAACACGGCGATGAACACCGAGAGCGCCACGAGCGAGTAGTTGTAGGAGCCGATCAAGTTCATGGCAACCCAATCAGATCAACCGGTCTTGGGACGCGGCCAATGGCTCCGTGGGTATCGTCATTGGCGCAGGCGTAGCCCATACTTACCGCCCACCGCAGCAAATTTAGCTCACCGCGGTGAAGATTAACAAGCCCGAGTTCGGACTTGAAATCCAACGAAGGGTTTAATGCTCTTCTGGTAGCTCACACATGGTCGACAACCTTGAAGTTATTATCCACCGGCGTGTCAATTTCTGTGTTGCCCGCGTAAGAAGACTGCGAGGGTCCTCGTCCACGACGGGCGCAAGTGCATTTTCTGTTCGGAGCCGTGCCAGTGGATTTTTTTACTTGAGCCTGAGCGATATGCCAATCACAAAGATATCGTGAAGCGCGTCCTCTCAGGAGAGGCCCTGGCTCAGTTGCCCAATTTGCTGACGGAGTATTTCAATCTCACCCCAGATATACGGTCGAGGCATCCGTTAACCGCTTGGGTGCAGATGGAGTGTTTAGATCAGGATTAGCAGATTCTCACCCTGATTTTAACTTTGTCGCGCAGGCGGCAAAATCGAGTTCAGTTCCGTACTGCATCGAATGGCCGCAAAAATACTGGCGGTTGAAACCCGAAATAAGCGGGCTGGACGCGAACTTCTTTGCCGTTCACCAGCAACACGTTGAACTTCGATCCCAGGGTTTTGGCTTTTTGATTCAGCACACCCGCTCCAAGCTCTTGCCACTTTCCTGTATCCAAACGGTTTACCAGCGTCTCGAAAGCGACAACGGTCTCAGCCGGAGTAAACTCGCAGTGACCGGCGCGATGCACAAATACTTGACGCAAGAATTGACCGTTGTGCTCTTCGTCAATCACATTTTTATAAGCACTCTCATCTTCTACCACGACCAGACCGTCGCCTTTGGTATGCAAGGTCAACACAGGAATATCAATCTGGCCATCGAAAATAATATTGCGTTGGAGATAAGTGAGAGCTGACGCTTTCGCCTTGATTCGTGCCGCATTATTCAGCGTCTGGAGATCAGCCTGCAGATCAAGTCCGGCTTTCTCATAAAGCGCCTGAACTTCCGCATAATCTACTGACTTCTCAAGCTGCTTCTCATAGTCAACGGCATTATTCCACGACCCATTGCCGCCGGCGCGCTTCTCGAGTTCGGCTCGGAAGTCGAAAGCAAAAGGAAAATCAATCTCCGAGAGCCAGAGGTATTGGTTTGCCTCCTGAGCAACATAATTCGTGGGCGATGGCTCAGGAGACAGCGGATCAAACCATCCCGGCGTGTCATCCAAAGCCGCGCTCAAAGCTATCCTCGCGCGACCCTGCGCATTTTTCTGTGCTTTATTGAGAATGCCCTCGGCGATGTCGACATTCTTAACCGGATCCGTGATGTTCACGACTTTCAGCCCCGACCCCGCTCCGAGCAAAACGTCGAAAGCAAAAGCCGAGTCAAGCGCCTGGTTCCACGTTCCCACGCTTCCTGCCACTACACCGCACATAGGGAGCGCCGCGTCAAAGCGTTCGGGATATCGCTGCACCAGGCCCGCCGTGACTATTCCGCCAAGCGAATGCCCCCAGGCGATGGTCCTGTTCGGCGTTCCAACCAGCTTCTTGAAAGTGTCCAGCACTTCGATCTGATCAGGCAGCGCCTGCTGGACTGCCCATCCCGTGCCCGCGTAAGACGATCCGCCCAATGCATAACCATTCGCCAAAAGATAAGCGCCGGTAATCGGATCGCCCACGTCGATGGCCGGATTCGAGAAGCCCGGAACCACATATCCGTGGCTGTAGAGAAGCAGGGTTCCGTTCCACTTCGAGGGAACCTGAATCAGGTAGGTCGCTCCGTCCGAAAACTTACCGCGATAGGTCTTGACTCCGGAGGCCAGGGCGCGTCCGGCAAGTAAACCCACCAGTGCCGCCGAGAACGCAGCGGAGAGAATTAATCGCCTGAGCATAGTGCGCACGTGCCGACTCCTGAACCAGTCGACCAAACTTTATTTCCGGTGAGAAGCTTTGTCAACGTGTTAGAACGCGCGCGCTTCATGCTCAAAAATAAAAAAGAGGACGCCGCCGTGGCGTCCTCCGTTGTTGATTGTTGTAATGGCTCCCTCTACGGCTCGGGGAACCCAGCATAGTCCACGCTCTGCACAGGTACGCCGCCAATTTTATGACGGCCATCCGTCCAGGTGACATAGGCATTGCCGGTACTATTGCCCGCGTCAGCAGCGTTCAGAGCCACGTTGTAGTCGTAATCACCGGCATAGCAGGACACAACGCTGCCGTCGTCCTGAGCTGGCTGCGTGATCAGCTTGGTACTGATTGTGATCTCCGAGTTCCAGGAAGCGCCATTGGTATTCGACTGACGGCCAACGCGTTCGTAGTTACATCCCGGGTCTCCAACGCTGTTGCACGCGCTGGTGGCCTTGCGACGATCGTACCAGGAGGCGGTGACATTACCATCCGAGGTAGCGGACAGCGAAGGCATCCACTGCGTCTTGTTTGGAGCATCCTTGTCAGTGTTGAGTTCGATGGCTTTCGACCAAGTCTTGCCATTGTCGGTCGACCGTTGGTAGAAGATGTCCCCGTGATCTCCGTTGGTCCCCGCGGCCGCGTAGACGTAGTGGACCACGCCACCGGGGC
Organism: uncultured Acidobacteriota bacterium; assembly: GCA_963743375.1. Taxonomy (GTDB): domain Bacteria; phylum Acidobacteriota; class Terriglobia; order Terriglobales; family Acidobacteriaceae; genus JABDBE01. The sequence goes on along the minus strand of CAVUQA010000005.1, from coordinate 29,662 downwards.
CGATCGCCGGTTCTCCCCATCCCATGTGCCGGATGATCGGATTGACCTGATAGAAGTATCCGCAGCTCTGATCACCAACGGGGTTGAATCGCGGACCCATAGTGACTTGAGTCCAGGTTTTGCCCCCGTTGGTTGATCTGAACATCAGGTTCTGGCGGGTAGCATTGCCACCACCGCCCTCATCCATGCTGGCGATGAATACCGTGCTGTTCTTCCCCACCGGCTTGGCGCCGCGCGGTGAACCGGTGATCTGCACGTTGCGGTAGAAGGTAGTGGTGTTCAGTTGGTGAGGGGTGCTCCAGGTAACGCCGTCATTCGAGTAGGTAACGAAAAGACATCCCCCCGCCCCGCAGTTCGTGGTGTAGTCATTGTAGGAGACATACATGCGGCCGTAGGTTCCGCTGGTCGGTTCGTTGTCCACCCACATCGACTCGCGGTCGTCGGAACCGCCGTTGTGAGCGCAAGCTCCGACCGTCCATTTTTTGCCATCCTTAGAGGACCACAAGCCGATGCCGAAACCACCACAGCCTGTTACCAGGTCGCCGCCGAAGAACTCGCCCAGCTTGGAGTTGAAAACCACGATGGGATCCCCATAGTTCGTGCCATGGGAGTTGTCTTCAAACGGGAAAATTTCCGTAAACGTCTTTCCGCCATCGGTGGAGTAGGACTGGCCCCCGTAGTTTCCGCCGTTAAATGATCCGTTGGCGTTATAGTTGACCACGACGGTCTGGCCTTTATCCGCGGTGCTGGCGGCCACCATGCTTTCGCTCCCACACAGTTCGCTAGAGGAGTTGCAGCCTGACGAGTTGCTGACACGCACGTTTGGGGGAGCAGCCGGCTTGTGGTTCACGCCACTGTCGGCGCCCGGTGTTCCGCCTTGCAGGATGCCGCATTGAATAAGGATTAAACCAGCACGCATGTTGTCCTGCATCATGAGCGACGCGACATCGATCTTGGCGCAGTCGACGCCTAGTGAATTCGTTTCGGCGCTGGCTTGTGACGATTGAAGGACGCACGCCGCCAGTAACACTGCAGGCAACGCAAAGTAACAGAGCGCTCTACACCTACTGTTCCTCATTTTTTCTATCCCCCTGTTTTGTTGATTTTTGAAGCTCCGACGGTGGGTTGGAAGCACGCCGCTGCGCGTCCGGGACAGGAGCCACCGCAGTCCCAAAATATTTTTCATCCATCCAGATGCCAGCGTTCTTTTTTAGATCGTCTAACAGCACTTGCAATTTCTGGTCCTGCAGTTGCTTTTCGATGCGCTGCGACACTTCTCCGAGTTGCTGATGGTCGCGCTTGACGAGTTGAATGAGCAGAAGGCGGGCTGGAGTGTCTTCCACCTCGGACCACTCGCCATCTTTGAGTGAGAATGCGACTTTTTGCATTTGTGGCGAGAGCTCTCCGCGCGAAAAAGTGAGCGGCTTGGGATCGAGCAAACCCTGCCCGGACTTAGTAAGATCGCCGGAGAGCTTTGTCACATCGGTTCCTGAAGTGTAGGCCTTGCGAACTTCCTCGGCCCTGGCTCTGGCAGCCTGCGATGTCAAAACCGGCGCGCCTTTGGCGTTCTCTCGCTCCTTCCAAATGAAGAGCCTGCGAATCTGCAACTCCTCATAGTCAGAGATGTGGGCGGCGTAGTATTGGCTCACCTCTTCGAATGTGGGCTCGGCCTGCTTCATCAGGCTGGCAAACTCTGCATCGGACAGCACCTGCATGCGCGCAACGGCTAACTGCCGAGCGATCTCGGGGGAGGAATCGAGATGCTTGGCGAGGGCCTGTTGCGAGAGCATCAGCACCGACGCGTAATCGTCGCCCAGGCGTTGACGATCCTTATCCGCAGCGTCCTCCTCGGCGTGGCCGGGCTCGAGATCGTGAATTCTGGATTCGAATTCTCCCTTCGTAACCTGAGCATCCCCGACCTTTAGCACCACTCTGTCTGCGTCAGAAGGTGCTTGCTTTGCGGGAGAGTTCGGCGAAGAGTTGGCGCTTGCGGGTTCTTGCGCGTGACCTAAAGTCGCTATCAGGGCCGCTAATACGAGGAAATGAGCTGGACGAGGTCTGATTGAGTGCACTTAGATTCCTGAACACTGGCCAACCTTCAGAGGCGGAAGCGTATCAATCGCGGCCGCCCGAATACGGAGGTTGTAGCCAGCAAACTCAGCACTAATCGGACCCGGTTTGGAAGCAAGAACGATGCCCGGTAGTAGAGCGAGAGAACTTTAGTCCATAATCAAGACGCCTGTCAATATGAAAACTTCTGCACAATCAGGCAGAAACCAGAGTGGCCATGATATTGAAAGCGCTTATGGACGCGCGTTTTCGCGATGCGGCGAGATAACTTTCATGCAGCGATCAAGATCTCATATTAGGCTGATTGGCTGACTGCTTCGTTCATTTCCTCGAGCAGTTCTTCCGGCTTTTCTTCCAGCATGAACGCGAGCACTTCCTGAGGCACAGGATTATTCCAGACAGGAGCAAAGGACTGCCGATGCAGCGGAGACGGTCCGTGCTGGCGCAGGGCGGCGAGGTGGTGAGGCGTGCTGTAGCCCTTATTTGAAGCCAGCCCGTACAGCGGGAAAACCGGATCCCACTCGCGCACCATGCGATCACGCTCGACCTTGGCGAGAATCGATGCGGCGGCGATGGAAGCCGAAAGCGCGTCGCCGTGGATGATTGCCCGCTGCGGGAGCTCGGAGTCGAGACGTAGTGCATCGATCAGCAAATGATCAGGACCAGGTTCGAGGCGCATGACCGCTTCACGCATGGCGACGCGTGAAGCCTGGTAGATGTTGATTTGATCGATGCGCGCGGCATCAACTGCCGCGATCGCCCACGCGACACAATGTTCGCGAATACGTTGAGCTAACACCTCACGCCTTTCCGCAAGCAACAATTTGGAGTCGCGGAGCCCGCGAATGCGATAGTCGGGATCGAGAATGACGGCTGCAGCAACGACTGGACCAAATAACGAGCCGCGTCCGACTTCGTCAACGCCGGCGATCAGGCGCGCGCCCGTTTGCCACGCCAGCTTTTCAAATTTCAGGGTGCAACGCAGACGCTTGAGCAGACGAAGCTTGGCTGCGGATGGAGAAAGCGTTTTTGCGCGAGCAGGTTTGGCTTTTACGGACACGACTCAGTCACGGGAACGAAACAAATCCATCTTCGCCGAGCGAGGGGTTGTGAAGCAAGGTGGAAAACCGAGCCGGAGGCCTCTTTTCGACCGTCCAATGCAGCCAGCAGCTTTTCAATGGCACCCGGTTTTCCACACACCGTTCCGCTTTCGTAATCTACAACGCCAACTGTTGTTTACCAGGGCGACTTCTCCGACACGAGTAGTACGGGGCTGTACTACTGTAACAACCAGGGAACAGCAACAACCCCGGGCGTCGCTGGGGCGGGCTCGGACCAGTCGGATTACCACTGGGGAGAATATGTCAGCCTTAGCGTTGACCCCGATGGCCTGACCTTCTGGGGCACGGGGGAGTACTTCCCGACCGGAGGTCAGCCGAATACATGCGATAACAATCACCCAGCCAATTGCACGTGGCAGACGCAAGTTTTTCTTTGCACGGAAGGCGACAGTTCAGGCTTTTGTCCGTAATAGGCCAATTCATCTGGGGAGGGACAGGGACAGTTTTCCTGGATCCCTTCCCAAAATTTCCTCTCGCATAGCGGACGGTCCTGAGAAGCTGAACACCTCATGGTGTGATCTCGAATACAACTCCGCATCCGTCGCTGCAGCCGGTTCCACTTCCGCCGCCAGAGGTCGTGCCGATAAGGCCGCCCGTCTGATCCGACGTCAACCCAGCCATCGGCTGGTAGCCGTTCGCTCCGTCGAAGCTGAATAAGACAGTCTCCCGGGTTCCCCTTCCGGACCCGGCAAGTTTAAAGACCGTGCCAGCATTACCGGCACCGCCGAATAGCGTCGTGCCGTACATATTTCCTTCGGAGTCAAATATTACCCCAGTTGCCGCATTGTTTCCATCCGAAGGGTACCCGCTAAAGCTGTGAAGCACAGTTTCCTTCCAAACGCGCCCGGTCCGCATCAGTTTGTACACAACGCCGAATTGATAGCCTCCACCCAAGTCGGTGGTGCCGTACAGGTTGCCCGATTTGTCCATAATCAAGCGCCCCAACCCGGGCCCAAGTCCGTCAGCACCGCCCGCAAACTTGTAGAGGGTGCTGAACTTCCAGCCGCTGCCTGATGGAGACAGCTCGAAGACCGTCCCACAAGCCATCGCTCGTCCCGCACCCACGCCCGCCGCCCGCCTGGGTGCTTCCAAACAGGTTTCCCTTGCTATCTCGGAGCAGGGTGGACGACGGAAGCCATCCATCCCTGCCGTCGAAGCCGTGCAATGTGGTCAGGGTCCAGCTACTGTTCGAGGGCGACAACCGGAAAACGGTTCCGTACCCGGAACCACCCGCAGCCGTTGTACCGTATAAATTCTCGGAGCCGTCCCACGTTAATCCACCGCTAGGCCCGGCCCCGTCTGAGCCGCTGAAGCTGTGCAATACTGTCTCCGTCCAGCCACCATCACTATCCTGGGACAACTCGAAAACAGTGCCAAGCCCGGTACCGCCGTTCGTGGTAGTTCCATAGAGGTTTCCAGCCTTGTCCGTTGTCAATTCCGCCCAGGGATACTTCCCATCGCTTCCGCCAGTAAAAGTGTGCAACGTGGTCTTTTGCCAGCCAGCCCTTGTATGTGTCAGTTCGTACACTATCCCGGAGTCGTGGTCACCGCCGAGCACGGTGGTGCCATACAACTTGCCATTCGCAAGAATCACGCGAGCGAAGGGTGAAATCCCATCCGGGACGTTCTTAAAAGAGTACAGCGTTTTCTCTCTGCTGCCCGCCCAAGCGACCGTAACCGAAATCAAGGCTAGCATTGCAGAAATAGCGATCTTGCTCAGGCTCAACCACAGGTTCTTTCGTCGCATCGGAAGGCACTCCTTGCAGAATTTCGTTCGAGGAGGGGAACCTCGGGGAGCAGGGAAAATCCTCCCTCATTGGCTGAGCACTATAGCATGAAAACTGGCAATTTCAGGCGGGTAAGTAACACTAAGTAGAAAATTCCGATTCCGTCAACATGCCGTGGAATGGTGCCCCTTCTGAGTCAGCTAGAATTACGACTCTGCGCAGGAGGGGAGCATGGCGGAAATAAATAGCCTCATCTCGCGTCGGCTGAACCGGCATGCGTTGGTGCATTCGGCGAGAACCGCAATCGCGGCGGTCGTCTCGCTGCTGGTGGCACGCGTTCTTGGGCTTCCCGAGGCTTATTGGGCCACCATTTCGACATTGATTATCATGCAGTCCACTCTTGGAGCTGCATTAGCTATATCCGAACAGCGTTTTGCTGGGACCGCGGTTGGAGCTCTACTGGGTGCGCTGCTAACGACCTACTTCGGATCGAACACTGTCGTGTTTGGGATGGGCGTATTTGCAATTGGATTGATCTGCGCCGCGCTCCGCCTGGGGGAGGCGTACCGCATGGCCAGCGTTACGTTGGCGATTGTGATGCTTATTGGACGCACGAAATCGGCGTGGATTGTCGCGGCTCACCGATTCGTTGAGGTTTCAGTGGGAATCGCAGTTGGATTAGCGCTGACTGCCGTCTGGCCGCATGATGACGCGGCGCCGAGTGCCGCGTCGTCTGGCTCTGCCGCGAAGTAAAATTACTTCGCGGTAGTGGCTGCGGTTGCGTGCTCGCGCTCGACGTCTTTGAGACGGGCAGCTTTGCCACGCAGCGCGCGCAGGTAGTACAGCTTTGCACGACGAACTTTCGAGGACCGCACCAACTCGACTTTATCGATCACGCGAGAGTTCTCGGGGAAAATACGCTCGACGCCTTGACCGAAGCTGATCTTGCGAACCGTGAAGCTTGCCTGAGGACCGCGCGAGCGCGAAATGACGACGCCTTCAAACGCCTGCGTACGCTCCTTGTCGCCTTCCTTAATTTTGACATGAACGCGGACGGAATCGCCCGGAACGAATTTCGGAAGGTCGGTGCGTTTGGTCTTGGCCAGCAGCTTTTCAATGATCAGGTTCGACATAATCTTGTCCTCTATTCTGTAAATTCTCAGTGTAGGCGCGGGCGTCATCGCCCGTGCGGCGCCACATTAAATTTTTCAGTTACTCAAAGCTCTCATCCAGCAATTTCCTATCTTCGTCGCTGAGTGCGATCCCTTGCAAAAGGTCGGGCCGGTTGCGCAGCGTTTTCTTCAATGCAGTGCGACGGCGCCAGCGTCGTATTTCTTCATGATTGCCCGAAGCCAGCACTTCCGGAACTGCCATCCCGCGAAAATCTGCGGGACGCGTGTAGTGCGGATAATCCAGCAACCCACCCGAATTGCACGTTGAGTTCGGTCCGTTCCCAGCCTGTGCCTGCAAGCCATTGGTGAACGATTCTTGCTGCGTCGAAGCCTGATTCCCAACCGCGCCTGGAATCAGTCGCGCAACGCAATCTACAATCACCGCCGCACCCAGTTCGCCACCACTCAGCACGTAGTCTCCGATGGACAACTCGCGGTCAGCTAAGTATCGGCCTACACGCTCGTCGACTCCTTCGTAACGGCCGCAAATCAGTACCATTCGATCGAGGTTAACAAGTTCGCTAGCTACGCTCTGATTGAATCGCTGACCCTGCGCTGAAAGAAGAATTACGCTCTCTCGCTTCAGGGTGCGAACTTCGCGCGATGCGACTTTCATTCCTTCAATACATTCAAAGATCGGTTCCGGCTTGAGCACCATGCCCTCGCCGCCGCCGAAGGGGCGGTCATCCACGGTCTTGTGGCGATCGTGCGCAAAAGCCCGCAGATCGTGGACTTCGATTGTTACCAAGCCGGCTTCTTTCGCCCGGCGGATGATTCCGTAATCCAGCGGCCCGCGAAAGAAATCAGGAAAGATCGTGACAATGTCGATCTTCATCGCGGAACCAGAAATCTTTCACCACAGAGACACAGAGTCACAGAGATTTCTTATTCTGCGGCGCTGCTTTGCGTCCTTCAGCTTGCTGTTGCTTCTCTTCTGCTGTCAGCGGCGCGTCTAAATCGAGCATGCCTTCGGGCAATTGCATCTGTATTCGCTTTCGCTCAAAATCTACGCTTTTCAAATAGGCCTCGGCGTACGGAATTTCATAACGCTTGCCGCCCGCGCCCACAATCAGCAGCGGCGCTTCGCCTGCGCCAAACTGAACGTCTTCAATCTTGCCAAGTTCGCGATTCGCATCAAAAACCACGCAGCCGATCAAATCGCTTACGTAGTTCCATCCTGACTCGAGCCGCGCTCGCTCACTCTTTGGAACCTGCAATTCGCAGCCGATCAAAGTCTCGGCTGAAGAGATCGAATCAATGCCGGCGAACTTCAGAATCAAATCGCCCTTGTGCGGCCACAGTTCTTCGATCTGCAACTCGCGCCGGTTGCCATCTTGCGCGAGAGCGAACAACCTCAAACCAACTTTGAAGCGATCAGGAACGTCGCTGTGCAACTCGACTGCGACTTCGCCACGGCGTCCCTGCGTTTTTCGCACGTGGGCCAGGGTCACGAACTCGGCTGACTCTGCTATTCCTGGTTTTCCTATTCTAGGATCTCCAGCGTGAAACGCTTGTGCAGTCGAACTCCGGCTGCGCCGACCAACGCACGCAAGGCCCGCGCCACGCGGCCTTTCGCGCCAATCACTTTGCCCACATCGTTCGGAGCGACCTTCAGCTCGAGCACATCTCCATCGACATGGCTGACCGAAACCTGGTCAGGCTCGTCGACGATCGCCTTCGCGATCTGCTCAACTAAAGCTCGCACGTCTCCGCTCTGCTGGGTCATCTGCGGTTCCTATCGGTGGGCTGAAATTCTACTGGCACGCAAGCTGACTCAGGCGGCTGGAACGGCGCTGGGCGGAGCCGGTCTGGACACAATCTTGCCCACCCGGTCCGACATTTTGGCGCCCTTGGATACCCAGTAATTAATGCGCTCGCGCTTGAGCTCGATGCTGGCAGGATTGGTGCGGGGATTGTACGTTCCCACCACCTCGACCGGCCGGCCATTGCGCGCCCGTTCCTTTTCAATTACCACGACGCGATATTGCGGTTGTTTACGCGCACCGGTGCGCGACAGACGAATCATTAACACAGAACTTTGCTTCCTTTCCTAGTCACTCTGGCAGGGTTAAGACAAACTGTTATTTTCACAGAAGTTGCTCGGATAAGCAAGCGTGAGTCTCCGACCTGTCGACTTCGTCCACAGATTTATTTTGCGCCACCTGACTCGGGATAGGCTGGTTTACTTTTTGGTTAGCGGGTACCCCCTCCCCCCTGATCTTTTGAAATCATGGGATTAGGGGTCAGACTACGAGCAAGATCCTTGAGTTAGAAAGACTTATATACAAAATCCTCCGGACAAAAGAGTTAGCGATTCTTTGCGTTATCTGTAAGCTAACTATACACATACATAATTAACTTAAAGTCTGCATGAAAGTCAAGGGTAAGTATGAGAGAAAACAACAAGCAATTCCCGTTTTGGGACGCAGCTTTACTAGGCGACCGCGCTCCGGTTTGTCGACCAGCAGATGTAGTGCTCGCCATCGACGGTGAAGGTTTCTGTGGCAACTGAGCATCCCCCGCCCAAGCACAGCTTGAACCGGGCACCCTGGCGCGGTTTCCCGAGATACGGGGGCCGTTGAAAGGGGCTTTTAGTGTTGGATAGGCTATCACAGATCACAGGAGCTAGTAGGATTAATTGCTTAGGGGTAGTATTCTTTGTCACGGCAAGCGATTCAGTTTGCGCGGGTTCGTGCGCCGGTACCATCGCATATCCTATTCCTATGCATGACGACGCAGGCTTTTGGCATGTTGTTTGGCAAAGACTTCGTCCGTATGCACTTTCGCAGATCGTGGACTTTGGACAATATACTATTCTGTGGACTACGGTCCTTGGGGCTCACGTTATGCGCTTGTTCATGGCCACCGTTAGCGTCGAGCCGGAAATCATCGCACCGGTAGCGTGGTTGGAGAAATGGGTCTTCATCGCTAGCTTTCTTGCATTCTTTGCACGCGTCTTACTCAGGATTTATGCGAGTTTTCAGGGACCGCCTCAATGACGGACTTGAATCGCTATTTGACACAAGATCATGCTGCGAGACAGCGCACAACGCTGTTCTCTGTTGGGATTGGCGCAGCGGTCGGAATGATTACAGAGCTATGGGGCATTCCTTTCCGAGCCAGCTTTCTGCTGTGCCTATTGGCGACTGGCGCGGTAGAGGTGACTATGGCCGTCCGTTATGTACCGTCAGCCCAGACGAGAATTCACACAGGCGTTCGTTTCGTTGAGCGCCGCAACCTGCTGCGCGTGGCCTTTTCAATAGTTAGTTCTCTAGTTCTAGTCAGGGTACTTTTTCAACTTAATAGCAATGTCAATGCTCGGCGTATCAAGCAAGTTGCAAGTAATCCTTCCGACCAGACAAACATTGCAGAAGCAAAAACCGTACTCGCCAAAGCCATATCGGAGAGGGTGAAAATTGAGAAAACTGTAATCCAGGAAGCCGGGGCAAAATTCCTAGAAGCATCGCAAAAGAGTCCTGCAGCTTGGGGCGCTGCGCTGGCATTTTTAAATTACAAATCATTCTTGAACACAGCGGTGGCTCCTAATCCCGGCAACCGCAAGCTCATCGATCTGGAGCACGGTCGTAGCGAAGATTTCTACGTAGAGTTTGACGCACGTAAAATTCCCGGCACTCAGACGGCGAAATTTCGTTACGGAGGGTTCGGGAAAGTGCTTCCGGCAGGTTCCCCTGAGGGAGCCCTATTCGTGAGGATCGGAAATGAAGATAGGGGCAATGCTACCACGCAACATTTTTACCTCGGGGCCATAGGCTTTGAACTCAAACTGGACGGCTACCACATCAGAAACGCCATCATAAATGGTGCGCGGATTGTCTATAACGGTGGCCCCTTGATCTTGGAAAATGTCTACTTTGTCAATTGCACATTCGAAATGCCGCCAACGCCCCAAAGCCAAGAACTCGCGAATGCCATTCTAGATCACGTGCCTGTCAGTTTCAGTTCTTCTTGAGTCCTGTGGAGATCATACTGACCCGCTACCGAAGATCTTCCTAGGTTGACATTCTTGGATCGTAAGCACGATGCAAAACAACGGCCCAATTGTTAGTGTGCAAGGAGCAAGCGATGAACATCGAAATACGCGATGCGGCGCTGCAGGCCAGACTCCAAAAACAGCTGCGAGCGGCCGGCTCCGGCAGCGTCGAGGAAGTGTTGCTGCGCTTGCTTGAAACCCAAGAGGAGCAGGATCGGTGGCTCATGGAGAACCGGGAAACGATCAATTCGAAGATCAAGCGCGGCACCGATCAACTCGACCGGGGCGAAGGCATCCCCGAGGACCGACTGGATGATTACCTGGCTGACTTGAAATCTAAACCTGAATGAGCGTTCGCTACGTTCTCGCGCCAGAAGCCGCGCTCGATCTTGTCCAAATCTGGCGTTACCTCGAGAGACAAAGCAGCTTTCAAGTAGCGGAAGCGGAGCCATTTTATCCTTCGCCAAAATCCCGATAACGCGCCAGTACATCGCGCTCTGTAACCACTCCTTCAAGCTTGCGGAAATCGGCGCGGTTCACCACCGGGACAATCGGCCAACGATCCACGTATCGCAGCGCCATCTCCAGGGGATGATCGGGATGCAGATACGGAACATGACGTCCCGCCATAACAGAACCTAGAGTCTGTTCCCCTTTACCTTCCTTGATCATGGTCTCAAGCTCCTGTTTGCTGATACTGCTCCATCCAACCGGATTCAGGCGAACCAGCAGCACCTCGGGAGATTTCTCGTCCAGACGCTGAAATGCGTGCTCCAGGGTTTCGTCGCCGTCCAACAAGGGAGCTGTTACCGGGCGCATCGCGTCCTCCACTCGCAGGATTCCCTCTTCGCGTTGCTCTTCCATCGAAGGCAAATCCAAGCCATCCTGACGAGTAAGCACATCGAAGATTGGAACGGGTTGAAGCCAGCGTGAAATCAAATATGCAAACGTGTTCGCGACCATCACGGGCAAAATGATGGAATAGTTGCCGCTGACCTCAAGGACCATGAAGACAGAGGTCATCGGTGCACGCAGGAATCCGGCGAAGAGAACTCCCATTCCCACCAGCGCGTAAGTGCCTGGCGACCCGGTCAGATGCGGCAGCCAGACATGCTCCGCTCCGCCGACCGCCGCTCCGAGCATCGCGCCGATAAACAACGTTGGAGCAAACATGCCCCCTGGAGTTCCGCTGACAAACGAAAGCAGGGTCGCCACGATCTTGAGTCCCGCGAGGATAGCCAGCATCTGCCAGGTGAACTGACCGTGCATTGCTTCGTCGATGTACACGTAGCCAGCTCCCATAACTTGCGGCGCGCCAAGCACTGCGATGATTCCGATGAGCAAGCCCGCGACTGCCGGTTGAAAATACTGCGTCCAGCGCGGGAGTGATTTGCACCAGGGGCGCAAAGTCGCAATCCCGCTGGCGAACGCCACCGAAGCGAAACCGCCGACGATCCCCAGAACGGAATATGCAATGAGTTCCGATGGACGTTTCAGTTGCACTGGTGGGATCCGGAACAGCGACTCCGATCCCAGGAACCACCGCATCACCACTACGCTCGATACTGCCGAGAGCACGACTGAGCCGAGAATTCCCGCAGTCCAGCGGCCGATTACTTCCTCGATCACGAAAAGCACGGCTGAAATCGGTGCGTTGAACGCAGCCGCCAATCCCGCCGCAGCGCCAACCGGAGCGATCAGTCGCATACGGTCGCGAGACAATTTCATGCGCCTGCCCAGTGCCGACGCCAGGCTGGCGCCGATTTGCAGTGACGGATCTTCGGGTCCCAGCGAGTGTCCGGACCCTATGGCCAAGCGCTGCCGTGATGAACTTCCCGATGGCAGTCCTAAGCGGAATGTAGCCGTTGTAGATATACAGCGCCGCCTTGGTTTGGTTTACACCGCTGCCTCGAGCCAGAGGAAATACATGAATAACGAGCACCGCGATAACCAGGCCAGCGAGACTCGGCGCCAGCAAAGCCCGCGGATGGCGACGGCGTGAAGCTCGTCCCCACTAAATAGATACGGCACCAGTCAATGGCGAAACGAAAGCAGACAACCGCAAGTCCGGAAAAAATTCCGATGAATACCGAAAGGACTAGGAATAAACGCTCTTCGCGAAACACAGCCCGCAGCAGAGTCTCCTCGAGACCGGCGGGGCAATGAAGGCGGTGGTTCAGCAATTGCCAAAAGGGTTTCTGCCGGCGAGTTGGGAGAATCGTCCAAAACTAATTTCCCTCGTGCAGTTTAGAAATCAGCAGCAACGCCAGATCGATTCCGCTCGGAGGCCCGCATACGGCACTGGCTTGCCGCTCGATATCAAAGACCAGACTCATTGCTTGCTCGACCAAGTCCGGATCTCGCCGCAAACCTGCTTCTGTAATTTGCGGCTTCAGATTTTCCCACTTTTCGACAAGCCCCGGCTGCGCAGCGGTATTAGCGGGGCTATCGACAGCAGGACAGGCCTTAAGCCGTTCCCCGCCTGCATTGAAAGCCAGGATAACGATGCGGTGGCGCTGGTCGACAGGAATCTGACGGCGGAAAGGATCCATTCGCAACACTAGTTCAGTCGTCTTGAGTAACTCGCCGCTCTGAGTGTCGTTTGGATTAGCCGCGATGGCAGACTCAAGGTAGCGTTGAGCAATGTCGTAGCGGCCTAGCTCGAACGCCGCACGTCCCGCCCCTGCCAAGTCAGTTGCATTGTGGCGATCGAATTTCAGGCTCTCTCGATACTCGGCGAGCGCATGCTCATAGTCCTGCGCTTGCATAAAAAGATCGCCCGACGCGCGCGTGCATCGCTGGATCCTCGTCCAAATTTTCTGCCAGCGCTATCAACTCCGCTTGCGCCTGCGTCTTGGCATTGATGCTCAAAAGGTATTCGATCAGCTCCAGGCGGGCGTTTCGGCTCTCAACATCCTGGTCGCCGGGCCAGATGGCGTAGATCGCATTATGGTAATAACGAAGTGCCTTTTCCGTGTCTGCTCTCTGTACAGCGATGCGTGCCAGTTCAAGGTTCACTAGCCCGTTTTCGGGTTCGCGCTCCCACAGGTTGACCAAATAAGCGTAAGCCTCATTGGTTTTTTTCAGGCCGATCAATGCTTCAGCCAAATCGAGTTGGTAAGTGAAGTTGTCGCGCGAATAAAGCAACGCGGTTCGGAATTCATTCACTGCAAGCTCGTAGTGGTGGGCTTTCAGGTCTGCTTCGCCGCGGGTAAACCATCGATTCCCCAGAGCCGCCTGCTGCGCATGGTAGATGCGAGACAATCCGCTCACGCCCACGAACGCGAGTATCGCCAGCGCAGACAAAGCCGCGAGGATCACTGGCTCCCGCTGGAGATAGTAGCGAAGTCCCGGCTCTTTCTCGCGGGTGGTGATGGCGGATTGCGATGTCTGCATTTCTATCTCTACTTTATCCTAACCACAGGGTAAATCCCGGACGCTACGATGCAGGCGCAGCAGGCGCTCGGATTAAAGGTCGGAGAGCGCAATGTCTTTATGTATTAGCATGCAAAATAATGCAAATGGAAACAACACATTTTCCGGTTACTCCGATTGCATTAAAAATGGCTGTCGCTCTCGGCATCGGAATGCTCGCGTGAATGGAACGCGAGTGGTCCAACAGAAAAAAGAGTAGGAAGGGCCGTTATCCGCTATGGCGGATGTGCATCACGTCTCCATCTTGCACTATGTAATCCTTTCCTTCGAGGCGCAGTGTGCCGCGGGCGCGGGCATTGGCTTCTGATCCAGCTTCGAGCAGTTGATCCCAGCGAATGGTTTCGGCGCGAATAAAATGTTTCTGCAGATCGGAATGGATCGCGCCTGCGGCGTCCTGCGCGCGAGTATTCACCGGGATAGTCCACGCCCTGCATTCGTCTTCTCCAGCGGTGAAGAATGACATCAAGCCGAGCAGAACGTAAGTAGTGCGAATCAGACGAGTCAGTCCGCTTTCGTTGAGACCGTAGCTGGAAAGAAATTCGGCGGCATCGGCATCGCTCATTTCCGCGAGTTCGGCTTCGACTTTTCCGCAGATGGCTGCTGCGCCGGCATTCGGGCGGGAGGCGACCTCTGTAAGTTTGTATTTGCCGACCGCGGCTTCGAGTTCCTTACCGAGTTCCGTGCTTTCGTTTACATTCAAAACGTAGAGAATGGGTTTCTCGCTGAGGAACATGAAACCGCGAAGACGTTTCTTGTCTTCGGGCGTCATTTCCATTTCGCGTAGAGGCCGCTCCTCTCCGAGATGAGCGTTAGCGCGCTTGAGCAGTTCGAATTCTTTCTCGAGCTCCGGGGTGCGCATTTTCTTCAGATCTTTTTCCAGCCGCTCCAGTCGTTTTTCAATCTGACCGAGATCGCTGACCATCAGATCAAACTCAACGTTCTTGATATCGCGCAGGGGATCGATGCCTCCTACATGCGGAATCGCGGGGTCGTCAAATGCGCGCAGGACATGGGCAAGCGCGTCCACGCCGCGCAGATGTGTGAGGTACGCGGTTTCTTTGAGCGCGTCCTGTCCGATGGCGCCAACGTCCACGTACTCGACGGAAGCGTGGGTCAATTTCTTGGGGTCGTAGAGCGCGGCCAGGCGGTCGAGGCGGTCGTCAGGTACTTTGGCGACGCCAATGTGCGCCTCGCGCGGGTTAGCATAAGCCTGCTCGGATAAACGTGCCTTAGTCAAAATGCCGAACAGTGATGTCTTGCCTACCTGCGGCAGGCCAATAATTCCAGTTTTCATAAGGAGAGCTTCTAGCTGCTGGTTTCTAGCTAGTACTTGTGAGAATAAACGATGAAGCGAACTTACAAAAATTGATTGCGAAAGTTTGATTGAAAGCAGGAGCTAGGAGCCAGCAGCTAGAAGCTAGCAGCGGTCAAATACACAACCACCAATCCCAGCAGAAACACTCCGCTCTCCACTCGCGTCGACCAAACGTGCAAGGCATCGAATTGCGTGCGCGCTGGGTTGTCTGCCGGAACCGAGTCGATTTGTCCGATCGAAGCTCGCAACCTGTCCATGCGGGGGATGATGCCGAATTGCGAAATCAGTGTGAGCGCGAGCATTAGGCAGATAAGAATGTGGCGCGCAGCGAACACATGCGGCGTGCCTTTGGTCATGCGATTGTACAGCATCGAACTGGTCAGAAAAACGATTCCTGAGATCAGCCCCATCCAATGCAGGCTGCCGAGCGTGCGTCCGACCAGTGTGCCCGCGAGATGCCTTGTCGGCAGTACGGAAAAAGCGGTTGGCGCAAGGACAAACGCGAAAAAGATCAGCCCGCCCAGCCAAACAGTCAAAGACAACAGCATCAGATAGCGCAGAAATGACATGGAAGGATTATAGCGTTCGCGCCGTTCAATAAGTTCTCAACGCAGCCGGGATTCCGGGCTGCGTGAAGATTGGGTACGACGGGCAGACAACATCAGCGAGACTACGCTCATCCATTCCACGTGAGTTGCGATATCCGCATTGGCACCTCAGGTTCCACTACAAACATTGGCTGGGCTCTTTCTACCCGCCGAAAACTCCAGCGAGTGGGATGTTGCGGTTTTATCTGCAACACTTCGACACCCTGGAGTTGAATAACAGTTTCTATCGCCTGCCCCTGGTCAGCTCTTTGGAGAGCTGGCGGGATAGCGTGCCAGCAAACTTTGTCTTCGCCGTCAAAGCAAGCCGGTTCATTACTCATAATAAAAAATTAAAAGATCCGGAAAACGCGCTGCATAATTTGATCCCGCGCATCATGCATTTGGGTCCGACACTGGGACCTGTCCTTTTTCAACTGCCGCCGCATTGGCAAGTAAATCTGGAGCGTCTGCAGGCCTTTCTTGCGGCACTGCCTGCTGAGTTGCGCTACACTTTCGAATTCCGCGAGCCTTCCTGGATGAAGCCTGAAGTAATTGAAGTGCTGAAGCGTTTCAACGCCGCGTTCTGCATTTATGAACTCGCCGGATATCACTCCCCTCTATACTTGACCGCCGATTTCACCTATGTGCGTTTGCACGGCCCCGAAATCAACAAATACCAAGGCAGCTATGGCGACGATCGATTACGTTGGTGGGCCCGTCAGATTGAGTCCTGGGCAAAAACACGAAAGGCCATCTACGTCTATTTCGACAATGATCAAGCGGGCTACGCGCCGAAGAATGCGCTAACGCTGAAAAATATGGTATTTGGTGGCGGCAGATAAGCTCCAGGGGAGCCCGGGCATCCTCGCTCGTGCCTGCATCCGGTCACGATCGATTGTGACATGCATCACTGCACTAACTGCCTCCAACCGTTGAAACTTGCAACATGCAGCACAAGAGCTGCGGAATTTTTTTACTTCCAATTGGACGCTGAATCGTACACGAGCAAATTTACAAGGAGAAAACGAAATCATGAAGACCACAAAGCTGGTGATGCTGGTAATGACAATTGCAGTAGCTCTTTTCATTCTGATTCCCAATCTGTCCTGGGCCGCCGACGATGGAGCGACCATCTACAAAACCAAGTGCGCAGGCTGCCATGGGGCGGATGCAGCCGGCAAACCGGCAGCCAAAATCCCAAGCCTCATTTCGGACGATGCCAAGAAGGCTTCGGATGACGATCTGGCAAAGAAAATTACCGATAACCCAAAGCATCCCGGCGGCGTGAAGTCATTGGCTGCTGACCAAACGAAGGCAGTCGTTACTTATATTCGCACTTTGCGAAAGTAATCATCGCCCGCTCATCTCCCCGCTTTGTGGGATGAAAGAGCTGCCCGGGGTCCGGATGTTCACTTCTCCGGACCCTTTGTTCGTCTGCTCGAATGCCTTGGACGCCAGTCCGTATTTACTGCGAGGCAGAGTGAAAACAACGATGAGGCTCAAGAGCATCAGGATGGCGAGGATGAAGATGCTGCCTTCCGGGCCGGTAGTTCCTCCGCTGAGCACGGGTTTGCCTACCGGGTGGGTGGCGAGCAGATGATGCTGCACCATGAGTCCGCTGTCGGCCACACCGTAAAGAAAAGATTGGCCCCAGTCCCACGAAGCATGAACGCCGACAGCCCACCACAGCGACCCGGTGCGCCACAAGCTGAGGCAGAAGACCAACGCAACCAGTCCGGCGGAAAGCAGTCCGACGGGAGATTCCCCAGGGTTGCTCTTGTGGCCGAAGCCGAAAAGGAACGACCAGATCAAGGCTGATGTCCAGAAGCCTAAGGCCGCGCTGTGCCGGGTCTTGAAAGCCCACCGGTAAAACCAGGCGAGGCCGCGAGTGAGTGTGTACTGAACATACCCGCGAGTCACATACTCTTCGAACAGACCGACCACCAGGAAGCCGAGCAGCCAGATAGCTCCGTAACGCAACACGTCGCTTCCAAACAGCAGGCGACTGTCAATGACCAGGAGCCCGGTTTTCCAAAGGGTCAGCACAAGCAGGGACAGACAAGTGACTCCCCAACCAAGCCCGGCAAAAAAGTGCGGGAATTTACGGGTGCCGCCGAAACCATACACCGAGACCGGGCGACGCTCAATCTTCGACATGATCCAGGTGAGCAGCAGAACCACGAGGAACTGTAGAGACTCGCCGATCAACATGAAGCGCGGTGAGCCCATTGCTTCCGCCATAGTTTTCGGGTCTTTGGGAACAGCCAAAAACCTGTGAGCCGCGACATTCAGGGAATAGGCCATTGCGAAGAACATGGCGATGAAGATCAGCAGGCCCCATCCCGCCCGCAAGCCGTCTGCGTCGATGAAAATTTTGCGAAGAGTAGATGACTGCCTGGGTGGAATGGTCTCGGGCGGTGTCAGGGTTGCGTCGTTAAGTGGAGACTGCACGTCGGTTTCATTGTTCAAGGCTGGGTTCAAGGATTCCTCGCGTGACTAAATTGTATACGGAGTCGCGCTTGAAAAGGTTCCGTAGCATGGGCAGGCTATCCTGTCATTCCGAGGAGCAAAGCAACGAGGAATCTAGGTTTCTGCGGCTCGAAGAAATACTGGATGCCCCGGACCGCTCGCGGTAATGGCCAGTCGCCTAAATTTAAAGAAAAGAAATCTCTTGCCAGCCCCGATAATTAATGCTAATTTAAACTTGCAAGCAAAAACTAAAAGCTAAGTACGCGGCTCTCCAAGGGCCGCGTTTCTTTTTGTACTACTTTTCAGGAATTTCTGGGTAGAGATTCCCGGGACAAAGGATTTTTAGGGGCAATTCATGAAAAAACCGAAGGTAAAGATCAAAGATCAAGCACCCCAAACGGCGCGGGGAATGGGCCGAGATGCGCTTCATGGCCATGGCGGCGGAAAACGGACTGGAAGTAACCAAGCCGTTTGGCGAGATGGCGCGTTACGACTTCATAGTCGAACACGAAGGTAGGTTTGCCCGGGTGCAGGTAAAGTCCACGATCCGTACACTTGGCTCGGGCTATGCCTGTACCATGCGGGGCTGGCGGGATCCGTACCAGGCAAGAATGTCCTTGGAAAATGGAGTATCGCGCTATGTCCCAACTCGAGGAAGGCAAAGTACGACCCATACCGCGAAGCCTGGCACCTCTTGCGGGGAGAGTCGCCGAAAAGTGGCAGGATTCGATCCATCAAGGCCTGCGCGGAGGAACGGACGATCTCTCTGTTCTCAATCCCCAGTTCTCACGAGGAGAGATCTCATATCCTGTTAGCCGGTATCTAAGGTTTTCACGGTTACGGATTGTCATTCCGGCCGGAGCTTCTCATTCCCGAAGGGAGTAAAAGGCCAAAACCGACCCGCCCAGAGCCCTGTTCTATGAGTTTGATAGACGCGTAGGCAGCTTCCTGCACGCACCAGCGCAGGGCAGAAGTTAACAGGGAATTGACAACGAGGCACATTCCCCGGTATCGGACACAGAGGGTATTCGATTGGGGATTCTGAGTGAAATGGCGATGTTACACCAGTTACGGAGCCTGAAACCAGAATGGCCTCAGGCCAATGCATAAAAGTGCATTGACGAGAGGCCAATTAAGAAAGATTTGTCAAATCGGCCAGGCCGACTCTCATCATCTACGGCGTCCGGATATAGCCGTGCTCGACGTTCGCAGTGTCGACGTAAATACCCACAATTACACCGGGCGGATTGATCCCAGCGGCATCACTGAAGACCGCGCCAGGAGGGTCGAACGACGTGAAGACCCCGCCGCTGAAGAGAAAAGAGTGGGAGACGCCTGAGGCCGTGTACAGTCCTACGCTGTCGCCATTCGCATTAGCACCTCCGACGAAGGTAAACGTCGCGCCGGGAAAATCAATCGTGGTGAATGTCCCGTGATCCAACACGTATCCGTGCCCCACTCCTCCGCTATCTGTGTAGGAACCGAAGACTACACCGGAGGGGATCACAGTCACGGCCAGGCTACTGATGGCTCCGGGCGGGTCAAAACTGGTGAACGTGCCATTCTTGGATAGTACAAAGCTGTGAGTAGTGGTGGCACACGAGGCCGCTGCACAGGACTCGCCTGACATTTGTCCGGAGGGGTTGAGACTCGTGAGAATGGTTCCCGCCGCACCTGGGAAATTAACCGTGGTGAAGTTTCCGCCCGTCAGAACGAAACCGTGGTTGACGCCACTTGTGTCGACGTACCCACCCACAATTGTTCCCTGCGGACTGATCCAATTCGGAGTCGTTGCCGTAGACCCCGGAGGATCGAACGATGTAAACACGCCTTTCTTCGTTAACGAGAAACCATGAAGGACACCAGATGTTGTTTCGCTACCGACACTGGTGCCCTCCGGATTGGGACCGCCGTTTAGAGTGGTGGCAGTCGCGCCAGGGAAGTCGACCGTCGTATAGGTCTGCGCCAACGCGATTGAGAATGTTGCAAATGCAACGGTGATCGTGCAAATTGCCAAGAACCGAAATACCTTAATCATGGGATAATCCTCCTGTCCTTTTAGTTTGAAGTTGCGGACCGAAAATGCTGATGAATGTCGGCCCCAGGGTTCCCGTACGCGGTGAGAGATTGCGTACAACGTTTGGTTAGGTTGGGATTCTCGTTTCGGAGTTTGGAGACGGAAAGAATTGTACACCCGCCTCGCCGTCTCGCAACACCACGATTTCCATGTGCAGCGCCCCACCGGGGGCTATCAGCACCTGCACCGGCCCGCAAGTCGCCTGACGTTTGTTCACCCACACCTTGGAACCTGGGTATTCCGCTTTCGGCACCTACGCCTCCACATTCTTCGAGAAGGTCTGCCCCAACAGCCGTCTTGCAAAGGTTCCTGTTCTTGCGGATAATCGCACTCGCCCATGCCAAGAAGCACAATTAACTTCGACACGGTACGGAAGATCGGCTTGGCGTTGCCCGGCGTGCAGGAAAGCACGGCATACGGCTCGCGCGCGCTCAAGGTTCGCGGGAAACTCTTGGCATGCGTGCCTAAGAATCGCTCGGCTGAGCCGAATTCGCTTCTGGTACGTGTCGGCTTCGACGACCGCGCCGAACTGCTCGCAGCTGCTCCCGATGTTTACTACGTGACCGACCATTATCTCAACTACACATCCGTGCTGGTTCGCCTGTCCTGCGTCACAACCGATGTCCTGCAGGACTTGCTCGGCATGGCTCACAAGTTTGTGACCTCGCATGAGGTACGCCGTTCACCATCGCGGAACCGACGCAAGCCTGTCTGATTCCGGCTGGCTTCCAACCCGAGAGCGACAGACCTTATATTGCTACGATAGGCATTGATCGTTGGGGAGAGGAACCGTGTGGGTTGTAACCGGTTACCGATCCCGACGGCTATCGCACGGAGTTTGAGATCCCGACCGATGCGCCAGAAGAAGGCGATCTGACGTCATCAGGCCTTAGCGCAAGCTTGCGCCGTTTCTCCGCCTCTCAGGAGCCGTTGCGTCGAACACCCGCCTAAGGGTCTGCCTGGCAAAGCACAAGCGGTAGTGTGTTGCTACAGGTTTGGCCAATCAATCCCTTGGTTCGCGATTGTTTGAGAGAAGGAGAGTTGGGAAATCTCAAACAGCCAGCGGCTTGAGAACCTGATGTTCCCGAATTTCACAAGGTCGGGTGGGTCAAGGGCATTATCGAGTCATGATTTTGGTATGGCCTTTACGAAGTGGGAAGAAATTTCCACGAGACTAACCCCTGATCTTGGTCAGCCTCTGACAACGGCACTGACACCGAAACCGACTTCGTCGAAGTGCGAACGTTGAATGGGTGCAACCGTGAGGATTATTCCGGCGCGTACTGCATCTGCAGCTCGGCGTCGGCCGGGTTGGCAGTAGTCGTCAAGGCGGTTATCCCATACTCCAATCCTTTTTCGAAGGCTTTCAGATTTAACTCCCGGAAGCTTGCCGGAACGGAATCCGCAACTGCTTTGCGCACGGCATCGGCGTCGAGCAGGTTTGTGACTGCGGTGAAGAATCCCACCATCACCGAGTTCAGCACCATACGCTTGCCGAGCACCTCGGCGATTCGCGTCGCGGGCACGCTGAAGACTTGGAACTTTTTGTCAGACTCGGAAACGCGCACCAGATCCTGCTCGACGATCAGGATGCCCCCGTCTTTCAACTCAGGAACGAAACGGGTGTACGCTTCTTGCGACATCACGACCAGGATGTCAGGTTGAGTGACATATGGATACAGCACCGGCGAATCGGAAACCACGAGTTGTGCGCTGCAGGCGCCTCCGCGGGCCTCCGGGCCGAAGTTTCTGCGTCATGGTGGCGAAGCCGCCTTGAAAAATCGAGGCTGCTTTACCGAGCACAATGGCCGAGAGAATTACGCCCTGGCCGCCAAAGCCTGCGATACGAATTTCGGTTAGCTGCATACCATCTCCGCTTGTTCTACGAAGCGCTCGCCCAACGATTCGGCGAATTGCGCTCGCATCATAGTTTGGTAGTCGGGCCGGTCGCGATCGACGAATTTGCCGACGATGATTTCTCCCGTCATGGTCAGGCCGACTTCGCTGGTGGGCGCGCCGTGCCGCACTTTGCTTTTTTCTTTGTAGTACTTCATGGTGTCGAGACCATCACCCAGTTTGTTGCGCCGCTGGTATAGCGTGGGGCACGGCGAAATCACTTCGATAAACGAGAAACCCTTTTTCTTGAAAGCTTCGCTGATCGAGCGCGCCAGTTGCCGCACGTGAAACGTTGTCCAGCGTGCAACATAAACTGCGCCGGCAGCTTCCACCAGGTGCGGCAGATTGAATGACGGCTCGAACACGCCGTAAGGATTCGTCGAAGTAATCGAATCATCCGGGGTGGTGGGCGCGGTCTGGCCGCCAGTCATGGCATAGATCAGGTTGTTCACGCAGATGACTTTCAGATCGATGTTGCGGCGGGCGGCGTGGATCAGGTGATTGCCGCCGATGGCGGAAAGATCACCATCGCCTGAATAAACGACGACGTTGAGTTTTGGGTTCGCCAGTTTCAGCCCGGTAGCAAACGGAATGGCGCGGCCGTGCGTGGTATGAAACGAATCCAGTTGAACGTAGCCCGCCACGCGGCCAGTGCAACCGATGCCCGAAACCAGAGCCAGCGATTGCAAATCGATTTTCGATTCGATGAGCGCGCGCGCAAAAGAATTGACCGTGGTGCCAATGCCGCATCCCGGGCACCAGATATGTGGAATGCGATCGCTGCGCAGAAACTGCTCAACCGGGTTGACGACGTCATTATTCAAAATGTCTGGGAGTAAAATGTCGCTCATCGGCTGGCCTCCACGATTACTTTCAGAATGTCTTGCGGGTTGTGAACCCCGCCCCCTGCGTGCGATACGGCGAATGTCTTAGCTTGACCCGCGGCAGCGCGTTCTACTTCTCGCACCATCTGGCCAAGGTTGAGTTCGGGAACGACGAATGCTTTCACACTGGCTGCGAGTTCGCGAATCTTGTTTTCGGGGAATGGCCATGCTGTGATCAGGCGCAACTTCCCGACGCACAGTCCTTGTTCACGAGCCGCATCGATGGCGCGCTGCGCGACTCGAGAGGTAATCCCGTAAGAGACGACGACCACGTCAGCGTCCTCAAGTTGTTCTTCCTCGAACAGAGCGATGCGATCAGCGGCATCGCGAATCTTGGTTTGCAGGCGGCGAACCAGCTTGTCCTGCACCGGCGGAGTCATGTTGGGATAGCCGCGTTCGTCGTGAGTCAACCCGGTGACGTGAAATTTATAGCCTTCTCCCGCGTGCGCCATTTCTGGAACCTGGTCGCCGTTGGTTCCGTAAGGAAGATAATCTTCGACCGACTTGCGAGTATGCCGGCGAGGCACGACTTCGATCTGGTCAGCGGGAGGAATCACCACCTTCTCCGTCATGTGTCCGACGACCTCGTCCATCATTAACATCACCGGCACACGAAATTCTTCGGCGAAGTTGAAGGCTTTGATGGTCAGATCGAAACATTCCTGAGGAGAATTAGGACAAAGCGCAATAATCTCGTAATCACCATGCGACCCCCACTTCGCTTGCATCATGTCAGCTTGGGCGGGGAGGGTGGGCAGGCCGGTGGATGGGCCCCCGCGTTGCACATCGACGAAGACGCATGGCGTCTCGGTCATGGCGGCGTAGCCGATGTGTTCCATCATCAGAGAGAAGCCGGGGCCGGAAGTCACGGTGAATGCCTTGGCTCCGCCCCACACCGCGCCCTGTAGAGTGATTGAAGCCGCGAGTTCGTCTTCCATTTGGATAAACGTTCCGCCCACGGTGGGCACGCGCGAGGCGAAGCGTTCCACGATTTCGGTGGAGGGAGTAATCGGGTATCCGGCCGAGAAGCGGGCGCCAGCCGCCAGCGCACCTTCGCAGCAGGCATGGTCGCCATCTATGAAGTGAATGCCGGTAAGCACGCCGCGAGGATCAGCCTTCATTGATCACCTCCGCCCGCAGGTTTCACTTTGGTCGCGAAAATCGCGAAGTCGGGGCAAAACATTCCGCATAGGTCACAACCGCTGCATTTTTCCGGATGGACCACGTGCGGTGGATGGTAGCCCTTGGAGTTGAATGCAGAAGAGAGCGCGAGCACGTGGGAGGGACAAAACTCCACGCAGAAGCCGCAGGCTTTACAGCGCTCGACGACAACCGAAACACGTCCTTTTGCCACGGGAGCTCCACAATCGGGGCGGTAGAACGGTCCCCCGAAACTTACGTGATTATTGCTTCCTGGCATCGGGGTTGGATGTGACAGTAATCACGGGCGTGGGTGAGCCGGCGCACATGCTGTCGGACCTCCACAATCGGAACGGTTCCCGAGGTGACATTCCACACCTGCAGTTGTGCTGTTGATCACAGCAATCGCGAAAGCGGGGGACTAAGAATTAGGGAGTAGTCGGAAAATTTCCTGCGTCTCAGGGAGGCTGTCATGTTTGAAGCCGAAGTTGCGATGGAACGACGCTCGTCGTTCCTACCCATGTTGCTGTTGGTGTGCCTGGTGGCGGCAATTGGCGGAATGATTACCTACGTGGTATTTCAAGTTCGAGCGAAAACGCCTCTTAGCGCGCTGGAGGCGAGCGGAATTGTGACCGCGGCATTGCAAGGGCCGGGTCCAGCGGTCGTCCACTTTCGCAGTGGCTTGGTCGTATCCAGTGTCGCGGAGAAACCGGGAGACCCGAATTATCGACTACTCGAGAAAGCGGGAATTGTGAAATTAGCCAAGGCGCCGCGCGGAGCCGAATTAATTTCCGTCACCCCGGGTGGAGAACGTTTGGTGAGCGCGATCTCCGGCTTCAAGAAATGGAAAGAAGCAGATGGCACTTTCACTTACCAAGTTCCCCTGGCTCAACGACAACTGGTGAATGTTAGCGCGATCAATATGATCGGGGTAAACAATGCGACCGTCGAATATAGCTGGAAATGGGTGCCTAATCAGATGGGGGACTTATTCGATGCGGGTGGTCCTTTGGTGAAAGGCTTCAATCTTTGGGATCGCCAGACCCTGATTAACAAGTACGAAGCCGATTTTTACCATGCGACTCCGACTAAATCGACGCTTACTCTTTCGCGAACCGACCAAGGTTGGAAGATCGCGGCGCAATAGCGCACGCAGTAGTGCGGCGCTTGATTTCTATGTGTGCTTTGACTTCAAAAGAGAAAGTCTTCGCACAAAGGAGAAAGTACGATGTCAATTAACAAAATAATACTGCTGTTTGTTGCCTCATACGCATTCATGTGTACCGCTGCAGCCGCTCAGGACCAAACCCAGAGCGAGCCAACAAAAACGATCGAACACGCCACAATCAAGCCTACATCGTCCGCATCCGGGAAGGAAATGTATACGTCTTATTGTGCGGTTTGCCATGGAGCAAATGGCAAAGGCGGAGGGCCCGCTGCCAGCGCGCTGAAGGTTGCTCCCGCCGACCTTACCCAACTGAGCAAGAACAACGGGGGCAAATTCCCGGCAATGAAAGTAACGTCCGCTATTCGTGGAGATGAAGACGTTCCCGCGCACGGATCCAAAGACATGCCGGTATGGGGACCGCTATTCTGGAACATGAGCCACGGACACCAGGGCGAAGTGCAGCAACGCGTGGCCAACCTTACGGCGTACATCGAGTCGTTGCAAGAGAAGTAGTCGATCTGCTGAGCATTGGTTGATCGCGAAGAGGGTTATGGGGGCACCAGCGCTGGCTGTTGCCCCCGCCGACTTAATCATGTGGCGGTTTTCCAGCAACCTATCCTTACAAATTCTTTAAGCGTCTGCCTGACTAAGAACAAGCGGTAGTGTGTTGCTACAGCTTTGGCCAATCAGGGGGATTTTGAGTGTAATAGCGATTTTGCGACAGTTAAGCCAGGATGTCCCTTGGTATCAGCACAATAACCGGACGATGTACACAAATGCGCATCTGCATTTACGGTGTGATCTTGAACACAACGCCGCAGCCAAAGCCACCGTCACAGGAGAGGTCTCCGCCTGCACTGGCGGTTCCATAGAGACAGCCATTTTTGGCGTCCCGGACTAGGGCCGAGTCGGGGTAGCTTCCGTCGTGCTTTCCGTTGAATTTATAGAGCACGGTCTCTTTACCTTTGCTGTTCAGCTTGAACACAACGCCGCAGCCAAAGCCACCCACGCATCCACTTGGGCCACCGCCGGTGGTGGTGCCGTACAGATTATCCTCTGCATCGAGAACCAAGAAGGCTCCGCTGGGGCTTTCCCCGTCGTTCCCATTGAAGCTGTGCAGCACGGTCTCCTTCCCGGTCTTATCCAGCTTGAACACTGTTCCGCACCCACCGTTGCCGCCACACGCGGAAGTCCCGCCATTCTGAGTTGTGCCGTAGAGAGTGCCTTTACCATCCAGTATCACACCCCCAACGGGATGTGACCCTTCCGGCATGCCTTTGAAGCTGTGCAACACGGTTTCCTTACCGTTTGCGTCCAGCTTGTATACAGTCCCATAGGAATGAACTCCCCCCAGTAAAGTAGTCCCGTACAGGTTTCCAGCTTTGTCCCGAGCCACACCCGCATATGGAGATCTGCCGTCAGTCGTTCCCTTGAAGCTGTACAATACAGTCTCCTGTCCCGCAGTATCCACCTTAAACACCGTACCTTGACCGTCAGCACCACCGAGCGAAGTTGTTCCATAAAGGTTGCCAGATTGATCTAAAACGAGACCTGCTTCGGGGTTTTCCCCGTCTGGCGACCCATTGAAACTGTATAACACTTTTTCCATGCCTGCCGCATCCACCTCGTACACCGTTCCGTCGTCGTAATCTCCACCATAGAGGGTGGTGCCGAAAAGATTCCCCGCTGCGTCCCGGATTAAACCCGCAGCGGAATATCGTCCATCCGGGGAGCCTTCGAAGCTATACAATACGGTTTCCTGGCCGGTCGCATCCACTTTGAACACCGTTCCGCAACCAACCTCCTCTCCATTAACGGTGCATGGTCCGCTGCCGCCCACTGGAGTCGTACCGTAGAGGCTTCCGGTCGAGTCTCGAACTAGGCCTGAGAAGGGTGACCACCCGTCCGGCTGGCCGGTAAAACTGTAAAGCACCCGGAACGTCTGCGCTGGGGCCGGTGCACCCACAGACACCAACAATATAAGCGTGATTGTCAGCGCCATCAAACTTCGGTGTTGCTCTGAGGTGGACATGATTCGCTCCTGCCAAAGCACCAACCATCCTAGCCCAACAACCGCGACATCGGAAGAAGACTTTCTCCCCGTCTTGGGGAGTGAATGGGGCAATTTCTGCTATCAGGCGATTACACGTTTTGACTACTGGTCAATAAGCGCTATGGCAGTGTTTCGCTAACACACGATCATTGTCCTCGGGCAACGACGTGGACCGGACCAAACGGCTAGTCTTTTCTCTTCTCGGTCCTTCACTCCTTGACGAGGGGTGTGCGGCCCGAGCCCTCTATCCTAACCTGGTGTTCCGAAGAGGTGCGATTGAGATTTCTACGCTGTCCTTGGTGCCGATCCACGAGGCTGATGACGCCACATCAGCACGGAACGCACGTTTGTCGTGGATGCGGTCATACCATAATGTCTGAGAATCCGGCCTTTAGATGTACGTGTCACCACTGCGCGGGCCACTTGAAGATTGGGAAAAGTGGGCCACAAGAAATTCCCGCAGTGGGCCGCCCGACAGTTTACCTCCGGTGCCCTGAGAGTTCTGTTGTTTGAGGTGGATACGCTAGCTTGGTTCGCCGTCGTGGCGCATGGATCGATTTTCGACAGCCATCCAAGCGATGATTGAGCTACCCCTTCGAGAAGCAAAGAAACCGTAACTGTCGCCAAGGTCGGCCTTACGACGAGAACATCTGGTTCAGATGGGTGATGCGCAGCAATTCCAGCACGCCAGGTGTCATGTTGGCGAGTTCAAGGATGCATAGCCCCTGGTTGATTGCGGACGTCTTGAGGCCGACCAGCGCTCCGAGGCCCGCGCTATCCAGATGTTTTACATCGCCAAGGTCGATAATGATGCGACCGCCAAGAAGGATGAGGGGCCTCACCACTTCTTTTAACTCACCCACGGTGTTACTGACCAGCTCGCCATGACACTTGATTGTCGTCACTTGATTCCCGTTTTCGTCTTTATCTTTCGACTTCTCAAGTTCACAGTGGAAGGAACCATCTCGTGCCATAGCTCCACCCTCTCCTTTAGCGAGAGTGCTGACCGCCTGACCGACCTAGACAAATGCGTCCTGCTCCCTACCTCGCTGCGTCATCAATCCCGCGATTTTATACGATTGTTGATAAAGCCAGGCCATAGCGCTCAAAACCGTCTGACGAGTGCTTCCTCAGCCGCTGACATTCGGATCCACCGGTATTCCCCACCGCTTCAGCAACGACTCCGGAATGTAGCAGCGATCTTTATTCCGCTCACACCGCTGCTTGAGCTTCTCCGACGTTGCACAAGTCTGCTCGTTCAATCCGAGCCTGCACCTCCTCTTCGAACGCAGTAGGAACCTCCGGGGTAGCCCCCATCGGTTTTCCCCAGTTCGGGTTTCCGCGTTTGCGAGCCGCATGCGATATAACGAGTGGTTTGGACACGTCTACAAATGATACTCCGCCGGCTTGAGTCTACGGATACAATCACCGCCGAACCGGATAGCTGCTGATTCATCGTTGATTGTTGCGTCTGTCATAGTCAAAGCATACGGCGAGGAATGGTCAGCGACGCGACAGCATTGCGATAACTGTCGAAATCAGATAGCGCTCAAACCCCGCAAGGCCGCATTCCTTCCTTAAGCAGACTTGCATCCCTTAGGCGGTTTGCCGTACTTCCAATGCTTACGGCATGGGAGGCCGCCGCCAATGGGCAAAAACAGAATCAAGCCGAATTACCGTCGCCGAGTGCTTCGCCTACCCGATCTGGATCATTGCAAAGCGGCGGTGCTCAATAGCCTCGGATCACCAGCATCTCGCCGCGTCTACGAGTATGCCATTGACCAATTTATTGCCTGGTACTGCTCCGAGCCTCGGCTCGCTTTCAACCGTATCGTCGTTGTTCGCTACCGCATGTACCTGGAATCAAGAAGGCTGGCCGCGAACACCATCAACCAGCAACTGGCAGCCGTGCGCCGTCTCGCTCACGAGGCTGCCGACTCAGGCTTGCTCAGTCCCGAGTTGGCTGCGGGCATCAGCCGAGTCAAGGGAGTTAAACAACTCGGCTTTCGCGCCGGAAACTGGTTGAGCGCAGAACAAAGTTCTGCAGTGCTCCGACACGCTCTTGGCGAAACTATGCGTGCCAAGCGCGACTTCGCGATGCTTGCCATGCTGTTTGGTTGTGGTTTTCGCAGATCGGAACTTGTGGGCCTGGAGTTGGATGAAATCCAGATGCGCCAGGGGCACTGGGCCGTGGTTGATCTGATCGGCAAGGGCGGCCACATCCGCACCGTGCCCATTCCAGAATGGGTGAAAGCCGCGCTAGATCAGTGGACACGAGCAGCCGGTGTCATGGAGGGAAGGATTTTTCGAGCCGTTGCCAGAGCGGGAAAGGTGTGGGGGAAAGGCATCTCGCAGAATGTCGTGTGGTACGTAGTCAAGACCTGTTGTGAGAGAGCGGGATTGGAGCACATTGCGCCGCATGATCTGCGGAGGACCTGTGCGAAGCTGTGCCACAGTAACGGCGGTGAGTTGGAGCAGATTCAATTCTTGCTGGGGCATGCATCCGTCCAAACAACGGAACGCTATCTCGGTTGCAAACAGAATCTCGGCCATCCAG
>CAVUQA010000004.1:0-148153 GCA_963743375.1 uncultured Acidobacteriota bacterium | reverse complement strand
CTAATGGTTGACCCCGAGGTACGCGTGCCTGCGTCGAGAACGACGAGATACAACCGGTATCTCACCTCAACAGGGGTATAACGGACAGGTGACTCTTTCTCGACGAATTGCCCGTCCTTTGTTGGCCTCGATCTTCATCGCCGACGGCGTGCGTGCCATCCGAAACCCGGCCGGCAACGAGGCGCTGGACGAGGCGCCTCTTTCTGAGATCCCGCGTCGGCGGACAACACCTTGACGCTGGTCAGGTTGAACGGGGCCGTCCAAGTGGGCGGAGGGGTGTTCCTCGCCATCGGGAAACTCCCGCGCCTTGCAGCCCTCGCGCTCATGGCCACAATCGTCCCCACAACGTACGCCGGACATCGATTCTGGGAGGAGAGCGACGACATCAAACGAGCCGAGCAGCGGACGCAACTCCTCAAAAATCTGGGGTTACTCGGCGGTTTGATTTTTGCGGCGGTCGACACTGATGGCGCTCCCTCGGTTTCTTGGAGGACCCGGCGTCGTGTCCGTCAGGTGGCGAGTTCCGTCGCGCAACGGCACGCCTTGTTGGATGAGCACGGGCACGAGACGGCGTCCAAGGCGGCAGAGATCGGCAGAAAGGCGGGACGCCGGGCCAGGAGGTCGGCCCAGAAAGCGGGCGCGTGGCCAACGCGAACGCAATCGAGGCAGCCCGGGAAGCCAACGAGCACGTGCTGCAGCGCGGCACAATCCGGAGTGGCGTTGGCGTCGCCCTACCTACGTCAAGCCAACGAAGGCGCCGTCAACGCAGCCGGAGCGGCACTGGAAGTTGCCGGCCCTTACGTGTCCGCTGGGCTTGATCGGGCGGGGGAACTCTTCGACGAGGCGCTCGACGCCGCTGGGCCCGTACATCTCCGCCGGCTTGGAGCGTGCCGAGCAACTGATCAGTCGCGTGCCCGACCGTTTCTCCACTGACTGAAAACCTGATGCGGACGGACGGCGCATAAATGGTCAAGGTTCTGCTCGTCGTCCTGTGCCTCTTTCTTCCCTTCCTTGCCGTCCTCATCAAGGACGGTCCGTGCCTCAAGGTGCTGTGGGCCTTCCTCCTGCAGCTCTGTGGCCACATCCCCGGCGTGATCTACGGGATCTATCAGGTCGTCAAAGACTGATCTCGCCGACCGGGCGGGCAGGGCAAACTCCGTCCGTCGGTGCCGCGTCACCCCCCCTCCCCAGAAAGGCCCCCAATGTCGAGTCCACCGAACGTCCCGACGCGGGTCGGCGATCGCGACGCCATCCTGGAACGCACGCGCACCCGGAAGATGGCGCTGTCGTCCCACCGCTACGTGAGGGGAAGCACGGCTCCGTTCTACGAGTGGCTGGACGCTCACAACGACATCGGCATCCCTGAAGGCCCACCCGTCTGGATCTGCGGCGACTGTCACGTCGGCAATCTCGGCCCGATCGCCGATACCGCAGGGCCGCATACGGATCCACATCCGCGACCTCGACCAGACGGTGATCGGCAACCCGGCTCATGATCTGGTTCGGCTGGCCCTGTCGCTGGCGTCGGCCGCGCGCGGTTCCGACCTGCCCGGCGTGGCGACGGCCAACATGCTCGAGGCGATCATGGACGGCTACGAGTCTGCCTTCGAGCACGACTTCGACGAAGCCGAGGACAATCCCGAACCTCCTGAAGCGGTGCAGCTGGTGATGAAGAGGGCCGCCAAGAGGACCTGGAAGCATCTGGCCCGGGAGCGACTCGAGGACACGCGGCCCAAGATCCCCGTCGGCAAGCGGTTCTGGCCGGTGTCACAAGAGGAGCTGCGGGGCCTCGAATCGATCTTTGCGGATCAATCCATACGCCGCCTGGCCACCATGGTGAAGTCCCGAGACGACGACTCGACCGTCGAACTCATCGATTCCGCCTACTGGATGAAGGGCTGCAGCTCGCTCGGCCTTCTTCGCTACGCCGTTCTGCTCGAGGTGGAGGACAAGGACGGGAAATCGTCCGATCTCTGTCCTATGGACGTGAAGGAGGCGGTCGCGTCGGCCGCTCCCTCCTCCAGCACTGACATGCCGATCGATGAAGCCGATCGCGTCGTGGCGGGTGCACGGCACATTTCGCCCTTTCTCGGGGAGCGGATGCGGGCGACCACGATGCTCGGCCGTCCGGTTTTCATCCGCGAGCTGCTGCCGCAGGACCTGAAACTGGAGCTCACCCAGCTCTCAGCCAAGGAGGGGATGAAGGCGGCGGCGTTCTTGGCCACGGTGGTCGGCTTTGCGCACGCTCGCCAGATGGACTCCGCCACGCGCACCTCGTGGCAGCGACGAGTTGCACCGGCACCGAGCCAAGGACCTCGACGCCCCTCTGTGGCTGTGGACGGCGGTCGTCGGGCTCCTGGTCGAACACGAACGTTCGTATCTCGAACACTGCCGGCTCTACGCCTTGGCAGCCGGCGCTTCCTAGCCGCTCCGTCGAGTGGCCTTGGGGGCCGCGGGGCTAGGCGCCGGGCCCAGCGACGCAGCGGGTGCTCGGGGCAGGCAAGACGTCCTGGACGAGGTACGTGCTGACGACAGCCTGCATGCAAGGGTTGGCGGATCCGTTCAGCAGCCAACTGTGGCCGTACCCGACGTACGTGACCAGCCGGCCGCCGATCGCCGGAGCCAGTCGCTGGGCCACCGCATAGGGGGTATTGGGATCGCCGGTGTTCCCGATCACGAGGGGTGGCTGCTTCGGGCTGGCGGCGAGGTGCGCGATGGCGGTCCCAGAACTCGTCCAGCCCGGACAGCCGATGAGATTGTTGGCCACGGCTTCTGCACCCCCCAGGGGAAAGCGCCCGGCCAGCGAGCGGGCCAAGGACGCCGTGGAGGCGGCACTCGGATGGGCCGCAGCGTCGTTGCAGGTGATGCTCCACAGGGCACCGACGAGCGTGTTGCCGTTCAAGTCGGTCTCGAGGCCCTGGGCGACCGAACGCAGCGGCGCCCCGTTACCCGCCGCTGCAGCCGTCAGAGCGGGGAAATAGCCCGGAGTGAGGGTCGGCGCAGAAAGGTACAGCAGGGTTGCGGTCATTAAGTCGCCCGCCGTGACCGGCGCGCTGTCGCCGTCGCCGGGCGCCGGCAGGGGTGTCCGGGTCAGCCGGGCCTCCAGTTGTTGATAGAAACCGGCAGGATCAGCGCCGAGGGTGCACCCCGAGGTGGTCGAGCAACTGGAGAACACATGCTCGAGCGCCGCCTGGATGGCCGGCGCCTCCAGAGTGGCGTCGGTGGGCAGGCTCAAGTTGGCGTCGACCGCACCATCGAGCACCATCGCACGCACATGACTCGGGAAGAGCTGGCGGTAGACGGAGCCGAGGACCGTGCCGTAGGAGACGCCGTAGTAGTTGATCCGGTCGACCCCGAGGGCCACGCGAACGCTGTTCATGTCCCGAGCAGACGTCGTGGTGTCCACCGTCGGGAAGAGGGCGGGATAGCGGGAACGACAGGACCGCTCGAGGCCGGCGAACGTCTGGGTCGCGGCCGAGGTGCCCGCCGTGGCGGTGCCGGCGGCGATCGGGGTGGGTCCGCAGAGCAACGGGTCGCTCGAGCCGGTCCCGCGCTCGTCGAAGCTCACCAAGGTGAACTGACTCTTGACCGAGGCCGGGACGAACGAGGCCAGGATGGGCAGAATGAGGACACCGCTCTCGCCGGGCCCACCCGGATTGAACACGATCACGCCCTTGCTGTCGGGCACAGGGTGCTCAATCACGGCGAGCGGCAACGTGCCCGCCCCCGGGTGCCCGTAGTCGATCGGTACCCGCATCGTCCCGCAGAGGTATCCCGTGGCCTTCGGGCAGGGTGACCAGGCGATGCCCGAAGACGACGACGACGCCGTGGTGGCAACACCGGCACCCGATCCGACACCGAACGCCACGGCCACACCGAGGACGAACGAGGCGGCGCGGCGCCACGCGTGTCCACGCACCCAGCGCCGCTGTGACTTCACCCGCAGTTCCCCCTCACGCGGGGTGATGCTAGTGACACCGTCACGCCGAAAAAGGCCATGGTGCACCGCGTGCTCTGGCCGGGCCGCCTTGCCGCCTGGTCCCGGCTCGCGGAGCTGACGCCGGCGTGGCCCGCCGGGGAGATGCGGGCGGTCCCGGGGCGGTGGGCACGGCCAAAAAAGGGGACACTGCGAGCGATCTCGGTCAGGGCGGAGCGGGGAGCGCCGCCACAGGTGTGCGGGACCGACCCGGGCCGGCCCAGGTCAGCGCAGCAGCTGGGGGACGTTCGGGAGGTCCTTGGCGCAGGTGCGAAACAGCCCCCCGGTAGCTTGGATGAATGGCAATTCCGGGGCCGGTGGAACTCGGCCGTGGCGTTGTGGTGTCGCCCGGCATGGACCCGCCAGGGGTGTGGGCCCGGTGCCCCAGGATCTGCGTCGGCCCCGAGACGCTGGCCGATCCCAGCGTCGTCGTGACCAGGCTCGAGCGCGCCTGGCTCGACCGGGAGCCGGTGGTGATCGAACTCGGGGTCAGCTCGCAGGAATTGCAGGATCGAGAAACCTGCCTGCGACCGGTCCACGACCTCGATCCTCGCTTCGAGTTCTCCCGTGAGCGCCTCCACTTCTTGGTCTGGGCCAACTCGTACGACGCCCGCGGCGGCGACCCGATCTGGTGGCATGGACGCAAAGCGGCACGCCGGTTCCATGACCCAGCGGCTCACCCGCCGCTCCAGCGGCTTGGGCGCAATTTCGCAAACACTGCAATCTGAAGAGCCCATTTGTGTCCTGGATATCGGCTCTACTTCCGCATCCAACATCCGCTATTTGACCGAGCGTGGACACAAAATTTATAGCGAAGATTTGCTCGAGGCCTCGACTGATCCAACTCTCGTCACGAAAGACGAACAGGGACAGACCATCCTCGACAGCAAGCGTTTTCTGGCCAACAACCTTGGATACCCGGCCGCCCAGTTTGATATCGTGCTCTGCTGGAATCTGGCCGATTATATGCATGAAAGCCTGGTTAAGCCGGTTGTTGCCCGCCTGTGGTCGACCATTAAACCCGGCGGCATGCTGCTCGCCTTTTTTCACACTCACGAAGCCGGCCCGGATGCCCCCTGTTATCGCTACCACATCGTGGACAACGACATTCTGGAAATGCAGCACGTCCAAGCCCGCAGGGATGTCCGTAAGGGTCCGAACGGTGCGCTGCATACCTCGATCGAAAAAAGTTTTCGCCTGCAGCGTGTCTTCAATAACCGTCACGTGGAAAGCCTTTTCCGCGACTTCGGCTCGATCAAGTTCTTCCTCACGCGTGACAACATTCGCGAAGTTCTAGTCGTCCGCTAGATTTTCAGAAGAACAGATTACTTTTTCGTGACCAGAGTCATTCTTGCTGGTTACCGGGGATTGGCCATACCCACCTTTGAGCCATTGTTGAAACCGTGCCAGTAGCGCACTCTGGATACAGCCAGAAACAATTCTAGAGCCGCCGGAGGGAACGAAAATGACTGAGCTTTTACGCAAAGCGCGGACCACGGATGCGATCGCAAGAGTCGCCGAATACGTGGTGGCAACCTTCGTCGCTGTGATGACCGGCGTGAGCACGCTGCGGCTCCTGGGAATTCTGCCCTAATTAGCCTGGACGACGCGCGCGGCTACGCCAACTGCGATAGCCTATTGTTTCTTCTTGCCGCCAAAAAGGCCCAAAACCTGATTCACAGGATTCGGCTGCTGCCCCGGAGTTCCTGGCTTCCCTTTTCCCGTCAATCCGCCAAGAATCGAAGATCCCGCGCCCAGCGGATTGTCGCCACTTGGAATCAAGCCCTTCAGTTTCATCTGTGCCATTTTCTGCACATCGGGCATAACCTTCGGATTCTGGAACGTCCCCGTCACAATTGCCGGTACCACCAGTTCTCCCTGGTTGTTGGCTAAGGCAGTCGTCATGTACCCGCCCGCGCCGCCTATTTGTTGTGTGAACGCCTTCGAAAGTACAGCGGTCAACTGCATATTGAGCGTTTGACTAACGAGATTGGCCGTGCCGACTGCGCCGACGTTTCCAATGTCGAGCGTAGCCTGCAGATTATTGGTCTGCGCGACTCCGTTTTTCACCAAAATGGTGCCCGTCATTTTCTGAACATTCGTATAGCCTTGATCCTTTGTCGGCTGCTTGGAACCGATCATCGAAAGCACTTGATGCCCAATGTCAATGCCGGTGTAACGCATATTGTCGAAATTTACATTGATGGTGCCATTGAGCGCTTTCATCAACTGATCTGAGCTGAGATTTGCCACCGGACCGGCCGCATGTAAGTCAACGCTCAGGTTTCCCTGGCCAGTGATCTTATCGAGCGAAGTCACACCGTACGCCTTAGCCATTGCCAGAACATCGGGCAGTGCCGCCTGTGGAGCCTTCAATGTCGCGTCCACTTGGGCCGCATTGGAAGTGTATCCCTTGACGGAGAATTGCACCGCGGCCGTAGTTCCGCCCGAAGTGACGTTGAAATTGTCGGAATGGATCTCGGTTGGAGTGAGCGCAATGTTGATCGCCTTGACTACTACCGGCTTGGCAATTTCCTTGCCGGACACCTGGATATCGCGTCCCGCTATGGTTCCGTTCAGCGCCGGCTTGTCTGCAGAGCCCTGCGCTTTTATGTCGGCATTGATTTGCCCGTTCACCGTAGTGCCAGGAGCGAATGCTATGCCCGCAGCAGCCGCCAGGCGTGCAATTTCCGCGATCGCTACGTTATCCGCTTTCAGTGTCACATCAAGCTGTGCTGGCGTCGGTTTATGATTTACTGTGCCAGTAACCGAGATCGGAGTCTGCCCCAATTTGATCGCACCCTTGTCGATGCGCAGCTGATCATTGGCTAAGTCTTCGCTGACGTTATAATCCGCGTTGATGGGATAGCCCACCTCGATACCGTGCAGTTTGGGCTTGTCGACGGTCATTTGCCCGTTGGCTGACATTTTGCCGTTTTCGTTCCCAATGTCCGTGTGTCCCGATATGATTCCATCGGTTTTGACCAACGCCGGACTCTGCAGAAATTTCTGCAATCCCGCAATCTCCACGTTCTTCAAATCAAGCGAGCCTTTGAAAGGAGTAGCCGCAGGATTATCTTGTGCGAGTGGCCCACCCTTTCCCTTCAGCCCAACTTCCTGGTTTCCCGCTCCCGGCAAATGCACGGAAGCCTCGACGTTGAAAGGTGTCGTGGGCGCGAAATCCGTCAGCTTAAGATCGATGTGGTCGTATACAGCCTTCGGCCTCTTGTCCTGCAAGTCGGTGATCGCAACTTGTCCGTCGTTGATGGCCAGTTCGCCCAGGGGAAATTGTTGTTCATCTGAAGATGACGACGGCGCTGCCACTGGTTTCGCCGGCGCTGCCGAAGGCGGCGGAGTCTTTGCGGCCGGAGCACCCGCAGGCGGAGCACCCTCGGGCGCCGAGCTCTGCCCGAGCGAAGCGAAATTCCACACTCCTTGCGCATTTCTGATCAAGTTGACGTTGGGACGCTGCAGGCTCAGCGAATCCACCTCCACCGACTTGCTCAACAGCGGTAGCAACTTTACCGAAACACTCAACTCCTGAGTCTGGATGAATGGCGTATTACTGAACTTGGGGTCGTCGGCGATGGAGAGATTCGCCACCTTAAAGCGCAGCGGAAATATTCCCAAACTCATGTCGCCGAGTGAAACCTTCCGGTCCAGCTGCTGTTCGAGTTTGGTTTGAATCGTTGCCCGGTAATCATTAGGATTGAAGACGGCCAGCACGACGACAACGGCAATCACGATAACCGCAACGATGATTCCGACCACAATTCCGACTTTACGCATATTCATGACAACCTCCCGAGCCTACGTGGCACGAATACTGACATAGTATTCCCTCTAATCATTTCCTGCTTCCAAACCAGTCTGGCGGACGGCCGATGCGGCACTCTGAAACGGCGACTTCCCAGGTGAGATTTCAGGAAGCAGTGACGATACTCTCTCCTCTCGCTGTCCATTGAAAACAGAAAGCGATGGTGAGAAGATGAAGACAAAAGGGCCTAGCGCCGCTTCAGTCGCTTTGGATGGAAGGATTTGCCCTCAGGTTGGCCAGTTGCTCGTTGGTAACTCGATATTTGGACAATAAGCTTCTAAAAGGGCAGCAGTCCGCGTAGAGTTGCTGAGCCAACCCTCCGCGGACCTCATCCTCACGAGCCGCCGTATGTAACTATTGCTGGACCGGCTGATCTACCCGATCCCTCGAGTGCAACACAAACTCCACCCGTCGCTCCCGGTTAACCCGGAGCGATTGGTAGAGATCGACGGTTTCAAGCGCGATCAGCTTCTCCTGTCCGTCCGGGCTCACACAACGGAGCTGTCCACCCTCAACCCAATAATCGCGCGCCAGCCACGCCGCGCCGCCCTTAAGGACGATAACCGTGGACGCCGGCTGCGTGGCCTGCGCCGCTGGTTGCTGAACGTAGTTTGCCGGCTGCAAGTCGGCGTCGCCGGTTGCGCCACAGTCGATGACGGCCGGTACACCGCATTCGAAGCCGAATCATAGCGGCTGGGTGCAGCCCACGGCGGAGCCGGAACCAACGAAGAACGTACCGCTGGCACCGAAAACTCCATATCTTCCATCAGGCGCAAACTCAAACGAGTTTCGCCTTTGAAAGCAGGAAATGGTCCACGAGCCGGCAGGGTAATAAGCTTGACCGGCCAGAAGATAGGAACAGCCCAAAGGACCGCATCCCGCTTAGGATGCCCCTTGGAATGGACCTTGCCCTCGGCATCGGTCTTCATTTTAGGCGCGGAAATGATCTTCGCTGAGAGCGGAAGAACCTGCGCTCCGGGCAGGATGATTCGATCGAAACTCACCTGCATCCATCCCTTGCCCACGAAGTGTCCAGGCTTTTGGAAGTCTTCGAGGTGTCCGCTAAATTCAGCTCCCCGTGGGAACAACGGATGTCCAAAGGCCGCGATGTGGCCGAGATAGCAAAGCACGGGGTCGCCAACTTGAGCGGTCTTGGGGGAAAAGTTGGGCTCAGAGATGGTACATGTCAGAAGTGTTCCGGCGGGGACGATCTCGTCGCTAGCTCGAGCCAGGATACTGGCCGGAATACAGAAAAGAATTGTCAGCAGGAAACATTTTCGGGTCATCGGCGGGCTTCTCCTCGTGAGTCTTCGTTAAGGAGCGCGCCCCAAATCCGCGACAGCTACAAAGCGGGAAGATATTATCACGGGAATAACGGATTACCAACAAAATATGTGGCAGCAAATGATTTGTTAGCAAAATTTAAGCAAGAGGGGTGTCATTCTTACTCAGTTTTAGGTGCGGTCATTCTTACTTTGTTCAAAGTGCGGTCATCCCGAAGGCCCGCGTTCTCACCAGCGGGCCGAGAGCCAGCCCCGAGCGAAGTCGAGGGGAATCGTCGCCGTGTAAGCCTATCACCGCCGGCTTAGGTCATACCCGACCGCGAAAGAAGACGCCCCAATGTTGAGCATCGAGGTAAGCCGTTCCAATTGATGGTGCCGGGTCCGATGGAAGTAATAGCTGAGCCCGACAATCACCGCAGTCTCGCCAACGAAGTTAACCGCCAAACCGGCCGTACTGTCGCCGAAAAGACGCGTTATCGGGTTCAGCTCTCTTCCTCCAGCGCGCAGGTTAGCCCGAGTAACCGCAAAGTCAGCCGCGCTAAGCGCACCGACTGCGACAAACAGCAGACGGTTCTCGTTGTCCCAAAACCTATGCTGCCGCGGCCCTTCTGGCACGGAACTCGCCACGGCGGGTAAAACCGTTGCCTCGCCCGAGACCGCCGAGCCGCTGCCTGATGCCGGACTAGCTGAATCCAAGTTTGACTTAAGGGACCCCTCATGAAGTGCAGCCACCGATTGCGCCCTAGCCGGC
The DNA here is from genome assembly GCA_963743375.1 of uncultured Acidobacteriota bacterium. GTDB lineage: Bacteria > Acidobacteriota > Terriglobia > Terriglobales > Acidobacteriaceae > JABDBE01. Next base: position 138,326 of record CAVUQA010000004.1, on the reverse strand, counting down.
ACGCCCCCGCTCACCAGGACCAGCACAATCAGGCTGCAAGCGTAGGAGCTGGCCCCCACGCCGGTGCGCAGCCATGCAGATCTTAACGACGTGCTGGATGAACGGATCATAATGCGGTCGAGTGGATCTTCCTTCGACCGTCGGTGGCTACCCGCAATTCTCTAACCACGCGCCGGCTGTTGGTCGCACAGCATGCTGCCGCAAAATCAGCAATATAAACCATCAGCACGCAACTAATGGTCGAAGAATTGATGCAGATTCTTGCGCAATGGTTCCGGTCTGCCCCAGACCGGTTTCTCCTCGCAAGCCAGCCGTCACCTATGCATGCGTGGAGTAAACTGCTGTCGCACGCGCCGACAACTCACTGCATGAAATCCTGGCTGAAAAGCAGCAGTCTTCCCGCATTCTTTCTCAGCTTCCTTGCCCTGGGAACACTCGGGATGTGCTTTCTGCTGGCGACGCATCGCCACACCGGAGTACTAAGAACGCTGACCCGAGTCAGGCAGTTCTCAATAACAACATTCCGGTCCGGCGCGGCGCACCAAAGGGACGCGGTACGGCCCGGCCCGCAACATACTGTGACGTTGAAATGGAACGCTAGTACTACGGCAGGAGTCAGATACAACGTTTATCGTCGCGGTATTTCAGGAACCTCTAAGGTGAATTCCTCGCCGCTCACCGAGACTATCTGCGTCGACAGCGCAGTACAACCGGGTCAGACTTACTATTACGTCGCCAAAGCGGTGAACGCGAATGGGACCGAGAGCGTCGCCTCAAACGAAGTCCGGGTTACTATCCCTTCGCCTTGAGCAACCAGACTTGAGCAACAAGAATAGTTGGGTATACGAACTTAAACTACTAGCAGGTTGCGGAAAAACTCTGGTTCGAGCGCATGGCGGGATGCCATTGTTGACGGGGTGTAGGCAACTGTCTCCAGCTAACGATGTAAAGCGATATAGGCGATGTAAAAGAAGAGCGTGCCACCTGCGATTACAATCGTGCCCGCCAGACGTAGGCCCCAATCAGGCATCTTGTAGGGATGCCAGCTACCCTGTTTCCAGCTGTCGGCGAAACGATCCAAGTTTGCTCTGACCGAGCCAGGTCGCAGAATCATAGTCAGCCCGAACGCTAAGAAACCTGCCCCCATAACGAGTGCTGCAGGCGCGTCACTTGGGCCCATGCTTGGCACGGCAGCAGAGTACCAGAAAACTCTCTTGTTTCCACAACACAACCTGATAAGAAGAAGGCATGCGCGGAAAAGACGAGCAGCAGTTGGACGTGTTCAGTTACATCAGTCCCGAACAGCGAGTTCCGCAGGACCATCCGTTACGCTCGTTGCGGGCCATGACCGACGAAGCACTACACCAGTTGCAACCTCGGTTCAACCGCTTGTACGCCAAAACCGGGCGACCGTCGATTGCGCCGGAAAAGTTGTTGCGAGCCCTCTTGCTGCAAGCGCTGTACTCGGTTCGCAGCGAACGAATGCTAATGGAACAGCTCGACTACAACCTGCTGTTCCGCTGGTTTGTAGGCTTGAACATGGATGACTCCGTCTGGGACGTGACCGTGTTCACCAAGAACCGCGAGCGCCTCCTCGATGGGGACATTGCCGACGCTTTCTTCCAAGCAGTGCTCCAGCAGGCACGTGAGCGGGATCTGCTCTCGGACGAACACTTCACGGTGGATGGAACACTCCTGGAAGCGTGGGCGAGTGTGAAGAGTTATCAACGCAAGGATGCCAAGAACGACGTTCCGCCGGACGATCCCGGCAATGCGACGGTGGACTTCCACGGGGAGAAGCGGTCGAATCAGACGCACGCATCGAAGACGGACCCGGATGCGAAGATGGCCCGCAAAGGCAAGGGCAAGGAAGCCAAGCTGAGTTACAACGGGAATCTGCTGGTGGAGAACCGCCACGGGCTGATCGTGAACAGTGAGGTGTTCGAGGCCAACGGAACGGCGGAGCGCGATGCCGCGTTGGTGATGCTGGAACAGATTCCGGGCACGAAACAAGTAACGGTGGGCGGTGACAAGGGATACGACACGGCGGATTTCGTGGCCGAGTGCAGAAACCTAAAGGTCACGCCGCACGTGGCCCAGAACCTGGAGCGGCCCGGTGGGAGTGCCATTGATGCTCGTACGACGCACCACGCTGGATATGCCATCAGTCAGAGGAAAAGGAAACGCGTTGAAGAGTGCTTCGGCTGGCTGAAGACGATCGCTCTGTTGCGGAAGGTTCGGCATCGTGGGGTCTTGAAGGTGGGATGGGTCTTTACCTTCGCGGCCGCGGCCTACAACTTAGTCCGTATGAGGAATCTGGCGATTCAATCGACGTAAGCCGAGGTCGCAGTGGGTTCGCAGGCCCGAAACGAATCCACGGGACACCAGCGGATGTAGCCAGAACCCTTCAAGAATCAGAAAATCACTGGGACCGGAGAGAACCTAAGTCGCGGAGTCCATTTTTCCGCAGCCTGCTAGGGAACCTTGACCTGTGCCAGGTTCGAATACGCGCTCTCCCGGTTGTGTGAATTAACTGCCGTAGACACATAGTAATACGTGGTTCCGTTAACCACGGAACTATCGGAATAGCAGGTGGCCCTATCCAGCCCGGAATTGATCTTCCGGTACGGGCCGCGGGGTTTAATTCCACGATAAATGTTGTAGCCAATCACATTCTTAGAGGTGCTAGCGTGCCAAGCAAGATCAACGCTGTGGGCGTGCGCATTCTCGCCCACTCCATTCAATGTCTCGGTCAAAACGGCCGTGATTCCAGAAGCGTCCATAAAAGAAAGACTCACCAACGCCGCGCCCTCGGTTTTAGGAGCAAATGTCACTCCGAACTCCTTGCTTCCTCCGGCAGGGATGGTGAACGGGAACGACAATCCGCTCACAGTAAATTGAGGATCACTGCTTATCGCGGATGCGATCGTGACCGGTTTGCCGCCGGCGATCAGAAAGCCTGCCTGATTCCTAGCCGATCCTACCGAGATGACGCCAAAGTTCATCGCGGGGGGAGTGGCGGTGAGTTGCTTCCCTTCCGTCGTGCTGCCAGTCATCAGAATCCGATTCGAGACGCGGGCCCTGGCAGAGATGAACGATATGCTTCCGCTACTCTCACCGGGCGCCCGTGGGGCGAAGACCACGCTAAAGGTAAAGCTCTCCCCACTGGCCAATGTCAGCGGTAGATCCAGCCCTGTCAGCGTGAAATCGTTTCCGGGCGCGACTGCCTGGAGCAATGTGATGTCGGAATTGCCGGCATTGGTCATGGTGACCGACTGAACTTTTTGGCCGTCGGCATCGACTGTGCCGAATCCCAGATTCGCGGGAGAAAAGATCAAACGTTCGGTTTTCTGGTTGTGTGAAGTCGACTTTTTGGTGGTTTCGTCAACCGAACTCGCGTTCATGGCCGATAACAGAACCAACGCGATCACGGCAATAGTAGGCAGGGATTGAGTTAATGCTCGGGGGAGTAGCATGTGCTGAACATTGTCTAGAATTGATGTTGTGGAAAAAAGTCTTACTAGTACATGCGAGATATCCGACTGAAGACAACCGTTAAAGTAAACATTTAACTTATGCGGATGGGATGATGATTTACCGATTCAAGCAGTGGCGACTGTAGAGACGCAGATGGCCACGTCTCCCAACGGATATCGAACTCGGGTACCCCGGCGCGCCCTAAGGCGGCGGAATTACGGCCTGAGTCTGGTTGGAATACCCGCTCTCCTCGTTACTCGAATTAACCGCCGTGGTCACGTAGTAATATGTCTGGCCGTCGGCCACCGTAGTGTCTGTATAAACCGTGCTCGCGTTTAGAACAGTATTGATCCGCGAATATGGTCCTCCCGAAGTGCCACCACGATAAATGTTGTACCCGGTCACACCTTGCGAATTCGACGCCGTCCAGGAAAGATTAACGCTATGTTGGGGGGGAGGGGTACCGGTTCCGGTCAACGCTTCAACCGCCGGAGAGTTCGACGCGTTGCTCACAAACGAAATGCCGCCCGATGCGGCGCCCGTTCCCGACGGAGTAAACGTCACTGTGTATTGGACGTTCTGGCCCGCCGGAATGACGATCGGGTACGACGGCAGCCCGCTCAAGGCAAAAGCAGCCCCGTTCAAAGTATCGGACGTCACGGTCACACTCGCCCCGCTCGCGGTAAGGGTGCCTTGCATTTGCGAATTCGTTCCCACAATCACGTTGCCGAACGCCATGGTTGTGGGGGTTACCGCCAATTGTCCTTGAGGCACAGGCGCTCCCGTACCACTGAGTGGAACGGATAAATTCGGGTTCGACGCGTTCGAAACGATCGAAACATTGCCGGCATAAGTGCCAGCAGACGGCGGCGTGAAGGTCACTGTGAACGTGTAATGCTGTCCTGCCGTCAGCACTTGCGGAGCCCACGAGCTCATGCTGAATCCGGCTCCCGACACCGTGGCTTGCGAGATGCTTACACTCACCGCTCCAGTATTGGTCACGATCTCCGAGAGTTGTTGCTGGTTGCCGACCTGCACATTGCCAAAGCTCAGGCTCGACGGATTGGGCGTCAGCGCTCCCGGCGCTAATCCGTTTCCTGTTAATGACACGTTGAGGGAGCCGTTTGAGGCGTTGCTGACAATGGCGAGATTCCCGTTACTGGTACCGGAGGCCGTCGGCGTAAAAATCACGCTAAATGCCTGTCCTTGCCCGGCAGTGAGAACCACCGGCAGGTTCAATCCACTCACGCTATAGCCCGTGCCGCTGGGAGTAACCTGGGTGACCGTAACCGTCGTTCCGCCAGAGTTCGTCAAAGTTTCTGGGAGGGCTTGATTTCCACCAACCTGCACGCTGCCAAAATCGAGACTAGACGGATTCGGACTTAGAACGCCCGCAGTCGCAGATCCCGCAGTCAGGACCACATTAACTGTAGGCGTCGAGCCCGTATTAGCAACGGCCAAGTTTCCAGTAACGTTGCCTGCAGTTTTGGGTGTAAAAACCACAGTGAACCCCTGGCTTTGTCCCGCCGCCAAGGTCACTGGAAGGCTAAGCCCACTAACGCTGAATCCGGTGCCAGTCGGGGTGACCTGGGTGACCTGAAGCGTAGATCCGCCAGTGTTGGTCATCGTCGCTGGCAGGCTCTGGTTGTTTCCAACCTTCACCACTCCAAAGCTGAGGCTGCTGGGCGTAACTGTTATTACGCCCGGCGTCGTCTTAGACTGCGTGGTTGCTTTATTCGAATTGGTAAGCCCCTGGCACCCCACCATCGTCGCAAGAGCCAGCACTACTAGCGGCCAATTCCAGCGAGCAGGAAGCTGTTTCATCATAGATGCCCCAATGCCTCCGTTTAACCAGCGAACAGCAGCGGCCGAAAAGACAGTCTGAGGGGCAAGCCAGAAGTTGAACAGGTCGCAGAGGGACGTACCGGAAAACCGTCAAGCGCCAGATCGAAGGCTGTCTGAATTCTTTCCCAAACGTTCGCAATTGGACCATCTGCATCGGCCCGCCGCAGGGGATGTGCTCATCTCAAATTTCCAAGAACAACCGGGACCAATGCCGCATGGGACTGGGCTTTTGGGCCGGGTCCTTTCGTGCTGTTCTTTAACTGATTTCACATGCTGCCGCGTTACCGCATAAGTTTTAATTGCTGACACTTGGCAGGATTCGTCTTAGTCCGCACTCCCACACAGTTTACTGATTGAATGCTCGTCCTCTCGGAAGCAAAACCAACTCCCGGTTCTCGTCCGGCATCTGATACCGCGTCCCAATCATTTCGCTCGCAAGGATGGAACTTTAACCAGTACGCCATAGAAAAGAGTAAAAATATGACGCGCCACATTCGCTTCGTACTTTGCTTAGTCGCCACATTGAGCACCGCCGCCGCAGTCGCTCAAGTCTCGTCCAACTCTTCGCCTGTCGCCTTCGTCTACGTCTCCAGCAGCCCCAGCAATAATAACTACGAAATCAATGCTTTCACTGCCGACGCTGATGGCAAGCTCACCCCCGTGTCCGGATCTCCGTTTTCCGCCAACGTGCAGAGCATGGCGGTTAACCAGCAATATCTGTTCGGCACCAACGGTGTCGACATTTCCTCATTCTCGATCGCCGCTGATGGCTCCCTTGAAAAGGTCGCAAACATCAACGCCCAGAAATTCAACGGATACAAATGCGGTGGACCCACCGCTCTTTTCCTCGACGGCACCGGCACTACTTTGTACGACGAAGACTTCTACGGCAACATCTGCGCCAATAACACCTATCAGGCTTTCTCCATTGATAGCAGTACGGGCGAGTTACGATACATGGCCGCCAGCGCTCCAAGCACAGAGTTCCAAGTGCCGCTAAGCTTGATGGCGAACAATGTGTTCGCGTATGGATCTTTTTGCTATCAGTTTTATTCGGAAATCTTCGGCTTCCAGCGGGATAGCCATGGAAAATTAACTGAATTGAAGATCAATGCTCCGATACCAGATGCGCAAACGGGAGCTTTCTACTGTACCTACGGAGCCGCATCCGATAGATCGAATCACGTGGCAATCTCTCTTCTTCCGCTCAGCGGATCCACATTCAGTCAGGATGGGCAAACCCAGCTCGCAACCTACACCGCCGATAGCGCGGGAAACCTAACCACAAAAAGCACCTTTTCGAACATGCCTTTCACCTTGATCAGTTACGTCTCCGATATCAAGATGTCTCCATCAGGCAAGCTGCTGGCAGTCGCAGGAAACGCCGGAGTCGTCGCCGGAACCGGCGGGCTGCAGGTATTCCATTTCAACGGCGCTAATCCGATCACACACTACACCGGGCTGATCGCGAGAGATGAAATTGATCAGATTTTCTGGGACAACAACAACCACCTCTACGCCATCAGCCGCTCCGCAGGTAAGCTCTTCGTGTTCACGATCACGCCCACCAGCATCAGCCAAGCGCCGGGCTCGCCGTATACCATAGCCAATCCGCAGAACATATCTGTTCTGCCCAAAAATTAGGACTTCGGCCTCGTTCATACGGGGCCGATCTCAAAATTAGAATCAGTTCGACCGCGGCTGACTGGATCGCGCAAGCAACTCACGAAAAGAAGAATTGTCGCGCAAGCGGTCGAACGAGTGGTCCACGTTGAGGAACACCATCGCCGCATCACGCTTCTCATAAGCTTCGCGCAGATACTTAAGGGCCTCCTCGTTTTCGCCCAACTGCACATAACTCTGCGCCAACGGATAAGCGGGGAGCAGACCCTGCAGATAAAACTTCTTCTGCACTGCTAGCATGCTTCCCCACATCCCTCGCACGCCATCGGCAGCAAAGCCTCGCTCACCAGCATTTACGATCGCCAAAGCGGCTGGGTCGTGTCGCAACTGCGCCACCTTCTTTGTTGCTGAAAGATAATTTGGATAGTCTTTCTCCTCAACATAGATGTTCGAGAGATAAAAGTGAGGCGAAAGAAATGCCGGCTCCGTCGTCTCGATTTGTTTCAGCAGCGCAATGCCCTGCTGCGATTCCCCCGCCCTGTAAAGAATGTATCCTCTGTCGGCCATGATCGGCGTCGATGCAGGATCAAGTTTCGCGGCTCGCTCGATCTCAACCACCGCTTCCGCGTCACGCTTCGTGGCCATCAAGAACGTTGCATACCAATGGTGAGCCGCCGCGTAGCCGGGATTCAGTGCGATCGCCCGTTTGAATTCATGCTCCGCCGCCGCCGCATCCCAGGTCCAATAAAATGTCGCGAAGGCAAGAGAATTGTGCGCTTCCGCCGAGGTGTCGTCCAATTCCACAGCTTTTCTGGCCGCTGCCAACGCCCGCGGATAAGCCTCGCTCGACGGCATTACTGAGTATTCACGCAACAAGTTATAGCAATCGGCCAGACCGACATAAGCTTGCGCATAACCGGGATCCCGAACGATCGCTTGAGTAAAAAGGTCGAGCGCGTTATTCAAGGCTTCAGGCGTCCGCTTGTTCCAGAAATAGCGCCCCTTCAGATAGAGTTCTTCCGCTTCGGGCTTTGTTCGATGAACCGAAGGAGCAATGCTCGTCGCCGAAGCTGAAGTGACCTGACGTGGAATTTGATGTTTGAGAATGAGAAATCCCAGCAGGACGGCCAGGAGCACTCCTAAGATTCGCGCCAAGTGGAATCTCGAACTCTTGATGGCAGCTGCCGGTGTCGCAGCTGCCGGTGTGAGAACCTGCGTGGGGACCGGCGGTCCTACTTCACGAATTCGATTTGCTGAAGCAGCACTTACTTCGGCTGGTGAATGTTCGTGCGGCGATTCTTTCGCAGCCGACCCAGGATCCTTCAGCCACTGCGACAACTCGGCAGCATATGCAAATACACCACCTCTTACACCGCCCGGCACGCGGTGAACGGGAAGCGCCCGCTCTTTCTCCCATCGCTTGACGGTCCGCTCATCACGGCCGAAGTAGCCGGCGATTTCCTTCCAGGAATCCAGTCGGCGGTTCGATGCCTGCTGCTGTCGCGCATCCATGCCTGAAATGTCCTGAGTTGTCCCGTGATGTCCCTTGCCTGGGGGAGCAAGTCCCCATGAGTATAGCTCGACCGCGGATAGTGTAAAAGAAGTTCCCCCCACTTCCTTTCGGTCCCCTAAGTCGGCGGATCAGTTTGTAAAGTGCAATCTTTTGCACACGCCCAAGGAGCCCCAGGCTCCTGGGAGAGTTTCACGGCCAACATCTACGAGAGAGTCTTGTGCTCTCTGGAGGTTCCTCGTGAACTACATTCGACGGCAGGATAAAACTTTTCGTTTGATCACGGTGTTTGTGGCCGCGGCGGTCGTACTGACTCTCACCTTGGCAGCGATCCCCGCCCAGGCCCAAACCTACAAAGACCTGCACGATTTCAATCCCGGCGCGGGCGACCCCTACAACTTCAACAGCAACAAGATTGCCCAAGGGCGAGATGGTAATCTCTACAGCGAGTCTGTTTCCGGTGGCACTTCGGGTGGTGGCACTGTTTTTAAGGTCACGCCCTCGGGCACGCCAACCATCATCTTCAGCCTGACAACCACTTCCGGCTATAACCCTCTAGGCGGCTTGACCGCTGGCCACGACGGCAATTTCTACGGCGACGCGACGCAGGGCGGAAGCAGCGGCGACGGAACCGCCTTCAAAGTGACCCCGAAGGGCGCACTGACTGTGCTGCACAACTTCGTCAACACGGGCGAAGGGTATCCGACCAATGCCCTCGTTCTGGGCACGGACGGGAAGTTTTACGGGACCACGGACGTCGCCTCACCCGGGGATATCATCTATAGCGTCACGGCTGGCGGCGTTTTCAAGACACTGCACACCCTAACCGCGAGCGAAGGGTATGAGGGCGGCCAACTGTTTCAGGGGAGTGACGGCGACCTCTACGGGGGAATGAACCTGGGAGGAACCAACGGTCAAGGCACCTTGTTCAAAATGACCACCGAGGGTGTATTCACCGTCCTGCACAACTTCACGGGCACTGATGGCACAGATGCGGGTCCCGGCATGGTGGAGGGCGGCGACGGCAAATACTATGGGGTGGCTTCGCTCGGAGGAACCAGCAACGCCGGCGTGATTTATAAACTCACATCCTCCGGTAACTATGCAGTCCTGCACGATTTGAACGGAACGAGCGACGGTTCGGAAGTGCTAGGCATCATTCTAGCCACCGATGGGAAGTTCTACGGTGTAGCCATCAATGGCGGCAGCTCGAACTGCGGCACCATTTTCCGGATCACGACGGCTGGCAAGTTCTCAGTTCTCCACACCTTTGACAACACCCACGGGTGCCACCCCCTGACTTTTCTGACGGAGCGAACAGACGGGCTCCTCTATGGGCTCGCCACCAGCGGCGGCGCTAATGGTGAAGGCGTCTTCTTCAGCCTGAATGTGGGACTTCCCCCCTTTGTCTCGTTGGTCACTACTTCCGGCGAGGTTGGTTCGAAAGTTGGCATTCTGGGTCAGGGCTTCAGCTCCTCGTCGGTCGTAAAATTCAATGGCGTTAAGGCGACCGCCGTCACCCGCACGGGCACCACATTCCTGCTGGCGACCGTGCCAGCGGGTGCATCGAACGGAAAGGTCACGGTCACCACGGGCTCGACCATGTTGACCAGCCCGCAGACGTTTATCGTCCATAACTCGTGGGGCAGCGGCGCCGCGCTGCCGGCGGCTCGCATGGGTGCCGCCGCAGGAGCGATTGGGAGCGACATCTATGTCGTCGGTGGGGTCAACACAAGCAATTTCCTCGGTATCAACGAAATCTACAATACCCAGAAGAACACGTGGACAACCGGCGCTTCCGATCCGAATCCGCGCGGGTTCGCGGCTTACGCCGTGGTCAACAAAAAGCTCTACATCTTCGGAGGCAGCAATGGCTCTGCGCTTCTGAGCGTCGCCGAGGCTTACGATCCTGCCACCAATACTTGGTCAACCCTGGCCTCCGTGCCCTACGTCCAGGAGTCCGCTTCTGCTGTCGCTGACAAAGACGTCATCTACGTGATTGGCGGCCAGGACGAAAGCGGCTTTCTGACGACCGTCGAAAGCTATAACACCACCACCAACACCTGGACTGAAGAGGCCCCTCTGCTGCTCGCGAAAGGGTGGTCGGCGGTTGGTCCGCTGGGAACCACGGTCGTGGCAGCGGACGGGTCGAACAGCTCCACCTACTTGGGTGACAACGAGGGCTACAACGCGACGAACAACACCTGGTCTGAACTCACGCCTGATCCCACCCCCCGCAATCCTGGATGCTATGGGGCTATTAACGGGAAGTTGTACGTTGCTGGCGGCACTACGCCAACCATGATCACTCTGAACGAAGCCTACAACCCAGGAACGAAAAAGTGGGCGACCCTCGCGCCGATGCCGCAGGCCTTCGGCTTTGCCGCCGGATCCGTGGTCGCCGGTGGCAATCTCTATTGCTTCGGAGGCGGCGTTTTCCTGAAAAACGTTTACGACTACGTGCAGATTTATCAGCCGTAGCTTTGTGATTGCAGCGTGTCTGCGGGGATCGAGCGAACGAGCGATCACCAAAACTTTTGACAATCCCTGGACGCTTTATGAATTACGTCTGGCAAAAAGATAGGCTGTTTCGCATCTTCGCGGTGCTTATGGCGTCGTTTCTCCTCACACTTAGCGCGCCAAGCGCGCTCGGGCACGGACCAAGATGACCAGAGTGAGTATGCCGGGAGTCGCAGACCGGCACAACGATTCCCATTTGGCCTGAACACGAGCCAAGCCCTTGTCGGCAACTACGGGGATGGGCAGGGGACACCTGGGGATTTTCGCATATCGGCGGCAAGTACGCGACCATCGCTCCTCCGACCGCGTACACTTTTGCCCGCGCCAACGGCATCAACGATTCGGACACGATCGTAGGTGATTTCCTTACTGATGATAGCGGGTGCCCCATGTCTCGCCGCATTTTGCGAGACATGGGAAAGCCGAATTGAAATGTCAGCCAATCAAAAAGGCCGCGACAAAGCCGCAGCCTTTTCCATCATTAAATCTATCCGTGCAAATCGGTGAAAATCCGTGGCCGGTTCTCTAGTGTCTAGAACCACCATGCCCGCCACGCCCACCACCACCGGGACCACGCCCGCGTCCACGACCTCGGCCGCCACCACCGCCAGGCCGCCCGCCGCGTCCGCGATCACCGCCCCGGTCCGGACGATCTCCTGCAGGACGTTCTCCTCCAGCCACGCCAGCAACCGCATCGCGATTGAAGTTCGGCTCATCGTCAGGGAAATCTCCGCCGCCTTCAATCGTCAGCGCCGGCGCGCCAGGAGCTTCGCCGTGACTTTCCTCGCCACCGTTAGTTCCCGGCTCGCCACCACCCATCTTCGCGCGTTGCTCCTTCAGGATGGCCTTGCGCGAAAGCCGGATGCGATTACCCTCAACCGCAAGCACTTTCACCAAAACCTGATCGCCTTCTTTGAATTCATCGCGCACATCCTTAATACGATGCTCGGCCACTTCGCTGATGTGCAACAACCCATCAGTCCCGGGAATGATCTCGACGAAGGCGCCGAAATCCGCCAGCCGCGTCACGGTTCCGAGATAAGTCTTCCCAACCTCGGCCGTAGCCGTAAGATCGCGAATGATCTGCAGCGCCTTATTAGCCGACGCTTCGTCGTTCGAAGCCACATTGACTTTGCCCGTGTCTTCGACGTCGATCTTCACCCCAGTCTGCTCGATGATCGAACGAATCATCTTGCCGCCGGGCCCAATCACGTCGCGAATCTTGTCGACCGGAATCTGCAAGGTATAAATTCGCGGAGCATAAGCCGAAACCTTCTCGCGATGCTCAGTAATCCCCTCGCTCATCTTCTCGAGAATGTGCAACCGTCCCGCGCTGCGCCTGCGCCAGAGCCTCCCGCATAATCTGCGCGGTAATGCCGCCGACCTTAATATCCATCTGCAGCGCGGTAATGCCGTCTTTCGTTCCCGCGACTTTGAAATCCATGTCGCCGTAATGATCTTCAGCCCCGGCAATGTCAGTAAGGATGGCGTAATCGTTGCCCTCCTTAACCAACCCCATAGCCACGCCAGCGACCGGAGACCTGCAGAGGCACGCCGGCATCCATCAAAGAAAGCGAAGCCCCGCAAACCGTAGCCATGGAAGAAGACCCATTCGACTCCAAAATGTCCGACACCACGCGCATGGTGTAAGGCCAATTCTCCTCAGTAGGAAGCATCGCCGAAATAGCCCGCTCCGCCAGCGCTCCATGCCCAATCTCACGCCGCCCAGCCCCCCGCAAAAACGAAACCTCCCCGACCGAGAACGGCGGAAAATTATAATGTAGAAGGAAGCGTTTTTTGGCTTCGCCTTCGAAGGTTTCTAGGCGTTGTTGGTCGTCGCTGGTGCCTAGCGTCGTGGTTACCAGGGCTTGGGTTTCGCCTCTGGTGAAGATGGCGCTGCCGTGGGTTCTTGGTAGAACTCCTACTTCTACCCAGATGTCTCTTACTTTGTCGAAGGGGCGGCCGTCTGGTCTTCTTTTATTATTGATTACTTGTTCGCGGAAGATTCTTTCGCGGAGAATCTCGAAATAGTGTTTTAGTTTTGCTTGGGCTTCTTTGTCGTCTTCCGGGATTTCCGCTTGCAACTTTTTCTTCAGATCGCGGACCATGTTGTAGCTTTCCGCTTTGGGATGCTTCTGCGTGTCCAGGCTTTCGGCTAGCTGCCTCGCCTACCTTCGCCCTCAGACTGCCGTAATAAACTTCATCGAATTCCGGGGCGGTTACTTCGCGCTTGGGCTTGCCGGCTTTGGCTTTCAGGTCGTTGATGGCGGCGCAAATCTTTTTTATTTCGGTGTGGGCGAATTCGATTGCGTCTACTACCGTTTCTTCTTTTACTTCTTTGGCGCCGGATTCGATCATCACGATTCCATCGGCGGTGCCGACGACCATGATGTTCAGAATGCTGTCGCGCATTTCGTCGTAAGTCGGATTGATGATGAATTGTCCGCTGACCAGGCCCACGCGCACTGCGCCAATCGGACCGTTGAACGGAATGTCTGAGATCGTCAGCGCGGCCGAGGCTCCGTTAATTCCAGCTACGTCCGGATCATTTTCCGTATCCGCCGAGAGCACGAAGGCAATCACCTGCGTCTCGCACTTGAATCCTTCGGGGAACAGCGGCCGAATTGGACGATCGATCTGGCGGCTGGTCAAAATTTCGCGTTCGCTGGGACGGCCTTCGCGTTTGATGAAGCCGCCGGGAATGCGTCCGCCGGCGTAGGTGTACTCGCGATAATCGACGGTGAGCGGGAAAGAAATCGATGCCTTCGCGCGGGTCGGGATTGGACACCGCGGTGGCGAGAACTACGCTGTCTCCGATGCGCACCACGACCGAGCCGTGGGCCTGTTTGGCTAATTTTCCTGTTTCAAATGAGAGACTTTTACCACCGGTGAGTTGAACCGATACGTCATGCTTCATGTTTTATTTTCCTTCTGGGCAGGAGGGCACGCCGGTGCCGCAAATGGGAGGTTGCACGATTTGATTAGCGCTCTTCCCACGTCTCGAAAACCGCGAGACGTGGGGCACCCGGTTTCGGAATTTGCTTGGAGACGCACCTTCTCCGCTTTTCTCATTCAACCGCTGCGGTCCCTGGTACGGAAAAGCCCGAATCTGAGGACGGCAGAACAATTCCGGTGTGTTTTCGTCAAATGCAGGCGATTTCAGAAAGGTATCCGCTGTCTCCGCTACTTGCGGAGGCCGAGTTTCTGAACCACAGTTTTATAGCGATCGGAATTGTAAGTTTTGAGATAGTCGAGCAGGCGACGCCGCTTGCTGACCAGCATGAGAAGACCGCGGCGTGAGCCATGGTCCTTCTGGTGCATCTTGAAGTGTTCCGTCAAGGAACCAATGCGTTCGCTAAGCAATGCGATCTGGACTTCCGGACTGCCGGTGTCGGTAGCATGCGTGCCGTACTGGTCGATGAGGGATTTCTTTTGCTCTCTGGCTAGCACTAACCTGGTGCACTCCTGTCTAATTTTTCAATTGTTTTGTAACGATATCGAGGTTAACACGTTGGTCAGCGGGGTGTAAAGGCGTTCACCACAGAGACACAGAGTCACAGAGGGAACCTAAGGATTGCGAATTCACATTTGGGAAGGGCACGACTTTAGTCGTGCCGTAAGGTTCAAAGCGTTCTGGGCTTTAGCCCCGGAGGTGCGGGGACGCTATGCCAGGTCGAGAGCCATCTTCAGAGCATGGTCCAGTTCGGCGAGTCTAGCTTTTGCCAACGAGCCCAGAAACTGGGTGAGGTCGATTTTGCGCAGGCTTACCAGATTGTCGCACATGATCCAACTGGGGTGCTTCAATCCTTCGTCAGCTCCGACGGGCACCTGGGTCGACAGGCCTTCTCCGTGGGTGAACACGGGCGCGCAGACCACAGTGGAAAATCGGGAGTCGATTAGCACCTGGCGGCTCACAATCACAAATGTGCGGTACTGTTTGGGGTCCGCTCCCGGCTTGAATACACGATAGAGTTCTCCGCGCTTCACACCGGCTCCAAAAGAGCGTTCATTCGGATTCGCCCGACACTTGGTATTCCATCACGTCGGCGGCCTCGGCGTTGAGTTGCTGGGCGGCGGCGTTTATACGTTCAAGATCGCGCGCCTGAAGTGCGGCCCGAGCGCGTTGCCGCAAGTACTCCCGCAGTACCCGTTCGATGAAAGCGGAGCGCGATTGCTTGGATCCCGCCAAGCGGTCAATGGCGGTCAGGACGTCGCCTGATAGTGTGATAGAGGTCTTCTCCTTCATACTACTATTGTACTACCTCCTCAAGAAACAGGTGAAGCCGCGTTCCCCAAGGGCAGGGTGGAGGTCAATCGGTTCCGCAAGCTCAAGAAAGGCGCGGATTGAGGGAAGGACGGCGCCGCCGGCCTCTTCGTTCCCACCTTTACAAAAAACGTAAAGGTGGGCCAGCCACCACTGAGACACAGAGTCACAAAGGAGCGAGTGGTTTTAAATATGTTTGGACTTTAGCGGGATTGGTGGGACTATTGCATCAGACGATGACTGAGGCGGCGGCGTGAAGCGTCCAAAATGGAGTCGGCGATGGATTCCCGGCATCGTGTTCTGGGTTTTATTTCTCGGATCGCTTGCTCTTGATGAACATCATCATCCGTGGATCGATTCCGTCTGGGTCGCAGCATGGTTGCTATTTCTCGTCGTCGTCGGTTTTATTGCCGTCGTCCAAGCATTTCGCCGTCGCCATGACACCGGAGGCGTCCTTTCCAACCGGGGAACGATTGGCTGGGTAGCAATGCTCTTCGGCGACGGCCCCGAACCCGGAGACAAACCCGTTAAGAAGTCGAACTAAACCATTAATATCTCATCAGCTAATTGACAAAAACATTCCTTATAGGTTATATTCCATAGGTGGCATGGGAAGTCGAATTCACCGATGAGTTCGAGACCTGGTGGGATGCCCTGAGCGAATCCGAACAGGAAGATGTCCGAGCGAGTGTAAACCTTCTCCGCGAATGTGGACCCAGCCTGGGACGGCCACATGTGGACCTGATTACTACGTCGCAGCATCCGAACATGAAGGAGTTGCGAACTCAGCATCGCGGACGCCCATACCGAACACTTTTTGCTTTCGATCCGCGACGCGTTGCGGTTCTGCTGATCGGCGGCGATAAGACCGGAAACGACCGCTGGTACGAGGAGTTTGTCCCACGAGCTGACAAGATTTACGCCGAGCATTTGCGGGCGATTGAGAAAAAGCGATAGCAGTCCAGGAGTGTGAGATGGCGAGAAACTTTCGTGAACTTGAAGCCAAGATGTCGCCCGCAGCGCGAGCCCGCTCGGACGCTAAAAGCAAGAAGATGATTGCGGAGATGGCTCTGGATGAGCTTCGCGAAGCCAGAGAATTGACTCAGCAGCATCTGGCCAACCTGCTCGGCATCAATCAGGCGGCGGTCTCAAAGATGGAGCGCCGCGCCGATATGTACATCAGCACCCTGCAATCCATGATTCGAGCCATGGGAGGGCAGTTGAAGATTGAAGCTGTGTTCCCCGAGGGCACGGTGGAGATCAATCAGTTCCGCAAGCTCAAGAAAGCTGCCGGAGCTGATTGAGAGGGCGACGACGCCGGCCTCGTCGTACCCACCTTTACAAAGGACGTAAAGGTGGGCCAGCCACCAGTTTCACTTTATACTGAGGCGCCAGTCATTATTCCCGGAATCACTGGAGGTGTTTCGCCGAAAAGTGCTTATTCAAAGCTCCGCCTAATCGTGGCAGTTTTGCGACGAAAAGCCTTTTCTGATCCTCACACGTTATATCTAGCGGCTCTATCTAGCAGGCTGCGGAAAAATGGACTCCGCGACTTAGGTTCTCTCCGGTCCCAGTGATTTTCTGATTCTTGAAGGGTTCTGGCTACATCCGCTGGTGTCCCGTGGATTCGTTTCGGGCCTGCGAACCCACTGCGACCTCGGCTTACGTCGATTGAATCGCCAGATTCCTCATACGGACTAAGTTGTAGGCCGCGGCCGCGAAGGTAAAGACCCATCCCACCTTCAAGACCCCACGATGCCGAACCTTCCGCAACAGAGCGATCGTCTTCAGCCAGCCGAAGCACTCTTCAACGTGTTTCCTTTTCCTCTGACTGATGGCATATCCAGCGTGGTGCGTCGTACGAGCATCAATGGCACTCCCACCGGGCCGCTCCAGGTTCTGGGCCACGTGCGGCGTGACCTTTAGGTTTCTGCACTCGGCCACGAAATCCGCCGTGTCGTATCCCTTGTCACCGCCCACCGTTACTTGTTTCGTGCCCGGAATCTGTTCCAGCATCACCAACGCGGCATCGCGCTCCGCCGTTCCGTTGGCCTCGAACACCTCACTGTTCACGATCAGCCCGTGGCGGTTCTCCACCAGCAGATTCCCGTTGTAACTCAGCTTGGCTTCCTTGCCCTTGCCTTTGCGGGCCATCTTCGCATCCGGGTCCGTCTTCGATGCGTGCGTCTGATTCGACCGCTTCTCCCCGTGGAAGTCCACCGTCGCATTGCCGGGATCGTCCGGCGGAACGTCGTTCTTGGCATCCTTGCGTTGATAACTCTTCACACTCGCCCACGCTTCCAGGAGTGTTCCATCCACCGTGAAGTGTTCGTCCGAGAGCAGATCCCGCTCACGTGCCTGCTGGAGCACTGCTTGGAAGAAAGCGTCGGCAATGTCCCCATCGAGGAGGCGCTCGCGGTTCTTGGTGAACACGGTCACGTCCCAGACGGAGTCATCCATGTTCAAGCCTACAAACCAGCGGAACAGCAGGTTGTAGTCGAGCTGTTCCATTAGCATTCGTTCGCTGCGAACCGAGTACAGCGCTTGCAGCAAGAGGGCTCGCAACAACTTTTCCGGCGCAATCGACGGTCGCCCGGTTTTGGCGTACAAGCGGTTGAACCGAGGTTGCAACTGGTGTAGTGCTTCGTCGGTCATGGCCCGCAACGAGCGTAACGGATGGTCCTGCGGAACTCGCTGTTCGGGACTGATGTAACTGAACACGTCCAACTGCTGCTCGTCTTTTCCGCGCATGCCTTCTTCTTATCAGGTTGTGTTGTGGAAACAAGAGAGTTTTCTGGTACTCTGCTGCCGTGCCAAGCATGGGCCCAAGTGACGCGCCTGCAGCACTCGTTATGGGGGCAGGTTTCTTAGCGTTCGGGCTGACTATGATTCTGCGACCTGGCTCGGTCAGAGCAAACTTGGATCGTTTCGCCGACAGCTGGAAACAGGGTAGCTGGCATCCCTACAAGATGCCTGATTGGGGCCTACGTCTGGCGGGCACGATTGTAATCGCAGGTGGCACGCTCTTCTTTTACATCGCCTATATCGCTTTACATCGTTAGCTGGAGACAGTTGCCTACACCCCGTCAACAATGGCATCCCGCCATGCGCTCGAACCAGAGTTTTTCCGCAACCTGCTAGGGATCGGCGCGTTTTCCTCACAAACTATATCGATTCTGACGGGAGAATATCGCAACGACCAGCGAACTGGACGGTTGTTCGCAAATACATTTCTTTTCTGAGAGCCATCAATGTTATTGATCTCGACGACCTGCGGCTGACTCATCGGGGAGGGGAATTAAACGATAATCCCGAACAAAATTACAATATAAAGTTGCTTAGTTTAATCGATGCTTATTTGGAGCGATACGGTCTTAGCCGAGATGAGTTGAAGTCAATGATGCAGCGCGTTTTGCAGCGGCGATGGCTTCCAACCCGCACGAACGTTCTCAGCACTCTTATCAGACGACCAATTAATGAAAGCCACATTGGTCTTGTACTGGATTTGTTGGGTCACGTTGGCGTGATCGGCACACTAAAGCGAAAAGAACAGGCCTACTTTCCTTGGGGGAGCGTTAAATAACCAGAAGGACGTACAGGCGATTACACTCAGAACTGCCGGTCAGTGGTCAATGAGTGTTAACAGCAGGTGGTTACCGGTGAACCTTAACTCCGCGCCGCTCTAGCTCCGTCAAAACGTCCGACCGGGCTGGCGTGTATGCCACGTAGAGTTCTGTTAGGTTGGGTAAACGAAGCAGTGGCGAAATGTCAACCACGTTAGTCCGCGTAAGTTGCACGCTACTCAGGGCCGTAACGTCCTCAATGCCGCTGATGTCGGAGATGGGGACGATCATGGCAGTAAATTCGCTGAGGTTACGAAGCCCGCGCATGAACCGCAAGTCAGTAATCACAACTTCCATAAGGCGCAGCTTTTTTAGTGTATGCAGCTCGCCGATAGCTGCGATATCCCGCACCTGCATCATAGCTGTGAAATCCGCTGCCTGCGGTGAGAGCGAAAAGTTGGATAATTTTGACAGTCTTCGCAAGGGCGCGAGATTCATCGTCAGGGGGCCATCAATTGACAGGCTTTCGAGGCTTCCAAGTTCCCCAATCGGGGATAGGTCGACTGGCTCAGCATCGAACAGCGAGAGTTTCTTGAGGTTAGATAAATCTCGCAGGGTGACAAGGCCGGGAAGTTGGCGCCCATTAATGCTAAGCTCCTCTAGCGTTTCGATCTTGCTGATTGGAGACAAGTCCGTGACCCTAGTACCAGTTACATTGAGCGCTCGTAGGCTGCGAAAATTCCGAAGAGGGGACAAGTCACTGACTTGTGTACCGCCGATTTGCAGCGAGGTTATGCCCCGCAACCCCTGAATCGGTGCAAGATCCCGTATTCCAGCTGAGCCCAAAACTAAATCCTTTAAATTAGTCAAATACTGTAAAGGTGACAGGTCGGAAATAGTCGCTGTCTGGGCAATTTCGAGACGTTCCAAGCTGTGCAAGTCTTTCAGTTCCGAGAGATCGCTAAACTCTGGAGCGTCGAAGGCCAATTTTTTCAAATGCTCGGCGGCACGAAGACCACTTATCCCATCTAGATCCTTTGCTCCGACGATAACTATGCTGAATTCGCTGTTCATGGCGCAAAAATACCTTACGGATTTGCGCATGGAAATATGGCTATAATTGTCGTTAAACTGCAAGGTGTTTCCCACCCCGGAGGGGTTCACTGTCCATCCCAACCTTGCGAGTCCCTCGATAGGAGACCCGATGCCTGCTGCTCCATCTACGCTAGAGTGAGGCGGTTTCCTAGTCGGTTCTGGTCGCACGTCCTGCACCGCGTTCCGAAACGAAATGTATGGAGCGTCTTTGATGTCTCTTGGCTTAACGATGTCTAGATGATTTGCGTCGATCGGATCAAGCGGCCGGTTGCAAAGATTCGTCGCACTCGATTCACCAACAACTCTGATTCCGTAGGTATCTTGAGTCTCGTACGCGCAGTATGAGGCAATTGAGAATTGCGCGGCGAGCCAATCCTTTTGAACTGAAGCAAGATACTCATTGGCGTCAATGGGTAACAAGCCCTGTATCTGGCGATTATGGGACAAAAGACTTGCCATGCTAGCAATTTCAGCACCTGTAGTCGGCGTGGAAAAGAAATAAATCATCGGAACTTGGGAGGCTCTATTTCGATATCGAGTCAAATATCCCCTGACCACTAACCCACCCATGCTGTGGCAAAGAAAATAGACGTGCTTATGTTTAGCGAAGACTCCAGCGCTATCGATGTCTCTGCGCATGACTTCTACCAACTCGTCAACCGTGTAGCTCGAATGGAAAAGTCTTGAAGGGTACCCGATTACGAAAATATCGAAGTCGTTGAAGTATGGGTCGTCTTTCATCAGGGCCGGCCAATAAGCCTTCGTGCTGCCGTTGGTCCAAGATTGCGAATCTCCCAACACGCCGTGAACAAAAACGATCACGGAATCCTTATTAGCCTGACGAACATATTGCGAACCGGATGAATCTTGGGCTTGGCACTTGATTGCAAACAAGAATTGGATAGTGCAAAACACGAGTAGCGATACTCGCCCGGCCTTGTGTGATCGCAAGCTCTTGGCGATTTCCATGCCTTGATTCTACTTCAGACCTGCGCAGGCTTCCTTCACTGCGCGTCGGACGAAACTTCTCCCGCACGGGGGGAGCGGGCCCGGCCATTTGGGGCGGTAGGCGCTGTGGGGATGTGGGTTGGGTGTAGCCGAATTTTTCCCGAAGTGTACTACCCCCACTAGCCGTTGACCCCATTTTCTGCCGCCTGTAGGATCCGCGCCGCCGTGTGCATGGATGGCGATTCGCATCGCTGAGGCGCTTGCGTCGTCGCGAGAGAAATTGGGGCATCCGGTTTGTTGGTTCCTCCAGATGTACAGAGATCCTTCGTTGGGAGTCGCTCGCTTCGCCGGCGACTCCGCTGCCTCCAGGATGACAGGTCTTCGTGGGTTGAGGGCGGCTGGGTCGGGAGTATTGGTCTCCTAATTCGACGCGAAGTCTGGTGCGCGAAACTGCTTCCTTGGGGAAGGTTCGGGGCCTGCTTGTGGGCGAAGAAGAAACATTTTCCCGGAGATTTTGGGGAGTCAAGCGGTGGGAGTGGGTCGGGCTTGGGTGGCGGCGAGCTTAGTTAGAACTCCCTGCTACAGTTCTGGCGGTGCGGGCCGACGCGGGGTCCTTCGACTTCGCATGCGCTTCGCTTCGCGAAACGCATGCTACGCTCAGGATGACAGTGCGTCAGTCGGGCTTGATCGCTTGATCAAACTTGGTAGTGAACGCCGTCTCGAAACATCTTTTATGATAACTCCGGTTGCGGCTATCCACGCACATTTGGTTCCGGTCGAGCTCCCTCCGCGCATTTGATTGGGTTTCATCCCTTTTCGCTTTGGTTTCCCGCGTCCCACCCTTCCGCACAGAACGCGGAAAGGGTGGGGCATCCTCTTTGTAGGTGATGCGGGCTTAAATTCAGGTGGTTATTTGGGTTCTAGCAGGTGCCAGGCTTCGCGGTATTGGTCGTACGGTCCTTTTTTGCGGGAGCTTTTTGGGCGGAATGAGGGGCTGGTGACCCTCGCTAGGACTTCGATGGGGAAGATGAACCAGGCGTCCTCGGGGATGATGTGGGCTACGAGGAAATCTACCTCGGTGGGTTTGTAGGCGATTACGCGGCCCGTGGTGCGGCGGTGGGCGTTTATGTGGTAGAAGCCCTGGCTTAGCGTGGCGGTGGATTTTACCTGGACGCGCCAGAGCTGGTCGCCCTGGGGCCAGTCGCGGCTTACCAGGATGAAGTCGAAACGTTCGCTGTCGCCGTAGGGCTTGGCCACTCCGAAGCCGAGGCTGGCGGCTTTGTGGACGAAGGCTAGTTCGGAGAGCTCTCCGCGGCGTTTGGTGTTGAGCTCCTGCTGGCGGGCAGTCTTCGGGCCGGACGCTGGGGAGCGTCTGGGCGCGGAGCTGGGTTTTGGCATGGGTTCAAATAGAAAAGGCGCTCGCTGGGTGCTTGCGCCTGTTTTCTTAAAGATTATCTACTTATTCTTAGAATATCATACTAGAAGGGGTAAACCCGCCAATTTTTGAGATTTATTTCTCGAATGTAATCATGTGCTTGCATCGAAAAGAGAGAGTCAGGGGGCTTGACAAGGTTTTTGCGGCGATGACAATTTTGTGGTTTAGCTTGACACCTCGGCTTATGGGCAGCTAAACGGGCAGGGGATGGCCAATCTCCCAGTGAAGACCGAACGGGTCGACCAGGTGTCCGGAGCGCCAGCCGTGCTCTTCGCCTACCGGGGACACCTCGGAGGCTCCGGCTGTCAGGGCTTGCGCGAAAATTTTATCCGGGTCGCCGACGGTCAGAATCATTCGGACCGAGCCGCCTCCGAGGGACTCCCGGCGTGATCCATCAAGCTGGCCGTCACTCAGCCAAAACTCTGCGCCTCCGACAGAGAGTCGGGCGACTACTCCTGCGGCGGGGTCTTCCAGGCGGTAGGCTACCTTGGCTCCGAATGCCTCTTGGTAGAAGCGGAGAGCTTGCGCACCGTTCCGAACGGTCAGCCAGGGTGCGATTGTGCAGCGGATTGAAACGGGTGCTGGGCTCATAGCTAGATCCTAATTCGTTGGGTCTCGGGGCACTGTAGCTGGGGAAGAAGAAACATACTCCGGGGATTTTGGGGAGTCAAGGGGAGTTGGAGGGTTGAGAGCGTGGTTCTTCATTCTGCCAGTGAAGGCCTGCAAAGGTTTGCTGCGCCTGCGCGGCGTGAGGCCCGCGCCTGCACGGGGTGGTCGCGGGTACAATAGGGCACGAGGGAATGGTTATGTCAGTTACACGTGCGGTTCGTCCTGAGCGGGAGCGCGCGACCTTGGCTTCGGCGGAGATTCCGCCGGTTCCGTTGACGGTTGAGGGTTACAGCGTGCTGCATCAGATGATGCGGTTTCGCTGGCCGGCTTGGCGGGGGCTTGCTTCGGGGCTGAAAGCTGAGATCATCGAGGAGGCTCACGGGGTGCTCGCTGCCATGGAGGAGAATGCTTCGGGGCAGTCGGGGCTTTTTTCGTTGATTGGGCATAAAGGTGATTTGATGTTGGTTCACTTCCGGCAATCGTTTGCGGAGTTGAATCAGGCGGAGTTGCAGATGGCGGGGTTGCGGCTTAGCGATTATCTGGAGCCGACTACATCATATCTTTCGGTGATTGAGCTGGGGCTTTATGAATCGACGATCAAGATCTACAGCGAGCTTGTCGAACGAGGCATAGAGGCGCATTCGGAGGAATGGAAGCGGGCTATCGAGGAGACGCTCGGGCGGCAGCGGGAGGCGATGCGGCCGCGATTGTTTCCGGAGCTGCCTAAGCATCGGTATTTGTGTTTTTATCCCATGGACCGGCGGCGCGGCGAAGATAAAAATTGGTACACGGTTCCGATTGAAGAGCGGGCGCGGCAGATGAACGAGCATGGTCTCGTGGGGCGGCGGTATGCGGGCGAGGTTCGGCAGATTATTACGGGGTCGATTGGATTTGATGATTGGGAGTGGGGAGTGGATTTGTTTGCGGATGATCCGCTGGTGTTTAAGAAGCTGATTTACGAGATGCGGTTTGATGAAGTGAGCGCGGTTTATGCGTTGTTTGGGACGTTTTATGTGGGGCTGCGGTGTCCGTCGAGTGAGTTGGGGAAGTTGCTTGGCGGGCAAGTGCCTCAGGGCTAACTTCAAGGGCTTATCGCAGAGGTCGCGGAGAAAAGCCGCAGAGTGCGCTGAGAAAATCTGGTTAATTTTTTTTCGGAGACTGAATGGCTACGTTGGGACTGGTCGAATATGCAGACGCTGGCCCGGAAGTGCGGGCGGTTTACGACGATATTATGGCGGTGCGGAAGACGGACTGGATCAATAATTTCTGGAAGGCGATTGCGAATGATCCGGTGACGCTGAAGCGGACGTGGGAAGGTATCAAGCAGATCATGGGGCCGGGGGCGATTGATCCGCTTATAAAGGAGCTGATCTACGTCGCTGTCAGTGTGACTAACCAGTGCGATTATTGCATTGCTTCGCATACGGTTTCGGCTAGAAAAAAAGGCATGACGGACGATATGTTCAAAGAACTCATGGCAGTGGTTGGGATGGCGAATGAGACTAACCGGCTGGTGGCGGGATATCAGGTGGAGATTGACGAGCAGTTTAAGACTGGTGGTTAGTCGTTGGTCTTTGGTCGTTGGGAAAATCCGCTGGTGACTTACTTCTTCTTTTTCTTCCGGGGTTTGGCAAATTTGAATTCGTAATTTTTCATGTCTACGCGTTTTCCGCGAAACCTTACTCCTTCGGATTCCAGGCGAAAGCGCTGTTCGATGGCGGAGTCTCCGCGCAATTTTATTTCGCCTCCGGCGCCTAGCACTCGATGCCAGGGCAAATCAAAAGCGCGATGGAGCGCGCCTACTACTTGCCTGGCTGCTCCGGGATATCCGGCGGCTCGGGCTATGGCGCCATAGGTTGAAACCTTTCCTCGGGGAATTTTGCGGATCGTAGCCACGATCCGGGTTTGCATGGTGCTAGTCACGAGATTACGAACGCGGACAGGAATGTCCGCGCCACACGGGCTTCCCGGCCACATGGATAAGGTTATGCTGCCGCGCCCTGCTTGTAGGACTCTATGGCCTTTTCTTCACTGTCGTAGACGTCGAAGATGGTCACGAGTTTCGTCACTTGCAGCAGATCGCCTACGCGTGGCGTGAGATTCGCCAGCTTGATGGAGCCGCCGCTATTGCGGGCAGTTGCGTACAGTGCGACTAACGTTCCCAAGCCGCCGCTGTCGATGTAGCTTACGCCAGACAGGTTGAGGACGATGCGTTTGCTTTGCGTGATTACCATTTTCACGGTGTCGCGCAGGTCGGCGGATTCTTCTCCGAAAACGATGCGGCCAGCGCAGTCGACCACTACGATGTCATCGTGTGTGCGGACGGTTAATTTGAGTTGCATGGAGGCCCCCGAGCAGAAACTTAAACAAGAAGCCTACTCGGGGAGGGTGTTTTTCGCAAGGGCTTCATAAGCTGGGGTACTGTTACAGTTTGAAATCCACAGGCCATAGCGCAAGCATCGCGCCTGTGGCATGATGTTCCTGTGATGATCGGCAAGGGCAAACGTCCCCGCGATACAAACCAGCTCGCCAAGTTCATCGTCGATGTGACGACCGAGCAGGTTCCGGCCCCTGACCCACATAAAGGCAAAAATCCGGCTCTCGCCAAAGCTGGCGCGTTAGGCGGCAAGAAAGGCGGCAAGGTCAGGGATCAACTCTTAACGGCGGAGCAGAAACGTCAGATAGCAGTGAAAGCTGCTCGGGCGCGGTGGAAGACGCAGGGGGACGGGTAAGCTGGCTGTCTTTTATCAATCCATCTGCAAGTCCACGCAATATTACATAGGGGCCCATTAACGGTTTGATGAATCTATACCGTCTCTCATCTTCGTCCCGTTCCAACACAGGGCCGCGATCTTCTGAGAAGTCCTTAAGGCTTGGTTGCCGCGCTTTTTATTTTCTTTTACCTGAAATTGTGGTATGACGTTTCGCGCTTCTCTTTTTCAATCCCTATGGGAGGGCAGGATGCTATTTGGAATTACACAATCTATAGCCCTGTTTTCTGGGTATTGGCCGTCTTTGTTTTCGGGGCTGGAATGTATCTTGCAACCCATCACCACTTGCTGAACTAAGACTTTGCTAGGATCGCTCAGAATCGGCGAGCTCGCCTCCCGCGGTCTTCATCCGCCAATCACCTACACTTTCTTGATCACGTATAATTTAAGTTTCACACCATGAGCTATCAGGTCCTGGCGCGTAAATACCGTCCGCAGAAATTCTCTGAAGTTATCGGTCAGGACCACGTTACCCGCACGTTGAAAAATGCTATTGAGCAGGGCCGAACCGCGCACGGATACATTTTCAGCGGGCACCGGGGCATTGGTAAAACTACCGTGGCGCGCATTCTGGCTATGGCACTGAATTGCCGATCGTCGGATAAGCCGGTGACGGAGCCTTGCGGAGTTTGCGAATCGTGTACCGAGATTCGCGCGGGAAATTCGGTGGATGTGATTGAGATTGACGCTGCTACCAACCGCGGCATCGATGAGATTCGCGAGTTGCGGGAGGCGGCGCGGTACCGTCCGGCGCGTGATCGTTTCAAGATTTACATCCTTGATGAGGCGCACCAGATTACGGATGCGGCATTCAATGCTTTGCTCAAGACTTTGGAGGAGCCTCCGAGCCATGTGGTTTTTATGCTGGCTACAACGCAGCCGGAGGACATTCCGCAGACTATTCGCTCGCGCTGCCAGCATTTCAGTTTTCGAGCGGTTCGCTTTGAAGAGATTCTCGGGCAACTAAAAGACCTGGTCGGTCGTGAGGGGATCGGCGCGGATGAAGATGCGCTGGCGTTGCTGGCCGAGGCCGGTGACGGTTCGATACGCGATGCGCTGTCGATTCTGGATCAGGCGATTGCTTGTTGCGATGGACGGCTTACCGCTGAGACCGTGCGGCAACTGGCTGGGGCTGCGCCTTCCACCGTGCTGGAAGAAGTTATGCAGGCGGTGGCGCGATCGGCAAGCGAGGAAGTGTTGCGACTGGTCGACCGGTTGATTAGCGAAGGCCACAGTCCTACGCATTTCGCGCGGCAGATGGTTCGATTCTTGCGCAATACGGTTGTGGCCAAGATCGCCGGTGGAGACTCTTCCCTGCTGCAGATTTCTGGTGACGAGCGGGCGCGAGTAGTGCGAGTGGCGGAGCTTTTCAGCGAAGAGGATTTGGCGCGGCATCTGCAGATTATGTTGCGCACGCATGGAGAGTTGGGATATCGGCAGGAGCAGCGTTTTCATTTGGAATTGGGTTTGCTGAAAATGTCGCATGCGCAACGCTTGCTTCCAATCGAAGAGTTGCTGAGCGCTGCGGGTGTGTCGGGTGCAGCTCCGCGAGTGGGCAAGCCGGTGGCTGTGCCCGAGGCAAAGAAAACCGAAGTCTCGGCGGCTCGGTCGAATCAAGTTTCGCCATTCGCGGCGGATTCGGCGCGGAAGAGCGGGTCGAAGCCGCAGCTTTTGTCAGAGGATGGTCCGGCAGCGAGCGTGCCTGCATTCGCTGCTAGTAAGCCCATGGCGAGCGTAATCATGGGGGCGGCTGCGCCGGCTGAGGCGCGGGAAGTTGTCAGTGCTCCTGAAGCTGTTTCTGTGGCACAGCCGGACAGTTTGCGCGAGCCGGTGTTGAATGCCTTGGCTGCGGGCGGGCATCAGATGTTGGTTTCTATGCTCGAAGGCGGCGAGTGGCGGGTTGAAGGAAATGAGTTGGTGATCAAGGTGAGTGCGTCGGCCACCGTGATTGATATGACTTTTGGGGCCGATGCGCGGCGGCTGGCGATTGCTACGGCCAGCGGGGCTGCGGGGCGGGCGCTTAAGTTGAAGGTTGTCCCTGGGAATGCGGCGACTGGCGCCGTCCCGAATCGTCCTTCTTCTAACGGCGGAGGACGTAGCCGGGCTGAGCAGGATCCGATTGTTCGCCGCATGAAGGAAAAGTTTGGGGCGGAGATTCGGACGATTATCGATTACAAAGACAAGCGCTGATTTACTTGGGGCTGCACGGGCGAGGCGCCCGCGCCACACGTTCTCTGGGAAGGATTACATGGGCGGATTCAATTTGCAGGAAATGATGGCGCAGGCTAAGCGGCAATATGAAGTGCTGCAGAAGAAGATGGAAGAGACCGTGGTGGAAGGTTCGTCTGGTGGCGGCAGCGTGGTGGTTAAGATGGATGGGCGCAAACAAGTGCTTAGCATGAAGATTGATCCCGAGGCGGTTAAGGGTGGGGATGTCGAGATGCTGCAGGATCTGGTGACGGCGGCGATTAATGGGGCGAGCCGGAAAGTGGATGAAGCGATGCAATCCACTATGGGCGGGATGTTGGGCGGGCTGGGAATTCCTGGATTGTGAACGATTCAGCAATTGAGCAATTTGGTAATTGAGTAATTGCAGCCCTTGGTTCGTCAATTACTCAATTTCCAAATTCCCCAATTACTCGATTTTTTCTATGTCTAAATTTGCTGAACCGATGTCGCGGCTGATCGATGAATTGAAAAAACTGCCCGGCATTGGCAGCAAGACGGCGCAGCGGCTTGCGTTTCATATTTTGCGGTCGAATGATGAAGACGCGGACGCGCTTGCCGAAGCCGTGCGCGACGTGAAGGCTAAGCTGCGGCTGTGTTCCATCTGCAACAACATTACGGATGTTGAGCCTTGCGTTTATTGCAGCAGCGCTACTCGCAATCAGCGGATGGTTTGCGTGGTTGAAGAACCTACCAACATTGGCGCTATCGAGAAGACCAAACATTTCAACGGGGTTTATCACGTGCTGCATGGATCGATTTCGCCGCTGCACGGAGTGGGTCCCGAGCAGTTGCGGATTTCGAATCTGATGCGGCGGGTTGACGACGGACTGGTGGATGAGGTGATTCTGGCTACCAATCCGACGGTTGAGGGTGAGGCGACGGCTACTTATCTCTCTGGGAAATTACGGCGTACGGGACTTCGGGTTACGCGAATTGCTATGGGCATTCCGGTGGGCAGCGACATCGAGTATGCGGACGAGATCACGATGTTGAAATCGATGGAGGGTCGGCGGGAGTTGTAGCGGCTCAAAAAACCAGCCACGGATTTACGCGGATTTCACTGATGTTGCTTCTGGTTCTAGAAAGTAGTTTGGTTCTTCTTCGGTCGGTACGATCCCTTCCGGTAACGCTCCCTGATTGTATTCAGCCAGACGATTCTTCCATTTTAAAAATTCTGTGAGGTTACGCGGCTCTATGCGGATTTCTACGCGGCGGAGGCTGGCTAGCAGGAGATTCATTTCGTAGCGAAAGCCGGTTGCGGTTCGCAGGTTTTTTGCCGCGGGACGAAGCATTTTTATTTTTCGATTGTGGCATTCCAGCAGGCCCCATCCAGGCGGCAGTTCTTCTTCTTTAAGCATGGCGGCGGGTGTGAGGTAGAAGCGTTCGCATCCCAGCCCTAGCTCCTGTTTGCGACGAAACGGCTTGTCGCGATCGACGAAAAAATCTGCTCGGGAGATTTTGCATTCGACTAGCACGGAGTGGCAGGCACGTTTCCATCCGATGGCGTCGGGCATTTCTCCGCTGAGGCAGGCTTGCTCGGAGAGGATTACTCCGCAGCGGTACGAGCGCAGCCATGTTACGGCTTTCTGGACTAGCTGGGCGTGGGTCATGCGATGCTTCGGTTGTAGTTGATGGTGGGCGTGGCGGGAAGTGACTGGGTGGCTTCAGGCTTCGGGCGTTAGGCTGCAGGCTATCGGCTCTGTTTGGCTTGGGGGCTGGAAGGTTTGATCATTATCGGTTGGTTATAGACCGTTTCGAGCAGGTGGCGGGCGGCTGCGATGGTTTCGGCGGTGCGGTCGCGCGAAGAGTAGCCCTGGGCCGTGATCTCGAGGAATCCGTTTTGCTGGCGGACTTGCAGCCGGGGAACTTTGCCGTCGGCTTGGGAGTCGAAGGCGTTGGCCAGGCGTAGAATTCCTGCCAACCGGAGGACAATCTGTTTTTGATCCGGGCTTAGGCCTTCCAGCGTTTTTTGACCGGCCCTGGGGAGCGCTCCTCGGTGATATCTGGCGACTACGGCTGCCAGGTGCATCTTCTCTTTACTCCAGCCCAAGGGCGGCGTCAGGCGCTCGATCAACTTGTAGGTCGTTTTGTGACGGGCTTTCTCTTTTTTGGAACGGCCGACGTCATGCATGAGACTTGCTACTTCGAGGATACTGCGTTCATCGACTGCTTCCGAAACCGCCGCTGGTAGCCGGTTTGGCAGGCCATCATGAAGTTGGAGGGCGAGATGGGTGACGTGATTCGCATGTTTGAAGTCGGGATCGAGAAGTGAGGCCCACAATTTAAGCCGGCTTAACGCGGCGGATTCAATCTGCTTTCCAACTGGTAATTGCGCGCGCCAGACTTGCCATAATGAATTCTTGCCCACCATTTTGGTGCGGTAGTTGTCGATTCTGCGGGTGCGCTCCTGAATAATTCTGGTATGCCATTTTGTGCGCGACTCGGCGTCGGTAAAGGCTTTGACCTGTAGCGCGGTTGCCCAGAGCACATCCAAGTCGTGGACCTCGCCAAGTTCGTCCTGCAGTTCCTTAAGATCGTTGCTCCAGGCGGCGTGCTGCTCGGGCAAAAAGTTTTCTACGATGTAACGGAAGCGCTTCAGGCCGATGCGCAGAGAGTGAAACGCGATTTGAGAGCGATTGCGAAGTGCGTTGCGGTGCAGTTGGTGGGCTTCGGTCAAGCGTTCCAGCGCGAGATGCTTGAAGAGGGCGCTGCCGCTGCGTACTCGGGCGGCGCGGCGCGGCAGGGAGGCGATCCATCTGCGCCACTGTTTGCGATCGAATTCTTGTAGAGCGACTGCGGCTTGCTGCTTTAAGTGGGCTTCACGTGCAGCGAGAAATTGAAGGAGGCTGATGGCGACGGGGTCGGCGGGGTCGCTCAAATGGCGCACCCATTCTTCCATCACCTGCACGTCGCGCAGTTCGCCCAGTTCGCGAAAGAGCTGCCGCCCGGCCCTCTTCATTTGTTTCCATGCAGGATCGGGATCCATTACGCGCAGGCCATCGGCGATGGAACGGCAGCGGCGCAGCGCGACTCGTAGGTCGTGGACTGGATCGGCGCTGAAGTCCAGGCTGGCGCGCTCACACTCTTCGAGGACGCGTTCCATCCACAGGGCGAGTCCGAGCTTTTTGCGCGGACGTTTGGCGATTGCTGGGGCTACAGAGGCGCTCATGATTTTTCTGGTCGCGGAATCATTTTCGCCGCTTGGGACAATTAATTCCAGCGCTGAATCAGGCTGATAACGTCTGCGAAATCGGTCCAAATCGACGTTTGCCAGCCGTTTTCCGCCGTTTAAGGATTATTACCTCCGTAACATGCATCCCCTTACCCTGTGCATTAACCTTATACCCAAGTCTGAGGAGCGACGTATTTCGACCGCCGCCACAACCAAGCGAGAAGACAGGAACGCGTCGGCGCGCGCCTTTATTCACAGCCTCAACATCCTGGTGAAGTACGTGCGGCTTTATGGCTTTCAGCACAAGCGCACGGAGGGGCAATTCGAAGTTACCTGGAACGAATTGCAGCACGGATTGCCGAAAGAAGGCGACGTCGGATTTCTGCTGGGTGTGTCAGAGAACCGGCTGCTGCTGGATGGCGTGGCACTCGAAACCGGGCAGGCGGAACGCAGCTTTGCGCAACTTCTTACTGCGGCTGGTCTGGCCAGCATTCAATTTTCCAGGGGAGTAACGGTTGACGATTTTGCCCGGCTGATTCGCGCTTTTGCCGTGGGTGGATCGAAGGCTCAGGATGTGGTGCAGCAAATCAAGGATACTTTTGGCGACAGCAAGACATCGACAATTCGGATCAATGAAGTGAAGTTTGTGGCGTCTGATCCGGGCACCGCGGACGTGAGCGTGGCGGCACAGATTGCGGCGCAGACGCTGGGGCCGGAATTCAAAGAATGGCTGAACGATCCGCAGAAACTTTTGCAACTGATTGCCGCGGCCGAAGGCTCGCGCTCCGGCGGGGCTGGGAGCGGCGCGCCGATTGGGAGTGTCCCGAACGTTTCGGGCGGAGGGTCCGGTGAAGCGGCGAGCGGTGGGGCTGCGGGCACGGCTGGCACGGGAACCTGGGCTGGCGGAGTAGTGCCGCTGCAGGAAGAAGAAGTGGTGCAGGCAATCCGGCTGCTGACAAAGTTTGGTGAAGCGGGGACTGGCGCGGTTGGTCAGATTGAACCGTTGCAGAAAGAAATTACCAAGGCTGATCCGAATCTCAGACTGAATCTGCAACAACTGCTGGAAAGTCTGGCGGCGAAGAATCCAGCAGAAAAAACTGATACTCCTCTTTTGATGAAGGCGGCTGAGCACATGGCGATCCGGTTTGCCATGGAGCGCTTCCAAAAAGGAGATATGAAGGTGAACGCCGTCCACCAGATGCTGGAGCACATGAGCCGGCAGATGGAAACGCTGCGACAAATTCTGCGCGTGCACGAAGACAAAATGAGCAAGGCGGGGCTTCTGGTGGAGTCTCACGCCGACATTTTGGATCGCATGTTCTGGTCGGAAGTGCCGGAGGCGGGCAAGAAAAGCGTTCTGCTGTCGAATGACGCTGCGTGCGTACCCTCGCGCAACATTCGCCAGTTTATAGAGGTACTGCTGGAACGCGGAGATCAAGAAAGCGTTACGGCTATCCTGCAGAATTACTCCAATTGTCTTGCTGCTAAAGATAGTGATCCCCGCCGTAGAGCAGCCATCGGATTGAGCCAGTTGGCCGATTTGTTCGCCGCTCCCGGCGTTGATTTAATTGGTACCGTAATTCATAAAGTGGGCGAGGCCCTGGTTCGCGACTCCGATCCTGAAATACAAAGCTTGTTGAGCGCGGCCTTTGTGCGATTGAGTTCGGAAGCTGGGAACCGCAAACAGTATGCGGCGTTGGGCGAAGTTTGTGGGGCCATTGAAGGTGTGGCCAAGCAACGTCCCGCGATGGCCAACGAACTGCGTCCACGCATTGGGGTAGAGAATCGCTTGCCGGAGTTCATAGAAGAAGCATTGCGACTGCCGCAGGTTCCGCGCGATCTGGTTCTGGTGCTGCAGCGCACCTCGCCGGCGGCCCTGGAACATTTGGCGGACCGGTTCTTCCGCTGCATGCGGCGGGAAGAATGCGATCGCATGGTCGAGATCGTTAAGGAGCTCGGTCCGCCGGGTTTGCAACAAGCTCGAGAGATGTTGCGTACCGGTCCGGTTCGGCAGGCATCCGCTGTGATCGGACTTTTGAGCCGGCTGGATGTGCCGACGTTATTGGAGTTGTTGCCGATCCGGCTCAAGGAATGGAACCGCTTCTATCACGATATTGTGGTTCGCCAGATTGCTTATGGAGCAGCTCCGGACCGCGGGCGTACGTTGCTGGAAATCCTGGAGCATCTGGACGCGATGGTTCTGCCGCAGGCGATCGATGAGATTGGCATGAGCGGCGACCGGACGACGGTGCCGCCGCTAATGGTGATGGCTGAATCTGGCGAAGCTCAGGGGCGTTCGGCGATTATTCAGATTAAGGCGGTGGAATCGTTGGGCAGGCTTCGGGAAACCGAATCGATTGCTGTTCTGCGAAGTCTGCTGGAAACGAAAAAGATGTGGAAGTGGTCGAACCATCGCGAGCTGCGGATTGCGGCAGCGCAGGCATTGGCGAAAATCGATCCGCGGTACGCTGCGCAGGTAATGTCGAGCAGCGGCTTGGCGCCAGGCGAACTGGCGATCGCGCCACTCGATGCGGCGCCGGCGTGTCCGTGGGTACGGCAGCGGCGCTATGAACGGATCGTGCTGCGGAAAGCGTTGTCGGCGATCATCAGCAGTTCGTGGGGAAAATCGAGCATCATGCTTCGCGAACTCAGTCTCGGCGGGGGAATGGGAACTAAAGAAGACAATCTCCGCGTGGGCTCAGAAGCGAATATCGACATTTCGACTGGTGTGCGCCACATTCGCGGGCAAGTTTTGCTGCGGCGCGCCCGGGTGAATGAAGTCGGATTTGAAATTGTGAGTACCGACATGGAAAGCCGCCTCCGGCTGCGCGGGATTCTGATGGAAGCGGTGGAGCGCGCGCCAGAGATCAGAGGTACGGAGTGGCAGGGCGAGCGCAAGACCTGAGTCGGTCGTACCCCGCGGTTAGGAAGCGTCCAGAACAAAAGCCTCAGCTCGGCAGCTGAGGCTTTTTCACATATCGCGAAAACGTCTACTTCACTTTGGCGAAGATGATCACCAACGTGTACAACGCCAGTGACTCGATCAGGGCCAGACCAAGAATCAGCGCCAACTGAATACCGGGCCGCGCTGCAGGATTGCGGGCCAGGCCTTCAGCCGCGGCGGCCGTGGCTTTGCCCTGCGCCAGCGCGCAGATGCCAGATGCGAACGCCATGGAAAACCCAGCTGCGATCGCTACCCAATTAACTCCGCCCGCTGCGGCTTCTGCGCCCTGCGCAAAGGCAGGAACGGCGAAGCACAACACTGATAGTGCCATAAACAGATTGCTTAACTTACGCATTGTTTCTCCTCGTGGACTATGAATTACCGCCAGTGGGTGGTTGACGCCATACCTTGCAGACGCCCTCACGCTGAACGGTGGAACAACATCAACACTTGTTACGTCTGAAACAATTCCTCGGGGCTAAAGCCCGCGTTCTTTATGCGTCGTCCGGCACGACTAAAGTCGTGCCCTTCTCAAAAAGTCATTTGCCGAAGCAGGTCTAATGTTCTTCGGCCACAGCTCCTGCGAGATAAACCGTCGTCAGCAGGACGAAAATATAGGTCTGCAACAGCGAGACACCGATGTGTAATCCTAAGAACACTATTGGCACTCCGATGGGAATCAGTGAAAAGAAAACGAGGGTGACCATGTCTCCGGCAAACATGTTGGCGTAAAGACGGATGGTCAGCGACAAGACCCGGGCGAGATGGCTTATCAGTTCAATCGGAACCATGAGCGGCGCGAGCGCGGGCATGGGGCCGGCAAAGTGCTTCAGGTAGCCGATTCCCGCGTGT
Source organism: uncultured Acidobacteriota bacterium (assembly GCA_963743375.1). Classification (GTDB taxonomy): domain Bacteria; phylum Acidobacteriota; class Terriglobia; order Terriglobales; family Acidobacteriaceae; genus JABDBE01. Next base: position 103,469 of record CAVUQA010000004.1, on the reverse strand, counting down.
TTGAATCCTTGCGCCTGGTAATAGAAAAAAGCGCAGAGCGCGCATCCGAGCGGAACGACCGGAACTGCCGTCGGGGATTCAAAGCCGGGAACAACACCGATGAGATTGCAGAGCAGAATGAAGAGGCCGAGGGCCATCAGGAAGGGAGTAAAACCTTCGCTGTGATGGCCGATGATTTCCTCGCTCTGGGATTGAACGAATCCGTGAGCGCCTTCGAAGATGTGTTGCAATGCGCCTGGCTTGTCAACTGAGAGCCGCGAGCGCACCATAGCAAATACGATAACGAGAAATATGAAAACCAAAACTTCCATCGCTACGGAATTGGGGATAGGCGCGTCGGGATATTTTGGCTCAAGATGGAGTGCGTGCAGCAGACCTGTCACTGGTCCGGCGAAAAGATGATTCAGGAACGCTGTGAACCAAAGTTGTTCGTGCATACGACAGCTTTTAGCTGTTAGCTCCTAGCTCACCGTTTGAAATAGTTCTCGCGAGATTCCTCGCCCCGCTGATGAAAACGCGGGGCTTCGGAATGACGTTCAGCAAATCATGCCACACTGGATTAGAACCCGCGTGCCAAAGCCATATAAACTTCATAGGCCGCTTCGCACGCGATGCCCCCTACTGGCAGAAACAGGCCGGCAAATAGGCCGTAAACACTCGCGGGAGAAACACTGAATATAGCATAGGCGGCTGCGGCCATCAAAAAGTAGCGCACCAGGAATCGAAATACGATTCCGCTGCTCGACTGTTTGTAGACACTTTGGGTTGCGCGGTCGGCCAAGGCGCTGACAACCCGCTCCAGCCAATGGAAATTGAGATAGGCGATGGCGCATCCGCAGACGAAGCCCAGGGTGATGCGCCATCCATAGCGAAGCCATGCCGCGGCGCTGAGCACGAGAGCAAGCGCGATCATGAAGTATGGAATCCGAGCGAGCGCACCGGAGTAAAACGATTCGGCACTGTCCTCGTTTTCGCTCATTTTGAATCGGAAGAAGTTACGGTGCGGATTAATTGTACGAAGCCGGCGACGATTCCGATGATTAGGCCTGCTAGGTAGAGCCAGGTTGTGTGCAGCCAATGGTCGAGGGCGAGGCCTATGAGCCATCCGGCAACGGTTGCAGCGGGAAAAATGAAGGCCAGTTCGCTGTAGCTGGCGAGTTGCACCCAAGTGCTTTTCTTTTTTGGGAGATTGTCGTCGGGAGGAGACATGGATGGGAGTTAACCGTCTTTCGGCCCGCAGGGGCTGACCCGTCTCTACTTTACCCACGACTTACGCCGTGGGCGCATTCTTACGCCACTTCGCGGCTTGCTTTATCTAAAAATCATTTGCACTTAGTATCGCTGAGCTTCTATCCCAAGCCCATCGACCACGTCACGACTCTTATGAAGCGCTCGGGGAAGATGCCGATTACGACCGTAGCCAATGCGGTTACGCCCAACGCGAACTTCATGGCAACGCTGATCGGGAGCCGGGTTTTGTCCAGGGCTTCGCTCATGAACATTGCATTCGCGATGCGCATGTAATAGTAGAGACCGAAGACCGCGTAGAGCACCGCCAGGGACGCGAGGAGATAGTGGCCGCTTTCCATCAAGCTGAGGAAAATAAAATATTTGCCGTAGAAGCCTGCCAGTGGCGGAATCCCGGCCAGAGAGAGAGAAAAATCAGCATCAGGACGGCTTCAGTCGGGGCGCGGGAGAAAAGTCCGGCGATGTCGTCGATCTCATCGCCAATTACATTGCGCTGCCGCAGCGACGTGACTACCGCAAAAGCTCCAAGGTTCATGAACGTGTAAACCAGAAGGTAGAGCAAAATACCCTTGAAGCCGTCGCGGAAAGCGGGTGCGGGATAATTCACCGAAGCCAGTGCCACCAAGCCCAGCATCATGTAGCCAACGTGCGCGATTGAAGAATAACCTAGCAAGCGCTTGAGATTATTCTGGGTGAGCGCAGCCAGATTGGCGCCGGTCATGGTGACAATGGAAACGAAGATCACGAGCGGCACGTATACCGTGCGCAGCGGATACAATCCCCATAACAAAATGCGCAGTAACATTGCCCAGGCTGCGGCTTTTACCGCGACTGACATGAATCCCGTAACGCTTGTGGGCGCGCCTTCGTAGGCGTCGGGCAGCCATTGATGAAATGGAATGGCGGCAATCTTGAAGAACAATCCCGTGGCTGTGGTCAGCAGCGCAATTACTGCGATCGGGCTTACATGATTGCCGTTCTGTGCGACTTGTTGCGCCAGCGCTTGTCTGATTTCGCCTAAATTTGTGGATCCGCTCAGGCCGTAGAGGAGCGACAAGCCGTAGGCGAAGATTCCGGACGAAAAAGCGCCCAGCAGCAGATACTTCAACGCGGCCTCGTTGGAGCGGCGATCGGTGCGCAGGAATCCGACGAGTACGTACGTCGAGATTGCCATGAGCTCAAGCCCAATAAAGGTAAGAACTATATCGAAGCTCGAGGCCATGCACATCATGCCGACCACGGAGAATAGAATCAGCGCGTAGAATTCGCCGTGGTTTTCGTGTTCGATCTCGAGATAACGGACGGACATCAAGATGGAGATGGCGGCTCCGGCTAGAAACAGGTAATAGAAATAAATGGAGAAGTGGTCGAGCGTCATGGAGTGCACGAAGGCGACCTGAAGCGAGTGGCCAACCTTAGCAGCTCTGAACTGCTCCAACTGGATCTTCAGCACGCCAGCGGCCGAAAAAAGCACGCCCGCAAATGCCATTACCGCATTCATCCACTTCCACTCCGGCGGAATTATGAGGTCGATCAGCAGAATGCCCAGGGCGAAAACCGTGAGCATGACGATGGGCAACGACAGGAGATAGTCGGTGGCCGTGAAATATTGTGGCATTCCGGGCACTTATTTCTTCCCCTTTGCAATGGCAGCCGGTATGGCGAGTGCTGTCGTGTTCGGCGCTTGCGGCTGTGTGGATGCATTGACAGCCCCGCTGATGCCGGGATAATCGGGCCGAATCGTCAGCACCAACTGGTTCACGGGTTGCTGCAGAATTTGGAAGAACGGTTTGGGATAGAGGCCGATCCAAAATGCCATGACGAGCAGCGGCGCGAAGGTGAGAACTTCACGCGGTGTGAGGTCACGCAATTTTTCGTTTTTCGGATTGGTTACCGTCCCGAAGAAGACTCGTTGATAGAGCCACAACAGGTAAGCCGCCGCTAGAATCACACCCGGTACAGCCCACGCTGCCCACCTCCAATTTTCCATGAACGTTCCCTGCAGGATGGTGAACTCGCCGACGAAGCCATTTAGTAGCGGCAGTCCCATGGAGGAGAGGAACATGATCATGGTGATCGTGGCGTAAAGCGGCATCACGTTGGAGATGCCGCCGTACTCGCTGATCTCGCGAGTGTGGCGCCGTTCGTACAGGATGCCTACAATCAGGAATAGTGCGCCCGTAGAGATGCCGTGATTGATCTGTTGCAACACCGAACCGCTTAGTCCCATCGGATTCAGCGCGAAGATTCCCAGCGTGCAAAAACCCATGTGGCTGACTGAGGAGTAGGCCACGAGTTTTTTCATGTCCCTTTGCATCAGCGAAACCAGTGCGCCATAGATGATTCCGACGATGGAGAGGAAAATCATCCAGAAGCGGACTTTGGGATGCATCACTACGTCTGGAAAAAACGGTAACGCGAATCGAATGAAGCCGTACGTGCCCATTTTCAGCAGCACACCGGCCAGGATTACTGAGCCCGCTGTTGGGGCCTCAACGTGTGCATCGGGCAGCCAGGTGTGAAATGGAAACATTGGCACCTTGATGGCGAAAGCTATAAAGAATGCCAGGAATAGCAAAATGGCAAAGGACGAACCATACGCTGGATCGTGGAAGATGTGCGGGGCGGTCTTATAAAGCGCCTGGATGCTGAAAGTGTACTGGCCCGTCTGGCGGAAATTGTAAAAGTAGAGGAACAGGACCGACAGGAGCATCAGCACGGAACCGAACAGGGTGTACAGGAAGAATTTGATGGCGGCGTAAAGCTTGCGCGGGCCGCCCCAGATGCCGATCAGCAGGTACATGGGCACGAGCATGGCTTCCCAGAAAACGAAGAACAGGAAGAAATCCAGCGCCATGAAAACGCCTAGCATTCCGGTCTGCAGCACCAGAAACCAAATGTAGTATTCCTTGACCCGGGTCTCGATTGCGCTCCACGACGAGAGGATGGAGATCCATCCCAACAGCGTGGTAAGCATGATGAGCAGAAAAGAGATGCCGTCGATTCCGAGCACGTAGCCGGCGCCGATGGAGGGAATCCAGTTGTTGGGCACGCCCTCCATGAACTTGAAGCCGGGCTCGTAACGCTGCGCCCAGAACCACGGCACCAGCGGGATGGAAACTATGAGGCCGGCCAGGGCGAAGATGTTCGCAATCCAGCGGATGGCGTCCTTTTGCTCTTTGGGAATGAAGATGAGCAAAAGAGCGCCGGCGAGTGGCGTGAATAAGATGATCGAGAGAATATGGCTTTGCATAAGCTCAGTTTTCACTTTGTAGCGCCGCCGTCCCGGCGGCTGTCGTGCGGGCGTCCTCGCCCACACTTCCGAGGGCGAGACCGCCCTCGGGACAGCCGGCAAGATGCCGGCGCCACGCTATCGCCAGGAATAATAGGCGACAAATCCTACCAGACCCAACACCATGACCAGCGCGTACCATTGCACCAGACCCCATTCCAGCAGACGCATCGGGTAGGACAACATTCGCGAAAGTATTGCGGGACCATTGACCAATACGCCGTCGATGATCCATTTGTCCCACCAACTGGTCAGCGTGCCGCTGAGACGAGTGATCCATCCGGCGCCGTTCACCATGCCATCGATCACATGCGAGTCGAACCAGGATGCGGCTTCGCCTGCCCCCATCACGCCGAGGCGACTGTTGCCGACTTTACGGCGGCCGGTGAAGGCGTAGTCGTAGGCTTCGTCGACGTAATACTTGTTGTAGAGCACGTCGTAGAGTGCCGGGGCTTTCGCTGCGATCGGTTCGACATAGCCTTTGTCGGCTTCGCGATACGCGCGCCACGCCATGCCCCAACCGATTATCGCGGCGCCCACCGAAAGGAACATCAATCCGTATTCGATTGGGCTGGTGTGTTCTTCTTCTTTCTCACCGGCGGCCAGCTGTGCGCTCTTCCCTTCTGCTTGAAAAACGTTCGCCTCATGAGCAAATACCGGTTCCAGGAACTTCGCAAAACGATCGGAGCCGCCGAGGCTGTGGGGCCATCCGAGCCAGCCGGCGCAAATGGCGCAGACGGCGAGAATTATTAAGGGCACCGTCATCGACTTGGGGGATTCATGAATGTGGTGCTCGACTTCGTGACTCATGCGCGGCTTGCCATGGAAGGTAAGGAACATCAGCCGGAACATATAAAACGCTGTCATCAATGCGGTGATGAAGCCGACGAGCCAGAGCAGGCGGTAGGCACCGCCTTCAGAGGACCAGGCCTGCCAGAGGATTTCGTCTTTCGAGAAAAATCCGGCGAAGGGCGGGATGCCGGCAATAGCGAAAGTCGCGATGAACATAGTCCAGTGCGTGATAGGGATGCGCTTATGCAGATCGCCCATGTTGCGCATGTCCTGCTCGCCGCTCATGGCGTGGATGACCGAACCTGATCCGAGAAACAGCAGCGCTTTAAAAAATGCGTGTGTAAAAACGTGGAAGACTCCGGCGGCAAACGCGCCTACGCCGAGAGCGAGAAACATGTATCCCAATTGCGAGACTGTAGAGTATGCAAGCACCCGCTTGATATCGTTCTGCACCAAACCAATCGACGCGGCAAAGATTGCGGTTAACGCGCCGATTATTGCGACGGTCTTCATCGATGTCGGCGCGAGCACAAACAGCGCATTGGATCTCGCGACCATATAGACGCCTGCGGTCACCATGGTTGCGGCATGGATCAGCGCGGAGACTGGCGTTGGACCTTCCATCGCATCAGGCAGCCAAACGTAGAGCGGAATTTGGGCTGACTTTCCGCACGCGCCAACGAACAAAAGCAGCGTGGCAGCAGTAATGATGGGATCGCCGATAGCGAAATGCCCGCTACGTGCCAGGTGCGTGACTTCAGTGAAGCGCAGCGAGCCGAAATACCACGCGATCGTAAACATGCCCAGCAGAAATCCGGCGTCGCCGATGCGGTTCACGATGAATGCTTTGTTGGCTGCGGTGCTGGCGCTGGGACGATGAAAATAAAATCCAATCAGCAGATACGAGCACAAGCCCACGCCTTCCCAGCCTACGAACATAAGGACGTAATTGTTCGCAAGAATAAGCGTGAGCATGGAGAACATGAACAGGTTTAAGTATCCGAAGAAGCGGTAATACCCGCTTTCGTGCGCCATGTAACCGGTGGAGTAAATGTGGATGAGAGCGCCCACGCCGGTTACGAATAAGAGCCAGATACTGGAGAGAGGATCGAGCAGAAAACCTGCGTCGGCTTGGAACGGGGCTGGACGGCCGTCGCGCGTGAGAAAGATTATTTGATGCTGAGCTTCCGCGGCCGGCTGGACGGGCAAGACTCCTGCCTCTCCATTGCCTGTGCCGAGCCAGGTGTAGATGATGTTTTGATAAGGCTTGCCGGGGTTGGCGTGGGCGTAATCCGTGTATTGCCAGACTGCTGCACACGAGAAGAGGAATGCAAGCACCACCGCGCCGACGCAAACGGCATTGATCGTCATCTTCTGGAGCTTGCGGCCAAAGAAAAGCATGGTGGCCGCGCCGAAGGCCGGCAGGAGAGGAATGAGCCAGATGTGGGATAGGAAAAGCATGTCGTTGGTCGTTAGTCCTCGGCCGTTGGCTCCTGGCTACCAGCTCCTAGCTACTTGCTACCATTTCAGCAAATCTATTTCATCTACGTTTACGGTCTCTTTATTGCGGAAGAAGGCGATCAAAATTCCTAATCCCACGGCGGCTTCCGCTGCTGCGTCGGTGATCACGAAAATCGCGAATACTTGTCCGTGCAATCCCCATAACCGTGAGAACGCTACCAGATTCAGGTTCACCGCATTCAGAATCAGCTCAATCGACATCAAAATGATGACTACGTTGCGGCGGGTGAGCACCCCGATTACTCCCAGGATGAACAGGGCCGCGGCGACGACTAAATAATGTATTGTGCCGATTGGAGCCATAAAAAAGCCTTTAGCTTTTAGCTCTTAGCTTTTTGCCAGAAGCCTGGGAGCTATTTTTCAAATTCTTTTCTTGGCCATCACTACCGCGCCGATTATTGCTACCAGCAATAACAATGACGCAATTTCGAACGCGAACATGTATTGCCCATACAGCATTACGCCGATTTCCTGCGTGTTGTTGCTCTCAATCGGTTGCGGAATGCCGACGGGGAAAAAGCTTTTGCCTTTGACGTAGACGATTATGAAGAGCGCGCCCAATGCGATCGCTGCCAGCAGACCGATCAGCCATTGTTTGTTGAATTGTTCTTCTTTTTGCGAGTGCTCGAGGTTTACCAGCATGATCACAAACAGGAACAGCACCATGATGCCGCCCGCATAGAGAATGATTTGAACGCCGGCGACAAATGGCGCGTAGAGCATGAGATACAGACCGGCTTGTGTCAGCAGACCGAAGATCAATGCCAGAGCGGAATGCACCGGATTCTTGCGGGTGATGACCAGCACTCCACTCAGCAAGGTGAGGCCTGATAAGAAATAAAAGAAGAATGTTGTAGCTACTGGCTGCATGCCGGGTTCCACGATTGGCTGCATCTAGAGCACAACTCCTAGAATCGCGGTCAGGATAAGCACGCCGATTCCAATTGGCAGCAGCACCTTCCATCCTACTTTCATTAGTTGATCGAAGCGGTAGCGAGGAAACGTGGCGCGGTACCAGATATATAGATACATGAAGCCCGCGACCTTGGCCACGAACCAGAAGATATCTTGTATGCGGTCGCGTACTGGAGGCGCAAATAAAATCAGGCCGATCAAACCTAGGACCACGCCGAATCCGGCGAGGCCGATGGTCTGCGCGCGAAAGTATGGATGCTTCGGCATGCGGACAACGCCGACGAAGGCGATCACGGCCAATGCCAGAAATGTGAAACCTGGGAGGAGTGAGAACACCAGGTCCCAAGTGTCTCCGGTCAAGGTATTGGGAAAAGGCCGATACCACCCGCCGAGCCAGAGAGTCACTGCGATTGACGATACCGCGATCATTGCGGCGTATTCGCCCAGCATGAAAAGCGACCAGCGCAGGCCGCTATATTCGGTGTGGAAGCCGGCGGTTAATTCTGATTCTGCTTCCGGCAAATCGAAAGGCGCGCGATTGGTTTCCGCGACCATCGCTATGGCGAAGATGCCGAATGCGATGAAGCCCAGCGGGAAAAATTTGAACAGGAACCAGACATGCTGTTCGTACTGAGCTTGCACGATGCCAATCATGCTCAGCGTTCCCGTTCCCGATGTGCCCACGCCAACACCGTATGGACCGAGGCCGTGCAGGCTGGTCATCAGAATTGCCGAGACCACGGCCATGCCCATGGCTACTTCGTAGGAAACCATTTGTGCGCTGGAGCGGAGTGCGCCGATTAATGGGTAATGCGAGTTCGATGCCCAGCCCGCCATCACCACTCCCAACACGCTCAGCGACGAAACCCCGAGCATGAAGAGGATTCCGATATTTAAATCTGTTATCGCGTGAGTGGGACCGAACGGAACGACAATATAAACGGCGAACGAGGCGCACAAGATAATCAGCGGCGCGATCCAGAAGACGAACTTGTCGGCTTCGGACGGAATGATGTCTTCTTTGGTCATCAGTTTAATCGCGTCAGCGATTGGCTGCAGCAGGCCGTGCGGGCCGACGCGCATTGGCCCTAGGCGAATCTGGAAATGTGCAAGAGCTTTGCGTTCCAGCCAGTTCATCGCCATCACCGCGACGGAGATCCCGCCGAACACCACCATGATATAAACCAGCGCCCAGAACACATTACCGGCCTGGCCTGGCGTGGTGTTGCTGCCGAGATAGGAGGTGATGTAGTCGAGCATCAGCGATCCACCTCGCCGAGCACGATGTCGAGCGTTCCGATTACCGCGATGACGTCGGCGACCAGCGCGCCGCGAACCATAATATCGAGCGCTTGCAAGTTCACGAATGAGGGCGGCCTTACGCGCACGCGATATGGCTGCGTGGAGCCGTCGCTCACGATGAAGTATCCCAGTTCACCCTTGGGGGCTTCGATCGAGTGATAGACTTCGCCGACTGGCGGCTTCATCACCTTGGGGACTTTCGCCATGATCGGGCCTTCGGGGATTTTCTCGACTGCTTGCCGGATTATTCGCAGCGACTGCCGCATTTCCTCCATGCGCACCGAATACCGGTCGTAGGTGTCACCGTTCGTGCCAATGGGAATTTCGAAGTCGAAGTCGGAGTAGGCCGCATAGGGCTGGGCTTTGCGTAGATCCCATTTCACGCCACTGGCTCGGAGCACCGGGCCGGTGACGCCCAGCGCGATGGCGTCTGCTCTTGAGATCACGCCGACGTTTTTTGTGCGCTTCAGCCAGATGCGGTTGGTGGTGAGGAGTTCTTCGTATTCGTCGATCTTCGGCGGAACGAAGTCCAGAAACTTGATTACGTCGCGCTCGAAGCCCTCGTAGGTTTCGTACTGGCAGCCACCGATGCGAAAGGCGTGCGTGGTCAGCCGAGCGCCACAATACTTTTCGAAAATCTTGAGAATTTCTTCGCGATCGCGAAAGGTGTAGAAGAGCGGCGTCATGGCGCCAATGTCTAGCGCGTGTGTGCCCAGCCAAAGCTGATGGCTCGCCAACCGATTCAACTCTGTGAGAATTACGCGGATATATTTCGCGCGCGGCGGGGCTTCGATGTTCAAAAGCTTTTCGACCGCTTCGCAGTAGCCGAGCCCATTTGAGACTGCAGCCACGTAATCCATGCGGTCGACGTATGGATTGAACATCGTGTAAGTGCGGTTCTCGGCAATTTTTTCTACTCCGCGGTGGAGGTAGCCAATTACGCACTCAGTGCCCAGAACCTGCTCGCCGTCGAGCTTGAGGATTACGCGCAATACTCCGTGGGTCGCGGGATGCTGCGGGCCCATGTTGATGATGAGCTCATTGCTGTCGAGAAAAGTCTTGTCGGGCTCGCCGAGTTCGAGGTGCGAGACGTACTTGTTCGTCTTGTTGGTCTTCGCGTCTGGCTTCGTCGGATCAGTAGTGGTGTGGTCAATCATTATTCGTTGGCCATGTTATTGGCCGCTCTCGATTCCCAGGTTGGCCTTCACCCATTCCTGATCCTGTTGAATGATGCCGTAGTCTTTGCGCAGTGGATGACCTTTCCAGCCTTCGGGCAGCAGGATGCGTTTCAAATCCGGATGGCCGTCAAAGCGAATGCCAAACATGTCGAAGACTTCGCGCTCAAGCCAGTTAGCAGTTGCCCAGATCGGCGTAGCGCTGGGAACGCTCTCGCCGTCGGCGATCATAATTTTGACGCGAATGCGTTCGTTTTTGGAAAAGGAGTACAGAATCCAGAGGAGGTCGAACTGTTTTTCGCGCTCGGGATAGTGGACTGCGGTGATGTCCACGCAGTAATCGAATCGTTCGCCGTCGCGTAAAATCTGCAGCAACTCGGGAATGATGGCGGGTTCGACGACCAGATAATTCTGGCCGAGGTAGCTGCTGGCTTCGCGAATGCCCGATCCGTACTGGCCCTTGAGCTTGCCCACCATTGGAGAATCCCATGGAATGGGAACAGGGCCGGCAGGTTTCGCCGGTGCAGCAGCGGAATGGCCAGTCGCTGGCGCGGCTGGTTTGGGCTCACCGCCCGGCGGCGGAGCAGGTGATTTAGTTTCCTCAGACATCTGCTAAGGTACAGACCTCCGGCGCTGCAACAGGTTTGGGAGAACGTTAACTTCTAACAGCTTGGCAATAATGTGTCAACGATTGCATCGCACCGAGCACGGATCATGCGCGGCGAGCTGCGGCCTGATACGACTCGATCAAGTCGCGAATGCGCTGCGCGTCCTTTTTGCGATGGCCGTGACTGGTGATCGGGTCCGCACCGCCGGTCGATTCGATCACTATCTCCGACCAGATAACCCCAGTGGAAATGTGTACCGAGGACACTTGCGCCATGGCAATGCTCTCCTCGTTGCTGCCGAAAAGGCGCTGCTTTACCCGGCTCACGTGCAGAGCATTCACCACAATACGCGTGGGGAAAAATAAATTGCCTTTGGTCCAGCGGCTGGCGATGAAAGTTTCGTCGGGAGTTGCGTTTGTCATAGAGACAAGTCGCGCTGACAGTTTCCTATGCTGCTACACCCACTCCAGAGCGCCTTTGCCCCAAATCCAGATGTAGCCGACGATCAGGATGCCTAGGAAGATGAGCATTTCAATCAGTCCGAAGGTGCCGAGCGCTTTGAACTTTACCGCCCAGGGGAACAGGAAAATGGTCTCCACATCGAAGACCACGAAGAGGATGGCAATAATGTAATAGCGGACGGTGTAACGGCCCCGGGCGCTATCAATAGGGTCGATACCGCATTCGTAGGGCATCAGTTTGGTGCGATTGGGATTCTCCGGGCGAATCAGTTTCGCAGCCAGCAGCGTGATGGGAATCAGAACTCCTACCACCGCGACGAATAGAAAGAGTGGAACGTAGTTTTGCGGCATCGGGCCTCAACTTCCCTCTTCGAGTGAAAAGTTTAAAGCAGTTTATAGTAACGCCTAGCGGCACGGGCTTCAAGGACCGTTGTCACTGGGCTTGTTTATAATCGATCTTCTATCTTCGCGAATCAAAGGAATCCATTGGCACTCGACGAGAACATTTACAAGCTGCGGCGTGAGAAGTTGAAGCAGATTGAAGCGCTGGGACAGCGAATCTATCCGACCAGGTACGAGTTCACGCATACCATTCCCGCAATTCTGGCGGAGTACTCGCCAAAGTTGGCGGAGGAGTTGGAGAATCCGCGGGTCGAGGTACGCATTGCCGGACGCATTATGGCTATCCGGTTGATGGGCAAGGCTGGGTTCGCCCACCTGCAGCAGAACGGGCAGAGACTGCAGATTTATGTGAAGAAGGACGCCGTCGGAGAGAAAGGGTTCGAACTTTACCGCTTGCTCGATCTTGGGGACCACGTTGGCGTGCGCGGATATTTGTTCCGCACCCGCACTGGCGAACTCAGCGTCCACGTCGAGGAAATTACGTTTCTCTCCAAGGACCTGCTACCACTGCCTGTGGGGAAGGTAGTCGAAGCAGACGACTCTGACTCTACTGCCGCTCGGAAGTGGAACGAACTGACGGATGTGGAGCTACGCTATCGACAGCGCTATGTAGACCTTGTGGTCAATCCTGGGGTGCGGGATGTTTTTCTGAAGCGCGGGAAGCTGGTGCAGTCGCTGCGGCGAACGATGGAGGCCCACGGATTTGTCGAGGTCGAAACGCCAATGATGCAGCCCATCGCCGGGGGAGCTGTGGCGCGTCCGTTTGTGACGCATCACAATACGCTCAACATGAATTTGTATTTGCGCATTGCGCCGGAACTTTATTTGAAGCGGTTGGTAGTGGGAGGATTCGATCGCGTTTATGAAATCAACCGCAACTTCCGCAACGAAGGACTGGGCTGGCGATGGAATCCAGAGTTCACGATGCTCGAGTTTTATCAGGCTTATACCGATTATCGCGGGGTCATGGATCTCACGCAGCAGTTGATCGAGCAGGCAGCCATTGACGTTACCGGGGGAACGAAGACGAAATGGGGCGAGGACGAGATTGACTGGGCGATATCGAATTGGCAGCGCATGACCATGCGCGAAGCCATCATTCACTATTGGCCTCAGAGTGCGAGGTTGAAGCCAGCAGAATCACATTTCTTATACCGGAATTCTATGATCGCTCTGCTTGAGGCGACTGAAAACGACACTCCGGCAGGAACCCCGGGTATGTTGCTGGGAGCATTTGGTCGCATTCGTGTTGGCCTGCAACAAGGCGGCAATTTGGGAAAGGCGATCGCTGAGCTCTTTGAGGTTGTCGCCGAATCTCATCTCACGCAGCCAACGATCATTTACGAGTTCCCTACCGCGGTGTCGCCGCTCTCCAAGCAGAAAGCGGACGAACCTGATTGGACCGAGCGCTGGGAGATTTTCGCCGGCAAGATGGAAATTGCTAACGGCTTCAGCGAACTGAATGATCCCGAAGATCAGCGCCAGCGTTTCGAACAGCAACTTCGGGAACGCGAGCGCGGGGACGAAGAGGCGCATCAGATGGATGAAGACTACATTCGCGCGCTGTCTTACGGCATGCCGCCGGCTGGCGGCGTTGGCGTAGGCGTTGATCGGCTGGCGATGTTGTTGACTGATTCCCATACTATTCGCGATGTGATTCTGTTTCCCTTGCTGCGGCCGGAGAAAAGCGCGACCTCGGATGCTAACGATAGCGCTGGTAGCTGAGAAACTTGCATAGGTTCTTCGCTACGCTCAGAGTGACAGATTTTTTAGTGGGCAGTTACTGTTTGAACGCATGGTTCGGATAGACCGTTTCGCCTGCGCGGCGGTTAGAATCAAATGACCATGCGTTTCCGTCTGGATTCCGCGACACGCCGCCGTCTCGGCTGCCACCTCATTGATCAAATCGAAGTATCCGAACTGGGTGAAGCATTAACCGCGGCAGCAAGCAAGCTAACACTTAGAGAATCGCGGAGCGCGTAGACGCTGAGATTCGCCGTGGAATTTCGTTTGATCATGAAGATTCGTCTTGTCTTTCTGTTTTCGGCGCTCCTGTCGTTGGCAATTCCTCTCGGCGCGCAGAGCAATACTGGAGAATTGAGGATTAAAGTTACCGACCCGGCGGGGCTCGGGGTAAAAAGCTCGGTGCAGTTGGTCAGCGAAGCTAATCAAATTCGCAAGACTTTGCTTACCGACGACGCCGGAAATGTGGTGGCCAAACTACTTCCTTTCGGCGTTTATCGCGTCGAGGTGCAGCGTGAAGGGTTCGCACCATTTTCTGATTCCGTTGAAGTGCGGTCCGCTATCCCTGCCGAATATCACGTGACGCTGAGAATCGCCCCCATGAGCACTTCCGTAACTGTCAACGATGCGGATACGCTGATCGATCCGCATCGCTCGGGGACGATCAATCGAATTGGCAAGGATACGATCGCAGACAGAACGACCTCGCTGCCGGGCCGGTCGCTGCAGGATCTGATTAACTCCCAGCCGGGCTGGCTATATGAGGGCAATGCGGTGTTGCATCCGCGCGGGTCGGAATATCAGACGCAACTGGTGGTTGATGGCATTCCGCTTACCGATAACCGTTCTCCGAGTTTTGGTCCGGAGATCGAAGCCGATGATGTGCAGTCGATGAGCATTTATACCGCGGGCATTCCGGCGGAGTATGGAAGAAAAATGGGTGGTGTCGTCGAAATGGCCACGACCAAAGATCCGGGGCTCGGCCTTCACGGCGAGGCGGTGTTTGGAGGCGGGAGTTTCAACACAGCGGATGGCTACCTTTTAACTCAATATGAGTGGGGAAAAAACACGGTGGGTGTCAACGCCGAGGGCGCAATGACCAACCGATATTTAAATCCTCCCGTTTTGCAGAACTTCACCAACAACGCCACTACTGGCGACTTCGGCGCAAGCTACGAGCGGGATTTCAGCAATCACGACCGCTTGAGTTTTTCGGTTCGCCATGAGTTTTCACGTTTTCTCGTGCCTAACGAGTTGGTGCAGGAGGCGGCGGGGCAGCGGCAAGACCGAAACAATCTTGAAACCATGGGAATCGTTTCCTATCAGCATGTGTTTTCGCAGAACGTGGTGGGAGATTTACACGGAATGGTTCGGGACGATTCGGAGGGGTTCACATCGAATCCGTTTTCGACTCCTATTATTGTTTTCCAGCAGAATGGCTTTCGAGAAGGATATTTCAAAGGAACGATTTCCATTCATCACGGCAATCAAGAGTGGAAAGCCGGGGTTGAGTCCGACTCTACGTTTCTGCGGGAACAGTTCAGCGACGTGATTACGGACTTTACTCAATTCGATCCGGGAACTCCAGCCACATTTAACTTCGCCGCAAATCGTCCGGATCTTGAGCAATCAGCGTTTGTGCAAGACCTGATTCGCGCGGGCAAATGGACGATCAGCGCAGGCCTGCGCTGGGATCACTATCAGCTACTATTAAACCAGAACGCGGTGAGCCCGCGGCTGGGTGTGTCACGTTATTTCCAATCTGCCGATCTCGTGTTACATGCCTCTTACGACCGAGTTTTCCAGACTCCGGATTTCGAGAACATTCTGCTTTCCAGTTCCGCTGCGGTGGTTTCCCTGGATCCTGAGGTTCTGCGCATACCTGTGCAACCGTCGCACGGCAACTATTATGAGGTTGGATTCACCAAGGGCTTTTTTCAAAAGCTGCGGCTGGACGTGAACGGCTTCGACCGCAACGTGAGCAACTTCGCCGACGATGACCAATTGCTCAATACAGCTGTCAGCTTCCCGATCGCTTTTCGCAAGGCGAACATTTATGGAGCTGAGGGCAAGCTTGATCTTCCCCATTGGGGGCGGCTGTCCGGATTCGTGAGTTACTCCTACATGGTGGGGTCTGCGTATCTGCCCGTCACAGGCGGCCTGTTTCTCGGCGATCAGGCGAATAATGCCCTCAGTCAGACCAACGGACATTTTTGGGTTACTCAGGACCAGCGCAATACGGTGCGGACGCGGTTTCGCTATCAACTCGCGGAGCGATTTTGGGGGGCGCTCGGCGGCGAATACGGGAGCGGTCTGCCGGTGGAATTTGACGGAACCGAACAACAAGCTGTGGCGCAATATGGCCAGGAAATTGTGAATCGTGTGAACTTCGCAACGAGTCGGGTAAGACCCTCGCTGGCTATCGATCTCTCGGCCGGAGCTGATCTCTGGAAGAAGGACAAGCGGAGCGTGCGCTTTCAAGGTGATGTACAGAATCTGAACAACCGGCTTAATTTGATTGACTTCGCCGGTCTTTTTTCCGGCAATGCCATCGCTCCGCCGCGCAGCTACGATCTCCGGTTGACCACGACCTTCTGATTGTTTTCGTGCGTAGATTCGGGTGTCCTTTGCATTGACGGGCCTGGGTGCGTGGCTTATTCTGAATGATCGAATTGGACGTTGCACGTCCGTGTCTGGCGAAGATTCTTATCCATGTTTATTCTTTATTGGCCGTTCTAAGTATCCAAGCGGAAATCTGAGGGCGAGAAGCGGAGATTGCGTGAAAGTTCTTGTGGTTGGCGGAGCGGGTTATATCGGCAGTCAGACGGCGCGGGTGTTACGGAGGGCCGGCTTTGAGGTTCTCATTTACGACAACCTGTCCACTGGCTTTGAGTTTCTTACCCGCGGGTTCGAGATGATGGTTGGGGACGTTCGCGACAGCCAAAAACTGTTGGACGCACTGAAGCAAACCGATGCGGTCATGTATTTTGCCGCCAAACACTTCGTCGGCGAATCCGTAACCAATCCTCGCAAGTACTATTTGAACAATGTCGAGGGCGGACTCTCAGTGTTGAATACAGTGCTGGACGCGGGCAAGAAACACCCGTTCATTTTTTCCTCAACTTGCGCCGTCTACGGTATTCCTCACACGTCACCAATCACTGAGGACAATCCGCGGGTTCCTTGCAATCCATATGGAGTCTCAAAAGCGTTCTTCGAACAGGCGCTGGAATCCTATGACACCGCCTATGGGCTGCGCTATGCCAGCTTGCGCTACTTCAACGCGGCCGGTGCGGATGAAAGCGGAGAGATTGGCGAATGTCACGATCCGGAGCCACACTTGATCCCGCTTACGCTGCGGGCGGCGGCGGGCTTCGGAGAGCTGCAAGTCTTCGGCACGGACTATCCAACACCCGACGGCACTTGCATTCGCGATTACACGAATGTGGTCGATCTGGCGGAGGCTCACGTCATTGCTCTGCAACATTTGACCAGTGGCAAGCCATCGTTCACGGTTAACCTTGGGACAGGTCAAGGCTCATCGGTGAAGGACGTCATTCACACGGTTGAAGAAGTTACCGGGAAAAAAGTGCCAGTTAAGATTGTGCCGCGGCGAGCGGGCGATCCGCCTTCGCTGGTCGCCGATCCAGCGCGAGCGCTGAAGGTTCTCAACTGGAAAACCAAACGGTCGTTGAAGGATAGCGTCTCAACCGCTTGGGGCTGGATGCAGCGACAGATGGCTGCGGTTCGCAGCTGAAAATCATCATCCCTCCAGATTCGCAAACGACGCAGCGGCCCTCGGAATCGCAGCGATAATCAGCACGGCGGCAACAATCCCAATTGCGTGTTGACGAGCTTGCATAGTCTTCAGGCGAAGAATCCGCTGCAGTAATCGGCGACGTCCGGCAGTTTCGCTAATGACGACTGCGTTCAGTTGGCCCTGTCTTTTTTCCCGCCACGCTGGCATCAAGGCCTAATCTTGAATACTACGCCGCAGCTTCCATAACTTTGACATGAGTTGCTGCCACCAGCGCCCGTCGTGCCATAGAGGTTCCCAGCCTCGTCCCAAACCAGGTCAGGGTTAGGAAATCCGCCGTCTGTGCCACCTTGAAACGTGTACAGAACAGTGAAAGCCCCGCTGGGAGCGACTTTGAATATCGTGCCACAGCCGTAGGTGTTCATGAAACATCCTTCAGCTCCTTCAAAATTGGTGGTTCCATAGAGGTTTCCTTGCCGATCCCTAGCCAAACCGCCGGTGGGAATAGCGCCATCCTTTCCACCTGTAAAGCGATAAAGCACCGTCTCTTTGCCGCTCGGGTCCACTTTAAAGACGGTCCCGCAGCCATAGTTATACGGACACGGAGGTGCCCCACCGAAGGCTGTTGTTCCATAGAGATTTCCGGCTGCATCCATGATTAAGTTTCCAGTGGGCTTTAGGCCGTCCTTCCCTCCTTTGAAGCTGTAGAGAATCGTGCCCACTCCGGCCTTATCCACCTTGTACACGACACCACAGCCATAGCTAAAACAAGGACTTTTTCTGCCCGTCCCGCCGGCCGCCGTGCCGAACAAATTCCCGGCTGAATCTCGAATTACTCCGCCCAGGGGGTATCCAAATCCCCCACCCGAATGTCCATTACATTCCGGACATGTGAAGGTATAAAGCACAGTTTCGTTGCCAGACTTATCGAGCTTGAATACAACGCCGCTCTCAGTGGAATTCCCTCCTGTGGCGGTAGTGTTATAGAGATTCCCTGATGAGTCTAGAACTACCCGTGCCTCTGGGTCTAACCCTCCAGTTGCGCGGTGAAAATTATGCAGGACCGCAAACTTATCCGACGGGGTTAGCTCAAACGCTATCCCGACATTGGGAGCGACCCTGGTCCCGAAAAGATTCCCCTGCGAATCCAAGGTAAGGCCCGCCCACTCAAACTCTCCGTATCCGTTTCCACGCTTAAACGAGTGCAGCAAAGTTTCCTTTCCCGCCGTATCGACCTTGAAAACGACTCCGCAACCCAACTGATTGCAAGTGGAATCTCCGCCAGCCAGAGTGGTGCCATATAGGTTTCCTTCGGCATCGCGGACCAACCCCGCTTCCGGCTCCGCACCGTCGGGTACTCCCGTGAAGGTATAGAGGACTGTATAGGTCTGGGCTTGCACCGTTTGCGCCGCGAGGGGCCCAAACAGGACTGCAAATGCTAGGGCGATAGTTGCCGAACGCAGAATTGTTTTTGGCATTGAGGCCAGGGGCAGGTTTTTCACGGATATTCTCCAGTTTTGACGCAGACGTAGTGGGCGCGTGGTTGGAGGATGGCGCTGTTAAATTGGTTGCCTCAAACTAAGGTTCGTGAGTGATCCTTGCTTACCTAATGGATGGTGGGCACAGAGAGTCACGACGTCGAGTTCGATGGAGGCCGGGCGCCTCGCCCGTCTGGCCGGGTGGGATGCCCGGCCTCCATCAGCGACCGCTGGTAAATCGAGAGATTTACAAAGGCGGCTTGCAGGAGGGGTGTTGGCGTCTTCAATCCGGATTTCTTTCCACGTTCGAGAAGATCACCGAGAATGCTATCCACCTCGACTGGCGCGCCGTTCTTGCGGTCGCGATACATCGAAGAGGTCAACTGCGAACCTGGGGTTGTGAGATACGGGGATTGTTGCTCGAGGAATGACGCGGATGGCGGATGTCCACAGGCGCGGGCGATATCCGAACACTCGCGTAGTATCGCGAGAGACAAGTCAGCGCCTCCGGGAGTGGCGACGATCTCGCCGATGTTTCCGTTCAGCAGACAGGTAATGCCGCCTACGCTTGCGATCATCATCCATTTTTCCCACATGTCCTGCAGGATGTGAGTCGACATTGCGGTATCGAAGCCAGAGCCTTGAAGCGCGGCATCGACTCTTTCGAGCCGCGGGGTGATCGCGCCGTCAAGCTCGCCGTAAATGAGCTTTTGGAAACCTGCGAGCTGCAGGATACGACCCTCCTGATCGACCTCGGTTGCGACCAGACAGACTCCGCCCAGAACGGCGTGCTTGCCAAAGCGCTCAATCAGACGATCCATGTGACTCATGCCGTTCAGGAACGGAAGAATCATAGTCTCAGGTCCTACAGCAGCCGCGAAATCATCTATAGCGGCGGAGAGCGCATAATTCTTTACTCCCAGCAGGATGAGGTCATACGGTCGGTTAATCTCGTTGGCGACGATGGTTTTCGGGCGCAGCGTCACATCGCCGTGCGGGCTGACGATTTGAAGTCCGTTGGCCTTTAGGGCTTCGGCTCGTTTGCGATGAACGAGAAAAGTGACATCGCGGTTCGCCTGGGTTAAGCGGCCGCCGAAGTATCCTCCGACTGCTCCCGCGCCGATGACCAGAATTTTCATAATGAACTCTCTATGTCTGACGCTAACTGACTGAGGTCGGATTCAGGATTACTCGAGCAGCTCTCGGGCAGGGACAGGTTGTATCGTGACAAATAAGCGAAACAGATTGCTGCTGGGCGAAAAAATCAGGGGAGCCTGGAGGCTCCCCTGGGTGTGCCTTACCGGACAGTAAGGGCTAGAAAATAAACTTCGCCACAATCGCAATCGTGCGGGCATTGCTGGCAAATACAGTTTGCGGCTGGTTGAATTCCGTTTTGCCAGGCGTGAGGTAGTTCGTATAGGAGCTGCTGGTTGTGCTGAAGCCGGCGACATCGTTCACTCCCAGTCCGAACCCGGGGTTGGTTCCGGGAATGTACTGAGGGTGGTTGATGATATTGGCGAATTGCGCTCCTAACCTGAATTGGTATCTTTCCGTTATGTTCAGGCTCTTGTAAATCGCCAGGTCGATGTTGTTTGTGGCGGGTGTTTGCAGCGTATTGCGCCGGGTGTCAGTTATGGCACCGGTGCCGGCGCGGATATACTGGGCGGTGGGATTGGTGGCCAGGTACGCGACGATGTTTGCAGTTGGCAGGCTGCAGTCACCGTTGCCATTGCACAGCGGTGTTGCGTCGCTGCCCGTTCCCGGCACGCCCGCTGCGTTGTAGATTGCCCGATCGCCCGCAGAATCAAGGTTCAGGTTAGCGTCCCGCGCGGATTGCACGGTCGCCCATTCTCCGCTCTCATAGGTGTAAACCGGGCTAAAGTTCCAGTTGCCAACTACGTTTCTCATCAGCCAGCTACCGGTCTTAAAGTACGGCAAGTCATAAACCATGGCTAAGGTAAAGCGTTGTGAGCGATCCAAGGCGGAGTTGGCTTTGTCGGCCTCATTGAAGCTAAAGAAGTCCTGTGGCCTACGAGGAGTGAGGTTGGTGCTGTGGAAGTCCGCCGTGCTGTTGTCAATGGTGTGACTCCACGTGTAAGAGGCTCTGACGGTTAGCCCATTGCTCATACGACGGTTAAGCGCAGCCTCAAGCCCGTTATACTTGGACCAGCCGGCGGGAATGAAGCTGGTAAGGATGCTGTTGTTGAAGCCAGCCGCGTTTAAATTAGCCGGAATCAGGTTAGCACCTTGCAGGGCGAGGAGGTTGTTTAGGCTATTGGGCAAGGCGTTGAGCGTCGCTTGGCTGGGCGCCTGCAGATAAGTCGGAAGGCCCGTCTGCGGGGTAACGACCGACTGCAAGTTGATAATGTCCTGAAAGCTCAAGGCATGGCCTTGAGTACCGACATAGTTGACCTCTGCCGTGTAATTCTTGCCAAAGGAGTGTTGGATACCGAAGTTCCAGTTGACGGAATATGGATCCTTTACGTTAGGCGGGATCCAGCTCGCCGTGGCGGCGATTGCCTCAGGACGCGTCAATATGGTGACACCACTGCCTCCTCCTGCCGGAAATCCTCCCCCGGCGAGAAACCCTGGCGTAATGACAGAAGCGTTGGAGTTGTTGGTCGACCCCACCTGCGGCGGCACGGCGAGAATGCCGATGTTGTCGTATAGCGTGTCCCAAGCCAAGCCGAAGCCTCCGCGAATGGAAGTCTCGCCGCTGGTTCCCGGCGAATACGCGAAACCAAGCCGCGGTGCCCAGTTGTTCTTGGGAGCGCGGGGCTTGTCGAATACGAGCGGCTGGTTGTTGGCTTGTGGAATCAGCACGCTCGGCGTGTCGGCAATGTGGTTAAGAGCTTGGCGGTTTTCACCTTCCGGAGTGGTGGTGTATTCATAGCGTGCACCGAGGTTGAGACTGAGGTGCTGATTTACTTTCCAGGTGTCATTTACGTACCAGTAGATCGCATTCTCGTTCCCGTAGTAGGTGGTAGAGCCGGTACTGCGCTGACCGAAATAGTCTGGCGAGTAATCCTCCAGATACATCTGCGTTTCGTTCCACTCGTAATCACCGCGAGACCGTTGCGTGAACGACTGGGGCGAGATGTACCAGTGATACTCGGCTCCGAACTTCAGGTTGTGTTTGCCTTTGAGCCAGCTGAGGTTATCCACAAACCCATAGTAATTCTGGATGGTAGACTGAGGAGCGTTGCCATCGGGACCGATGTTAAGACCGGAGCCGAGATCATTGAGGACTATGTTGGGAAATGCATCCAGTCCCGGAAACTTCTGCGGGCCAACCGTGAAATCCTCGGAGAAGCGATTGAAGCCCACCCGGAATTCGTTGGTGATTGTGGGCGTGAAGGTGTGGTATTCGCTGATAGTGGCCAGGTCAAAGGTTAGCGGAAGGTTGGTGAAAAAGGGCGCTAGCTGAGCCCCATTGTCCAGTTCGTACTGTTTGTTGTAGAGGAAGCGGACACGGATCTGATCTTTCTCGGACATATTGTAGTCGACACTCTGGACAAAGTTTGTCCAACTCTGCCACGTGGCCGGCACAATTGAGACGTTCCCTACTTCCACCTGACCCATCCCGCATGAGCCGTTGGGGGGGGCGTTGAATGGGGAGACGACCGCGCCGTTCGCCGTTCCGTTGTACCCGATGCAACCGGTCGCGGCAGATGGCACCGGTACGTACTGCTTAAAGATCGAGAAGTTGTTCTGGTTAAGGCCGGGATCGGTCGCGATTGCCGCCAATCCAGCCGCCGTGGGTGCCGCAACCGCGCCGCCGCCGACGGAAATGTAGCCAATGGGGTTGCGCTCGAAGTCGGTAAAGAAGAACAGCTTGTTCTTGATGATTGGCCCACCGAAAGTGGCGCCGAAGCGGTTATTGTCAAGGCGCGGATTGCTGGTCAGTCCCTGCTGCACCCAAGTTTCATCTACAGCGTTAAGGTTGCGGTTTCTGAAGTATTCATACAGTGAGCCGTGAAAGGTATTGGTGCCGCTTTTCACCGTGGTGTTGAACTGGCCGCCCGACGAGTGGCCGAAATCGGAATTGAACTGGTTGGAGATCAGCGTGAAGTCCTGGACCGCTTCGGGTGGAACCGTGAGCAGGGCTCCGGTCACCGTTTTGTTGTTGTTATCCACGCCCTCGACGTCGAAGTTGTTGTCGCGGGGACGCTGGCCTCCAACGGACGGACCCATGCCAAGTCCCATGGCGCTCGCATTGGTCACGCCAGGATTCAACATCGAGAGGTTTAGAACGCCGCCCCCGACTCCACCGGTCGAGGTCAGGCCCAGATCCTGCGACAGTTGGTCGTTATAGCTGGTCTGTAGCTGGGCCGTCGTTGTGTCCACGGGCGGGGCAACCCCGGAAACTTCCACGGTAGTCGCACTGGTACCAACCTGCAGTTGCACATTGGCGGTCAGGGTCTTGTTCAACTCCACCTGCACGTTTTCTAACGTCGTGGTCCGGAAATTGGAGGATGTAACCGTAATCCGATAAGTTCCGACGGGTAAATTGGTAAACACATATTCACCCGAACCTCTAGTGGTAGCGGACAGCCTCTGACCCGTGCCGAGATTTACGGCTTCGACAGTCGCACCGTTTACGGCGGCGCCGGAGGCGTCTGTCACGATTCCGGTCAGGTTGCCACTGATGGCTTGACCCTGCGCGATGCCGGCATTTAGGACTATCAAACTCAACATCGCAAATGCGATTAGCAAAATTTTTGTGGCAGAGAACTGTCGATTCATAGATTTCGCCTCTAACTCGCTGAAATTGAACTTGCTTCTGTGCGCTAAGTTGGTCATGAAATTGGGCTCCTGGGTGAGTGGTGTCAGACCGGCGGTCGCGGATAATTGTGTCCGAACGAGGTGCATGTTGAATGTCTTGAAAAACCTGGCCTGACGCGGCGTCTACAGAATCGCCAGACCAACTTCTTAGAAACGACCCAGCAGAAACTTACGAACTTTGTGTCCTCAAATCCGGACGCCCCCGGCCGAGCTTGAGTTACAAAAAGTTACGTTCGTAGACACAACTTTGCAATTTAACATCCACACAAATTGTTAATTTCTCGTTACAAACAAAGCGGTTATCAGCTGTGATGTTTTGTGGCTACTGTTATTTGTATAGACGTGCTCAGTTTCTGTATGAAATGTCATATAAGACTGCGAGGGGCGCAGCCTGGCGACTAGGCACGATCCACGAAAATCTGGAGATGAGCTTAGATGAACCTGCGGGAGCCCAAGGGCAACAATTGTCTCGCTCGACTGGCGGTCACTTGGTCGAGAATTTGTAGACTGTCGCCGACTGGAAATGCTGGCCCGGCTTCAGAACCGTGGAAGGAAATTGCGGATGGTTTGGCGAGTCTGGAAAATGCTGGGTCTCGAGGCAGAAGGCATCGCGGCGGTTATAGACTTTGCCTGCCTTGCCGCGAATCCCGTCTAGAAAATTGCCGGTATAAAGCTGGAGGCCGGGCTCGGTAGTGGAAACTTCGAGCACGCGTCCGGAATGGGGTTCGTAAGCTTGCGCCGCTGCGAATAGAGATCCCGCTGTAGCGTTGTTCAGTACCCAATTGTGATCGTAGCCGTGTCCAAGCTTCAATTGCTGGTCGTCTTGATCGATGCGTGCGCCGATAACGGTAGAAGTCGTGAAGTCGAACGCAGTTCCTTTCACACTTCGCAGTTCGCCGGTTGGAATCAGGGTGGCGTCGACCGGGGTGAAGCGGTCGGCGCGAATCATCAGCTTCGTTTGCAGAATGTCTCCATTGCCCTGCCCCGCCAGGTTGAAGTAGCAGTGATTCGTTAGATTCAGCACTGTATCTTTATCAGTGGTAGCGCTGTAATCGATTTTGAGTTCGTTCTGGTCGGTTAACGTGTAGACGACCTTGACGGACAAGTTTCCCGGAAAACCGTCTTCTCCATCCTTGCTGACGTAGGTGAGTTCTAGCGCCTGCCCGGCGTTGCTCGAGACGTCTTTCGCATTCCATACCCGCTTGTTGAAGATGCCATGCAAGTGATTGTCGCCGTCATTCTTCGGCAGGGTATAGGTGATGCCGTCCAGCGTGAATTTGGCGTGCGCGATTCGGTTGGCGTAACGTCCTACGATTGCACCGAAATAAGCTTTGCCGGCCTCGTAGTCGTTGAGTTTGTCGTAGCCGAGTACCACATCGTCGATCTTGCCGTTGCGGTCGGGAACTTTCAGAGTAACAACCGTGCCTCCGTAGTTGGTGATCGCGGCTTCCATGCCGTTCTGGTTCGTCAAAATGTAAAGATCGGTCTGCTGTCCGTCATCGGTTTTGCCAAATGATTGCTTTTGCATTTTCGGATTCGCCTCAGCCTGCAAAACAGCTACAAAGATAATCGCGATAGAAAAAACGACCGTCAGCATAAGAGTTGCGCGCCGTCTCAACATTCATCGTCTCCTTGCACATCTCTAGTAGCGCCGGCATCCTGCCGGCTGTCGCGAAGGCATCTTGCCTTCGCCGGTGCGGGCGAGGACGCCCCCACGACAGCCGCCGAGACGGCGGCGCTACTTGGTTCATGTCACGGAAGCTTCGGCCATTCTACTCAGATCGGCGGTGCACACGCGAATCGCACGTAACATTCGCGGAACTACGAGCAAGAATTGCAATGATCCTAGAAAGCTCCCGACGTAATCCCCTCGCTCTCCACGCACTCATAAGCCTTGCCTGCTGCGAGATTTTTATATTCTTCAGTTCTGCCGTTCGGCCACTGGATGACCACGCGTTCGATCTTGTCGCGCTTTCCCACGCCGAACGTCACCGGCAATTCGGATTGTGACAAATAACTTGAGCCGCTTTTCACCATGCGCGATTGCACCGTGCCTTCGTAATGGATGCGCGCCGCTGCGCCGATTGCGTCGCGGTTCGATTGTTTACCTACTAAACGAAAGCGGATACTCCGGTTTCCTGCCAGCTGATCGTTTCGATAAAGATACGCGGGGCCATTGTTCGTGGTCATGAGAATGTCGAGATCGCCATCGCGATCGAAGTCGCCGTAGGCGAGGCCGCGCCCCACTTTCGGCTGGCGAAATGCGTCACCGACCTCGGAACTGATATCGCGGAAAGTCCGCTTCCCGCTATTCAAAAAAAGCTGGGGCGGTTGCGCATAACCAACATTGCCGCGGATGCTGCGCACGGTGTCGTCGATGTGGCCGTTGGCTGCGATCAAATCCAGGAAACCATCGAGGTCCAAATCGGCAAACATGCAGCCGAATCCCAAAGTTGTTTTCGATGGAAGTCCGACCCCGGATTGCGTCGCGATGTCTTCGTAGGTGCCATTGCCAGCGGGCCGATACAGTCCGATCATTTCGTTGTCAAAATTCGTAATGGCCACGCCGGTCGCGCCTGAATTATCGAAATCGGCTGCATCCACTCCCATTCCGGCGCGCGCTTTTCCATCGGCGCTGAACGCGATTCCCGCCTCGACCGCAACGTCTTTGAATGTACCGTTGCGCGCATTGCGGTAAAGCTTGTTCGCCTGGGTGTCGTTGGCTACCAGAAGGTCGGGCCAGCCGTCCTGGTCATAGTCGAGCATGGCCACGCCCAACGACTTCGAACTGCTGTCGAAAATTCCGCTGGTCGCCGTTACATCTTCGAAAGTGCCGTCGCCGCGGTTGTGAAAGAGCCAACAAGTCTCGCCGCGGTAGGCTTCGGGCGTGCAATACGATTTGTGTTTGCCATCGAGGCTGCAGAACACATCGTGCTCGGGCGACCACTTCACATAATTGCAAACGAACAAATCAAGATGGCCGTCGCGATCGTAATCGAACCACAACGCGGAAGTGCTCAGCGCCTGACGATGGCCGAGTCCACTGGCCTGCGTCACATCAACGAAAGTTCCCTTCCCAGTATTTTTGAATAGCCGGTTCTGGCCAACACAGGTAATAAGGATGTCAGGAAATCCATCGTTGTTGTAATCGCCCACGGCCACGCCCATCCCGTACATTTCTACATCGAGTCCGGCTTTGTGAGTTACGTCGCTGAAAGTTCCATCATGATTGTTGTTATAGAGCCGCAGCGTGGAGGTTTGCCGCTTGTGGCTAGGCCAGTCCATGCCATTAACAAGGAGGATGTCCTGCCAGCCATCGCGATCGTAGTCGAGAAAGGCGCAGCCCGATCCGAGGGTTTCAGGAAGAAGCTTGCCGCCGTAAGCGCCGCTGTTGTGCTGGAAATTAATTCCTGTTGCGTTTGTCACGTCCGCGAGCCGGAAGCCCGGGTTGAATGTTTCCGCTCCGACCAAGTGGAACGGCAGAACTGAAGCCGAGGCTGCGCCGGCAAGGCTAAGGAGGAAAGATCTGCGGTTCACCGGATGTTCACCAAGCCGGCGCGAATGGCATAAACCACCAGATCGGCGGTCTTATGGATTCCAAGTGCATCCATAATATTGGCTCGGTGAACAGCTACCGTGTTCGCGCTCAGATCAAGGTCGGCGGCGATTTCCTTATTCGATTTGCCGGCGACGATTAATTTCAACACCTCGAGTTCGCGCACCGTGAGCCCGGAATTGCGCTCGCCTTTCAATGTCGTCGTACGAGATACTTGCGGGTCGAGAACGACTTCGCCCTCTGCCACTCGTCGAATCGCAGTCACCAGTTCCATATCCACGGCGCTTTTCAGGATGTAGCCGCGAGCGCCTGCATCCAGAGCTTGATGCACCCAGGTTTCTTCGGAATGCATAGTCAGCATCAAGATGGCAGTTTCTGGAAGCTTACTAAGAATGCGGCGAGTCGCATCCAGCCCACTCATCCCTGGAAGCGCGCAGTCCATGACGATCAGCCGCGGACGCAGTTGGGCTGCAAGTTTAACCGCTTCGGCTCCGTCGCTGGCTTCACCGACCACTTCAATGTCGGGTGCGTCCTCGAGGATGCGGCGAAAACCGCGACGCACCAGGCTGTGGTCGTCAACCAGCAAAACCGAGATCTTATTGGACATGCGTCTCCATTGGGACTTTCAACCGAACGAGAGTTCCACCCTCCGCTGGCTTGAGAAACACAATCGTGCCTCCCAGCAATTCCGTGCGCTCGCGCATGGCGACCAATCCAATGCCTGATCTTGCGGAGCGTTCCACAAATCCCACACCGTGATCTTCAATCTCAAGTTCCAGAGCCTGCGCCATAAAACGAAGCCGCACCCACGCCTCATTGGACCCGGAATGGCGCGCAATATTATTCAACGCCTCCTGCAAAATCCGGTAAATATGAATGCCGACGTTTCCATCCACCGGAAATGGGGTTCCTGATTTCGCATAGGATATGGTAATTCCGGTTTGCCTTTCTACTACCGGGATGTACCAGTCAATCGTACTCTCCAGACCGGCCTCGTCCAGCATGACGGGATGCAGCGCCTGCGAAAGACTGCGAACTTTTTCGAGCGTAGACTGCGCGATCTCCGAGACTTCCCGCAATTCGCCGCGCAGCGGGGAGTCTTCGGGCACATGGTTTCGCGCGCGGCTTAGCATGGAGCCAATCGCGGTCAGGATTTGTCCGAACTCATCGTGAAGTTCGCGCGATATGTGCAGCAAAGTGGACTCTTGCGTTGCAATCAATTTCTGCGCTAGTTCACTGCGTTGCTCGGAGAGTGCTGCGAGTTGCGCGAACAGGCGCCGGTTGGATTGTATGAGGTAGAGACTGGTGAGCAGGATCGCCGTCAAAATCGCCGCGAAGAATAAATACACCTGGCGCTGTACACGATCATAAATGCGTCCGATGCGCAACGCTACCTGCTCTTCGCTCTCATTATTTTGTACCAACAGCCGCGCAACTGCCGTGCTGAGTGCCGCCTGGCGTGCTTGCAACGACACGCGAATTTGAGCACGTGCATCTGCCTCTTTCCCGTCGCGAGCGAGCCCGAACGTGCGGTCAACAGCATCCCAGAATTGCGCTGTCGAATTGCCTAGAAATTCTCTTTGCTCGGGCGTGCGCTCAGCGACTGCAACCTGTTCTTCGAGTCTAAGAGCATTGTCCAAGTCGGCACGGATACGCTGAAACTGCGCCGACCATGCGGTGAGCGGATAAGGTTCGTCATTGTCAAGCATGTCTCGCATCGCCAGAGCAAGCGAGTTTAGGTCATTTTGAATGCGCAAAAGTTGCAACGAGTCTTTGCGATTGCGTCCGGCAAGATCATTTTGCAGCTCCCGCAGCCCCGAGATCTGCACTGTGATGTACCACGAGTAAGCCATTACTGCAGCCAAGGTAATGACAAGTCCCAGGATCAAGCCCGGAGTTGGAGAGTTGCCAGAGGCAAGCGGACGCCGCACGCTCCGAGGATATAACGCGGATGGGCCCAGTTCCAGAGGCTAGACGTGTCAGTTAAAGGCAGCCCGCAATCTTCGCACGCCTGCAAGCGCAGCGGTGTAGCGCTTATCCATCGAATAAGCGGTTGCGTAGCACTCCTTTGCCTTCTGCCAATTTCGACGGTGCTCGTACACCCGGCCTAAATTGAAATGCGGATAAGGCCTCGCGTCGTAGCGCGGCGCGGAAATAGCTTTTAGAAACCATGGTATGGCTTCATCCCATTTCTCTTGTTCAATCAGGTAAGCCCCGATATCGTTATAAGGATTGCCGAAATCTGGATCGACTTTAATCGCCTGCAAGCATTCGGCGATAGCGCGATCGTAGTCGCCGAGGAATGAGTACGTCCAACCGCGGAACGTGTAAGCTTCGGCGGTCGCGAAGGTCTCGATGGAGCGGGTGTAGAACTCGATGGCTTGCTGGTACTCACCTTGCATCTGCAGCGCGTACGCTTTTTGAAAGTAATCTGCCGCAATTTGGCGAGGATCATCTACGGACATAAATGGGCCCAATGACTGAATCGAAGAAATTGTATCGAAAAATATGGTTTCCGCTTGCATTCACCAGTCTGCTATTGATTTCGGCATTGTGGACCTCGGCGCAAGCACCGGCACCACCATCGCAGAAAGACGCGACAACGCCCCCCTCACAACCGCAGCAGGATCAGAAGGCGCCCGGTGCTGACGCCGGCACTCCGGAACAGAAAATCTCTCCCAAAGAAGCCGAGGAGCTTTTCCACGACGTCGATCAGATACTTCAGTTCGCCAGTAAAGACACTGGCTTGCCCATCAAGAAAGAAATCAAACGCCGTCTCACCAGCCGCGACGAGGTGGTGGCGTATCTGGAAAAGACGATGAGTGAAGACAAGGACGCACAGCGCCTGCGGCGCTCCGAACTGGTGCTCAAGAAGTTCGGCCTTCTGCCGCGAGATTTCGATTTGCAAACTTTTCTGGTAGCGCTGCTGCGCGAACAAGTGGCCGGTTATTACGACATGAAAACCAAAACTGTGAATCTGCTCGATTGGGTCGACATTGAGCAGCAACGTCCGGTGATGGCGCACGAACTCACTCATGCGTTGCAGGACCAAAATTTCGGATTAGAAAAATGGATGAGGATTGGCGACACCGACCTCGCGGAAAAGAAACAGCCCACCAGCACCGACATTGAAAACGATGAGATCAGCGAAGCCCGCCAGGCCGTGGTTGAGGGGCAAGCCATGGTTGTGCTTATTGACTACATGCTCGAACCCACGGGGCAATCCATTCTAAGTTCTCCGCAAATCGCCAATGCTTTGAAAGAAGGCATGCTCGTGGGCACCGCTGACTCGCCCGAATTCAAGAACGCTCCGGTCTTTCTGAAAGAAGAGTTGACGTTCCCTTATCGCTACGGCTTGGATTTCGAGGTGGAATTGCTTCGTGCTGGCGGGAAGGAAAAAGCGTTTACCGCCACTCTTCGCGACCCACCACACACCACGCGCCAAATCATGGAGCCGAAAACATATCTTTCTGGCGAATCTATCGAACCCATGCGCCTGCCTGATTTCGAAAAGGACTTCAAGAATTACGATCGCTTTGACTTGGGAGCGATGGGAGAGTTCGACGTCGCGATTCTGGTGGATCAATACGCAGGCACAGATGCGTCGCACAATTTGTATCCGCAATGGCGCGGAGGCTACTACTACGCTGGCCGCCCTAAAGCCGACCCGTCAGCGCCGCTGGCGATACTGTATGTTTCACGATGGGCCAGCAGCCCGAAGGCGGCTGCATTCGCCGCCATCTACGCTCAATCGCTGGCCAAACGATACAAACATGTACACGAAGTTACGCAGGACGGAGCAACTCCCGCCGATTTGCCAAAACTCGAATCGCTCGCCGGCAAGCACACCTGGCTTACCGAAGAAGGGCCAGTGGTGATCGATGTTAAAGATGACGGTGTGCTGATTACGGAAAGTCTGGATCAGCCGACGACTGAGCAACTCGAACGTGAACTATTTGACCGCGCTGTAGCTGCGGCCAGATGAAACCGTGAACCTTGATCGCGGAGAATCCAACAAAATCTACGCCGCTTTCGAAGCGATTAAGCTCTCCCACTTGCTCACAACTTGATCTCTATCGATAACATCTTTGGTTGACTCGGGAACGTCCTTTGCCTTATCCAAATCCGCGCGAATGGATTGGATTGTTTGCGCATCCGACGGCTGTTCTTTTTTAAAGTTTGGATCAAGCACGATCCGGCAAATGGCACGCGCAAATTCATAATCGTGCCATCCTGATTCTCCTGACGAATCGCGAATCCGGATAGCATCGTTCAAGAGATCGAGCGCGTTGCGCCAGTCATCGTCAAGATTTTGAGCATCTTTCGTTTTCCCCACTAAAGCAAGCGCGTATTGACCTCTGCTCCGATGAAAAACTCCCTGCGGGTCGGCTTCGACCAGCGCTTGGAAGACGGGAAGCGAGCGTTCGTTCACTTGTTCACTCGACGGCTTCCGATACTGCTCGGCCTGGAGAAATATCCGCATCTTTGTTGACGAGGACGCGCTCTTCACAGCGCCCAACATATCCAATCGCATTTGATCATCCGGCGCAGGACGTCCGTTCAACCAGCGATCAACCAAGGAGAGCGCCAAAGCATCGGCGGCAGCATCGGTGGTTATTGCCTCTTCATACCGCGTCCACAGATAGCCATACAGCAGGCCGCAGGTAGAGAAAAAACCCATAATAGCCAACGCCATGGGAGGGTTGGGTTTTTCGATAGCTCTGTCTTCTCCTATTACTCCCAAGGCGATCGCATTCGCAAGCTTCCAGATCGGATGCGGCAGGTTGGTCAATTGAACAAGACCGGCTCCCAGGATTAGTTTTGTGAGCCAATCGGCAATCTCGGCCAAATTTGTTCTTGGGTGCAGATTCGACTCGCCCGACGACTGCTTAGAATTGCCGGCGGGACGAAGTCCGAATAGATAGCCCACCAGAAGCCCCGACATGAAAGAGGCCCCCGCTACCAGCACGCCGTAGCCGACGGCCCTGGCTACTATACCCTCGTCCCAGTGTTCTGTCCGAGTCGCGATTGTAATCATGGCAAGAACTCCGATGGCAACACACCACAATAGTTTTCGGAGCGCTCGATGATACGTGGCGGCCGCGACTGAGAAGTCGGCGATTCTACTTTCTGCCTGCCACCAAAAACAAAGCGCGGCAGCAAACAATACGAGAATCGATATGAGGCTGGCCTGGGCCACGGCCCAATTCTGAATTTCCTCTGCTTTGAGAAGCGGATAAACCATTCCGGCGCTGCCCAGCAGTAGCAGTAGCAGGTAAGATTTGCGGATTTTTTGCGCTGACTGAGATTGCTTGTTGTCTGGAGTAAGCAGGGTTCCGACAGAGGAATCTCCTACCGCCTGCAATAACAGGTTTCGGAGAAAGAATGGACTTTTCACAAATGCCTCCACGATGCGAGAAATAAAACTCGCGGCGGAGGGTGCCTACGAACGGACGCCCTCGGGGGAAGGCTGCCGTGCGGAGTACTCTACACCTTTCTCGGCTCGAAGCAATAGCTGCCGAAGATTTTTTGTATAATCCGAATTCCACTGATTAGACGCGTGGTTCTGGGGGATTTTTGTCACAAGCGGAAATTGGCATCATTGGCGGCAGCGGACTGTATTCGATGCCTGGCCTTACCGACGTAAAAGAACTTCGGCAGCAAACTCCATTCGGCGAACCTTCGGACGCCTACGTTTTGGGAACACTCGAAGGCCGCAAAGTTGCATTTCTTGCGCGGCACGGACGCGGGCATCGCATTCTTCCCACCGAGTTGAATTTTCGGGCCAACATTTATGGCTTCAAGCAAATCGGCGTCGAACGGATTGTCTCCGTGTCCGCGGTCGGTTCGTTGAAGGAAGAACATAAGCCGCTCGAGTTCGTAATTCCCGACCAGTTCTTCGACCGCACTCGGCATCGCGTGGATACTTTTTTCGGGGAAGGCATCGTTGCTCACATATCCTTTGCCGATCCTGTCTGTCCGCAACTCGCGCAGGTTGTCGAAGCTGCCTGCAAGACGTCGAAGGTTACCGGCAAGCGTGGCGGAACTTATTTGTGCATGGAAGGGCCGCAGTTCTCCACCAAAGCTGAATCCAATGTTTACCGCAGTTGGGGCATGGATGTGATTGGCATGACCAACCTGCAGGAAGCCAAACTGGCCCGCGAAGCTGAGATCTGTTACGTCACCGTGGCCATGGTCACCGATTACGATTGCTGGCACCCGCATCACGATTCGGTTACGGTCGATCAAGTCGTCTCTGTGCTGCTGAAGAATGCCGACAATGCTTGCCAGATGGTGCGCCAGACGGTAGCTTCGATGCCGACCAAGCGAAACTGCAAATGCGGCGCCGCGCTTGCGCACGCCATTCTCACCGACCGTGACAAAATTCCTGCGGCTACTCGTGAGAAACTCAAACTGATCCTGGGAAAATATCTGGAGACCAAGACCGCATAATGAGCATCCTTGCCGTAGGTTCGATTGCCTTCGACACCATTGCTACGCCTTCCGGAAGCGTGGAAAATGTGCTGGGGGGGTCCTGCACATTTTTTTCGCTTGCCGCCAGCTATTTCACCGAGGTTCGAATCGTCGCCGTCGTGGGCGACGACTTCACAGCCGAGCACGAGAATGTTTTAAAACAACGTAAGATCGATATCCGAGGCATCGAACGTGCCAAAGGAAAAACGTTTCGCTGGGGCGGACAGTATTTCGATAACCTGAACGAAGCCAAAACCACTTTCACTGATCTGAACGTGTTCGAGCGCTTTCGGCCTCGGATTCCGCCGGAGTATGCGGATTCAAAATTGCTTTTTCTTGGCAACATTCATCCGACCTTGCAAACGGCGGTGCGGCAGAGAATGAATGGCGTACGCCTCACCGGCGGGGACACCATGAATTATTGGATCAACGGTTTCCGTCCGGACTTGATTGAGACGCTTAAGCTGGTCGATGTTTTACTGATCAATGATGCCGAAGCAAAATCACTTGCTGGCGACACCAATCTGTTGCGGGCGGCAAACAAGGTTCTTGCCCTTGGACCAAAGGCGCTGGTCATCAAGCACGGCGAATATGGGGCGACGATTTTCTTTCGTGAAGGTGCATTCGGCATTGGACACCATCCCTTTCGCGCGCCCGCTTTGCCCATTGAAGAAGTGAAAGATCCGACCGGCGCAGGCGACTCGTTTGCCGGCGGCTTCATGGGATACATTGCCTCGCAAGAGCAGTTGAACCGTGAGGTACTGAAGCGCGGGCTTTTCTACGGAGGCGTGATGGGATCGTTTGCCGTAGAGCGATTTGGCACCGAACGCCTGCAATCTCTCACCCGCGAGGAAATCGATGCCCGCTTTCAAGTCTTTCGCGAACTGACGCATCTGGAATGACACCCCGGCCAGCCAGCGTGCCGATAACAAAATCCCAGGCGTGGGGACGCTGGGACCGTGAAACCGCGCTCGTAGCCCAGTTCGCCGCCTGCGTCTCATTCATTTCTTTCGCCTACTATTTTCAGCATGGCGATTTGCTTCTTTACGGCGACGCGGTGGCGCACATCAATATCGCCCGCCGCGTGTTCGATTCCCGCACTCCAGGCTTGCTGCAACTTGGCACAGTGTGGCTCCCGTTGCCGCATTTGTTGATGCTTCCCTTTCTAATTTCCGACGCGGCGTGGCAATCCGGCATTGGCGGCTCGATTCCTTCCATGATCGCCTATGCGCTGGGAGCGGCGGGTATTTTTCGTCTGGTGCGAGGCGCTCTGACGACCGATTCGCGGCCTGATCCTGTGGCAAGAATTGGCGCGTGGATGAGCGCAATTATCTACGCAGCAAATCCTAATCTGATTTACCTGCAGGCAACGGCCATGACAGAGTCGTTGTACCTAGCTCTGTTTATTTGGTCGACGGTGTACTTCAGCGAATTCGTAATCACAATGGAGGATAGGCGTCTCGCCCAGCCGGGTGAACCCGGACGCGCGGCCTCCAAAGCAACGGCGAAGCTAGAAAGTTCGCCAATAATGCCTTACTCCTCGTTAGTGAAATGCGGTCTATGCCTCGCAGCCGCCTGTCTGACGCGATACGACGGATGGTTTGTAGCCGCCGCTATCTGTGTCGCCGCGCTGGTCGCCGCATTCAAGGCGAAAGCGTTTGATCGGACGCTGCGCCGCACTCTCGTGAAATTCGTTTTGCTGACGGCAGCAGCCCCAACACTTTGGCTGGCGTATAACGCCATCGTTTATCGCAACCCGCTGGAATTTGCCAATGGACAATATTCCGCCCGCGCCATCGAGCAAAAAAGCACTGCGACGACGCATCCTGGCTCACACGATCTGCCGGTCGCCTTCAGTTACTTTCTGAAATCCGCTGAACTAAACATGGCAGCCGGAGTCCTACAGAAATTGTGGATTTCGGTGCTGCTCCTCGGAATCGCCTCACTTCTGATCTTCAACCGTCGAGCGTGGCCGCTTCTTTTGCTGGGACTCCCGATTCCGTTCTACCTGCTTTCCATCGCCTATGGCGGCGTGCCGCTGTACGTGCCTACTTGGTGGCCGTTCTCGTTCTACAACGTGCGTTATGGACTTCAGCTTCTTCCATTTTTCTCGGCGATGGCCGGATTACTCATTTGTTTGTTGCTCCGTTTTGCCCATAACAAATCTTTGAAAATAGCGGTTTCTTCCGCCGCAGCAATACTTATCGTTGCGAGCTATGCATCCGTCTGGAGGGCGCGACCGGTCTGCCTCGAGGAGGCGGAGGTGAACTCCCGCAGCCGTATTGCCTTCGAAACCTCATTAGCATCCAACCTGAAAAAGCTGCCGCACGACTCTTCCCTGCTCATGTATCTGGGCGACCACGTCGGTGCGCTCGAGCGAGCCGGAATCCCTTTGCGCCGCACTATCGACGAAGGCAACCATCGTCCGTGGAAAGCGCCGACAGACAGCGAAGGCTTATGGGAGCGGGCTTTGGCGAATCCAGCGCAATACGTCGACTACGTAGTTGCGATGGAAGGCGATCCGGTTGACACCAACGTGCGAAAGCAGAACTTGTCTTCCGTACTGGTGCTTCGTACCTCCGGACAACCTCCGGCCACAATCTACTGGACACACCGAGACGCACGGTAATCACACGGGTTAACCTGAATCGCGATCAGCCCTGTAATGCGGACTTTGCAGTGATAAAATCCAGCCAACTACGTGCTTACACTGCGATATATCTACGCCGTCCTTCAGAACGAGATGTCGACAGTGGTCGGGATTTCCCTCGTCCGTCTCATATTGGCAACAATTCTCGGCGGGCTGATCGGACTCGAGCGTCAGCTTAAACACAGGCCAGCCGGCTTGCGCACTAATCTCTTCATTTGCCTCGGCGCCGCCATGTTTACTCTGCTTTCGGACGAACTCGCAGTCGAGCACATTGGAGATCACACTCGCATCGCGGCGCAGATTATTCCTGGAATTGGTTTCATCGGAGCCGGCTCTATTCTCCATTCCCGTAACAACCTCATTACCGGGTTGACTACTGCGGCCACGATTTTTGTTGTCGCATCTGTGGGCATGGCGGTCGGTGGAGGGCTCTATCTCACGTCAATATTTGCCACTGGACTCATCCTGCTTTGCCTTTTTCTGTTGGGACGGGCGGAAGAACGATTCGGCTTGAAAGCCGCAGTTCATGCCTACGAGGTTGCCGGGCGAAGCACTGATGAGGTTACCCTCGAGGTCAATCGTGTCCTCGAAAGCGTGCACGGCATGCCGGAGAACCTGCAAGTCGCGCCCACCCGCCAGCACGTGCGCGTGCAATTTGAATTGGAAGCGTCGCGAAAGAATCAGCGACAGGTTCTGCAACTTCTCCAACAATCGTCGGTGTTTGAAAGCGCGACCTGGTTGGGAGCCGTAAGCACCGAATGATTTCGCCCGGCCATACTATTCCTTTCGTAAAGGCCAGCGCCTGTGGAAACGATTTCCTGATTATCGATGGCGTGCATGCTACAAACAACTTGGGTGCTCTCAGCCGACGCATTTGCGATCGTCACGAAGGTGTGGGCGCCGACGGCGTGGAATGGTTGTTTCCGACGGAAGAGGCCGACGTCCAAGCCCGGCTTTTCAACGCCGACGGATCTGAGGCGGAAATCTCAGGCAACGGCACACGCTGCGTGGCTGCGTACATCTGCTCCGAACAAGCCAAAGAAAAAGTTGTGATACTTACGGGTGCGGGTTCGAAACTCTGCAATTTCGTTTCCCGCAGCGATGCTCAGTTTGAATTTGAAGCTGAGATGGGCGAGCCCAACGTCGGCAATGAATTAGTGATTGAGGTCAATGGTCACGAAGTGCGAGGTATTCCAGTTTCGATGGGCAATCCTCACTACGTAATTTTCGTGAAGGACTTCATGTCTGGCTGGCAAGCGGAAGCGGCTGAAATCGGGCGCCATGGGAACTTTAAACAGGGCGTTAATGTGGAACTGGTGGTGGTCAGAGATAAGGGAAATATTGATGTTGTATTTTTTGAACGTGGAGTTGGCGAAACCCAATCGTCCGGTACCGGATCGTGCGCGGCAGCGGTCGCTGCTATCGTAACTCGAAAAGCGGAATCGCCGGTGAGAGTGCACACGGCCGGGGGAGTGCAAACGGTACGATGGGAGCAGCAGGTGTATCTTCGCGGCACCGCCCGGATAGTTTGCCGCGGCGAATTTTTTCTGTAGTCACAGCGCACACGTAGCCCCGGATGCCTTGTCGGGGCAGCCTTCGCAAGACTGTTAAGATTATTCGAAGCATTCGACGCCGATGGCGGTCACACCGACCAATCCGCGCATCAAGCCGCCTGCACTCCGACCCGGCGATACGGTCGGAATAGTTGCTCCTGCAAGCAACATCCAACGCGAACTTCTTGAAGCCGGATGCGACACTCTGCGCAAGCTTGGATACAAACCTTTCTATTTCGATTCCATTTTCGACAAGGATCTGTATTTTGCTGGCTCGACTGAGCGCCGGGCCCGCGAATTGGAAGAAATGTTTTTGCGTGACGATGTGCAAGCCATCGTCTGCGCCCGCGGCGGATACGGCTCAAACTATCTTCTCGATTCGATTAACTTAGCGAATTTGAAATTGCACCCTAAAATTTTCGTCGGCTATAGCGACATCACTTCACTACTGACTTACGTCTCGGACTCGATTGGCCTTGTCACCTTCCACGGTCCAATGGTGGCGAAAGACTTCGCTCATTCCGATGGAATAGACCTGCGGTCATGGGAAGCCGCATTGACCGCCGCTTCTGAATGGACAATAAACTTGGGAGCGGAATCGGGCGCCAAGACTTTAGTGGCCGGACCTGCCGAAGGCGTACTCTACGGCGGCTGTCTTTCCATGCTTGTAGCCTCTTTGGGTACGCCTTACGAAATCCACACTGCGGGCACGATATTGTTTATCGAGGATGTGGCAGCCAAGCCTTACCAGATCGATCGCATGCTGATGCAACTGAAACTGGCCGGCAAATTTGAAGACGTACGTGGCATTATTTTCGGCGAAATGCTGGACTGCTTGCAGAACAAAGACCAGCACTACACGCTGGAAGAAGTCGTGTTAAGAGTGATCGGTGAGCTGGGCGTGCCGGTGGTATATGGATTGCGGTCTGGGCACGTTTCGCGGGGCAACATTACGCTTCCACTGGGCGTGCGTGCAGAATTGAAAGTGGGCAAAAAGGTCGGTAGCCTTCGGATTCTGGAGTCGGCAACAACAGCGGCGGTGTCATCGCGAGCGTCACAATCTTGAAGATAGAAGAGTGATTTTCACATAACTGAACATGTCCGGGACCAAACACATTCACCTGATTGGGATTTGCGGGACAGCAATGGCATCGCTGGCCGGCATGCTGCGGGGACGCGGCTTCCGTGTGAGCGGGTCGGACGCGGCCGCCTATCCGCCGATGTCTGATTTTCTGGCGTCACTCGGCATTCCCGTGGCACAACCGTTCGCTGCAGAGAATCTGCAACCAGCGCCCGACCTGGTGGTGGTGGGCAATGCTATCTCGCGGGGAAATGTGGAGCTCGAGCACGTGCTCGATCAGCGGATTCCGTTTTGTTCTTTACCGCAGATTTTGCACGAACAGTTCCTGCGTGGAAAAGAAGTGCTGGTGGTCGCAGGCACGCATGGCAAGACCACGACAACGTCGATGCTCGCGTGGATTTTCCACACTGCGGGACTGCAGCCCTCATTTCTGATCGGCGGCATCGCAGAAAATTTCGGCAGCAGCTTTCAACTCGGACAAGGCAAGCACTTCATCCTTGAAGGCGATGAGTACGATACCGCTTTCTTCGACAAGGGTCCGAAATTCCTGCACTATTTCCCTGACTCCGTCATCCTGACGTCAGTTGAGTTTGATCACGCCGATATCTATAAAGATCTCGACGCGGTGGAAACCGCCTTCAAGCGCTTGGTCAACTTGGTGCCTCGACGCGGCCGCATTATTGCCTTCGATACGGGAGAGAGCATCGACCGCTGTGTCGCGCGCGCGTTCTGCCCGGTCGAGCGATATGGTTCCAGCGTGAATGCGACCTGGCGAATCCATGATCTGCGTTTAGAACCGGGGCGCACTACGTGGTCTGTGGCGCGAGATGGCAAGCCGTGGGCAGAGTTTGAGTACGGCGTGGGCGGCGAATACAACGTATGGAACGCCACGGCCGCAGCCGCAATGGCTGCCGGGTGCGGCATTTCGCGGGAAGAGATTTCGGCTGCGCTGAAGACTTTCAAGAGCGTGAAACGCCGCCTTGAAGTTCGCGCGAAAGTGAATGGAATAACCATTATTGACGACTTCGCGCATCACCCGACTGCGATCGCGGGCACACTTACTGCGTTACGCTCGAATTATCTAGGAGCACGTTTGTGGGCGATTCTGGAGCCGCGATCCAATACGCTGCGACGCAACGTACTGCAAAACGAATTGGCAAAGAGCCTGTCGCTTGCCGACGAAGTGGTTGTGGCGAATGTCTTCAAGTCGGAAGCGATCCCGGAGGCCGAACGTCTGGATCTCGCTGCAGTAGCCGCGCAGATCCTGAAGCACGGCCGGCGGGCGCGCATAGTTCCTACCGTCGATGGCATCGTGCAACTTATTGCTCCTGAGTTGCGCTCGGGCGATGTGGTTGCCATTCTTTCCAATGGTGGATTCGGAGGCATCTACGAAAAACTGCCGGAGCGTCTGAAATTGCTTGGCCAAGGCAATCCGCAGAGTACCGAGAACAAAGTGATGTTGAGTTGAATCACGTGGACAAACTCGAGCTACAGGAAAACCGTGTCGCATCATTCAAGAGCGAATCGCAGTCGCTCGGAGATGCGCGCACATGATTCGCACGCTGGTGATGCTAGGTTTCTGGGCCGCTCTGCTTCCGGTTGCGGCCTTGATTGGTTTTCCCTGGACGCTGCTTACCGGAGACATCCGATTTCTATATCGCATCACGATGTGGGGTGCCTGGACTGGGGTGCGCCTCTCTGGAATTCGCGTGAAGACGGTTGGGTTGGACAAGCTCGACCCGTCGCGCACTTATATCTTCATGTCCAATCACGTTTCCAATGTTGATCCCCCAATTCTGATGCCGCTAATTCCGCGCCGCATGTCGATCATGGTCAAGAAGGAGTTGTTCCGCGTTCCGATATTGTCAAGGCTCATGCGATTCGGATCGCTGGTCCCGGTGGACCGGGGAAACCGGGATTCAGGAATTGCCGCGGTCCGGGCTGCCGCGGAGGTAATTCGTCAGGGCCTCAATATGACTGTCTATGTTGAGGGCCACCGTTCCTTCGATGGCAAACTTCTCCCATTCAAAAAGGGGCCTTTTTATTTAGCCGAGGAATGCGGTGTGCCGATAGTCCCAGTTACGATAGTGGGCTCGCATTACGTCATGCCCAAGACGAGATTTGCGATTAAACCTGGCACGGTTACTGTGATCTTTCATCAGCCCATCGAACCGAAAGATTTTGGCAGTCGCGAGTGCCTGATGGCAAAGGTCCGGCGCATCATCGACAGCGGCTTGCCAGCCGAACTCCAGGAGACAACTCCACAGACCACGAACCGGACCAGAGTCCATGAAGGAAGCGCGTCGGCTTGAAATCTATTGCTGCTCGGGTGAAGCCGGTTTCAGGATGACGTCCGGCGAATTCTTTCCTTCGCAGACCTTCACTAAGACGTCATCCTGAGTGGCTCGGAGCCACGAAGGACCTTGTGCGCACAACCCATCACCTTCAACCGCTCGCCACCGGGGCGCGAGGTAATGAAACTCAGCGCTGCTCGATGGGACCTAATCCATCTGCTCTTTCGACCGAAGCGACGGGTTCATACGCCGGGTTGTCTACGGCCCCGTTTTTGTGGGCGACGTTACGACCACGTTGATCGAGTTTTGCGTTCTTCACCCCAGGCTTTGTCGCGTTCGCAGCCGGCGACAGAGATCTAGCCGTCTGTTGATTCTGGTGAATGGCCATTGATGGTCGAGACGAGTGAGCCGCCGCCGCAGGCTGAGCGGCATGAACGGCTGCTGCGTTCGGGGTGGGGTCATACCAATCCGGACTGACCTCTTGCTGGCCGTACGCCGGGAGCAACATGATAAACATCGCGCCAGATAGCATTGCCATGGATGCAAGTAGTCTCCGTCCAGTTCCTTTTATTCCGTTCATGAAATCACCTCCGTGATGTATTGATTTCGACTCCAGGAAGTTACCGGGAAGAAATCATGTTCGCGATCTTGCACCTGATTGCTGGTGGTGTCCATGGAGACGATCTGAATTGATCTGAAGCGATCTGAAGATCGATGAGATCCTGGCCGATCAAGCTATCAACGCAGGCTTATATCGAGACAACAGTTTTGATCCGCTGCGATTAGTGCTCAGGCTTAGTTCGGTCTTCGGCTGGAACCTTCGGGGTTCCTCGGGGATTTTCCGGATCCAACCCGGCTGCGGTCATGATGGCGCGTCCTAGTTCCTCGGCGGAAACGACAAACGCTTCGGCTGATGCCTGGCCACTGGATACCTCTTCGGCGGTGAGTGCCACGAAGCGATAGCCGCGGCCAACTACCGTTTGCAGATACTGCGGCTCGCCGGCATCGTCCGCCAAGGCACGGCGGATCTTGCGGATGGCAGTGTTGATTCCCTGTTCGACGTCGACGAACACGTCCTTGCTCCACAACTCGCAGGAGATTTGCTCGCGCGTGACCAATTGCCCCCTCTTTTCGACCAGAAACATGAGCAATTGCAGCGGCAGACCCTCCAGCCGAACCGGAATGCCACGACGGCAGAGTTGAAAGCGACCGTAATCCAGCTGGAAATCGTCGAAGCGGACCTTCTTCACGGCATAACTCCTGCGTCGCTTGCATAACACTGAGGCGGGTTTTCGGAGACTCAGCTAGGGCGAGGTCTCCACGGGTGCAGAAATTTTGTTCCGCGGGGCTTGCCGTGTCAAGCCCCTTCTACGAGGGTGGCGTATGTCCCAGTTTGTGAGACCGTGCCCCGCCAGGATCGTTTATTACATTGTTCTAGTTTTTTTTCGTCCGGATCGCTCTCGCAATCTCAGGCAAGCGGCTCAGCAACGCAGAATACTTCAGCCACAGCTTGTGATCGACCGCGGGAGCACCGCTGACAATTGCACCCGCCTCGATGTCGCCCGCCACGCCACTTTGCGGCGTAACGATGGCGCCATCGCCAATCTTGCAGTGACCAACAACGCCGACTTGCCCCGTGAGAATTACATTGTTGCCGATCTCAGTAGAACCGGCGAGTCCCACCTGAGAAGCCAGCAAGGAGTGCTCTCCAATGTGAGAGCCGTGGCCGACTTGAACTAGGTT
The DNA here is from genome assembly GCA_963743375.1 of uncultured Acidobacteriota bacterium. Classification (GTDB taxonomy): domain Bacteria; phylum Acidobacteriota; class Terriglobia; order Terriglobales; family Acidobacteriaceae; genus JABDBE01. Next base: position 60,639 of record CAVUQA010000004.1, on the reverse strand, counting down.
GTCGATTTTCGTGCCTCGCGAAATACGGGTCTCGCCGACGCTGGCGCGATCGATACAGGTATTGGCCTGAATTTCCACGTTGTCCTCGATCACAACCGGCATCGGTTGCGGGATTTTATGCCAATGTCCGAGCTCATCTTTAGCGAAACCAAACCCATCGCCACCAATCACCACACCGTTCTGGAGCAGCACATTGTTTCCCAAACGGCATTGCTCGCGTACGACCGCGTGGGCGTGAGCCATAAAGTTATCGCCGATCTTCACGCCCGGATAAATCACCACGTGCGCGAGCAGCACGGCATTCTTCCCAATTTCGACATCTTCACTGATCACGACGTACGGCCCGATGTGTGCGCCTTCGGCGATCCTGGCTGAAGGGTGAACCACTGCCGTTGGATGGATTCCCGGTGAGTATTTTCGAGCCGGGTGAAACAAGGCTATGGCCTGCGCGAAAGTCAGATACGGATTCTTGCTTCGTAGCATCGCGGTCGCGAGGGTAGCAAACTCTTCGGAAACGATGACAGCCGAGGCCTTCGTCTTATGCGCCGCAGCCGCGTATTTCGGGTTGGCAACGAAAGTCAGTTGGCCGGGGCCAGCTTCTTCAATTCCCGCGACGCCCATGATTTCGGTGTCTGGCGAGCCGTTTTCCAGACGCACGCCTAGCGCAGAAGCAATTTGTCCAAGTTTCATTTGATTTCCGCAAGACCAGAACCGTGATTGTAATTGAGGCGGAGGCCGAAGCGAGTGCTGAATTCCTTTCCAAAGCCCGCTCCGAAATCCCTGCCCGCAGTTATCAACGGGCCGGTCAATACAGCTTGCAGCAATCACCGGCCGACGCTCTGGCTCTACCTTTGATGGCTGCCTCCGCAGCGCCAGTGGGATAAGCTTGAGGACTGGCAATTACCAGATCAAAATACTTGAGCAGGCTTGCTTGCATCAACGGCAGGTTGAAATGCAAATTGTTCTCGTGCAGACGGTACCGCACCAATGGTTGTTCAACCACCGCTAAAGGATAACGTGCAAGGATTCGTGTGAAGCACTCAAAGTCCTCAATGGCATGGAGGCACTCGTCAAAGAGCCCAACTGACTCAAACGCCTCGCGACGGACAATCGCTGTGGAAGGCAGGGGAACCCATCCTGATTCGAAGAAGGGATGCTCAATGCGCGGCAGTAAGGCCCCCAGTTCATTACGGACGCTGTTTCGACGGCATCGTTGCGGATTGCCGGAAGCCGACAGGCACGAGGGCATGATTGTCTGACCATCTCTAAACGTGCTGTGGTCGCAAGAAATCACACCCGCGTCCGGCCACCGCATGATCATTTCCCATTGTTGCTCAATCTTTCTTGGGTGCCAGATGTCATCTGCATCCAAGAAGGCGATCCATTTCTCACCAGACCTGTGAATACCCGCGTTGCGTGCCGCAGAAACGCCTCGCCGCTCCTGATGCAGCACTTGTGGGACGATGCACAACCAGCGCAAGCTCCCATTGCACCTGCACTTTTTATGGTGTCGTTCCAGATCGCGAATAACCGACGCCACCTGCCAACCAGTGTCGTCTGTCGAACCATCGTCTACGATGATGAGTTCTGAAACAGAGAGTGTTTGCGCATAGACACTCAAGATGGCTTCACGAATGAAAGACCGGGAATTGTAAGCCGGAATTACGACACTGATCGGCGCACGCATGGACTCGTAATTCTATCTCTCGAATAAGTGTCCGTTGGCCGTGCGGCGTGATCGTTGCAAGTCGGCGTCGCCACTCTATGCAAAGGCGAAGGAACCCGACAGCCGGGGTGCTTCTTGCGCTGTAACTCGGACTTCTCCACAGACTGGTTTGCTGGGAAATCGGCTTACTGCCGCAGGCCTGAGATCTGTCCTCCCGGGACGGCAGATTGCGCCAAGACCTCGCTTATTCGTTCCGCCAAAACCAGCTTTCGGATTTGTACGCTGCTATTTGGCGCTGACACGCTGCGGTCGTCGATCCGGAAATAGCAATTCTGCCCTGGAGACACTCGGAAATACGCATCCAGCGATATCCATTCGTTGTTGGTAACCCTCTGTCTCTTATCAGCCAGGTGTACGCCACTGGGGGCGTTCTCAGCTTTAATAACGAACAGAAGGGTGTGCTCGCCGTTGACAGCCTTTACTTCACAAGAAACGCGCAGCTTTCTGTCGCCAGAAATGTTCTCGTTCTTGGGCAGCACCCTCTGATGAGGCCTCCCGGCATAGAAGTAATTTTCAAGCCAAATCTGCAAGGTTCCCCCGGTATTTGTACGGTTGATGTACAAAATACCGTCCTTTACCGTGAGATCTCCCTCCGCATGATCGACCTTAACCACCCGGAAGTCGAAGGCGTCGGAATTGTCGCTATCGTATAGGATCGTCTCATTGCTATGAGCTACATCAGGCAGCTTGTAGCTCACTTTGTCTGATAGGTTATTAAAATTCTCTGTGATCTGCTTGGCCTGCGCACGAGTAAGTTCTGCCTCTGCCTGCAATTTTTCAATTTCAGCAGCCGTTTTTCTTTTGGTGAGCCAATGGTTTGCTAAGGCCACTACGATACCACTCACAAGGCCCGTGAGCGCTGAAACTACAGCTGAAACAGGATCCGGGGTCATGAGCACCCCCTGTGCACCTGCTCACTATGCTCGGTTAGGCCAGTCGAGTCAACTAACAACGGCGTGTGACATTGGTGACATGGGCATCGGACACGGTCCTCGGTCTCTTGGAATGATGGAATCTGCCGCACCAAGTCAACCCGACTGGTTTGCTCCTCGAAAAGAACAACGCCAAAGAGCTACAATTTTCTGCAAGGAGGGCGTCTATGTCTGTACGCAAACTCTGCTTGTTCACGCTGGCCGCCACGCTCTTTGCCGCCGCCACCGTGGGAACGCTGAACGTGCGCATCGTGGAATACGATGTGCCCACACCGAAGTCGCGGCCACATGATCCCGCTTTCGCTCCCGATGGCTCGCTCTGGTACACGGGTCAGGCAGCGAACAAACTGGGCCGGTTGGATCCGAAGACTGGCGAATTCAAAGAGTATCCTTTGAAAACGCCGAACTCCGGACCGCATGGGCTGGTTGCGGATAAGGATGGCAACATTTGGTTCACCGCCATTTCCGCGGGCTACGTTGGCAAACTCGATCCTAAGAGCGGAGGCATTACCGAGTATCGGCCATCCGATGGCGCCGAGATCGATCCGCACACGCCGGTCTTCGACCACGACGGCATTCTTTGGTTTACCAATGAACAGACGAATTACATCGGGCGTCTCGATCCGAAAACCGGAAAGATGACTCTGGCCAAAGTCCCTACGCCGCACGCAGTTCCTTACGGCATAGTCATATTGCCGAACGACACTCCTTTCTTTTGCGAATTCGGCAGCAACAAATTGGGCAATTTAGATCCCAAGACGATGAAAATCCGCGAATACACCCTGCCGGCAGAAGGCGCACACCCACGACGGCTTGCGCTGGCGCCGGATGGCACAATTTATTACACGGATTTCGCGCGCGGATATCTGGGACATCTCGATCTTGCAAGCGGAACCCTGCTCAAAGAATGGCCATCGCCCGGTGGCTCAGAGTCAGAACCGTATGGAATTGCGGTCACGAAAGACGGCGAGGTCTGGTATAGCGAGTCTGGCGTCAAGCCCAACACGCTGGTCAAGTTCGATCCGAAATCGCAGAGCTTCAGCACCCAGCCAATTCCTTCAGGAGGCGGGGTCGTCCGCAATATGGTGGCAACGCCCGATGGGCGGCTGTATCTGGCCTGCAGCGGAGTGAACAAAGTTGCCGTGGTGGAAACCCTCAGATAGTGCTCATTTCATCCGCTGTGGCCGCATAAAGCATGCTTATGTCGCCCATAAATAAAAATTGCACAGATATTTTGGCACATGTGATAAGAACTAGAAGTCACGACACCGACCGCGATGACTAAAGTTGAAGCAGTTATCCAAGTATCCAAGCTCGAAAGCGTGAAGGCCGCGCTGCATGAAATAGGGATTGAGGGCATGACGGTGCTCGAAGCCCGCGGCCACGGCAGGCAGAAGGGGCACACGGAGTTCTATCGAGGGCGCGAATATACCGTCGATCTTATTCCCAAGATAAAGATTGAACTTGTAGTCGCCGACAACATGGTCGAGAAAGTCGTGCAGGCGATTTCAGCATCAGCCCGTACCGGAAAGATCGGCGACGGCAAGATCTTTCTGTCGCGCGTAGATGAGGTTATTCGAATACGCAACGATGAGCGCGGAGAGAATGCTCTGTGACAACGCAAGAGCATGCGCGAGGACATAGACAGACCAACATCCCCCAGCCACAAGAACGCTGCTGAGTGCGTGAAGTTCGGCGCGATCAAAAAGCATGTCCACGGCAGGCTCATCGAGCAGCGCACTACGCGATCTCTACACGCAGGAATCGGCGCGAATCAGTCAGGGGTTTCTTTCTACAGGGAACGGCGCTGCAGCCCTTGCCCAGCGGACCGCGCTCGTAGAAAAGATTGCTTTCGAACTCTGGCGTGAGATCGTCTGCCCCGAGCAGCGCGAGCCGCGAAATTTTACCTTGGTTGCTTTAGGCGGATTCGGTCGTCGATGGCTGTTTCCCCACTCCGATATTGATCTGCTTTTCCTTCACGCTGATCGCGACATCGAACACTCCTTTAAAGATCGTATTCGAAACTTTTCGCAGGCCCTGTGGGATATCCGTCTAAAGTTGAGTCCAACATCTCGCATTCTGCAAGAATGCGACCGCTTCGATCCTGCCAATGTCGAGTTCGCTATTTCTCTGCTCGACTGCCGCTATCTTGCCGGCGATCCCGATCTGTTCGCGCGGTTGCACGACAAGGTTATTCCAAGATTAATGACGCGAGAGTCGCAGTCAATCTTGCAGAGATTAGCCGACATTACGCGCGACCGCTATGAAAAATTCGGCAACACTATCTTCCATCTCGAACCGGACGTTAAAGACACGCCGGGAGGTCTGCGCGATTGCAACGTCGCCCTTTGGCTCAGTTTGCTTTCCTCCATGGATAAACTGCACGACTGGCCCGATCCCACTTCCCTGCTTACACTCTCGGCACGAAAACAGTTTGATCCGGCGCTTGACTTTCTGATGTCCGTCCGATGTTTTTTGCATCTGCGAAATGGGCGAGACCATAACACGCTCTCATGGGACGCGCAGGAAGAGGCGGCCCAGCGCGGAATCGGAGTGTACGAATCTAAAGAACTTTCCGCCGCCGAATGGATGAAACTTTATTTCCGCCACGCCCGCTCAATTCATAGGGCTGCGACACAATTGCTGGAAGAAATTCCGGCAGCATGGTCGTCGCTTTCGCGGCACTTTCAAACTTTGCGAGCCCGCGTTTCTGATAATGACTTCTCCGTAGTTGATGGACTGGTTTTCCTGCGCGAGTCTTCTGCATTGCGAGATCCAGAAGTGTTGCTCCGGCTTTTTCATTTCGTCGCACGTCACGACGTACGGCTCAGCACCACTACGGAATACAAAATTGAACAGATATTGCCATCGCTCGCGGCCACGCCGCCAAAAGGAGCCGAGTTGTGGCTTTATCTGGGAGAAATTCTCACCCAACCGCATGCTGCGGACGCGTTGCGCGCCATGCATTCGCTGCGACTGCTCACACTGCTGCTGCCAGAGTTGAAGCCTATTGATTCTCTGGTAGTGCGCGATTTCTATCATCGCTTCACCGTTGATGAACACTCCTTTCTGGCAATCGAAACCCTGCACCGTCTGCGGGAACCGCGATCGGAGTGGGAAAAGCAATATGGCGAAATCCTGAACGAACTCGAAGATCCAGAACTACTCTATCTATCTCTTCTGTTGCACGACACGGGCAAAGGCGTAGTTTCTGAAAATCATGTGGAAGGCAGTCTGGCCATTGCAGAACGATGCCTGGAGCGTTTGGATCTCGAGTCGTCAGAGCGGGAGACGGTTTTATTTCTTATCGGTAATCATCTGGAAATGTCAGCTGCGCTCCGCCGCGATATTTTCGATTCGGCTACCGTGGCCGCCTTCACAGAAAAAGTCGGTACTCCCGAAAGGCTGAAGATGCTGTGCCTGTTTACCTACGCGGACATCAAAGCGGTCAATCCAGACGCCCTGACTCCGTGGAAAGCTGAGAATATTTGGCAACTCTACATTGCGGCCGCGAACCAATTGAGTCGCAACGTCGACCAGCGCCTGCACCCTGACGCTGATGTCCATAACGAGAAGATCGCCCACCTGCGCACGCTGGCTCCCACTGCGGGCAGGCGAGTGAAAGTGTTTCTCGAGGGATTGCCGCAACGCTACTTGAAAACCTATGCAGCCCAGGATGTGCTACATCATCTCGAAATGGCGGAGGCCCTGGGCAAGCATCCTGTCCAGCTTGACTTGACTCGCGGACGCCACTGGTTCGAACTGACGCTAGTTACGAACGATCGTCCATTTCTTTTCGGCAAAGTGGCGGGAACCTTGGCGGCGTGGGGCATGAACATTGTGAAAGCGACGGCTTTCTCGAACCAGGCCGGAACCGTAGTCGACACATTTTATTTCACCGACCGCTTCCGCACGCTTGAATTGAACCTCTCAGAGTGGGAACGTTTTAAGCAAGGCGTGAGCGACGTATTGATGGGCCAGGCCGATTTGGACCGCATGCTGAGAAGCCGAATGCAAGCCGAGGAGAAGAAAAACCAGCCTAAGATAAAGATCAAGACGTCGATTCAATCTGACAATCTTTGCTCTTCCAGCAGCACGCTGGTGCAGGTAGTCGCGCAAGACCGTCCGGGGTTGCTGTACACAATCGCGTCGTGTTTTTCCCATCACGAGTGCAATATCGAAATTGCGCTCATCGACACCGAAGGACAAATGGCGATTGATGTCTTTTATCTCACGCAGAATCGAAACAAACTCACGCCCGAACACCTGAGGCAAGTGGAGGCCGCATTGCGAGAGCGACTGCAGAGCGGCCCCTAAGGGTTACATTCACCAGAGTGAAACCTGCAAAATGTTTTCTTCTCTGTGACTCTGTGTCTCTGTGGTGAATTAAACTAACGACTGCCTTCCCCAAAAAATACATTGCGGTCATCGAAATTGTTGATTGTACTTTCCCGCCCTGCGGAGGGTACACAATAGAAGATGATCAGCAGTTCCTCTATCATCGATCACGATGTCTGTGGCGTGGGCTTCATCGCGCAACTTGGCAGCAAAGGTTCGCGCGAAGTGGTGGAGCGTGCGCTCGAAGCCCTGCGCCGGCTTGACCATCGCGGCGGCTTGGACGCTGATGGCAGAAGCGGCGACGGAGCCGGTCTACTGACCCCCATTCCGGATAAGTTCTTCAGAAATTGCGCCCACGAAGCCGGGATCGACTTGCCATCCGAATATGCGCTGGGAATGGTCTTCTTGCCTCGCGACCAGCCAGATTACGCTCGCGAGTTGATCGGTACGCTTGCAAGACGCCGCGGCCTGCGACTATTGGGATGGCGCGTTGTCCCCACCAATTCCTCGATTGTTGGCCCCCGGGCGCTCGACACCGTTCCTGTCATTTACCACTGTTTTTTGGCTTCGAATGAACCCATCGATCTGGAACCTTACTTGTTCGGCCTGCGCAAAGAGGTGGAATCTGCCGCGCCCGACGGAACCTATTTCTGTTCCCTTTCTTCGCGAACCGTCGTCTACAAAGGGTTGCTAACGCCGGAGCAGCTGCCGGCATTTTATCCGGACTTAACTAATCCAGATTTTGTCAGCACTTTCGCAATCTTTCATCAACGCTACTCCACCAACACCAACCCCAGTTGGTCGCTTGCGCAACCGTTTCGTTTCGTGGCACACAATGGCGAAATCAATACGATCAGCGCGAATCGGCGTTGGCTTCGAGCTAAAGAAGTTTCCCTCCGCCACTCGCTCGGACTTCCCGCGACAGCGCGCTTGCTCGAAGAACGCGTCAGTGACTCGGCCAGCTTCGACAATGCTTTCGAAATCTTCGTGCGCAAGGGATACAACGCCACGTCCGCGATGTGGCGCATGGTCCCACCGGCGCGAGGAGATTCCACCGACGACTCCGAGTTTTCATCTTTTCTGCAGGCACACGCCCGCGAACAGGAACCGTGGGACGGTCCCGCTGCACTTATTTTTACCGATGGCCGCACCGTAGGCGCCAAGCTCGACCGCAACGGTTTGCGTCCGCTGCGGTACACGTTAACCTCGGATGGGTTGATCATTGCTGGCTCAGAGGTTGGAATTGCCGATTGGCATGACAAGCAGGTCATTGAACGCCAGCGCCTGGGACCCGGGGAAATGCTGCTTGTCGATCCTGCGAACCACAAACTCGTGCATCCTGGAAAACTATCTGAGCTGGGTCAATGGCGGCAATTTGTTTCCGCCGTTTTGCCAGAGCGAATCAATCCAACAAACGAGGCTCCAATCGCCTCCGCTGAGACCAACAAGGTTTTGGCCGCGCTTGGATGGACCGAAGATCAGTTCCGACTGCTTTTCCAACCGCTCGTGCAAAATGGACAGGAAAGCGTCTGGAGCATGGGCGACGACGCGCCCGCAGCGTTTTTATCAACCATGCGGCGGCCGCTTTGGGACCATTGCAAGCAGCGCTTCGCACAAGTTACGAATCCGCCAATCGATCCGCTGCGCGAAGCTCATGTTATGTCGCTGGATGTTCATCTGGACGACACTCTACTGCTCCCTTCTCCGCTACTTGATTCCGGTCAGTTGCAAGAAATCCAGAGCAAACTGCAACCGGTCCAGCATATCGATTTCAGTTTTGAAATCGTAGATGGAATCGAGGGAGGAAAGCGGGTTTTGAAGCATCTTGAAGAAATCCCGGCGTGGTGGCAGGCTCGGCCGAGTGTTGTCCTCCTGAGTGATCGTGGTGTGAACGCCGAAAAGACAGCCTTGCCTGCGTTACTCGCTCTGGCAGCAGTTTGGAAATCAATGGTCAACTCCGGATGCTGGAACATACCGCTGATCATCGAGACTGGCCAGATCGTCGACACACATCATATTGCGTTGCTAATCGCCGCAGGTGCCAGCGCAGTGTTTCCCTACGCCGCAATGGAGCAAGCCGCAAATGTGCGCGCAGACGGAGTCGTAGCTTATCGCTCAGCCATCGAGAACGGGTTGCGCAAAGTAATCGCGCGCATGGGCATTTCGAAGATCGCCAGTTACCGCAACAGTCAGCTTTTCGAAATCATCGGCATCGACAAGGATTTGCGGGATCGCTTTTTTGAAAACGCCGGCGGGACTCTCGGTGGTAAAGATCTCGACGGACTCATCAAGGATTGCATTGAACGCCACGCGGCCGCATTCAAGTCTGAAACTTCTCCGCTGCGCGATCTCGGCCTGTACCGCTTTCGCCACGAAGGTGAACGCCACGCAACTTCGCCGGAACTGGTTCGCCGAATGCATCGCTTCATCAAGTCGCCGACCAACGAAACCTACGATGAATTCACCGAACTCAGCGACAAAAGAGAGCCAGTTGCCATTCGCGATCTGTTAGACATCGCGCCGTCTAGCTCAGTGCCGTTGCTAGATGTCGAGCCGGAAACTTCCATTCTCAGCCGTTTCAGTACTCAAGCCATGTCATTGGGAGCAATCTCTCCCGAGACGCATCGCACGCTTGCCATCGCCATGAACCGCCTGGGAGCGCGCAGCAACACCGGCGAAGGCGGTGAAGATCCCGCGGTGTACAGCGATCAGCCTGAAGCCAACAACCGGGTAAAGCAGGTTGCCTCCGCGCGGTTTGGCGTGACCACCGAATATCTCGTCCAAGCTGATGAATTAGAGATCAAGATCGCCCAAGGCGCAAAACCCGGCGAGGGCGGCCAACTCCCCTCGGGCAAAGTGACGGCGTACATCGCCCGGCTACGGCATTCCGTGCCCAACACGACGTTAATTTCGCCGCCGCCGCATCACGACATCTACAGCATCGAAGATTTGGAACAACTCATCTACGACTTGCGTGCGGTGAACCCACAGGCGCGAATCGGAGTAAAACTGGTCTCCAGCACGGGCGTGGGGATTGTGGCTACGGGAGTTGCAAAAGCTGGCGCCAACGTCATCACCATCAGCGGTTACGATGGCGGCACAGGCGCGTCACCTCTGACCTCTATCAAGAATACCGGCATGCCTTGGGAAATCGGTCTGCGCGATGCTCACTGCGCCCTGGTGCGCGCGGGCTTGCGCCGCCGGGTTCGACTGCGGGTAGACGGTGGATTCAAATTCGGACGAGACGTAATCATCGGCGCGCTGCTGGGAGCCGACGAATTCGGTTTCGGCACGGCTGCTCTGCTCGCGTTGGGATGCGTTATGGCTCGTCAATGCCATCTGAATACGTGCCCGGTGGGCATCGCCACGCAAAACGAAACTCTCAGGATGCGTTTCACCGGTAAACCGGAGATGGTCGAAAGTTATTTCCGAGCCGTGGCTGCCGAGGTTCGTGACCTTCTCTCGAAAATGGGAGCCCGCTCTATCGACGCAATCGTTGGCGCCGTCGATCGACTTCAGCCTCGCGACCAGGATACTGCGTCCATTCTGGCAGAACTGCTTCAGCCGATCGAAGCACCCGCCCAGACAAATTGTAGGCGCGAGCCTACTGGAACACTTCAGCTGGCATTGGCGCAGGCCTTCGCGCACCGAGACACTAGTCGTGACAAACGCTTCCGCATCACCAATGCTGACCGGGCTGTTGGAGCCAATCTGTCAGGCGAAATCCTGCGCTGGCGTTCCGAAATTATCTCGCCGATCGATTACGAATTTACCGGAACCGCTGGCCAGAGTTTTGGTGCGTTCCTGGTTCCCGGAATCAATCTGCGTCTGCTTGGCGAAGCCAACGATTATGTAGGCAAGGGTCTATCAGGCGGCAATATTGCCATCACAGCGGGGGCGGAAGCTTCGCTACGCGGAGACGTTTTGGCCGGTAACACGGTGCTGTACGGCGCCACCAGTGGCGAACTTTACATTGCCGGCCGCGCCGGAGAACGGTTTGCTGTGCGCAACAGCGGTGCACTCGCCGTAGTCGAAGGCGTTGGCCAACATGCATGCGAATACATGACGGCCGGAGTAGCGATCATTCTCGGGCCTGCAGGAATTAATCTCGGCGCCGGAATGACTGGCGGACTTGCGTACTTGCTGCGCGACCACGCCACCGTGCAAGTGCATAACGAACAATCCGTGCGATTGGTCCCACTCGAATTGAAAGAAGAATTATGGCTGCGCCGAGTTCTTCGCAGACACGAACGTCTTACTGGAAGCCCGAAGGTTGCACAGTTATTGCGCAGCGATCAGGCCCTACCATTCAGCCGTGTCGAGCCTTTGTCATTACCTTGTTCGATCGCGGAAACCTGGGACGCAATCCTCAGACGTTTCAAAGTCAAAAGAGCGCCCGTTTTCGATATATCCCGCGCTATTCCGCTCGGTCATTTGCCCTCCTATCGAAAGCAGCGCGCACTGCGCGGTGATCAATAATTTGCAACGCTCCGTTATAATCACCCACGCATGGATTTTGACCAGCTAGTCACGTTCCTGCAAGTCGCCAAACTGGGCAGTTTTTCGCGCGCGGGAGAAAAAGTTTTCCGCTCACAGTCGGCGGTCAGCAGTCAGATTCGCCTGCTCGAGCAGGAATACGGAGACAAGCTTCTCGACCGCTCAGGAAAGTCAGTGCGGCTAACGCCGGCAGGAAGAGTATTGTTCGCTTACTCTGAGCGGCTGCTCAGGTTGCGCGACGAATCGTTGCTTGCTGTAGCCGATCAGGGCGCGACGCCCCGAGGAACCCTTCTGATCGGCGCTAACGAAGCTACCTGCCTGTACGTGTTGCCAGAAGTCTTCGCTGAATATTGCCGGCTTTATCCCGGAGTACAAATCAGCATCTACCGTAACTTCAGCTACAAAATTATCGAAAAGCTGGAGAACGGTTCGCTCGATGTCGGTATCGTGACCTTGCCTATCAAATCTCCCAGCCTGAAAGTGCATTCCATTTTTCGCGATCAGCTTATGCTGATGGTCAGTCCGCAGAATCTGCTGGCCAAACTAAAACACGTATCCGTCGCAGACATCGTCACCCAACCGTTGCTGTTACCGAGAACCGGTTACAGCCGCCGGGTAATGGACAAGCTATTTCGACCGTACCGCGCTCAATTGCAAGTGAGGATGGAATTACCCAGCATCGGGATGATCAAGAGCTTCGTCGCCGCCGGACTCGGGGTTTCGCTGATCAGCGCAAGTTTCGCCCGCGATCAGGTGCTGGCGGAGCGGGTGAAGCTGATTCCGCTTCAAGGAGTGGAACTGTGGCGCGAACTGGGACTGGCCTACCGGCGGGATCGAACCCACACCCGACCGACAACTACGTTCATCACCACAGTTCGGCAACTTTCCGCGGTCGCAAAGTAGCTTGATCCTGGGCGCATCATTCACAGAACTAAAAAAGGGCACAACGTTTGTGCCCCCATTCAGTTGAAAATGAACTAGTAGTTCAGCGCTTCACTGCGCAATGAACGCCATGCCGTGAGGGCTAACCATGCCGGTTACTATCGGGGTAAGTACGCCGGTGTGCACGTTGAGCCGGCCTACAAACGTTGGGCCCGCGGAAAAAGCCTCACTTGGCCCGAAAAATGGAGCCGTGACAGAGTAAACGGTCTCACCATCGCGGTCCGAAACCAGAATGACGCCCTGCGACGATAGTGCCAAGACCGTATCGTCAATTTGAGTCGCTTTGCGGTTGGCGCTCAAACCAAGATGAAAGACACCCTGATCCGCGAAGCCTGGGTGGTGAACGAAGATCAGTTCGCCGTCGGCTTGACTGTCAAGTATCAGGTCGCCCTCCGGATCTCTCGTCATAGAATCTGGATCTTGAAGATTAAGTTTGACCGGCTTCCCCGTAGTTATATCCGTAGCGTTAGCGTCCCCGAGAAGAACCGGAGTCACGTCAACCTTGTCGCCATTTAGCGTGGCCTTCACAATAGCCGGCTTGGTGTTCGGGTTGTGGGACGGATTTGAACAGCTGATATAAACGTCATCTCCGATAAACGAGATATCGTCGTATCCGCCTCCATGGGCCGGTTTCGCGAAACCATATACCTTCGAACTCCAATTGCGCGGATCGATGATAACCAGGTTCGGATTCGCATCCTCGTTCTGCATGGCCCATAACAGGTTAGTTTTCGGATCCACTTTCAGTCCGTCGTTATGGCCGCTCACTATGACCTTATGCAGGACGGTACCATCCATTGCATATTCGACTATCGTGCTGTGACCACCACCCTTAGTCCCGGCATTGTTTCCGTAGCCGATGAACACGCGATCGTTCCAGAGAGTGATGGAATCGGGCTGGTAATATACGTCAGGAACGCTGGTGGCGAAGACCGAAACAGTGTAGGGATGAACAGCCGTAACTTGGGCAGACGCCGTCAGTATTGTCCCCATCGCCAAAAATACTATTAAGCAAATAGCAGGAATGCGGGCGCTGCAGGTTCTATTTTCAGATATTGAATTCATGGGTGTGGCCTCCGAGAAGATGTTCGCAAAGTGGGCGTAGAGGAGGAGTGTAAGCTTTGGCCGTCGCAGGATGGTTACAGATTGGTTAAAGACAAGTTAATAATTATGCACGTTTCTGGCCTTCATTCAGGTGTGCTTCGCATGAGGAAAAGGAATTTAGGATCAGCTCTTGCGTGACCAATTGAATGTCGGGGCAATCTCGGCTACCCGACCTACCTTGCTTCGACTACGCGATGCGAATAGCTAATATTTCGCGATTGCAGCGAACGATTTTGGATCCAAACTGGCGCCGCCAACCAATGCGCCGTCGATTTCTTCTTCGGCCATAAGCGCTTTCGCATTTTCAGGTTTCACCGAACCCCCGTAGAGGATCCGCAGATTATTCGCGAACTGCTCACCAAAAGCCTTCGTGGCTTCCCCGCGGATTAAGCTATGAGACTCGGCGGCAAGTTTGGGCGTGGCGGTTTTGCCTGTTCCGATAGCCCAGACCGGCTCGTACGCAACTACCAGTTTGCCGGCTTTCTTGCTGGAGATAGCGTGGAAAGCCCGCAGGCATTGGCGGCGAAGCACATCTTCAGTCAGTCCCGCTTCGCGTTCTTCCAAAACCTCGCCGACGCAAACAATAGGCGTGAGTCCAGCTTCGAGAGCGGCTTTCAATTTTAGGTTCACGGTGTCATCCGTCTCGCCGAAATACTGCCGCCGTTCAGAGTGGCCGATGATGACATGAGTGCATCCAGCACCCATCAACATGCTTGCGGAAATTTCGCCGGTGTAAGCGCCTTCTTTTTCCCAGTGCATGTTCTGCGCCCCAATTGCTACGTTTGAGCCTTTGGCAGCATCCACCGCGGCATGAAGATCGACGAATGGAGGACAGACGACAATTTCATCGCGATCCTGGTTAGCAACCAACGGGAGAAAGTGACGGAAAAATTCACCAGTTTGGTCAGGGTTCTTGTACATCTTCCAGTTGGCGGCGATCAGCTTCTTGCGAGCCATAGGGTCCTCTCAAAATGTGGGCGCGCGTCACGCCCGTGCAGTCGTCAGTTGAAATCCAATACCCTGGTAGCAACTGCTTAGCGCGGGGAAAAACAAATGCAGAGATCCTTCGCTACGCTCGGGATGACAACGGCGATTTAGTTCGCAGGGCAACGTGTTGCTAGCAATGAACAGGGGTGGTTACTTTTTATCAGTCAGCGCTTCCACGCCAGGGAGCTTTTTCCCTTCCATGAACTCCAGAGAAGCGCCGCCGCCAGTCGAGATGTGCGTCATCTTCTCCGCAACACCAGCCGCGTGTACAGCAGAGACCGAATCGCCGCCGCCTACTATCGAAATCGCACCGACATTCTCGGCAATTGCGCGAGCGACTTTGAAAGTTCCTTTGCTGAATGGAGAAACCTCGAACACGCCCATCGGGCCGTTCCAGATAATCGTGCGAGCCCGCGAAACTTCTTCCGAAAACAATTCGACGGTTTGCGGTCCAATATCAAGACCCATCATGTTAGGCGGAATCGGCTGACCGCTGTTCACGATATGGGTGACTGCGTTGATATCAATTCTGTCAGCGACGACGTGATCAATCGGCAGCAGGAACTTCAGCTTATGATTCTTGGCTTCCTCAAGAATTTGCCGGGCGAGATCGAGCTTGTCTTCTTCCACCCGCGACTTGCCAACTTGTTCGCCCTGCGCCTTCAGGAATGTGTAAGCCATCGCCCCACCGATGAGCAGCGTGTCAACTTTGCTCATCAGATTGCGAATGACTTCGATCTTATCGCTAACTTTAGCTCCGCCCAGAATCGCTACAAAAGGCTCCTCGGGGTCTTGCAAAGCCTTGCCCAGGTAACGAAGCTCCTTCTCCATGAGCAATCCAGCGGCCGACTTTTTAACAAACTTCGTGACGCCGACAGTCGACGCATGGGCGCGATGCGCGGCTCCAAAGGCGTCGTTCACGTAATAATCGGCAAGGCTGGCCAATTGCTTGGAAAATTTCTCGTCGTTGGCTTCCTCTTCGGCGTGAAACCGCAGATTCTCCAACAGCAGGGTTTGGCCTTTTTCCAGCTTGCCGGCTATCTCCTCGGCTTCCGGGCCAACGCACTCGGGAGAGAATCCGACGTTTTCGCCGCGCGCTAGCTCCCTGTCGAGCAGCATGCGCAGACGCTCGGCTACCGGCTTTAGACTCAGCTTAGGATTGGGTTTGCCCTTGGGACGACCAAGATGCGAAGCGAGAATCAGCCGTGCACCGTGACGCAACGCGTACTCAATAGTTGGCAGAGTTTCGCGGATGCGAGTATCGTCCATCACCCGTCCGTCCTCCATGGGCACGTTGAAATCGACGCGCATGAGAATGCGATGGTCATTTACAGGCAGATCGCGGATGGAAAGCTTCGACATTCTTTAATCCTTAGCGCAGCAGGCGAGGGCAGGATGCCCTCGCGACAGCCGGCGAGACGCCGGCGCTACGAAACCTTATAGACCTTTCTTACCGATGAAGTTGATCAGATCCCGCACGCGACACGAATATCCCCACTCGTTGTCGTACCAGGAAATTACCTTGACCAAGTTTCCCACCACGAGAGTCATCGGCGCATCCACGATTGAGGAACGCGAGTCGCCGCGGAAGTCAGACGAGACCAATTCATTCTCTTCGTATCCCAGGTAACCCTTAAGCGGTCCCTCCTGCGCTGCTTTCTTGAGGGCAGCGTTGACCTCTTCCTTGGAAGTTTTCTTCTCCACCTGCGCAACCAGATCCACTACCGAAACGTTCGGCGTGGGAACGCGCATAGCGAACCCGTCCAGTTTGCCCGCCATGTCAGGAATCACAAGCTTCAATGCTTTGGCCGCACCGGTGGAGGTCGGAATCATGTTGAGCGCGGCTGCCCGCGCGCGACGCAAGTCTTTGTGCGGAAAATCCAGAATTACCTGATCGTTCGTATAAGAGTGGATGGTCGTCATCGTGCCGAAAAGAATTTTGAAGTTGTCATGAACAACTTTCACGATGGGCGCCAGGCAGTTTGTGGTACACGATGCGTTCGAAATGATGTTGTGCTTGGCCGGATCGTAAACCTGCTCATTGACTCCGAGCACAATCGTGACATCTTCATTTTTGGCGGGCGCGGAGATGATAACTTTTTTCACTGGTCCGCGAACATGTTTTTTGGCGTCGTTGGCATCGGTAAAATGGCCGGTGGATTCCAGCACGACTTGGGCGCCGACTGAGTCCCACGGAAGCTTGGCTGGATCTCGTTCGGCGAAAACCTTGAACGTCTTGTTGTCTACGCTAATACTGTCGGGACCAGCCGAAATCTCATTGCGCAAATTGCCGAGAATGGAATCGTATTTGAGCAAGTGCGCCAGCGTCTTTGGACTCGTGAGATCGTTGACCGCGACCACTTCGATATTGGGATCGTTAAGCGAGGCCCGGAAAACATTGCGCCCGATGCGTCCAAAGCCGTTAATCCCTACTTTAAT
Source organism: uncultured Acidobacteriota bacterium (assembly GCA_963743375.1). Lineage (GTDB taxonomy): Bacteria > Acidobacteriota > Terriglobia > Terriglobales > Acidobacteriaceae > JABDBE01. Next base: position 43,674 of record CAVUQA010000004.1, on the reverse strand, counting down.
AGCCATCTAGCCTCCATGAGGATGATGAAAGATACGACGAAAAAATTGTGCGGGGCCGGAAAGTCAAAATGTTAACAGGGAACGAGAACCGCAGCAAATGAGCCTAAGCGAAATTGAACGCGGCAGATGTCTCTTCTACCCGGATCGGGACAGCCTTGAGCTGAGATCAGGAGTTCGGCTTGAAATCACTGATCTCGATATAGACATTCTTCTTGCTCCACAGAAATGTAATTCGCGTCAGCCAGTATTTCTTTTGAATTGTTTTGCGGGCGCGAGGCCAATCTGCTTCGGGCAGTATCCGCGCCGACGCCGCGAAAGTAGGGCCGATGATTTTCCCTCGCATTGTGCACGGAGCCACAAGCACATGCGGATTATTCCGGATGCGTTTATATTTCCCGGAATCGCTGCGCGTCATCACGTAAATCTTGTCCTCGTCCCCTCCAAACCAAACCGGCGTGGCAACCCCGACGCCACTCTTCCGGAACGTTGTGAGGCTGACGTATTTCTGCCCTTCAAGTTCGTGGGGGATAGCCATCCAGATATTCTAAACGTCACTGGTCTCTGTTGAACCGAGTGCAACTGCCGCTGACCGGCTTGGTACCTTTCATGTGGATACGTTGCTCGCAGGGCCGTGGGTGTGTTACAAGCCAGAGATGCGCAAATGGATGAGCGAGCGCTTAAAGCGCCGCAAAAAGGAGCCGGAAAAGGCGGGCGCGGAGCCCGCGCCAGCTCCGCTGCAGCCAGCTTTCTACGATACCCAACCGGCGCCAGCAGAGCTCGCAGCCGAACGGAACCAGCCAACAGCGGCGCCTCTGCAACCCGAGGCCGCGGACGATTTACCGCCCTCCAAGCCGCAGGCGGCGAACCCACGCCAGGCCGTAAGCGGAGACATCGCCAAGCGTCGCCGCCGCCGCGGCAGAGGCGGCCGGGGCAGAGGACGCAACGGTGCACCGGCCACACAAGCGGTAACTGGCGGCGAGCCTGCAATCTCGACGCAACCTGCTGCGCACGAGAGTGCGCCATTATCAACTGCTCACGCAGACGGAGCAGCGTCGCAGGCTGAAAAACCAACGCAACCTTCGAAGGGCGTAGTTGTACTGGCGATTGGGCTGCCAGGTTCGGGCAAGAGCTCGTGGTTCAAACGTCATAACATCACCCCACTTTCCAGCGACATGTTGCGTGCTCTTCTGTTTGACGATCCCACAGAGCAGCGGTTTCAGGATCTGATTTTTTCCAACCTGCGTTCCATGCTGAAGGCCCGTCTGATCGCGCGGCGTCCCATGAATTATGTGGACGCTACCAACCTCTCGCCGCATGAGCGCAATGGATGGGTCAAGCTGGCCAAGGATTACGGCTACGAAGTGCAGGCAGTTTTCTTCGATGTGCCCGTCGAGGTTTGCCTGGAACGAAACCGCCGCCGGGAACGCAAAGTGCCGGAAGACGCCATGCGTCGCATGGCTGGAAAACTCAAGCAGCCGACCTTTGAAGAAGGATTCTCGAAAATCACCGTGGTGCGTGTGAAGCAAAAAGAGTGACAAGAATCTTCTACTCTTTCAAATAAGGCAATAACTCCTTAAACGCGGTCGCACCCGAGGAGCGCAGTAACTCGTAAATAATCATTTCGGTGGACGAGATCACCGCAGCAGCAGCGCGCATACGTTCGAGGCCAATCTTCCAATTCCACTCAGTGCGTGAACTCACCGCGTCCGAAGCTACATGGACAATGTAACCTTCGCGCAAGGCTGCAAGCGCGGTCTGGGTTACGCAGATGTGACTTTCCATTCCACACAGCAGGACTGTGTTGCGATTCCCCGGTAGCCGCTTCAACTGGGAACAGAAAGCATCGCTGCCAAAACAGGAGAACATGTGTTTGTCGATGGCTTCGTTTTCAGGCAGCAAGGATGCGATCTCAGGCACCGTATTTCCCAATCCCTTGGCATATTGCGTGGTCATTAGCGCGGGAAGTTTCAGGATGCCGGCAAGCCGAATCAGCAACTGGCAGTTCTTCACTAGTTGCGTTTTCTGAAAAATCGGCGGGAGAAGTTTCTCCTGGATGTCGATGACGAGAAGTGCGCAGCGCTCGGCTTCAAGAGGGGTGCGCGCGATTTCGGCGTACTCACCACTTAGCGAAGTGATGTTACCAAGTGCGGTCACCATAAGAACTCTCCTCGATGAATCTTAAACCGCAGGGCTCGCAAAAGCATCAGTGCCGGCCGCGCGAAACAGGTTCTCGCAATTGTTGACCGCAACGCGCAGAGGCCCATAGAATCAGAACGGCAGATCTTCCGCCCTACGCCGCACTCTGCCCCCTCGTTCAATGGTAGGACACCTGCCTCTGGAGCAGGTTATCGGGGTTCGAATCCCTGGGGGGCAGCCAAGTTTAACCCATTATTCATACCGGCTTTTTGCGGTTCCCTCTTTTTCGGCCTATCACGCTGCCATGGCGCATCCTGGTGGGGCATAAGGCAGGGGTTAAGCTTGAGGTTGCGCTTGCGCAATGACTCGAGCCTATGGTTTGTGAAATACTCTTAAGATCTTTAGCGACTAAATTCCCAGACTCGGGTTAGGAGCTGCAGTCAGAGGCAACTTCGGAAATGTCAACAGTCCGGGTTTTAGTGGTGGATGACTACGAGCCGTTTCGGCGATTCGTCTGTTCAATGCTGGGGAGAAAACCAGAATTCCAAATCGTCGGGGAAACCTCAGACGGACTGGACGCGGTTCACAAAGCCGAAGAATTGCAGCCAGACTTGATTGTGCTCGACATCGGACTGCCAACGTTGAATGGAATCGAGGCCGCTCGACGAATTCGCAATATCTCCCCGAAATCCAAAATACTTTTTGTCAGCCAGGAATCGTTTGCCGATGTGGTGCAAGAAGCTCTCAGCATCGGGGCGATGGGATACGTGATTAAGGCATTCGCTGGAAGCGAATTGCTCCCGGCCATAGAAGCGGTTCTTGAGGACAGGCAGTTTATCAGTAGCGGATTGTCGGATCACCATTTCGCTGAGGCGCCAAGCGTGACAACCCTCGACGTCTGCCCTGACGACGCTGCATTGTCGCTTGTGCCGAGAAGCACGGAAATCACTCGCAGCCACCAGGTTGAATTTTATTCCGATGATCCAGCATTCATAGTTGGATTTTCCTGTTTTGTCGAAGCCGCACTCAAGGCGGGAAAAGCCGCGATCGTGGTCGCCACCGATTCCCATCGCGAGAGCATTCTTCAGACATTGCACCAACGCGGCGTGGATATGATTGCTGCAATTGAAGAGGGGCGCTATGCACCTTTAGATGTCGGCGACACACTCTCGACCTTCATGGAGAATGCCATGCCCGACCCCGTGCGATTTCTTCAAGTGGTGGGTGATTTGATCGCAGCCGCCGCTCAGGCGACCGCGGGGGACCTGTCGCGGGTTGTAATTTGCGGCGAATGCGCTTCTATCTTATGGGCGGAAGGCAAGGCAGATGCGGCTATCCACGTGGAGCAACTATGCAGCAAGGTAACTAAACAATACGAAATTAATGTCCTTTGCGGATTCTCCTTGAGCAGCTTTTACCGCGAGGAAGACAAGCAAATGTTTCAGAAGATTTGCAGCGAACAGTAAAACACCATCAGCGCGCCAAGGAAAGATTCTCGGCCGTGTCTGCACATCGCATCGCGTTTGAGAGCTGGGAACGCGAACCAGCCACTTCGAAATTACCAGTAATATCTCAAGTGAGCGCGACGATTACTGTCCCAGCATTCATCGCTGTCGAAATCACAGGTCGGGTAAAGTTTGCCCCAGCCCACAGCGGACACAATGCGCTCTGCGGGAATGCCCAAGCGGATCAGGTCTAGCCTCGCGATATCAGCGCGTTTCTGAGCTAGAACCAGGTTGTAGACGATGTCGCCCCGAGTGTCGGTGTAGCCATCGATCCGGACGCGAACGTCCGGGTGCGCCATAAGATACGCCACATCGGCATCCAGAGTCGCCTTGTTGGTGGGATCCTCATACTGGTCGAAGGCAAACAGGATGTCCTTGACATTGTGCCGGAAGTCTACCGCCTCAGGTGAGGCTGGCGGCCACGGCCCCTGCGCCGTTGCCGGGCGTGGAAGACTTACCAAAACGAGAACAACCGAACAAAACGTCAACATCCGGATTGAGTGTGCTTTGTGATAGTACGTCATGATGCGCTCTCCTGTTGAACCGGTCACTTTCTTAGAGAGTAGCCAGATGAGGATGGCTCATGAACTGGCAAAAGTATCAGTCCGCCTGACGGGCCAGGGCCCACGGGAGCCATCAGTGCGTTCGCGGCATTTCGCAAAAGCGGACCCACTCGGCGCAACCGCCAGTCGCTGTAAAAATTGACAGGTTCCAAAACAGCAGTATTGCGATTAAGTAAGGTTGGTGCTGAGCGTTTCTGAGGAGGACCGCTCGACTAACGCCCCATGACTCTTTGAGCTCTAGGGCGTTTTGTTTTACTGTGAGAACTATAGGGACAATATGTTGAGGTGGATTGCTTTGATGTTAGCGCCTTTCATCGCCTTAGCTGCTATCGGCCAGGTGGATGTTCAGACTATTATCGAGCGCTCGGTTCAGACAAACAATAAAGACTGGCAAGCCGCCCCCGCATATTCGTTTTCTGAGCGCGATCTGCAAAATGGGCAAACCCGTACGTCAGAAGTGACGATGATTCTCGGTTCGCCTTACCAACGCCTTGAGGCAGTCAATGGTAAACCGCTGACGCCGGAAGAACAGGCCGAGGAGCAGCGGAAGTTGGAAAATGTCAAAGCTCAACGCTGCAGTGAATCAAAACAGGAAACGAGCGAACGGATTGCCAAATACCAAAAGGAACGCACTCACGATCAGCAGTTGATGGACGAAATGGCGAAGGCTTTTAACTTTAAGCTAGTGGGCGAGCAGAAATCTGGTCCATTCGACGTTTATGTACTGAAGGCAACTCCGAAGCCTGACTATCAACCGCCCACCAAAGAAACTAAAGTGCTGACCGGAATGCAGGGAGAGATCTGGATCGATAAACAAACTTTTCAGTGGGTGAAAGTCGAGGCGGAGGTGACCCATCCGGTTTCAATCGTGGGCTTCTTAGCTCGCGTCGAGCCTGGCACGCGGTTCGAGTTAAAGAAGGCACCGGTCGAGCCGGGAATTTGGCTTCCAGCACATTTTGCTATGAAGTCACGGGCAAGAATTTTCATGCTCTACACCAGCAAGAACGAAGAAGACGAAACGTATTTTGATTACCACAAAGCCGTTCTCAACGAAGCTGCGGCTTGCACTGGGCAAGTGCATCCCCGGGGAAACGAACTGTCCTCATCTAGTGCGCAAGAAGTGCAATGAATTGACCCGAACAAAAATCGGGACCAGTCGAACGAACTGGTCCCGAAAACTGACATTTCTGTTCTATTACTGGGCCGGACGGATGCTGCCGTCGCGGGTCAAAGGAAATTCGCGAGAGTGATCCGCAAAGCGAACTTTCTCGTAGTCCTTCCGCAGAGCTGTGATCCGGTAGTCGAACTTCACGCTGGAGTTTCCGTTGCCCAGTTCGCGCACTTCGAAATCGGTCGCGGTCTTTTGATTGATGTACAAGCCCTTGCAATCGCCATTGGGAGTCACGAACACGTGATACTCAACACCGCTGTTGACGGTTTGCATGAATCTCGCATCCAGCCGAACGGTGGCCACGCCACCTACCAGTTGCGCTGAACCGAAGTCTTCAAACCAGTTCTTTGGAGATTCGATAGCGGCCAAGGCAACCTGATGCTTTCCACCATCAACCGGAACGACCGCATTCTTCGAACCCGTGCAAGACAGATCGCCGAGCGGGTCGATGTTGCAGCCCTTTCCGTCTCCGTTATCAACGGCAAACATATATCCAATCGAGCCGGTTGCAAAGTTGTAACCGAACAAGGTGTAGTAGCTGCCGCCATTGGCTTGGAAAATTCCAGCGGCTTTGTTATCGGTGGTACCGATAACCGCATAATTCGCCAATCCGCTCGAACTGTCGTTCTTTCCACCATCACCCCAAGTGCCGCCCGCTCCATTTCCCCATGCACTGCCGGTGTTGCTCTCGCCACTGGTAGAGGTTTCGCCGAACACAGCGGCGCCCGCACCCAGTGAGTCAGTCTGCGTATTGTTGCCCGTGACAGTGTTATTGGCAGCGCTGCCGCCCTTAGTCGCGCTGACGCCGCCCGACACATCGACGGTTCCGCTAGACTGTTTCATGATGGAATTGCCGACACTGTGCGTTCCTGTGAATACCGCAATCTTGCCTTTAGTTCCGGAGCCCGTGATGTTTGTTTGGGAATTGTCTTGTGCCGCTGCCGTCAGGCTAAAGCACGCCAAGGCAAGCAGGAAAAATCGAACCGAGTGTTTAACGCTCATCTGAATTACCCTCCTGGAATATTTTTGCGCACGGTGCGCGTGTAGTTGGCGAAACTTCGCCACCCAAATCCCCAGCGGCGAGTGTCTCGTTAGGAAACTTTGGGGCTTGGAACCCCCAACGTCGCTGCCCCTTTCGGAAGCGCCGGGATAGTGCCCTAGTGTCGTTCTGCTTGCAATAGCGGATATCTGTCGGCACCTTACTTTTGATGTCTCCGTAACCTATTGAAAAAACTACAGATGGTGCGAAATGACGAAATCGAGGTAAAATGCCGTGCTTCATTTTGGGGAAGGAACGTGGAGCTAGAGCCAGCCCGCGTCCCGGGCTCTATCAAATTCGGGGAAGATTTTGAGTTCGACTCGCGCGCCTGCAGGCTGCGTCGCTCCGGTCGTGTGCTCAAGTTGGAGCGCATTCCCATGGAGATTCTCGCCGTCCTGGTTGAGCAAAGAGGACAGCTTGTTAGTCGCGAGCATATCGTTGAGAGAATCTGGGGCAAGGACGTTTTCCTCGATACCGACAACAGCATCAATGGCGCAATTCGCAAAGTCCGGCAAGCCCTTCGGGATAATCCCGAAGAACCACGATTCATTCAAACCGTCACAGGTAGGGGATATCGTTTCATTGCTCCTGTAACTGATCCCGAAGTGCAGAAAGTTGTTCCCGCACGTCAGCCTCAGACTCCGCCTCAGCTTCAGTCTCAATCTAACCCTCCAGTTCCTGAGACTCTGACCGTCAGCCGGGCTCACTCCAGATGGTGGATCGTGTTTGCTATCTCCATTGCCTTCATGATCGCCTTAGGTGCTTATCTGTGGTCCCGTTCCCAGACCCGGCGGGTGGCATCGGACGGACGGCTGATGCTTGCGGTCCTTCCTTTCGAAAATCTGACCGGGGACCCCAGTCAGGATTACTTCAGCGACGGCATGACGGAAGAGATGATTGCCCGGCTGGGAAGTCTTGACCCCGTGCATTTGGGAGTGATCGCGCGAACCTCAGTAATGCAATACAAACATAACAAGGAGGCCCTTGATAAAATCGGACGTGAATTGGGAGTGCAATACGCGCTCGAGGGCAGCTTCCGCAGCGATTCCGGCGGATTGCGAATTACCGCACAGCTCATCGAAGTGCAGCATCAAACCCATCTTTGGGCGCGCCAATATGATCGCGAACCGGGCAACCTGCTAGCCATTCAGGGCGAGATCGCGCAAGAAATCGCAAACGAAATTGAGGCCCGGATCGGGAGCAATGAGCGGATCAAATCTCGACCGTCACTGTCGCCCTCGGAGTCGGCGGCTTACGAGCTGTATCTTAAGGGCCGCTTTTTCTCCAATAAGAGGACAGTGCAAGGCCTGCGCCAGGCGACCGAGTATTTTCAACAGGCGGTTGCCAAAGATCCGAAATACGCTCCAGCTTATGCTGGCTTAGCAGAATCCTACGCGCTCATGGGCGCGTACAGTGGCTCACCGCAAGTCGAGTTCATAGCGAAAGCGCGCGCGGCTGTGAAGCGTGCTCTGGATCTCGACGAAGGGCTCCCCGAAGCTCACACCGCCCTGGCGGTCATCGCCCAGAACTACGACTGGGACTGGGCAACTGCAGAAAAAGAATACCGGCGCGCCATCGAGCTGAATCCCAATTACGCCACCGGCCATCACTGGTACGCGGAGTGCCTCGCTCTGCAGGGTCGTTTCGGGGAGGCTTTTCCGGAGATCGAAAGCGCCCGCCAACTCGATCCATTGTCGCTCATCATCGCGGCAGACTACGGCGCAATTCTATATTTTTCGCGGCAGTATGACCGCGCCATCGAACAGTTCCGCAGCGTGTTGGACATGGAGCCGAATTTCCCCAGGGCTCACATGCTGGTCTGGGCTTATACGCAAAAAGGACTGTTCGCAGACGCATTGGCCGACGCTGAAGCTTGGCGCCAAACTGACGGCTCTCCCAACTGGAGCTGGGTAATGATTGCTTACGTCTCCGGCCGATCAGGCAACCAGGCTCGGGCCAAGCTTGCTCTGGAGCAACTTAAACGGTTTGAAACGCGCGGCACGGTGGACCCGCTAGCCTTTGCGGTTGCTTACATCGGTATCGGGGACAACGACAGAGCGTTGGCATGGTTAGAAAAAGCCGGTGCGGAACGCTCCAGTAGTCTCACCGCCCTCAAGGTGGATCCAACTTACGACCCGCTGCGCAACGATCCCCGCTTCCAAGAATTGGTTCGCCGCGTCGGTCTAAATAAGTAATCCGGACGCGCTCGCAAACGGATTCAAGCTGTGCGAAACTTTTCCTTTCAAATGTCGACCCAGCAACCCAGACAGTGCTTCACAGATGTATTAATGAAATTCGATTTGTGATGCACCAAAGTAACTTGTCCCTGCATCAGTAATATCGTTACCCTACACTTTCGCCAAATTATTAAATGCAGTCGCATCGGATTGGCCAGCGACATAAAGCCCGCGGTCTGCGCAAGTGTGCTCGCGGAAAGCTTGACGGCGTCGCCGCGCTCGATGATTGCATGGCGAACGGTAAGGCTTTGGCCCGGTATTTCAAAGGCTGTTATGAAGCGTAAATGTTTGCTGTGGGTGCTCGCAGTTTCCCTTCTGCACCTCGGTGTGTCCTCGGTTCGGGCGGCCGGACTCGATGCGGACACAAACCTCGCAACGCGCTCGCCTCTGCATCAAATCCGTGATGAAGTTGATCCCACCGATCAGCAGTCATGCGAATCGATGGGACAAATGGGCATAGTTTATGAAACCGGAAATGCTGGCCCGCCTAACATCGGATTACGGATTACCGACCCGCGCGGGCGGAAAATCGGATATGATCCGCGCGCCCCAAAAGTCTGGCAGGAGTTGCCGCTCGCTGACGGCTTTGTCGAGTGCAACGAACTTGACGAGAAGACGCGACTCAAGCATTGTGCAGCTCATATCCAGATCTGCGGGCCTGTCAGCGGCACTTATAAGTTGGAAGTACTGCCTACGCAGAACGGCACATACTCAATCACCGTCACAGGCACGAGTGAATCGACACGCGATCAAGCCGGTCCGCACTCGACCGCTTCACGCGCCCAATTCAGAAGTGAAATACGAAAGCAGTCGCCCGACCTATTAACGTTGAATTATTCGCGTGAGGCGGGCACCAAAATCAGTCTCGGTAGGAACGACGCGCAAGTCGCGGCTAGTGACAAGAGCCGAGCTAAACCATCCGCACACTAATCGGGATTCGACGCACACCAGGCGCCACCGTTTAAGTGTGGCGCCTGGCGATGCTGTCGGTTGCCGCGTGGTTTAATTTATTCTGAATGCCTAACCATGAAAGGGCTGCCCCACTCGTCGTGGTGTTCGACGAGTGGGCACAGCAGACCCCGTCGTGGGGCGGACCGCTTCTATCGCGCAACCACTCATTCATTTGGTACTCTGCTTACACTATGCGCCTTTACACAACCTTATTTGTCCTAGTTGCCTTAGCCGGTTCTGTTCTCGCCCAAAACTCCAAGCCCGTTGCCGATCGCGTGGCCGCGCAGAATGCGGTATTCGAGGCATACTACGAAACCGATCTGCGCAATTTTCCAGAGCGCGCCACGGCCTACGGCGACTATCGCTACAACGACAAGCTAGCCCAGTACTCACTCGACGCCATCATGCAGCGGCACAAAACTGACGAGGGTTTCCTTGCCCAGCTTGAAGCCATCCCGAGTACCGGCTTTTCTGATCAGGACCAACTCTCCCACGACCTGCTGGTCCGCGTGCTCCAGCAGCGCATCGCCGACTTCAATCTCAAAGAGTACGAGATGCCAATCAATCAGCAGAATGGCATTCACACCAGTCTTGCGGACCTGCCGCTTTCCGTCCCCTTCGATTCCGTCAAGCACTACGAAGACTACATCGCCCGGCTTCACCAGATCCCGCGGGTGCTGAGCCAGACCACCGAAGTCCTGCGCGCTGGAATGAAAGACAAACTCATGCCGGTGCGATTCATAGCTGAGAAACTTTCTGTCCAGTGTCAAGGCATCATCGATGCCGATCCCTTTCTGCTACCGACCAAAAAATATCCAAAAGAAATTTCGCCAGAAGACCAGAAGCGCCTGACTCAGCAGATCACCGACGCGATCAACAGCGACGTCATCCCCGCCTATAAAACTTTTGCCGATTTTTTAAAAACGGAATACGCCCCGCAGGGTCGCACCACGCTCGCGATAACTTCCCTTGCCGACGGCGAGAAACGCTACCAGAACGACATCTACGCCCGTACAACCACGCACATGAGTCCGGATGAGATCCACCAGCTGGGCCTGCGCGAAATTGATCGCATCGAGGCCGAGATGACCGCTATCGCCAAGAAGGAAGGCTTCGCCGATCTTGCCGCATTCCGATCCTCGCTCAAAACCAATCCCAAATACATTCCGACTTCAGCGGAGCAGATTCTCGACGATTTCCGTCACTACATCGCCCAGATGGAGCCGAGACTTCCGCAGCTGTTTACGCTGCTTCCCAAGTCTCCAGTCACGGTTGAAGCCATCCCCGCGTTCCAGGCGGCCGCAGCAACGCACTACGTAACTGGCACCCCTGATGGGAAACGCCCGGGCCGCGTCGTCGTCGCCACATCAGATTTCGCTACTCGCTCGTTGATCAACGACGAAGCGATTGCCTACCACGAAGGCATCCCCGGGCATCACATGCAGCTATCCGTCCAGCAGCAACTCACCGGACTGCCCAAGTTCCGCCTGCATGGGCTTGGCTTCAACGCCTATATCGAAGGCTGGGCTTTATACGCGGAACAACTCGGCAAGGAAGTCGGCTTTTACCAGGATCCTGTTTCGGACTACGGCCGCCTCTCCTCGGAACTTTTCCGCGCCGTGCGTTTGGTCGTTGATACGGGAATCCATTCGAAAGGATGGACACGCGAGCAAGTGGTGGATTTCATGCGCAAATCCGGCGCCGTCGATGAGCCCACGATTCAGTCCGAAACCGACCGTTACATCGCGTGGCCCGCGCAGGCATTGAGTTACAAATTAGGTCAACTTAAATTTCGCGAGCTACGCGAACGCGCCGAATCGGAGTTAGGAACAAAGTTTGACATCCGCACCTTTCACGACGAAATGCTCGACGGAGGAACGCTCCCGCTCGATCTTCTCGAAGCCCGCACCGACAAGTGGATTGCAGAACAGAAATCAAAATAAAGAAAAGCCCTCGAATGCTCGAGGGCTTTAGGTTTCCCGATATGCCGAGCTACTGTTCTTCCCGAACCGACGTCGGCACGCCCGCCTTGCGAGCTTCCTCTTGCATGTTTTCAAGTTGCTCTTTAGCTTCGTCGGCGGCTTTTTTCTTTTCCTCAATCTTTTTCTTATAGTCCGCGTCTTCCTTATCCCACGTTCCCGCACTGCGCAGGCGGTTACCGGCATCCGCATACATCGCCGCTGCGCGCAGTTGATATTCGCGCTGTTGCACGTCTAATTCACGCGTCGCCAGATCTATTTTCGCCTTCTGCGCATCAATCCGGTCCTTCCAAGCATCGTAAGTTTTCTGTCGATCTTCGCTCGATTCTCCCGGCTTGAGCTCACCCGGTTTTCCGTCGGCGCTCGAGCTCGCAGTCGGTGCTGCACCCGGCGCGCTCTGCTGATCGCTGGCCGTCGGCGCACCGCCCACCACGCTAAGCTTATCGTCGACAGGGAGATTATCGTTGTCGAATTGTTTGGTGGTGGGTTGTTTTTTGTCTTTGCGGACGGTGCGGGCATAATCGCCCAATGATTGCGGTTGAGCCGTCGAATCCTGGGCGATGGCCGAGAATCCGGCTGCTGCTACCAGAAATGCTGCAGTCAAGAAATGCGCGATACGTTTCATAGTCGTGTTATCCTCCGTGCCGCGGTCTGCCAATCTGTGCAAGACCGTCGGCGTTGATGGAACTTAAGCTCCAGCGGCCTTCGCGGCTTTTCCGCCCGCGAGAAATCCGCCAATCCGGTGATCCAGGTCTGCCGCTTCGGATACGATGTCGACAGCCAACTGCCGCACCGACGTCAAATCGCGGCTTACCGCCAGTTGCTGCGCGTAGCTCGAAATCGTAGCCAGCGAATTGCGCAAAGCCAGTGCCATCTCGCCCGACATCTCTCCGCGCAGTTGCTGCTGCCTCTGGATCGACACAAATTCTGTTTTGTCAGTGAAGAGGCACGCCGACCCCAGTCTCTCGCCCGAAGGCGTGAACACTGGCGAAATGGTGAACTCAAGGATGCGCTGCTCACCGCCGGGAGTCGCGTAATCCGCTTCCGCGGTCTGCGAAGCTGTTGCCGACCGCAAGCTTGATCGCACGGCTTCGGCCAAGATTTGGCGCGACCAGGCAGAACTGAATCTCGCCTCGCGAAATATTTCTCCGACACTCATGCCGACGGGCGAGGCAAATCCCAGAATGCTCTTGGCCGCGGAATTCGCCGTGCGCACCAGTCCGTTGGCGTCTAGGAACAACACTCCGCTCGAAAGATTCGACAGCACCGCCGCACTGATGTTCTCCGAAGTCTTGGCCCTCCGCCGTTCCACCAGTTGCAGGCTCAGCAATTCATGCTTCTGCTGCTTCAATTGCTGAATCACGGCGTTGTAAGCATGCATGGGCAAACGCTCGAGCTCTGGAGCAGCCTCAATGGCAAAAGATTCTTCCGTAAACACGCGCCGCATCCGGCGCAGCAGCATGGTCGCAATCCAGAATGAGAGGCCCATGACCACGAGCACCACACCCATCCGAACCATGATCGGATTGCTGAGCAGCCTCACAACAACCTCCAATACCAGCGAAAAAAGTGGTCGCCAAAGAACGCAGCAATAATCGCCATGCTTCCCAAAAACACGCCGAACGGCATGGGAAACCGCCGCAGCGCGATGCTCGCCGAATGCCACGCGTGACGTCGCGCCAGGCTCGCCGGCTCATGATGCCGTTCCATATGCCGCCGCGTGCGCTTGATCCAAACCACCAACACCGTCCAAAGTCCAGCCAGCGATCCCACGATCGACGCGCTGAATAAAGTAAAAATCGTGAGCCGAAGTCCGAGGAATGCGCCCACCATTGCCATCAGCTTGACGTCGCCGAACCCCATCCCCTCGACGCCGCGCGCCCGCAGATAAATTGCTCCCGCTCCGTAAATGAACGACGCGCCCGCCGCCGCTCCCATCAAGGCTTGCAACAAAGACAGCCACGGACTGGAAGCGCCCGCCGCCGGCTGATAAACCAGGCCAACCAGCATCCGCGAAAGCAAATCGTTCACTGGAACCACCAGGCTGAAAACCAATCCCAGAACCAGTCCCGGCAAAGTCAATGCGTCGGGCAATAGCTGCGTCTCTGCATCGGTGAAGATCAAGCCCAGCAGCAGAAATCCGAAAACGCAATATTTCAGCGCGGCCAGTGTCGGGCCGAAATAGGCATAGCACGCCAAAAACATGAACCCGGTAAGCAACTCGACAAACAGATACCGCGGCGTGATCCGAGCCTTGCAGTCGCGGCAGCGCCCGCGCAAAATCAGCCAGCTCAGAATGGGAACATTGTCATAAAGGCGAATTGGCCGCTCGCACCGCGGACACGCCGACCCCGGACGCACCACCGACAACCCTCGCGGCAGCCGCCAGATACACACATTCAGGAAGCTGCCAAAGGCCAGCCCCAGCGCGAAAATCGGCAATGCCAATGCCAAGTCCACCGTGTATGCGTCGCCCATCCTTACCAGATTTAAGCCGGTTTCACCTCGATTATACGGCGCTTAGGAGGGAGGGCCGCAGGTACCAAAGGTACTGTCCAAAAGGACACCGGAGTAAGGGAAAGGTGTAGAACGGCGGCAGCTGAGTCAGTCGATTAACCGTTTGGGCGCAGGTGCGCTGTTGTAGGGCGCAGCAATCCTTCAGGGCGAATGGGGATGCGCCGTTACGCGCCCTCACAGACGGATTCAGCAAAAAACTGGAAAACCGCGGACACATGGTTGCCCTGTATTTCATGCACGAGGACTTCTACCGGCTCCGCAAGGCATGCGCGTCACACCCGCTATAGAAGCAGGTTTGACTGAATACGTGCGAAGGTCCTAGGAACTCAGGCATTTTAGACAGAGATTATTAACGGGATGATAAACGCTGGTTTTTCCGAGCAAATCAACAGCTTAATACTAATCGTTCACAGTTTTTCCACAGAGAGAGAGGGGTTTTCTCTTTTCTTTCGCTTACGCTGCTGATGCAATAGTAACAGCGTGAACGAGGAGTGCAGGGCTACTCGGTCGCATAACTAAGTGCCCTGCACTCCCTTCCGGTGGCCAGATCGGCCAGCCAGAAAACCTTCGATGGTATGGCTGCAATCTCTGGTTTGTCAACCGTAACTGATGTAATAACCCAGAAACGGAGAACAGACATATGACTCAGACTTTCGCGTGGAACTCGGTCAAGGAACCTCACCACCACAACAATACCAAATGCGGGCCTGGTAGCGAGATTCCGCCGCATAATCGCGCATCCGGTACCGGCGGGAAACCGCTCTGTTGGAATTGCGCAAAACTCAACAGCGAGGGCAAGTAGTCTAACGACCCCTTAGCGAATGTCATTTCCCGATAGGGGCCTGTGGGTTCGCCGTCCTGCATCTGGTAGTAGCGACGCAGTTGGTCAACCCGCAGGCCGTTTTTCTGTGCTGGCATCAGCACGCGAAACCTTTCAGAACTGTCACCGGAAAAACGGCCCCAACCCGGATAGACGAATGACTGTGGCGGCCGGATTCCGAAATTGGGACGGCAGAATGTGGGGACAGACGGGACGTTCTCCAGTTTTTCTTTCGGCTCAGTGGCGCGCAAAGAGATCCGAATACGTCCCGTCTGTCCCTACATTTCCCCCACATTTCCCGTCTGTCTCCCACATTTCCTGTCCCCCACATTCCCCTGATGACACATCTGGCCCGTCGCCACGCCTAGTCGACTTCGGTGCCCTGCCATCTTTGCGACGGAGTACAATTTTCAAGGAGGAGACAACAATGTCGAAATTATTCTTCGCGAACGGAGCTGATGGGGCTCGCGCCATCAATTTGGACTTGATTCAATGGGCGTCCAAGAACGCAGATGGTGACGTGTTTCTGCACTTCGGAAAAGATGACGATAACCTGACCCTCAGAGGCAGGGACGCGGCGACCTGCTGGGAAATAATTAATCGGATGTCGCTGGAAGGCGGAAGGCTGGGCGTGTCTGCCGAGGGTTTCAGCGGGCCAGCTCAAGAGGAAAAGGACGGGCCAAGCATGAGTATCTACTCGCCAGCGCTCAGGGCCCGCAGGATGACACGAGGGCGCTAAAAATAAGCACCTTGCGGCGAGCACTGGGCTGAGGGCCTCCGCACTCCGACCCGGATCGGGATGACAGTAGGTTGCGGGGACGGAAATCAGGCAACGCCGCCGGGTGCGCACATCTTGCGGTTTTCTAGGTGTGAGATTCGGACGCTGAAACCCTCACGCGACCACGGACACTTCTCCATGTGGCTTGCGTGTGGGCCGGACGGTGATCTCGACGTCTTGCCCGAGTGCGGTGAGAAAGTCCATTAGGCGTTCCACGGAAAAAGTGCCGGAGCGGTTGCGCATCAAGGCCGAGACGTGGGGTTGTTTGATCCCCAAAATCTTGCCGGCTTCAGCTTGGGTGACGCCGCGCTGCTTGATGAGTCGGTAAATCTGCAGCGTGAGTTTTGCTTTTAGAAGTTCCTGTTCGGGGTGGGGCAGACCGAGGTCAGCGAAAACATTTCCGCTGCTCTTTTCCATCCTGGTATTTGGACTTGCGCGCTTCTTCATTCTTCTGGGCATTAATTTTGCCTTTCCCGGTGAAACCGCTCGGCCTCGCCTAGCCGTTGCCTCACAAGCGCCATATCTTTTTTCGGAGTGGCAATGCCGCCTTTCGATTTCTTCTGGAAAGCGTGGAGAACGTAGATTGCCTCCGCATATCGAACCGTGTACATGGCGCGCCAGGCGTCGCCGCGATGCGAGACCACAATCTCAAGTACCGACCCTCCGTCGAAGCCCCGCAATGGCTTGGCTGCGGGATCGATTTCACCCTGCTGCGCGGCGTAGAGAGCTCGGCCAAGGTCGCGCCGCACCTCGCGTGGGAATCGGCGCACATCGCTTCGACTTGAGCCTACCCATACTACCGGCCGCTCCGCTGTTCCCATTATACATAAATATGTCTACTGGTATAGCAAGTCAAGGTAAATGGCGGGACTCACACGACCCATTCCCGAAACGGGATCACGTCACAAAAGGCTCGAAATCAGTAAAAACTGCTTCCCTGCCGAAAAGTTGTCAAGCCCCCTAAACCATCCATTTTCCTTCAAGCCGCTGATTCGGATGGAAATATAAAGTTCAAAATTTGGCGGGTTTACCCCCTCCAATTTGCTAGTCTGGAAATAGAAGCAAAATAACAGGCGCGAACCGGAAATCCGGCTCGCGCCTTTTTTATTGGAGTCCAGATGCCACAACGTTCCCGCAAATCACGCGAACCGAAATGGAAGAGCGCCCCCATAGTTCGCGGAAAACTCACCTGCAAAGCCAAGGGCGAATTAGGAGAACTCGCCTTCGTTCACAAAGCCGCCAGCCTCGGATTCGGTGTGGCCAAGCCCCATGGAGAAAACGAACCCTACGATTTTATCCTCGACTCGGGCAAAGCGGTTGTGGCGAGTGCAGGTGAAGTCGATCTTCAGTCTCTTTCGCGCTGGCTATCGAACGGTAGGTCAGCGCAGCAATCATGACATGTACAAAATCAATGAAGTTGATTTTGTCATCGCTTATATCGCTCCCCGAGATATCTGGTACGTAATTCCCCTGAAGTTTTTACCAGCCTCTCGCGCCATAGCCCTCTATCCCTCCGGATGCAAACGCGGCGGAGGTCACTTCGAACGCTGGCGCGAAGCCTGGCATCTGATGGCGCCTCCAATCCACATTGACGGGGTTAGAGAGAGGAAGCGGGTTAGTTCCCCACCCCCTGACGAAGAAACGGGAAATTCGCGCTATCGCCTGTTTATCGGACAATGTTGGGGTTGCGTGACCACAGGCCCCCAGGATAGGCTTCTTGACCTCGATTCGTTCCTGAGGAGAGATATGTCAGACTCTAACGAGGTAGTGGTTTTTTATTCTTGGCAGACGGATTCCCCAAAAGAGACAAATTTGCATGCGATCAGAAGTGCGTTACGTAGGGCAAGCTCCAAATTAGAAACATTATCTTCTGGCGATGGACTCAAGATTAATTTAGAGGAAGCGACACGAAACGAGCCAGGGAGCCCAAATATCCCGCAGACTATTATTGCCAAGATTGAACTCTCCCATATTTTCGTGTGCGACGTCACGACAATTAACCACACGGCGACTGGTGTCAAACGGAAAACTCCAAATCCCAATGTAACCTGGGAATTAGGTTACGCGGTCTCAAAGTTAGGCTGGCAGCGAATTGTGATGTTGCTGAACACAGCCTATGGCCCAATCGAAGATCTGCCTTTCGACTTTGATCGACATCGCGCCTCGCCGTACAGACTACAAGAAGATTCTCTGCGGTCAGCAGAAGTTGCTAAGCTTGAGCAGTTAGTTTTCGAAGCTCTAAGAGTCATTATCGAGACTGACCCGCCGTACCCTACGCACCCGCTTGACCCAGAGCAGGAACGCAGACGAAGAGACATCATTAATCTTCGGTGGGTCATGGAGAGCATTCACTTACCGAGCCTAGAAAGGCACATTGTTGAAGCGCCGGGTTATATCAGAATCGACCTTTTTCATTTTTATGAGAGTTTCGAGGCCATATTCAACAGTAAATCCTTCCACCTTTATGACCTAGACCTTCTCAAAAGACTGAAAAGGGTTCATAAACTTTGGGCCCAGAGTCTTGCGTTTTATGAACACTATGAAGGAGACCTCCGAGGCGGTTCACGTTTTTCTGAAAGGCGGACGAAGGAGCAAAGGCGAGATTGGCGCACAATCGTGAGCCTTGTTAGGAAGTTAGGACTCGCCTTAGATGACCTGCTTCTCGCGATTCGGGAGAAATACTTGGAAATCAACCTTGACGAGACAAGCGAGAGTGCGTGGGACAACTACGTAGCTTTCAACAAGCGGTTCGATACAATGCTCGCGCCATTGCGAAAATAGCCGAATAGGGCCATTTGTAAGGCGTGGGCGAACGAAAACGTATTTGCCGCTCATCGCATTTCCTCCGGATGCCGCGTCACGGTCGAACGGGTATGGGATTTTGCTTCGGGGGCAATTTACCCAATGGGAATTTTATCGATGATTTCGGGATTGTTTTCGTGAAGCAATGAAGGCAAATCCCTTTCTTGTCGCGTCACTGCTGCAGAGGGGGAAGTGCCACATCTGGAGCAGCGAGAACTAAAAGGGTCAAGAACTTAAATGCACAGGCCAAATAAGATAGGTTTCGCTTGAGGTGGCAAATGCCGGGGATAAGAGACATTACTCCTCCAGTTCGGTACACGGTTGCGGAGAGACGCGCAGCCCGATTGAGTTTGTTGAAGTCTCGCTTCTTCTTAGTCCTCGGACTAGGATGGCAACTCGGCGATCGTCGCGATGACGCAGTACCATCCATGATTTGCAGCTTGGCAGTACCACATGCCGTGCTCAAACCTGTCCGATTGCGGGATGCTAGCAAGCGATGGACTCACGACATTAACATTCGAATCTATGTTGAGTTGAAGGACCGTCGCAGCCCCAAATCTCGTATTGCTACGGCGAAACGAGTCGTTAGCGCAATCGGAGCATTGTTCACTTTCGTTCACCATACCAACTATCAAGATATTGTCGCGTATCAGATTCCAAAAGAGCTGATAAGCGGTTCCGCTATAAGAATCGAGTCCTTGGAGCGATTCGATGATCTCACCACCAATCACCCTAGTTATCACCGTGAGTTCTTGGAACAGCTCGGCTCTTCTATCTATATCGCTGATCGACCCACAGCAACAATTTTCTACCTTCTTCCTTTTGTCCTTCAGAATGAGGACCTGTTTAATGCCTGCAGTTTTTTTCGTGCATGTTGTTCAGAATACAGCTTCATGGATGGAGTAGTTAGAGATGTTTTGTACGATCCCCGACGGGAGCCCGCTGACGAGGCTGAGCGACTCGGATTCGAGAACGTCATACTGCAAGCGTTTCGAGTGATTGAGGCTATCGTCGGAGAGCCGGGGCAAGAAGGCAGATTCCGCCAACACCTTAGCGTCTGGGGGCTCGATTATGATGAGCCGGTCGGTTTCGGAAGACGCCGCCGACACAAGTTAGGGGATCGCATCCGCTGGTTGCAAGAGGTCCGCGACTCTGCGGCCGCACACGGGAGAAGAAGGCGCAGAAACCCATTTACGCAGTACGAGGCGATGGAAGCTCAGCACCTGGCAGAATCTGTTCTCAATCGTGCTCTTTGGTTCACTGCGGATTCACGCGGTCGGCCCGGAGATGAAATCGAGATTGCTTTCTTGCTTACGAAACTTTTCCCCGATCCTTCGAACAAAGACTGGGTGACGGACAAGAGAATTTTTCGGGGGAGGAGCGCAATTGACCTCGTTCAAATTCCAAACGGCTTTCCGAGAGTAGAAAGACATTACCAGCAGTTGCTGAGAACGAGGCCCGTGTTCGCTACCCGTTAGGTATCCCGTTCCGCCACTCCCACTTCGGCACCGGGGTTTTGAGTGTAATCGCCTGTTAACGGAAGTTATCCGTGTAGCCGCAGAGTCAGCGCCTGCCTGTTGTGGCTGGCGTGGAGGGCTTTAGGCCGCAATCCGGGCGAAGCGTCCTCGGGTCGGGGCGTTTGGAGGCTGCCGCTTGGTTCGACCGAATTCCGATCAGGGCAGGCCGAAGGCGTATACGTTCGTGTCTTCTGAGCCGATATAAACCACGCCATTTACCACAATTGGAGAAGAAAGAATCCAGTAACCAGTGGCATAGCTCCATAGCAATGCACCGCTGGACGCGTTGAATGCGTATAGGTTGTCGTCAGCTGACGCGACGTAAACTACCCCATTCGCCACCGCCGGCGAGCTGAACAAAAAAGACCCGGTGGCATAGCTCCACAGCTTGTTGCCAGTGCTGGCATCGAGCGCGTAGATGTTTTGATCGTAGGAGCCGACGTAAAGCACGCCATTCGCCAGCGCGGGCGAGCCGTACACTGAGCCCCCAGTGTGAAAGCTCCAAAACAGGCTGCCGGTCGTGGCATTCAGAGCGTAGACGTTTCCGTTGCCAGCGCCAACGTAAACTACGCCGTTCGCTACAGCGGGCGACGAGTAACCATCTTCGCCTCCGCCCGTGGCGTAGCTCCACAGCTTGGCATGGGTGCGGGCGTCGACTGCATAGATCGTCCCATCTCTACCTTCGAAATACACTACCCCATTTACAACCGCGGGGGAGGAGTAGATGGCGACGGAATGGTATTTCCAGCGGAGCGCACCGGTCTTAGCGTCCAGAGCATAGAGGTTATAGTCGCCGGAGCCGATGTAAACAACTCCTCCGACAACCGTGGGCGAGGAAAAAAGGTATCCGCGGATGTTGCGGGTCCACCGAAGAGTGCCTGTACGGGCGTCCAAGGCATAGAGATTTCCGTTCCCGTCTCCGACGTAGACGATCCCGTCTTCTACGGCCGGTGCGTTGTAAACGAAGCCGTTGGTTTGGTGGGACCACAGCGTTTTGCCCGTCTCTATGTCCACGGCCCAGAGCCCGGAGCCGCCCAAGTAGAGCACGCCGTTCGCAACTACCGGAGACGATGATTGCAACTGCCCAATCGCATTCTGCCACTTCATCACTAGACTACTTACGTTGTCGACACCAAGAATCGTCTCGTAGGGGTTGTAGCGCGTCATGTCATGCCGGTGGAACTGGCCCCATTTGGTGAGGATGCCGGATCGGGCCTGCGAAAGATTGTGCCCTGTGGGCGATCCGGTCTTGCTGTGGAGAGTGACGGATGACGCGGCGCTGGAGGCACCAGAAATTAGCAAACCTGCGATGAACCAATGGGTAAAAAAAGGAATTGGCTGGGAGCGCTTGCGAGCGTTGAGCATGTGGCCTCCTGGTTCAAGCCGCGAATGGAGTTGTTGCGCCGGGGAAGAGCGTACTTGAAACGTGCCAACTATTCTTATCCGGTTATCGCAGGGTGTCAACGTATACGTTTTTCGTAGCTGCCCATAAGCAAAGTCTTGTCAGTCTCTTGTCAACCCTAGACCGACGAACGAAAGTATCGAAATCGATCTTCGGAGCCGCTAAACAATTTCTCACCGGAGATCTTGAGGATTTCGACGATTTCAATAACATTGCCACATTTGTGGAAAAGTTTCCTGGCGCTATAGATCCCGATGACCTGGGCAAAATTAGGCTGGAGTTCGAAGAATTCAGCCGAGAATATGCGGATGTATGGGAACGAGATCCGGATATCCTGCGTAGCATCGCCGAAGACATAACAAGAGTCGGAGATAAACTTGAGGTAGATGTGAGTGACTGGGCTGACCCACTTTTCCAAAAAGCGGATGAGATTACAAGCGAGCGTGAATCGGATGAGCCGGAGCCTGACAACGAAGATAGAAGCTGGCTGGAGGAGTCTAAGGCGCTCAAAGATGTAGATCAGATGTTCGAAGGACTTCTGCGTGAAATTTGCGAAAGGTCATCATAATGTGGGCAGACCCAGCGTTTTAGCCGAATGCTCAGTAATGGGGGATTGTATGCGGCCAGACCGGGGACCGTGAGCATGTGGAGACCGGTCGAGGTGGGGAACTAACTCGCTTCCTCTCTCTAACCCCCAATCCACATTGACACTCGTGCGGCGCGTCCCTAGACTGAGGGTGTTCCGGTGAGAGTGCGAACTTTGTCACGGGATCCTGAGGACGCTTAATGGCTTGGCTGCAAAATAAGTTCGAAAAGAATTTTCTGATCACTACCGTAGATTACGTTTTTAACTGGGCGCGGAAGTCGGGGCCGCCGCCCGACAGGGCCCGCCCTTTCGCACAAAACGCGAAAAGAGCAGGGCAGCCGCTGTCTTGGTTGCTGAAAAGGTGGGCCAGCCGCCTAGGGTCTGATCATTGTTGCAAAAAAAGATGGGTGTGCCCTTGAGCCAGTTCCTGCTCGAGGATCAAATCCAACTTTCCATCGTTGTTGAAGTCGCCCATGAAAAAACCGTAATAGTGCCCGCTGGGATTGACCCCACCAGAGAACTCGATCGGCTTTTGAAGTGTCCCGTCGCCATTGCCTAATAGAATCGCGACCGTCTGGTTGCCGTCATAGTTCTGATTGACCGAAACTACGGCGACATCCAGCTTGCCATCGCCGTTGAAGTCTCCAATGAGGACATTCTGATCGGCGGGGCCTCCTCCGGCGACTTGGACACTGCTGCCCAAGGTAAACGTGCCGTCGCCGTTGCCCAACAATACAGCCACGCCGTCGGTGACCAGGTCCAATTTGCCGTCGCCATTTAGGTCCACGGCTGCGATGCCGGACGTCAGATACGGAGTGCTATACGAAACTGGATCGGCAAACGTACCGTCACCCTTACCTAGAAAGACATAAACCGACTTACCATTGCCAAGATACCAAGTGGATGCTACCGCTAGATCCAGAATCCCGTCTCCGTTGAAATCGCCGACTGCGACTTGGCCGGCAGCATATTCGCTGCCCCAGCCTTCGGAGAATGTGCCGTCACCGTTTCCCAAAGAAACTTGGGTTCCGCCGCCACAGCAAGGTTCATTGAGCTCAGCGACCAGGTCTAACTTGCCATCCCCATTCAGGTCAGCCGTGGTAATAAAGTAGCCTCCTCCTTCGCGACTGCTGATAGGGGAGCCGAATGTTCCATCTCCCCCGCTTGGAAACACTTGCAAGGGCTGGCAGCATTGGAACTCCATCGTCGTTAGTAGGTCGAGATTGCCCTTACCATTGAAGTCTCCGGTTAACATTGTGTCCGCGAACTCGATGTGCGGAATCTTCTGCGCAATCTTGAAAGTTCCGTCTCCCTTGCCCAGATAGCTGTAGATGTTGCCCTTGTAAGTGCCTCCGCCTTTCCGGGTAAAGTCCACCATGACATCCAGGTTTCCGTCGTGGTTGAAATCGCCGACCGCTATCCCACCGGGCAATATCGAGTGCGTGCCTTCCTTCATGGTCACCGTAGACGAACTGTTGCGGATCGGAAAGTAAATCACGTTCGAACTCACAGCACCCGTAGCATTCAGCACCGTCACCGACGCAGTCGAGGCTTTAGCTACATCTTTCGGGCTGATAGTTGCCTGAACTTCGCCCTGGGAAACGAACGTCGTCTTTCGCGGCGATCCATTCCACTGCACCACTGCGCCCGACACGAAGCCGGTTCCACTAACCGTCAACGTGAATCCTTGGCTGCCGGGCTTCGTGCTCACCGGAATTGTTTGATAGAGCAACGGGACTGGATTGGTTTGTGCCAGCGCTACCGCGGCAGTGTAAATCAGGAGAAGGGGAAGGTGACGAAGGGTTTGCACTTGGGACCTCCTGTTGCGTTCAAATGCGTCCACTAGTTTATACCGGTTTCACGGGATAACGGTACGGTGAAAACATTTGCTTCTTTTGTAGGCGGTCGGAGTCCTTGCGCTGATCCTCCACCCTACATTGACAGTGGTGCAGTGCGTCCCTAGACTTAAGACGACTGAGGATGTTCCAATTCAGGTCGGATGCGAAACTTGTCACGTAATCTCGAGGACGCCTAATGGCTTGGCTGCAAAATAAGTTCGAAAAAAATTTCTTGATCACTACCGTAGATTACGTTTTTAACTGGGCGCGGAAGTCGGCGGTGTGGCCCATGACATTTGGCTTGGCGTGCTGCGCGATTGAAATGATCGCGTCGTCGACGGCGCGTTTTGACATTGCGCGCTTTGGGTCGGAGGTGTTTCGTCCCAGCCCGCGGCAGAGCGATTTGATGATCGTCGCAGGGACCGTGACTCTGAAGATGGCGCCCGTGGTCAAGCGAATCTACGATCAGATGCCCGATCCCAAGTGGGTGATCTCGATGGGCGCATGCTCGTCGGTGGGCGGCCCGTTCAATACTTATGCCGTCTTGCAGGGCGTCGACAAAATTGTGCCCACGGATGTGTACGTAATTGGATGCCCGCCGCGTCCGGAAAATCTGTTCTACGCACTGCTGAAGCTGCAAGACAAGATCGATCAGATGACCCTCGCTAAGAGACCTACCGAAGTTCGCCTGGATCAGAATATGGTGGAGAATTTCAAGCGGCAGGTCATGATCGCGCAGACTCTGCAGCCGAAGTAAGCTATCAGCAAAAACCATCTTTCTATCCTAAATACTTCAGGAATTTTCCTGGTTGATTTTCGAAACCTGGGAAGACCTGATTTAGCGCTTTGTTTCCCAAGTGCTTGTACACTGCTTCGCCTAATACTTGGCGGAAGTCTGTGGTTACCGCCAGGTCGCGGCCTTCGTAGAGTTGCGATTGGTCGAGGCCCGGCCAGCGGCCATGGACCTTGCCGCCTTTTACTGGGCCTCCCATTACGAACATTACGTTGGCGTGGCCGTGGTCGGTGCCGCGGTTTCCGTTCTCGCGGGCGGTGCGGCCGAACTCGGACATGGTTACGACTACCGTGTCATCGGCCAGGTCGCCGAGATCGGTCCAGAAGGCGGCCAGCGATTGCGAAAATTCATGGAGGACGTTGGCGATTTGGCCTTGCGTGCTGCCTTCGTTGACGTGATGGTCCCAGCCGCCGATGTCGGCGAATGCCACCTGCACTCCGAGGTTGGCTTTGATGAGCTGAGCGAGCTGCTTGAGGCTGTCGCCGAAGTGTCCGTTCGGATAGTCGGCTCCGGCTGCGGGTTTGTACTTCCCAGGGTCTGCGGATCGTAACATCTTTACGGCTTCGAAAGTTTCTTGCCCGGTGCCGTGCAGTACGGAATCGACCGAGTGCTCATACATGGCTTCGAAGCTGTTGGCATTGGGCGAGGCTTTTGGATCGTTTCCGCCTACGCCGAAATCGTTGATGTTGTTTATGGCTACCGCGGGCTGGCTGCCAGAAAGAATTCGCGGCATGGACGGCCCTAGGGCGATGGCGCGAAATGCAGACTGGTCGGGCGATGCGGAATATAATGCACGGTTCAGCCAGCCATCTTCTGTGGCTTTGATTCCTGGCGTGCCGGATTCCATGAAATCCTGCGCGTCGAAGTGCGAGCGCGTTGGGTCGGGTGAGCCGGCGGCGTGAACTATGGCCAAGTGACGCTGCTTCCAGAGCGGTTGAAAAGGTGCGAGCGAGGGATGAAGTCCGAAGAATCCGTCGAGTTCCAGCACCGCGTTGCGGGGAATGTTGATAGAGGGACGCATCGAATAGTAGGCATGTTCGGCGTGCGGCACGACGATGTTGAGTCCGTCGGCGGCGCCGCGTTGGAAGATTACGACCAGGCGCTTGTTCTTTGCGCCCAGCGACTCGGCGGCTGCGGCGGCGCGCGTTAAGAACGCTGGAATGGCTGCAGTGCCAATGACGGCTAGGCTGCCGTTTCTTAGAAATATTCGCCTTGTGATCGACATAAAATCAGCTCCTAGCTCTTAGCTCTTAGCTTGGGACTCTCAGCCCTCTGGCGATCTTCAATTTGGAGCCAACCCAGCTAAGGGCTAAAAGCTAACGCCTAAAAGCTATCTTCTTTGAAACTCTGGCGATCCTAACAGTAGACCTTCAATCATACTGATGTTTGGTGAACGAACTGGATCGTCCAGCTTGCGCCGGCTGATTTTTGCATCCTGCAGACGAGCGGTGATCACGTCGTGCGTCTGTTTAGACACTTCTCCTGCCAGCAGATTGTTTTCCAGCGCGGTCAAAGTCTGCTGAGGGTCGTCACTTCTCGTTGGCGCAGGTTCGGCCACTTGCACGCCTTTCAGTTTGCCTGATGTTAACGCCATGGCAAAATTCATTCGACCCAAAAGCGCGGAGGAATTCACCCAGGCATCCGCTTTCATCGAATATCCCGTCGGCGCCTGCGCTCCAAAGAGCGGCATTCCCATGTTTTGCAACTGGCGCGCGAAGGGCATGGCGTCGGCAACATCGGCTCCGCTAGCGCGCACGGCGGAGACTACGAATTCCAGCGGAGTTTTTACTTTTGCGCGATACGCGTCGGGCGCCCAGAACTCCGGGGAGTCGAGCATTGTTTTTAACACTTCTCGAATGTTGCCTTGCTTCTTCAGGAATGTTTGTGCCATGCGATCGACCAAGGCCGGCGGCGGATCGTCGGAGATAAAGCGCATCGCCAGCTTGGTGCAGATAAATTTTGCAGTCGAAGGGTTGTGCGCCAGAATGTGCAGGACTTCGAGCCCTTCTTTTTCGCCTTTTTGTTTGATGTGATGGCCGAGTACCACCTTATTGCCGGGTTCATGGGTTCGCTCTTCGAACGTAAATCCGCCGCCTTGCCTGGGTTCTTTCAGCGTCCAACCGGTGAAGACGCGGGCTACCTCGGTTACATCTTGCTGAGTGTAGCCGCCGTTTACGCCGAGAGTGTGGAGTTCCATGAGTTCGCGGCCGTAGTTTTCGTTCAGACCGTTGCGCTGGGCTTTTGCTTTCTTGCCTCTGATCTGCTGCTGGGTTTGCTTATTGGCGTGCTTGGGAATTCCATTGGCTACGTCGGAGTTCAGCCCGACGCTGAGCCAATTGTCGAGATAGAACAGCATCGCAGGACTCTGCGCGGTTGCTACCAGCAGGTCCTCAAACTTGCCTAGAGCGCGTGGACGAATTACATCTCGCTCGTAGCTGGTGAGCAAATAGCGGTCTGCGCCTTTGCCCATAAATACGTTGAAGTGGTTAAACCAGAAATCGGTCATCACTTCTTGCAGCTGGCGATCGCTATAGATGGCGCGCAGCAATTTACCTTCGACCAGTTCGTTGGCAACAACCTGTTGCGGATAGTTGAGCGCTTCGATAGTCTCGCGTTGGCGCGGATTCATTCCTTCGAGAAATTCATTCCGCTTGTCGCCTTGGAGGAAACTGGTGATCGAGCGCTGCTCTTCGGGCGGCATTTTGAGAACGGCTTTCATGCGCTGATCGGGCGGCATATCGAGAAGCTCTTCGACTTTTTGATCGGCTTTTTCGCGATCTTTCTGGCGACGGTCGTGCTCGTCTTCAACAACCTTGTCGGCACCTGCGATGGCGGTCTGCTGTTTGCGGTTTTCTTTGTCCTCATAGCGGTCGAGCTGGGCTTGATAGACGGCGCGTTTCAGCGGATCGGATGGAAGCGACTGCTTGCCCTCGGCGACGGCCTTGATCATTTGCTCGGACGGGAAGTTTTCGACAATTTCGCGCGTCTGCATGTGCAGGGTGCGAAATGGAGCCAATCTCGCATCGAGTGCGCTGTCGTCAATTTTGTCAGGATGAAGTTGCTGGTCAATCCACTGATCTACACCCATGGCCATTACACGGTCGACATCGCCGGGCCGTGGGCCGAATGTGAGCCGGTTCAAGGCGTGGATTGCACGCTTGCGTTGATCCATCTGCGCGGCAGCGAGATTCTCTCTCTTCTTGGCGATAGCCAGGTTGGCGGAGATGGCGAATCCCAGCGATAGCAATAAGAGGCCGATTTGGATGCGTCCCAGCTTCATGTGGACACGGGAGGGTCGTTAGAATTATGAACCCTGGGCAGGGGAAAAGTTGCTGGCTGAGGAGTCGCGTTCGTGCCTAACGCAGTTCCTCCGTAGGAAGGCGTTCGAGGAGGAAAGTCCCCGCTCAAGCGAAGCATGGACGGGGCACCCTACGATGTACCTATTCTGACTTACTTTGACCGATCAATTTTGATGATGACTGAGGTGATGTCATCGTCTTGTAAATCATCTTGAGCAAACGCCCGTGCTGTTTGATAGATGCCGCGCGCAATATCTACGGCTGGATCGTGACTTCGGCTGCGCACGTAGTCGAGAACGCGCTGAGTGCCGAACTGGCGTCCGTCGGGCGTGGTCGACTCGGTGACTCCGTCGGTGAGGAATATTGCGATTTCCTGGGGTTCGAGTTGAATTGCCTGGGGCAGAGTAAATGTGCTTCCCGGAAACAGGCCTAGCGGCGGGCCGGTGCTATCGAGACTGCACCTCAGTTCGCCTGACTTGCGAAGAACGAAGCCAGGGACATGGCCGGCGCTGGCGTATGAGAGAGTGCGATCGTGCTGCCTCAGCCGCGCCAAAAACAAAGTAACGAAATGGCCGTGTTCGAGATCTTTCAACAGCATCTGATTAACTCGAGCCAGAATCTCGTCGAGTTCCAATTGCATGGCGGCGAAGCAACGCACGTAGGCTCGCGTGAGCGCCATAACCAGCGCCGAGCTGAAACCGTGCCCCTTGGCGTCGGCCACAGCGATCACCAGCGAATTATCGGTCATAGTGATGAAATCGAAATAGTCGCCACCGGTTTCATCGGCTGGATTCGCAGACCCTCCTATATCGAAGCCGGGTATCTCTGGCGCGGGCGCGTAGAAGCGTTGCTGTACATCACGGGCGAGCTGCAGCTGAAATTCCTGCTCCTGCTTTTTTCTGAGCTCGGTAACGTCTTGTGATACGGAGACGAAATGCGTTAGGTGCCCGGCCTCATCCCGGATGGACGTGATGGTCTGTTGCGCCCAGTAGAGTTCGCCTGTCTTCTTGCGGTTGATGACCATGCCTTTGAAGGCTGCTCCATGCGTAAAGTGGGTCCACATTTGCCGATAGAATTCGGCATCGTGCAAGCCCGACTTTAGAATTCGAGGAGTCTTGCCCAGGGCTTCGTCGCGACTGTATCCCGTGGTCGCCTCGAAGGCGGGATTTACGTACTGAATTACGCCTTGCGTATCGGTGAGCACAACGCTGTCGGCTGTTTGCTCCACCACCCGGGACAGCAGTATGAAACTTTGCAGCGCCTCCCGTCCCTGAGTGAAGTCGTGAAACATGATGACGCCTCCTGACACGACTCCGGACGGGTCTTTCAAGGGCCATGCATTTACGCGGATCCAAACCCCCGGAGATGCGTGAGAGTTGCGCAGATAAATCAACTCATCGAGAACCTCTTGCCCGCGAATGGCGCGAACTAAAGGCAGTTGATCAGGTGGCACGATCGAGACCTGATCGGGAAGGTACCAGCCTTGCAGTGAAGCGCTGGCTTCGGGTAAGTCCTCGGCTGCTCCAATTCCCAGAATTCTTTCGGCAGCGGGGTTAGCAAACAAGAATCTGCCGGTTTGGTCGGCGACGATAACGCCCCACGGAAGACTTTCGAAGATCACATGCAACGCATCAGATTGTTGTGCGAGCGCTTCGTATTGGCATTCCATCGCAGTTGCCATCGTCCCTTCTTTCATTTCGCGCGGAGTTCAAGGTTCCTTTTGAATTGACGAACTGGTGGCGAGATCGAGTTAGAAAACTTGAGTGCGATCAAGCATAGGCGGGACAAGTTAAGGACGCTGATTGGTACAAATCCACTATCGGCAGGTCGCGCGAGAACTTTAGAGGTCGTCGGAGGAACTTCGTTAGGTCAGAAAGAGCCGGCCGTGATTCATCTTATGTTGCAGGCTGGCGGCGAGTTGATCGACGTCGGCGGCCGCAATGTCTCCACCCGTGCGATCTTGAAGGAACGGCGTCCGGTTGCTGCCTACGGTGTCACGGCGAACTTGCAGAAGCAGCGCGTGTACCGCATTCGGGTCATATTTTTGCGGAGTCAGGCGCACGATTTCATGCAAAGTGCTGCCGAGCGAAAGACGGTCGCGGTAGGGGCGTTCGCTAGTCATGGCATCGAAGGTATCGGCTAATCCGACGATGCGCACCTGCATGGATACATCTTCAAGAAGCAAACCATCGGGATAGCCCGAACCGTCACTGCGCTCGTGATGCCAGCGCACGATCTCGGGAATGCGCGGCCAGGGAAACTGCACGCCCGTTACAATCTGATGGCCCACGATGGTGTGATCGGCCATCTCGCGGAATTCTTCGGCATCCAACGAAGTTGGTTTGCCGAACAGACGTTTGTCGACCGCAACCTTGCCGATATCGTGCAGGTATCCGGCGGAGCGCAGGGCTTCAATCTCGCTGGGATCAAGGCTCATGGCTTCACCGATGGCAGCGGCGTAGCGTCCGACACGAAGCGAGTGTCCATGAATGTTGATGTGTTTCACGTCGATGGCGTTGGCGAAGGCTTCAAGGGCGTTGTCGTAGAAGCCGTGCAATGAAGCCATGAGGCGCAAATTTTCCGAGACTCGCTGCGCCAGCGTTTGAGTCAGCGAATTATTGTGGATGGCTAGAGCCACGTAATGCGATAGCAGACTCAGTGCCTCGAGATCGCTGGAGTCGTAGAGTCCGTCTCCGTCGCGGCGTCCCAGGGCGATGACGCCTACAAGTTTGCCTCCCACTTTGAGCGGAACGATGCATTTGAAAAGTTCGGGGGCAACATTACCATTGGCGCTTAAATAAACGTCGTACGATCCCGAGTCGAGAATTATGGGTTCGCGAGACGATGTGAGAGCGTGCACATGCCGCGGCAGCAGCGGGATGACTGCGGGTTCGGGCATTAAAGCGAACCCATCGGCGGCGACGGACGTTAGCAGCGAAGGGCGGTCGCTGTATGTGAAGATCGCGCCCTCGCGGGCTGCGGCGGCCTCGACAGATGCCGACAACATGGCACCTGCGGTCTGGGGAAACTCACGCTCGGCGGTCATTTCAGGACCGAGATCGGAGAGAGCTTCGACCGTTCGCAGAAGGCGCCGGAAATTGTCTTTTTGCAAGGCCACGCGCTCGGAAAGCCGCAAAAAAAGATTAACACGCACGCGCTTATCGAACTTGTTAGTTAGTTTGGTGCGTTCCGACTGAGCAGAGACGTAAAGAGACCTGCGGTCACTTCTTCTGCTCACCGCGAACTTTGTTACGGATGGCCTTGAATGTCATTTCATTCGCCGGACTGTTAGTGCGATTTTTCCATTCGAAAAATAGCTCAGTGTAAGTTGCGGTGAGGTAATCGCTGGGCGAGATCTGCAGTAGTTTCGCTGTTCGATCAATCCAGCGGGATGGACCTTCAATCTCGCCGAAATTGCCGATCGGCGTTTGATCCACGACCACATGCCCTTTCCCATCACTCCATTCGGCGCGGAATTTTTCGTAGCGAAAGGTGGGAGCAAATCCCAGGGCGCGCAAAATGGCTTCCATCTTCGTTCCATCCTCCACTTTGGTTTCAGTTTCTACTCGCGTTTTGTGGCGTCCCTCTTTGCCTTTGGCTTTGTGAGTGAGTATCCACTCGGAGCCGTACTTGCGCAGGCGGAGAAGTTCGCCGCGCCGGCGCAGCGATTTATTCGGCAAATCGTAAAGCGTATTTATTTCGTGGGTACGGGGAGTAATCAGGCGAAAACCAGATTCTCGCAGCCTTCGATTGATATCTCGTGCGTCTTCAATGCGGAATTTGATTTCGATCTCGTCAGTTGAGCCCATGGCAAGAGTCTAAAGGATTTTCGGCTACGCGAATGTGGGCAGCTTTACAAGGTCGCTCGGAGGCACGGGCTCCAGCGGTTCACCAGCTTTCTTCCACGCGGCCACACCACCTACGATGACGAACGCGTTGAATCCCTGATCTCGCAATTGCAGCGCCACCCGGGCGCTGGTCGCTTCGCGCGCTCAAGTGCAGTAAAGGTAAATGTCCTTGTCTTTGGGAATGGTTTTGAGTTCTTCCGAAAGATTATTGGGCTCGATGCGGATGGACCCTTTGATGCGTTCTGCGTTGGCATCGTAGTAGCCATGGCTGCGGACGTCGAGGATCATAACGTTTCCTTTTTCGTCCGATTGCAGTTTGCGCGCGAGTTCTTGGACCTGCACTCGCGGGACTACGCGGTAGACTTTGTTTTTGTGGTAGAGCCAGAAACGATATGCGATATAGACGATGGCTGCGATGAAAAGGACTTCTCCGAACACATGGCTTGCTGTCTGGAATCCGCGAGTGAGTGCCGCGAGAAAATCATGGAACAGAAATCCCAGCGCGCCATAAGCGAGGATATACAGCGATGCGCCGGCGCAATCGAATCTGAGGAATTGCTGGGCTGGCATTCTCATGCTGCCAGCGAGCGGCGGCGCCATGGTGTTGACGCCGGGAATAAATTTGGCGATCAGAAGCGTGGTCTTCCCACGTTTATAGAAAGATTCGGCCGAGCGCAGAACGCAAGATTCGGGGTTCACCGACAACCGGCAGAGCAGACCGAGCAGCGCCCATCCCATATAACGGCCGAGAATGAACAGCAAGGTGTCGCCGGTGAGCATGGCTGTGAGCGCGATAAACAGGGCTTTAATCGGGCTTAAAGTGCCGGCCGCTGCGGCCGCGCCTCCAGCCACCAGTGCTAATGCCGCAGGAACGGGCAGGCCGAGCGCTTCAGCCAGCACCACGGCGAAAATGAAAACGTATTCGTGATGCGCGATCAGTGAGAAAAAGTGATTCATGGGCTCGACTGGACTGAGCTATTAGATAGGCAGCATGTTTAACGGGATTCAAAGTCAAAGTAGAACAATAATGGAAATACCGAGAAAAACCAAAATGTCGGGGTTTGGACGCCACTGTTGAAACACCTACCGTTCGAGATGATGGAATCGGGCTCCGAAATTCTTAGATCGCTGAGGTCGCTGAGAAAGGCCGCAGAGAGCGCAAAGAAGATAGTCTATGAAGATTAGGAGATAGTTTTCATTACGACTCAGATTTTTGCAGCGGCCTCTGCGGATTTTTTCAGCGAACTCTGCGATTTAGGATCTTTAGGATTCTCTTCGTAGTTGTTGACGATCCTTCTAATGCCATCTTTCAGAACAACAACGTGGAAGTTGATTAGAAGTCCGACTTGCAAGCCTAGTAACCTGAGGTGTGAAAGCACTTGGGCATGGTCGACAGGATGCAATGCGTCTTTGCATTTGAGTTCCACCACTACGCTACCATTAACCACGAGGTCGGCTCGAAATCCACACTCCAGTTTTACTGAGTCATAGACCAGAGGAACTGCTTTTTGCTGTTCTACCTGCAGCCCGAGTTCCCGCAATTCAAATGCGAGGCAGGTTTCGTATGCCGATTCTAGAAGTCCAGGCCCCAGTCGTCGATGGATTTTGATGGCCGCGCCAATGATCTTTTCTGTTAATTGGTTAGGATTCCCGTCGTAGCTTGGACGTCCTCCCCATCGCAACGCTTCGACGCTATGCATGAACGAAGAATATGAGGAGACTGATTTGCGGTCGGTGATACTCGTCACCAGACACGCAACCCGTTTTGTGTGGATAAGTCTTGCTTTGAAAAATCTTAAATCGCAGAGATCGCCGAGGACTGCCGCAGAGAACGCAGAGGGATCTCGTGGCATTGAAATTGTAGCTGGGGAATAGATTGATTTATCAGCGTGCTCTGAGATTATTTTTCGCGTGCGACGACGAATTCCGGGGCCCACAGCAATGCTCGCTTGATTTCGCTGTCAGGGAAGCCGCAGATAGCATTTCGCGCCAGACCCGCATATTGCATGGCACGCGCATTGGCGGCTTCGACCGAGCCATAGCGATGCAGAATGGTGAGAATTTCTCCGTGAGTCACGCCGTCGAACGCTCTCTCCCGCACCACTTTGCCGATGCGCTCCCGCTCCCGCGAGGAGCAGCGTTCGAGCGCGTGAATCACGGCCATCGTTACCTTGCCCTCGCGAAGGTCACTGGCTACGGGCTTTCCGAGCACGTCTTCGGAAGCGGTCAGATCGAGAACGTCATCCACAATCTGAAACGCCATGCCGAGATCGCGGCCGTACTGCGCCAGGTTTTCTTCCTGCTCGGGAGTGGCTCCGCCCAGGATTGCCCCAATGCGCATACACACGGAAAACAGGCATGCGGTTTTGCGCAAGATCAGGTCAAAGTGTTCATCCGAGGAAATCAGCTTGCCCAGTTTTTCCATCTGCAGCAGTTCACCTTCGACCATCTGCTGGGTTAGATCGATCAGCGTATCCAGGATGCGAAAGTTGCGCTCTTGCACCGCAATTTTGAACGCCTGCATGTAGAGCCAATCGCCGGCCAGCACGCATTTGGAATTTCCCCATTGAGTGTTGGCAGCGGGACGGCCGCGCCTGGTTTGGGCTTCATCGATGATGTCGTCGTGCACCAGCGTTGCGGTGTGAATGATTTCCACGACCGCGCCTAGTTTGATGGCGCCGCGTCCCTGATAATTTAGCAACCTGGCCGAGAGCAAAAGCAGCATGGGGCGAATGCGCTTGCCTCCGCCACTGCGCAGATACTCGCCGATCTCGGTGATCGCTTCAACCCCGGAAACAGTGTCGCGCCCGAATTCGCGCTCAATGGCGGAAAGGTCGCCGCGCAGCAACTCAAAGATCTCTTTTCCGTTGATGGCTGCCTGCGTGCTCAATTTTCGTGCCTCAAGTAAAATCCCAGAAACTTTCAGTTCGTTCGATAATTTGTAAATTGCGTATCGATGCCGAAGTCCTGGTTGCGCAGCAGGGCAATGATCTCCTGCAACGCGTCGCGATCTTTTCCGCTCACCCTCACCAGGTCTCCCTGAATCGAAGCATTTACTTTTTTCTTCGAATCCTTGATTACTTTCACGATGTGGCGCGCCTTTTCAATGGGGATGCCCTGTTGCATTGTGATCTTCTGCTTGACCGTTCCCCCGGCTGCAGGCTCGACCGGGCCGTAGGTCAGTCCCTTGAGCGAGACCCCGCGCTTTACCAGTTTCTGCTGAAAAATCTCGGTGACGGCCTTCAACTTGTATTCGTCGACGGAGTGAAGATTAATCGCGTCCTTGCCTTCGAGTTCGATGTTTGACTTCGAGTCTTTCAGATCGAATCGTGTATGAATTTCTTTCAGCGCCTGCTGCATGGCGTTTGAAACTTCTTGCAGGTCCAACTTGCTGACAATGTCAAAAGTGTTTTCTGGCATGATCCTTTGCGTCTCAAGTAATAGATTACGCAGTTTACCGGAAAGATGCTCATAACAAGCTAAATGGAGTTGAGCTTTTCGTGAAGCGAAAAGAAACGATAGAAATTGTTGGCCGTCTGCAAGCCGACTTCATCAGTCGAAAGCCCGCGTAATTCGCCTACTTGCCGCGCTACTTCTTTCACAAAGGTTGGCTCGTTGCGCTTGCCGCGGTGCGGTACAGGCGCGAGAAACGGCGAATCAGTCTCGATCAACATACAGTCCATAGGAGTTTGTTTTGCGGCTTCGCGAATCTGCTGAGCCTTGGGAAAAGTGATGTTACCGGCGAAGGAAATCATGAACCCCATGTCCAGCGCCTGCGTGGCATGCTGCCAACTCCCGGTAAAGCAGTGCAGAATGCCTCCCAAACGACCTTGCGACCACTTTTCCTGCATCAGCCTGAGACAATCATCCCAGGCATTTTCGCTGTTGTCAGAGGGGCGGCAGTGAATTATGACGGGCAGTCTGGCGGCTTGCGCCAGTTCCAATTGCTTCAGGAAAACTTCTTGTTGCACATCTCGCGGCGAATGATCATAGAAATAATCCAGCCCAATCTCACCCCAGGCAAGGACTTTCGGCCGCTTTGCCAATTGCGCCATTTCTTTAAAATCAGAATCGGTCGCGAGCTTGGCCTCATGGGGATGAATTCCGATCGTGGCATAAATGAACTCATGTTGTTCGGCAAGTCGGATTGCGCAGTCGAGCGACCCTGGTCCGGTGCCGCTTCCGATGGCTAGAATGGTTTCAATACCTGCGTCCCTGGCTCGCTGTAGCATGGCAGAGCGGTCAGCATCGAACTGCTCCATTTCGAGATGTGCGTGGGAATCGACGAAGATCGGTCGTTGGTCGTTGGTCATTAGTGGTTGGTCGTTGGTCGTGTGGCGACGGGCGACTCGCCCGTCGGGCTAGGCTGTACCAAACGTTGAAAACTTCGCCTTATTTCAATCTCGTCCCCACCGGTACATCTTCGAGGAAGCTTGCTAGAACAGCCTTCCCACCCTCTGGCGATGCGGCCACAATCATGCCGTTCGACTCGAGTCCGCGGAGTTTTCTAGGCGCGAGATTGGCAACGATTACTACTTTTCTTCCGACCAACAACTCGGGCGCGTATGATTCGGCGATTCCGGCCACGACCTGTCGAACCTCGGTGCCTAGATCAACTTCCAACCGCAGTAATTTATCCGCGCCCTTTACCTTCTCGGCAACTTTAAC
Source organism: uncultured Acidobacteriota bacterium (assembly GCA_963743375.1). Classification (GTDB taxonomy): domain Bacteria; phylum Acidobacteriota; class Terriglobia; order Terriglobales; family Acidobacteriaceae; genus JABDBE01. The sequence continues at coordinate 7,225 of CAVUQA010000004.1, read as the reverse complement.
TTGTCCCACGCGCAATTCGACCTTGGCGAAATCATCGATAGTGATCTTGCCGTCAGGTACAACTGCAGCGGGTTTTGCCGCAGGCGCTGCCGCCGCGGCTTGTGCGACCGGTGCAGCAGGCAGCCGCGGTTCAGGCTCTGCTTGGGTTGCGGTCATTCCACTTCGTTGCTCATCTTCCATCTTCTGCATCCTTTCGATTGCGGTCTTGTCAGCGCGCGGGAATACTGGTTCTACGTTACCCAGTTTTGTGCTGAGCTGAAGTTGTCCCCACTTCAGACCTGACAGCGGAAACTGGCGAATGTCGCCCAGACCTAGCTGCGTCCAAATCTTTGACGTCGCATCCGGAATGACAGGATGGACCAGCGCGGTGACGATTCGAAGAGCCTCGGCGCTGGTGTACAGAATTGTTGCCAGCCGCGAGCGGCTTTCTTCGCTTTGATTTTCAGCCAGCGCCCACGGCTCATTTTCGACAATATATTTGTCGACCGCAGCAACCAGGCTCCATGCAACTTCCAGAGCGCGCGAAAATTGGTACTGATCGACCAATGTGCTGTACTCGGTGATCACTCTGCGCGCGGTCTCAGCAATAGCGTTGTCGCCTGCTTTTTGCGAAATGGTGGCCGATGGATACGGCACCTCGCCGCGAAAGTATCGCGTAATCATAGTTAAGGTCCGACTGGCGAGGTTGCCGAGTCCATTGGCAAGATCCGCATTGTACCGTTGGACCAGGGCGTCGAAAGAAAACGATCCATCCTGACCGAAGACGACTTCACGCAGAAGAAAGTAGCGCAGCGCGTCGGCGCCCAGTACGTCGAGAATGGTTTCCGCGCGAACAATATTTCCGCGCGACTTCGACATTTTGTTTTCTTCAAACAGCAGCCAGCCGTGGGCCACAATGCTCTTGGGTAAAGGCAATTCGGCGGCCATCAGAAATGCAGGCCAGTAGATGCAGTGGAAGCGGACGATCTCCTTACCGATCATGTGCAGATCGGCTGGCCAGTATTTTTGAAATGCTTCCTGAGCGCCTTTGTGCGACGATCCGTAGCCGATGGCAGTAATGTAGTTGGCGAGCGCGTCCAGCCAAACATAGATCACATGCTTCGGATCATCCGGCACTGGAATACCCCAGGAAAACGTAGAGCGGCTGATGGAAAGATCACGCAAGCCGCCGCGCACAAACGACATCACCTCGTTGCGTCTGGTTTCAGGGCGGATGAAATCTGGGTGCTCCGTGTACAACTGCATTAACCTGTCGGCAAAAGCTGAAAGTTTGAAGAAATAATTCTCTTCCTTGACAGTTTCCGTCGGTCGACCACATTCCGGGCAAGGCGCACCCGGTCCGACTGCGTCCACGTAGAGTTCGTCGAAGACACAATATTGGCCAGTGTATGTACCTTTATAAATGTGGCCCTTGTCGCGAATTTGGCGGAACAGTTCCTGCACCCGTCTTTTGTGGCGATCCTCCGTGGTACGGATGAAGTCGTCGTAGGTAATTCCCATCCGGTTCCACAGGGCTCGGAACTGAGCCGAAATTTCGTCCGTAAATTCTTGTGGAGTTTTGCCTGCAGCCTGGGCGGCGCGCTCGATTTTTTGTCCGTGCTCATCCGTGCCGGTAAGAAAAAAAGTATCTGCGCCCAACATGCGCTGCCGGCGCGCGATCGTGTCGCAGGCAATCGTGGTGTAGGCGTGGCCGATGTGCGGCCGGGCATTCACGTAGTAAATCGGCGTCGTAAGGTAGAACTTTTTACTCATTGTGCGGTTCAAGCTGCTATGGGATCCGAATTGCTTCTAAGATTTTGCTTTGTGAACCTTCGTGTCCGCTGTGGTTGATGACTTTCAGCGTCTTCCGTTTAAGTAAACCTGCAATGCCTCTTGCATCACGGTTTTCAGCGGCACCTGGTGGTCGCTCGCGATGCGGCGGCAATCCTCATATTCCGGCGCATAGTTTGTGTTCGTGCCATTCATGCTGGCGATCTTCAGCCGTACATTTCCCCAGCGAGTTGCAACCGTCACCCATTCTCGAGCGAGCGTGCGACGCTTTTCCTCGCGCTGGCGTACACCGAGAGTCGTGGTTTCAATGAAAATGAGATCGGTCAGTTTCGAAACATCCTCATTTCGGCACAGAACGGTTAACAACATGCCTGGACGGTTTTTTTTCATCTGCGCCGGCACGCCAAAGGCATCCAGAGCACCCTCGTCGAGCAAACGGTCCACCACATAACCGAATACTTGGGGATTCAAGTCGTCGATATTGGCTTCGATCACGGTAATCGTCTCTTTATCCTGAGAAAGCTCGGATAAGGCTTCGCCGACGGTAAGCCGCACAACATTCGCATGTCCATCAAAGTCACGCGATCCCGCGCCGTATCCGATTTTCTCGACGCTCATTTGCGGGAATGGCGCGAATCGTTTCACCAGCGTTTTCACGATCGCAGCGCCAGTCGGAGTAACCAGTTCGACTTGAATGCCGGACGAATATACGGGCGCATTTTTTAACAATTCGAGCGTGGCCGGCGCCGGGACCGGCAGGGTTCCGTGGGCGCACTTGACTGTGCCTCCGCCTACGTTGAGCGCCGAGCACACGATTTCATCTACGCCGAGAGCCTCGCCACCCACCGCCGCACACACAATATCCACGATGGCATCGACCGCGCCGACTTCATGAAAATGAATTTTCTCGATGTCCGTGGCGTGGATTTTCGCCTCTGCAGCGCCTAGCGCTTCGAAAATCGCTACGGCAGTGGTCTTGGCAGTGTCGCTGATCGCAGCATGTGAAATGATGTTTCGGATTTCGTTTAGTCCACGCTCGTGATGATGGTCGGTACCGTGTTCGTTTAAGTGTGATGCGGGCTCGGAGTCTATCGACGCGGATTTCGCTTTCGTGGATTCGACTTCATGCCTCGCAGGCGCTGCGTTTTGCAATGCGTAATTGTGCTCCAGCAGGGCGACCGGTTCCGCTATCTTTGTGTGTGAGTGCTCGCGGTTTCCGTGATTGTGGCTGGAATGTTCGGGGCGTCCCGTCTTTTGTTCCCAGTAGATTTCGCGAGGCAAGTCTTTTTCGCCATGCGAAAAAACGTCGACCTTGGTCGCGCTTATACCGTTGCGTTTAACGCGAGAAATCTCCAGCCGCGCCCCAATATTCAAGGCGGCGACGGTTTGTTCCAGCAATCGCGCGGGAACCCCGGCATCGACCAAGGCGGCAAGGAACATGTCGCCGCTGATGCCGGAAAAACAATCTAGATAGGCTATGCGCATAAAACCTTGTCGTTGGTCGTTCGTCGTAGGTCGTTGGCCAACGACAACCGACGAACGACCAACGACTGGTGCCAACGACTGATTTTCATCATAGGGAAGCGTGCACATGCCGTCAAACCGCTATGCCGCGCGCCCTCTGCTACAATCACTGTTTTCCTTAATCACTTCGAGGCACTCTTGTATCGTCATCTGGAACGTCGGCTAGCCCAGCAAATACGCGACTTCTTGCGCCGCAATTACGGGATCGAGCTTGCCAGGATTGTCATCGAGCAGCCGCCTCGGGTCGAGCTAGGCGAGTACGCGCTTCCGCTTGCTTTCGAGTTAGCCAAGCAACTGCGCAAGCCGCCGCGAAAAATCGCAGAAGAAATTATCGCCGGGCTGGGACCGATCGAGGGTTTCGAGAAGCTGGAACTGGCCGGGGCGGGCTACATTAATGCGCAGGTTGACCGAGCACAGATGGCAGCCTCGCTTGTCGCTGATGAAAAGCCAAGGATCGACGTTCCAACCGGAAAAGTACTGGTTGAGCACACCAGCATTAACCCAAACAAGGCGGCGCACATCGGGCATCTGCGCAACGCTATCCTGGGCGACACTTTCGTTCGTCTTTTGCATTTTGCGGGCAGAGAAGTCGATGTGCAGAATTACATTGACAATACAGGCGTTCAGGTCGCCGATGTGATTGTTGGCTTTTTGTATCTGGAGAAAAAATCTCCCGCCGAAATCGAAGAACTGACTCGCCAGCCTCGCTTCGATTTCTACTGTTGGGATTTATACGCACAGGTTTCTCGCTGGTATCAAGAAGATGAAGCGAACCGCAAGGCGCGTCAGGAAGTGCTGCATGCGCTCGAAGAAGGTGGAAACAAGACCGCCGCGATTGGCGATTTGATTTCCATTGCCGTGCTGCGCCGCCATCTTGAGACGATGGACCGGTTGGACATCGAATACGACTTCCTGCCCCGCGAGAGCGAAATACTGCATCTTCATTTTTGGGATGCAGCGTTCATTAAGCTCAAAGAAGCCGGCGTACTTACGTTCGAAACCGAGGGCAAGAACAAGGGTTGCTGGGTGATGCGGCGAGGGAAAACGGTGGCCGCAAAAGATGCGGAGAACGGCGATATCGCCGAGGAAGACCAGAAAGTAATCGTGCGATCCAACGGCACCGTTGGCTACGTGGGCAAGGACATTGCCTATCACCTTTGGAAGTTCGGATTGCTGGGGCGTGATTTCGGATATCGCAAATTCTATCGCTATCCCAATGGGCATGATTGCTGGATTTCGACCAAGGTGGGCGCGTTGGATCATCCGCATTTCGGTGATGTGGCTGAAATTTATAATGTGATCGACGCACGGCAAGCTGAAGCTCAAAACACGGTGATTGAAGCACTGCGTGGTCTTGGATACAACCAGCAGGCTGATCACTACACACATTTTTCCTATGAGATGGTCGCGCTTACGCCACGGTGCGCCGCCGAACTGGGCTATCAGTTGTCGAATGAGGAGAAGACGCGCTCCTACATCGAGGTTTCGGGCCGAAAAGGTTTCGGAGTGAAGGCCGATGACTTGATCGACACATTGATCGCTTCGGCGAAAAAAGAAGTCGATTCGCGCCACCCGCAACTGAGCGAAGAAGAGCGCACGACCATCGCTACCCAGATTGCGGTTGGGGCGCTGCGTTATTTTATGTTGAAGTTTACCAAGCCTTCGGTCATTGCTTTCGATTTCAAAGAGGCGCTAAGTTTTGAAGGCGAGACCGGACCGTACGCGCAGTATGCGGTGGTTCGCGCCACCAACATTTTTCGCAAGGGCGGAGTGGATGCGGAGAGTTTCTCCAGAGACATGGCCGGCCGCATATCTACGGATGATTTCGCTAAGTACCTGAACAGCGCAGATGGAAATGAAATCTGGGAACTGTGGCTCTCTTCATCGAAAACGTCTTACGTGATCGATCAGTGCATTTCGACCACTGAACCAACCTATTTAGCCAAGCACGTTTTCCAGTTGGCGCAACTTTTCAATGCTTTCTACCACCGGTATCCCATTCTTGCGGAATCCGATGAGAGTCGGAAAAGATTCTTGCTCGCTACCGTCGCAGTGGTTCGCCGCGAGTTGATCCGCGCGATTGCGGTGATGGGAATCAGCGTTCCATCGGCAATGTGAGTTCGGAACTGGCAACCGGAAACTTTCAGCTCTTGCCTCGCCCCGCGATCATCATGCCGGCTCCTACCACCACCAATACCACACTGAGGGCCGGAGCGACCCGATCTTCGTGATGGGTCGTTACTCCAATCTGGAGGTCGCCTGCGCTGACACCGTGGTGTTCCGAGTGTGGTACGGGCACGAAAAAAGAAAAGATCCCCAGAACCAAGACCACCACGCCGATCCCAAACAGTGCTCTCATAAGGTCTCCCATGTGCGCAAACAGGGTATATGCGCTCACTTGTATCAGCGCAGCTTCAGATGCCGGCTGACTTAAAGAGGCTGCTTAGATTTCGGATTTCTCTGGTTGCTTAGCTTGCGAAACCCCTGGCAAATTCCACCAAGCTTCTGACCGCGATCCCCGACGGTCCTTTGGCTATCCACGGTTTATTCTCTTCCATCCACGCTGTACCCGCGATGTCGAGGTGCAGCCAGGGAGTGTCTTCGGCAAATTCTTTCAGGAACATAGCTGCATTTATGGCGCCTCCCCAGCGACCGCCTGAGTTGACGATGTCGGCGATATTCGAGCGAATATTCTCTTTGTACTCGTCGTCCACGGCAAGCGCCAAAACTTTTCCCCCGCTTTTTGTACGGCGTTATTGAAGCGCTCGTACATCTTTTCATCGTTGGCAAAAACTCCGGCGTTAACATAACCAAGTGCCACGACCACCGCTCCCGTCAGCGTCGCAGCATCAATCAGATGAGTGCATCCGAGTTGGCGCGCGTAGCAGAGGCCGTCGGCGAGGATCAGCCGGCCTTCCGCATCGGTATTGATAATCTCGATCGATTTGCCTGACATCGCGATCTGGATGTCGCCGGGCTTCTGCGCTTTACCGGAAGGCATATTCTCGGTGGCGCAGATAATCGCAATTACGCGGCTTTTCGGCTTGAGCAACGCGATGGCCCGCATAGCGCCGATCATTGCGGCAGCGCCGGCCATGTCATATTTCATCTTCTCCATGCCATCAGCCGGTTTTATGGAAATGCCGCCAGTATCGAAGGTGACGCCCTTTCCTACCAAGCCGAGCACCGGAGTCGCGGGCGCGATCCGGAGGTTCGTATCGTAAAACGATTAAAGCTGGTGGTTCGTCGGAGCCTTGGGCGACGCCCCAAAATGCTCCCATCTTCAATTCTTTTAGTTTCTCCGGCCCATACACTTCGACTTTGAGGCCCGTTTCCTGTGCCATTTTGCGGGCACGTTCCGCAAGTATGGTTGGGGTCATGCGGTTGCTGGGCTCGTTCACCAGATCGCGAGTGAAATTCTGCGATTCGCCGATGATGCGGGCTTCATCCATCGCCTTCTGCATCTGGATTGATCGCCGCGCGCGACTACAGTGATGGAATCGACCTTCTGATCCTTGCGATCACTCTTGTAGGTATCGGGATCGAAATTACCGACGAAAGCCCCCTCTACGACGGCGGTCACAGCTTGGTCGGCGGGCAGGATGTCAGGCGTCAAAAAACGCGAAAGAGCGAATACCCTTGGGTTTCAGGTATCGGACCGCCGCGCCAGCAAGTTTCCGTAAGTCGGAAGCAGTGAAATTCTTAGCCTTGCCTCCAGCCAATAGCAGCAGGCGCTTCGCCTTTACTTTTGCGGGGCGATGGAGCAAGGTACGTTCAAAGATTTTTCCCGTAACTTCACCAGTGGACATCAGTTCGGTGGCGACGTCCTTAATAGCACTGTCGCTGGTTTCGACGCTGACTTCGCTCTTATCTTTTGAGCCACGATCCAAAACCACCACGGCGAGGCATTCGGTTTCGACTTCGGCCAACT
>CAVUQA010000003.1:0-239063 GCA_963743375.1 uncultured Acidobacteriota bacterium | reverse complement strand
TCTTCAGCTTCGGCACCAACGATCTCACCCAGACGACGTTCGGAATCTCCCGCGACGACTGCGCCAAGATCATCAATGCCTACGTCAAGGCGAAGATCTGGCCGGCCGATCCCTTCGCGGTCCTCGACCAGAAGCGCGTTGGGCGCCTGGTGAAGCTGGCAACCAAGGAAGGCCGGGAAACCCGCGAGAAGCTGAAAGTGGGAATTTGCGGCGAGCACGGCGGCGATCCCTCTTCGGTGGAATTCTGTCACAAGGTAGGCATGACCTACGTTTCCTGCTCCCCATTCCGGGTGAAGACCGCACTGCTGGCCGCAGCCCCGACTGGCGCCACGGATAAGCTAAAGGTCGAAGGCGGCCGGACGAAATAAGTGTTGTCTTTCTGAGGAGCAAAGCGACGATAGAGGGACGGGCATCTCGCCCGTCCAACCGGCGGGACGCAGCCTCCATCAAACCAACTACTGCACTTTCTGCAGGCGTGCAATCAGTTTCTGTGCGAAGTTTTCCTCTGACTCGGACCAGAGCAACCGCCCACTGGCGCCTGAATTTTTCTCTGCCTTGTTGGTGAAATCTACCAGCTTCTGCACGTTGGCTCGTACTCGGGTTTCGGCTTCACTGTCGAGTTCCACTTCATCCTGAAGGAAAGGCGAATCAATGCCGAAGTCAACTCAACATGACCCTCGTGTCGATAAACCCCGTCGTCAAAATCCACTCCGTGCACCAGGAATTTTACCTTTGAGGGCTGCAGCTTCCACTGCTGTTGATTAGCGTCAAAGACCCAAAGGTCCCAGAAAGCTTCGAACATATAGGCATAGTCTTCATGAAGCAAGTCTGAGGCAAGCAGCGCCGCTTCTTCAGAAGGAATGTCAGGCCGGAAGCGCTGCTCGAAAATCGTGGGCTCGTTCCATGACACAGGATGTATAGCCACAGAACTGATGCCGGGCTCCGCGCCAGAAAATGGAAACTGCCGCATCACCGCCAAGGCGCGCGGCAACATCTCATCGAGCTCAAAACTCGGAAACCACAAACTAAGGAAAAGAGCATCAGCCATAAATCATTCTCCTGCGACGCATGGAATAGAGATAATTCTAAAATACGCGGCGGGCTGCTAACCAATCGGGCAGATAAGAATCGGTCGCAATCGGGATTTCATAACTCGCCGACAGCTGCGCTATCCAAAAAGCGTTTTGACACTGTATAGATGCACTGATACCATCGAATGGTTCCGAAGAATCCCACCTTCGCAGTCCCCGTCGTCTAGCCTGGCCTAGGACATCGCCCTTTCACGGCGGTAACACGGGTTCAAATCCCGTCGGGGACGCCAACTGCCGCGCACCGAGCCCTCCTTTCTATTCTAGGCGTGCAAGGTTTGCGGGGATCCAGATTTATCTGAAAATACGAACTGGATCGGCATTTAATTACTGTCTCTTTTCGATACCCTCCTGCCTGGGCTCGATTGAGCCGCAAACCATTCGCGGAGAAAAACTCGCTGATTTCTGCTCTCTCATTGACCAGGCCTGTGGGCTAAAGACATCCGAAGACATCCACACCCTCTGCTGCTTCGCATAAATCCTTGGCTCTGCGGTTTTGCCATCAACAATTTCCACATGCGGACACCAGAAATTCATTAGCGATTAACCTGAGCGCAACATTTCACCGCTAGAGTCTGCTCCTCAGGAGGATTTTATGAAAACGAGGAAGCCTTTCGGGGCTTTTGTCACTATTTTTTTTATGGCTGCGGTTTTGGTACAGGCCGCGGTTGCGCAAGACGCAGGAACAAAGGGCTCAATTAGCCACGTCTTGCTGGTCAGCATCGACGGCATGCATGCCGTGGACTATCTGAACTGTTCGCAGGGAGTCAATGGAGTTAACGGTGGACAACCCTACTGCCCAAATCTGGCGAAGCTGGGCGCAACTGCGGTGAACTATCTGGATACCAGCACGTCACGTCCCTCCGATTCATTTCCCGGCTTAATGGCGATTATGACCGGAGGCACACCGCGCACCATGGGCGTGTTCTACGATGTGGCCTACGACCGGGTCTACGCTCCTCCGCTGAAAACCACAGGCAACGGGTTGAAGGGCGGACCCTGCACGGTGGGCCGGGCCAACGGCACCTCAAGCGAGTATGAAGAGGGCATCGACATCAACCAGAAATTCTTGAACGGTATCGACGGAATAAGCACGAAGAATGGAGATGGCGGAATCAACTCAATCGATCCGGCCAGGTTGATCCGCGACCCGTTTAACAACTGTCTTCCCGTGTACCCGTGGAACTTCGTCCGGGTAAACACAATTTTCGGCGTGATTCACGCCGCCGGCGGCTACACTGCCTGGTCGGACAAGCACCCAGCCTACTCTGCGGTTTCTGGCCCCGGTGATGGCACCAACCTGGACGACTTCTATGCACCCGAAATCAATTCCGACGTCGTTGCCTTGAAGGGCGTGACAACGGTTCTTGGGCTGCCCTGCGATCCCATTCCAGACAAGAAGGCCGATCTTACCGCCTGGACCAACAGCTTTGAAAACATCCAGTGCTACGACACGCTGAAGGTAAACGGCGTTCTCAACGAAATCGATGGTTACAGCCACGACCGCAAGAAGAAGACCAAGGTGCCGACAATCTTCGGCATGAACTTCCAGGCTGTGAGCGTAGGGCAGAAGCTGATCGAGGCCGGCGTAGGCAGCGGCGGCTACCTCGATGCAATGGGCACCCCAAGCGAGCGATTGGTCGGCGAGATCCAGTTTGCCGACGCGGCCATCGGACAATGGACTGCAGAACTCCAAAAGGAGGGTTTGACCGACTCGACGCTCGTCATCATTACCGCCAAGCACGGTCAGAGTCCAATCGATTCTCAACGCTACGTTGGAATTACCACCTCCGGGCCGGTAACCACTTCGCCCAGCATGCTGATCGACGATTGCTTGCCGCCCTCCGAGTCAAACGCAGGTGGCCAGATCGGCCCCACGGAAGATGACGTCTCACTCTTATGGCTAAAACGTTCCTGCAACGCCGCCTCCGAGGTCGAGATACTGGAAGACAAATCTCCGACATCGAATAACATTGCGGGTATCGGCCAAATTTTCTATGGGCAATCGATCAATCAACTATTTAACCCGCCCGGCATCCCACCCAACGGCGATCCACGCAGCCCGGACATCGCAGTTGCCCCGAATGTGGGTGTGACTTACTCGGGCAGCACCGCGAAGCAGGCGGAACACGGCGGCTTCGCACATGACGATACCAACGTGATGATATTGGTCTCGAACCCGAAGATCTCGCCTAAAACCCTAACCACTCCGGTACAGACTGCCCAAGTTGCTCCAACTATTCTGCAGGTGCTCGGGCTAAACCCTCAGAGCTTGCAGGCAGTTCGACTACAAGGCACGGAAGTCCTGCCGGGAATTTCTTCCGGGAAGAGATAACTCAAGAGCATCGGCTCACGAAACTTCCGGCGGGCATCTCTCAGGTGCCCGCTTTCGTCTGCGGTCACGAGTCACAAAGTGGAAATGCTCCAATTCTTGCCGCGAGCGACGTACTAATTGTCATTGGCATGCCCAGCCAGACTCGATCAAAATCCCGTATACTTGCCCCGCATGGAATCTCTCCGATCCGCAATTGAACGTCTTGCCTCTCTTGAAGTGGAAAGCAACCCTGATGCGCGGCAAGTTTTCATGGATTTTCGCGATGAGCTAACCCAGGGCAAGATTCGTGCCGCTGAAAAAATTGATGGACAGTGGGTAGTAAATGTCTGGGTGAAGCAGGGCATTCTGCTCGGCTTTCGCCTGGGCGAACTCAGCAAGATGGGAGAAGACATCAGTCTTTCTTTTGTAGATAAAGATACGTTTCCAGTACGGAGATTTACGGTTCGGGATCGCGTCCGCATTGTGCCCGGCGGATCGTCGGTGCGCACCGGCTCTTATGTCGCGCCGGGTGTGATTTGCATGCCTCCCATGTTTATTAACGTGGGAGCTTACGTGGACGAAGGCACGATGGTCGATTCCCATGCGCTGGTCGGTTCGTGCGCACAGATTGGCAAGCGCGTGCATTTGAGCGCGGCGGCACAGATCGGCGGAGTCCTCGAGCCGATCAATGCGTCGCCAGTGATCGTTGAAGATGATGTGCTTGTGGGCGGCAACTGCGGCGTCTATGAAGGCACGCTGGTCCGGGCGCGCGCGGTGCTGGGGGCGGGAACGATTCTGACGCGGTCCACTCCACTCTATGACATCGCGCGGGGCCAGGTGTACCGCGCGACGGACGACAAGCCACTCGAGGTGCCGGAAAATGCCGTGGTCGTGCCCGGTTCACGGGCGGTGACAAAAGGTCAGGCGGCGGACTGGAATCTGTCGCTCTACACGCCTGTCATCGTGAAATATCGCGATGAGAAAACCGACCAGAGAATTGAATTGGAGGAATTTCTGAGATAGTTCAAGACGAGCGCGGCACAGGACTCACGACCATCGGGCGCGCCGATTCTTCGGCAAATCGGCGTCGGCGAAGCTCAATGTGCTTCTCACGAAAATGTGCTTGCGCACGTTGGCCCCAGGCCCGCACGAAATAATAATTGAGCCCGGCGCCGATGGCCGAACTCGCGACTGGAATCACACGCCCTGACCACTTCTCCACGGCCTCCTTGCTAGCCTGCACGGCGATGCGCTGAATCACCTTTGGCACGAAACGATTGACCACTTCTTTTTCCAGCACTTCGCGGCTGATGTCTACACCAGCGGCGCTGGCCGCGGCAATCCACAACTCGGCAGTCTCTTCGTCGGTGTTGTATTCGAACCCGTAGATTAAGCTTAACTTCTGAATGGTTCGCAGTGTGATGCCGGCCAGGATGCCGAGGTCTGGAACCATGGTCAGTATGCCGCCTAAGCCAAACCCAGCGCCTTGAGCGGCGGCCAGCTTCATTGAACTGTGAATGACCCGGTTCCCCAAATCGTCGAGCACGGTAACATCCACCGAGTAAATGCCTTGAAAACTGTTGATAGGCACGCCATAGGCGGTGCGAAGTTGCAGCAAGAATTTGTTCGGATCAACCTTCACCTTCTCGTACGCATGTTGAAAGCCACGCCGCAGAGCATTTTCGACGCGGCCTCTTAGCCATGATTTTCGCAGTTGTTCAGCCATCTCACTTGAACATAAATCAAGCAGCACAGAAAGACCAGTTCCAGTTTGGTGGATGAATGCCGCGTGCAGTCTGCCATTACGCTGCCTGCCCATTCTTCGTGCTACGATCAATGGACACATAAAATGCCAACCGGAAAATTGCACATTGTGCCCCTCGGCGGTCTGGGCGAGTTCGGAATGAACTGCATGGCCGTGCGCTGGGGCGATGACATTATCGTCATTGACGCTGGCCTGATGTTTCCCGAATCTGAACTGCTGGGCGTAGACATCGTTGTACCGGATATTTCCTATCTCATCGAAAACCGGCAACGAGTTCGCGCCATTATTCTCACACATGGTCATGAAGACCACATCGGCGCATTGCCGTGGATTCTTTCCGAACTGAACGTTCCCGTCTGGGGCACCGAATTCACTCTTGCCTATGTAGAAGACAAACTGGAAGAGCACGGGCTGCTGGAGAATGCAGACCTGAATGAGATCCGCACGGGCGAGCGCTTCAAGGTCGGCCCGTTCACCATTCATCCGATTCACGTAACACATAGTCTTGTTGATTGCGTCTCGTTGGCCATTCACACGCCACTCGGTGTGCTGATTCACACGGGTGATTTCAAGGTGGATCCCACGCCAACCGATAACAAGATGTTTGACCTCCACTCGTTTGCCGAGTATGGCAAAGAAGGCGTTCTCGCCCTGTTTCAGGATTCGACCAATGTCGAGCGCAAGGGATACACTCCGAGTGAGCGCGCGGTGCGGCGCAAGTTCGATGAAGTGTTCGCCCACACCAAGCGTCGACTATTCATTTCGTGTTTTTCCTCGTCTATCCATCGCATTAAACTGGCAGTGGATTTGGCATGGGAACACGGGCGCAAAGTGGCGTTTGTCGGTCGCTCAATGACCAATTCCTCCGAAATTGCCGAGGATCTGGGCTATATTGAAATCCCTGAAGGGCTGCTGATTCATCCGGGAGATATGAAGAATTATCCTCCGGAGAAAGTCTGCGTGATGATCAGCGGAACGCAGGGCGAACCGATGTCAGCGCTTTCGCGCGCCGCAGTCGACAATCATAAACACGCCAAAATAGAAAAAGGCGATACGGTTGTGCTTTCGTCCAGAATCATTCCTGGTAACGAAAAGGCAATTTATCGCATGGTCGATCACCTATTCCGTCGACAGGCGCACGTTATTTACGAAGATGGATCTTCGCCCCCGATCCATGTAAGCGGACATGGCAGCCAGGAAGAACTCAAGCTGATCATCAATTTGGTGAAGCCGAAATACTTCATTCCGATTCATGGCGAGTACCGACAGTTAAAGTTGCACGCTGAAATGGCAGCGGCCATGCACAGTTCCGTCGGAAGCGTGATGCTGATCGAGAGCGGCGATATTCTGGAAGTGGATGAACTGGGCGCGCGCAAGGCGGGCCGCGCTAATGTGGGCCGGGTGTGCATCGATTCCGGGTCGCGAACCGATGTTGTCGAAGACTTGATCATCAAGGATCGCCGCCATCTGAGCGAAGACGGCATCGTCCTGCCGATCATCGCGATCCACAAGCTTTCGGGACGCGTAGAGACCCCGCCGGAAATTGTGACCCGCGGCTTTGCCCCGGGCGAAGACGGATTCCTGGATGGTGCGCGTCAACTCGTGATGCAGACGCTCGAAAGTTCGAGCGCGGAAGAGAAAGCCGACTATGGCGTGATCAAGGAAAAGATTCGAGCTGATTTGAAGCGATACATCTCGAAACAGACGCAGAAGCGGCCGCTGATTATGCCCGTGATATTAGAGATTTGAGTTCCTATGCGAGCGGGTTTGTCCAGCGGAGGCCGGGAAAACGCGCGAAGTCGCGGTCGGTGGTGTGGAGCACGCCGCCATATTCCAGGGCCAACGCCGCTAGTTGTGCGTCGCTAATCAGGGCACCTGAAGCTTGTCCCTCAACAATCATGCGCCGCAACAAAATCCAATGTTCGTCGCCGGATGAAAGAACTCGTACGTTGGGCTGCTCCAGCCACTCATCTACCAGCCGAGCCGCTTGCTCCAAGCTCAGCCGGGGTCCCGGCAATCGAGTATTGGTCATGACTCGCAGAAATGCCGCCACAGTTTGCCATGACAGTCCGACGGATTCGAGACCTGAAAAAGTCTTTTCCACCCAGGCCCGCGCCTTTTTATGTTGAGATGAGCCACTATCGTACGCGTAGATAAGAATGTTTGCGTCGAGTACGATCACCGATACTCCGGTCCCTCCAGGAATTCGAGCAACTTCTCGACATTGTCATAGCTCAATCCTTCAGGAAGTCCGAGATTTACGGGTTTTACGACGAAGGGTTTTCTAGATGGTTGTTTCGAAGCCATCAGTCCCAGGCGCAAAAAGTGATTGACCATCTGTTTGAACGATGCGCCGGAGCGCCGGCTCTCCTTGTTCAAGAGTCGGGCAACATCGTCATCCAGGGAAAGAGTGGTTCTCACATCTTGATGCTATCGATTAGGCATCATGATGTCAACATTCCTTTGGAGCCGGGTGAGGGACGGGCTGTATCCGGGTCATTTACAATCGCTGCAGACAGAACTCGATTTGGCGGCGCGCCGAGCCGACCGGAGAAAGTAATGATGGTAACCCTACAGGACATTCGCGAAGCCCAAGCTCGCTTACTTGGCGTGACCGTGCGCACGGAGCTGATTCGGGCTTCATTCGGCGATTATACCGCTGGGCCAACCGCTCGCACACTTTACCTCAAACCCGAAAATTTGCAGCCCATTGGCGCCTTCAAATTGCGCGGAGCGTATAACAAAATTGCTTCCCTTTCCCCGGAACAACGCAGTCGCGGCGTCATTACTTACTCCAGCGGAAATCATGGGCAAGGCGTCGCCTATGCGGCGCGGGCGTTGGGCGCGAAGGCGGTAATCGTGATGCCCGACAATGCGCCGGCTATCAAGCGCGACGCGGTTGCGTCCATGGGGGCTGAGATCGTCATGGTGGGACCGGGTAGCCTGGATCGCCAAGCCAAAGCGGAAGAACTGGCAGCGACTCATGGTTACATTATTGTGCCTCCGTTCAACGACGAAAAAGTGATCGCAGGTCAGGGCACGATGGGGCTGGAAATTCTGGAAGATCTTCCTGAAGTGGAGACCGTCCTTGTTCCGGTCGGTGGAGGCGGAATGCTGAGCGGCGTGGCCGCAGCTATCAAGTTGAGCAAGCCGGGCACGAAAGTAATCGGTGTAGAGCCCGAACTTGCGGCCGACGCGCAAGCCAGTCTTCGAGCGGGAAAGATAATGCAGTCCAGCGCTGACCAAACCTCCCGCACTATCGCGGACGGCCTGCGGACGCAAAGCATCGGCCCGATCAACTTCGAGCACATACGGCAATACGTGGACGATATTGTCACCGTCGGCGAGGACGAAATCCGGCAAGCTATGATCTTGTTGTCAACAAATCCTAAGACCTTGGCTGAACCCAGCGGCGCGGTCGCCGTTGCCGGATTTTTGTTTCATCAAGACGAATTGCCCATAACCACGATCAATGTGGCGATTATCAGCGGCGGAAATGTCGATCCGCATGTATTGCAGGAGATGAAGCGGATGCGAGCTTAACTTGCTGAACGACCAGAAGATCCCTCATTTCGCTCGGGACGACAGAATTTGTTGTAATGGGGAAAACGCATCCGGCCGAATCCAAAGACCTATGCAACTGAGACTAATAATTATCGCCGCCATGCTCCTCTCCCTCACTGCCGCGGCGGACACGATACGGGGCACGCCCATTCGCCCTGCTTCCATTTACCTGTCGCCTGACAGCAGTTCGAACAAGCTGGCTGATATTGAGCGCGGGCGCGAGGTTATTGTTCTTGAAACGAGTGGTGACTGGTTGCATGTCGAAGCTGTGCTCACGGAGGAAAAAATTATTACCGGTTGGATGATGAACAAGGGCGTCGTACAAGCATCAACACCGAATGGCGACAAAATAATCTTTGGTGAGGCGGTTGACTCCGAAGATCAAGCCAGCCAGCGGCACGGGCGCCACGATGCCGCGCAGGATGCGATGCGTCTCTATTACCGAACTGCGGAGTACTTTCCCCATTCGCCGATCGCGGGCGAAGCCATGTACCGTTCCGCTGACATTCGCTGGCAGATCGACAAGGCAGACGTGATGTCCCGTCCGTCGGCAAAAGAAAAAGAAGCCTACCTGCGCGAAGGCATGAACGAGGAGTTCATGAAGGAGGTAATCAAGAAGTTTCCTGGGACGAAATGGGCTGACCTGGCGGCCTTCCACTTGATCGAAAATAAACTCTGCGGCGACTGGCAAGCTTCGTCCAAGTGCCCTGAGAAGGAAGCGGAGATGTACGAAAAATACGCCAACGAACATCCGCAATCACCGGCGATCGTCGAAGCGTTGTACGATGCGGCCTGGCGGCGCTCTGCGCTCATTGAGATTTATAGAACAGAAGACCAGTCCAAGAAGTCCGAGGAAGCCAAAAATAAGGCAATTGCGCTGGCGCAAAAAGCGATAACACAAGCGCCACAGAGCGACTGGGGCACACGCGCCCAACGCCTATTATTCATGATCGAACAGGGTATTCCAACCTACGGCAATGCGACACAGTAACCTGCCTCTGCACTACACCTTTCATCCAATATCAATAATTTTCTGAGATACTTTCGGTTCGCCTTTCGGAGGAAACTTGAGCGACTATCTGCTATCCGTGATACTCGGAATTATTGAGGGCCTCACCGAATTCTTGCCAGTCAGCTCTACCGCACATCTGCGAATTGCGGAAGCGTTGTTCCATATCAATCTGGCCGACGGTTATTGGAAGATGTACACCATCGTAATCCAGCTCGGCGCAATCCTTTGTTTGCCGGTTTACTTTCGACATCGCATTGCAAAGCTCGTCTCCACTTTTCCAAAGGGCGAGCGCGGCGACCGCACGGCTCTTACGCATCCTTTGGGTCTCACCATGGTGGCATTCGTGGTCACGGCGATTCCCGCGTTCTTGCTCACTAAAGTCATCGGCAAGCATCTGGAAAGTCTCCATATCATGGGTATGGCGCTACTCGTTGGTGGTATTGCCATGTGGATTGTCGATGCCATCAACGCGCCTGCAGAAAAAGCCGGGCCGCAATCTGGCGGAGGCCGCATTCACACTTGGACGATGGAAGCTATGAGCCTGGGACAAGCTATCTGGATTGGAGCTTGCCAGATTCTGTCGGCGGTATTTCCGGGCACCTCTCGTTCGATGTCGACGATTGCAGCAGGACAGTTAGCGGGAATGTCCCGCGCGGCAGCTCTTGAGTTCTCATTTTTCCTTTCGATTCCCACCATGGTCGTGGCGACTTGCTATGACTTGCTGAAGTCTTTGCGGGGCAAGGGTGTGAACCCAATTGGAGTTTCGCAAATCGATCCTCATGGCTGGGTGGTCTTGGCGATCGGATTCATGGTGTCGTTTGTCATTGCCTATCTCTCCGTCGCCTGGTTCATGGCGTGGGTTCGCAAGCACGGGTTCGCTCCGTTTGCCGTCTATCGAATCATCGTCGGAGCGCTGGTGCTCGTGTACGCTTCCCGGCTGGTGGCATAGGTTGTGTTTGTCATTCTGGATACTGCCGACAATCCTCAGTTGTAGGCTTCTTTCATTCTTGTCATAATCGTAAGGCTCTGGCATAGATCTGGCAGTCGGCAGGAGTGTGTTCCTGCGCAGGATCAAACACGCCTATGAGATATCTCTCACAGATCTTTGCCCCGACCAATAACCGCCGGCTCAATGAACTGGTCGGTTTTCTATTGTGCATCTCCGCCCTCCTTCTCTTTCTCGCTTTAGCTTCTTACTCGCCACTAGACCCTTCGTTCAACAGCGCTTCCGTGCTAACCGGTTCGCGTGCGGCGCGCAATTTGATCGGCGTCGTGGGCGCCATGGTTTCTGATCTGGTGCTGCAAGGGTTTGGAATTGGGGCATTTCTTCTTCCTATTTTTTCTGCTGTGCTTGGGGTGCGCTGGTTTCGTTCGCGCAGAGTTCCGTCGCCCATCGCCAAAGTTCTCGGCGGCTTGTGGCTGATCATCTTTGTTCCTGCTCTGCTGGCACTGTTGCCGGGGCACTTGCGCTGGATGAACGCAATTCCGATTGAGGGTCTTTTTGGCAGAGTGGTTGGCGATTTTCTCATCCACTATTTCAATCTGGCGGGAGCTTACATCGTTTGTGCCAGCGTTCTGGCCGTAGCTCTGTATCTCTCGACTGCATTTTCATTCGCGGCATTACAGGTTTGGGCGCCCACGCGTTTTGCTTTTGCGATTGCTTTATGGGATCGCTGGAAAGATTGGAAGGACGCGCGGAATAAACGGCGCCTGCAGAAAGAACTGGAAAAGCGTCGCGCCGCTCCCAAGCCAGCAATCACAACCCAGATGGTTCCTGCGCGAGCGCCGACTCCGCCGCCTCAATCACAAGGGCGCACCGCCGAACCCGTTCGAACCGGCATTGACCGGACTTTTGCGGAAGAGACCGAAGAGGCAGTCCAAAAATATCCTGAGCCGCAGGCAATCATTCCAGAAGTCACGGAGCGAGCCGACAGCGGGCAGAAGCCGAAGACGATATTGCCGCACATCGCCGGCGGATTCAAACTGCCTCCGAGTTCCCTTCTTCATCGGCCTGACGAGCAGCAAGCCGTCGATGCCGACGAACTAAAACTGCTGGCGCAAGTGCTCACGGGAAAATATGCCGAGTTTGATGTGCATGGGCAGATCACGCAGATCAATCCCGGCCCCGTGGTCACTACTTTTGAATTCAAGCCTGAGGCTGGCATCAAGTACAGCCGCATTACCAATTTGACTGACGATCTTTGCCTGGCTCTGAAAGCAGAGAGCATTCTGATCGAACGCATGGCGGGCAAGTCCACCGTGGGCATTCAGGTACCGAATCGCGAACGGGAAATTATCTGGCTGCGCGAGAACATTGAGTCGAGCGAATTCCTGGGATCGAAGTCGAAGCTTACGCTGGCGCTGGGAAAAGACATTAATGGCCGCATTGTCACGGCTGATTTGAACGGCATGCCGCACCTGCTGATTGCTGGTTCGACTGGCGCAGGCAAAAGCGTGGCCATCAATGCCATGATTATGTCGATCTTGTACAAGTCGACGCCCGATCAGGTGCGGTTGATTCTGGTGGATCCGAAACGTCTGGAACTGGGCAACTACGAAGGTGTGCCGCACCTGTACACGCCGATTATCACCGAACCGAAGCTGGCGGCGAATGCGCTGCGCAATGCGGTCCGCGAAATGGAGCGGCGTCTCAAATTGCTTGCCGAAAAGGGCGTTCGCAATATCGATCAGTACAACAAGCTATTCGACGAAAGCGGCACGCCCAGCCTGTTTGGCGACAATCCGGAAGAACGTCCGTTGCCTTACATCGTAATTATCATCGATGAATTAGCCGACTTGATGATGCTCGATTCTAGCAACGTGGAAGAGTCCATAACCCGCCTGGCGCAGATGGCACGAGCGGTTGGAATTCACCTGGTGTTAGCCACGCAACGGCCTTCCGTCGACGTAATCACGGGATTGATCAAAGCGAATTTCCCGGCGCGTATGTCGTTCCGGGTGGCGACGAAGGTCGACTCGCGAACCATTCTGGATGCCAATGGCGCGGAAGCGCTCTTAGGCCGCGGCGACATGTTGTACTTGCCCTCGGGATCGGCTCGCGTTCACCGTCTGCACGCGCCTTTCGTTACAGAAAAAGAGATTGCAGCAGTAGTCGAATTCTGGCGGGCTCAAGGCCTCGCCCAATACGAGGAGAAGTTCCTGCAGGCGCCCAAAGATGAACGTGAAGACGGAGGCTCCGGAGCGGGCGCGGAAGGAGATGAAGAGGCAGCTAACGATCCTCTTTACGAAGACGCAGTGAAGTTAGTGGTGGAATTCGGCAAGGCTTCCACTTCCCTGCTGCAGCGGCGGCTGCGCATTGGTTACGGCCGCGCCGCGCATCTGATCGACCTGATGGAGCGAGACGGAATTGTCGGCGCCGCCGATGGCCCCAAGCCACGCGAAGTATTGAAGCGGCCGGATTGGCTTTCCGAAATCGAAGAGTCTTTGCGATAGCTTTCGCGGTTAAGAAGTTTCAGCCCTGCGCCACTCCCTCAAATTGACCGCGTAGAGCACGATGCAAAACAAGTTTGCCGGAATGAAACCCCACTGCGAAGTCTTAAATCCGATTAAGCAGACGATGACGCTATTTACCCCGGCCAGAACCCATCCCTCCCAATGTCTTCGCCCGATCAGAATGGTTGAAAAAATCGTAAGCACGCAGGACACGTAGTCGAGCCTCAAATCCACCGAAGAATCCCCCCGCAGTCATTATGCGGTAAAAGCGCGTTCTTCCTTTGTGACGCAAGGGCCATTGCGACGTAACGTAAGTACGTGAACCACTGAAAGAGGAAAGGCGATCCAGTAAGGATCGCCCTTTTTCATGGGAAATTACACCGGTTATTGCTGGAAAATATCGACTCTGGCCGTGGTATCTCCAGTTGCCGGGCTCGGCGCATCCAGCGCGAAGAATTCTGTTGAAGACACCAGGTAGAGGATCTGCGTCTGGTTTGCACTTTGTGTCACGACGACCCTGCTGGGATTACCCGCTGAAGCGGCGGTCGTCTCGGAAGTTTGGCTGAAGCTCAGTCCGCTGCTGCTGCTGATATCCTGCGAGAGGTCCAGGGTGTTCGTCCCGGCAATTCCGATACTCACCACGTTGCTGACAGCTGGATCGACGGGTGGTAGCGAACCTCCGGCGTATGTCCCAGAGAGCGCAAAGTTTGATTGCTGCGCCGTCATGAAACCGAAGCTGACGGCCGTGTCTGTGCCAATGATGAATGCTTCATTGGGGCTGACTAGATAAAGGATCGGTTGCGAATTCTGAAAGCCCGATGATCCAGTAGTGAACGCGACGCGTCCGGTCGTGGCGTCTACTGCGTAGCCTCCTGATCCGGATGGAGAAGTCAGGGTACCACCGCTGTTCTGGTCGGACGTCGATGTGTAGGTTGCGCCCGGGGTCGCACCGATTATTCCAACTTGGCTCTGAGCCACGGATCCGGATGGGTCCAGTCCAGTCACTTCGAAAACCGCAGGAGCAACTAGACTAACGCTGCTCTGACTAAGGGCCGTGCCGCTAACCAGCGGAAAGCCGCCGGAAGTAAATGTATCCGTTTCGACGAACAGCAGTTCAGTCGAATTGACAATATAGAAGCTGTAGCCAGTCGTGCCCTGGGCAGTTTTAATGTTTGCCGTCCCTCGACCGTTGGACGCCACCGAATAAGTGCCAGTGAAGCCTACGCTGGCTGACACACCTGAGCTGCTGTCGTCAGAATCCAGCAACCCCGCGGTAAAGGTCCCGTTCCCATCGGCGTTAAAATATCCCGCGAAACCATAACGGTTCTTATTGGAGTCGATTCCCAAAAAGCCGAACGCGTAATTGTTCTTAACCGAGGAGTTGGAGAACAGGGGGGTGGTAGTTTGTTGGAGCAGCACGCCGGAATTGCGCGTGCCTCCGCCGTTAGTGTCGTCAAACTCGATGATGTTCGCATTTCCCCCCGCCATCATCGAGAACGCGAACGAGCGCGAACCAACAGCGGGAATGTTAAATGTCATGTATCCGAGGCCGTTTTGGCCGACGTAATAGGTTCCAGTAAAGCTGGGATTGGTGGGGAAACTGCCGGTTTGATTTACATCCATGAGGCCGCTGGGAATATTCCCTTTGCCATCCGAGAAAAAGCTTCCTGCCGCGACGAAGAGTCCATTCGCGTCAAAACCACGAACCGAAAACGCATAGTTGCCATTCAACCTTGCGTTGTCCGTAGCCCCGGGATTGATGGTGATGCTTAAATTCGCCGAAGCGTTCTGCTGGGGCGACGACGAGTCCACGACCTGAACCTCGAAATTGAAAGCGCCAGATGCGATCGGCGTCCCCGAAATCGTTCCATTCGAAGCTAGAGAAAGCCCAATAGGCAACGTGGTGTTGTTAATAACGCTCCAGGTATAGGGCGGTGTTCCACTACTTGCCTGCAAGGCCTGGTTGTAAGTCGTCCCGACCGTGCCGTTAGGCAGGGAACCCGTCGCCACAGATAGCGGTGGCGGCGTGTTGATCGTAATGCTCAACGCCTGAGTCACGCTGTTGCTCGATGAATCTGTGACCTGCACGGTGAACTTGTAGGTCCCCAGAACAGTGGGCGTCCCTTCAATCTCGGCGGAGGTGCTGGTGCTGGTGGTTTGAAAAGTTAAACCTGGAGGCAGGCTGCCCGCAGTTACAGACCACGTAAATGTTCCCGTAGCCCCGGCTGCATTCACAAATGTGTTGTAAGGAGTCTGCAAAGTTCCCGACGGAAGCGAGGTCGTGGTGATGGTAAGAACAGCGTTTAGCGTGATCGACTCAGTCGCGGTTATGGTCGAGTTGGCTATTGAAGTCGCCGTGATGGTCGCTGTGGTATTGGTCGAAATACTGGATGGAGCCGTGTAAACAACTGAAGTCGTCGTGTTGCCGCTCAACTGGCCAGGGCCGGAGAGAGTCCAACTCACGCCCTGATTGTTAGTGTCGTTGGTGAGCGTCGCGGTGATGGTCTGGGTGGCCCCGGGATTCAACGACACTCCGGAAGCCGGGCTGAGCGTTATTGTGATGGTGTTGCTTCCCGAGCAACCTGCGAAAATCAGCGCCCAGACAAGGATACCCACCGCCAGCGACGAAACAACTCTGAATTGTCTCAAGGTTTCTCCACTGAAAGTTTTAACAACATCTTGGCGAAAGAGCAACCCGTTAGAACGAGAATAAAACCTGCAGATCGATTCTGCGCGTGGCTGAACCGAACGAATACGGGCCGCCCGCTAGAGCGTTTGATTGTCCGAACAACGGAGAATCGAGATTGCCTACCGGCGTTGCCAGGTTCACCCGATTAAGAATATTTCTGCCGGATACGCTGAAGGTCAAATTGTAACGCCGGTTGGTATTGGCTGCGGCTGCGAACGGGCCGCCTTGGCCGCCTCCGCTGCCGCTCAATCCGCGCCCACCCAATCCGCCTCCAGGGCCGCCACCGCGGCCTCCACCGCCGCCTCCTCCGCCACCGCCGCCGGTTCGGGGGCCTTGCCCTGCGCCTACCTCCCGTCCGAATCCAATAGTTTTGCTGAGACGCAAGTTCATAGTGAACAGCGTCGGCCCTGTGCCGATATTAATTGGAATAACTTTTTGCCCAGGGCCGGGCATCAAGTTGAAAGTCCCCAACTGCGTGCACGCCAGGTTTGACGAGATCTGCACCGCGCTGCAAGTTGCGTTTGAGGCCAGCGACGGACGATCGTTGAAAATCGAATCGCCGTTTAAATCTTGACCTACGGTGACATTGTAGGGTTGCCCGGAACTCAAAATGACAAAAGGATTCAGGCGAACAGCGTATGGCAGGGAAATTGTCCCTCCCACCACTACGCGGTGGTGCACATCGAATGACGAGCGGCCGTAGTCAACCATCGGGTCATACGAATTTGATAGGAAGTTCGCGTTGATGGTCGACGATCCACCGCCTCCGCCACCCCCAAAGCCGCCTCCGCCACCACCGCCACCACCACCGGCACTCGAACCCAGGTCGCTGTTGGCATAATTCAACATGTAGAAGCCGAAGAGCGAAAGTTTGGTTCCAATATTGGTTCTGAAATTGGCGATCAACTGGTTCTGCCGGAAAATTCCTTCGGAATCGTATTGATAGATGTTGTCGCTGTTTCCCAACGGCCGGATACCCGGAGGGTATGTTCCCGGAAGCGGCGCGTTGGCATTGCGAATGAACACCTGGTGTTCGCCGTACGAATTTATGTAAGTCAGCGCGACGGTCGTGCCCTTGGCAACTTGCCGCTCCACGCCCACCGCCGATTGCATGGTAGACGGCGCCCGCAGACCGGAAGCAATCTGATAACGGGTGGGAGAAACCTGGCCGATGGCAACCGTATTTGCTTCCACGATTGTCTGCTGTTGAGTGAAGCCGTTCAGCCTCTCCGTCTGCAGAATCAGGCTGGACGGAAAACGATCGTAGAAAATTCCGAAGCCGGCTCTCAGCACAGTTTTCGGCGCTGACTTTTTCGCGCCTCCGCCTAAGCCCCAGGCAAAACTCAGTCGAGGTGCGAAGTCTCCGTGATCACCGATGTCATTCTGGGTTTCGAAGCGCAAACCGTAACTGAGCGTCATGTTGGGACGAATCCGCCAATCATCTTGTACGTACAAACCTGCGTCAACATACGTGACGGTTGAGAGCGGCTGCCCGGTGGTGATGGAGAACTGGCTGGCGCCGCACTGTTCCAATTGCCCAGCCGTCGGCACATTCGGGAGCCCTGCGATCAGCGCTGACAAGCATGAAGAGCCAGGCAGCACATTAGTTTCAAATTGCTGCAGCGAGGAAAAAGTAAAGGCCCCATTGAAGCCGGAAGTAGAAATACTCGAATCGGCCGATGACCGCAACCGTCCCCCGAATTTTATCAAGTGATTGCCGTGCACGATGGATGTGTAATTCTGCAATTCGTAGTGATTCTGCGAATCTGAGCCGTTTCCGATCTGATTGCCTCCGCCGGTAAACGCGCCAATTACGTTTATCGTAGGTGAAAAATTCTGCACGGTCTGGCTGCTGTTTTCGTGAAGATACTGGAAGCGAGTTTCATTCACAACATTCGTGCTCACGACTTGAGTGTCGCTGATCTGCAAGGTGTGTTCGGTAGAAACCGTGTTATAAGCCTGCGTCGGAAGAGAAAATATTCCGATGCCATCATTATCCGAAGTGTCGCGATAGAACTGATAACGGACAGTCAGGGTATTGTTCGGCGTAAGCTGAAAATCGAATCGCGGGCCGAGATTGAGTCGCGTCTCCGGATTGGGCACGGCTTGGGTGAAGTTCACCCCAGTTGGATTGGGATCAGCGGTTGTCGGCACAACCGCGGAAACGATATTCGAATCGTTAATTTCCCTTCCCTGCGCAGTAAAGAAAAATGAGGCCTTTTTGCTGATAGGCCCGCTGACACTGCCGTTAAAAAGTTCTGAATGAAAAGATGGCTGGTTGGGCTCGAAAGGACTCAATGCGTCAAACGCGGATGCATTGCCATCGGCCATGAACTGGCCGTGAAACTGGTCTGTACCCGGCTTGGTGAAGATTTCAATGCGGCCGTAGCCCAGTTTGTCATACTCCGCGGAAAACGGATTTTGATTGATGCGGATTTCGCGGATGGAAGATTTGGGCGGAAGTTGTCCGGCGGTAAATCCGTCAATATAGATCTGGCCTCCATTCGGTCCCGCCGACGGTCCAGCAAGCGCTTCCAGTTCCTGTTGCAATTCGTCGGGATCATCGGAGAGAGCTTCGAGGTCCTTGCCTTTGATCACAATCGAGCTGGCGTTCTCCGATGGGTTAACGCTCACGGTGGGGCTTTCTTCCTGCACTTCAACCTTTTCTGGCTCTACTTGAATTTCGAGCGAGATGTCGAACTGCTGCGCCTGGTCCCCAGAGACCGCGACGTTCTGCTTCGTAGATACGGTGAAACCCTTCGCCATAGTGCTGACAGAGTAAGTTCCCGGGGACAATCCCTTGAGCTCATACGCTCCCTGCTGATCAGTGACGGCGGTTGCCTTTTTTCCGCTGGGCCCGGTCGCGGTCACGCTGGCTTGCGGAATTACCGCGCCCGTAGGATCGGTAACCCGGCCGCGCAAGGTGCCCGACGGGGTTTGCGCAGATGAGGAACCGGTCAGCAGCAAAACGCATAGCGTGACCACAATGCATGTGCGACTCCCGTAGCAGCCAAACTTCATTAATTCTCCAAGAAACCTATGGGTTCGCACCCGCGGCATCTGCTCCGCCTCCGAGATTCCACGGGGAGAGCAACATTGCCGCTCGATTGCTGTTAGGTGAGGCTGACAGGATAGGTTCCACACCGCTCAGCAAAGTAATGGCGGTTGGCTGCGTGGTGGCCGAACCTTGAGTGGTGACAATCATAACGGCGTCGCCCTTCTGCAAATCGGCGATGGTGACGGCGGGCATTCGCTTTAACATTTGCTGGAAATCGGGCGAGCCGCCTGAACGCGCTCCGCCTCCGTTGCCGCCTTGCCTGGACTGGCCGGTGCTTCCTGGGGGACTTCCGCCTGACGCCGGCGCACCACTTGCACCATCTGCAGATCCGCCTCGCAAACGTAAAGCAATTCGTTGCGCAACCATCGGGGGCAGTTTTCGCAGTTGCGAGTCGGCGGTGACCCTGAGAATTAAAGGTTTTTTGGTTGCCAGATCTGTGACTGTCACGGTGTTGCTGGCGATGTTAGTAGAGATGACCAAACCTCCGACGTTCCTGAACGTTCCCGAAACTACCTCGTCGGCTGTGAGTTCAGTGCCATCCGCGCTGCGAACTCCCCGCGCTCGGAGTTGGTCGCCAACATTGACCTGATCGATCGTGCCCGGCGTGGCGTCGTCGAATTTTACCGAGTCGGGAGAGTATCGGCGAATAATGGTGCTCTTCGAAACGTGAATCGTAATCGGCTTCGCGTCGCCAATAACCGGAGCAGCAAGAGTAATGGTGCCGCTGGCCGCGTCAACCTTGCTCACTAGTCCGCCTACGCCACGCTTCTGCCAGTCCTCGCGATCACGCTCTTGCTTCGCCGCGACGTCTGACTCTTTCATTAGCACAACAGACGAGGCTTCCACAGACTTTCCGTCATCGGAAGGCTTGCCTCGCGCCAGAATGCGGTCTCCCACCTGGACATCCTGCAATTGGATGGGCGCTGCGTCTTTCAGATCTTTTTGTCCCGGAGAAATACGAACCAGGCGAGCGGAATCCTGAACAACGATATTGACGGTTTGTCCGGCATCGGTGGCGAGAGTAATAACGTTTCCAGAAATCGCTTTGACCACGCCCACCGGCTTCAATGCGACAGCGCTTGATGGAGAAGCCGCAGGCTCTTGGGCCTGATCAGAAATGCCATAACTCAGCGGCACGAGACTCACGGAAGCGAACATGAGTGACCCGGCGAGCGCTAAAGTTGCGGTTCGTATTGGCATTATTCTCTTCGCCATACTCGATTGTGATCGGTCTGCATTCTCATAGTTTACGCTGGCTGCTGAACGCAAGCGGACGTTCAAGCGTCCGTCCTCTCTTAGTTATTTTTTGCGAGAAACTAGTGGCTGCGTTTCGATCGGAATCCGACAAGTTATTCGAACACAGTCATTCACCGGTGCGCGTAAAGAATCGTCAATCAACTGTAAATTTCTGTTCTTTCGGTACTTAGGACGCAGAAAATAGAGGCCACATGGGAGCAGTTAAGCCGCGGCGAGATACACATAACGCAGAATGAACAGAATCGTAAGGATCCAGACAAGCAGATTTATCTCGCGCAACTTTCCCGCCGCAACTTTCACAATCGTGTATGAAATCAATCCCAGGCTGAGTCCTGTAGCGATGCTGAACGTCAGAGGCGTGGCGAGAGTCGTGACAAACGCAGGAACAGCCTCACTGAAGTCCTGCCACGCGATCTGCGAGATCGATTGCGTCATGAGGACGCCTACCAGAATTAGGGCAGGCGCCGTCGCATAGGCGGGAATGGCGGTTGCCAGCGGCGAGCAGAAAGTAGCTAAGAGGAAGAGCGTGGCGACCGCGATATTGCTAAGGCCCGTTCGCGCTCCGGCAGCGACTCCGGCAGCGCTTTCGATGTAACTGGTCACCGTGGAAGTTCCGGTTACTGCACCGACAATTGTTCCCACCGCGTCGGCAACCAGGACCCGGCCGACCCGGGGAATCTTGCCGTCCTTGATGAACCCGCCTTGCTCACACACTCCGACGAGTGTTCCTACGTTATCGAAAAGGTCCACAAATAAAAACGCGAACAGGATTTCGAGTAAACCCAGATGGGTGGCGCCGCGAAAATCGAGTTGCAGAAAAGTGGCCGAGGGATGTGGGATGGCGAAAATTGCCGAAGGCCAGTTCGTGATCCCACGCAGTATACCGAGCAGAGCCGTGCCGAAAACACCGATAAGGATAGCGCCGGGGAACTTTCTCGACATTAGAACCATCGTCAGGCAAAGACCCAGGCATGCGATCTGCACTTCTTTGTCAGCGAAATTTCCCAGTCCCACATAAGTTACCGTGTTGGCCACGACCAGCTTGGCATTACGCAATCCAACAAAGGCGATGAACATCCCGATTCCCGCCGCCGTGGAGTGCTTCAGGCAATCGGGGATGCCATTGACAATCTGCTCGCGAACTTTGGTGACGGTGAGCAAAAGAAAAAGAACGCCAGAGAAGAACACTACCGCCAGCGCTGTGCGCCAGGGCACATGCATGCCAATGCACACGGAATAAGTGAAATAGGCGTTCAACCACATTCCCGGCGCCAGCGCAATGGGATAATTCGCATACAATCCCATAACCAGCGTGGCGACCGCCGCCGAGACGCAGGTTGCGAAGACCACGCCATCGCGCGGCATTCCTGCCTGAGCGAGAATCTGCGGGTTCACCACGACGATGTAGGCCATGGTTACAAACGTGGTGAGGCCGCCCAGCATTTCCTGTTTTACGGAGGTCTGGTTCTCGGCGAGCTTGAAATAGTCATCGATCAATCATTCACCTGGGCGGCTGCAGAGACGTAGCTGGCTACGTCTCTACACAACTCATGCGTAGAATCAGTATGAGATCTTGTCCGGCTTAGCTTCCCACTCGCGAAACGCCGCCATTGCCTCATCGCGCATTAACTGAATCATCGGGATCTTGCGCTCCGAGCATGATTGCGCGACCTCGCGGTAGATCACCGAATCGTCAAAACCGATTTTGGAAGCATCCTCCGCAGCATTGGCAAAATAAATGCGATCGAGACGAGCCCAGTAAATCGCCCCCAGGCACATGGGACAGGGTTCGCAAGAAGCGTAAATCTCGCACCCTTGCAGACTGAAATTGCCAAGCCTCTTACAGGCCTCGCGGATGGCGAGCATCTCTGCGTGGGCGGTGGGATCATTTATAGAGGTGACCTGATTCGTGCCTTCGCCAATAATGGCGTCGTTTTTGACCACAACCGCACCAAAAGGTCCGCCTTGTCCAGAGCGGACATTTTCAAGCGAAAGTTGAATGGCGCGCGCCATAAAACGATTTTCCATGGTGTTGCTTCTACGCTTGCGGCTAGTGTGCGTGAGTGGTTGTGGAACCCTGATTTGCCGTATGTTGCTTGCGGATTCTGGCATAGCCGGGCTTGATGATCGAGTAGATAAAATCACAGCGCTCTTTGTACGGTAGGAAGGCACTCTTCATCGCGTTGATGGTTATTTTTTCGAAATCATCCAGGGACAAACCGAAGGTCTCCGCCGCGGCTTCGAATTCGCGAGTCATGGTGGTATTGCTCATCAGCCGGTTGTCCGTGTTGAGAGTGACACGAAACTTTTCCTGATAAAGAATTTTAAAAGGATGCTCCGCCAAACTCGGTGTTGCGCCCGTGTGCACATTGCTCAGCAGGCAAATTTCCAGGGGAATGCGCTTGTCCAAAACATATTGCGCCAGATCGCCCAATTTCACCGCTCTGCCGTCGACAACGGCGATGTCGTCGATCAGCCGCGTGCCATGGCCGATTCGATGAGCTCCGCAGTACTGAATGGCCTGCCAGATTGATTCTTTCCCGTAGCCCTCGCCGGCGTGAATCGTAATGTTGAAATTCTCCCGTTGAATGTAGTGAAAAGCATCAACGTGTTTCTTCGGGGGATAGCCACCTTCTTCGCCGGCAAGATCGAAGCCCACAACACCGCGCGAGCGAAAATCGACAGCCAACTCGGCCATTTCAAGCGATACGTCCATATTGCGCATGGCGCAGATGATCAGCCCCGATGCGATTCCAAAATCCTTACGCCCACGCTCCAGTCCTCTTAGCACGGCGGAGACTACTTGTTGGTGGGTCAATCCATTATTAGTATGAAAAACCGGTGCGAAGCGCGTTTCAAAGTAAGCCACGCCATCCTGACTGAGGTCTTCGGCTTGTTCATACGCAACGCGCTCTAAAGCCTCCTCGGTCTGCATTACTGATATGGTGTGCGCAAATCCTTCAAGATATTTGGCGAGACTTCCACGATTGGCGCCGCGGTGAAACCATTGCGCCAGCGCTTGCGGATCGGTTGTGGGCAGGTTCCGATACTCTGCGTCTTTCGCCAAATCAATGATGCTTTGCGGCCGCAAAATGCCATCCAAATGCTCGTGTAAGAGAACTTTGGGAAGGCTGCGGAGCAATTGTTGATCAAATTTCATAACATCCAAGCGTGATGACGCTACTCCTCGCCAATATCTTCATTCCAAATTTCAGGATTCGCACGAATATAATCGCTCAGCATTGACGCGCAATCCTCAGAATCAAGGTCGATGACCTTTACACCAAAAGAGCGCAGCCAATCCATGCCGCCCTGGAAATTACGGCTTTCGCCTACAACGAGCGTACCAAATCCAAATTGCCGCACCAGCCCGCTGCAATACCAGCACGGCGCCAGAGTAGTGACCATTATAAGTTTGCGATAGCTGCGTTGGCGTCCGGCATTGCGGAAGGCATCGGTCTCGGCATGCATTGAGGGATCGCCATTTTGTACGCGGCGATTATGGCCCGCACCGATCAGCTTGCCGCTCTCGTCGAACACGGCGGCGCCGATAGGAATGCCACCCTCAGCCATTCCTTTGCGAGCCTCGGCCTTCGCCACATCCAGCATTGCGGAGTAATCGAGACCGGACATTGCGGTTGATTATATCGATTGAAGGTTTGGAGCGGGAGACCGGGATCGAACCGGCGACATCCAGCTTGGGAAGCTGGCGTTCTACCGCTGAACTACTCCCGCTCGCACGGTCAGAAACGAATCATAACATGCTAGTTACTTCCAGCATCATTTCTGCTTCACCTCGGACGGCCGGTTTCCGACGCTTAAGTCGGAGAGCACTACGCTCGGCGTTTTATCCGTTCTGGATTCGAAGCCGGCTGGGCCGGTTTTGCATCGGAGTGTTTCATGTGCAGCCATAGACACATGCTGCAAAATGTTTGCTCACAACGATCGCAAACCTCGGTATGCAGATCGCACAACTCGCTTCCACAATCGGAGCATGTTTTGCTGGAAGGCCTGCCGCAGGGAAAGCCGTTGGCATCATGCGTGCCTTGGACCAACACAATTTCGCAGTGATGAGAAGGAGATGCGAGTTTGCCAGTAGTCATCGTGGAGTCTTCCCAGACTAAGCGTCCTTCTCTACCGGAAGCCCGGCCTCCATCCAGCCTTGCTTGCCTTCAGGATAATGCGCCACATTGGTGTAACCCATAGCCGCCAATTCACGGGCGGCGTATTCGCTGGCGTGTCAATGCGTGCTGGTGCAGTAAGTAATGATTTCGTCGTCCTTGTTGGGCAATAGACGCGGGGCTAGCTCCTTGATTTGCTCTGGAGGAATGTTTATTGCTCCGGGAATGTGCGCTTCGCGATAGCGTTCGGGCGCTAAAGTCTCGACCAACTTGATGCCGTCCTTTCGATCCAGTTTTGCTTTTAGCTGCTCTGTGGAGATAGTGCCTTCCATTTCTCTAACCCTCCTTGAACTGCCAGTGAGTCTTCAGACGACTTCGCTTGCGTAGAGCGCTCCACCTTGTCTATTTCCGATGCCCAAAGATAGGTGTCCGATGCATCGGACGCGACTCACGCATTACTTTTCAATGTCGAAGTAAATCTTTGTAGTGGTGCGATACCGCGCGATCTTCTTGCCATCTAGTTCCATCTCTAACTCCGCGACTCGCGCCCATCTCATGCCCCGAACGGTCTTGGCGGCCTCTGCCACCGCGTTTTCCGCTGCCTTTGCGAAGCTCTCTTTAGAGGTTCCGACTACATCGATAACTTTCTGTGCCATCGCGTTCTCCTTAAAGGAAGTGATTTGCCACTGTGGATTGTACCTCCGATGACCGTTTGAAAACAGTTTGCTAAAGAACAAGCATCATGCAGGAGATATTGCGCTCTGCTAAACTTTTTCTTCTAGTCTTAGCGGAGATGCCGGCATTCGCATGCGTACTCTTTTCTTGTTTGCTATTGTCGTAGTTATGAGTTCGTTCGCTTCAGCCCAGACTTTACCACTGCCTAAGGCCATTACCGATCCCAAGCAAATCGCCAGCAAGCCTAATGCGCAGGTGGAACAGAATCAGCAGAGTCTTTCCATTGAGAAACTTTACATGACGCGGCAAGTCGGGCGCGCCTCGTGGTCGCCCGACGGCAAGACAATCGTGTTTGTCAGCAACATTAGCGGCCGCAATAATCTGTGGCTGGTAGCTGCGGAGGGCGGCTGGCCGACCCAACTTACGGTAAGCGATCAACGCCAGACGGGGCCCGTATGGTCGCCCGACGGCAAGTGGATCGCGTATATGTCCGACTACAACGGCGATGAGCAGTGGGACATATTTATCGTTTCACCAAAGACCGGCCAAGTGGTGAACCTCACTCATACTCGCGAGATTGCGGAAGAGCATCCGCGATGGTCGGCCGATGGCCGTTACCTGGCGTACACCGTGAAACCGAAGACGTCGTCGGTGTTCGAGATCGATGTCTATGACATGCTAATGCGGGATGTGAAGCACATCACGACCGGCACGCCCGCCGATAAGTTAAATGAGAACCCCATCTGGTCGCACGACGGCAAGTGGATTGCCTACACCCAGGAACAAGCAAAAGGAACCGATTCGAACATCTTCCTGGCGGAAGTCGGGACCGGACACAGTTCCCTGCTCACTCCGCACGAAGGCGAGCAACTTTACCACGCCAATGATTTTTCTCCCGACGGGAAAAAACTGGTCATAACATCGAATGCTGCGAATGGCTACGACAACGTCGGATTGCTGGATATAGCCAGCAAAAAGATTTCCTGGCTCACCAAAGATAAATGGGAGATCAGCGGAGGCAACTTTTCGCCCGACGGCAAGCACATTGCGTGGACCGCAAATGTCGACGGTAATACAGATATTTATCTGCACGATGTTGTAAGCGGCAAGACTTCGGCGTTGCCGCTGGCCAGCGGAGTCAATGATCTTGCGGCTGAACCCACGTCGTTCAGCAAAGACGGATCACGTTTGCTCTATCACCACAACGCAGCGAACGCGCCCTCAGATCTGTGGGTTTATCACGTGGCAACCGGAAAATCGCACCAGGTGACGCAATCGCTGGTTGCTGGCGTGCGCTCGGAAGACATGGTCGAGCCTGTCCTCATACATTTCCCCAGCCGCGATGGTAAGTGGACAATTTCCGCTTTCGTATACGTGCCCTACAACATGGTTCGCAATGGGCAGAATGCGGCGGTTGTTTATGTACACGGAGGCCCAACCTCACAGACGGTGAATTCGTTCAACCGGTTTATTCAGCACATCGTGAATCAGGGATACATGGTGATTGCGCCGAACTATCGCGGCTCCACTGGTTATGGAAAGGAATTTCAGCAAGCCAATCTGTTCGACATGGGCGGCGGAGATTTGCAGGACGTACTGGCCGCGGCGGATTTCATCAAGCAGACCGGTTTTCTCGATCCCAAAAAGATCGTTCTAATGGGCGGCAGCTATGGCGGCTACTTAACGATGATGGGTGTGACCAAAGCGCCAGAGGTGTGGGGCGCCGGCGTACCGATTGTGCCGTTCGTTAATTGGTTTACGGAAATCGAGAATGAGGATCCGGTATTGCAACAATCTGATTTGGCCACGATGGGCGATCTGAAGACAAATGAGACTTTATTTCACGACCGTTCGCCAATTTTCTTCGTAGACCAGATCAAGGCGCCACTGTTGCTGCTGGCTGGCGGGAACGATCCGCGATGTCCAAAGGAAGAAGCTCAGCAAGTGGTGGATGCGGTTAAGAAACGAGGCGGCACGGTCGACTACAAAGTTTACGAGAATGAAGGCCACGGCTTCGCGCGGGTAGAAAATCAGATTGACGCGTATCAGCGCGTGTCAGGATTTCTCAAGGCGCACGTGCCTCCGGCGGACTGCAGTTGCTCATTGTCGGAATAGGATCTTTGACCCGCCTATGCGGCCGGAAGTCCCCCAGCCGCCCTGCGGAGGGTCACCGGGTCAGAGACCCGGTTCCACATGAGATAGGACCTTGATCAGCCCCGGGATTGTGTATTCGGTGGCTTCCACATCGACCGGCAGGCCGAGTTCGCGAAGCGTCGCAGAGGTCACTGGTCCGATTGAAGCCAGGCGGATGCCGTCGAGCAACGACTTTTTTCCTAACAGCGCAACAAAATTTCTTACGGTCGAAGAACTGGTAAACGTGATCGCGTGCGGCCGGCGCTTTGAGTTTTTTAGGATCGCTCGCAACCGCGTACGAGACGATTGCGGAATTACGGTTTCGTAGGCTTCGACAACGTCTACCTTGGCGCCAAGTTTGCGTAGTTCGCGCGGAATTACGTCCCGCGCAACCCGTGCTCGAGCCAATAAGACTCGCTTTCCCGCTACTTTGTTGCGCAGGGCTTCGACCACGGATTCGGCAACGTATTCCTCAGGAACTACATTCACTTTCAATCCGTGCTTCTCAATCGCTTTTCCGGTAGCGGGTCCAATGGCCGCGATCTTCAAGTGCTTCGGTTGCTTCTTCGTCAGGCGAAGTTTATTCAGGCGCTGCCAAAAAGCCTCGACTCCGTTAACGCTGGTCAGGATGAGCCAGTCGTATTGATGCAAATTCTTCAGGGCAGCGTCTAGAGGTCTATACGAGCGGGGCTGGCGGATTTCGATGAAGGGAATTTCTGTGACTTCTGCCCCGAGCGCTCGCAACCCTGAGGAGAGTGCACCGGCCTGATGCCGCGCTCTACCCACAATGACGCGCAGTCCGGTGAGCGGCGCCGTCTTTCCTCCCATTGTTGTCAGTGACCCAGTCCTTCTTGCTGCATAAGCTCTGCGACTCCTGACACGTTTGTGTCTTTGCTCTCCTGCAGGCATTGAATGACTTGTTTTTGTTCTACCTTCGTACGATTTTGACTGAGCTTGAACTTTGATTCCAACCTTTTGACTTTTATGTTGAATCCAACAATATGCTTCATCATGCGGCTTCTATATTCGTCGCTGAACTCAGACCATTGCTCCATATATGCCGCTTCGAAGGTGTCGATCATGCGGTGCAGCGTTGCTTGCATGCTGTCTTCGTCGAAGAACAAAACGGGCTCGCCGTAAACATGCACGGCAGCGTAATTCCAAGTAGGGACGCTTTCACGAATCTCGTACAAGCTAGGCGAAATGTAGGCGTGAGGACCGTGGAATATCACCAGCGATTCCTGGCCTTCTTTTAACGATTTCCAATGCGCGTTCGCCTTCGCCATGTGGCCCTGCACTACGATCTGATCGCCTTGTTCTTCTATTAGCAGAGGAAGGTGAGTGGCAAATGGACTACCGTCCGCGTTCGAAACCAAAATGGCGAATGGATTTGCTCGCATGAAAGCAAGGGTCGCAGCGCGGTTTTCCTGGCGATTGAATTCGGGTATGTACACTTTTCGGTTCTCCGAGCTGATGCGACTTCTTGGCCCGAACGCGGACAAGAATGTCCGCGCTACACACTCAGGGTTGCTGCGGAACGGCAATTCCCTGCCCGTAGACTGCTTCCAAGATCGCATCTCCGCCGCGGTGAAGCAAGGTTTGGCCGACGGATTCCCCAAGTTGAACCGGATCGGAGCCGTCACGAGACTCGCGCAGAACTTTGGAGCCATCAGGATCGGCGACGATTGCCTCGAGGTGCAGGCGACCGTCGCGGACTTCGGCGAATGCGCCAATGGGCACTTGGCACCCTCCGCCGAGTTTGTTAAGTAACGCTCGCTCACAAGTGGTAGTGGCGCGAGCCGCAGCATCGTCGAGAAAAGTTAGATGCTGTCGCGTTACCGTGTCTCCGGCACGAATCTCGATCCCTAACGCGCCCTGCCCTGCCGCGGGACACATCATGTCAGGGGATATGACTTGTCGGATGAGTTCGGTTTTACCGAGGCGGTAGAGGCCAGCTGCCGCCAGAATGATGGCGTCATATTCACCCGCTTCCAGCTTGCGCAGACGAGTGTCGACATTCCCGCGCAGCGGGTGAATCTCGAGGTCTGGACGCACCGCTTTCAATTGCGCCTGGCGTCGCAGGCTGCTGGTGCCAACCCGCGCCCCTCGCGGCAAGTCATCTATGTTTTTATATCTGCTTGAACAAAATACATCGCGCGGATTTTCCCGCGCGGTGATCGCTGCGATTTCGAATTCGGCGGACAGTTCGGTGGGAAGATCTTTCAGACTGTGCACGGCAAGATCGATGCTACTGTGGGCCAGCGCCTCTTCGATCTCTTTGGTAAACATGCCTTTCGTGCCAACTTTGGCCAGAGCAACGTCAGTTATTTTGTCGCCGGTAGTCTTGATGATCTTAAGGTCGACTTCGTGGCCATGTTCGCGGAGCAAGGCACTAATATGATGAGCCTGCCAGAGAGCAAGTTGAGAGCCTCGGGAACCAATTCGCAGACGAGCCATCAGGCGCGCCCTCCGGTCCCACCCGATTGCGCGGCTTTTTTGTCTTTTTCTTGAAGGTTAAACAAGCGGCGCACCAACTCGACTACGGTGGTAGCTTCGGACTCACGCGCAGCGGTTTTCAGCGTGCTGATGGGCGTGTGCATGATTTTGTTCACGATTCCGTGAGTGAGTGTATCAATCGCCAGTTCCTGCTCAGGAGATAGTGGCCCCAGACGCCCGCGCACACGATCGATTTCAGCTTGGCGTATGGTTTCCAGGTGATCCTGCAGCGAAACAATCGTGGGAACAACATCAAGAGTTTGCAGGCGAGCCTGAAAGCGCACGACCTCGCTTTCGATAATATCCGAGGCGCGCTCGGCCTCTTTTTTGCGATCCGCGACGTGTGAGGTCACCGATTGCTGCAAATCGTCGATGTCGTAAACGAAGATGCCATCTACCTTGTTCATCGCCGGATCGACATCGCGAGGAACCGCAATATCAATGAAAAACATGGGTCGGTTTTTGCGGCGGCTCATGAAAAGTTCGCCGTGCTCGCGGCGAAAGATGGCGTGCGGAGCGCCCGTCGACGTAATTACAATGTCGCCTTTGTCGCAGGTATCATACAGGCGGCTATATTCAATGGCCTGCCCGTCGAATTTC
The DNA here is from genome assembly GCA_963743375.1 of uncultured Acidobacteriota bacterium. Lineage (GTDB taxonomy): Bacteria > Acidobacteriota > Terriglobia > Terriglobales > Acidobacteriaceae > JABDBE01. Next base: position 208,838 of record CAVUQA010000003.1, on the reverse strand, counting down.
TGCGCCAGGCGAATGGCACGATCGTACGTGCGATTGGCCACAAAGATTGATGCTGCGCCGTGCGCCAGTAGATGACGCGCCGCCAGTTCGCTCATCTTTCCGGCTCCGACAAGATACACATTCTTGCCGTTAAGCGAACCGAAGATTTTCTTTGCAAGCTCGACCGCAACGGAAGCTACAGAAACCGCGGATGAACCGACTGCCGTCTCCGTACGTACTCGTTTGGCCACGGCGAAAGCTCGCGTCAGCAGCAAGTCCAGTTGGGAGTGAATTGCGCCTACTGCGCGCGCGGTCGCATACGCTTCCTTTACCTGACCCAGGATCTGCGCTTCACCCACGATCATCGAGTCCAGACTGGAGGTCACGCGGAACAAATGCCGAATAGCTTCATGCTCGCGATATTCGTAGAGGTGCGGTTCGAGGTCCGCATGATCGATTTGGAAATAGCTGCGGAGAAATCCGCGCAGGTCGGCGCTGCCGTTCTTGGTCTGCGCCAAGAGCTCAACGCGATTGCAGGTGCTTAGAATCAGCCCCTCATCAACCCCCGGATGCTGCGTAAAACATTTCAACGCATCGGGCAGACGTGATTCCGGAATCGCCAGGCGCTCCCGCACCTCGACCGGCGCACTGTTGTGATTGACGCCGATGAGGTGAAAGTTCATGACTGTGCGAACCTGTGAATCGTACTGAAGTAATTAGCTGCCCATGCGATGACGGCAAAAACGAATGCTCCGGCCGCGAGATAGGCGGCCCGACGGCCCCGCCAGCCCGCGGTCCAGCGAGTGTAGAGCAGTATCAAATACACGACCCACATCAGAATCGAAAGCAGAATTTTGGGGTCGAGAAGATCCACGCGCCCATACGTCGATTGAGCCACGACCGTACCAGCTATCAAACCCAGCGTCATAAAAGGAAAGCCGAGTAGGAGCGAGCGGAATCCGATTTCATCGATTACTTCCAGGGCTGGAAGTCGCGAGAGGAACCCGCCTCCCTTTTTTGATTTCAAGGATCGTTCCTGAACCAGGTAAAGCAGGCTAGCGCCAAAACTCAAAATCAGGGCTGCATAGCCGGTGAAGATCAGCGCGATGTGAGCAAAAAGCCAACCGGTGCGCAAACCCGGCGAGGTGAAAAGAAATGGCTGCTGGCCGGTTGCGGCAACGAAAGTAAGCAAAAAGACGAGCGGGAAAACCACAATGCCCGGGGACGTCGTTCGATACACCAGGTACACGAGCATGAAGACAACCATGATCAGGAAACCCAGCACTGATTCGGCATTGTGCACTGAAGCTAGCGTGATCTGTCCGGTGAGGAGTATGGAATCGGTAAGCGAGACGAAATGAAATACCATGCCCAGATAGGCTGCATGCAGGGCGATTTTGTTCAACAGGTCGCTGGTGCGAGTTAGAGCAACCAGCGCGTATAGCAATCCCACGGCGTAACAACCCAGCGCAACTCGCAGCCAAAGTATTGGCATACTTAAATTCAGCTCCCACGCGGGTTCGGGCATCCTCTCCCAATCCGCCAGAGTGATTATAGTCTGCCCAGTCGATGAGGCAGTCGGCACGATCACAGCCGATTGTGATGTAGATCACACGTGGCGATAGACGCCTCCGCTGAAGGCCAGATATCCTGACGAGGCCAGATCACAGACCCAGCGTACACGCCGAGTGTAGAATTGCCGAAACTTCGGGAAGGCAACAAGTGCGTCGCCGTTCACTTTGATCGCGTTTCTTACTTCGCGAACCGGCGGCCATAATAACGGGAGGTTGCAATGTGGGCTGATCAAACGAGTACTTTTTCTGCGAAGTTGCTAGGGGTCGCCGTTTTGTTTATTGTCCAAGCTTGGCCGCAGCAACAGCAAATCTCAGATCGCGATCGCGGTCGGGCGCATGACATGCTGCGAGTCGTAGCCGACGATGTGCGGCGACATTATTACGACCCTAAGATGCATGGCCTCGACTGGGATGCCAAGGTTGCTGAGACAGATCGGAAAATTGAAAAAGCCGATTCCTTCAACATGGCGCTGTCCGAGATCGGGGCGCTGCTGGATACTCTCAACGATTCGCACACATTCTTTCTCCCCCCGCGACATACCAACCGATACGACTACGGGTGGCAGTACCAAATGGTCGGAGATCAATGCTTCGTAGTTCGGGTGCATCCCAAGAGCGATGCTGAGGCAAAAGGCGTCAAGGCTGGGGACCAAATCCTAGCTATTGACGGATATCGCCCGACCCGCGACAACCTGTGGAAGATGAAATATGCATATTCCGTGCTACGGCCGCAGCTCGGATTTCGACTAGTGCTGCAGGATCCACAGGGCAGCCGCCGTCAGGTAGATGTGGCCTCGAGCGTTCACGAAGGGAAGAAGGTCAACAATCTGTTTGCCAGCGGGACAGATATTTGGGACGTAGTGCGTCAGTCAGAAAACCAACACCACTTTATGCGAGCACGTTATGAGGAACTTGGTAAACAGCTGGCAGCTGTCAAATTCCCGGCGTTTAGTTTTTCAGATTCCGAAGTGAATAGCATTGTCGACAAAGTGCGTAAGTATCCGGCAGTGATAGTCGATTTGCGCGGCAACTCCGGTGGGAGCGTCGAGACCCTTAAGTACCTAGTTGGAGGCGTATTCGACAAGCAAGTTAAGATCGCTGACCGCGTTGGGCGGAAGGAGACTAAGCCCGAAGTCGCCAAACCTTGGCATCACCAATTTTCCGGAAAGCTGGCGGTCCTCGTGGATTCCTCCTCTGCCTCCGCCGCCGAGTTGTTTGCCCGCGTCGTACAGATGGAAAACAGAGCGGTAGTTATCGGGGACCGCACGGCGGGTGCTGTTATGGAGGCGGAGCATTATAGCGAGCGACTCGGTGTCGACAACACCGTCCTCTTCTACGGCGCCTCGGTCACGGAGTGGGATCTCATCATGGCCGATGGGAAAAGCTTGGAGCACCTCGGAGTAACGCCGGATACGGTTGTTTTGCCGACTGCCCAGGAACTAGCCGCGGGCAGCGATCCCGTGCTGGCACGGGCCGCCGAGCTGCTCGGTTTCAAAATGAGCTCGGAGCAGGCTGGCAAGCTGTTCCCCTACGAGTGGCCACCCGACTAGTCTCGTGTAGACAGGCCAGCGGAGCCCATACACAAGCTAGGCCACTCCGAGCCTACTCAGCGACTGCTCCAGACTGTCCGCGTCTACAGTGAGCTGTCTGCCATCGGTCAGCATATCCTCGATCTCGTCGAAAGCCTGGAACAAGCGCATTTTGACCGCGCCATATTGTTCGGCTTCGATGAGCGAGCGGTTGTGGCTCACAGCCCATTGACTTACGGCATCCGCTGTGAGGAAAACGCTGACTGCGAACGTAGTCTTGCGATCGGAGGTCACGTCAAAAACATATTCGGTTGCGGGACGATGGGACTGATCAGCGATCGCAGCGCGCTTACCTACGAAGTAATACTGGTAAACGTATCCCTGGCCACCGGTATAGGTTTTCATGCGGCGGATGGTCATTGGCTTGTGCTACCGCGTTCGCGGCTGCACGAGCGAGGATGCTCGCGCCTGCACTTACGGTTCAATTCTCGCATCGCGCAGCCGCTTGACCGCCGTCTCGGAGGACAGCGGCGAATAGTACACTTCTTTGAAAGTATAAGACTTCGACTTCGCCGCCAGTACGGGCATGATCTCGATATGCCAGTGATAGTCCTCGTCAATTGTCTTCCAGTAGCCCAAATTTCCCGAACGGTGCAGGCTGTTTGGCGAGGTATGCAGCACCAGGTGAAAATCTTCGGTGATGGTGCGGATGCGCTGCAAGGTGCGACGCAGCAGGCTGCCCAGGTCGGTCATCGTTGCCGGACGATTCAAGCCGAAACGTTCGAAAGCAGCCTCGTGAATACGCGGCATAATCCAGCTCTCATACGGCACACGCGGAGCATATGGGCAGAGGGCAATGAAGTCTCCGCGAATTTCGATCACGCGGAGCTCCTGTTTCATTTCCTGGGAAATAATGTCGCAGAAAACGCAGCGTTCCTTGCTCTCGAAATATTCACGCGCGGCGCGTAGTTCATACAGCACCCGCCGCGGAACGAATGTCGTGGCAGTAAGTTGTGAGCTGGGATGTTGGAACTCCTGCCCGGCGCTGATTCCATGATCCTTGAAGATACTTACATACTTGAAGCGTCCGTCGCCTTTCAGATCCTGAACGCGCTGCGCGGCCAGGAGCAGGAATTGTTCGAGTTCGCTATCGCTGGCGTTCCAAAGATGCCGGTCATGCGAAGAGCTTTCCACCAGAACCTCGTGCGCGCCGACGGGGCGCATGCGGTCGTAGATGCCATCACCGCGGCGGGTCGCTTCGCCTTCGATGTGATACAAAGCGGTCGGATGCACCACAGAACGAGCCGACCAGGGAGCACCGGAAAATCCCGACATGGTCGCGATAATCTGCGCCGGTTCGCGCGAGTCGGGGCAGAACCGGCAAACCGATTCGGCACGCGCCACACTCTCGGGAACGTCGTCTCCGGTAATAACCCACGAACGGGTAATCGGGTCCTTGCGTAATTCCATGCACAAGGAAACCATCTCATTCAAGCTGCGTCAACTGTCTTCTGGCTCGGCCGTGTTTTGCACCTCGTGGCAGCGGGAGCGGTTTGTTATAATCCGCGCACGACGCCGCCCGAGATGACCGAGCCTTCCACTCCGCTGATGCGGCAGTACGCTGCCATCAAGAAGGAACATCCCAGCGCGTTATTGTTCTTTCGCCTGGGTGATTTCTACGAGCTTTTCTTCGATGACGCCGTGCTGGCGTCGCGCGAACTGCAAATCACGCTGACCTCGCGCAACAAAGAGAAGGGCATAGCGGTGCCCATGTGCGGCGTGCCTTATCACGCGGCTGAGGGTTACATTTCGAAGCTCATCCGCAAAGGATTCAAGGTCGCGATCTGCGAGCAGATGGAGAATGCCGGCCTTGCCAAGAAACTGGTACGGCGGGAAGTTACGCGAGTCGTGACGCCGGGCACGGCGGCGGATTCGTCACTCGGCTCCGAGGAAAACAACTTTCTGGCGGCTGTGGCGCAGATCGGAGATCGCGTCGGATTCGCGGCTCTGGATCTCTCCACGGGCGAATTTCGCGCCACCGAGTTCGCTGGCGAGGACGCTGCCAAGCGGATAGAGGAAGAACTTCAGCAGCTGAAACCGAAGGAAGTTTTGTATGGTTCTGCGGCTCCATTATTTGATGAAAAAAGATCGTGTAGTGACGGCCGCCCTCATGCGTCCGGCGGACCAGCGGGCAGCCATGGCTTTGCCGAGACTCCACTAGATGATTGGGTTTTCGCGCCTGACCATGCTATTCCGCTGCTTGAGAACCATTTCGGCGTCCTGTCGCTCGAGGGGTTCGGGCTCGCGGGCAAGCCAGCTGCAGCTTCCGCTGCGGGCGCCATTCTGTATTACGTACGATCGACGCAGCGCGGAACTTTGGATCACGTCGATCGTGTCGGATTTTACGAGCGACAAAACCATCTGGTTCTCGACGCGGTTACTGTGCGCAATCTGGAGTTGATCGAACCGCTTTTTGCGGGCAGCGATGCCGGGATCACGCTATTCCGCTCGATCGACGCGACAGTTACGCCAATGGGTAAACGTCTGCTGCGTTCGTGGATGCTGCGCCCGTCGGTCGATCTCGCGGAAATTAATGCGCGATTGAACGCTGTCGAGACGCAGGTGAATGAGACCCTGGGGCGAGAGGAATTACGGCGAACGCTGGATGGGATTCTGGATCTGGAACGGCTGCTGAGCCGCGTAACTTTGGAAACCGCAAATCCCCGTGATGTGCTTGCTCTGGCTGCATCGCTGAGAAAAATTCCCGGGCTTCGCGTTGCGCTGGACAAATTCGCAACCGATCGGCTGAAAGCTTTACGCGCATCGATCGATGAACTCGGCGATCTGCGGGAGTGTATCGACAAAACGATTATCCCTGAGCCGCCGATTTCGCTGGTTGATGGCGGAGCAATTCAGGCTGGCGTGGACAACGAACTGGATGTACTGCGCGATCTTAGCCGCAACAGCAAGCAATTCCTCGCCCAGATCGAGCAGCGGGAACGGCAGCGTACTGGAATTAATTCACTGAAGGTCAAGTTCAATTCGATTTTTGGCTATTATCTCGAGGTTTCCAAACCTAACCTGCATCTGGTCCCGGCAGATTACGAACGCAAGCAGACCCTCGTCAATGCTGAGCGTTTCACCACTCCTGAGCTGAAAGAATACGAATCGAAGATCCTAGATGCGCAGGAGAAAATAGTAGAGATCGAGCGGCGGCTGTTCGCTGAGTTGCGTTCGGCGATTGCCAGCGAAGCCCGGCGCATCCGGCAAACCGCGTTGGCACTGGCGGAAGTTGATGTGCTGGCGGCATTAGCGCATGTTGCGGCTCTGCGAAATTATTGCCGTCCGAAGTTTGATGGCGCTGCCGACATCGAGATCATTGGTGGAAGGCACCCTGTAATTGAGCAGCAGGAAATGGCCGGTGGCAACGAGCGCTTCGTACCCAACGATCTTTATCTGAATTCAACGACGCATACAGTGCTGGTGCTGACCGGCCCGAATATGGGCGGCAAGTCAACCTATCTCCGCCAGGCTGCACTGATCGTAATTTTGGCCCAGATGGGATCGTTTGTGCCGGCGGCCTCGGCTCGCCTGGGCGTGGTGGACCGTGTATTTACTCGAATTGGGGCGAGCGACAATCTCGCACGCGGGCGTTCCACGTTCATGGTGGAAATGACCGAAACCGCGGCCATTCTGCACACGGCAACAACGCGATCGCTCATTCTTCTCGACGAGGTAGGACGCGGCACCGCGACATATGATGGCCTAGCAATCGCGTGGGCGGCCGTGGAATATATTCATGCCCGCATGCGTGCCAAGACTCTTTTTGCCACGCACTACTTCGAACTTACCGAACTCGCCGAGCGACTCTCGGGAGTGAAGAATTATCACGTGTCGGTAAAAGAGACAGCGGGCGGAATTGTGTTTCTGAAAAAAGTAGAGCCGGGTGCAGCCGATCGTAGTTATGGCATTGAGGTTGCCAAGTTGGCCGGATTGCCAAATGAAGTAATCGATCGTGCGCGGGAGGTGCTGGCGGAACATGAGAGCGCGGAACAGCGGGTAACGGAGCAACTGGCAAGTGACGAGCTGCGCCCGCGACCTCCGGCGCAGCTCACTATCTTCACTCCGCTGTCGCAGCCAGTTCTGGAAAAGCTCCGCGAAGTTGATTTGAACCGCCTGACTCCGCTTGAAGCGTTGAATTTGCTGGCGGAATTGAAGAAGCAGGTGGATTGAAGAGAAAGACCTCAATTACCGAAGAAATCGGCCAACTGCTGATTGTGGGCTTCGACGGCACTGAGATGTCTCCGCGGCTGCGCTTTTTGCTCACACGGCTGCAACCTGGTGGCGTGATTCTGTTCGCGCGCAACATCACCGGCGGGGAGCAGACGCATCGGCTGCTCAAAGAATGCCAGTCACGCGTTTCCACTCGTCTATTCACTTGCGTCGACATGGAAGGCGGCCGCGTGGATCGCTTTCGCAATGTCGTCGGCCCGGCGCCTTCGGCTGCCGATGTGTTTGCCGCTGGCAATCGCGCGCTCTTCCGCAAACATGGAAAGACGATTGGCGAATGCTGCCGGACACTGGGCTTCAACACGGATTTTGCGCCGGTTGTCGATTTAGCTTTTGCAGCCTCACGCACGGTTATGAGTTCACGCTCGGTTTCTGCCGATCCCAAAGAAGCCACCGTCTACGCTCGCGAATTCCTGGCGGGACTTCGATCGGCGAGCGTGCTCGGCGCAATCAAACATTATCCGGGACTTGGCGAGGCCAATCTTGACACTCACCAGAAACTGCCAAAAGTGCAAAAATCGTTGAAGAAACTCTGGGAGGCGGATATCGCACCATATCGCGCGTTGAGACGTGAATCGCCATTGGTCCTGGTAAGCCATGCGGCATACCCGTCGGTAACACGCGATCACAAACCCGCTTCTCTCTCGAAGAAATGGATCACGGAGATTTTGCGCAAGAAGATCGGCTATCGCGGGCTTGTAGTCTCTGACGATCTCGAGATGGGCGGTGTGCTGCAGGCCGCTCCTATTGAGCAGGCGGCTGTGGAACATATTCGTGCAGGTGGCGATCTTTGCCTGATCTGTCACACCGAGGAATACATTCTTCGTTCCTATGAAGCGCTGGTGAAAGAAGTGGAGCGTGATGCGAAATTCGCGCAACGCGCAAAGGACTCAGTCGCTCGCCTGCGCGCATTCAAGAAAAACTCCAAAGAGTTGAAGCGTCCGGCACCTGCTCCCAATGCGGCAAAACTTGAAAAACTCGCGCGCCAGTTGTGGGAGTTCAGCGAACAGGTAAGACTGGCGACGATAAGACGACAGGATCTGGCATGATTGTCGCCGGCGTGATGAGTGGAACGTCAGCCGATGGAATTAATGTGGCACTGGTGCGGGTGAATTCGTCGCCGAGCCGGGCGGGGACGCCCGTACTAAATTATCTTGCACACGCTGAGTACCCGTACCCGAAGCAAGTTCGCCGCGCTGTGTTGGCGGCGATGAACTCGACCAAGGCCAGCGTGGCTGACTTGGCAAGGCTTAATTTCTTGCTCGCCGAACTTTATGCTGAGGCCGTATTAGCTACGCAGCGCCGCTTTCATCTCAAAGCGCAGCTTGTGGGATGTCACGGCCAAACGCTTTATCACCAGGGAGAGACCGCCCAGTTCCTGGGGCATAAGCCGGCGGTTACTTGGCAGATTGGCGAGGGGGCGATTCTGGCTGCGCGTGTCGGCGTACCCGTGGTTTCCGATTTTCGACCTGCAGATATGGCCGCCGGCGGTAAAGGAGCGCCGCTGGTCCCCTTCCTAGATTTTCTTTTGTATCGCGACAGTCGCGTGGGAAGAGTTGTGCAGAACATCGGCGGAATTGCAAACTTCACAGCCATCCCCGCGGGCGCATCGGCTGATCGGGTGCTGGCCTTCGATACCGGTCCGGGCAACATGGTGATTGATGCTGTGATGCAGCGTCTGTTTGGCAAAGCTTACGATCGCGATGGAAGAATCGGTGGCTCTGGCAATGTGCTCGATGACATCATCAACGATATTTTGCGAGCACCGTTCTTTCGTCGCAAGCCACCGAAGACCGCAGGGCGCGAGGAATTCGGACGCGAGTTCTCGCTGGAGTTCATTCGTCTCTGCGGAGGCGTGGATAAACGCGATATCGTTGCAACGGCTACGGCATTAACGTCTCGTTCTATCGCTGATGCGCTGCGACGATTCGTAATTCCGAGAACGCACACCTATCGAGACTTCATCGTTTCCGGCGGCGGCGCGAAAAATCCAATTTTGATGGCAATGCTGGCAAATGAATTGTGTCCAATGGGTCTGCAGATTCGCTCCTCCGACGAATTCGGGTTGCCTTCGGAAGCGAAAGAAGCGGTGGCATTTGCGTTGCTGGCTTTCCAAACGTGGAATCGCAAACCTTCGAACCTGCCCTCCGCAACCGGGGCAAAAAGGCCCGCTATTCTAGGGAAGATTTCGTATGCGTGAGCGGACAGCGCTTCGCCGCGCAGCGGGGCATGCACAGCCGAGAGCAGTTGTGCCCTCGTGGTCTTTGCTGGTTATTGCGCTTCTTGTTCCTCTATTATCGTGCTCCGCCAAACCTACCTCCAACACGGTTGTGATGATTATCGAAAACAGCCCTACCAATCTCGATCCGCGGGTTGGTTTGGATGCGCAATCCGAGCGCATTGACGAGTTGCTCTTCGATGACCTCTGCACTCGCGACGAGCACTTGAATGTTCGGCCGGGATTGGCGGAGCGGTGGGAAGTTCCTGATCCCCGCACTTACATTTTCCACTTGCATACAGGCGTGAAATTTCATGACGGACAGCCTCTAACTTCGCGCGACGTGAAATGGACTTTTGATTCCCTGCTGCAAGGAAAGATCCGCAGCACCAAGGCAGCTGCCTATCGCCTCGTTGATCACATCGATGCACCCGACGATTACACGGTGGTGTTTCATCTAAAAGAACCATTCGCCACTTTGTTGTGGAACATTTCTGACGGCGCCATTGGGATTGTTCCCTACGGCAGTGGGGAGGAAATGAGCCGCCATCCAATCGGTTCAGGCCCATTTCGTTTCGTCAGCGCCGAACCGGATAAAGAAGTCATCATCGAGCGCAACAACGAATATTGGGGCGCACAGGCGCATCTGGAGCGGGTGCGCTTCGCAGTGATACCCGATGCCACGACACGTGCGCTCGAGTTACGCAAGGGGAGCGCCGACATTGCCGTTACCTCCCTAACCGGAGACATGGTGCTCGCGCTCGAACGCGAGTCCAATCTGGAGGTCCTGCACGCTCCGGGTACGGTGCTGGCCTATTTGGCATTTAACCTTCGCGATCCGATTCTCAAAGATGTGCGGGTGCGGCAGGCTGTGGCGTATGCGATCGACCGGGCCCCGATGATTCACTACCTGCTCCGTGACTTCGGGCGGCCTGCGTACAGCCTTCTTCCGCCCGAGAGCTGGGCGTACAACGGCGATGTCCCGCACTACGACCACAATCCTGAGCGGGCGCGGCAATTACTTGAGCAAGCTGGATACCCAGCCGTGAATGGCGTGCGCTTTCATCTCACCATGAAAACCTCGACGGATGAGAACCCACGGCTGATAGCTGCGGTGCTGCAGCAGCAACTGCGCGACGTTGGCATTGCACTGGACATTCGTACGTATGAATTCGCCACTTTTTTTTCCGACATCACTCGGGGCGCCTACCAGGTCCATTCTTTGCGGTGGGTCGGAGGAAACGAAGATCCGGACATCTTTGAATATGTCTTCCACTCGGCCAAATTTTCACCTAACGGCGCCAATCGCACTTACTACGCCAACCCGCGCGTCGATGCGCTGATCGACCAGGCACGCGCCGAACTCGACCAGAATGCGCGCAAGCAAATCTATGCCGAGATTCAGCGAATTCTTGCTGAGGACTTGCCTTACATCAACCTGTGGTACTTCGAGAACGTAATGGTGCACACGAAGCGTGTACGGAATCTGTCTCTGAATCCGCCGGGCAATTACGACTTCCTGAAAACGGCGATGCTGATTCCTTGAACTGATTCTGTCGAACTGCGCTCTAAGGAACGGTCGAAGACCGTCCCCACACAAGCTCAAGCAGCCCAAGGGCGCGTGTTAACATCGAACTCTCAGTAAAAACTACGTGCGTATTCTTTTCATTGGTGACATTTTCGGCAGACCCGGAAGAACCGTGGTCAAAGACCGTCTTCCATTCTTAGTGAAAGAGCACGCAGTCGATCTCGTGCTTGCTAACGGAGAGAATGCGGCGGCTGGGTTTGGCATCACGCCGCAGCTCGCCGAGGACTTCTTTGACATGGGCATTGACGTTCTTACCACCGGCAACCATGTCTGGGATAAGCGGGAGATCGTAGATTTTTTTAACTCCGCGGATGGAAATCCGCACAGCCCCGCCCGTCGAGTGTTGCGCCCCGCAAACTATCCGCCCGGGATGCCGGGATGGGGCGTCTATGAGGGCCGCAAAGGTGATGTTCCCTACGCTGTGATTAATTTGCAGGGCCGGGTTTTTATGGCTTCGAACGACGATCCCTTCCGCGTCGTTGACCAGTTATTGAAAGAAATCAAGGCCAAGGTTATTTTTGTCGATATCCATGCAGAGGCAACTTCTGAAAAGATTTCCATGGGTTGGCATCTCGATGGACGTGTCACCGTGCTCGTTGGCACCCACACCCACGTTCCCACAGCTGATGAACGGGTTTTGCCAGGCGGCACTGCATACATTACTGACGTAGGCATGACGGGGCCATATGACAGCGTCATCGGAGTAAAGAAAGAATTGGTAGTCGGCAAGTTTTTAAACAATATGCCAACACGATTTGAGGCGGCGACGGGCGACGTCAGATTATGCGCGGTCGTGGTGGATTGCGATGAGCGCACCGGCCGGGCCAGAAAAATTACACGATTGATGGTGTCATAAACTGACTTCAGCCGCCACGCTCTGGGCTTGATTTTACGGACTGCACCTATACCTCCAACTTCACCCTCATACCACAAAATCAAACGGCTTTCACTGGATCGACGCCGACGCTTACCTTTTCGATATCGATGGCACGCTGCTCATTTCCCGCGACGGCGTACATCGCAACGCTCTTCACCGGGCGATGCGCGAGGCGTATGGCGTGGATACCACCATCGACGGGATTGCCTATCACGGTAAAACTGATCTAGGAATCTTGCGGCGCGGCTCTAGAGCGCGTTGGAGTCTCGGCTGCTCAGTGGCAACGACGGCGAGGACCCGACCTATTCGCCGCTGATCTTTGATAAATCCGGAAACTTGTACGGCACCACGTTTGAAGGGGAAAAGTACGGGTTGGGTACCGTGTTCGAGCTGAAGCCGAACAAGGACGGCACCTGGACGGAAAGCATAATTCACGCTTTTGCCGGAAACCTTGACAGCGCGGAGCCATTCTCGGGCCTGGTTTCCGACGCCGCCGGGAACTTTGCACAGCGGCACGATTTACAACTGTGATTTCACGGAAGCTGCGGGCCGTAGGGTCGCGAGGCTGGTGTGGGATAGCAGCTATGGTCAGAATTGCTCTGAGATGGCGGTTCCCATCATCTGCGGAGAGACACCTTACAAGGCACCGCCTGAGTTCAACATCGATTGGATTGACCTTAGCGGAACTGTGCACCCACTCTCGAGCGCAACCGGAAGTAGTGTAGTCATCGGAGCGAACCCGATTTTGCTGGAGGGGCCGGTGCGGTAAGCGCGCGTTACTGCTGCTCCGTCGCGTCCCGCGTTCACCGTGGGACAATAGGCCACCCACCGCTGACCGCGGCGGTTGCCGGTTTTCCGTACCGCCGGAGCCCTGGCCACTCGGCACTGGGCACTTCAGGGCCGAGTGGCCGGAGAACGAAGTTACTTCGTGACCTCAAACACGACGCCATTGCCGCTAGAGCCTCCGTTCACTGACGTGCTGTAGAGGTTGCCTGCGGTGTCGAACACAACCGGATTGCCGCCGAGGATTCCGTCCTGGGGAGCGCCCTGGAAGCGATGAACCGCTTGTTTGCTCCATCCGTGCGCCTCCGGAATCAGCTTGAACACTTGGCCGAAACAGCAATCCCCATTCAAATCTTCGCCGAAAACTGTCGAGCCGTAGAGGTCCCCTGCCGTGTCGAAGACCAGGCCGCTGTTTGGATATGCTCCATCCTGGTTGCCGTGGAACACGTGGAGCCCGCGCTGTTTCCATTTGCCCTTTGCATCACGCGTCAGCCTGAAGGCAGTACCATACAAACCGCCCCCGCCCCCCGCGGTACCGTAGAGGCGTCCAGCCGAATCGAACACCAAAGGGCTAAATGGCCGGCGTGACTGCCCACCATCCGTATTGTCGGTAAAGCGGAAGATTACTTGCTCCTTCCAGCTTCCGTTCGAGTGGCGCGTCATCTCGAAAATCGAGCCGCAATCTTTGCTGGTTGCGCAGTTCCCATCACCATCGGCGCCGTCAGACGTGGCGCCATACAGATTGCCAGCCGTGTCGAAGGTCAGGGTTCCTGCCAGCGGATAACTCGCGTCTTTGCCGCCCTTGAAGGTATGTAGCAGGCCATAAGTCCAGCTTCCGCCGGAGTTCGGCGTCAGTCTGTAGACGACACCCATGCCCTCGGTGCCGCCACCCGACGTCATACCATAGAGAATACCTGTAGCGTCGAAGACCACCCCACACCACTGGGGATTCGCTCCATCGCTACCGCCGCTGAAACTGTAAAGCACGCTTTCCGTCCACGTTCCGTTGGAGTTTGACATTAACTCGAAGACCGTTCCGGCCGAGGAAGCGCCGCCTGCGGTCGTCGTGCCATACAGATTGCCGCTGGTGTCGAAGGTCACACCAGCGTAGGGAGTGGCTCCGTCGGTGCCGCCGGCGAAACTGTAGAGGACGCTTTCGGTCCAGCTTCCGTCGGAATTCTTGGCCAGTTCGAAAACAGCGCCATTCCCGGATGCGCCACCTGCCGTAGTCGTGCCATAAAGATTTCCAGCGGCGTCGAGAGCCAGGCCATCAAACGGCGTGGCGCCGTCCGTGCCGCCGGCGAAGTTATATAGAATCTTGTATTGGCTCGCTGCCAAAGCGCCGGGCGCCAGGACTAATGCCGCGATAAGAGTTACGGTCAAGACCGCCAAGCCTTTGCTTATGGTGGCCCGGAATAGTTTCCTTGTCATGTCGGCCTCCCGCCACATCGCGTGGCGCGCTATGGTTCGTTGCGGTTTGGGTTTTCCGGTGGCCAGAGAGCGTTGGGGGATGCAGGACTCGGGTTAGGGAGAAAGCCCGCTAACTCCGAGTTGCCTTGATTTGGGCCCGCTTGCTGGAAAGGAAGGACTCGGCGCCTCGCACTAAAGCTACGCCGATTTGGGCATGCTGGCAAGTGATGAGCATCACCGTGCCCGGTGATGCATCGGGGGAAGCCAGTTCTTGAGTTATCAGGCCGTTTTGTAAAGGGTGGCCCACCCCAACTACTTCTTCACGGCCCTCACTCCCGCGTGACAGGATGAAAGCGCGAACTTCGCGATGCGCGTGTCCCAGTTGAAGGATGTGCCGATTTCGTCTTCCTGGAAATATTCGTTCACGTACCAGAAGGTGCAGTCGTCGACGGGGTCGACGGTCATGCTGCTGTAGTCGCCCCAGTTGCGGCTGTTCTCTTCGTCTCCGCCGCCGCTTTGCAGTGCGATTTCGGTTGGCTTAAACGTCTGCTTCAGACTCCACCATGATGCCGCCAAGCCGGGATGGAGCAGCGTGCTGGAAGTGCTGTACCCGACCGCCGCATTGCCTTGATGATCCTGCGCGATGCTGGGCATGAAGCGGTACAGCGACTTGTCCGGACTGACGGTTGCGCTCTGATAAATCTTGGGCGTGCCATTGCCGCGCAGTTCGTACCAGCGCACTCCGGTCTGCGCGCTGGCGCCGGTGCCGACTCGGACGGTATGGCTGACGAGCCACGATTGATAAGATCCAAAATTCCGATACGCCAGGCGCGGCATCAACCGGTCTCCCATCGAATCCACGTGATAGTGACTATTGTCCGGCCGAATGGCGGGCTCGGGGGCGCAGTATGTGTTGGTCGGCAGCGCGGTCGAATAGCATCCGGGAGCGTAGGTGGGCACGGCGAGCGAGGAACGAGTGAACGTGGAGAGCGCCGGATTCTCCCAGTTCACATGAAAGTTCCACAAGTTGATGGAGTTTGAAGTGGTCGACTTTCCATCTCGCGGCGGATTCTGAATGCTCACGAAAAATTCATGCCGGTCCGCCGGAGGCGGAGTTGTCCCCTCGATGTCGGCTGGGATAGGACTGTGTCTAAGAAATGAAACTCCGTTTGTCGGCAGCGGGCTGGGATCGGTAAAACACTGCATGGGATTCGCCGTCGCCCCTGTCAGCATGTTTGTGCGATCCAAAGCGCAAAACACGGAACCGATAATGCGATAGCCTTGATTGATGTCCATCGCGTCAAAACTCACGTAGTATCCATCGGACCATGTGCCTAGCTTGGGCCAATCAGGAAAATACAAATTGCCTTCTGCATTTTTTCCCAGCACCGTGTCCAGTGGGAAAGAATAGGTGTACCAAGCGAGCGTGTTCGAAGCTAAGTCGTCGGTGTTGGAGACGGCGACGCAATAATTGTAAGGTCCCTGCGCTCCCGGAGAATTGTGTGCCGCAATTACCCATCGGGATGCGAGGCGGTCGAACAGCACCACGCCATCGCCCGCAATCACGCAGTTGTAAACCCCATTGTGCCTCCACGGCGAGGAGCCACCGAGAGGTGTGGACCAGACCGGAGCGAGTGTGACTTTGTCATAGGCTTGAAACGCGACGTTCGTCCACTCCATATATTGTTTTGTGCCAACGGCACCGTTGGGATCGACGTCATGTTCCGGATGTCCTAGTTCTGATGCATCAATGCCTTCGAACGAGGTGACGGTCTGCGCCTGCGCGAGCCACGGCGCGAACAAGATTAACGCGGCCAGCAATTTCAACTTGATCATCTTTAAGAGCTTCTCCAAAGAGCTAGTTCCGGAGGTACCGGCGCTGGGGGAAGTATTGACTCGGCTCAACATCTTCTTCAAACACAATTGGGGGAATAAGTATGATAAAGAACTTCGAACTTTTGCGGGTAATTATTTCTAACAATCTTTGCCGACCCGCAAGGTTCTGTATCTATTCTCGTGTGCATTTGGCATGCCAACGGGATTTGAGACATGGATTTGAATTTCAGCTGGTTACGCGATATCTGGCAGATTCATATGCAAAAAATTGCACACCGCTAGTGCACTCGATGCTCTTGCGCTTGCCGGAATACGCGGTGCGAAGCCTGACATGAACACAATGAATAAACGAGAAGATGCTATCCGATGCTACCGTTAGCGTATACTATCCAGCGCCAAACGATTGGAAAACATAACTTTACAAAAGAACGCAACTTATCCAAACCGAGGGGGTTTCAAATCAGCATGACAAACAAACTCACTAACTCGCTCCTAGTTCTGGCGGTCGGGGGTCTGATGTTTGCCTCTGCGGCTGCTCAAACCACAACCCAAGCAGCTCCAGGCACCACCCCAGCGCCTCCGGCAGCGACCCAGACTCCGGCTCAAACCAATAACGTCAACTCCGGTCCTGGAGTGGACGACAAGGGGCATCCGCGCATCAACCAGGTTGACAATCGTCAACAGAACCAACAGAACCGTATCTCGAATGACATCAAGGACGGTAAGATGACGCCCGCGCAAGCTGCCCAAGTGGAAAAGCAAGATGCGCGCATCGAGAACCAGGAAAAAGCCGACATCGCGAAGGATGGCGGACGGCACATTACTAAAGCGCAACAGAAACAGCTCAATCGCGAACAGACTCGTGTGAGCCACAAGATCAACAAGGATCAGAAAGCCAACAAGTAGCGATTTGCAGAGTTTTACTGTCGGTGCACAAGCCGCAGTTTTAAGCTGCGGCTTTTTCCTCTTGCGGTAAACGTTAAGCGGGCGCGGACCCGACCTGCAGGTTCGCACCCGCTTGAGAAATACGGTTAACGTTTCTGGGCTTTGGCTCCGGTGATCTCATATACGGTTCCGTAGCCGGACGAACCGCCCAAGTAGGTGGTGCCGTAGACGTTGCCAGCCTTGGTCACGAAAGGACGGGAGAGTGGGTAGGCCCCGTGAGTGTTATCAAAGCTATTCAACGACGTGAATGTGCCGCTTGAATTTATTTCCCACACGGTTCCATAACCACTAGTACCGCCCTCCTCAGTTGTCCCGAACAGGTTGCCAGCGCAAACTGTCTTCTTCCCTTGCTGGCAGGCCACGCCGCCTTCGGGGTAGCCCCCGTCGGTGTAATCAAAGCTGTGCAACACGGTAAACGTAGTGGTACTGATGTTGTATTGCCAGACCGTGCCGTAGCCATTCGCGCCGCCCTCGAAGGCGGTACCATAGAGGTTGCCCTTGTATTCCAAGACGCCCCCGGTGGGAAACAGTCCGTCGCTTCCGCAGTTAAAGCTGTGGAGCACACTGAAGGTGCCGCCCGCGGATTGCTCGAATAGCACTCCGCAGCCGCCGCTTCCACCTTCCTCGGCAGCCCCGAACAAGTCACCGGCCGCATCACGGTGCAAATTGGTCAAGAACGGAAATCCGCAATCGGAGCTGCTGTCAGCACAGCTGTACAAGACCGTTTCCGTGCCGGTGCTGCTCAGTTCCCAGACCGCGCCAAAACCATCAGCGCCACCTTCTTCGCTTGTACCATACAGGTTGCCTTTTGGATCCAGCACTACATCGCTGTAGATGTATTCTGGATCACCAGACTGCGAGCCAAAGTTATACAAAGTGGAGTAAGTCCCAGAGGAATCGATCGACCAGACGGTCCCGACGCTGGCGGATCCGCCGTAGGCAGTGGTACCGAACATGTTGTTCTTACTTGGCTGGAGGGTGACGCCGGTGTACGGGCATTGACCGTCCGTACCATCAAAGCTATGGAGGACGGTCAGCGTGCCGCTGCTGTTTAGGCTCCACACGGTTCCGTCCCCATTGGCTCCGCCGCCGCAGGCAGTGCCGACAATGTTGCCGGCCTTAGTGAAAACCGGCTGACCGTAGGTATACGCGCCATCGGTGCTGCTGTCGGTAAAGTTATATAGAGTAGTGAAGGTGACGTTCGGCTTAGTCTTCGTTTTCGGGGCCGCAGCGCCCGAAGCGCATGTCGCCAGGATCAAAGCTATTGCCCCTACCACCGCTGTTTTGCCTCGCATAAAGTACTCTCCTTGAGATTCGTATCGTGGCTTAATGCTGATTCAAAAAACAGTGCCACGTCGTCTCGGCTGCGGATTATACGCGCGAGTGTTTGTGTAAGTGCAACTAATTCGCTCATATTGCCCGAAGATATTGCGCATGTTGCAAGATCTTTCGCAAAAGTTGCAAGAGAGATACACAAATACGGTCCGAACGCTCGAATTGGTTTACCTTCGCCGCCAATCGCAAGAATTTCGCGCCAGAAATTTTGCGAGAGCGCAATGCTCGGCGGGTTCGGATGGATATCTTATAGATATTTACTGTTGGTTTTATATTTCGAAATGACTGTTAACCATTAACCTTCGAAGACGTGTTGAAACCCTGTGATGCGCCTGCCATCTGCAACAGTTTGCAGATTGACAATCCGCGCGCCAGGGATATATTTTGATCGCCTGATGTTTGGGCACAAGTAGCGGCTCCGGTGCTAGCGCCCCCTCCCTCAAGCACTGCGTAGATAAGTATTAGTCGTGAACAATCGGAATCATACCGGTGTTGATGTTCGGTTCAATTTCAAGTCGATGACAAAGGAATTTGTATGAGAGCTCATCTTGGCTGCATCGTCGTTGCATGCTTGTCCCTATCCTCGTTGATGTTCGCGCAGACTCGCGGCGCTAACCCACCAGCACCAATGATTTCTACTCCAGTGCCTCGCTTGATTCGCTTCTCCGGGATAGCGAAGGATGAAACCGGCAAACCTTTGTCAGGCGCGGTCGGCATGACTTTCACTCTTTATAAAGAGTCGCAAGGTGGAGCTCCGCTTTGGATCGAAACCCAGAATGTGCAGCCCGACTCAGGCGGACATTACACGGTCTTGCTGGGATCGACTAAGAACACGGGCGTGCCCGCGGAACTGTTTGCTTCCGGTGAAGCCCAATGGCTGGGAGTGCAACCGCAGGGACAGGCGGAACAGCCACGAGTGTTGATGGTGAGCGTTCCCTACGCACTGAAAGCGGCCGACGCCGATACTTTGGGAGGTCAGCCTGCTTCGGCATTCATGACGGCGGCCGGTTCTCAGGCTTCCGCTTCCCGTAACCTTGCGGTAGCAAATAGCGCTTCGGCTCCGAGCGGCGGCATCGCGACGGTGACCGGTACCGGCACAAAAGATTACGTTCCGCTGTGGTTAACGCCCACCAAACTGGGCAACTCCAAACTATTTCAGACGGGCAGTAATGTAGGCATTGGGACGACGACTCCCACTGCTACTCTCGACGTGAACGGCACGGTGAATGCCGCGACCGGCTTCAACCTGGCAAGCAAGGCGTTTGCCTTCGGCTCGCTCACCAATGACAACGTGTTTCTCGGGTTTGCGGGAAATTCCACGACAACAGGCATTGAGAACACCGCCTCCGGTGTGCAAACGCTTAGCTCCAACACCACGGGCACCGGCAATACCGCCAGCGGTTGGCAGACGCTGCACTCCAATACTACGGGCTCCGCCAACGCAGGCAGCGGCGCACAATCCCTTTTCGCCAACACTACTGGCAACAACAATGCGGCCCTCGGCGTCCAGGCGCTTTACTCGAACACGACCGGCTCCGGCAACACGGCCAGCGGCGCACAAACTCTTTACTCCAACACTAAGGGATACGCCAACACGGCCAACGGCTCACAAGCCCTCTACGCCAACACCACGGGCTTCAACAATACGGCTTGCGGCATTTACTCCCTCTACTCCAACACGACGGGGAATTACAACACCGGCGCCGGCGTCGAGGCGCTCTACTCAAATACGACGGGCATCGACAACACTGCCAGCGGCAATTTCGCGCTCTACTACAACACCACCGGCAATAACAACACAGCCCTGGGATACAACGCCGGCCCGAGTACCAACTCTCCCGCCCTCAGCAACACTACCGCGCTCGGAGCGAATGCAATAGTCAGCGAAAGCAACGCACTGATACTTGGGGGAACAGGCGCCAACGCAGTCTCAGTCGGAATTGGCACGGCTGCCCCGCAGTTCACGCTGGACGTGCATGGCACGGGAAACTTCACTCAGCCCATCACATTTGCATCCAACCAAAGCTTCCCGGGTGCGGGCACAGTGACCAGTGTGGGTAGCGGAACCGGCTTGACCGGCGGACCCATCACCACGAGCGGGACGCTGCAAATTGATACGACCGCCGTGCCTCTGTTAAACACTGCCAACACATTCACCGGCAATCAGACCGTGAGCGGGAACCTCAGCGCGACCGGGATCGTGACTGGCAGCAGCTTCGGGATCGGGAGCAGCGTCTTTGCTTTCGGGTCGCCCTCGAGCCAGAACGCGTTCCTCGGGTTTTCGGGAAATACCTCAATGACGGGAACCGGCAACACTGCTAGCGGCTACCAGGCGCTGCAGTACAACACGTCGGGCAGCAACAATACCGCGTTGGGCTATCTGGCCGGGCCGGATTCGAACTCCACCAACCTCACCAATGCCACTGCGATCGGGGCCAACGCCACTGTGAGCCAAAGTAATGCGTTGGTGCTCGGGGCGCCGGGTGTCAATGTGGGCATCGGAACACCGACGCCGTCGAATGTCTTCACTATTGCGCAAGGCGCGGGTCAAGCCATTAGCGATGGTTGGGCAACCTACAGTTCGCGCCGCTGGAAGACGAATGTTCAAACGCTCCACGACGCGCTGGGGAAGGTCGAACAGCTGCGCGGCGTTTCCTACGATGTGAAGGCGAATGGGAAACACGAAGTGGGAGTGATTGCCGAGGAAGTCGGCGCAGTGGTTCCCGAGGTCGTGACCTGGGAGAAAAACGGGAAAGATGCGCGCAGCGTCGATTACACACGCCTCACTGCAGTACTGATCGAGGCGATGAAGCAACAGCAGACGCTGATCCAGAAACAACAAAAACAGATCAAGGCGCAGCAGAGGCAGATGCTCGATCAGCAGGCGCAACTGCTTCGGCTCGCGTCGCAAGTGAAAACCATTCAGGCCACGATGCAAACCAGCGGAGGAACTGCCCGCGAGGCCTTGTCAGCCGCAGCCGCCGGCTTACCTGTGTCCACGGGAAAATGAGAGACGGCTGCGCACTGACCGACCCGATACTTTGCCAGCTCGCATCGGGGATGCCGTTGGGTATGGAAAAGGCTAGTGAGCTTTTCTACTGGCCCATCCCACATGACAATCCAAGACTTCGCCACCGGGTGATTTGTGGTAATCAACCCGCTCAGCCGGAATGCCTAGCGCTCCACCCTGAAGACTACGCCGCAACCGCCATCGCACGCTTGAGAGTTGCCGCCCTGAAAGGTTGTGCCGTAGAGGACGCCGTTTTCGAAAGTTACAGGGCCGTAGATAGGAAACGCCCCGCCTGGCGCACGACCATTCTTGTTCACAACAAAGTTACGTAGGATAGTTTCCTTCCCACTCGATGTGATCTTGAAAACGTTCCCTTCGGCGCTGTTCCGGTTGCTGCCTCCGCAAGTACCGTACACGTTTCCCGCCTTGTCAATCACTAAGCCGGGATTTGGGTACCACCCGTCGTTCGGACCGCCGAAGTTGTAGAGCACAGACTCACTCCAGCCATTTTTTTCCGAAGCGAATTTGAAAAGTACTCCGGCGCGTGATGATCCATAGGTTCCACCAGAAAACGTATCCCCGTAAAAATCGCCATGGCTGTCCGCCGTCAGGCCTCGGGGATACATGCCGCTGCTTTCCTCGAAGGTATAAAGGACGCTCTCGGCATCTGTAGTGAGGTTCAAGGAATAGAAGGTTCCACAACCGCCCTGAGCACAAGTAGAATCGCCACCACTCCCGGTGGTGCCAAAGAGAATTCCATCCACAATCGCAATGGGACCACTGGGACTGGCTCCGTCCGGTGATCCGGTAAAGTTATAGACAAGCGATTCAACCCTCGCCGTGCTCAGCTCAAACACCGCTCCGCAACCAAAATCGTTCCCGCAAGAGTTCGCGCCGCCGTCTCCCACGCCGTAGAGATTGCCTTGCGCGTCGATAGCCAACGGCCCGGAGATTCCATGAACGTCATTCGGCGCTCCCTCAAAGGCATATAGCGTAGTCAACTGGCCCTGCGGCGTGATCTTGAAGATGGTCCCACAGCCATAAGGAGGGAAACAAGACGTATCCCCGCCATTGCCCGTCGTACCGTAGAAGTTGCCAGCCGCATCCATCGTCAACGCATTCTCTGGGTTGCACCCATCTGCCCCGCCGATAAAGTTATAGAGAATGGTTTTCACTCCCACACGCGACACCTTGAAAATAGTGCCGTCCCCCGAGGCGTTGCCACAGTTGTTGTTGCTGCCCCCGCCCATCGTCGCCCCGTATAAATTCCCGTCTTTCCCTACGATTAATCCGGTCGGCCAGTAGCCATCCGATCCGCCTCCAAAGGTATAGAGCATCTTAAAGGAGGAAGCCAAGCAAGGGAGGCAAATGATCAGAGTGAAGAGCAGGGTCAGTTTCTTCATGCGGTTTTATCCTTAGACGTGCATTTTTTGCTGTTCGTCAGAACTAGCGCGTGTCCGTTTCGCGAACCAATAACCACACGAAGTTGCCCCTGCCCCGCCTTTCTTTTTGCACTTCAACGGCGGCTTTGGATGCTTCTCTGGCAAGCTCCCGGCGCTCCTCCGCGGTCATTGAGGCTACTCTTGCTAAACCGCCCCAGTCCCGCCATTTCGCGAACATCCACGCACGGAGATTACCACGGTGCCTGCCGGTGTGAAAGAAACTAAGTTATCGCGGCGAAATTAAGAAAGCTCGACCGCATAAGCGGCCGAGCTTCCAGTTCTAGACAGAAAATATAACGAGGGTTATTTGTGGTTTTTATTGGCGGCTTCGGCGGCTTGCTTAAGTTCGCGGTTGGCTTGCTCGAGTAGATCCTTGGCTTTAGCGGCGTGTCCATCCATGTCAAATTCGTTCGCCGATTGAGCAGCTGAGACTTTTTCAAAGGCCTGTTCACAAAGACGTTGCGCGGCAGCAAGGTTCGGGTGTCTGTGTCCACTAACGTTTTGCCCCATTTGGGCATAGCCCAGACCCCCGAGCAATAACGCCACACCTAAAATGACCCCTGAAAGCGGTTTTATTGTCATCGTTTTAGTCTCCTCAAAGTTTTGAATGTCTGGTTGATTCAACCCACCAAATTATACAAAGTTGCCAGCCCGTGTATTTTACGCCGAAAGTGTTGCAGACGTGTTTACAGAAAAACCTGGAAGTGTGTTCGCGAATCAAGTTTATCCATTGTCATTTCAAGCGAAGCGAGAAATCTGGGTTTCTGCCGACACCGGAAAAACCGAGATCCCTCGCTTTGCTCGGGACGACAAAATGGAATGTACGGTGGGATTCAGCAGTTAGTCGGACAGAGGTTGCAGCAATCCGAAAACTTGGGCCACGCCGGAACGCTTGCGCAATTCAGTCAGCAAAGCGTGAGCGGCGTTCTCATAGGTTTTGGTGGAATCCGTGGGATCGGCCCATACCGCGTCGTAGACGATCTGTGCCGCCTCCTTCAAATCCATGTGCAGCGCGGCTTCGAGCACGTCCACGCGTTCCTGCAGGTGATCGTAACAGCCCTGGCAAACCGCGGCTGGCTCGGGACCGCTGAGATGATTTTCATCATGGATGCAGCGCATGTTTCCGGTACCGTTCGCGGGCACTTGAGAAGCAAACACCTGGCTTTTGAACTCGCGCAGAAAGCGTTCGCGTTCTTCTTCAAGCGCGATGGGGTCGGGACAAACTTCGTTGGTCAGCAGGCTGGAACGCAACGGCAACGCGGATGGTGAAACCCGCTCCGCAGCTTTGCATACCGGACATGCTTTCAGATCGGCCGCGTAATAAGTCTTGCAGTTGGCGCAAGGCAAACCATAACCGGCCTGCTTGGGTGTGATCTGCGGCGCAGTTGGCGGAGCTGCTTTGGGCCGCTCTGTGGTCTGGATTTCGTGATTAGAGGGGAGGACTGCCGGAGTTACCGGTTTCTTTACTCCGGGGGGGATTGGTGTTGCGATCATCGTAATACTCCATGCGGCTCAAAGCCGCTGCTTAGGCTCGGACTTCGCCATTCTAGGAGCGCAACCCCAGGCCTGCGACGGCACAGAGGTGCATGTCCGAGTGCGGTCCTGATCCTGTCCATGCAGTTCGTCGGCCAAACAAGCGGGCGTGAAATGAAGGACTTAGCGAGAAAAGGCGGTCTTTTTTCGCGACAATCAACCTTCCCCAGTATTCAAACTGAGACTACGGGCAGAATTAGAGGTTGATCCATGATCAGGAATCCTCACCTTTTGCCGTTGTCATTCCGAAGTTCTGCGACGTCACCAGCAGGCGAGGTAACTCGCGTGGACACCGCGTCAAACTGAATAGTCCTGGTTGACGGAATAATCTGGCGTGATAATGTTAAAGAGAGTAGCTGTCTCTGCGAAGGAGTTTTTATGTTTGAAGGTCTCTTTCAGCCCATGCATTTGTTGGTGATTTTCTTCATTGCCCTGCTGGTGTTTGGCCCCAAGAAACTTCCCGAACTTGGCAAAGGCATTGGGGAAGGTATTCGCGCTCTAAAAGAAGGTATGAAGGATGGCGCTTCTGAACCGCCCAAGAGTGCGAGCACGGACGTGAAGAGCACTGAAACAAAAAGTTGAGGCAGGGCCACCTGATATAAGTTCATAGCCTGATGGCGCTTTAGTCTTTTGCCTCGCTTCCCTTCCCGTAACTTCGTTCTCAAATCCTCATACATTGAAACACACCGTAATCTCAGGATTTTTCCTATGGCGTAGTATTTCGGCTGGGATAATTTAACTCTTGCCGGTTTAATTCCGCGGAAACGAAAGTCAAAACCATGAAAACAAAGTTTGTGCGTATTGTGCATCTGGGCGCAGCCTTGTCGGTGCTCGCCTTCACTACCACCCTCTTCGCGGATCAGGTGGTGCTCAAGAATGGTGATCGCCTCACTGGCACCATCACAAAATCAGATGACAAAACTCTTCTGATTAAAACCGAGTTTGCCGGCAATGTGGAGATTCAGTGGCCGGCGGTGCAAGAGATCAATTCTACGCAGCCGCTGCACGTGACGCTGGCCAACGGGACAACTGTCGCAGGCACCGTCATGACGGCCGACGGAAGCATGGTGGTAAACGCTCCCACCGGAACCGTAACGGTGGTGAAGTCCGACGTGACTGCCTTGCGCAGCGATACCGAGCAAACCACGTATGAGAAGTCGCTGCATCCAAAACTAACCCAAGGTTGGAACGGCGGAGCCAACATCGGATTTGCTCTAACGGGTGGCAACAGCGATACCAGAAGTCTTGCCATCGCTTTCACCGGCGACCGGAAGACAAACACTGATGAAATCGCGCTTTACGAAAATACTGTCTACGCGACGAACAACGCCGCTGGTGCGAGCCCGAGCACGACCGCAAACTCGACTCAGGGCGGAGCCAGATATTCCCGCAATTTTACTTCGCGCCTCTTTGGCTTTGGCAGTGCTGACTTCCAAACCAACGCGCTGCAGGAACTCAATCTTCGCAGCGTGCTTGGAGGCGGCCTGGGATTCCACGCCATTGCGAATGACCGAACCACTCTGGACTTCTTGTTTGGGCCCGCCTACACGCGAGAGAGCTATGTTACTCTGCAGCGCAATTTCCTCGCCTTCACCCTGGGCGAAGAACTCAGCCAAAAACTCGGTGCATCGACAGTAATCACGCAAAAATTTTACTTCTTCCCCGACCTCAGCGATACCAGTCAATATCGCGTAACCTTTAACTTCGGCAGCGTGACCAAACTGAGCAAATGGCTGGGATGGCAGAATGCTTTTGGCGATATTTATGTCACCAATCCGCCTCCGGCCACGCCGGCTCTCAAGAAGAATGATATTGTTTTGACCACCGGGCTGAACGTTACCTTCACCCACTGAGTTGCACAAGGATTCTGTTTCTACGGGACGGTGCGCAGCATCATAAGAGGCAGGACAGAGGAAATTTTATGTACGAATATTCAACTCAGGAGCCAAGAGATCCTGAAGATCGTCAGATTGACGAGTGCGATCCGCTCGAGAAGAAAGACAAAATGATGGACAAGACGGTCGCCGACACATTTCCCGCCAGCGATCCACCTTCGTCGATCCCGGACCCAGATGAAGATTCATTCGCCGTCGCAGAATGCGAGCGTGGCGAGTAGAACCTTGCGCCGGCCAACCTCTCACTCCAGCGTCACCGACTTCACCAGGTTGCGCGGGCGATCCACGTCCAAGCCTTTTCGTACGGCCATGTAATAAGCAAACAGTTGCAGCGGAATAATCTCGAGGATGGGCGACAGTAGTTCCGGTGTTTGAGGGATAAAAATTGTATGATCGGCGAGCTTACGCATGTCATCATCGCCTTCGCTGGCAATCGCAATCACGCGCGCCGACTGTTGTTTGAATCCTTTGATATTGGCCACATTCTTTTCATAGCGCAGAACTGACCCTGTGTCGTTGCGATCGCACGTCGTAACAATGACTACGGGGAGGTTCTCATCGATCAGCGCGTTGGGGCCATGCTTGGTTTCTCCCGTCGGATAACCTTCAGCGTGAATGTACGAAACCTCTTTCAATTTCAGAGCGCCGTCCATGGCAATCGGATAATGAACAGCTCGACCGAGAAATAGAAAATCGGCGACTTCATGATATTGGTCCGCAAGATTCTTCAGCTCAGATGCGGACTCAAGCACAGTTTCGGTTTTGGCTGGGAGCTCAAGCAGTTCACGGATGATGTGACGCACTTGCTCTTTTGTAAGCTTGCCCCGCACCTGTCCGAGATAAACCGCGAACAGAAACAACACAGCCATCTGCGCCGTGAACGCCTTGGTGGAAGCGATGCTGATCTCGGGCCCCGCATGGGTGTATAGCACTCCGTCAGCTTCGCGCGCGATAGTGGAATCCATCACATTGGAGATGGCGATGGTGCGCGAACCTTTGAGCTTGGCTTCGCGCTGGGCCGCGGTTGTGTCGGCAGTTTCACCGGATTGTGTGATGACAATCGTGAGTTCGTTGCGACAGATGAGCGGATTGCGATACTCGAACTCGCTGGCGTAATCCACGTCCACAGGCACATTCGCGAGGTCCTGAATCATGAACTGCCCAGCCATGCCAGCGTGACGACTGGTTCCCGAAGCGACAATATTAATGCGCTGCAAAGAGCAAAGCTCCTCCGTGGTGATGCGCACATCATCCAGTCGAATGGCGCCTTCATCGAGCGAAACGCGGGGCGCGATGGTATTCCGCAGCGCCTGTGGCTGCTCGAATATTTCCTTCAGCATGTGATGGGGAAATCTACCCTTGTCGTCCATCCACTCTCCTCAGTTCCCTCTCACGGCTCAAAAATCTCGCCGTGAATGATCGTTTTTCTCACTTCGCCGCTGGGGCTCAGCACGACGAAATCGGCTTCGGCTCCGACTGCAAGCTTGCCTCGATTCGTAAATCCTGCTACCCGCGCCGGATTGAGTGTGGCAAGACGAAGTGTCTGTTGCAAATCCCAGTGCGCAAACTGCATTACGTTGCGGACCGCGCGATCCATAGTCAACACGCTGCCGGCCAACTTCCCGTCTACCAGGCAGCGTCCATTCTTCACTTCTACTTCGAACGTGCCCAACCGATAATGCCCATCGGGCATGCCAGTGGCCGAGATCGCATCGGTAATCAGAACTGATTGATCCGGTCCCTTGCTTTGCAGAAATAAGCGAACGATCGTGGGCTCAAGATGAATTCCATCAACAATGATGTCAGCAGAAAGCTGCGGGTCAGTGAGCACTTCGCCGACGATTCCCGGCTCGCGATGATCAAGCGGCCGCATGGCATTAAATGTGTGCGTGGCGTGCCGTGCTCCGGCAGCAAGGCCGGCGGTTGCGGATTTCAGATCCGCATTGGAATGTCCTATGCTGACGCAGACGCCGCGTCGCGCCGCCTCGGCAATGACTTCCAACGCTCCATCCAGTTCGGGCGCAATTGTCAAAATGCGAATGTGCCCTCGCGCCGCCTGCCACAAACGGTTGAATGTTTCCAACGTAGGCGGAAGAAGATTCTCTAGCGGATGCGCGCCGCGCCGCACATGACTGAGAAAAGGACCCTCCAAATGTATACCGAGCGGTTGGGCTCGCCGGCGGCCCGAGCGACTCTGCACTGACGCCCTCTCAATCGCATCCGCCAGGTGCTCAAGAGTCACGCAGATTTGATCAAGCGGCACTGTAACCGTAGTTGGAAAATAACTGGTTACGCCGTGATGGGAAAGCAACCGTTCAAACGCTGACAGACCCGAAGCATCCGCAGACATAACGTCGTGCCCGGCGCCGCCATGAATGTGAATATCTAAGAAGCCGGGCGCCAGGACGGCATCGCCAAAATCCACCACCGGCCCAGCAGGAATCTCACGCGACGCCCTCGAGGTCACGTCGGCAATCACGTGATCTTCCACCAGAAGCAGCGGCTGGTCCACCCGCTCGAGCGGAGTGTACAGACAGTTTGCGGTGAAGGCGATCATCTATTAAAACGTTTCTCTTAAGGCTTTATTGCAGATGCGGAAACAATTAAGATCGATCAGCGATCTGAATCACCTCTGTTATACGACATTTCCGCAGATAGCAGTGGGTTTTCAACTCATCGCGGGTTATAAACGCGCATATCGAGAGTATCTAGTAACCGGCAGCAGAATGCCGAATGTTATAATCGCAAGACGTTCTGAGTCGGTGCGCGTGCGTCATCTGTTTCTATCGCGCAGACTCACGAATTTCGTCGGGGAGTGGCTCAGCCTGGTAGAGCACCTGGTTCGGGACCAGGGGGTCGGAGGTTCAAATCCTCTCTCCCCGACCAATTTCTTCTAAGGTCGGCGTAGTCAAATAGTTAGCGCGGAAGTTGCGGGTCTTTCCTTGTGGTAATTCCACTACTTTAGTCATCTACCCAGGTTGTTCTCAAGTGCCCGAAAATGACTTCTGGTGCATTTGTTTTCGACCCAGGTGGTGCAGCCACAGGAGAAAAATAAGGTCTACACCCGCGTCACGCGAAGCAGGAATTAAAAACTTAAAGGGAGCTTGGAGCACCACCAAAAGTGGCCCTGGAATGAGCTGGGATGAGGCACAGGCCGCGTTCTTGCAAAGCCGACAGCTTGGCATCAACGGAGCTGTCCGTGCCGTTAAACCGCGTACCCTGGCCGAATATAAGCTGGACCTTGCTGTGTTTTTCGAATTCTTGCGCGGACTCGGCCTAACGCATTACAACCAGCTGACAGAAAAAACAATTCAGGATTTCGTAGCATGGCTGCAGAGCCCGGATCGCGGAAAAGGCGGATGGGGCAGCGCAACTCAGCGTCACTACCTCATATCCCTCAAGGCTTTCTTCCGTTGGGTCGAATTGGACCATGGCTGCAGAGAAGCGCAGATGAAGCCTTTCCAGAAAAGCCTTCCGAGGATCGGCAAAGCAATCCGACGTGAGTTCATTCCTAGCCAGGAGCAGATGGACACCTTCAGAAACGGGTTCGATAAAGAGGTGGTCTGGGGCCTGCGCGATTGGACGGCACTGACGTTGATGATCGATACCGGCGCGAGGGTGGGCGAAGTCTGCAATCTGGAGCCTGAAGATTTCTATTGGGATGTGAACCTAGTCAATTTGGACGGGAAGACCGGAAAACGGCTCGTGCCTTTCGATTCTGCCATTACAGGACGCGCCGTTCAGCACTGGCTAAATGTGCGTGCGAAATACGCTCATGAGGACTGCAAAAAGGTCTTCATCACTCGGTACGGCGGAAGCTGTGTTCCCAACACTTTTGCCCAGTCATTTGCTGACACCCTGAAAAAGACGGGACTGGAAAAAGCGCTCGGAGAAAACACGATCAGCTGTCACACGGTGCGGCATTATTTCTGCACCATGTACCTCGTGAACGGCGGAACGCTGCACAATTTGCAGCGGATCACTGGCCACAAAAATCTGGATACGCTCATGATTTATGTGAACCTCGCGAACCAGATGACCACTGTGCGGGCAGAGCATGAGAAGGTTTCTCCCGTAAAGTTCATGAACGAAAAAGCTGATGGTAAAAAAATGGGAACTATATAGTTAACTCCCTTGGAGGTTGAGAACGATGGGGTTACCGCATAAAACGCGCCCTGTGCAGGTTTGGGTCGACATTGATCTCGGGATTGCAGAGATGGTTGTGTACCTGAACACAATTCCCGGTGTCAGAACACACACTAGCTGCCAAGGAACCATTGGTAAACAGCAGTTGGTTCTACGTTCACCCAAGGGAATTAAAGGTATAGTTTCCTAAAAAAATCGTGATGAGGAAATTGATTCCATTGTGAAAAAACCCCTCCAAGGCCACAGAAAAAGGGCTTTGAAGGGGAGAGATGTTTGGTTGCTATTCGTGTGCTAATTTGCTTAATTGCTCCGATACCAGCGACTGCACAAAATGTATCAAGTGCCTAAGCGGGCTTGGATTATTTTGACGAGCTAGGCGATGCATGGTGTGGCTCTATCTCTAATCTTGCTGATCGTTGGGTTATGAGTGCCACCATCAACAGAATTTGAAGACAATGCGCGGCGCAAAGAGTAACGCATTGTTATTAAGAAGTAAACCGCAACCTTCCGTGCCCCTGGGTTGCCCTTATAAGAAGCCACTAGATCATTCTCCGCGCCGCTGCGGAACAGCGAGAAGAAGAGTTATGTCAGCAGATTGTGAATATCGACATCAATGCGAGCTTCGGAGCGGTTGCCATAAGGGTCTTTGTTACTCTCCTCGATTGCAGAATTTTGCGAAGCCATTGTTGACCACCCAACAAATAATCTCTGTTCTGCTGCGTTACTTCACGTGACCACCTCTTCGAGTGAACTTGCTGACCAGAAACTCCTGGGCTAGGCCTGCGCCGATCCGCTCAGCGGTGCCGATCGCGAAATTGGAAAAAACCAGCCCGACACCACGATTGGACTGGGGATAATAAAGGTTCGAGAGAGCCGATGACGCCAAATCTCCACCCAAACTCGAGTAGTTCGGTTGCCACTTTCCGTTATCCCCCTTGGAAACAAACGGACTGAACATCGCATGGCGGATTCGGGAGCCGGTCGTGCCTGTTCCCTGATAGAAGTAGCGCGGATCCTGGTGCAACAGCGATGGCAATACGGCGCCGCCGATCAGGATGTCGGAAAAACCATCGGCGGCGGTTGCGCTAACACGCTGTCCGAATGCTCTCCAACCCTGGCCGTAATTCAAGCTATTTCCGGCCTGTCTAGCAGCGGCGACCAGAAGAACCCCGGCTGCGGTGACTGGATCTGTGGAGACTTTCAGGGCCAGCTTAAACTTCATTCTCGGGGTCAATGGCGCTGGGTCTCTCTCATAAGAAACATAAAAGTTCGGAATGATTCCGAAGATGCGTTGCTTTTCCTCGGCCTTGAGCTGCTCGGTCGCCACTTCGGGTTGGCCCTCGCCGCCGATACCGAGGCCTACCATGGGCGCCTGGGTTCCGCGCGGGAACTGGTAAAACGAGCGGCTGAGTCCGCTGTTCGCACCGATAGCAAGGAGAATGCGGGAGTGTGGCTGGAAAATATGGCTCTGTACGAGGCCAGTATCGGCAATCGCGAGGAAGCACGTCAAAAGGCGGCCGAGGGACTCAGACTTGCGCCCGGAAGCCAGGGCGTGAACAGCGAGGCTGCGCTAGCGTTCGCTATGACGGCGGAAAACGCGCAAGCTGAAGCCTTGCTGAAGGAACTGAATTCGCAGCATCCTTTGGACAGTCAAGTACAGTCCCTGTGGCTGCCCGCAGTCAGGGCCGAATTGGACCTGCGAGCAGACAAACCGCCGGCTGCCGTCGAAGCCCTGAAAGCGGCCTCCGGCATTGACTTGGGGCAATTCACTTTCGTTAACAACATGTCTTGCCTGTACGACATTTATATTCGCGGTGAGGCCTACCTCGACGCAGGCCAGGCGAGCGCATCGGCCAATGAATTTCAAAAAATTGTTGACCACAACGGCATCGTATGGAATTGCTGGACCGGAGCCTTGGCGCACTTGGGTGTGGCGCGCGCGAACGCCTTACAGGCCAGGGCATCACACGGTGCGGATGCTGACGCCGCTCGTGTTCGCGCCCTTGCTGCATACAAAGACTTCCTCACCACGTGGAAAGACGCCGACCCCGATGTTCCCATCCTGAAACAAGCAAAAGCGGAGTACGCGAAGTTACAGTAGCTTTCTCGGCAGGCAATAGTCCGTCTCCGCCTTAGGTACCTTTACGAATATTTAACGAAATCCTTACACCTGCACAACCCAAGGCCGCGGTTCCAAAGCCGCAGGATTAAACTGGCACTCGGCGCGGACGAGATCAAGCAACTGCTGCTCCTTATCGGCGCCAAAGAAAACGGCAAGATCTCCAAGCAAGAATGAATGAAGTTTATGGAGGCGGAGTTCGAACGCCTGGATAGAGCCAAGAATGGCGAACTGGACGTCAAGGAACTTTCCCCATCCAAGTTGCTTGTGAGCCACTTCGCGAGTGTGGGTAAGTAACGCCGGTTCCTCGCTCACCGACGCGTGATCAGGTACTTCCGGTAACGACTGAGGCCATAACGAACCGGAAAATACGTCCGTAACTTCTTGGCCGGGCTTCAGCTCCAGTATGGCGCCATCGTGCGCTCCCTGGGATTCGTTGTCGCTGATCGACGTACCCCGGCCGGTAGCAGGGAATTCGTGTCGGGCAGGTTGGACCATCTTGACGATAAATGAACATGGCTCGGCGTTTGCCATCCGGCTGTTTGTCGTCTTGTTCGCCCTTGTGGCATCACCGGCCGAGGATTCCGGCCGGATCACGGGCGACACGCGAAGTAATCCATTTCAAAAAACGCACCCTTCGCCTCGCCGCAAAACATTTCCACGGTCCAGAAGTCGGCTTCGGGGACATCGCTGCTGATCTCCCCCAAGCCCGTTTCCGGATAACTTCCGATTGGCCGACAAACCGCTAACAATGCGAAGAACTCATTCCGAATTAGCTTGGCGCGGCAAATTAGCCGGATTCAAGTCATTCATCGTTGACTGGCACCTTCGGCCAGCACTGCGGCGACCGTGATGAAAAAACGGCACAGAATCAAAGAATCACATAATCTGCTCGAAAACCTCTGTAACGAATTGCGGCCCGGCGAAACGCAGCCTCCGCTAGGTTCGAGAACCTTCGCCGAACGAGGAAACAGGTTCGTCATCAGATCCTCATGCAGACTTGCCTTGGGATCAGCACATGGATCGGAGAGAATGGTGATGCTGTAGTCTTCATCCGCCCCTAGCGTAAATGTCGACAGGATGACGCTGCTAGTTGCTACACCCGCCATCACCAGATGCTAGATGCCTCCCGAGCGCAGGACTTCCTTCAAGGTCATTGCCGCTGAAGGCGTAGCACCGCTTCTTTTCCATAAGAATCTCATTGCGTCCGGGCTGCAGTAAATCGGCCTGAGCTGTTCTAACAACCCACGCAGTGCAAGCTGTGCATTTCCTCGTTTCGTCGAGAAAGAGCGGCTCACTCAATACCGATCATTTCGTTGATTGGGCCCCACCCCTCGTAGCTAGCTTCCTGAAGCGATCCCAGGAGCACGCCGACAGCGCGTCATGCAGCCTTTCTATCGGACTGTGCGAATGCCAGCAGCCGCATCAATTCGCTGACTTGGATGCTCTCCAGCGAACGCACCGCATCTTTGATTTCTTGGCTTAGCCCTTCGTCTATGTGTCCCGCGGCCATCTTGTCGAACTTCGCGTCGATCTCTTTCCAGGTGAATGGTCGAGCAGGAGCCCCGGGGAAGTCTGAGATCTGCTGGGTGAACGATTCGCCATTCTTCAGCCGAACGGTCACTCGGCTCGCGAGGTCGGCCGGGTAACGTGCCGTAAGGCCATCGTCTGGTCTCACCGTTACCTTCAGCAACAGATCTTGGACATCCCTCTTCTCAATCCGGGCGGGCTCGAGTTGCGCCGGTTGCACATCGCCATCCAAGAACGCGACAGCAATGAGATAAGGGAGGCTGTGGTCGGCGTCCTCCTTGGTGTGGACGTCGTGCTTGGGACCGAATCGTCCGCCTCCAGTGAAATCGTAAGCATCCTCGAAAACATCCGCCTCGATGCTCACGATGTCCGCCGGATTAAATGGGTGAGCCCTATGCAATGCGATCGTGCAAAACACGCCCGATTGTGCCGGAATCGCGGTGTTGTAGGTCTTCAGAGCAATCCGGTCGAAGCAATCCAGTTTCACATTGTCCCAATCGATGTGGATCGGCTTGCCCAGCGCGTGCGCCAGCCCGTCTGTTCCCTCGATGACGTATCTCGGCCCCGTTACCCCACGGGATGCCAGGAAAACTCCATTCATCGACGAAAAGGCCGCTTGCGACGAGTTCAACCCCTTCCACTGCGAGATGGGCGTGGTGCGCACGACCAACAGCGGAATGACGTCACCGCAAATTTCGACGGCCGCCGCGGTTCTTGCCTCATCCAGTTGGAGCGCCCTGGACGCTCCAGCTCCTATCGAGAATGAGAGCGGTGTTGTAAGGTCAAACCCGTCTTCCATGAATGGAGCGACGAGAGTCAGTTCTGACTCGACTTGATAGGCAATTGCCAGCGCGGTCAGGAATTCCTTCGCTGATCGTCCGGCGTGCTCGCAGGCGGCCAAGATTGCTCCAACATTGTCAGACGGATGACAGAGCGACACCGGGCCAAGATAACTGTCCATGAGGTCGACGTACCGCACCAGTGCCGTGTTGGTCGCTGCTGCATAGACGACGTTGGCCTTCCCGCCGCCGATCAAAGTGCATCGCGCGTCCGAACCGCCGAACTGTTTGGCTTGTTCAACACATGCGACCGTCGGAGCCGTTCCGAGAGCGTTGATGGCGCATGCCAAAGAATCGAGCACGCTCACTTTCAAGCGTTCCCGCCGCTCGGGAGTGAGGTCCTCGTAGGTTATCCTGTGCGTGAACTTGGCGATACCCTGAGCTTGGCTTTCGCCAGTGATGACCGGCTTGGGCTTGGTTGCAGCGTCCGACCTCCGCTGGCGCGACTCCTGGAACGGAGCCGCGCCGGCTGATGATGTAAAGTTCCCGATCTCTTTCAACGATGTCCCATGCTCGGATTCCATCATGGTGTCGCTCCTTATGCTTTGACGGATCGCTCCCGTTCAAGCTGCGATCGGACTTTCCGCTGACGACCCTCGCGGCCCGAGCTGGAAACCTTATTTCCGCTAAATCGGATTCTCCTCGAAAAGGCGAGCAACGAGGGTGGAATCGAGATACGCTCGAACCTCAACGATCGTGCCATTCACAAAGCGACATACCCAACAGTACCGGTTGTCGAACCGCATGCCATTCTTTGCGGTAGCTAGGGAATGCAACTCAACCACCGCCCAGTCCCCGCTCACCAGCACATGCTCAGTGTGAAGTTCCGTGCCGTGCGGCAAGACTTTCTCCAGCTTTTCAAATGTATGTGCGAGGAACTCGGCCTTGCTGTGATAGTGACCGGCAAGAGGATGTGTTCCCTCGACGATCCAATCCACGTCGTCCGCCACGTGGTCGAAGAACCCTTTACCATCTCCGGATTCGAGATTGTTGAAAATTTCGCTAACGTAAGCAGTGCTCAACGGCAGAGTTACAACAGATCGTGCAGTAGACATCTTAAGTGACCTCCTTCGCATGTCGTGATCCAACGGTTTATGGCCTTCGCAACGCTAATCTGACCAGCCAGATAACTCACTCCACGGTGCGTCGGGCAGTTAGCTCGACCGAACGCTGTATCTTGAGCACCCAGGGCTTGTCGGCAGGGCTTCAACGACGCCGAGGCAGTCGGTTTCTTTTCGGACGTCGGGCATGCTCTCCTCCAAGATGTGAGTTTGAGGAGGTTAGTTAGTTGATAACGCTTGCCAAGACACAAATATTTGACTCCCGTCTGAAGCGCAAAGTCAAGGGGCGGATAACCGGCAAACCGGAAGTTACGTTTTCACGTGGCCTCCGACGACGCTGTCCAGAAGTCGGCTTCTGGGAGATCGCCATTGATGTGCCCCAATCCCGTTTCTGGGATAACTTCCGATTTGCCGACTAACCGTCAACAATGATCGTGTCTGCTCATTGGTGAGGTCTCTCCAGCAGAACCGCCTCAGACGAAAGGAGCGACGACAGGCCCGGAGCGTTAATTGGATCTTAAGTGCGTAACATTCTTTCTATTTCAGCCCATCCACGACGTACAAGTCAGAGAGGATTCGAAAATAGTCATACGCATAGGACTTGTGATCGGAACTGAAGCGAGCGCCTCCCACAGTAACAACGCCGGCTGGATCGGAGGGCGAAAAAGTCTTTACGTCCTCGACTTTCGAGGATCCGAGATATACGCGAAAAACTTTCGCCGGAACTCCGGCTCTCAACACGAGAAGGCTATTGCCATCTTTCTCCCATTCGATAACTTCGTCACTTGAGGGGAGCGTGGCAGTGAACGGCTGGCGATCGCCGCCTTCGAGAGGATATAACCAGCGCTTTCTCTCCGAGTCTCTGGTCAGAACGAACTTGCTGTCGGGTGATACTACGAGTCCACCAGTGCCTTCAGGGGTTATGGCTCGCGTTTTGCCGCTCTCCAAATCGAGCCAGCAGGTGCGGGGCGGGTGGTTGGCGTCGTAAGCGTTGAACAGAAGACCGTGTCCGGATGGAAGCCAGCGCGCCCGTGTGTGCTCCAGAGAATCGTTCGTGACGACCCGCGACTGGCCCGCACCGGTGGGCAGCAGCTCAATCTGCGCGGGAGAAGCAAGATTAAGGGCAGCCACCCACTTGCCGTCCGGGGAAAGAGAGGGAAATGCACCGCTGCCCAAACGCACGGCCGGACTTCCGTCCATTCCGCGCATGAACACGGAATAATTGCTGCCTACACCTTCTCCACTTTCGAAAAAGACGAGGTTCTTGCCGTCAGCGGAGACGTCTCCGATCAAGCTCCAGTCAAACCAGGAGAGGTCTCGTTCATTTTTGTCGCCGTCATGGAAGCCAAGAATTCCAAAATTATCGCTTTCGATAGTTAAGAGAGCTCGACCGGTACGCGTAAGATCCTGCAACGTGAGAACGCCGGGAACACGCAGCACCAGGCGTTCCTTTCCGTGGAGATCCATCGCGTAGAGAGCTCGCGAGCTTCCTTCTTTTGAAGCGGTGAACCAAACCTCCTTCTCGTCCGGCGACCAAGCCAGGCCTTGAACGGTGATAAAGAAGCTCGAGGAGACCTTGATGTTGCCATTCCGGTCGAGAATTACGACTCGACCATCATCGCCCGTTGGCACATGGTCTTCGATGGCAATCAAGTCGCCACGCGGAGAGAAACGCACATGGCTTACCCAGCCCCGAGGCTGGTAAATAACTTTTCCAACGGGGAACTCAAGATCGATGCTGCGGCCGGTTGCCCTCGCCACCGTGACATCAGAACCGTCGGGTGTCCAATCTGCCCAAGTGACTTCCTCCGCAACCTCACGCGGCGCGCCGCCCGCGAGGGGCACTCGTCCCATGGTCCCCGCAGCCGTAAATGGTGATATTTGATGCTGACCCATGCTCACGGCGAGTTCGCCATTGGCGGACACGCTCAGCAGTTGCGTTTTTTCCAAGCCTAGAGAGCGGGAGTCGGTGCTGTCGAAGCGAGTAGTGAATAATTCCGTCGGCCGACCCTCAAGCGCTGCGCCATAGATGATGGTCTGGCCATCTGGCGAAAACCGGGCGGACAGGATGGTGCCACGCCGGAAAGTCAGACGATGAAAGTGCGGGATCGACACGGCAGCAGAGTATTGACCGGCAAAGTAGACGGCCGCGAATACAACGCAAAGCGCAATTGCGGCGCCTACCGGCAGCAGCCACCCTCGTCGATTAGGTGCAGGTGCTACTCGCTGTGCGCCTGATGTGGTCGTGGACGAAATCCCGGTGAGGACTTCCAGACCAAAAGCGACATCGCTAATGGAATGGAACCGTTGCGCCGGATTCTTCTCCAGGCAGTGGCGCACAATGCGTTCCAGTGCTGGCGGAACATTGAGATGGGGATCGACGAGTTCCGGCGGCTCCTCTTTAAGGATCGCGCTCATGGTGTCAGCTGCGGTTTCACCATGAAATGCACGTTTCCCAGAGATCATTTCGTACAGGATGGCTCCGAAGGAAAAAATGTCAGAGCGGGCGTCTGCGTCTTTCCCTCGGACTTGCTCCGGAGACATATAGCCGACCGTTCCCATGACCACGCCGGGTTCGGTGGCGACCTGGATGGTGGGAGCATCGCCACTTTCGCGCGCTAACTCGGGGCGCGTCAGCTTTGCCAAACCGAAATCCAGGATTTTTACGCGGCCATCATCGGTGATGAACAGGTTTTCAGGTTTCAGGTCGCGGTGGACGATACCCTTTTCGTGCGCGGCTGCCAATCCGCGCGCGACCTGGAACGCGTAATCAATGGCCTTTCGGAGCGACACCGGGCCACGTTTCAGGCAGTCTCGGAGAGTCTCTCCCTCCAGCAATTCAGAAACGACATAGGGCGCGCCGCGGTTATCGCCGATATCGAAAATCGAAAGGATGTTGGGATGATTGAGCGCTGCGGCGGAGCGCGCTTCTTGCGCGAAGCGTTGGAGCCGGTCACGGTCCGCCGAAAAGGAAATCGGCAAAACTTTGATTGCTACTGTGCGATCAAGGCGAGCGTCATGTGCGCGATACACTTCGCCCATGCCGCCCGCACCGATGAGTGAATGTATTTCGTAAGGACCGAGCTTGATCCCTGCACTGAGAGCCATAGGTCGCTCGAATTATAGCCCAAGAGTAAAGGGGAATCGTCTGAGGCTCAGAATCCGGGACTGAGCCAGATGTCCCGGATCACGAGTAACTCGGAAGCATTCGGGCCAGAAGTCGGCTTGGGGAAAGCACTGCAGTCGAATCTCGCTGCAGCCCAGAGTTCCGCGAAGCCCATTTATGGTCAGTCTCCGGATGGCCGAGGACTCAGCAACTGAGGGCACTCGAAGCCGGACACCGGTCAGCGACTCGCTGGGCGGGTAGTTCTCAGTTCTGTTCCGATACGATGCGCCGCAAGGTGGTCTCTAGAGTTCGGATGCGTTCAGAAACCGGGCGAAGACGAACGTGTGCTCCTATTTCGAAGTACTCCCCGGAATTGCTATCCCAAGCAGGCCATCGAGGCGCGCCATTAAAATTAGGATCGCCATTTTTGGCGAATTCAGCCCAATAGCCGCGCAGCATCTCTTCGAGATGTTTATCTTCGTTCGTGCGTTCCCAGTCGGCCGGAAAAGAATCGCTCAAGAAGAAGAGTTCTTCACCATGGTGCGCTCCGAGTCGCGACCGTTTGCCGGGATCAACGTAGGTGAAGTAATACAGGTATGACTTTTCGCCCGCTTTCGTCATAGCTAGCGCGATCGAATATGCTCCGCACGCAAATTCGTCGCTCTCCAGACGTACTGAGCGGGTCGGCAGGTCGGCGTCGGAGTTCACCGGATAAAGTTGAAACTCTTCTTTCCAATATTGGCCGGTGTCCTGTTGCAGGTGTTTCTTGTAGTCAGCGACAGTCTTTAAGTCGTTGTGGCCGAAAACTGTGGCTTCGTCGGAATTAGCCCCAACCAGAATCGGGATGTGCATCTGTTTACCCTGCGCGAAGATTTGCGCCGGCTGTTTGGGAACAATCCAACCATCTACGATAGCGTCGAAGTGCAGCCCGGGATCTTTCTTCCATGCATTCAAGATCTCATTCGCTGAAACTTGCCGGAGCGCCCGCAAAGTGTCGGGATCACTAGGAATCCCAAGGTCCCTTGCAAGTCGCTCTCCTGACGCCTCGCCGCTGGTATCGATGAAGTTGTATCTGATCGGCGCGGCGAATGTGATCGCTTGCCCGTGGAGTTCACAATT
The DNA here is from genome assembly GCA_963743375.1 of uncultured Acidobacteriota bacterium. Classification (GTDB taxonomy): domain Bacteria; phylum Acidobacteriota; class Terriglobia; order Terriglobales; family Acidobacteriaceae; genus JABDBE01. The sequence continues at coordinate 168,674 of CAVUQA010000003.1, read as the reverse complement.
TTCTCGCATCTTTGTATCTAACTTCGGATCCGACCTTTTGACTGACATGCTAAACAATATTCAGGCTCGATAGCGTGTGTGCTGATTGAGGCTTGCATCCTACGACTCTTCGTATTGTCAATAAGACTTACGAATCTTCACTGAATTGAAAACGAATCTTTACGCATAAATCTCCTCCGCTCGCGTCTTATCAGCAGGAACAACATTTCAATCTGGACCACAGAATTTCAGTGCATTGTGGCAGTAAAAAAGAGGAATGTATGAAACAGCATTTCCTGTTTTTTTTCGCGAGTCTTTTCCTGATGGCCGGCAGCGTTCACGCTCAATCTGTCGCGTTGAGAGCGGATATACCTTTCGACTTTGTCATAGGCAACACCATAATGCACGCTGGCACATACACAATTCAGCCAATGCATGCGGGCGAATCGCCCGTTCAGCTTCAGAGCTTAGACGGTAAGGACAGCATGTGGCTCGCAGCCTGCACCTGCGCCTCAAATCAAGCACAGCATGAGAGCCAACTCGTGTTTCAGGTCTCCGATGGCCAATATTTTCTTTGGCAGATCTGGACGCAGGGCTACGACGAAGGCCGAGAGCTAGCCATTAAGCACCCGGAAACTCAAGAGGCAAACCTTACGCCCTCGCAAACAGTCGTGATCCTGGCCGCTAGCGGCAGACCATGATTGATTCAATTGGGTCACTCTGGAGGAAAACATGAATAACGATACGCCCACAATTTTATACGTCGACGGTGACATTGGTAAGCGGATTCTGGTAGCTGTGCTCCTGGCAGATCGAGGGTTCTCCGTCCGGACGGCGAAATCCGCTCTCAATGCCCTGGAGCTTGTTTCAACGCAAACCTTTGATGTTGTGATTATTGATTACAACCTGCCGGATATGACGGGTGTGCAATTGGCGCGGGAAATCAGAAGCCTGGAACTATCAGCCAGAATCATTCTGGTCTCCACGCGAGCGCACCTGCCACCAGAGGAACTTGCATACGTCGACGTGCACATGGCCAAAGGCTCAGCGATAGACCAACTCACGGATACAATTTCGAATCTTGCACTATTTCATTCGTCAGCGACCGACAGTTGGACGTACACGTAACTTTCAGCAAAGTTATCAGTCTGGTTGCCCTTGCCATTGTGCAGTCCGCGAAAGGCTTTATGGCAAGGGCTGTAAGAGACATACGAAATTATTTATCAGGTCAGAATCCAGGCAAGAGAACACCACAGATGCCGAGCCGAGCTATCAGACTTACCTTCGAGGTGGCGCTAATGATCGGAGTAGCCAGTTTTGTCGTAGCTCAGGACGATGGGACACAGCAATCCTCAGCGCAGGAGCAATTGCAGCACACTCATGGCCCGCGATCGATCGACCAGGAACTTGCTCACCTTAGCAAAGATCTGGAGTTGACTCCGAAACAGCAGCAGATAGTCCGGCCTCTGCTTCAGGAGCACCATGACAAGATTCAGGCGTTGCTCGACAAGAATTCGAACGCTTCGCGGCGGGAACTTGCGCCTCAAATTCACGCGATAAGCGACGAGACGCACCGCCAGATTCATGCTCTGCTGACAGATCACCAGAAGGAATTGGAAAAGGCGATGGTAGAACACGAGCATCATGGTGAAGAAAATCGGCGACCTGAACCTCATGCGGGACCGTAGCCAGAGCTACCTTCTCGGGCTGTTGATCTGTCTGATCGGCGTTGCGTCGTTAGTTACTCATGACAAGGACGAATCTTGGAAGCAACAATCGAATTGTTAAGCGGGCTGCTCTTGATCGCTGTTGTTTTAATTATCAGTTTAAGTATCTTCGGCTGCATTGTCGTGGCCTTATGCGCTGTCAGCCAAACGAAAAGTTCGACCCTTAACTAACGTTCTCAAAGGGTGAAGCTTCAGCGCGCGCCGAAAGTGCCGAACTGAAGAGCTGCATTTAGACGTCGGGGGCAAAGCCGACGACAACGACTTTCCTACAACATTCGCAAAATAATCAAATGCAGGTCATCAACGGACGGTTGGCCGATGTTAACGTCGCGCTTTTCGAGTTTCGTGACTGCCGCAGAGCGCGGGACGTGGGTTCCGGCGCTAAAGTCAGATTCCAACCCTAACGAGAAGCTAACGATTGAAGGTGATGAGGAATCGTTGCGCTGGTACCCCCAAATCCAAAGTCCCCATCCTAACGTCGAAGGCGCGACGTTAGGGTGGGCCACCGTTAGTTTTTGTGCCACTGAAAAAGAGCTCTGGACTTCACAATCCGTATTCGTCGTCTTCATTCTGGTTGCTTTCAGGCTGAGTCTGGCGACCCGATCCCTGTTGGCGAACGGCGGTCCAGGAATGATCTCCCTGTCCACCGGCGTGCCCTCCACGTCCTCCGCCTCCGCCTTGGGGCTGAAAGGTGCCGCTCATTTTGTCGCCATCGATGGTGCCCGTAAACGCCAGGGTCATGGTGCGTCTTCCCTGTACTTGCAGACTAAAGGACACGTTGTTTCCCACAACACTTCCGGTCAGCTGCGAGGAACTTCCTCCTGAGTCCTGAAACGTGCCGCTCAGCTTGGAACCGTCCTCCTGGAACTGAATCGTGGCTTGCTGAGAACCACCCCGGCCCTGCCACGAGAGCTGCCAGGACCCGCCGATGTTGGCGGGTTGCGCATTGTTCGATTCGGAATCTTGTGCGACGAGTAGTGGTGCGGCGAGAAGACAGATTAAAGCAATGGGGTACATTCGTTTGATCACGTTAGCCTCCTGAACCTGGTGTTTATCGTATGAAAACACACCACGAGAGTCGTAGGGGTAAAGTGTCGGTAAAAGCAGAGTAAAGATTTGTTTTGCCGCGGCGGTGTGTGGAAAAAAGTTTTGTAACCAGCCCCTAAAGCCGATGTAAGCGAAACGCCCGCGTCTTCACTTCGCATAACTTAACGGAGTGTTTACTGACTCTTGATGCATCATTCTCGACCGCGAGCGTCTATTCCTTCAGAAGGAGGAAACACAATGAACCTCAGAATAAGTATTGTTGCTCTGTTTTTGCTCGCAATCATGCCCGCAATCGCTCTAGCGCAATCCAACCGATTGGTAAAAGAGAAATCGGCGGTAGATCCGCCATCCATCCGGTACGTCCTCTCTGGAACTCCTACGAACAACGATCCAGTAATTTCCCAGTTACTCGACGTTCAAGCGGAGATCCCTCTGGGGCCGGCCGATGTGCTCCGGAGCTATGAAATCGCCATGACGGTGATCGCGGAGAGAACTTCCGCGGAGTTGTCCGAGATTTCGCAAGCAGTGGACAAGGGCGAAATCAAGCATGAACAAGCAGAATATCTGGCTCAAGAGGGATATGAGATATCGATGATGCAGTATCAAGTGCTGAGCACGCTGCATGACAGCTTGGAGCACGATATGGAGCAGGCCGCAAACTCATCGAATTCTCCCCACAACCAGGATGCGCACGATACGGCAGACAAGGTTGAGAGATTTTCCGCAAGGCAAACTCAGTAGAGCGTTCGGAAAGAGATGGTGAAGTTAACAAACTTTACGTGGCCTTTTCGAACTCTTTACGCGGCCCATCTGCATTTGAGTTAGGTTATCTGGAATAAGCAACTTGGAGTCAACTATGAGAACTGCAATTGATAGAAGCGAGCACTGGGGCAGCATAACGCCCGAATACGAAACCTCGAGGTTGAGCACGATCGTGGCAGATGGAACGCCCGGATACCTTGAAACGGTCCGCCAGGTATTGGATCTTCACGATAGTGTGGATCTCATTGGACGAGCCGCCAACTTCGACGAGACTATTCAACTGGTGGTAAATCTTCGACCGGACCTGGTTCTGATTGATATAGAAATGCCTTCAGCGATGTCGGCAATCGCAGCCATAACTATCATTGGAGCCGACGTTCAGATCGTTGGCATGTCCTTCGCCGGCTGCATTCCGCTGGATGCGCCAGGGCTTATGCTGTCCGTTAACGCGCTTATCCATAAGGGCCGATTGCGCAACGAATTGTTGCCGCTTCTGCAAGCAATGCGTCGCGATCGTACGGCTTTCAACCCGCCGCGTGGCTTATCTGAGAGCCTGCCAGTCTCTATGGGCGCTCGCTAGCGCTCATTTCGCGGCAGATTCACCGTTGGCCTGGGCGATCAGGTTCTCCATTTCTTTGCGAACATTTACGCAAACTTTACAAAACTTATCCTCCCATTTGATTCTCTCAGTCATCTAGGCTTGTATCAGGGAAATTAATGGAGAGCATACTCGTAATCGACGACGACGTTGAAATGTGTGGGATGCTGGCGGAATACCTTCAGTCGGAAGGACTTCATGCCGAGACCGTTCACAACGGGGAAGTAGGTCTGAAGCGAGCATTGTCTGGAGAACATTCTCTGATCGTGCTCGACGTCATGCTTCCCAAAATCAATGGCATTGAATTGCTCCGTCGGCTTAGAACCGAGTCGAACGCTCGTGTGTTGCTGTTAACTGCGCGAGGGGAGGAAGTAGATCGAATCATAGGGTTGGAGGTGGGCGCTGATGATTACGTTCCCAAACCATTTAGGGCTCGGGAGCTACTGGCTCGCATTCGCGCGATCCTTCGGAGGCCTGAAACGGGTCCGGGAGATAAGTCGCGAGGCCCCTCGCGAATTGTGCTAGGCGACGTCGAAATGGATAAGGGAACCCACACCGTAAGGCGCGCGGGGTCAGACGTCCAACTTACTGCGCTTGAGTTCAATCTCCTCGAATTGCTGTTGAGCACAGCAGGCCAGGTGGTTACCCGAGAGCGGGTTGCGACAACAGTTCTAGGCCGGCATTTCTCTCCTTTGGATCGCAGCATTGATGTTCACGTCAGCAAACTCCGTCGTAAATTGGGTCTGCAGTCCTCGGGAGAGGAACGCATCAAGTCCATCCGCAGTGTAGGGTATATCTACACCGCGCGGGCTCAAATGGAGAAGCACTGATCAGCCGTGAGGACTCTCTTCTGGAAAATATTTCTATCGTTTTGGGCTGTGGTGGCGGTGTCGATTGCCGGTAGCTTGTTTTTCAGACCTGATCTGCCCCTACCGGCGTGGCAAAACCTGATTTCCGATGCTTTTGCAATCCAAGCCGATAATCTCGTTCAAGCCTACGAAAGGGGCGGCAAGCGGGAACTCAATGACTTCATGCAACGCCTTCGGCAAGGATCCTACGATCAAATCTTCTTGCTCGATGCCGGAGGCGCCGACGTTACTGGGCAGTACGTTTCTCCGCAGGCGAGAGATATAGCTAAGCTCGCCGCCGCCGAAGGCAAAGTGAAATTCTCTCGTTTAGGAAACAACGCTTTGCTCGCCGACCTTGTGGTGTCGAAAGCGGGTACGCGGTACATAGTGGTTTGCAGGTTGTCGCACATGCCCGGTGTCCCGGGACCGCCTCTGTTGCGGAGCTTGGCTGTCGCAATGGCAATTTCAGGAATCGTTTGCTTTTGGCTTGCACGGTATTTGAGTGCTCCCATTGTTCGCCTGCGGAACGCCGCACAAGAAGTTGCAGGAGGAAATCTGGCCGCGCGTGCTGGAAAGCAGATAACGCATCGGCATGATGAGATTGCCGAGTTGGTACGAGATTTCGACCAGATGGCGGCACAGATTGAATCACTGATGTGCGCGCAAAAAAGACTGATCAGCGACGTTTCTCACGAGTTCCGCTCGCCGCTCACGCGGATCAATCTTGCCGCTGAACTTATTCGCAACGTAGATGGCCTGGCGGTGAAGACAGCAATTGCGCGGATTGAGCAAGAGACAAAACGACTGAACGGCATGATCAGTAACCTGCTCACGCTTTCCAAAATTGACGCCTGCGAATCGGTTGCCGATACGAAGACCATTGATGTTGCTGACCTGCTACAACAAATTGTGGCCGATGCGGACTTCGAGGCACGCCTTCGCAACTGCCGCGTAGTTCTGCACACGTCGGAAGATTGCACAGTGGCCGGCAGTCCCGAACTGTTCCGGAGCGCCGTGGAGAACGCAATTCGTAATGCGATTCGCTACACGGCTGAGCACACGGAAGTAGAAGTCTGTCTCACGTGTGTAGCCAACTACGCCGCCGCTTCCACTGCCATGATTGCGGTCCGAGATCACGGCCCTGGCGTACCGGAGTCGTCTCTCGACGACTTATTCCGTCCATTCTTTCGCCTCGACGAGTCACGAGAACGTTCTACTGGCGGAGTCGGCTTGGGATTGGCGATCGCGCAACGAGCTGTGAGATTTCATGGTGGTGAAATCAAGGCGCAGAACCGCAGCGGTGGAGGACTTGAAGTGATGATCAGCTTCCCCGTCGCGAGTTCTTCGGCCCTGGTGTAGCAATGAGATTATTGGCAGAATTTACTGGCGGTGAAGACCAGCAGATTGTGTGATTGGGCTTCCAAAAGAAGTTTGCTCTCCCCGGAATGCTGGAGTCCCACAGCGATGGCGCGTGAAACGTCGCCTTTAGCTAATCTCAATAGCTCTCAAGGGTTCGGTCAAACTCTGCATGAGCCGCGAAAAACCGGGGAGGTCCAAGGATTGAGGGCCGTCCGAGAGGGCGCGCTCGGGACAGGGATGCACCTCGACCATAAGCCCATCAGCACCGAGCGCGGCAGCTGCGCGAGACATGGGTGCAATGAGACTGGGACGCCCGGTTCCGTGCGACGGGTCGGCGATCACCGGCAGATGAGTCAGTTCCCGGGCTAGCGCGACCGACGCGAGATCCAGCGTGTTTCGAGTTTCTGTCTCAAACGTCTTGATGCCGCGCTCGCACAGCACCACGTTCGGGTTCCCACCCGCTACCAGGTACTCAGCGGCCAGCAGCCACTCCTTGACGCTGGCCGATGGGCCGCGCTTCAAAAGCACCGGTTTGTCCACTTTAGCCAGGCGACGCAGCAGCGCGAAATTTTGCATGTTGCGTGCTCCCACTTGCAGCAGGTCGGCATGTTCGCAGATCACGTCAACGTCCTCTGTGCTCATCACCTCAGTGACCACCGGCAGACCGGTTTCTTCGCGCGCTTCACTGAGCAACCGGAGGGCTTCCACCCCGAGGCCCTGAAATTCGTACGGGGACGTGCGGGGCTTATAAGCGCCGCCGCGGAGCAATCGAGCTCCGCCAGCCTTCACGGCTCGAGCGGTCGAAAATAGTTGCTCGCGAGATTCGACCGAGCACGGGCCGGCAATCACCACAAAGCTTCCGTCTCCGATTCCCACGCCACCGACGTTCACGACGGTGCGATGCGGCTTTACCTGACGGCTTACAAGCTTGAAAGGCTGCGCAATAGGAACCACGCCGTCCACACCCGGTGCAGCCGCCAGCGCCTCCAGTTCGTGCCGCCGTCCGCCACTTCCGACCGCAGCCACAATGGTGCGCTCTTCTCCACGTGTGACGTGCGCTTGGTATCCCGCTTCCTTTACCCGGTCGATGACGTGTTGGATCTCTGCATCGGTGGCCCGCTCTCGCATGTTAATAATCATGAACTAGCTCTCCGCGACTCCCTTTTATTCTCTCCGCGAACTCTGTCCCCCGCGAAGTAGCACAATTAAATCACACGTTCGAAGTCATACCCAGACTTCGTCAGCGCCGACGCCAACTCTCCGTAGTGGTCGGGGCCTCTCGTTTCCATAGTAAGGTCAATCGCTGTGTCGCCCAGCCCCACGCCGTAATGAGCTCGCTCGTAGCTGGTCTCGACGATGTTGACGAGTTTCGTTGCAATCACTCCTGTGAGGCGATTGAGGGCACCGGGATGGTCGGGAAGGTGAATCCGCAAACGGACCAGCCTGCCGTCCTTGACCAAGCCCCGTTCGATGATTCGCGCTAATAGTGTGACATCAACGTTGCCGCCCGACACCAGGACTGCAGCCGTTTGACCATCGAGATCGATCTTGGCGTGAAGCAGCGCGGCAACACCCACTGCTCCCGCGCCCTCTGCGACCGTTTTTTCCCGCTCCAGCAAAAAAAGAATCGAGGCCGCGATTTCCTCTTCATCCACTAGGACCAGATCGTCGACATATTTTTGCACCAGGGGCAGCGTCTTCTCGCCGGCCAAGCGCACCGCGATGCCATCCGCAATTGTCGAAGCGGCGGGAAGAAGTACGGGAACTTTTTCCCGAAGCGCGGCAGACATTGATGGAAGCAAAGAGGTTTGGACACCGATCAAACGAATACGCGGCCGCAATTCTTTTAGCGCAACCGCTACGCCAGCGATGAGACCACCGCCCCCGACCGGCACGATGGCGGCGTCAAGCTGCGGTAGTTGTTCGAGCAATTCCGGCCCCAGCGTACCCTGACCGGCAATTACGTGCTCGTCGTCGAAGGGATGAACGAAGGTTCGTTGCTCGTGACAACAGCGTGCTCGCGCCGCGGTATAGGCCTCATCGAAACTGGTACCGTGCAGCACGACTTGGGCGCCGTGCTTTCGAGTAGCTGACACCTTGGCCAGAGGGGTGGTAAGCGGCATCCAGATCTGAGCCTTCACTCCAATCCGGCCGGCATGGTACGCCACTGCTTGAGCGTGGTTGCCGGCGGAGGCAGTTACCAGGCCTCGACCCCGCTGTTCAGCGGTCAGGGTCAGAAGTTTGTTCAGCGCTCCGCGTTCTTTGAACGACCCCGTCCGCTGCAGGTTTTCGAGTTTGAGAAAGACTGGGCCACCCGCTACGCGAGACAGTTCATGCGACTGCGCTGCAGGTGAAATGCCGATAGTCGGGCGAATCCGGCAAAGCGCGTTCTGGATGTCGTTGAGCGTAACCATTTGTCAGTGAAGCTCGCCTATAGCGCTGGTTCATCCCGGCTCGGTCAAGCCGACTTGAGCGATCCCAGTGGGAACCGGGTGCAGCCATGCGCTGTAAGCCGGTTCGCGGCCGTAGACGATGGAAAAAAATTTCTCCTGAATCTTTTCCGTAATGGGCCCGCGGTTGCCACTGCCGATCGGCTGGTCGTCCACGGCGCGAATGGGCGTCACTTCGGCGGCGGTTCCAGTGAAGAAAGCTTCATCGGCCGAGGAAAGCTCCTCCAGGCGAAGATCACGGACTTCAACGGGAATACCAAGATCGCGCGTGATGGCGATCACGGCCTCTCGCGTCACTCCCATCAAGATCGAGTGGCGCTCGTCGTTTGTGAGCACGATACCGTCTTTTACGAGGAATAAATTCTCGCCTGACCCTTCGCTGAGATTTCCGTTGAGATCCAGCAACAGAGCCTCATCGAAGCCTTCGCTTACGGCTTCGCGCAACGCCAGAATCGAGTTGATGTACTGGCCGCAAGCTTTCGCAGTCGTGGGCATCATCGTGGGGTGAAACTTGGTCCAGCTTGAGACGCCGATATGCACACCCCTCTTCAACGCTGCATCTCCGTGCATCGTGTTCCATGGCCAAACCAGGATGCCGACATGCACAGGGCATCGATCAGGCAGCAGGCCAAGGCTCTTGCTGCCGTAATAACAAATTGGCCGGATATAGCAACTCTGGAAGCCATTCACCCGAATGAGAGCGCACATTGCCTCCATAAGCTTCTGCGCCGAATACGGGATTCGGAGACCGTACACTTCCGCCGAGGCGCAAAAGCGCTTCAGGTGCGCGTCCGCCCGGAAAATCGCCGGACCATCCTCGGCGTCGTAGCAACGCATCCCCTCGAACACTCCGGTTCCGTAGTGAAGAGCATGAGATGAGACATGGACCGTAGCATCGTTCCAGGCCACGATCTCCCCATCCATCCACACCCATTGCGTCTGCTTGAACATAATTTCCTCAATGTAGGCGCGGGCGTCCACGCCCGTGCGGGCGCCAATGAAAAATTCTCAATTGCCTAGACACCCCACAAACTCTGATCAGGATCGTAATGAAGCGTGCGGTCAGCTCCACTGAGCCAGTCCTCGCGAGCGGGGCTGCACACGTCGATGGCCACCACGTCTTGCAGCACCTCGGACGAATGCTCCAAGCCCGGCGTAATGGTCAGTATTTGGTTGGGACGCAACATAACGTCGCCAGTCGTGAAATGAAACTGCCAACACCCTTTCAGCAGAATGATGACCTCCTCATTCTCATGGCGGTGAGCTCGAGTGGACGATCCCTTGGCGACCTCGAGTCGAGCCACGCTCATCTTCTCTCCCTGCGCGACGGTGCGCCGGTACAGTTCGGTCACCGCCTCCGGCTGCATCGAGTTCCAGTCATAGACATGCATAGGTTCGACCTCTTTACCTTTCGGATCAGTCAGTGCCGCTGGCTACAAACTCGGCCGGCTGCGCCGCCTTCTCCGGTGTTTCTTCCGCTGTGATCCGCACAGGATCCAGGAAAGACATGTGCTCGCGCAACTCAGCTCCGACTTGCTCGATGGGATGAGTTTGCTCGCGCTTGCGAGTGTCGTTGAACCACGGCCGCCCAGCTTCGTTTTCCGCAATCCACTTGCGAGCGTATTCGCCGCGCTGAATTTCGCCCAGCATGCGGCGCATAGTTTTCCGCGTCTCCTCGGTGATCAACTGTGGCCCACCAGTGTAATCTCCGTGCTCGGCTGTATCGCTGATGGAGTACCGCATGTAATTCAGGCCGCCACGGTACATCAGGTCCACAATCAGTTTCAGCTCGTGCATGCACTCGAAGTAAGCGATCTCGGGCTGGTATCCAGCTTCGACCAGAGTTTCGAAACCAGCTTTAACGAGCGCACTTATGCCGCCGCAGAGAACGGCTTGCTCGCCGAAAAGGTCAGTTTCGGTTTCTTCGCCGAAGGTGGTCTCGATGACGCCGGCACGCGTGCTTCCCAGCGCCCTTGCGTAGGAAAGAGCCAAGGCCTTCGCCGATCCGCTTGCGTCCTGATATACGGCGAGCAACGCGGGGGTTCCACCGCCGTCGACAAACACCTCGCGGACACGATGGCCGGGCGACTTCGGGGCAATCATGATCACATCCACGTCGGTAGGCGGTTGGATAGTTTTGAAATGGATGTTAAAACCGTGTGCGAAGAACAGAGTCTTCTTCGCTGTAAGGTGAGGCGCAACCGCGTCGCGGTACAGCCCCGGCTGGGTTGTGTCGGGCGCCAGGAGTACGATGACATCCGCCCAAACCGCGGCTTCGGCGGGGGAAACCACGCGCAGGCCCTCCGCTTCAGCGCGAGCCCGTGATTTGCTGGTCGGGTGCAGCGCCACCATGACTTCGACTCCGCTGTCGCGAAGATTCAATGCGTGTGCATGACCCTGTGAACCGTAGCCGATCACTGCGACTTTTTTGCCACGAATGAGGCTCAGGTCAGCATCTTTGTCGTAATACATTTTTGCCATTTGTATTCTCCTTTTTTGTGTTGGATCGGATGTGCACAGCGTAGCTGGTTCACTCGACCGGTTATTGACAGCAGCGGCCGTCTTCATCAGACGGGCTATGATCCGCATTTCCCGAGCCATGAAGGGACGGATCCAGCACCTTCAGAAGCCGCGCCACTAGCCGCTCACGGCCTCCAATCATGTGTAGTCCGCTCTCGCGCTGATGTTCTTCCAGGGTTTTCTCTAACTTCTGTTTCAGGTTTTCCATACTTACCTCACAAATGAATTACTAAACCGAATAACTTACGGATTCGTCCTCCAGCGAATCGTCTTGCCCAGATACGCCCGTCGAAGCCTCGGGTCGGGGACCGCGGGTCATCGCCACGCGCCCAGTTCGCGCCATTTCAAGAATTCCGAAGCCGCGTAATATCTCAACCAGGCCGTCAATCTTGTCTTCGGTGCCAGTAGTTTCGATCACCAGCGACTCGCTGTTGACGTCGACGATGCGGGCGCGAAACACGTGCGCCAGCTGCATGATCTCAGCCCGTGTTTCCGGGGTCGCAGCCACTTTGATCATGGCCAGATCGCGAAACACCGACGGAGTAGCCGTCACGTTTTCGACTCGCTGCACGTGCACCAGCTTGTACAAATTGGCTTCGATCCGCAGAGCGCCAGCCTCGTCGGTATCAACCACGATGGTCATTCGCGAGACTCCCGGCTTTTCCGTATGCCCGACTGTGAGCGACTCGATATTGAAACCGCGCCGCCGAAAAAGCGATGCCACCCGGTTCAGAACTCCGGGCTTGTTCTCGACCTGCACCACTAGTGTCATCAGCATGTTTCCTCACAAGTCTTGCGCAGTTTCAACCAATGGACTGGGACGACGAATCATCGCGTGAAGATCGGCACCAGCAGGCACCATCGGGAAAACGGAGTCCTCCTGCTCCACGCAAAAGTTAATCACGTAAGTGCCACGATGCTCGCGCGCCTGGCGAATCGCAGGCACAACCTCGGCGCGCTTCTGAACAGCCACGCCGTGCAAGTCGAAAGCCTCGGCAAGCTTCACAAAATCCGGACTGTACAGCGGCGTAGCTTTGTAGCGCCGTTCATAAAAGAATTCCTGCCACTGCCGCACCATGCCGAGATAGCCGTTGTTGATGATGGCAACTTTGACCTCCAACTTCTCCTGCGAGATCGTTGCCAGCTCTGCCATTGTCATCTGAAAGCCGCCATCCCCGGCCACGACCCAAACTTCCGCGTCGGGCCGCGCGAACTTGGCGCCGATCGCGGCGGGCAACGCGAAACCCATCGTGCCCAACCCCCCAGACGTGATCAGAGTCCGCGGCTTGTCGTGTTTGTAATACTGCGCCTCCCACATCTGGTGCTGGCCAACGTCCGTCACCACGACTGCATCCCCACCCGTCTCACGCCACAGATCATTCACCACATGCGCGGCGTAGAGATGGCCATCGTCGGGCAAGTTCTGGATGTCGCGCACCGCCGAGTCACCTTTCAGTTCCTGAATCCGTGACAACCAAGGCTCTCGATTGCCCGCATCCACCCGCGGCAGTAGTTCGCACAAAACTTCACGCAAATCTCCGATCAGTGCCACGTCAATCTTGACGTTTTTATTAACTTCAGCCTGATCGATTTCGACATGGATCTTTTTCGCCATGGGCGCATAGGTTTTGAGATTGCCGGTGACGCGATCGTCGAAGCGCATGCCGAGCGCGAGCAGCAGATCAGCCTCCTGAATTGCCGTGTTCACCCAGGCCTCGCCGTGCATTCCCATCATCCCAAGATTCAGCGGATGGGACGCCGGGAAAGAACCAATGCCAAGCAGCGTCATCGCCACGGGAATGTGGGCGCGTTCGGCAAGCGCACAAACTTCGCGCATCGCGTCCGAGAGCAGAACGCCATGCCCCGCCAGGATCACGGGCCGCTTGGCACAGTTGATCAACTCGAGGGCGTCACCATATTGAGGCGCGGCCGAACTAGCCGCGAGACAACGATTACGGTGGCGGGGTTCAGCCGCATCCCAATCGAACTCGCAACTCCCCTGCTGGGCATCTTTGGTGACATCGATCAGCACCGGCCCCGGCCGCCCCGACTTCGCCAACCAGAAAGCCTCGCGCATCGCAGCCGCAAGATCTTCGGCCCGGGTGACGAGGTAGTTATGCTTGGTGATCGGCAGCGTGATGCCAGTAATATCCGTCTCCTGAAAAGCGTCGTAACCGATCAGCTTGCTGCCCACTTGCCCGGTGATGCAGACGATGGGCGACGAGTCCATCATCGCCGTGGCAATGCCGGTGACCAAGTTGGTCGCGCCGGGTCCAGATGTTGCAATGGCGACACCAACTCCGCCGCCCGCGCGTGCGTAACCGTCCGCCATGTGAGCCGCGCCCTGTTCGTGGCGCACCAGCACATGGTGGATCTCCGGATATTTACAAAGCGCGTCGTAGGCGGGCAGGATCGCTCCACCCGGATATCCGAAGATGTGCTTAACGCCTTCCCGCTTCAGGCATTCCCAGATAATCTCACCACCGGTTTTCTTCATAAGTTCCATGACTTTCTTCCTTTGTGGACCTTCGTGTCCTCTGTGGTTCTAGCATTTGAACTTCATTAACCACAAAGGACACGAAGGTACACAAAGGACTTCACGCCGCCGCTAATTCGTAATCGCGCCCCGTGCCGCTGATGAAACTTGCCGCGCGTATTTCGCCATGACTCCGGTCCGGTAGCGTGCTTCCGGTGGCTGCCACGAGGCAAGCCGTTTCCGGATCTCTCCATCGGAAATCTCCACGCGAAGTTCCCGCCGCCCGATATCAAAGACTACGATGTCGCCATCGCGAAGCGCAGCAATGGGTCCGCCGCAAGCTGCTTCCGGCGCAACATGGCCGGCCATCAATCCATGCGTAGCTCCGGAAAAACGGCCGTCGGTAAGCAAAGCCACCGCGTCGCCCAGACCCGCGCCCACCAGCGCTGCCGTTACGCCCAGCATCTCGCGCATGCCAGGTCCGCCGCGGGGGCCTTCGTAGCGAATGACCAGCACATCCCCAGCGCGAATTTGCGCCTGCTGTACCGCCGCGAACGCCGTTTCTTCACTATCGAAAACGCGCGCCGGTCCTCGATGATGAACGTGCTGATGTCCTGCAACCTTGACCACGCATCCCTCCGGAGCAAGATTGCCTTTTAAGATCACAAGGCCACCGGTCGGCTTAATGGGACGACTGAGCGGACGCACCACCTCCTGCGCCGCCGCTTCGACCGCACCCTGCGCCTCTTCCGCAATGCTCTTGCCGCTGACAGTAAGCGCGTCCCCATGCAATAGCTCCGCCTCATGAAGCCGCTTCGCCACCAACGCGGTGCCGCCCGCGTGATACAAATCCGTAGCGACAAACCTTCCTCCAGGTTTGAGATCGGCGAGCAGCGGCACACGCTCCGAAACGCGATCAAAGTCGTCCAAAGTGAGGTCCACCCCGGCCTCGAACGCAACCGCCAGCAAATGCAACACCGCATTAGTTGATCCACCAGTTGCAGCCACACTGGCAATCGCGTTCTCAAAAGCATCGCGAGTGAGGATCTGCCGCGGACGCAGATCGCGCTTTAGCAACTCCATGACCTTCGCGCCCGCAGCTTGAGCAACTTCCGGCTTCCTCGCATCCAACGCCGGCACGCTAGCGCTGCCCATCAGCGAAAGCCCGAGAAACTCACAGACCATCGCCATCGTGTTGGCCGTAAACTGCCCGCCGCATGCGCCCGCTCCCGGACATGCGCTGTTCTCCATCGCCAACAAATCCGCATCACTCATCCGCTTCTGCGCATGGGCACCCACGGCTTCGAATACGTCTTGAATGGTGACATCCTTTCCGTGGAAGTTGCCGGGTGCAATCGAACCGCCGTAGAGCACGAGGCCCGGAAGATTCAACCGCGCAAGTGCCATGAGTGCTCCAGGAATAGTTTTGTCGCATCCCACCAGCGCCACGATGCCGTCGAACTGATTGCCCCGCGCCACCAACTCAATCGAATCCGCAATCACCTCGCGGCTGACCAGCGATGTACGCATGCCCTCGGTCCCCATGGTGATTCCGTCGGAAATGGAAACCGTGTTGAACTCCATCGGCGTGCCTCCAGCGGACCGAATGCCTTGCTTGACGGACGCCGCGAGCTCTCGCAGGTGATGGTTGCAAGGGCCGATTTCAATCCACGTATTGGCCACCCCAATCAAAGGACGTCGCAGGTCTTCATCCGTGAATCCCACAGCTTTCAACATGGCGCGGGCGGGCGCGCGACTAGGCCCTTGCGTAAGTGCCGCGCTATTGAGTTTCGTTTCGTTCATCCCCGCTCCAATCTTTTCCCTTCCTGCAATGCTGTCCTTCGAATTCTCTGCGATTCCCTTTGGTCCCGATTCGCCTATCAGTTGGAGGAGCCAAGCGACGAGGAATCTCGTCTGCAAACTGCCCCAAAAAACTAAAGGCCATCATCTTTTCTGGATGATGGCCTTTAGTTTGAATCTCTTCTTGGCTACATCATCCGCTGGCTCCGGGTGCTACAGCTACACCCGTGATAATAATAAGGACCAGCAGAATGAGCACACGAAACAGCTCCGCCCGAAACCAGAAAACTGGTTTCCACGACGACAACAAGGCTTGGGCACGACTTATCATTAATGTTCTTTGACCGCCAATATTCTTGGACTGCCAGTTAGGCAATTTTAGTTCCCAATACCATCGCATCTTTCTTGAGAACTGTCAACGACTTCAAAAGACAGTGTAGATGCTCCAAGATAATGTCACCCCCTAAGTGCAACGAGACTTTGTCACCCTAGAGGGATGGTGACAGTGAGTCAGAAAGAGTTCCAAGGGTGAAGGTGATTGAGAATTTCCTTTTCTTTGCCGTCGCCTTCATCTTCCTGCTCGTCAGGCTCTTGTAGCAGGAGTAAATCGGCAGCGACCGACCGATTTAGATTTTTTTTCAAGCCCCCTTCCGCTCATGAGTGCTGTGAACACTGGGTCTCTTGTCGTTAACGCTCTGATGTACTAAAAGTGAATGCAACATAGAGTGCGACAATCTTGGAGTGGACATGGCTTCGCTGAAGCTGCTGGTGGTCGAAGACGATATTGCGAGCCTGGAATTAATGACCGAGGTCTTCAAAAGTCTGGAAGCGGAGGTCCGCCCGATCAGCGACAGCCAGAACGCCGTCAAAATAGTAAATCAGGAAAAGTTCGACGGAATATTTCTTGACTTGGAAATGCCCAAGCTGCACGGTTTTGCACTGGCGCAGAAGATCCGTGAAAGTTCCTGGAACAAATTGACACCAATCGTCATCGTGACCGGGCGTGATGAACGGGACACGATGCAGCAATCCTTCGCGACGGGGGCTACTTTCTTCCTTCAAAAGCCGGTGGATCGGCAAAAACTGAGTGGCTTGTTCCGCACAGTGCGGGGAACGCTCTTCGAGAACCGCCGTCGCGCCACGCGTGTGCCCATGCAAACCGAGGTCACTTGCAATGCTAGCTCGCGGACGCTCCGTGGCAGGACGTGGAATCTTAGCCAGGCAGGGATGCAATTGGAGGTCGAAGATCTCAGGCCAAAAGAGACAGTGCGAGTTTCGTTCCAACTCCCCAGTTCCGCAATCACGATCGAGGGACAGGGTACAGTTGTTTGGGTTAAGGAAAATCGGCAGGGCATCCAATTCACCCACATGAGCGACCAGAACAAAGAGGAAATTCGCACTTTTATCAGGCAGGTTGAGAAATCCTAGCGGGCACTAAACGCGCCCTCAGGAGAGAGCCAAATAACTTCGGTAACCTTTCCAGACCGATCTCGTTATGCGAACTTAGCACCTATGCAGCAGGAATGCGTAGGTGATATGTGTTGTTGCATCCGAAGTCGGAAATTACCGGAACGATTCTAGTAGCCGACGATCAAGCGACCAATCGTGAACTGCTAGAAGAACTTCTCACCACACAAGGCTTTACGGTCATCACGGTGTCGGACGGAGCAGAAGCGCTGGATCAACTGACTAAGGTCCCAGTTGATCTAGTCATTCTGGACGTGCTTATGCCGCGCATGAACGGATTCGAGGCGTGCCGTAAGATAAAAGCGAACAGCGAAACCTACCTGATACCCGTCGTCCTAGTCACAGCATTGTCCGACAAGCAAGATCGCATCAAAGGGCTCCGAGCCAGCGCTGATGATTTTCTGACGCGGCCAGTAGACCGCGCGGAGTTGGTGGCCCGGGTGCAATCGCTGATCAAGCTCAAGCAGCGCACCGACGAATTGGAGCGGGCCGAATCCGTGCTGTTTGCGCTGGCGCGGAGTATTGAGGGCAAAGATCCATACACGGGCGGGCATTGCGAACGGTTGGCACAGTACTCGGCTTCTTTGGGACAGCACCTCGGTCTCGCGGACGAACAGGTTACCGCGCTGCGGAGAGCCGGCGTGGTTCATGATATAGGAAAAATCGCGGTACCGGATTCGATTATCTTGAAACCGACCAGCCTCACCCCCGAGGAATGGAAACTCATGCGAGAGCACCCAGTCGTGGGCGAACGGATCTGTGCGCCACTGAAATCATTCCGTCTGGTACTTCCAATCATTCGCCATCATCACGAAAAGTTCGACGGCTCGGGATATCCAGATGGTTTGCGAGGAGAGGACATTCCGGTTACTGCAAGAGTGCTGCAAATCGTGGATGTCTATGACGCCCTGACTACGATCAGGCCTTACAAGCCTGCCTTTTCTATCACCGATGCGCTGCAAACCATGAAGTTGGAAGTAGCTAAAGGATGGTGGGACGCTGAAATCTTCCACCAGTTCGAGCAGTTGGTCAGAACCAATACGGCTGAGTTCCTAGCTCGAGGTGCGGCGGCCGGAATTTGATTCCAGAAGTATTTGTTTCTTCGAGGGATGCTGCTACAAATCAGCCTTGTCAACATCATCTGCCCGCTGCAAGCAGCCCGGCGATCGAAGGCATACGGCGAAGGCTTCCGTTAGTGAATAGGTTATGAAGATACTTATTGCCGAAGACAACGCGGTGAACCGTGAGCTGCTGCGGGAATTGCTGGAAATGCGCGGCCACGCAGTGATCGAAGCTTGCAATGGGGAGGAAGCGCTCCGAGCGTTGGAAGAGTTCAAGCCAGACATCCTGCTGCTTGATCTGGGGATGCCAGTGCTGGACGGATATGGGACGGTGCGCAAGATCCGCGAGAATCCTGATTTTGCCACGCTGCCCGTCGTCGCGGTCACCGCATATGCGATGCAAGGCGATAAGGAACGGATCTTGGGCTCGGGATTCGATGGTTACTTATCAAAGCCAATCAACCCGACGCTTCTTTTTCAAGAACTGGAACATTTTCTCTTGAGAACGGTCAAAGGAACGGCATGATTACGCTCGCCAAAGCTGGAAGATGGATTTCAACGAGCCGATGGCGTCTGTACCCGCTATTTACGCTGTTGATGGTCCTGCCCATCGTATTTTTCGCCTATTCCGCCGGCCAAGTCCTGAGACACCAAACCGAAACCGAGGGGATCACAGAGAGCGCGCAGATTTCACGTGCGTCGGCAATTTTGGTGGAGGAGCACTTCCGTCAGAGCACCGCTTTTCTTGAATCGATTGCCACTCGCCCATCTTTTTTTGAGGCATGGACCCATCGAGATTTAAAAATACTGGAATGGCATCTTAGGCAATCGCATAGCTTGCGTCCGGATTTCGCGTTTATCAGCGTGTACGGGCTTGATGGTACGATGCAGGCAATTTATCCGCCCCAACCAGGCTTGTTGAGTCGGAATTTTTCATACCGCGATTGGTACAAGGGCACGGCCGCACAATGGAACCCTTATATCTCCGAGGTTTATCAGACTGCGGTTGGAACGCATCAACTGGTCGTCGCGATTGTGGTCCCTGTAAGAGACGCGGCGGGCAAGCCGATCGGCATTCTCATGGCTCCCTGCACAATCGATACCATGAGCCGGCAACTGGTAGAGACCAAACTCGCTGGCGAATGGACCATTTCGCTGGTAGATCAGAATGGTCATTTATCGGCGCGTCCGAACATAGATTCGTATGCGCCTCCGGTGGACTTAAGCGGCTACGAGCCGGTCAGACGACTGCGAAACACTGAGGCGGGTTACGGAACATTTGTGCGTGATGGCAAAAGCTTCTTCGCCAGGTACGAACCAGTGGGTCAGTCCGGATGGGGCATTCTTGTGGAGCAGCCTGCGGCTGTTTTACAACAAGGCGTCTTTGCCATACAGCGTCGCGTCTGGCTCCTTGGCTTTGTTTTAGTTGTCGTGGGTTTAGCAGTCAGCACCTTTATGGGATCGCTCTACTCCCGGCTGGAAACCGGCAATCGATTTATCAACCTTTCAGTCGATATGTTTTGCATTGCCGGTTTCGACGGATTTTTCAAGAGTGTCAATCCGTCCTTTGAGAAGACCCTGGGCTTCACTACCGAGGAACTGCTTGCCAAGCCTTACCTGGAGTTCGTTCATCCGGATGATCGTCAGATAACAACGGCGGAAGCGGGCCGCCTTGAGAACCAGGAAGTCACCTTCGCATTTGAAAATCGCTATCGGTGCAAAGACGGGTCCTATAAGTGGCTCTTGTGGAATGCCGTTTCCGTATACCCGCAGAAGCTCATTTACTGTGTCGCACGCGATATTACTGAACGCAAACGGGTGGAAGAGTCGTTGCGAGAGAGCGAGGAGCGCTTTCGTCTGCTGGTCGACGGGGTGAGTGACTACGCTATTTTTATGCTTGATCCCTCGGGAAACGTCGCCAGCTGGAATCAGGGGGCAGAGCGCATCAAAGGCTATAAGGCGAGTGAGATTTTGGGCCGCCATTTCTCATGCTTCTATTCTGCGGAAGACCTGCAGAATCGGAAGCCTGAGCGAGATCTCGAAATTGCCCTGGCCGCGGGCCGCTATGAGGAGGAGAGTTGGCGCATACGGAAGGACGGGTCTCGGTTTTGGGCCAACGTAGTCGTTACCGCGCTAAAAGATGGAACCGGAAAACTACGTGGATTCTCTAAGATCACACGGGACGTTACTGAGCATAGGCGGGCGCAGGAACTGCTGCAGGACAGCGAAGAGCGTCACCGCAAATTGTTCGACAACAATCCTCATCCTACATGGGTTTACGATCGGGGGACACTGCGATTTCTCGCCGTAAACGCCGCCGCAGTGCGCAACTATGGCTATTCGCACGACGAATTCCTGATGATGACGTTAAAGGATATTCGGCCCGCCGAGGATATTCCCCGAATGCTGGAGACCGTGAAGTCCGCTACAGACGGAGCCGCGAGGCTCGGTATCTGGCGGCACAAGAAAAAAGATGGAACCCTGATTGATGTAGAGATCACATCATACGCATTGCAGTTTGATGGACGGCCGGCGGAAGTCGTGGTGGCCGCAGATGTCACCCAGAGAACGCGGGATGAAGCAGAGAAACGCAAATTCGCGGAGAGTCTGGCAGCTAGCAATCGAGAACTCGAGCTCCGCAATCGCGAAGTCCAGCGTGCGACGCAGATGAAAAGTAAGTTTCTCGCCAGCATGAGTCACGAACTTCGGACGCCTCTCAATGCCATTGTGGGCTTTTCCGACTTGCTGGCCGAGGGTATACCGGGAGAACTCAACGGCAAGCAGATGCGCTTTGTGAACCACATTAAACAAGGCTCGGCGCATTTGTTGCAATTGATCAATGACATCCTGGATTTGTCAAAAATCGAAGCCGGACAGCTCGAAATCCGGTGCGAAGACTTTCAGGTCAAGGAAGCTTTGCCTGAGGTGCTCTCTACGATCCGTCCACTGGTAATGGCAAAGAACATCCAGGTTCAGCAAAACATCGAAACCAATCTGCCGGTTTACGCCGATCGGGTTCGTTTCAAGCAGATCCTGTACAACCTGCTCAGTAATGCCGTGAAATTTACTCCCAAGGATGGCCAGATCAATATCGATTGCATCGAGAAAGGAAACTTCCTTCACATCTCGGTTACGGATACCGGGATTGGTATCCGACCGAAAGACCAACAGTTAGTGTTCGAGGAATTTCGACAAGTGGAGGGAAGTCAGAAGGATACTCAGCAAGGAACGGGATTGGGGCTGGCCATTACCAAGCGTCTAGTCGAACAACAAGGAGGAGCGATTTCGCTGATCAGCGACTTGGGAAAAGGCAGTCGATTTACGTTTACTCTTCCGGCAGGATCAAAAGCTGCGGACGCTGTCCAAACTGGAAAGGTAGTACTGGCTGCAACTGCAATCACGGTTAGCGCAGGCCGGGAAAAACCGCTTGTCCTGATCGCAGACGATGAAGTTTCCGCGCGCGAGCTTCTCGCCAGCTATCTGGAACCGGATTACCGAATTGCCATGGCGGATTCCGGACCTGGAGCCGTCACAAAGGCTAAACAACTGTTGCCGGACGCTATAACTCTGGACGTATTGATGCCGGGTGGAAGTGGGTTCGAAACCCTGGTGGCGCTGAGGAAAACACCGGAAACCGCGAACATTCCGATCATCATCGTTTCAATCGTGGACCAGACGCGCGTCGGGTTTGCTTTGGGGGCTGCTGACTATCTGATCAAGCCCATTCGCAAACCGGTTCTCCTCGAAACTATCCAAAAACATGTTCCGTCTCCAGGCGACGACGACCAGGCGCTTCTGCTCGTCGATGATGACCCCGAAACCCTGGAACTGTTGGAGGAGACCTTGCGCTCAGCGGGATATGAGACACAGAGCGTGCGAAGCGGTCAGCGAGCCCTGGAAGTATTGTCTTCCAAGCTGGTAAGCGCCGTTTTGCTCGATTTGCTGATGCCTGGCATGGATGGTTTTCAGGTTATCCGTCACGTGCGGCAAGAGCCGACTTTGAAAGAACTTCCGATACTGGTTATGACCGCGAAAAGCCTGAGCCCTGATGAGCTCGCCCTTCTCAGCCGAGACACTCAGGCCCTGCTACAAAAGAATGGGTCGTGGCAGCAACAACTCATCAGCGAAGTAAGAAAGGTAGTGAGGAACCGGAAGCTCGCCAGGTCCGCAGGACAGGCATGAGAACCAATCGTTGGGTTACGCAGGATATGCCGTTCGGTCGGTCGACCTCGCCACGTCGTGCGTTCGGAAATAGGCTTCAGTAATTCTCTCGGCTCGACGGTTGTGGTCGGGAGACGCAATCGATGCAGATGTGAGCCGTCGAGCCTGGGCGATTTCTTGAGTTATCGCAAAAAGTCCGATTCGCGAGCGCAGATCATTTGTGTGTATTCGGCTGTAGGAACATATGGACGTGCAGGATATCCGAGAGCGGACAATCGATCCTTTCCTGGCGGAGCCTTCCGCACCACGGACATCGAGCCAGTCAGGCTCGGAAGTTCCGCGTATGCAGCGCCGACGCCTTATCGTTCGCCATGCGATCGTTTCTGTCTCATTCATCGTCTTGTACCTTCTACTGAACCGGCCCGAAATCGTTTTCTTTTCTCGCATTGGATTCGTCGCTTGGTATCCCGCCATCGGTCTGGTTATGGCGCTCATGTTGGGCGTAAGTCCAAGGTATGCGCCTCTGGTCTGTTTCGCGGATGCTCTTGCTGCCAGGATTATTTACGCGCAGCCAGTCGTGTCCTTCGGCAACACGGTCGATGCAGTGGGCATTGCTCTTTGTTACGGCGCAGCGGCATACGTCTTACGCGGTCCTCTGCAAATCGATCTTGGGCTACGTCGCCGGCGAGACGTGGTCCGCTACGTCTTCGTAAGCGCGACAGCCGCTGCAGGAGCAACAGTCATTGGCGTCGCATGCCTGATTGCGGATCACAGCATTGCCTGGAGTGAATACAAGTCTTCAGCCCTAGGGTGGTTTTTGGGCGACACCATCGGCCTGGTTGGCATTGCACCCTTTCTTCTGGTCCACGTATTTCCGCATGTTCGTAAATGGGTCTCGCCGACGCTGCCCCAGCTTCACCCAGTCACAGCGCGATCCCTTGGAACGATGTTCACTCTTGGCATGCTCGCAGAAGCTTGTGCCCAGGGTTTGACGACGTTAACCATTCTCTGGGTGATGTTCGGAAACGAGGCCGGGCGTTACGATCATTTTTATCTGTGTTTCATTCCGGTCATCTGGATTGCCATGAGGCAGGGAGTGCGGCGAGTTGTCACCGGCCTGCTGGCTGTAAATTTCGGAATTGCAGTCGCGATGCATTTGTTTCCCCCAACCGCAGCCTTGTTCGCCAAAGTCGCTCTTCTCATGCTGGTTCTGTCTGCGGTGGGACTCATCGTGGGCTCTGAGGTCAGTGAGCGACACCGCCTGGCAATGGATCTTAATGAACGAACTGCCTATCTAGACTCGCTGATACAAAATAGCCCACTGGGGATCGCCGTTCTTGACCGCCAAGGATCGGTTGAACTGGCCAATACCGCTTTCGAGAAGCTTTTCCAGCATGACCGGCACCAGCTCACATCGATCGATATTGAAAATATCGGGATCCCTCACGATGAGGCAAGGCACTCCGGCGCCCAACTGCTTCCGCAGATCTTCGCCGGAAAGGCTTTGCATGCGACGGTACGACACCGGCGCCAAGACGGGAAAGTTCTTGACCTGGCACTGCATGGCGTCCCTCTGCTGCTAAGCGGTGAAGTACGAGGCGCATATTTGATCTACGAGGACATTTCGCAGCAGATCAGAGCGAATGAGGCACAGAGGCAACATGCGGAGTCGTTGGACCGACTGGTGCGGGAATTGGAGCTCCGCACAAAACAGATGACCTCACTGAACGAAATGGGATCTCTTCTTGAGTGTAGCGGGACCGTAAAGGAAGCCTGCGCTATCGTCTCCAACTCGGTGCAGAAGCTTTTCCCTGACGCTCCTTCTGGAGCGCTTTATCTCTTTAAGTCGTCGCGAGACCTCGTCGAGGCAGCGGTTCGCTGGGGGAAAAAAGATGCGTTAGCGCCGACATTTCCTCCTGATGCATGCTGGGCTCTCCGTCGCGGCCAGCCTCACTGGACTAGGCCTTCAGAAAATGGCATCGCGTGTCAACATTTGACGGAGAGTTCAAACACCGAATGTCTTTGTGTGCCGATGATCGCTCAAGGGAATACGGTTGGAGTCTTGCACATTGAATTCCGCAGTGGAGCGGATTCCCGGTACGATGCCGGCGCTGAGAGCGTTCGGGATTCTCAGCAACGACTAGCCATCAGCGCGGCCTCGCAAATCGCGCTTTCGCTGGCCAGCCTGCAACTACGCGAGACCCTTCGTGAACAGGCGATTCGTGATCCACTGACTCGTCTGTTCAACCGGCGATTCCTGGAGGAATCGCTCGATCGAGAATTGCAATTAGCTAGCCGCAAGAAGCAATCCATCGCTGTTCTTTTCATCGACCTCGACCACTTCAAGAGATTCAATGACACTTTTGGCCACGAGGCAGGAGACATGGTGCTGCAGTCCCTTGCTGATCTGTTTCGCAATTTCTTTCGCGCCACCGACATATGCTGCCGTTATGGCGGTGAGGAATTCGCCATTATCCTGCCTGAATCATCTTCAGAGGACGCAGCTATCCGTGCCGAGGCTCTGCGCTTCGAAGTAAAGGGCCTTCGGCTTCAGTACAAGAAGCAGACCCTTGGACAGCTCACACTCTCGGTAGGTGTAGCCGCGTTTCCCGAGCATGGTTCAACATCCGTTGATTTGCTCAAAATTGCGGACCAATGTCTCTATGAATCAAAAGCACGCGGCCGCGATGTGGTGACTGTGTCTCTTTCACAAAATGCCCGACCGGCCAGCAACATCTCAACGTCTAATTTGTGATGCGCTCACACAGAGTCCTCAAGTTCGGAGTGACTTGCAATATGGGGATGTGGGCGAATCACGGACTGTAGACCAAGAAGGCTTGGAATCTGGTTCGGGACCAGGGGGTCGGAGGTTCAAATCCTCTCTCCCCCACCAATCTTTTCAAATACTTAAAGTGCACTTCTGGTTTTCCGTCTACAGCGTTGTAGTCGATTTTGTAGACGGTCAAAACCACTGAGTTCAAAATACGCGGTCGACCTCGCAGTGCTCCTTATTGTGGAGTCGGAACGCGCCACGCATTTCGAATTTGACCCGGCCCAATGAAGTCGACTGACCGCCCATCATGCGTACATTCCAGAATGAACTCATGAATGCCTGCATTCTCGAACACACAGTGTGCGAGGAGTGGGCCTCTCCTTGTGACGGCCACGCCAGCGTGGCGGAATGGCAGACGCTGCGGACTTGGTCAAAAATTGAGTGCGCCCCAGGAAACCGGTGATGCAGAACTGCCCAAATTCGGGGAAGCCTCCAAATAGTGGCAATCCCGAGCCAAACCGGGCACATTCCAGCCGGGGAGGTGTAGAGACTAGACAGGCAGTACCTAAGCCCCTCTCATCCGCGAGACGATGAAGAGATCGTCCAGACCGCAAACTGGAACTGAATCTCCACGCGGCGAAAGCCGTAGAGGTAAGAAAATCCGCAGGGCTCAATCCGTCTCGTGGATGAAATCAAAACTGCCAGCGAAATCTCTGAATGATTTCTCACCTTGTCGTTGAAAACTCCACATGCAGTTCCGCATTGTTTGTGGCGACAGCTGATCCCTGGCGACATTCTTCATCAGAGGCCGGGAATACGCTCACGAGCCGGGTGCAAAGCCCGCGGGACAAGGTGGCACAGCCTCTGGTTGGAGACTACCGGCTATGCCCGAGCAGGCAACTTCTCCACCAGCAACTGGCGAAGGGAGATGACTGTCATCCTCCGCAAGGGCTCGCTTCGGGATTGTGATGCAGAACTCCGACGCGTGGATGCAACGCTGTCCAGAAACTTTTCACAATTGTGGTGAAGGGTATTGGACGAGGACAGCTGGTTCGTTTGCTGCGACCACACCTACTCCGATTGTCAAAGTGCATGGATTGCCAATTGCGCGTCAAAGAGCAAGAATCACGGGTTTGGAAATCAAATTTTTCTCAACAACTGAAGGAGGTCGGGCGCCCGATCTCGCTTTATGAGGTAAGGCTAATCTTTCGGCATTGGTGCGGTTTTCAGAGGATATGTCGCTTGAAAATGCGACTAGCGCAGTGGCCGAATGGCGCTGTATGGTTCGGTAGATCACGGCATTTTTGTGAATTTTCGCGGACTCAGCAACAGACCTATAGGAATCTGCTTAAGAGGGGAACAATGTACAACAAGGGGGGAACTCGCGTAGATGCGACGTTTCCAAATGCTTTCTGAAGCAGACTCTCTGTTGTGTTGCCGGAGAGAGCTATGCGTACCAGCCCAGTCCTGGTCCAGATGGAGACCTCCTATGAGACTGAGGACACCCATGTGGCTGAGGTATTTAGAACGCTGGTAGGTCTCATTGAAAAGGAAAGTGCAGCAGCGGCTGATGGACAGGCGGAAAGCACTTCCGAAGAGGTCCTCATTGATACTGACGTAAAAGGCTCTCGTTACCTTCTTATTCGCCTGCCACAGTCTGCAAGCTCCCGCATTCAGCTCAGCCCACGTGAGCAGGAAATAGTCCGCATGGTGGCGAAGGGACACCCCAACAAAGTCATCGCCGATGTTCTTAATATTAGTTCCTGGACAGTGTGCACGCATCTCCGGCGCATATTTGCCAAACTCGGCGTTGGCTCGCGCGCTGCGATGGTTGCACGACTGCTGGAGATGGAAGTCCTTACCAGAGGCCGCCGCTCCTCGGTATAACGTTTATAGCTCCGTGAACACCAACCAACCACGCCAATCAATGACGCTCGTGTCACAAAGGAGTCTCAGTTGATGAGGAGCCATTAAATACGTGCATGAACGGCGCCCCTCTGGGAATACTGGGCACCGCGCTCCGCGCGCGCCTGAGCGAGGATATCGCTGGTGTCTTCGCTCCAACTGGTGCCGCACGCAATAAACGCAAAATATTGCCGCCAAGAATCAAAGCTTCTTTGTCAGGGGGCAGCCCGAGCAATCGAATTTTCTCGATCTCGACTCCGGGATGAAGCCAAGGTCCATCTGAACCGAACAGAAGCTTTCGCGGTCCGGCGTGTTGTATGGCGTCGACGAGATAGTGGTACTGCCGTACCCCAGATGTGTCCGCAAACACGTTGGGATAGCGGGCCAGTTGGTAGACAACCTGCTGGTGCGCCCTGAAATCATCGGTATTGCTGCCGAGATGAGCGATGATGAAATTCACGTCCGGGTATTGCGGAGCCAGCATGTCCACCACCTCGGCACGGCTGGTCACATCCACCAGCAAGGGGAGACGGAGAGTCCTTGCGGTTGCGCACACCTCGCGGGTTGGCATGGCTTCGTGCCCGTGCACCTTGATACCGCGAAAGGACCACTTTTTGACGGCGTGTTCCACCATCTGGAATATGCGTCCGGCATCGCGGACAGCGTGAACAAAGGCGAACCCGATAAATCGGCCGGGATGGCGGGCGACAATACGGGCGACCTGCGCATTGGCCTCGGCATAATCGCTGTGAAAGGCGGACATGATGATCGTTTTGTCGATTCCAGCAGCGTGAGCACGGCGGAGATAAGGCTCAATGGGCGCGTCGGTGTTCCATGGTGCTGTCATTTTGTCGCCGTGGCCAGCGTGACAATGGCAGTCAACAATCATAGGCGCCGGCCGTTGCGATGGGGTTGTGCGGCGGGAGCAGGCGGAGCCGGCATACCGTTCCCAGTCAGCCGAATGTTCAGCAGACGCTCGATGGGACGCAGCAGCGCCAGATCTTTCATGGGAGATCCAAGCTTCAGCCGGGCACGCGGTACTGCAAACACAGCCACCCGCTTTCCAGGTTTTACTTCGGGCGAGGCTAATGGAAGAGTGCTATCGAAGTCGAATAGCGTAATCAGATCAGGGAACGCCGCCAACACTATTCCCTTTCTTTGAAAAGCGAGGTATTCGTTGCAGACGGCGACGCGGCAGTCGCCGCCATTCTGGTCCCGGATTAGAATGTGGCCAATGGTAAAGCCCTCCGTTTCGCTCAACGCGGCGGAGTTCACACAGCCGTCCGATAGAATCTGTCCTCCCAGCGACTGGGAGAGACGTTCTAGCAAGCGCGGCAGCCCGTGACTTATTTCGTTCAACACAATTCTACCGACGTCTGCGGCGTACTTTAGTCCACCCACCGCCGCATTTCTTTTCACATACGACGCTGGAAGCGGGTTGCGTGCGACGGCCAAGGAAATACCTGACGCCGCCGAATTCTGACGGATCATCTTGCTGGCCTTGGTGGCTGAGGCTCGGACTATCAGCTCCACGGTTGTATGGGCTCGGGTGCTGCCGCCGATCCCAACGGTGCTTGTGATGTAAGAAGGACGACGGTGAAGCCCCATGCAACCCATCAAGCCCAGAGGATGAGCCCTTCCATTGCAAGGTGCATCCGCGATCAAAATTCCTTCCTGCGCGGATTCCCGCCAGCCGTAGGTGACTGTTTGAGGTCCAATCTCGCTGGAGATAACGGCACGAATTGACCTCTTCTCCACTCCCTCCAGGCGGCGTAACGCCACCCCATGTTGCGGAGGAGGCTGATCCGCCCTCGCGCCCTCCATACTGCCTACAATCGACAAAGTTGCGACTAAAGCCCTTGGCGGCAACTCTTCAATGTGAGTCAGGCGAGGCGTGCCTTGGGCGAGTGCCTCGCGGCCCGCTGCCAATCCAGATTCAATCGAACCGCCACCGCCCGCGCCCAGGACCGCCCCACCGTACACCAATTCTCTCAGACGTTTTTCGTCTAGAAGCTCCATCGCCAATCCTCGACGCACTTGGGACCGTTACCACTGGTACTCCGTCTCCATTTCTCGCGCCGGCATTCGCGCTGCAGCGCGCTTGGGGGCCGAGATCCCCGGCGGCTTGCCATTCTTCGAATGGGCTGGCATGGGCTGGCTCTGCTCCCAGGGCAACACCCTAGCAGATGCCGGCCGTCCAGCCAGGTTCATGGCTTGCGCGCTGGTGAGCCATTCTTCCGATTGCTCGGCGATCTCGAGCAGCAGGGTTTCAAACTGCGCGCGCGTGGTTTGCAAAATGTGCGGTTGCGCCAGCCAGCGCAGCACCTCGCGTCCCGTCACTCCCATGCGCTGCCGCGGCGAGGTGACCAGACGCTCGTTGTAGTAGCGGATCAAAACTTCTTCCACCACATCCCACGCGTTATCGGCGCCGAACAGGCGTCTTCACGTCGGCCGAATCGAGAATCTTGAACGCTCTTCGAGCAGTTGCATCACTTCCACGCGCAGCACATTCAGATGGCCGAACGACAGCCACTTGAGATTATTGCGCAGATCGAGTCCGGCGCGCCGCACAATCGCAATCGAACCGAAGCTCGGATCGTACGCCCGCTCGCGGATCACATCGGAAATGCGCTTGTCGCGCCAGAACAAAGTGACCTGGTGGACGAAGTGAGAGAACAGCTTGTGAAAGTCGGTGTTCGCCCGCGAGCCCGTCGGAACACCGGCGCACCACCGTATCCGAAGATGCGCTTGTAAGCTGACAACCGATCGCGCTTGGTATAGCGCAGCACGTCCCGGCGATCAAACTGGTACAGAGCGAACGCGCCTGGTGCCACCCGAAAGCCGCACCGTGCCGGCCTTGAACAATTCCTGCAGCTTCTGCACCGCGCGGAAGACGCCGATCTTTTCATGCTGCCAGAGGTAGTACATATCCCCGACTGCCACGATGCGTTCCGACGTGATGGTCTCGTCGTAGGGCTCGACGCCCGGCGGAATGCGCGTCGTGCCGAATTCGCTCGGCGGCCTCGGACCAACTCCGATCAGGGACGCGAGGCCTTTATCTGGTGGTGGTGGAACCTTGCAGTCCGAGTCCACCACCGAGGACAGCATGTCATCGATCTGCTTGGTGAGCGCGTCGGCGAGCTGCGGATTCGAGATCAGGTCAGCGGATAGCCGGCTGGTCACCTGCTCCCGCAATGCCGCTATGCGGTCATATAAGACTCTGATAATCTTTTTCTGTCGCCATGGGTTGACTCTCCTTACGGATCAATACTCAGTCCAACGCGGCCTCCTCGGGACGAACCACACACATCCCCTATGGCGGAGGGAGCTGCGGGTTCTGATACGGTGTCAGAAGGGTGACCAGGGTTAACAGATCATCCCCGAGTTGCTGCAGCGTTTGTTGCACGCGCTGGGTTCCGAAGCCCAGCGGCAACCCAGTATTGGCGGGATTGTTCAGACACCCGCCTGCATAAACCGATAGCAAATTGGCCACCTGAAAAACAGACTGTCCTGCCGCGTAGATGCCGGACTGTTGAATGAGCTGCGGCCCATCGTCCGAGGCAAAGGTCTGGACCCAACTCGCAAAGTCCTCGAAATACATCTGCACTTGAGAGCTCTGGGGACTACCTTGCGGGCCGAAATAAACCGCGAGTGTTTGCCTCTCGTCCGGACCAATGAACACCGAATCCAGGGCAAACCGCACTTCATCCACGTCTTCTGCAACCACCGAGAACTGACGCGTAATTTGAACCAACTGGGTTCCAAAGAACGGCTGGGCACTGGCGATCCCAAAGAACGCATAGTTGTTGATCCAGCTTTGGGCCAGGGAAGTCACGTAGTCGGAAATCGTCCGGAAATTTGCCGTGTCTTGCTCGTCCGGGACTGAATTGATGTAAGGGTTCGAGAAAGTAGTTGCAGACCCTCGCCTCGGGATTCCTGACGTAGGTCCGGTCGTGTAAATAGCATACAAGTCCCGCAGGTTTCCTAAGCTTCCATTGATCAAATCAGAGTTGGAAGTTCCAAGACTAGGAGGCTTGGTGGGCGATGATCCTGCGGTGTACGGCGTGTACCTGGAATTCGGAGGGATAGCCTGAATATTCGGGCCCAACTGAGTAATTCCTAAGAGTAAGCCGAAGTACTGATCAACTCGATAGACTCTCGGTCCGCCAAGATACCCCAATTCGCTGACCAGTTGTGTCAGTTGGTTGCGCACTACCTCTCTATAAGCAGCCACGTCCTCCACATCGGCCGCAGGGTTGAGGGGATAGAGACCGTCAAGCAAAGGCAAGGACTGATCAAGCGCGTCTTGTGCGCGAGTATAAAGGCTGGCCTGAGCGCCGGTGATGCCTCCCGAAAGATCGGTTTGCACAGCGACACTGCGCTGCTGCCAAGTGCACTCGGTGTGTCCTTCAATTTCTTTGCAAGTAAACGACGCGTTCAGGGCGCCGACGAATCCTTTAGGATCGTCGGTCTTTACCTTCCAGCCGAGAACGCTGTTCAAAGCCTGATTGACCACTTGTCCGAGGGCAGCGCCTCCCGCCATGCCACCGTTGCCGCCGGACGGTCGGGCTAGGGGCGACGGCGGATACCCAATCTCCTCTGTAAGGATGGGAAACGTAGGCGCGTTGAATGCTCCTGCCATGGTGCTCGCGGCGCTGCTGATTGCTCCGGTGACCGTATTGTTGCCTGGTCCCGAGATGGCCCCCGAAACTATACTTGCCGCAGTTGATATTGCCCCAGCAGCAGCGTTTGCGACGGGGCCGCTCAACTGGTTCAGCAGCAGAGCAACCAACTCAGCCCCACCGGGGCTCACAGTGCCCGTGAATGTCCCCGAGTTGACGGAATCGTCCGTGATGGTCAGGGAGAAGGATTTGCCCTCGAGTGCTGCGGGTAGCTTTGGCGATGGCCAGGAG
Organism: uncultured Acidobacteriota bacterium; assembly: GCA_963743375.1. Lineage (GTDB taxonomy): Bacteria > Acidobacteriota > Terriglobia > Terriglobales > Acidobacteriaceae > JABDBE01. The sequence continues at coordinate 136,828 of CAVUQA010000003.1, read as the reverse complement.
ATAACTGTCGCAGGGATCGAGGAATAAAAGGTAAAGTTTGCTTTTGAGGGAAGCGAGATAACGGTCCCCTGGGGCACGTCAAGAACAAAGTTCGTACTCTTCCCGGACCCGCCACTCAGGTGGAAGTCGGGGCTGCCGTTCGAGTACGTCACCACGATGAATTCCCGCGTAACAATGCAGTTGGCAATAGTCCAAGCCATGGGTAATCTCCTCTCACCCTGCCGCGCACGACTTCCAGAGACCTTGTGCAAAAGAACCGATTGAATCTTCGCTTGGCGCGCAAGCGCTATTCCGAGGCGCGCTGCTTTTCAAGTCACACCCTCTTTTTCGAGCCCTTGCAATTCAGCCGCAGTCGTCGTGATCTGCTGGCCAATATTGGTCGCCTGAACCGAAATGTTCGTCGTTCCAACATGCTCGGCGATTTCCTGCCAGCACGCAGCGAGAGCCTTACTGACAGCGTCCATTGGTTGCCGGCATTGCTCCAGTCCGTGTTTCACGCTGCTCGCCCAGGAAGCCCACTCTCTTCCCCGCTTTTCGCTTACGCTGGCGAGATCCCGCAACTTTTCGTAAGAAACCAACTCGTCGGAGAACCTCCGCTCGGCGCGGTGAAAGCGCTCCTGGCAGGTGGTTAATGCCCGCCGAGCACGGTCCAGGTCCAATGGATGCCCAACCGCTTTCTGAGCAGAGCGCGAGGCATTGAGGCACTCGTCAAGCAATCCCATGGCATCCATGATGCTGTCTTCAAACTGATCCACGAGCGCTGCTTCTCCGCTCAGCGGTTTGTCTTCAGCCACCGTCAAACGAAGGGCGAGCAAATTGTCATGCAGCTTCTTGAGCTGGCTGTGCAAATCTCGGAATGTTGCTTCCAATGCCACGGCGCTATCTCCTCACCAGTTCGTGATAAAAGTGTTTGGTGATGATTCCTGGACGGGCAAGGCGGCGATTGAGCGCAATGCGCGCTGCGCCGATAAGATATCGCTCTGGGATTATGCCAGGATCTACCCCGGCAGCCATTCGCCGCGAAGCTTCTTCAATCATCTGCTGGTCCTTCCTCTCAAAGCGAATGACTTGAGCCAGACTTTTGTTTCCCAGGGAACGATAGGGCCGGTAGCACATCGTGTCCACGGCTAGGGCGCACGCCTTGGGAAACGTATCCAATACCGCGTGCGGAATCGTTCCAGTCCGCGGGTTGGGATAGATACGAGTCCACGCCCGCGCGTATTGCTCCGCTTCCTTGGTGAAACCCATACGGCGCAACAGCTCGGCGCTGATCAGCAGCCGCAAATACGGCGTAGGATGCGGACCTCTCGGATTAAAGGCGACAACTGCCTCGGGCGCCCGTCCGATCACGTCCATGAGCGACCCTACAATTTCGGGTCCGCCAAGCAACAGCGCACTCATGTCGGCGAACATCTCACGATTCCATTTTGCCCACGTCGACGCCACCGAGCGGCCGAGGTCGGCCTTCAAAAGCCGGAGCGCAATAGTCCGAGGCACATCCTTACTTAATCCGAGGTCGGTCTGCAGATTGTGGCTGACCTCGTGCATCACCGCGCCCAGCGTCCAGGGGTTGACCAGACGGTGATAAGGCAACTGTACGAGCGGAAACGGATTCAGCTGCTTGCCCAACTTCGTCACCGGTATGCCCCGCCGAACGGTTGCTGGAGCGAAACCCGTTTTCATATAACAAAAAGGTGGGGGAGCGGGTATGGATCTGGCTACTCCAATGCCCGTATAAGCGACCTGATAGCAATCCATCGCGATGCGGTCGCAGCTCAGCAACCAGTCGCCGTACTTGGACTGCCGCTGGCCAAACAGTTCGAAATAAAAGTCCCAAATCTTTTCGATGCCCTGAACCCACTTCTGCGCGTTGTCCTTGTTGACTACCACACGCTGCAGGTGAGCGGAGCTGGGCTCTGCGCTTGCTTGCCCGCTCGCGGTGGTGACCCTCTTCGACATCTTGAGCAGCCCGCGACGCAGCGTGGAGATCAGTTTGTTGACGACCTGGATGTGGCCCTCGGATGGCGAAGCGGCACCGGTGCCGAACTCCTCGCGCCGAAACGGCCGGAGCGCGGCCGCATGACGCGTTACGTTGATGGATTGAGCACGCAGCCAAGGCAACAGTACGGCGGATGCGGTTCCGGCTGGATTGGGCTGGGGAACCGATTCGGTCCGTACTGTTGTCTCAGACAGCGTCTCCGCAAACGTTGCCATTGTTCCTTACCTCAGCACCTGGCCACAGCACCGGCAGTACGCCGGAGCTGCAACAGTTTGTGCGGGGCCAACCGCACTGCATGAAGGACAAATGCATCGGCCGCCGACAGTTCGCCCATACCTGACGCCGGGTCTTGCCATGGGCGTGGCACCAGGGACAACACGATACGGTGCACCGACGACTCGGCCCGGCGCGGCGAGTCTGCCCAGCCCGACATGCGGACGGGCAATGCCTCGTCCCCAGCGCCTATGGAAGCCGCGCTCGAGCACCTGGTGCCGGCGAAGGGCGTGCGCCCGATGACGCGGTGTGCCGAGCACCCTTCTGGTCTGCCGTGCCAGAGTTTTCACCGCCACACGCGGCGTCACACGGTGGCCCCTGGCTGCCCGTTTTGCAATGCTGCCTACCGTGCGTCGAGCGACGCTCGGCACGGCGCGCAGCAGGTGCCTGGTCTGGGGATTACGGTGCAGGCCGCGGGCGATCTTTGCGACACTCTTCGTTAGGTGAGGAGTGACTCGCGAAACAGCTTTCGCGATCCGTGGAAGGGCCTTCTTTGCCATGGGAAGAACGGCCTTGGCGACGACTGGGAGCAACTTGCTGGCAGCCATTCCGATCAGCGGCAGGAAATGTTCGGCGGCTTCCTGTTCGGTCTCGGATTCTGCAGCCAGTTCCCCGAGATGCTCCATCATGGCATCTGGGTAGATTTTCCGGATGGGGCTGACCTCGGTTTCGAACTCGCTTTCGAACTCACCTTCGAATTCGCCCTCCCCTTCAAACTCGCCCTCGCTTTCGCCCAGGAGGCTGCCGACGACATTGCCGATGGCGCCCAGCCAGCCCTCACCTTCTACCTCGCTTTCGAACTCACTCTCGAATTCGCCTTCACCCTCGAATTCGCCTTCGAGCTCGGTTTCCAATTCATACTCGGACTCATATGCCATGATGATTCCTCCTCAATCTCTTGTGGCGACACGCTTTGGACGAACCTGGTTAGCGCGCTGCGCGACGCCGGCGGCGGTGCATATGCGGACGCTTGTAAGAACGGCTCACCTTGAGGTTGCGCGCGACTGCCGCGGTGCAAGCCCGTGGACTGCTGAGCACTCGACGAACCTGTTTGGCAGCCTCGCGGGCGGCACGCTTACGCGTGATCGTGATTCCTCTCGCTGCTTTGCGCTTCAGAGTCTTAACAGTGCGCCGCATAATGGCGGGAACAGCACGGACTAGAGGCCGGGTCACCCGCCGACGGCGGAGAATGCGGGCGAGGACTGCGCCGCCACGCACCAGGTGCTTCATGATGTGGCGAAGGGCGCGCCGATCGGAAGGTGACAGCACGGTGATGACCGCCGCTCCAGCCATCGCCTCGGCTTCCCCCTCGTTTTGTTCCTGGGAGGCCGCTTCGGCCATCATTTCGGCGAGGGCTTCGTTATGCGACAACCCGTGAGAAGCGATCTCGTGGACCATCTCCTGCTCGCCCTCGAACTCGCTTTCGAACTCCCCCTCGAATTCCCCTTCGAACTCAGTTTCACTCTCACCCAGGGCGGAGCTTGCCGCCTTTCCCAGGATGGCACCGAATGGGCCTCCGATCGCAGTGCCGACAATGGGAGCGGCCACTTTGGCGACCTTCTTTAAAATGGGCGCGGCTTTCTTCAGGAACTTACCGATGCTCCCGAAGAACTGTTCAGTTTCGAATTCACCCTCGAACTCACCCTCGCTCTCAAACTCCCCTTCGCTTTCACCGAGTAGGCTGCCGACAACGTTGCCGATAGCGCCGAGCCAGCCCTCGCCCTCGACCTCGCCTTCGAACTCGCCCTCGAATTCCCCTTCGAACTCGCCCTCGCCTTCGAATTCGCCTTCGAACTCGCCTTCGAACTCGCCTTCCCCTTCGAATTCGCCCTCGCTTTCACCGAGCAGGCTGCCCACGACGTTGCCAATAGCGCCAAGCCAACCTTCGCCCTCGACTTCGCCTTCAAATTCGCCCTCATGGAACTCTTGCTCGAGTTCCTGCTCCAGTTCGCTCTCCACGTCCGCCATGTCATACCTCCTTCGAAATGATGACGACGTGTGCGACATTAGACCGGAACGGAAAAGACGTCTAGTCGCATTTTGTAGGGAAACAGGTTCAGGGTCGCACAATTGGTTTCACCCAAACGTGCGACACCGGAGCGAATCGGTAGTTCTGGGCGGACTTGCCTTGGGACACGGTTAAGACATCAATCCTCTCGGCTGGTTTTATCCGCATCGCCCCAAGTTAGTGGCCGAATCACTGAGAAGTGCTGGCGGCCAGCCCAACCAGTTGGGTGTCGAACGTCAGGAGCGAAAGGGCGGCACAAAACGGCCTAAAGTGAAATTGACTGGGCACGCATCAAAACGAGAGCAGCTTGACAAGTAAGAGCACTGGGTTAAAGTGAAAACACAAACATGGAAGCCTCAGAAACCAGCAACCATACGGGAGATTTTGATAAATGGTGCGATGACACTCGTTTTCATATGCTGAGCATCCGGGAGTGGACTGAGCTGATGGCTATCCCGTCAATTCGGGAGTCATGGGGTTTGGAACCCGATGAAACCCCAGAGCATTTTGCGAAGCTAGTGTACGCCGCCAAGTTTCATTTCCATTCGGGAAGCCCTGGTTACGTCGGGGATCTCTACATCCTCCAGGAGGATGCGCTCACCGGAGGCGCACCTTTCGTGTTGTTGCGTGGTAAAGATGGAAAGTTAAAGTTCGCCGAATAGCAGTTCGCCGCGCGATTGCTCGCGGTTGGCTGGCAATCCGGAACTTAATTCTTAAAGAAGCAATGCTTCGGCTGTAGACGATTTTGTAGCTGTGAAAGCACACGACTTCAACAAAGTTCAACAGACTTCAATAAGCAGGCTGCAACAAGTTCAACAGCAATCACTTGGAATCAACAAAATTCAACAGATTTCAATACTCTAAAATCTGGTTCGGGACGAGGGGGTCGGAGGTTCAAATCCTCTCTCCCCCACCAATCAATCCAACCTTTCGCATTCAGAACTTAGTGGTTGCTCCGTCAACTTCACGGAATCGGGTGCCGCGCGGCGTCGGGCATTTCTGTTACGGGTGTTGGTGTGTGTTGATGCCTGGGATATTGCCTGCCGAGAGCAGAGATCGTAATGGTAAGAGGGGATATTCGGCAAGCATAGTTCTAAGCTGCTCGGCATGCTCATGCAGCGCAGTTCTGAGTTCACACAAGATCGGGCCGATTTCGTCCGTGTCGCGCGCTGCTATGGCTCGACCACATAACTCGCGAATTCGCTCCTCTGAAATCATAAAGAATTCGTAGCGACCACCATGAGTATTTCAGTCGCACCAGACCGTTTCCATACCGTATACACCGTATTTGAAGAATTGTTAAAGAACGCGCGGATCGGGCAACTTTATTAAAGTAGTGTTACAAAGAGCAAACGCGAATCTTGAGCAACCGCTCTATTTCAGCCTCGAGCGCGAGATTTCTTTTTCGCAGTGGCGGCTTCGCGGGGGGCGGTGGCTGCCGGTTTTTTCTTTCCTTCCATGTCGGCGAGACTTTGCTTCAATGCCGACATTAGATCGACGACTGGCGCGAGCTTTTTCGGTTTCTCGACTTCGGCGATGGTTCCGCCCTCTAATTTGGTTTGAATGAGTTTTTTGAGATTTTCCTGGAAGGTGTCGTGATATTTCTTGGGATCGAAATCGTCGGCGAGCGCTTCGATTAGCTGGTTCGCTACTTTGACTTCTGCTTCTTTGAGGTCTACGTCAGGGGCGCCGAAACCTTCAACCTTGCGGATTTCTTCCTCGTAGTACATGGTGTGCAACATCATTCCACCTTCGTGCGGGCGGAGGAACACTGTGTACTCGCGGTTGTGCATGGTCAGTTTCGCGATGGCAACGTACTCGCTCTCCTCCATGGCCTTGGTGAGCAGCGCGTAGGGGCGCCGGCCCGCTTCGTCGGGAATCATGTAATAAGAGGACTCGAAGAAAACCGGATCGACTTCGCTGGCTTTGACGAATTCTAGAATCTCCATCGTCTTGGCGGTTTTGGGCTCGATCTTTTTGATTTCTTCAGGCTCGATGACTACGTACTCGTCCTTGCGATACTCATAGCCTTTGACGGTATCGCTGCGTTCGATTACTTTTCCGTCGGCTAGACAGACGTATTGCTGCTTCAGGCGGGAGAGATCGTCGCGGTGCAGCATGTTGAAAGAAATCCCCGAACTGCGGGCGCCGGAGAACAGCTTCACCGGCATTGAAATCAAACCGAAGGTGAGATATCCCGACCAAACTGAAGCAGCCATAGTTCCCCTCTTACTGGCGAATGAATCAGCGTCGCAACCTACAAGCTTGCGATCGTGAGTTTAAACTACATCCAACACTTTGATGCACAAAGCTCGGGGCGGTAATCCAGAGTTAAAGCACGATACCGGGTAGCGAGCTGGCGCGCGACCCCATACATTGTAGTATCTGACAGGATACCCGCGGTGCGGGGATTTCTAATGTCTTATCTGGCGCTAACCATGCAGGCTTTGGCGGGGATGGAAGCGGTGCGACCGCTTGCGGCTGCCGTCATTGTCAGCGTGGTATTCGCCGCCTTGGCGCGGTGGGTGCGAGGTGTCACCGTCGGGGGTGCCATTGCCGGAGCGGGGATCTGTTGCTTGTTGTATCTCGGGGCCGGATTGGGGGCGTTTCTGGTGCTGGTTTCGGTATTCACACTGACTTGGGTTGGCACCAGGTTTGGCTATCGGCGAAAAGAAAAGCTAGGAACAGCGGAGCGACTCGACGGCAGAACTGCTTTGCAGGTACTCGCCAATCTGGCCGTGGCTGCGGGTTGTGCGGGGTTGTCGGCGGTTACTCACAGCAAGACGGTGTTCCTTCTTGGGGTTTCAGCGGCATTGTCGGAGGCCGCGGCGGATACGGTATCAAGCGAAGTGGGACAGGCGCGAAGCGCTGATGCTCGACTGATCAGCAATTGGACGGTCGTGCCTGCGGGCACTAATGGTGGGGTGAGTTGGATGGGGACTGTGGCTGGTATCGCAGCGGGCGCGTTTGTCAGTTTAGTTTCGGTGATCACCGGATTGATACCTCTTAAGTGGGCAGGCGTTTCAATTGTCGGTGCTGTGGCTGGGATGATCGCGGACAGCTTTCTGGGGGCTTCGCTCGAGCAACGAAAGTTGTTGAACAACGATGCGGTTAATTTTCTGGGGACTTTGATTGCGGCGGGTGCTGCTGCGCTGTTTGTCTGAATGAAGACGCATGACTTCTCCAGCACCAGCATTGCCGCTGTCGTGAGAGCGTCTTGCTATCGCTGGTGAGGGCGGGACGCCCACGACAACCGTCGAGACGGCGCCGCTACAAAGGTCATGTCCCGCAGTTCCTTGAAGGCTTCCCTTTGTGAATAGAAAATGTAAACAGCATCTCGTAACAGTTACTTGCATCCAATTTTGTATCAGAGCTAATGAAGATCCGGACACTTATCGCAGGTTATGTGCTGGCGCTCGCGCTATTTTTGTTTGCGCAGCGCCATCCTGTTTCTTCGTCGTCGTTGACAGGATTCCACGCGGTCGTGGATTTGACACACGCGTCTGCTGAAAAATCCGCTGCGTCGGCTGTGCAGTTCGGGACTCGCATTGAGGCTCCCGCGTATTTTGCTCCTGGCCTTTGGACCATCGACCAGATTCCTGGGGGCCGACTGCTTGCGCCGCTGGTTGTGCTCGACGTGAGAACGAGCGCTGCGAACCACCCTGATTATCAAATTTCGGTGGAAGACATTGCCAGGTGGGAGCTCGGTCACAACCAGATTCCACTAGGTTCGGTTGTGATCGCGCGCACTGGGTGGGATTCGCGGTGGAACTCGATCAAGGATTATCGTAATGCTGATGCGCAAGGCAGGATGCACTTTCCTGGATACTCTCCGGACGCGGCAAAGTTTCTGGTTGCAGGGCGCAATGTAATCGGCCTTGGCATTGATACTTTGAATGTTGACTACGGACCATCCAGAAACTTCCCTGTCCGGCAATACACGCTCGCGCATAGCGTTTATGCGCTGGAAAACGTAGCTAATTTGGATCGCGTGCCGGATGATGGCGGCATGGTAATCGTCGCCCCCTCGATGCTGTGGAAAGCTTCTGTTGCGCCCGTTCGTGTCCTGGCATTGATGCGTTGATAAATCCGCACCGCGGCGATCAATCTTAAAATTGCAGCTTTCGTCTTACTGCGCTCATCTGACTTCTGTATCCAATTCTTTCGAGGTGGACATGAGCGATCCCCGTTATCCCATTGGAAAATTCAAGTTCGAGGGCACGATTAGCGAAGTTCAGCGGAACCAATTAATTGATGACATCGAGAAGACTCCGACAGCATTGCGCTCCGCGATTAAGAATCTCGATGCAAAACAAGTCGAAACGCCTTACCGCGACGGAGGCTGGACGGTTCGGCAAGTTGTGCACCACGTCCCTGAGAGCCATATGAATGCTTACATTCGATTCAAGCTGGGGCTCACAGAAGACGATCCGACGATCAAGCCTTATATGGAAGACCGATGGGCGGTGACTGAAGATGTTAGCTCGACTCCACTGGACGTTTCTCTCGCGCTGCTCGATCCGCTACATGACCGATGGGTTCGCCTTTTGCGCACGATAAAGCCGGCTGATTGGAAGCGCACTTTCAAACACCCGGAACTGGGGAAAGTCTCGTTGGAGAAAAGTCTTGCGCTCTATGGATGGCATGGCAAGCATCATGTCGCGCACATAACAGAGTTGCGGAAACGGATGGGGTGGTAATTATCTCTTGAGCAAATCGACTGGCTCTTTTATGTCGGTCACTCGCAAATATCTTGCCAGCGCGGGATGCTTTTTCGCTACTGCTTCGTACATTGCGTAGGCGACGTTGCGATAGGAGAAGTGTCCGGCAGGACCGGTTCTCAGCTCGGAAATATAAACTACTTCGGCGAAATCCATTTTGAATAAAGTACGCTTGCGGAATGCGAGCGGGATTACGTACTGCGCATTTTCTTTCGCTTCCGGCTGTGACCGGTCGCCGAGTTTGTCGATCGCGTCGGCTGTGCTCTGCATGATTGCGTCGTAGCTTTTTCGTGCTCCGGCGGCGTCTACTTCGCTGGGGACGTCGTAGCCGTGCCTGGTGGTCGGTTCCTGTCCAATTTGGATGCAGCGGCGGTGGCGATGCATGTCGCGGAAGCCGCCGATGTCCATCAGGATGTCGAAGCGGAATTGTTGTCCGGCGCAGAAGGGCCGCAGCATTTCGTCGTGCCTGCCGCGATGCCGCAATCCCAGATCGATGATCTCGCGACGGATGTAGTCTCCCGCGCCCTGGATCGCTTGCCGGATTTGCCGGTATGGATAGTGGCTGTGTTCGTAAATCAACGTAGTTGCTAATTCCACTTCGAGCGGCTCTTCCTCGAGCAGATCGACCATAGGGGCCGGCGCGATTAATAGATTCCCCATCAGTTCGGCGGCGACTTGGCGCAGTTCGCGGCGGGTCTCGATTTCGTAGGAGTTCGGATCTGCATATTTGACCAGCGTGGGAGCCATCCGTACTTCACGCAGCAATTCCTGTTCGGCTCGTTCGCCGAGTTCGGGAGAAACTGAGCGGATCTGATCCACCAGTTCGCGTAGGGAGCCGTGGCTGGCGTTGTAGGCTGGAGAGACTGCGGCACGCTTCAGCAGTTCTCCCAGAGATCGAACTTCTTTGTGGGTGTGCGAAAGCAGGCGCGACACTTGAGTTTCAAGCGTGCGGGCGTTGACGATTTGCCCGAGCGATGTGATGGTTGCGAGCGGAAGCAGGTAGCGGGAGATGTCGAAGGCCCGGGCCTTTAAGGTGCGCTCGTACGCTTCCTGCTTCATTTCTGCCGGCTTGGGTGTGATTTCGACCAGGTAATGGAAAATGCGATCGGAGAGCGATTCGTATTCACGAAAAAGATTTTCAATCGTGTCACGATATAAATCGCGCGCCTGCCGATCTTCCCCAAAATCCGGGGTGAAGTAGCCGCCCTTCTTGAAATCCTGATAGCGGGTGGAACGTTCCTGGCCATCCCAGCGTTGCTCGTCGGCGACCGCGATTGCTGCGAGAATTGAAAGGCGTTCGATGGCTAAGGCTACGTGGGCTAAGTCGGCGATCGATCTGTGTCCGTATTGGAAGTAAAAGGTGTTGAGAAATTTCTCGGCTTTCTGTTGGCTGATTTCCTTGAGCGATTCTTTCATCGACAGCGCGGAGCGCGAGTATTTGGCCATGGCATAGGCCTGAATTTCGGGCTCTACGCCATACACGGCATAAACCTCGACGGAAGGCGCGCTCTGTTCGTTCGACGCGGCGTTGGTAACTTCAGGCATGCTTGTCGGAGCTGTCATTTTGGCTGAGACTTGAATCTTACTGGCGGATTCGAAGATGTGCAATTTAAAGATGGGCGTTTGGATAGTCTGGCGCGAAGGATGGTCCATTTTGCAACGACTGCGTGTGAATCGTGGACGCGAGATTCCTCGCCCCGCTGGTGAAAGCGCGGGGCTTCGGAATGACGATCGGTCCGGCCCCGAGTCCGAATGGCCCGGGGTAAGGCTATAATTCCGATTCATCCTACGGAGAGATTCATGACCTTGTCAGGACGGGTTGCGCTGGTGACTGGTGCATCTCAGGGGATTGGCCGCGCCTGCGCTCTCAAGCTAGCGGCGTCCGGCGTTACTGTAGCGGTCGCAGCGCGTAGCCAGGAAAAGCTGGCCGAACTGGTGAAAGAAATTGACGGTAGTGGAGGAAAAGCTTTTGCGTTTCCTCTCGATGTTGCTGACGAAGAACAAGTCAAGAGCACGTTCAAGGGCGCGATTGCGCAGCTGGGCAAAATCGACATTCTGGTCAACAACGCGGGAATCACTCACGATCAACTAATCATGCGCATGAAGCGCGCCGATTGGGATTCGGTTCTTAATACCAATTTGACCTCGGCCTATCTGTGTATTCAGCAGGCGATCGGTTCCATGTTGAAGCAGCGATGGGGACGGATCATCAACATAACTTCTGTCTTCGGACAGATGGGGCAGGCAGGACAGGCCAACTATGCGGCGTCGAAAGCGGGCTTGATTGGATTGACCATGGCGATCGCGCGCGAGGTCGGGTCGCGCAGCATAACTTGCAACGCGGTCGCTCCTGGGTTCATCGAAACTGCGATGACCTCCGGTTTCTCGCCGGAGTTCAAACAGAATGCGCTAAAGGCAATTCCCCTCGCTCGAATAGGAACCCCGGAAGATGTGGCCAACGCCGTTGCTTTCCTGGCCTCGGATGAAGCGTCTTATATTACGGGACATGTTTTGAGTATCAATGGCGGAATGCTTATGGGGTAGCGGGAGCAAACTCGGCGATCACGCTGGTGCAGGCGGAGTCTGCGGCGCAGGTGGCGCAGGCGCGCGAGCTTTTTCTCGAGTATGCAAAGTCGCTGGGAATGAATCTTTGCTTTCAGAATTTCGAACAGGAACTGGCTGAGCTTCCCGGTAGCTATGCGCCTCCTGACGGGCGTTTATTGCTGGCGGAATATGCAAGACATTTGGCGGGATGCGTGGCGCTGCACAAGTGGGAAGCGGATATTTGCGAGATGAAACGTTTGTACTTGCGTCCTGCATTTCGCGGGAAAGGTTTGGGACGCTGGTTGGCGGAAGCCATCATGGCGGAAGCCCGAGAGATTGGATATCGACGCATGCGACTCGATACAATTGAGCCGATTATGAAAGACGCGGTCGAAATGTATCGGAAATTGGGTTTTCGAGAGATTGCGGCTTATCGTCCGAATCCAATTGCCGGGGCGATGTACATGGAATTGCAGTTGTAGCGTACCCTTGTAGCGCCGGCGTCTCGCCGGCTGTCGTGAGGGCATCTTGCCCTCACCCGGCTAGGGTTGCGAATAGGGCGGGAAGACAATCGCACCATGGCCGACTTTGCTACGAGGCGCCGAATAAAGTTTAGAGAGTGAGAGCGGGGACGCCCTCACGACAGCTGGCGAGACGCCGGCCCTACGGAGGATGCTTTGAAATTATTTTGCCTGGTTCTTACTTTGCTTTTTTCTCTTTCTGCTTTTGCCGTTACTCCCAAAAATGTTTCTTACAAAAGCGGTGACGAAACTGTGCAGGCGTTGCTTTATACGCCTGCAGGGAAAGGGCCGTTTCCGGCAATCGTGGTCATCCACGAGTGGTGGGGGCTGAACGACTGGGTCAAAGATCAGGCTTCGAAACTGTCGGATCTGGGCTACGTTGCGCTGGCCATCGATCTCTATCGTGGCAAAGTTGCGACCACGCCGGATGAGGCTCATGAACTAATGCGCGGTTTGCCCGAAGACCGCGCCAAGCGCGACTTGCATGCGGCTTACGAGTTCCTGCAATCGCAATCCAATGTGAAGAAAGATCGTATCGCGTCGATCGGTTGGTGCATGGGCGGCGGCTATTCGCTGGATGTGGCGCTGCAGGAACCTACGCTCCGGGCGGATGTGATCAATTACGGCCACCTGGCGACTGACGTTGACTCACTCAAGAAAATTAATGCTTCCATCCTTGGAATTTTTGGTGGTAAGGATCGCGGAATCACGCCGGACGATGTGAAGAAATTCGAACAGGCGCTGAAGCAACTAGGCAAGAAGGTTGACATTGTTATTTATCCGGACGCCGGGCATGCTTTTGAAAATCCAAACAACAAAGACGGTTACCGGCCAGATGACGCGGCAGACGCCTGGAAGCGGACGGTTAAGTTTTTGGCAGATACCTTGGGAAAATAACCAGCAGTCGGGTTGAACTTTAAAAAAATTCGCGTCTTGTTACCGCTGTGAAATTGGCGGACGAAGAATTGCGCGCAAAAGTGCTATGCATCACCAGTGGTGCAGAGAAATTTCCACTTGCCAGACGATAATCCTCTGGTTACTATTCACCATCGCGGAGAGCTAGCTTGGCCGTCTTCTCTATGAACATCGGCGAGACTATTCGGAACTACCGGCTGGGGAAAGGCATGTCCCAGGGGGATATTGAAAAGCGCACTGGGTTGCTGCGCTGCTACCTTTCTCGAGTCGAGAATGGTCACACCATCCCATCTTTGGATACACTGTCGAAGATTGCCGGGGCGATGGAGTTGCCGCTGTCGCAATTCTTCTCGGAGTCGGGGCATAGCAATGGATCGAAAGGTTTGCCCCAACTTTCCGACGACGAAGTCCGCTTCCTGAGCCAGATTCGCCGCTATGCGGTGAGCCTCAATGACAGCGACCGCAAGCTCGTTCTGGCGATGGTGAAGAAGATGGCTTCGAATGCGAAGTAGAGCCATCAGCTACTCAGCTGTCATGCTGTCAGCTAACACTCTTGAATCCATACGTTCGGCACCCAAAGAGCGATGGGCGCGGTCGGCTGCGAATCACCATTGATTAGCTGAAGGCTGATAGCTGAAGGCTGACAGCTGCTTTTCGGTTACTTCCGTTCCATCCCTCTGGTGACCAATAGGTACCTCGTCCATCCGCCTTCTTCGCCCTACACTGTGAGTGGAGAACTCCCAGTGACTATCGACGAAGAACTTGTTTTGCTTGAGTCGCAATTGCGGCGGCTCAAGATCGAGTACGAAGTTTATTTCAGCAATCCTACCAAGAAACCGCCCACCGATATCGAGTGGAAGGTGCTGAGTCTGCTGCGCAAGTTCAGTGATGGCGGGCGGATGAGCTTTCAGCAGCGTTTTCGCTATAACGAAATGGCGCAGCGCTATGCCATCTACAGCGACCTGTGGCGCAAGAAGGCGCGGATTCGCGAAGAGGGCTATCGGCGGCCGCAGGATGCGTTGTTGTCCGTGCAGGGCGTGCGGCCGGAGGAACATGAACCGCAACATCATCCGGTTTATGGAGTCGGGCATGCAGCAGCCGCAGTTGCAGCCGGAGCGAGCGAGGGGCCGCTCACCGTGCAGTGTTCGGATGCTCGCGCCGAACACGACCAGGTAGAAAAACTTTACAAGGCGCTCACCGAAGCCAAGAAAAAAGCTGGCGAGTCAGTTACCGGCAACATTGAAAGTTTCACTTCGTTCGTGCAGAAGAAAACCGATCAGATTCGAAAGCAGCATGGCTGCCAGGCCGTGGAATATTCGGTTGAGATGCAGGACGGCCAGGTGCGGCTGAAGGCGAAAGCCAAAGCCTAAGCCTAAGCCGTATGCGGTGACTGGCTACTCGCCCTTCCGAAAGCGCTAGCGGGCGGTCTTGAAAGGCCTTTGTCCGTCGCTTGCCCATCCCGCTTGAAACTGACGAGAATTGGTGGGAACATTAGAGGCGGGCCACAAGAGGCAGTCTGCGTGAACTGGCGTGTATTCCTTCCCGGTTTCGTTGTGTTGGGCATTGCGTGGGTGCCGTTGTTGGTAGTCCCCTTTCTGCTGCGCCCATTTCACGTGGATTTGATGGGTTTCGCTATGGCATGGGGGGTCGTGGCTGCTTTGCCGCTAACGATAGTCGGCGCGCAAACATTGCTCGGTGGAGTGTTCGCTATGATAATCCGTGCCGTGAGGAACTAAATTCAGGCCAGCCGACCGCCAACCGCAAGCTCTTCGCTGATAAACTTGTTGTTACGCCATCCTCTACCACCAGAGGCTTTTCAATGTCATCTGCCCAAGCAAAAATCCAGCGCGCAATTCTGAGTGTCACGGACAAAACTGGACTGGTCGAATTTGCCCGCAAGCTTTCCGATCTCCGCGTGGAGCTCATTTCTACCGGGGGCACGGCGCAACTGCTGCGGCAATCCGGCATCAGCGTGAAAGATATTTCCGAGCTCACTGGATTTCCAGAGATGCTGGATGGCCGGGTGAAAACTCTGCATCCTAAAGTGCATGGAGGAATTCTGCATCGCCGCGAGAATGCGGCTCATCTTTCAGCGGTTGCCGAGCACGGAATTCTGCCGATCGATATGGTTGTGGTGAACCTCTATGCTTTCGAAAAGACCGCAGCCATGCCCAATGTTCATTTCGATGAGTTGATTGAGAACATCGACATTGGCGGGCCTTCGATGATTCGATCTGCGGCCAAGAATTTTCAGGATGTTGCCATCGTCACTTCACCGTCTGACTACGATCAAATTGCGGAAGAACTGAGCCGCTCGGGCGGGGATTTGTCTTTAGACACAAGATGGCGGTTGGCTCAAAAAGCTTTTGCGACTACGGCGGCATACGATGCTGCGATTGCCTCGACTCTGGAGCGTGTGAGCAGCAATGGGCGTTTTGCATTTCATGAAGCAGAGGGTTTTCCGCGGAATCTGCGATTGTCTTTCACCAAGGCCATGGATCTTCGCTACGGGGAAAACCCCCACCAGAAAGCTGCGCTCTATTCCGATGGCTCTGGGCGAGGCGTGGCCAATGGGCGGCAACTTCAGGGCAAAGAGCTTTCCTATAACAACATTGTCGATCTGCAGGCAGCTTGGGAGTTGGCTCAGGAGTTCGAGGAGCCGGCGTGCGCGATTATCAAGCACACTAATCCTGCCGGTTGCGCGACTGGCGCGACCTTGGTCGAGGCTTACCGGAAGGCGCTGGAGTGCGATCCGGTTTCGGCGTTTGGGGGAGTGATTGGCGTTAATCGTCCTGTGGATGCCGCCGCTGCTGAGGAAATGGCCAAGCTTTTTCTTGAGGTGGTTGCAGCTCCTGGGTTTGACGAGGGAGCCAGAGCTAGATTCGCTGCGAAGAAAAATCTGCGGCTGATGGAGATCTCAGATGCTCCTCAGAAATGGGTGATCAAAAATGTCTCTGGCGGGGTGCTGCTGCAGGATGCGGATGTGCGGCCGCTCGCGGAAAGTGATCTGAAAATTGTGAGCAAGCGCCCGCCGACGGAGGAGGAAAAGCGTGCATTGTTGTTTGCGTGGAAAGTTTGCAAACATGTGAAGTCCAATGCAATCGTCTATGCGCGGGAGAGGCAGACGGTGGGCGTAGGTGCGGGACAGATGAGCCGGGTGGACTCTTGCAAGATAGGGGCTATGAAGGCGGTTTTGCCGCTGAAGGGCACGGTGGCGGCTTCCGATGCGTTTTTTCCGTTCCCGGATGGGGTTGAAGAGATTGCCAAAGCCGGCGCTACCGCGATCATTCAGCCTGGCGGGTCAGTTCGCGACCAGGAGGTTATCGATAGTGCGGATCGCCTGGGGCTGGCCATGATCTTCACTGGTGTTAGGCATTTCCGGCATTAGGGTTTCGATCCGGAGCCCATCCGTCCCTGTACCTCCGAATGTTTTCTGCGTGGTTCGCGCGGGGACATTTCCCCTATCCTTATTGACGAAGGTTTACAATAAAACAAGCACCTCCCTTTGGCGGTTCGGCATCCAACCGCTATGGGTTTGGAACTCCAAAGGTATTCGATGAAAAGCATGCGCTGGTCTATTTTTGTTTTTGCACTCTTCTCGGCGGGTATCGTCGTCGCACAGCAGACTCCCGCGTCGTCTTCTGCCGCGCCTTCGACTTCGAAATCGGCCAGCACTTCTGCTCCGCGAAAGACCGATCGGGCGAGCGCTTACTACCACTACACTGTGGCGCACATGTACGAAGATCAGTTTGCGGTTTATAACCGCAGCGATCTTGCGACCAAAGCGATCGAGGAATACCGGCTCGCAATTGATGCGGATCCGACGTCGGAATATCTGACCTCGGGCTTGGCAGAACTTTATGCCAAGACCGGACGCATCCGCGATGCCGTGCTCGAAGCACAAGACATTCTCAAGAAAGATCCCGACAATCTGGAGGCGCACAAATTGCTCGGGCGTATTTACCTGCGGTCGCTGGGAGATGTGCAGAGTGGCAGCGGTTCGGACAGTGTGTTGAAGCTGGCTATCGAGCAGTACGAGGAAATCATAAAGATCGAGCCTGACAATGTGGACGATCATTTGCTTCTTGGGCGGCTTTATCGGTTGAACAACGATTTGCGGAAGGCGGAGAGTGAATTCAAGACCGCGGTGAAGTTGCAGCCTGATTCGGAAGAAGCTGTGACCACGCTGGCTTACCTTTACAACGAAGAAGGCGACAGCGCTCGTGCAGCCGAGGCTCTGAGTGCAGTGCCGGATGCGGCGCGATCTGCCAAGCTCTATTCCGCGCTGGGTTACACCTACGAGCAGCGCAAGGAATACAAGCAAGCCATCACCGCGTACCGAAAGGCGATTGAACTGGATCGCGACAACCTCGACGCGATTCGGGGTCTCGCACAGAATTTGTTGAACGATGGTCAGACTGACGCTGCTCTTGAGCAGTACAAAATCATTGCGGAATCAAATCCAGAAGATGCGCAAACCTATCTGCGCATGGCGGAGATCTATCGGCGGAACGGCAAGTTTGATCTGGCATTGGACAATTTGAAGAAGGCCGAAACCATGGTGCAGGATTCCATGGAAGTGCCTTACAACATTGCTGCCGTATATCAGGCACAGGGCCGTTATGACGAGGCCGCGGAAATTCTGCAAGACCTCGTAAAGAAAACCGACAAGCCGGATAACAGCTACAGCCAGAGCGAGAAAAATAATCGCGCTGTTTTTCTGGAGCGCCTCGGCACGGTATACCGCGACAACAATAATCAGCAACTGGCGTTGGAAACGTTCCGCAAAATGTTGCCTTTGGGCGACGACAATGCCGAGCGCGGCTATCAGCAGATTATCGATACTTATCAGGAAGCTAAACAGTGGCAAAAGGCGGCTGAAGTTGCCAAGGAAGCTACTCAGAAACTGCCCAACGATCGCGGGCTGAAGATGGTTTACGCCGCTCAGCTTGCCGACATGGGTCAACCGGACGCCGGCCTAGGCCAAGTGAAATCTCTGCTGAACGGGACCCCGCAGGATCGCGAGGTTTACATCAACCTGGCGCAGATGAATAGCCGCCTCAAGCGCTGGCCGGAGGCGGAAGCGGCACTCGATAAAGCCGCGCAGCTGTCCACTAAAGACGAAGACAAGGAATACGTAGAGTTCCTACGCGGATCGACCTACGAGCGTCAGAAGAAATACGATCAGGCGGAAGAAGTTTTTCGCAAGGTGCTCGTCACCGACCCTCAGAATGCCGCTGTGCTCAACTATCTCGGATACATGCTGGCGGATCGTGGCGCCAAATTGGATGAAGCTCTGATCATGATCAAGAAGGCAGTCGAACTCGAACCAGCTAATGGCGCTTATCTTGATTCTCTGGGCTGGGCCTATTTCAAGATGGGCAAATACGAGTTGGCTGAAGACAATCTGATGAAGGCTTCGCAGCATATGGGCATGGATCCCACGGTTCAGGACCACCTTGGCGATCTGTATCAGAAAACCGGGCGTTTGAAGTTGGCTGCTGCGCACTGGGAACGGGCTCTCGACGAGTGGAACAAGACCGTCGCTGCGGAAGTGGACACGGACAACGTCAACCAGTTGACGCAGAAGCTGGAATCGGCGAAGGTTAAGCTGGCCAAGGAAGAGCCGGGGAATAAATAGTAACTTTAGACGACTTGATTAAAGGCGCGGCTTCGGTCGCGCCTTTTTGTATGGTCAGTGTGAAATGATTCACGCGAGATTCCTCGCCCCGCTGGAGAAAACGCGGGGGCTTCGGAATGACCGTTCACATTGCGGAACTTCGGTTCTGTTAGACTTTCTCCATGCTCGCCGACTACGCGGTGCGGGTGGAGCAATCCCGCGGACGCCGTTATCCCGAGCCTCCGCATCCTTATCGCGACGACTTTCAGCGGGATCGCGACCGCGTCATCCACGCCCGAGCTTTTCGCCGGCTTGAGGCAAAGACACAGGTCTTCACCCGCCGCCATTCTGACCATTTTCGCAATCGGCTGACTCATACCATTGAAGTCGCACAGATCGCGAGGACCATTGCGGCTCAGCTGGGTTTGAATGTCGATCTGGTCGAGGCTCTGGCGCTGGTGCATGACGTGGGCCATCCGCCGTTTGGCCATGCCGGTGAAAAGGCCCTTGATCTTGCCATGCGTGAGCATGGGTATTTTTTCGACCACAATCTGCATGCTCTGCGTATCGTCGAAGACTTTGAGTTGCGTTATGCAGCCTTTCGCGGGCTTAACCTGACTTTCGAAGTCCGCGAGGGGATTATCAAGCACTCGCATGATTATGAGGCTGGGCAGCACCCAGAGTTGGCTGAGTACTTGCTTGAGCTTCGTCCGCCGCTTGAGGCGCAGCTTATTGATGTCGCCGACGAAATCGCTTACAGCACGGCCGATCTCGACGATGGCTACGAGTCGCATTTATTGACGCTCGATCAAATCCGTAACGGGCTTCCCATCTTCGGGCGGCTCTATACCGAAGTCGAATCTATTTATCCGCATGCGATTCATAAGCTGAAATTCAACGAGGCGCTCAAGCGCATGCTCAACCGTTGGGTTGGCGATCTGATTGAGAATACGAAAGAGGAAATTCGTACAGCAGGCGTTGGGACTCTCGAAGATGTTCGGTCGTGTGATCGCCGTCTGGTCACACTGAGTGTGCCAATCGAACAGGAGAGACGCGAGACCAAGAATTTTCTCTACGAGAATCTTTACTTCAGCGAATCGCTTAGTCCCGAGAAAAATGACGCGGAGCGAGTGATCAGAGAGTTGTTTAAGTTTTGGATGGAGAATCCCGACAATTTACCGCCAAGCTATCAGGAGAAAGCTACGCTCGAACCGCTTCCGAGGATTATCTGCGACTATATTGCCGGCATGACTGACAATTTTATTTATGAGCAGTATGAAAAGTACTGCGGGAAGGGATGATAGGAAGGCCAAAAGGGTGTGCCGAGAAACTGGTCTTTCGCCCGGTTGGGACATTCGCGTGCGCCATCCAAATTAAGCGCGAAATCGGAGTTTTCCCGCAACTACTTGCGCCTTGGGCTGCATTCTTTCGCCGCTGAGCGGCTGGACAAGCGTCCGAGTTAAAGCAAACCGTCGCAGCCGTTTTGCGCATCCAAGCTCATGTGCCGGTTGAATCTCGGTCGCTCAGTTCGCGAAGGGGCCCTGCCAAAATTACTCTGCAGGCGGAGTATTCTTCTCCGCCCGCGGCGTTCGGGATGACGAGGTTGTTGTAAAATAAGGACTTCGAGCATATGGAGTTTGGCAATTGACCTGTTCTATGGACTGTGGCGCCGAAGTCAACGGCTGCCGACATTTCAGGTTTTGGCCATTCGAAATTAGGACACGCCATAGGCGTGCATGAGCGGAGCCTTGATGCTCCCTCTATCGGAGGACGTTGAAAATGAAGAATCGTGTACTTCTCGCGCTAACCGTCTCAGTCATGCTCGCTTTGCCAGCTTTAGCTCAACAAAGCGGCACGACTACCCAGGATCCATCGGCCGCCCCACCCACGCAGACTGCGCCGGCGGCTCAGAACGCGCCTGCTCCCGCAACTACTGATCAGAGTTCGTCTTCTATGTCGTCCTCGTCGTCTTCGCAGGGCGTGGGCGCTACCGGCAAACAGCCTTTGCAGGCTGAGACCCACGAAGGCTTCTGGGGCAGAGTGAATCCTTTTGCCCGCAAAAAGTATGTGCAGCGCCAGACGCAGCCCATTCGTGATCGCCTGAATGAACTCGATGAACTGACGGCCAGCAACAGCAAGATGATCAAGGACGTGGACTCTCGTGCCCAGCAAGGTATTCAGCTTGCTTCAGCCAAGGCTAACGAAGCTGACCAGCACGCCATCGACGCCGGCAACAAGGCGCAGGCGGCGCAGCAGACTGCCACCCAGGCCAACACTCGTCTCTCCACCGTGGAACAGGTCGTCGGCAACATCGATCAATACAAGCCCAGCACCCAGACTGAAATTCGCTTCCGTCCGGGCCAGAGCGTGCTTAGCCAGAACGCTAAAACCGCGCTTGATGATATGGCGACTCCGCTGAAGAGTCAGCGGGGCTACATTATCGAAGTGCAAGGTTTCTCATCGGGACACGGCCAGGCTGCGATTGCTACCTCGCAGAAGATGGCGGATTCAGTGGTGCGGTATCTGGTTCTCAACCACGACATTCCGGTTTACCGGATTTATGTAGTGGGTATGGGCAATGCTCCGGTACCGAACGCCAGCACCGAAGAGCAGCCGAAAACCAAGCGGGCCAGCGGTGGCCGCGTGGAAATAAGCCTGATGAAGAATGATCTCGAACAGCTGGGTTCGAACGCCGCGCCTGCAGATCAGCAGGCACAACCGAAGTAGTTTTTCGGACGACGGGCTCGCTCCCGGCCGCCCTCCCCCACGAAAAAGCCTCTTGCGCAAGCAAGAGGCTTTTTTGCTGTGTGGGATTTGCGGTGTGCACGTAGACGCGGACGCCCACGTCCGATTGACTGCGAAAAGCTCGCTTTGTGACGAAATTGGCGGCTGGCAGCCTTGAAGGGGCGCGGCTTCAGCCGAGCCGCCCATCGGTTCCTAGACATATGGCACGGCTATAGAGCCGTGCCCCTTCAAAACTCCGACGCGGGCGGTTTTTCCGCGGACCTTTAGCCGCTAGCATCAGCCGAACTGCTCAATCCACCCTGACGGTTTTCGGCTTGATAGTGAGTCGTTAGCGCGTCAATCACGGGCTGCAGTTTTCCGTCCATAACTTCTTGAAGCTGATGGATGGTTAAACCGATGCGGTGATCTGACACGCGATTGTCGCGAAAGTTGTAGGTTCGTATCTTCTCGCTGCGATCCCCCGAACCCACCATAGACCTTCGTTCCTTGGCTAGCGCGTCCTGCTGCTTCTGCATTTCCATCTCGTAGAGGCGCGAGCGCAGCACACGCATACCTTTTTCGCGGTTCTTGATTTGTGATTTTTCGTCCTGGCAACTGACGACCGTATTGGTCGGAATGTGCGTGATGCGGACCGCGGAATAGGTTGTGTTTACCGATTGTCCGCCTGGGCCAGAAGAACAGAAGGTATCGATGCGCAGGTCTTTAGCTTCGATTTTGACATCGACATCTTCTGCCTCGGGCAGAACCGCTACCGTCACCGCCGAAGTGTGAATGCGGCCCTGCTGCTCAGTTGCTGGGACGCGCTGCACGCGATGGACGCCGCTCTCATATTTCATTCGGGAAAAAACTCGCTGACCTTCAATCAGCGCGATGACTTCTTTCAATCCGCCGGCAGAGGATTCTGAAGTCGAGAGCACTTCCACCTTCCAGCCTTGGGTCTCAGCGTATCGCGTATACATACGAAACATTTCTGCAGCGAATAAAGTTGCCTCGTCGCCGCCCGTTCCTGCGCGGATTTCGAGGATTACATCTTTCTCATCGTTAGGGTCTTTGGGCAAGAGCAGAACCTTAAGCTCGTCTTCGACGCCACCTACTCGCGCTTCGAGTTTGTCCAACTCTTCCTGCGCGTAGGCTCGCATGTCGGGGTCTTTCTCGTCCGCGAGCATGGCTCGGCTTTCAGCAATGCCGCGCTTCAGGTCTTTGTATTCGCGGTATCGCTCCACAATAAGACTGATTTCGCTATGCGCTTTGGCAGTCTTCTGGTATTTTGCCGAGTCATTCATAATTTCCGGCGAAGCCAGCGTCTGCGTCAGTTCATCGTAGCGGGCTTCGATTTGATCAAGCCGTTCAAACATTTTGTGCCCCGTAGAAACGTAGCTTGCTACGTTTCGGCTGCGCGGAGACGTAGCAAGCTACGTCTCTATCGATTATTTTAGTTGTAGATGAGAAAAAAGAGACAAAAAGACTTTAGCGGCGGACCCGCTAGGCGATTACTAACTCGCCACCACGCTGTTTTTCCAGCGACATGGCATGGTCTAGCGCAACGATGGCACACTCTGCCTGTTCATCTGATGGAGGCTTAGTGGTGATTCGCTGCATCCACAAGCCCGGCGCGGTCATGAGGGCGAATAGCGATCCGCGATGCTTGGCGGCGAAACGAATTATCTCGTACGACAGCCCTGTAATCACGGGCAGCAGCGCAATGCGAACCGCAAAACGCGCCCAGAATGTGGTGACCGGCACCAGCATGTATACGAAAATCGAGATGATCATCACGGTCATCAAGAAACTGGTTCCGCAGCGCGGATGGTAGGTCGTATATTTCTGCACTGAACGCGTGTCCAGCGGGTCGCCGTTTTCGAAGGCGAAAACGGTTTTGTGCTCGGCCCCGTGATACTCATACACCCGCCGAATGTCTTTCCAGAGTGAGGTGCCCCAGATAAACAATAGGAATAAGAGCAGGCGAATTAAGCCGTCCACCAGATTGAAAACTACCTGTTGACCGAAAACGGGATTGACGCGCTTCAACTCCGTGGTAGCCAGCAGTGGCAAAAACTTGTACATGAAAATAAAAAAGCCGACTGAGAAGATGATGTTTACTGCGGCAATCCAACCGCTGATTTCGAGCTTCTTTTTCTCCGGTTCGCCCGGTTCCGGCGCGGGCTGTAATTCGTCCAGCGCAACGTTGGCGGAAAACTTTAGCGCGCGAAATCCGAGCGTCATAGCGTGGCCTAGAGTCATTACGCCGCGTAGAACTGGCCAGCCCATCCATTTGTGCTTTTCCGAAAGGCGCTCTAGCGGCTCGCTGTGGGTCGACACTTCTCCGGAAGGCTTGCGGCAGGCAATAGCCCAGGCATGCGGCGAACGCATCATAACGCCTTCGAGCACGGCTTGGCCGCCGACGAGGGTTTCCTCGCCACCCTCGAGCGCGGGCAGCAATTGGATCGCTACGAAGAATCGCCACAATGTTCGCCAAAAGCGCATGTTGATTGGATGATCTTTCCGGTGACGAAGTACCAGAAGTAAGAGTACCACAGGTGTGGCCGATTTGAGATAGTTAACTAAGACGTTAAGCGACAGCGCCACAGTAAGTTACAGCATAATAAGCACTGACATGCGAAAATTCGCGGAAGCCTGCGAACGCATCGCGGGTACGACAAAGAAGCTGGAAAAAACCGCAACCGTCGCCGACTACCTTAAGTCGCGCCCGTTGCAGGAAGCCTCCGTGGCAGCGGTTTTCCTTTCCGGTCGGCCGTTTCCCATGTGGGAGGAAACCACACTGCAAGTGGGTGGAAGGCTGTTATGGCAGGTGATCGAGGAGGTTTCCGGCAAAAGCGGCGAGCAACTGACTGCAGCCTATCGGCAACACGGAGACCTCGGCGCTGTCGCTGCCAAACTTCTGCCTCAAGATTGTGTGGGGACAGACGTTGCTAAGTCCGACGGCCTGAGCCTTGCAGCGGTTCAAGCCGAATTCCGCAAGATAGCTGCAGCTCGCGGAGCGACAGCCAAAGCAATCTTTCTTCGCGAACTGTTTTCGCAACTAAGCGCGCCTGAAGCCAAATATGTCGTGAAGATTATTACCGGCGATCTGAGGATTGGACTCAAAGAAAGCCTGGTTGAAGAAGCCATCGCCAAAGCTTACGGCGGAAATTTGAAAGAAGTGCAACGGGCCAACATGCTGCTGGGCGATATTGGTGAAACTCTGCACCTGACGGCGGACGGCCGCGTGTCGCTCAGCCACGTCAAGATGCGGTTATTCCATCCTCTCGGATTCATGCTGGCCAGCCCGGCGCAATGCGCGGACGAAGCGCTGAGCTATTTTGAGAACGCGCTGGTTGAAGACAAATACGATGGAATCCGGGCGCAGGCGCATTGCTCAAGTGGTGAGGTGCGCATCTTTTCACGCACCCGAGACGACATCACAGAGTCTTTTCCCGAACTTCCCGAGGCGCTTTCTGGGTTTCAGCAGGACGTAATTCTCGACGGCGAAATAGTGGCGTGGAGTTACTTGACGGGTGAGTCCGGCGAGGCTGACCGCGCGCTGCCGTTTAGTGCGCTGCAGCAGCGCCTGGGTCGCAAGAAAGTGAGCGAGGAAATTTTGCGACGCGTGCCGGTTGCTTATCTGGTTTTCGATGTGTTGTACGCAGGTGGCGAATTGCTCATTGATCGTCCGCTCTCCGAACGGGCAAAGGTTCTCGATCAGTTGTTGGCAGCGCCGCGAACCCCGGTGCAGACACGGTCCAATGCAGTGCAAGGTCAGCTGGCGCTGGAATCTTGTGAGTCGGTCATCGGCGCGGCAATCGCAACGCAGGTTTTCCGCGCGCCGGTGTTTCGCGCATCGTCTCCGCAGGAACTCGATCAACTGTTCGAGGCAGCTCAGGCTCGCGGCAACGAAGGATTGATGATTAAGGATCCGGCATCGGTTTACAGCCCGGGACGGCGGGGGAAATCCTGGCTGAAGCTGAAACGCGAACTGGCCACGCTCGATGTCGTAGTGACTGCAGTGGAATACGGTCACGGCAAGCGTATCGGCGTTCTGAGCGATTACACTTTTGCGGTGCGCGATGGCGACCGGTTGCTGAACATCGGCAAAGCTTATTCTGGCCTGACCGACATTGAAATCGCGGAGATGACGCAATGGTTTCTGAAGCACACCATTGAGGATCAGGGTATGCGGCTGGTAGTCGAACCGAAAGTCGTGCTGGAGGTCGCATTCAACAACATGATGCGCTCCGACCGCCACAACAGCGGCTACGCGCTGCGCTTCCCCAGGATTGTACGAATACGAACGGACAAGCCACCCGAAGAGGCCGACACCATCGAGCGCGCACGAAATATCTATGAGGGTCAAAACCAGAAGTGACGACAACTGCCTTAGGTTGTCACCTCTTTACTTTTTCGGTTCGGGATTGTCTTTGAAAAGGCCGCGATATTGCTCGTTACCTTCAACTTTCGCAAGCCAGCCGTGCGTTCCATTGGTGACCGCGTATTTGCCGAAGCCGAACTGCCATAATGCTTCTCCGGCTGGGGATGCCAGATCTTTATCAAACAAGTTCTTGGCCCATTCCGCGGTTGCGTTCTTGTTGTGTACCACCAGAGTAGCCACTCCTCCGACATCTTCAACGGTGCCGTAGATGTCATCGCCAAATCTGCGATGCACTTGAGCGGCTGCGAGCTTTCTTTGCTCTGGCGTATCCCACTTTCCTCTTTGTGGTGGAGAAACCGGCTGTTGTGGAAGAACCGGAGAAACCGATTTCGAGGGCGGTTCGCTCTCCGAATCGTCGAGAACCGGATTGTCCAGAACCTGAAGAATGGCGCACTCTTTGTCCGCATACACTTGCTTGACCTTCCCGAGCCGGGTCATGTAGCGGAACCACTCAGGCCGGGGAGGAGCCGGACTGTTGCCCACAAACAGATAAGTCAATGCTCCCGGGTTCACTGCCGCAAAAAGAGATCGGATTGCAGCGGCTGGATCCGGTTCTTGGCCGCTCGACAGCCGGTCGTCGAGACGGGCAAACTCAGGATGTTTATCCCGCAAGTAAATTGCATCCAGCCCCCCAACATAACGGTGGGTCGTGTCATAGAAAAACAACTTCGGGAAGTCGCCCCAGTTGACGTCGAAGATCAAACTGCCAGGAGGAACGTTGGCCAGCAGCCATGCCGCTCCCGCTTGATAGTAGTTGGGCGGCCTGGTGACATCTGTGATCCTCATTCGGGCGGCGTACAGGTTGTAAAAGGAATCGGCACCCAGCAAGATTAGGATCAGACCGATAAACAGGGCTCGCGTGAGCGCTCCAGCAGACTCGCGTCTTGGTCCCTCAATCGGTTCCAGTTCTAGCGGAACCGGTTCGAGGTTTTCAGCCTCAGCAGACAGTCGGCCGGGTTTGCTGTCCCAGGCAGCCTGGAGGGTAAAAGCTGCAAAGAGCACAGCAAAAGGTGGCCAATACTCGATGAAGCGAATCGAGCGAAGGGTGATGAGCAGCAGAAAACTTGAAAAAACCAGGAACAGCAGTGGACGTTGCACGCGGATTTTATCCCGATGGCTGCTGGAGAGCACATATCCGAACGCAACGTAACCAACGCACATCGCCAGGCACGCGACGACAGCCGTGTTCAGGAACTCCCAAGTGGGCAAGGGGTACCATTCAAAGCCAACGCCCGCAGGCATGGAAGCCGAACCTGACTTGGCAATGAGATGTTCAAGAAACAGGCTTACATTGTGAGGGAAATAAGGATTAACGAGGAAACCCGCGACCATGCCAACGCCTGTCCATACGAGCGGACGCCATTCGATCCGACGCTCGCTCCACCACACCAGTGCGGCCCAAATCAAAACCAAAACTCCAAGCATCACGAACAGGTTGTACGTCCAAACGTAGAGAAACGCAGTGGGCCCAAGCCAGACGTACTTACGCTCGAACAGCAAATAGATTCCGGCGACGATGAACAGAATCGAGACGCCCTGGGCTTTGGTCATGGTCAAACGCGAAAAGAAAAACGAGGAGCATCCCAACAGAGCGAAGAGCCACAGCAGCGGATAACGAATGCGGTAGCGCAGAATCAGCCAGTAAATGGAGAAAACGGCAGCCGCACTGAATAGCGCAGTCGCCACTTTTGCCCCCAGCCGGAGGTCACTGAACCAAGTGAATGGGATTAGCAGAAGGTGGAATAAGAAATGCTGATCGGCATATTGTGAGGCGTTAAGGGTGGTCAGCGGCAACCAGGTAAATGCAGGTGGAAAATGGCCGCTGCGCAGTCCCTGCCACAAAAGCTGGCTCCATTTTATGTGGTAATAGCCGTCAAAGTCTCCGCAGCAAAGGCTGGGCAAAGAAAACTGAAGCCACCAGAAAACGGCTCCAATCGAGAGCGCGCCAACGGCCAGGTAGAGGACGCGCAACCAGCGTTCTTCAGCGGCAGGCTGAATGCCAGCCAGAACCGTCTTACTGTCGACTGTCGCCATTTGAGCGATCAAGACCTATCATTTCGAGGATGTGGGTCCACGCTCAACTGTCCCTCCATTGAACTGGTTCCCGGACGCCAGTATAGCCTGACCTCCAGCGTCAGCTTCAACATCAATGGTGGACCTAATGGCTGTGCCCGTGCTCTTCGCTCACTGGAATCACGCACCCATGGGCCACTTCGCAGATTACGTGTTCGAATTGGATGGTGGTGTGATCGATGTGAAACTCGGCGTGCAGCCTTTCTTTCACGTCGCGTAGAATCCGTTCACTCACCGACGGAGGAATGTCTTCGATCGAAATATGACACGAGAGGGCGCGCGTCTCCGATCCGATATTCCAAACGTGCAAATCGTGCACATCGTTCACGCCTTCGACCGAGCGCATAGCCGCCTCTACGCGATCCAATCGAATGCCGCGGGGCGTGCCTTCGAGGAGGATGTTTAGCGTCTCGCGACAAATGCCGAAGCCCGACCAGAGGATCAGCGCGCCGATGCCGAACGACAGCGCCGAATCAATCCAATATTGCCCGGTGGCGAGAATCGCCCACCCGCCAACGATAACTGCAGCAGTCGAAACCGTATCGCCAATTTCGTGCAATAGCGCGCTTCGAATGTTGACGTCGCGGCCTGAGCGGTAGAGAAGCAACGCGATCACTCCGTTCATTACCACGCCTGCAGCGGCGACCCAGATCATGACGTGGGCCTGCACGTGACCAGGATTCTGCAGGCGCCGGAAAGCTTCGTAGAAGATCAGGAAAGAAACCACAACCAGCGACCCCGCATTGAGCAAGGCCGCCAGCACACCCGCGCGATGCCATCCGTATGTCTTGGTTGCGCTGGGCGGACGCGATTCCAGGTACACGGCGACCAGAGAAAGCAGGAGTGCAACGAAATCGGAGAGATTGTGTCCAGCCTCGGAGAGCAGCGCCAGAGAATGGGCGCGGAAGCCGGCAACCACCAGCAACACAATGTAGGCCAGGGTCACGCCCAGCGAAATACGCAGAACCTTGGACGTTCTGTCACCCGTGCCGTGGCTATGCGTGTGCATCTACATTAAGTTTAAGTGTCTGGCGGAAAGGGTTCAAGGTAAACCGTCCACGAGCACATGCGGCTAATTACGGTTGCGTTTCCATTATTTTTTGAAACTGGCGGAAACGTTCAGTGGTCTCTGGCCCGTGTGCCGCATACCAATCGCGCCACAGGGCGGGATCGTCGCCCAGCTTCTGATCAGTGATCTCGCGCAGGGCGCGGTAGCCGTACTTCACCGTTTCGGCGTCGAGCTTTTTGTCGTCGACCAACTCGATCAGTCCTGGGACCGCCTGCATGCGCTGGGCGCGAGTGAGCATGCCACAGTGGGCGAGGCCGCATCCGGCGCCGTCAATACGCACATGGAAGGACGGGTCGTGGTGGAAGGCTTCCACTAAATCCGGTACCGTGTCATCAGTACCGATATCTGCAATGGCGGAAACTGCGCGCAGTCTTGCTTGCTCGTTCTCGGAACCTGCCCAGACGCGAAGCTGGCTGTGAATGCGATCAACCTCCACGCCGCGGTTAGCCAGGCGCCCTAGATACCAGATGCTATATTCGGCGCGCTGAGGATCGCTTTCCCCCAGCTTCAGCAATGCATCTGCTTGTTCGCTGGTTTTTGCCAGGTTGGCGACGGCCAAGTCAATTTCGAAAACTGCAGCGCGGACTCGCAGATCATCGCCGTTCAAGGCGACATCCATGAGCGTGGTCAGCGATTCGGTTTGTTTGATCTGGCCGCGCCACTGCTTCACCCGCGCCTTGATTTCGTCGGTCGCACCGCGATGGTGCGAAATGGCGTATTGCAGCAACCGCTCTGCCTGCTGCTGCGGCGCCATGTGGTCCACCATGTCGCGCTCAACTTCTGACAGTTGGCTGGTGGTGCCGTGCACCGGCTTTCCAGGCACTGGCAGTTTCTCGCCGACGATTTCGCCGGGCTGGCTTTGCCCGGCCGCCAGCGCAGTGGTAAGGCAGACACAAGCCAATGCCAGCGGCGCGAATGAAGGCGCATTTCTCCTCATGCCGCGGATGCTAACATCCTCGTAGGTGGCGGGAAAGTTACGGGAGTTTCCCCAGCCATGCCACACAAGCAGCCCTATGCAGACAGCGGAAGTCGTGATCATCGGCGGAGGAATTGTTGGCTCAAGCATCGCCTATCATTTGACCGCCGCGGGATGTAAGGACGTTTTGGTGATTGAGCGAGAGACGGCTCAGGGCAAGGGTTCCACGGGCAAAAGCATGGGTGGTGTGCGGGCTCAGTTCTCCACGCCGGTTAACATTCAGATGTCGCTCTATTCCATTCCTTTTTATGCCAGCTTCGATGAGAGGCTCGGATATCCCGCTGACTACCGGCCTCAGGGTTACTTGTTTTGTGCCACAAACGAAAAACATCTGGCCTATCTGGGCACGAACTATCAGACGCAAGTCGCAATGGGACTCAAGGATGTCCGGCTGATTTCGGGCGACGAGATTCGAGACATGTTTCCGCAACTTCGTGGCGATGACATCGTGGGCGGAAGCTTTTGCTCTAGCGACGGCTTTGTCGATCCCTACAGCGTGATGATCGGATTCATGACCTGGGCGGCGGATCATGGAACGCGACTGTGGAAGAACACGCAGGTCACCGGAATTGATCGTGATGCTCAAGGAATTTTCTCCGTGCAGACCAGCCGAGGACCGGTGTCCACGGGCAAAGTGGTCAACGCTGCCGGTGCGTGGTCGAAGTCAATCGCCGCAATGGCCGGCGTCGATCTGCCGGTGGAACCGCTGCGCCGCATGCTCGTGCCCACCGAACCGTTCGATCAATTTCCCCACAGCGCGCCCATGATTATTGATATGTCCAACGGTTTTCATTTTCGCCCGGAAGCACTGGGATTCCTACTCGCCTGGAATGATCCTGAAGAGACGCCCGGATACAAGATGGATTTCGATCCTGCGTTTATCGAGAAGATTCTGATACGCGCGGCAGATCGGGTGCCAGTGTTTGAAAATCTGGCGGTCAATCCGAAACGGGCGTGGGCTGGGCTTTATGAAATGACTCCTGATCATCATCCGATTCTCGGCGAGGCGCCAGGTGTGCCCGGATTCTTTCTCGCCAACGGTTTCAGCGGCCATGGAGTGATGCATGCCCCGGCAACCGGAAAAATTCTCTTTGACCTGATTCTCACCGGGAAGACCGACCTCATTGACGCGTCGCTGCTTGGCCTGTCTCGCTTCGCTGAGGGGAGAATGATTCATGAAACGGCTGTGCTGTGACGATGCACACGTAAGGCCCGTACGCTCTCGTCCGGGCGGCAAGCAAAGCGCGCGGTGGACTTTCTGTGTTCAAATGTTCCCGGTGCTTCTGAAGGACGTACTCACGTCAGCGGTCGGCCGACTTACCGCAGCCAGCGTTGGTTCCCCGCGTATGAACGCCGAATTGTTGCTGATGTTCACTCTGAACTGCGACCGCGCCTACTTCTTCGCGCATCCTGAACGCGAGCTTACCGCGGAACAACAGTCTCGTTACGAAGAAGCGCTCGATCAGCGCGCACGCGGAATTCCCTCGCAATACATTACGGGACACCAGGAATTCTGGGGCATGGATTTTATCGTCACGCCAGCCGTCCTGATCCCTCGCCCTGAAACCGAACACATTATCGAAACTGTGTTGAAGTTGAACGATGGAGGCCGGGCGTCTGCCGCCGGTTCCCTTCCCCGAATCGTCGACGTCGGCACCGGATCAGGCTGCATCGCGTTGGCTCTGGGCAAGGAGTTGCCCAAAGCGGACATTCACGCCACCGACATTTCCTCCGATGCTCTCGAGGTCGCCCGTGTCAACGCCGCACGCCATCAACTCGAAAGCCGAATTCACTTCCACAAACCGATCTGTTGCAAGGTTTCGATCGCGACGTGTTTGATTTTGTGGTATCGAATCCTCCCTACGTTGGCGAATCCGAAGAAGACCAGGTGCAGCTCGAAGTCCGCAAGTTTGAGCCGCGCAATGCGGTCTTCGCAGGACCCACGGGCGTAGAAGTGATCGAGCGACTGATTCCGCAAGCGCACGCCGCGCTGAAGCCCGGCGGCTGGCTGGTTATCGAGATCAGTGGGACCATCGCAGATCGAGTCAAACTTTTGCTCGACCGATGGAATCAGGTTCAAATCACAACGACCTGCAAGGCATTCCTCGCGTAGATCTCCGCCCGAAATCTTGACCATGTGACGCGGGACGGCGTCGCCGCGTAAAGCCTGCTGCGCTCCGGTTCCTACGAGCTCTGGTAGTAGTTCGTCGTGCACACGATAATCCTTGCACTCGTCCGACTCCCGGCGAAGATCCGACGACAGTCTGACGAATGCCGGCACAACTGCGTCAACCGCAGCCACTCTTGATCTGGAAGAAATCAATCAGATGAAATCCAAATCAAAAGCGTAGGGTGATCGCCGCACAACTCGCAATAGTGATCGCAATTCTCATAACGACGAGTGTGCATACGCCCAGAACCCGAACGGTACGCTCCGGGGAGAGATCCAGGACGCCAGCGGCGCGCGTGTCGCGATGTCCGGATCTTCGTCCAGTCAACCGCATCTTCGATGACCCGCGAGGCAATGCAAACGATCGCGGAGAATTTCGCATTGAGGGCCTGCCTCCCGGCTCCTATCACGTATCGGCTACGGCCAAAGGTTTCGCAGAGGCCACAGCCGATGTCGATGTCGCCGTCAGCGTGGTGCGCGACATCACGGTTACGCTCACACTTGCAACCGGGCACGAGACGGTGAACGTACTGGGAAATACGTCCTCAATTACGACGCAACCGATTGACACCTCAGGCGCTGTGCGCGGCGGCGTAGTTGGCGATCGGGACCTCGAATCCTTTCCGCTCCCCGCACGCAGCTTCGCCAACATCGCCTATCTGGTGCCCGGAACTGAACCTGTCGAGCCGTCCGATCCCACCAAGGCGCGCATCACGGCGGTCTCGACCGGCGGAAGCTCTGGCTTAAACAATGAGCTTTCCGTCGATGGCGCCGACAACTCCGACGACTGGATTGGCGGCTTCCTGCAAAACTTCTCGCCGGACGGCATTCAGGAATTCGCCGTACGCACCTCGAACGAAGACGCTGACACGGGATGGACCACCGCCGGCTCGGTCGTGATCACCACCAAGCGCGGGACCAACGACTGGCATGGGGACGCCGCTTTCTACGAGCGCGCGGCGGCGCTGAATGCGCGCTTTCCCATTGAAAATCCGGCAGAGACGTGTACGAACGGCGTTTGCGTGCACAATCCCAAACAGCCGTTCTCTCGGCAAAACTATATTGGAACTATCGGCGGTCCCATCGTTAAGAACAAGGCTTGGTTTTTCACTTCTTTCGAGGGCGTGCATGAGGATGCGAGCATTGCCTATAGCCCGACCAGCATCGCGCAATTCAACGCGCTGGCGCAATTGGCCTCGCAGGGACTGATCAGCGGTGTTCCTTCTATCGCCGTTCCCGCGACCGTTCCGATTCCCTTCCGCGACTATCTCGGCTCGGTGCGCTTTGACTGGGCACAATCGTCGAAGTCGAATTGGTTCCTGCGTACATCGGCAGACAGCTACCTCACGCATAACGCCCTGGTGGAGCAGGGCACATTACCGTCGACCGGGCTGACCACGCACAACAATTACTGGAATGTGGCGCTCAGCAATACCTATACTTTCAGCTCCACCTGGCTTGGCAATCTGGTTCTTGACGCCAGCTTGTTGCATCTGACGCAGACGCGGAACTCAGATCTGGGCTTCGCGCTGGCCTTTCCGTTCAGTTCCACGGCGCTGACCATCTCCGGCTTCGAAACCTTTGGCGACAACCAATTCGCGACTCCGATTACTCTTTTCCCCGACCTGCGCAATCAGGAGAAATACCAATTCCGTTACGACCTCACTCACGTTGCGTGCAGCCATGCGCTCAAGTTCGGAGTCGATTTTATTCACGAACCGGTGCTGAGCGGCGCGTTCGCATCCACCGCGGAAACTCTTGCCAGATACGCCAATGATCCAACCTATTACGTACAGAATCCCGGCGTGTTTGGGATCTTCACGCCGCAATGTGTGAACTTCACAACTTCGGACGGATCAACCTGCACGTTCACTCCCGCTGGCAACGGCAGCTTTTCGCAGAATGTGCAACGTCTTGCCTTCTACGGGGAGGATTCCTGGCGCGTCTCGCACCAACTCATGTTCAATTACGGCTTGCGATATCAGACAACTTGGGGGCTATTCACCGGGCTCGGGTCGAAGCGAAGCCGACAACGCCGCGTATCTGACGCTGCAAGCCTTACAGATTCCGATTGTGCACGGCCTTCCGCAGAATTATCGCAAACAAATCGCGCCTCGCCTTGGGATCGCCTACTCTCCGGGCAACAGTGAGAAGACCGTGATTCGCGCCGGCTTTGGCATTTACTACGACGATCTGGCGCAGAACGGATGGGCGACTGCATTCCAGGGCGTAAACAATTCGAACTTCACCACGGGAACCGTGCAGCCTTACTGGAGGCCCCGGCACCTATGCGCTTACCGGCACAGGCTGCCTGATGGGCGGCAGCGGGGCCACGGGTAATTTGATCGGCTCGCCTTATAAAACGCCGTACGCGATTCATACGACTGCTGGGGTTCAGCACGCGTTCAACGATCGTTGGTTGATGAGCGCGGATTTCGTACACGAGCAGGGCAACCATGGATACCGCGGCTTTCCCTATGCGAGCGGCACCAATCTATTCACTCCGCTCATTTCCACGACGGATCCAAATTACACCACCGACCAGGCGAACGTGGTGCCGAATGTGAATGTGTTCGAGTCTGACAACCGTTCCAGCTACAACGCGCTGATGCTGCATCTGCAAGGCAACATGCGCCGCTTCAACCTGGTCGCGAACTACACGCTCTCCAAGGCACAGACATGGGGCTGCCTGCTGGGCGAGCTGTTTGACTACGTGGATGGCGTTTGTAAACAAGAGCCTCCGAATCCACCGTTGCTGAATGCTTTCCGACCCGGCGACTATGGACCCTCCGGCGAAAACGTGACACACCGTTTCGTGCTTGCCGGGATTTTTCACATTCCCGGCGGGTTCGAACTGAGCACGATCACCCAGGTCGAGAGCGCCCGTCCCATCACCATTACGACCGCGGACAATACTGACAGGATTTACATCAACGGCGTGTACACCAGTCTCGACCAATTCCGCGGCACGCCATATATTCAGTCGGACCTTCGCGTCAGTCGGCCTTTCAATTTCCACGATCGCTGGTCGTTGATTCCCTTCGTTGAGTTCTTCAATATCTTCAACCGCAACAATCCCGGCGCGAACTACGCGGTCAATGTCGTGCAACTCCCGGTTCCGGCGGCCCAGATGAAGCCGAATGCGCAAGGCATCACCAATGTCACCAGCGTTTGCACGGTGGCAGACTGCTCCCAAACCGCGCCCATCACTAGCCTGAAGCAGCTTGAAATACCCGAGGGCGCGCTGGGAGATTTCTTCGGCCCCGGCACCACTGTGGGGATTCCTTTTGCCGCTCAGCTCGGCATCCGTCTCACCTTCTAAAATTGCAACTCAACGAAACTACTGAGGATGTCCGCATTTGTCTTGGTGTGTCTAGTCTTCTTCCGAAGATTTCTTCTGGCTTTTTACAAAGTGTTTACACCTTCATGACACTTGTTCGATTGGGTCTCGCTACAGTTTGTGTCCTCAGGTCTACCTCTTGCCTTACACCAGCATGTTTGACGTTGTTCGTGGTTCATCCCCATATCAAAGCCCGCGTGTTCGGCTTCGGGTTTCGGATTCAATTACCAGCCATTACCACAAATCTACAAGGAGAGTAGTCAGTATGAAACGAAGTCTAAGCACCTTCAGTTTGCTTACAGCGCTCGCGTTGGTTTGCGCCAGCTGTGCCGGCGTTGCCTTCGCCCAGGATTATCCTGAACTCACCGACGTTAAGCCGATGTTTAAAGCTGGCCCGCAACACCCAGCATCGCCCAACCAACCTGCGGGCAAGCAGCTGGTTCAATGGAATGGCAGCTTCATTGACCACAACGGGGCAAAACAAACTTTCACCATGGTCGGTACCGATCCTGCTACGACCAATGTCACCACGACGACTACGGTCTGGGTGATTCCCGTCAAGTTCGTTTACGACGCCAGCCATGGAAACAAAACCTTCGATCCCAACAAACACAAACTGTCCAACGGACGGACCGTCATTCAGAACACTCTGCTCTCGCCGCTGTTCAATGCCGGCATCGACTTTAAACAAGGCGCGAGGGATCTGGGCAACACTCAATATGAAGACGCCTTCCAGCGCGGTACCTGGTGGGGCAAGAACGTCAAGAAGAACACCAAATATCACGTTCTGCTAAAGACCGAGATGAAGCCGGAGCAGACGATCAACTGCACCGACACCAGCTGCAGCGTGCAGGTCATACAATTTCAGAAGGGTGGCCCGAAAATTACTGCAGGCCTCGCTGACATCAACTATTACGATAGCCTGATCCAGGGTTTCATGACCAAACTCGGAGCTACGCCTGACATTCTTCCGCTGTTTGTCTGGTACGACATCTACCTGACCGAAAACGGAGAGTGCTGCATCGGCGGGTACCACAACGCCAACGGCGCTCAGCCTACGGGTCAGACTTACTCCAACGCAGCGTACGCGGACGTAAAGGGCATATTTTCCCAGGACGTCTCCGCGATGTCTCACGAACTCGGTGAGTGGGTAGACGACCCGTTCGTCGATAACGTTGTAAATTGCCCGGCCGACAACAACATCCTTGAGGTAGGAGACCCGCTGGAGGGCGCGGCCAACTTCGGAGGCTTCCCCTACAAGCTCAATGGGTTTACCTATAACCTGCAGTCTCTGGTGTTCGTGAGCTACTTCGGCGCCCCAAGAAGCGATTCGGCGAATAAGTGGTTTGCCTTCCAGAATGATATTGGCGTGTGTCCGGGGCAGTAGATTTAGTTTGACAGGGACTCAGGCCCGTCTCGCTGAGGGGCGGGCTTTTTTCGTGCTCTCAAATGTCATAGTTGTACTTAGATATCCGCTTGTCATGAATCGTGCCAGCATCGCTCGCTGGCAAGCCGCCGAAGAAGGCCGAACACCGTACCGCGTAGCTTCGTAATAGTTGCAAAAGTTTTCCTACGGTAAAATATTTGACGATTTCTTATTGACTTCTACGGCCCAGCTGTCGAGAATTGGCTCGGCTTTTATTACTCCCTCGGAGTGACCATTCAAAGGCCGCCGGGAAAACTATTTGTCGAGAATTTCTCCGTCATCGCACAGGCCTTTCACCACGACGATCGATATCACTTCACCTGCTCCACCAGTCAATCTTGCACCAGTCAATCAAGGAGACGAGTCCATGAAAAGGTCAATCGCGTTGCTGACGATTGTTGCAGCGGCGTTGTTCGTAGTATTTGTTATGTCTACTCCAGCAGCCCTTGCCCAACCGCAGACCCTGCTGACCCACCATGTGCAGCCAGTAGTTCTCAACGGGCAGGCGCCGTTCGTCGGCAAGCTTCCCGCAAATCAATCCATGCGCATCGACATTGTTCTGGCCGTGCGCGATCAGGCCGGGC
This sequence comes from uncultured Acidobacteriota bacterium, assembly GCA_963743375.1. Lineage (GTDB taxonomy): Bacteria > Acidobacteriota > Terriglobia > Terriglobales > Acidobacteriaceae > JABDBE01. The sequence goes on along the minus strand of CAVUQA010000003.1, from coordinate 99,418 downwards.
TCGATCGCTTTCTGGGAGATATCTACGATCCTTCCAGCCCCTCTTTCCACCAGTATCTTACTGTCGAACAATTCACCCAGAAGTTCGGTCCCAGCCAAGCAGATTATGACGCCCTGGTGCGTTTCGCGAGCGCCAACGGCTTGACTATGACCGGCGGCTCCCGTGATGCCATGGACGTGCAATTCAAGGCTTCGGTAGCGACTATTGAGACTGCATTCCACATCAACATGGGTCTTTATCACGACGCCAAGGCTAACCGCGACTTTTATTCTCCGGACCGCGAACCTACGATCGATCTGCCTTTCCAGCTCTGGCACATTACCGGCTTGGACAACTATTCCCTCCCGCGTCCGCTAGTATCGCGCCGGCCTCCAAACGTACAGCCCCCTGCCACCACCGGCTCCTGTCCTGGAACCGCTTTTTGCGGTAGCGACATGCGCGCCGCTTATTACGAGGGAACAGCTCTCACCGGCAAGGGACAGAACATCGGATTGCTCGAGTGGCTCGGATTCGACATTGCCGACGTGAATACCTACTACAAGAACGCCAAGCAAAAGCGAACCGCCAAGGTGATTGGCATTTCCACGGACGGATCGCCCTTGAGCTGCCTCGCTTCAAAAGGCTGTGACGATACAGAACAGACCATCGATATCACCCAGGCGCTCGGTATGGCACCGGGCGTAACAGCGGTGTACCTATACGTGAGTACCAAGAGCGATACCGCGATGCTGGGCAGCATGTCTTCCCATAAACCGCTGCCTTTGAATTTAAGCTCCTCGTGGTATTGGAACGGCCCAATAGACCCGAAGCAAGACGATCCATACTTTAAGAAGTTCGCCGCGCAAGGCCAGAGTTTCTTTGAAGCGGCCGGCGACAGTGGTCATTGGGTGGGCACGGGCGTATGGTGGCCGATGGAATCTCCATACGTCATCTCTGTTGGCGGCACCGATTTAGTAACCAAAGGCGCCGGCAAAGGCTGGGCTTCGGAAACCGTTTGGAGCCAGGGTGGCGGCGGCATTTCTCCCGACGACTTCGCAATTGCAAGTTGGCAGAAACTCAAGGGAGTGATCACCAAGGCTAACGAGGGCTCAACGAAATATCGGAATGGCCCCGACGTATCCGCAAACTCGAATTTCACCTTCTACGTGTGCGCCGACCAACGTGCTTGCACATCCAACGAATACGGCGGGACGAGCTTCGCCGCGCCCATGTGGGCCGGCTACCTGGCGCTGGCCAATCAACAAGCGGCTGCCCACAAGGATAACCCGCCGGGCTTTATTAACCCAACCATTTACCCGCTGGGTCTGGGCAAAGGCTATGCTACCGATTTCCACGACATTACCGTCGGCAGTAACGGCTTTCCTGCAACCAAAGGCTACGATTTGGCCTCCGGGTGGGGCAGTCCCAACACGGACGGTCTGATCAACGCACTGGCTAAGTAAATCTGCTGTGCCTTGCTTAGCTTGAACCCGCTCCTGACGGAGCGGGTTTTTTGTAGTGTGGGGACAGAAGCCTGCTCTCCGAGAGAGCAGACTTTTTCGGTTTAGCTTGTGCGCAGCGGACATTCTTGTCCGCTTTTTGATTTTGACCCGGGAATGCGAGAACCGACATCTACATCAACGGCGGCGGACAGGAATGTCCGCCCTACGCAGGTCAAGTGAGAACATCATCAATGGCGACCGACCGGAGCGTCCATCCCACACGGAGGTTTTTGTAACGCTCTCGATGTGTCGCGCACTATTGCGAAGGGTGGGGATTGAAGGGGGTTCCAAGTCTTGAGAAAGCAACCTGTGCGCGACTTTTACACGCGTGTGCAATTATTTTCATCTTGACTTGGAACCGACTTCCACAGACAATGTCGCGTCCCCACTCTACGGGAAAAGATGGCCCAAAGTTAAATCTCTGAATTGAGGAAACATTAGATGAAAAAGCAATGGCTAAGCCTCGTGATCGCGGTGTGCTTCGCATGCTGCGCATTCGCCCAAGACAACTCCACCCATGCCCTGCGGCCGTTTGATAAGAATCATCCGCCGACGAATTGCAACGGCAACCCCTGCGACATTAACTACAACGGTGGACCGGTATTTGAAAAAGCTCCGACCGTGTACATTATCTGGTACGGCAACTGGAGCACCAAAGACAAGAGCATCATCGACTACTACTTTGAGCACCTCGGTGGCACTTCCCAGGAAAAAATCAACACCACTTACAGTGACAGCACCAACAAGTTCATTCCGAACGCGGTGAAGCACTCGGCGGCGAATGACTATCATGACAATTATTCGCTAGGGAAAGCCCTCAGCGGCGACGGCGCGATTCAGACTATCGTTGCCAATGCCATCAAAGCCAAGCACCTGCCCGATGACACCAACGGCATCTACTTCGTGCTGACCTATAAGGACGTGACCGATCCAGGATTCTGCAGCAGCTTCTGCGGATATCATGGTCCCTCGACCTCCATCGTCAGCGGCCAGACCATCAAGTACTCGATGGTTGGCGATCCTGACCAATGCCCCAGCGGCTGCGAAACCAGCTTCATCCTGCATGACACCGGCAAGGGTGGCAGCCCCAACATGGATCCCGGCGCCGATGGAACTACGGCCATCATGTGGCACGAGTTCTCTGAAAGCTCGAGCGATCCTGAAGTTAATCTGGTCACCGCTTGGGCCGGCAACTTCTGCGGCGAGTCTGGCGACTGCTGCGCTTGGCTGTTTGGCACCACGAAGAAAGACAAAAACGGAAACATCTACACCAACACCATTGGCAAGAAGCATTACGCCATGCAGGAAATGCTGGAACTGCAAAGCAAGAGCCGTACCGGAAATATCCCGGGCGCTTGCAAGAACACGTTCTAGTTCTACTTTTTTGCCGCTCCAAGGCGTTAGCTTCGGCTAACGCCTTTTTCTTGAATTGATGCAGGACGAGCGTCTCGCCCGTCCAGCCGGGCGCGGACGCCGGCGTCCACGGATCGCGTTATCTGGCGATAGCTGGACCGAGACTTACGGTTTGCTTATGCTTACAGGTTGAATCTCTTCAACGTCGACCCAGCTGGTGGGATACGCGCCGGTGTAGCAGGCAGAGCAATAGGTCGTTTTCTCGCCATCTCCGCAGGCTTTCTTCAGCCCGGGCAGCGACAGATAGGCCAGCGAGTCTGCGCCAATGAACTCACGAATCTCTTCAACGGATTTGTTGGCTGCGATTAGTTCTTTCTTGGACGGAGTGTCCACGCCATAGAAGCACGGTGAAATGGTGGGTGGACACGAAATTCGCATGTGCACTTCTTTGGCGCCGGCGGTGCGCACCATGCGTACGATCTTGCGGCTGGTGGTGCCGCGCACAATCGAGTCGTCGATCAGGACCACGCGCTTACCTTCGAGCAGGCTGCGTACCGGATTGATCTTCAGCTTGACGCCAAAGTCGCGCACGCTTTGGCGAGGTTCGATGAAGGTGCGTCCCACGTAGTGGTTGCGGATCAGGCCAAAGCGAAATGGGATGCCGCTTTCGGCCGCATAGCCGACCGCGGCGGTCACGCCTGAATCTGGCACGGGAACCACGACGTCGGCTTCTGCCGGAGCTTCGCGCGCCAGTTGTCGTCCGAGTTCCTCGCGACTTTCCTGCACGGCACGCCCGAACACGCGACTGTCCGGCCGCGAAAAATACACGTGCTCGAAGATGCAACTCGATTGCGCCAGAGCCGGAGCGTAGGTTCGCGATGTAATTCCCTCGGGACCAACGATTACAAGTTCGCCCGGTTTCACGTCACGTTCGAAGGTCGCGCCGATCAGATCGAAGGCGCAGGTTTCGGAGGCGAACACGATCGTGTCCTGCTTCTCGCCGCCGTGCGCCGGAATCCGGCCCATGGCTAGCGGACGAAAGCCGCGCGGGTCGCGGGCGGCGAAGATCCGGTCGGGACTGATCATGACCAGCGAGAACGCGCCTTCTACCCGGCGCAGCGCGTCGGCAATGGCTTCGGGCAGGGTCTGTTCTTTCGATAGGGCGATCAAGTGCACGATTACTTCGGTATCGCTGTTGGTTTGGAAAATGGAACCCTGGCTGTCCAGCCGCTGGCGGATATCCTGCGCATTGACCAGATTGCCGTTATGCGCGAGCGCCATCATGCCCTTGTTCGATTGCACCATGATTGGCTGCGCGTTCAAGAGCGCGGAATCGCCTGCCGTCGAATAACGTGTGTGGCCGATGGCCAGCGTGCCCCGCAGCTTGGCCAGAACACCTTCCTGAAAAATGTCGGCGACCAGGCCCATGGCTTTGTGCATGTGCAGAGCCATGCCGTCGGAGGTCACAATGCCCGCCGACTCCTGCCCACGGTGTTGCAGAGCGTGCAGCCCGAGGTAGGCGAGGGTCTCGGCTTCGGGGTGGGCGTAGATGGCTACCACGCCACATTCGTCGCGAAATTTGTCCGAAGTCTGCATTTAGCTTTTAGCCTTTTGCTCTTAGCTTGAACACCCAACTACGCTCCATCCGCAGCTTCCGAACATTGCTCGGCTGCGTTTCTCTGCGAGCTCTGCGGTACTTTTCTGCGTCCTCTGCGATTAAAAGCTTTTCACCCGGCCGCTACCGCCTCCAACTCGGTTCGCAATGCTACTTCGAGCGCGCCTTCGTACGAATCGCGCAACTCGCTCGTCGTGGCAGATACTACGACCGAGCCATCCAAGCTGATCTCTACCTGTCCGGGAACAGTTTCGCCTATCTCATCCGCCGAGAGGCGATATTTAGCCGCTACTTGTTTGATTCGCGCCAGATTGCCGCGGTCGCAAGAGATCACGATGCGGCTGGCATCTTCTCCGAAGAGAACAAACTCCGGCGGCAATCCTTGTGCCTTGAGATTAACGGATACGCCAATTCCCTTCCCGAAGGTTGACTCGGCAAGCGTGACCGCGATACCACCTTCCGAACAATCATGGGCAGAGTCGACCAGCCCAGACTGGATCATTTCGACGATGGCCTTCTGCAGCGCGGCCTCTCGTTCCAGTTCTAGCGCCGGAGGAAATCCCCACACTGCGCCCAGAATTTCCTTCGCATACTCGGACGAACCGAATTCGCACTCCGCATCGGTCAGATCGCCCGGGTCCGAAGCACGCAGCAAAACAATTGCGCTCCCGGCTTCGCGAAAATGCGGGAACACAGCCTTGCGCACGTCTGAGTGAATGCCGACGATGCCAATCACGGGCGTAGGATAGATTCCCTCTCCCAAGGTTTCATTGTAGAAGCTGACGTTGCCGCCGGTAATTGGTACGTCAAGTTCCTCGCAAGCTTTGGTGATGCCATCGATCACTTTGGAGAACTGCCACATGATTTGCGGCTTTTCCGGATTGCCAAAGTTCAAGCAATTGGTTGCACCCACTGGGATCGCCCCCGAGCAGGCTACGTTGCGCGTAGCTTCGGTGACGGCGTGCATAGCTCCAAGTTGCGGATCGAGATAACACCAGCGCCCATTGCCATCGAGCGCCATGGCCAGGCCACGCTCGCCCCCTTTTATGCGGATGACGCCCGCATCGCCAGCCCCTGGGCCTTCGACAGTGTTGGTCTGCACCATATGATCGTATTGCTGCCACACCCAGCGCTTGCCGCAAATATTCGGGCTGGCCAGCAGACGCTTGAGATTGCCTGTGAAATCCCCAGTTGCGGCTAGCTTGATCGACTCGGGCATCTCGCGCGCTACCGGTGGCTCCCAGCGCGCCATGGGACGGTTGTAGACCGGCGCGTCATCGGTCAACGCTTCGTTGGGAATTTCGGAAACAACTTCGCCGTGATGCAGCACGCGCATCTTGCCGTCATTGGTGACGCGGCCGATTTCGACTGCGTCGAGCCCCCACTTTTCGAATACGCGGAAGACTTCTGCTTCGCGGCCTTTTTGCGCCACCAGCAGCATGCGCTCCTGCGATTCGCTGAGCATGATCTCGTAAGCGCTCATGCCAGTTTCGCGCTGCGGGACGCGGTCGAGTTCGATCTCGGTACCAACCCCGCCGCGAGCGCCCATCTCGCAAGTTGAGCAGGTCAAGCCGGCCGCGCCCATGTCCTGGATGCCGACGATGGCGCCGGTCTGCATGGCTTCCAAACAAGCTTCCAGCAACAGCTTCTCGAGGAATGGATCGCCGACCTGAACATTGGGGCGCTTCGCCTCGGAAGCTTCGCTGAATTCTTCGCTGGCCATAGTGGCGCCGTGAATGCCGTCGCGTCCGGTTTTCGATCCCACATAAATTACCGGATTGCCTTCGCCGGCGGCCTTGGCGTAAAAAATTTGGTCGCGCCGCACCAAGCCCAGAGCAAAAGCATTTACCAATGGATTGCCTGAATAGCACGCTTCGAATTTCGTTTCGCCGCCTAAATTGGGCACGCCGAAACAGTTTCCGTAGGAAGCGATTCCGCTGACCACGCCTTCTAGCACGGAATGATTCTTGTGAATCTCTGCCTGCGTCGCACGGGCGCCCTCGCCCGCGTTCGCTTGTGAAGGAGGGGCATCATCGCCCGTCACCTGGGGAGCTGTAATCGGTCCGAAGCGCAGCGAATCCATCACCGCTACCGGCCTTGCGCCCATGGTGAAAATGTCGCGCAGAATCCCGCCTACTCCTGTGGCCGCGCCCTGGAATGGCTCGATAAATGAAGGATGATTGTGCGATTCGATTTTGAAGGCGCAAGCCCATCCATCGCCAATGTCGATGATGCCGGCGTTTTCCCCCGGACCTTGCAACACGCGCCGGCTGCGGGTCGGCAGCCTTTTCAAATGCACGCGTGATGATTTGTAAGAGCAGTGCTCGCTCCACATCACGCTGAAGATGCCGAGCTCGGTGATAGTCGGCTCGCGCCCGCCGAGAAGCTGTTTCACTTTCTCGTATTCTTCGGGCGTAAGGCCGTGTTCGCGAACGATTTCTGGAGTGATAGCAAGAGTGGGAACCGTGGTCATGGGAAACTCTATTGTCGCATCTGCGACGAGCAGAGGAAAGGAGTTTCCCCGGTTGCTCTTATAATTTTTTTTATCGAGGTAATCAGGTAGTTTTTTACTGTCTTGGCTTGCAGCGGTTTTTGTCGACTTGAGGGATGGCTGTCGCCACACCGGCGAGAAAAGGTACTGGCAATCTTTGCCAACTGTAGATACAATGATTTACCGAGAGAGCTTTCGCCATGCCTACGCGTAACGTAAATTTGACCAAGGAACTCGACCGCTTTGTAGCCACCAAGGTTAAAAGCGGGCGGTACGAAAACGCCAGCGAAGTGGTGCGCGCCGGGTTGCGGACTTTGGACCGCGAGGAGCGAGAATACGAGGCGAAGCTAGACGCACTGCGGGCGGCGATTGATAAAGGCGATGCCAGCGGTATCGCCAAGGGCAACGTCTTTGGGCGAGTCCGAAAGGCATTGAAGCTTCCCGAGTCGCAATAGCGGTGGGCAATTTTCGATTTTCGCGCCGCGCTGAAGATGACCTGCGCAGTATCGGCGATTACACCATCCATCAATGGGGCGCGGACCAAGCCGCCCGATACCTCGGCGAGCTCGCGGCCTGCTGCCAGACGCTTGCGAATAATCCTGCGATAGGCCGACCCTGCGATGAAGTTCGTCCCGGCTTGCGACGGCATGAGCATGGCGAGCACGTCTTTTTCTACCGGCAACGGCGCGGTGGCATTTTAATTTCGCGAATCCTGCATCGACGCATGCTGCCTGAAAGGCACGCCATCGATGACCCAGACACGGCTTAACTAAGCCACATAACTTCGCTCGCCTGAAATGTACTTCGCACCCTGTATCATCTTTGTGAAATGAAGTCCGTCATCGTAGGCACCGCGGGCCATATTGATCACGGGAAGACGGCGCTGGTGAAAGCGCTCACCGGCATCGACGCCGACCGTCTGGAAGAAGAGAAGCGCCGCGGCATCACTATCGATATTGGCTTTGCCCACCTTGAGCTGCCTATGCCCAATGGCGAAATTTTGCGGCTGGGCTTCGTCGACGTTCCGGGGCATGAACGCTTTGTACGCAATATGCTGGCTGGGGTGGGCGGCATCGATCTGGTGCTGCTGGTGGTGGCGGCGGACGAATCGATCATGCCGCAGACGCGGGAACACTTTGATATCTGCCGTTTGCTTTCGGTGCGCCGCGGCATCACCGTGTTGACCAAGTCGGATGCGGTTGACGCGGAGACGTTAGGCGTGGTCCGGTCGGAGGTGGAAGATTTTCTGCGCGACTCTTTCCTTGGTCCCCCCAACCCCATTGTGGCGGTCAGTTCGCTGACTGGCGCAGGCATGGATGACTTGAAGCGCGAACTGGTGCGGGTGGCAAGCGAAGTGCCAGCCAGAGATTCGAAAGCAATTGCGCGCCTGCCAATCGATCGGGTGTTCTCCATGAAAGGCTTTGGCACGGTGGTGACTGGGACGCTGGTTTCGGGGAGCATCCGCAAGGAGGACGAACTGGAAGTTTTTCCCAAAGGGCAGCGGGTACGAGTGCGCGGCATTCAAGTGCATGGCAAGCCGGCGGAGCAAGCGGTCGCCGGACAGCGGACCGCGCTGAATCTGGCGGGCGCGACTACGGAAGAACTGAGTCGCGGCATGATGCTGGCGCCGGTTTCAACTTTTCAAGCCACCACGCGCGTGGATGTTGAGCTGTCACTGCTGCCTTCGGCGAAACCGCTGAAAGACCGCGCCCGCGTGCATTTTCACTCCTACACATCCGAAACTCTTGCTAGCGTAGTGTTGTATGGCAAAAAGCAGCTCGGTCCCGGCGAAAGCGCTTTCGCGCAGTTGCGGCTGAGTGAGCCTACGTTACTCTTGCCTGAAGATCGCTTCATTATTCGACAGTTTTCGCCGGTGATCACCAGCGGCGGCGGGGTGGTCGTCGAAAATGCGCCGCCTAAAAGAGTGAAGAACCCGGGCGAGTACGCTCAACTTCTCCAGAAGTTGGAAAAAGAATTCCAGGCTGGAAGGCTGCGCGCTCGGGTGCTTACCAGCGGCGTCCGCGGATTTGGCATCGCAGAAGCTGTTGCGCGCACGGGCTGGCTGAAGCAGCAAATCATTTCGGCGGCGTCTGATTCTGAGATTGTCCGAGTGGGAGACGTTTTTATCTCCAAGGCCGCGCTTGATGCGGTGCGAAACGAGATGACCTCCGCGCTCGATGCTTTCCATAAACAAAATGCCCTGGTGGCGGGTATGAGCAAGGAAGAGCTGCGTGGACGTTTTCCCGAAGTGCCTCCGACGGTGTTTGATCATGTTGTAGAGGAGGCCCTGACAGCGAAGAAAATTGAAGTTGCCGGAGAACTGGTGCGTTTAGCAGGGCGTGGCGTGGTGATGAAGGATGACGAAGCCGAGTCCAAGAAAATCATCGAGGCGGCGTTCGCGAATGCCGGGTTGAAAGTTCCGGCGCTAAAAGACGTGCTGGCAGGGTTGAAGGTCGATAAAGCGCGGGCGCAAAAAATTGTCACCTTGTTGCTGCGCGACCAAATCCTGATTAAGATTTCCGACGAATTGGTTTTTCATCAGAAGCCTCTGATCGACCTTCGCCAGCTCATGACGGCGGAAAAAGTCAAGTCCCCCAAACTTGATGTCGCCCGCTTCAAAGATTTGACCGGAGTCAGCCGCAAATATGCGATTCCGTTGCTCGAATATTTGGACCGCGAACACGTGACCCGTAGAGTCGGGGATGAGCGGGTGATTCTGTAAGTAATCAGCTTTTGGCACTTAGCTATTAGCTTGTACTCTCTGCTTCCTGCCGCAACGTAATTAGATTTCTGCTTACGATTTTCAGCGCACTGCAGCAACTGCCTGCCAGGTTTGTACTGAAAGCTAAGAGCTAAAGGCTAAAGGCTAAAAGCTAAAAGCTGAAACTCACACCCAAAGGTGCCGGGATAAGCCGCAAAGTTACTTCTGTTTCCACAGTCGAAGGGAGTATGCTGCGCGCATGAGTGTGTCGGTTTCAGTGCTGGCCAGTGGGAGCCGGGGAAACAGCACGATTGTGCAAAGCTCGTCTACGCGCATTCTGGTGGATGCGGGAATCTCTTGCCGCGAGACTTTCAAGCGCATGAAGGCCGCAGGAGACGATCCTCATTCGCTTTCCGCCATTCTGATTACGCATGAACATACCGATCATGTTTCCGGCCTGCTGGTTTTGGCGAAAAAGTTGAGGATCCCGGTGTTCATGACCGGAGCCACGCATCAGGCTTGGTCAAGGTCAGTGCAAGATGCAGCCGGGGAACGTCCGCAGCTTGAGCGATTGGAGTTTTTCTGTTCAGGTCACAGCTTTCGCATCGGCGACATCGCAGTCACACCATTCACCATTCCGCATGATGCGGTCGATCCAGTAGGTTTTACTTTTCTCGCGGAAGGCATCAAAGTCGCAATCGCCACCGATCTGGGGCGGCTTTTGGCCAACGTAAAAGATAATTTGCGGGCTTGTGATGTGCTGGTCATCGAATCTAATCATGACCTTGAAATGCTGCGTAACGGGCCTTACCCGTGGTCAGTAAAGCAGCGCGTGGGCAGTCCTACGGGACATCTGTCGAATGAGAAGCTCGCTGAATTCTTTGCCACCGGGTATGATGGCCATGCATCCTATATAGTGCTGGCGCATCTCTCTGAGCAGAATAACCATCCTGAGCGTGCTCTTAGGGAGGCGGAAAAAGCTTTACGCGACCGCCGGACGCTGTTGCACAATCGCGTCATGCTGGCCGCGCAAACGGAACCCATGCAACCAATCCGGTTCTGATTCAATCTGAAGAAGGAAGATTTTTTACCGGGTAGGATTTCTAAATCTACGTGAAGACAAGCGGTTCTTATGAGCCAGTGTGTTGATCCCGTCGTGGGCAAGATTCTGGCCGGCTGGCGCTACGATATCTCCGGGTTGGCACCCGAGATGGCTGGCGATTACGAAGAGCATCTGGCCGCGTGCGAGCACTGTCGCGGGCGGCAGCGTCTGCATCGAACTGTCGACATTTCATTGATTGCTTTGGCGTCGGTTTCCGCCGCGGTGTTTCTGCTGGCCTTCGGCGTGATTCGCCACTTTGGGCCTCGCCATGCTTTCTGGCTGGAGATTGCGGCGCTGGCTGGATTCGCGTTGTCGGCTTTGATCTGGCTGATTGTGGCTGTAGCGACACCTGCGCCGATGGCGGTGGTGGATGTCGCCAAAATTGGCGCTCGCCATGTGCATGATCGGTTGCCGCCGGAAATTCGCGAGCGGCTTCCCGAAGAGTTGCGATTAAAGATTACCGGCTCGTAACCTCTGCCAGGAAATCCCCGAAATTTTTCACTTGACCCCGGAGCAGGGTCCGGAGATTAAACTTGCAGCCGTGAACACAAAAACGAAAACGCCAGTGCGTTCCGGCGAACTTGCCAGAATGCTTGCGATAAGCCCCGACACTCTGCGGCTCTACGAACGCAAAGGATTGCTTCCGCATCCGCCGCGCTCTAACAATGGCTACCGCTGCTACTCCCCCGAGGTGGTCGACCGCATCCGACTGATCCGGGCCGCGCTTTCCATCGGCTTTACCCTTACAGAACTGACTCACATCATGATTATGCGTAATGGCGAAGCTGTTCCTTGTGCCCACGTGCGGGCCCTTGCAGGTGCAAAGCTCGAAAGCCTCGATCTCCATATTCGACAATTGGGCGAACTACGCGACCGATTGGCTGTCATTCTCAAACAGTGGGATAGGGCTTTAAGGAAGACGCCTCGCGGACAGCGAGCCGGGTTACTAGAAACTTTGGCGGCGGCCCCTGGTTCCCAGTCACGAACCTTGTGTCCGCAGCTGTACTCATCGCTTGCCGGAAAATCGATCTACACGAAGCCAGCCGACGCAGGAACCAAGCCAATGAAGAAAACCCCAATGCTCACTCTGCTTCTCATAGCGGCCGTGGTAATGACAACAACAGCGCCTCTGCACTCGCAGCAGTTGGACACAACCCCGGCGACTCAATCGCAACCGCAGACCGCTGACCATGAATCTTGCCGGCACTCCATCGACATGAGCCGAGCAGACCGCGGGATGGGCTTCTCGCAAGCAAAGACCAGGCATCGCTTTATTGTGGCGAACGATGGCGGCATAATTAGCGTAGAGGCCAGGAACGCGAAGGATACGGTCAGCAGAGATCAGATCAGAATGCATCTTTCCCACATTGCTAAAATGTTTGCCGATGGCAACTTCGACATTCCTATGTTTGTGCACGATCAGGTTCCTCCCGGCATAGCTGTGATGCGATCCAGGAAGGACCGAATTCAATATCGCTTCGAAGAGACCGGGCAGGGAGGACGCGTGGTCATTACGAGCAGTGATCTACAAGCGGTTTCGGCCCTCCATGACTTCCTCAACTTCCAGATTCGCGAACATAGAACGGGTGACAATCCGGCGGTACGATAAATCGCCCCAACCTACCGAAGATTTTGAAGTCCCGCCCGAATTGCTGTATCGTTTTCGGGTAGTCGCATCTTTCGACGCAGAAATGCAATTCTTGTGCAAAACAGCGGTATTACTGCTTCTCACTGCGGTGATTGTCGCCCCTTTGAAGGCGCTGGAAAATTATCCGTCAGTCGGCGGCCGGGAGGCGCTCGCCGGATGTCATGAGGATAGTGGGAACGTTCCCACTCATCGCCCCGTCAGTCATAGTTGTTGTCAGGGCGGACACCATACCGCGATCGTGCAGCAAGGTACTACATCGCGATCGCCGCTTCGAGGTTCGGCATGGCTTGCCTTGATGCCGGATTCGGTTCCCCACGGGATGTTGGCAAGCTCTCCGAATCTCATGATTGTCTGTAGCGATCCGCCGATCATCTCTCCTCTTCGCGTGTAGACTCCGCTCGTTTGCGTAAATCTCTAATCAATTTTTTATCGAAATCGTTGCGTTAGCTACGCGTTCTCCAAGGCGTGTTAGCCCACACTAACCTTCTTACGCGAGAGAGAGGCATGCAAAAAGCGGTATTGCAATTTTTGGCGATCTGGTCCCTGGTTATTTCGTGCCTGGGTCAGAATATGGATCACGACATGAGTGCGTCTGTACAAGCGCAGTCCGGGCTAGCTACGCAGACAGACAGGCAAGATATGAACATGCAAGGCATGAAGATGTCCGAGTCTGCTTCATCGATGCCTTCGTTCGATGCGTCTTCGGGCACGGCGTGGCAGCCGGCTTCAGTCTCTGAACCTATGTGGATGCTCTCGCGCGGGGGCTGGGAGTTGATGCTGCATGGCACAATTTTCATTACCTACAACCAGCAGGGCGGGCCGCGCGGCGAGGGTAAGGCGGAATCGACAAATTATGCGATGACGATGGAGCAGCACCGTGTGGGTTCGGGCATGCTTATGTTGCGGCAGATGTTTTCCGCGGAGTCACTGACATCGCCGCATCCCGGCTTTCCCGAGCTCTTTCAGACTGGCGAAACTTATCATGGTCAGCCGCTGGTCGATCACCAGCATCCGCATAACGTTTTTGCCGAACTGGCCGCGGTGTATACACTGCCGGTCAAGGAGAAAATTACCTGGCTGCTGTATGGTGGCCCGTCGGCCGAGCCTGCACTTGGCCCGGTCACTTACATGCATCGCCAGTCCGCTTCGGAAAATCCAGAAGCGCCGCTCGGCCATCACTTGCAGGATTCAACCCACACCAGCTTTGGGGTGGTGACGACAGGCTTCATCTTTGATATGTCGAAGCTCAAGTTATCGAACCTGGGCTTCTCCAAAATTGAGGGCTCAGCTTTCAATGGACATGAGCCGAACGAAGAACGCTGGAGCATCCAACTTGCTCCGCTTGATTCGTGGTCATTTCGTGTGACTGACGCCCCCAACCGCAACTGGACTGCGCAATACAGCTATGGATATTTGCAGCATCCCGAGGCGCTTGATCCCAGCAATGAGTTGCGGCAGACGGCTTCGGTCGAGTACAACCGGCCGCTGTCAGGCGGCAAATTGGGCAGTGGAAACTGGGCAACCTCCCTGATCTGGGGACGCAAGCACAAGGAACTGGAAAACACCACGCAGAATAGTTACTTGCTCGAATCAACGTTGAAGTTTCTGGGGGGGAATTACGCTTATACCCGGCTGGAGTTGGTGGATAAAGATGAATTGTTTCCCCAGGCGGCGAGTCCTCCGGCGTACCGCATCGGGGCTTATACATTCGGCGGAGTGCGCGACCTGGTGCACGATCAGCATTGGCAAATTGGCTTGGGCGGGGATGTGACTTTCTATTCGAAGCCCGTGGTTTTGGATCCGATTTATGGCGACAATCCGGTGTCATTCCATGTGTTTATACGAATACGCCCAGGATTTATGGGGCATTAGAGTGGACGCGGTGTCCACGCACGTGTAGCGAGGACGTGCGGGACGCCCATCCTCCATTTTTTCGGCAACGCGATCATGCTTTGATATGGCAGCTGGCGAGGCCTTTCTTTTCGAGATATTGTTGGTGGTAGTCCTCTGCCTCGAAGAAGGTTGTGGCTGGCACGATTTGGGTGACCACGGGCTTGCTGAAGCGACGGGATTTTTCCAGTTGCTCCTTCGAAGCCTTGGCTTCAGTTTCCTGCTCGGGAGAATGGAAGAAGATCGCGGAGCGATATTGCTTGCCCCAGTCGGGTCCTTGTCGATTTAATTGCGTGGGATCGTGGTTCTCCCAGAATATTTCGAGCAACTTGTCATAGGAAAGCTTGCTTGGATCGTACTCAATTTCAACGGCTTCGGCGTGACCGGTCGTATCTGTGCAAACCTGCTTATAAGTTGGATTCGCGGTGTTGCCGCCGGTGTAGCCAACGCGAGTGGAAATCACGCCGGGGAGCTGGCGGAAGGTGGCTTCGACTCCCCAAAAACATCCAGCGGCAAAAGTAGCTTTCGCCATAAGTTATCACTCCTTTGAGGTAAATTATTGTATTCGATGCGTGAGGCAGCGCAAAGAGTCGGGTGTTTGGGTGAAACCGCAATTCCGGCATAAGCCCATAAGCCTAAGTACTTAAAAGTAACAATATCAGGCACCTTCGCGGTTGACTGACCCCGGCTGGCCGCGATAGATTGCTTAAGCGGCCTTGCTCCGCAGCCCGCCTTGAGGTTTGGTGACCTTGTCCTTCCGTTGCGCCAATTTGCCTTTCCGGCTGGCACTGACAATCTTGCTTGCCTGGGCGATCGTTCCGCAAGCTTATGCCGCGAAAGCCGGTTTCACGCCGCAAGCGCGGGTCGGGTTCGCGGTGGGGGATCAGTGGGAGCCAGCTATCGCAACCGATGGCTTTGCCCACCTTTACGTTCTTTATCCGCAATATGGGCGGGTTCCGGGGTGTGCCACTTGTCCGCTGCCGTCCATGATCCTCGAAATCAGCAACAACAATGGCGCGACCTGGCAACGGCCGCGCGAGATTACGCCCCCCGGCACGGGCCAGTATGATCCGCAGATCGCAGTCGATCCCGCCGACCACCGCACCGTGTATGCGGCTTGGCTGCAGAATAAAAGATTCGACTTGGTAGTGGCCAAATCGGTAGATTTCGGTCAGAGTTGGTCGATCGTCGTAGCCGACCGCGGTACCATGGACGCCGATAAGCCCGTGCTCGCGGTTCGGGGGCAGGATGTCTACGTTGGCTTCAACCGAGATGGCAAGATGCTGGTAGCCGCTTCGCACGATCGTGGAATCACGTTTCTCACCACCGGCGTAAGCCCGAAGCTGCAACTAGTGCGGGCATTGGCTGGAGGCGCGACCGTCGATCCCCAAGGCGCGGCTTATGTGGCGTGGGCCGGGTACACGCGGCGCGATGGCGCCAAAGGCCGCGAAAGCCTATATATCAGCAAATCGTCCGATGGCGGCGAGATCTGGTCGACGCGTCTGATGGATGTTTCCGGCGCGCCTCCTGATTGCGGTGCCTACCGTTGCGAGTGGGGCTATTTGGGCGCTCAGATCACCATGACTTCTGATTCCGCCGGCACTTTGTATACGTTGTGGAATTCGGGCGCCGCAGATAAGAGCCCGCAGAGGATTTTTTTCGCCTCTTCAACTACTGCCGGCGATACCTGGTCGCCGAAGTTGAATGTCTCGACTGCGCCTTCAAGTGTGGAGCATGCTTTTCCCGCACTCGCTGCCGGCGAGGCCGGCGATGTGCGTATTGCGTGGATGGATACCCGCAACACTCCGCTGTGGAATATGCTTTACCGCAGTTCCACGAACGGTGGCGCTACGTGGTCGAAGGAGGCGAGAATTTCCAGCTATGTGCCGGGCTATCGCTACATCCGCGCGAAAGGATTCAGCTTTCCGTTTGGCGATTACTTTTCAATAGCGATCGATAGTCTGGGACAGACGCAGGCTGTTTGGGGTGAAGGTTTGAACTTCAGAACACCAGGTTCGATTTGGTATAGCAACGGACGGTAGAGTAAATCTCGACTAGCACTGCCTTCAGTTCGTCTTTCCTTTCAATACAGTCACTGGCGTTTACCCGAAAGCAAACATCTGCGGAATCTGATATCGATCCACTTGCGGATTTCGATAAAATCGAGACGGTTGACTTTGGTCACCGTTAGAAGACTGCAAAGCCGTCTGACAGATCTACCGTGCGTTAACGTTGATCTGTCTTCGGAAGAATGGATGAAAGAGCCGTCCGTGCTGCACAGCTTTTCTGCGACAGATGGAGCTTATCCCGAGGGTGGCTTGGTCGTTGGTAGAGAGAAGGACGACTATACGGCACCGCTGCTTGGGGTGTTTGTCAATTACTCGGTTTGTCTTGAATGTGATTTCCTGGAAATGCTGCTTCTGATGGAAAGCGGCCAGTAAAAAACGCGACCCAGGCGGGTCGAGTGTGAGTAACCCGCCAAATTTCGGGATTTATATTTCCAAGATTGACATATGGTTGGGCGCAATCGTGTGGTTTTTGCCTGTTGACAAGATTTCGGCGGGGCGGCGATCGCGACGCAGTTTGGTCCAGGCTGGCGTCCTCAGAACAGACGCGAGCCTCGGGCACCGCGCCGCTTGGTCCCTTCAGGCGCGTGTCATGGCAGCAATATTCAATTTGGGGCGGCGGTCTGTTGGACTAAATTTTCCGCTTCAGACCGCTGCGGGAGTGTGACCCGTTGAAAAGTCGAGCCTACGACATCAAACAACTTGACGTATGGTAGCCCATCCAAGAGCTTTCCCAGAAGCTTCAACGCCTCCGGATAAGCGGTTGCGTCGAAAGTCTGTGCATTGCATTGCTGATCCCAGAAGCTAATGGTTGCCACTTCCAGGCCGTCGGGCGCAGCCAGCGTGATTAAGTCGAGAAACCCTTCTTGTTTTCGCAGCCAGGGCAGGATCTCGCATTCGATCAGATTCGTAAATTCGGTAATCGAATTCGGTTTCAGCCGGGCAGCGACCTTGCGGGCAAACATGTTACCTCCTCCGGGGTGTCGAAGCGAGTTCCCAATTCACGGGGGGCGGAGCCGATATGGGGCACCGCTCATTTGGTAGTGCGTTTCAGCACCGCAGCGTTACAGACTGATGCCGCAGGGGTTGGCCCTCAAGGCTAAAGCCATACAGCAGTGAGCCCAAGGTTAGCGTCCATGGAACGGACGCGAACCTGGGGCACCGCTGTGTGTGTCACTATTCGTGACTAAGCTGACATGGCTCGTCGCTGTGTGCGGTTTTCACGGACCGAGGCGACACCTCGGCGGATGTTCAGCCAGCCGTTTTCCTGAAGAATGCGAAAAAGGTCATAGCTGTAAGGCACCTCGCCGGTGATGATGTCTTCCTTTCCTTGATCATCGGTCACGGCGAAGGCCACTTGCACTGGATCATCGGGTGAGTTTTGCTTGGTAAAGTGGACGAGTTTCACGTTGAGGGATGACTGCTCCTGGACTGGTTGTAATTGCATGTTTTCTCCTTGGTCCCTTGTTGGGTAGTTACAACTAGGGAAAGATCGAACACGCAAGTAATGCGCATATTTTTGTAAAGGTTTGTCCTCGTTCGATGAGAAGGCTTGTGTCTTAGTCCGCTCGTCTCTTCTACTGTGGCGTCAGAAGAAATGCGTGGAGATTGGTGCCGTTGCGCGTGCCATAGCCGACAATTTTTCCGGCGTCATTGATACCGTTGGCGACGTCGAGCTCCCATCCCGAGTTCGGGGGAATCAGATTGTTCAAATCCAGCATCTTTTTGCCATTGTATACGCAGGCGTGATAGAGACCGTTTTCGGCTGTGCTCTGGCCGACTACGATCCCCGCATTATTGATCGCCAAACCCGAACTTATTGATCCGGCAATCACGCCCAAGTCTTTGAGTTTTCCGCCGGTGGTGATGAAAGCGTGCACGTCACCGTTGGCGGTGTAAGCATCGCCGGTGATCTGGCCTTTGTCGTTAATGGCGTAGGCCTGGCTAAATGATCCCCCTAAGGTTCCAAGCTGTTTCATCTTGCCGTTCTTCCAGACGAAACCGAAAAAACCATTTGTGGCCCAGGAGGTTCCGACTACGACCCCAGCGTTGTTGATGCCGTTCCCGCTGCTCCAACCTTGTCCGCCAAGTGTTCCCAGACTGATCATCTTGCCGTTGCTGTAGAGAAAGGGAACGACGCCTTGATTGGTGGTGTACGAGGCGCCAACCACCTGGCCGGAGTCATTTAGGCCATAACCAACTGAGGAGCCTCCGCCGAGATCGCCAATGTCGACGAGTTTTCCGTTGACCGTTAAGAATGCGCGATACGTGCCTGACGCGTTGGTGGAATATCCGGCGATCTGGGCAGACTTGTTGATAGCGTTGCCGATTGCCTTGCCGCCGCCCAGGCTGCCCAGGTCGGTCATTTTGCCCTTCGAGTAAAGAATGACGACGCCGTTGCCGCTGGAATCCCCGGCCATGCCGCTGATTTGCCCGCGAGCATTGATCGCCTGGGCTTGGCTGAAATTGCCGCCGGGAAGGTCACCTAGGTCAGTGATTTTGTAGGTTTGAGCGGCACACAGTGAAGCCACCGCAGGTAGAAGCAAAAATAAAAAGAGTGGAAACCGCCGCAGAGACGCGTTCATATTTATCTCCTTCATTTGGTCGAAATCACATCGGTGAAAATCAGGAGCGGCAACATTCTGCACGATGTTCGAGGCGAGATTGTCAAATCCATGTCATTTTTTTCATTAGTTACCAACGACACTTTCCCGCTGCCCCTTCCCTGCGCTAGAGTTCGCCCATGGCCACTTCTACGCCGAGAAAGTTCCGCTGCCTGCAATGCGAGATGACAGAAGATCGGTGCGACTGTGAACGATACTGCTGCCTCTGCCAGTCGCTGATCGAGGTCCGGCTTTGCGAAGACAGTTTGTATTATTGCAAGCCATGCCGTGATGCCTGCGGTTATAAGGTTTCGGAGTCAGCTTCGGAGTCGCACTTCTAGCTTGCGGCTTGGCGGCGAAAAGTTCTTTCCAATGTTTTGTCGTTGTTGGGGCGGCTTTGTAGCCGCCTTTAATTTTCCTGGGATTACGGCGCGAGTGATGCCCGCACGCCTTCAACGCCAGCATCTGCATTTCGCAGTCGCAGTTGGCGGTTAGATGACTACGGCTTCCTGGTATTCGCCGAACACTTTGCGCATGGTGTCGGAGATCTCGCCGACTGTGGCGTAGGCTTCCACCGCAGTGACGATATGCGGCATCAGATTGGTGCCGGAGCGGGCGGCGTCTTCGATCTTCTTCAGAGAATCTCCCCACGGTTTAGCGTCGCGACGGGCACGCAGGGCGCGCAAACGTTCGACCTGCTTGCGTTCGAGCGATTCATCGGCATGAAAGGTGAGAATGGGCTTTTCTTGCTCTACGGTGAAGCGGTTTACTCCAACCACTACAGCCTCGGCGCGATCCACCTGCTGCTGGTATTCGTAGGCGGCATTTTGAATTTCCTGCTGCACGTAGCCGCGTTCGATGGCTTTGAGCATTCCGCCTAGAGCTTCGATCTTGTCCAGATATTCTGTGGCGCGCTTCTCGATTTCGTTGGTTAAAGCTTCGATGTAATAAGAACCGGCTAAGGGGTCGACGGTCTGCGGCACACCGGATTCGTAGCCAATAATTTGTTGCGTGCGCAAGGCGATGCGCGCGGCTTGCTCGGTTGGCAGAGCCAGCGCTTCGTCGTAAGAATTGGTGTGCAGCGATTGGGTGCCGCCGAGAACCGCCGCCATGGCCTGAATTGCCGTGCGAACGATATTGTTTTCCGGTTGCTGTGCGGTCAGGGTGGAGCCGGCGGTCTGAGTATGAAAGCGCAGCATCCAGGAGCGCGGATTCTTGGCTTTGAAATGCTCGCGCATTATCCGGGCCCACATGCGGCGGGCGACGCGGAACTTGGCAACTTCCTCAAGAAAATTGCTGTGGGCGTTGAAGAAAAACGAAAGACGCGGTGCGAATTTATCTACATCGAGACCGGCATCGATCGCAGCTTGCACATACGCCATGGCGTTGGCCAGGGTGAAAGCGACTTCCTGCACTGCGGTCGATCCGGCTTCGCGCATGTGATAGCCGGAGATGGAAATCGTGTTCCACTCAGGAACGTTTTCATTGGTCCAGGCAAACAGGTCTGTAATGATGCGCATCGCCTGATTTGGCGGATAAATGTACGTCCCTCGCGCGATGAATTCTTTCAGGACGTCGTTTTGCACCGTGCCGGAAAGTTTGCGGATATCCGCGCCCTGGCGGCGGGCTACGCCGACGTACAACGCCAGCAGGATTGAGGCCGTGGCGTTGATTGTCATCGACGTGGAAATTTTGGTCAGATCGATACCGTCGAAAAGACGCTGCATGTCTTCGATCGAATCGATAGCGACGCCGACTTTGCCGACTTCTCCTACAGCCAGAGGGTGATCGGAATCTAATCCAATTTGCGTAGGTAGATCGAACGCCACGGAAAGCCCGGTGGTGCCATTAGCAAGCAGGTATTTGTAGCGCTTGTTGGATTCTTCGGCGTCGCCCATGCCGGCGTACTGGCGCATGGTCCAGAGGCGGCCGCGGTACATGGTGGCTTGCACGCCGCGAGTGAAGGGATATTCGCCTGGATAGCCTAGATCGCGGTCATAATCCCAAGCTTCGAGATCAGCCGGAGTATATAGCGGACGAACCGCTATGTGGGATTCAGTCTCGGGATCTAGGGCGGATTTCATCTTCCTACAGCAAAACCGTTAACCACAAAGGACACAAAGGTTCACAAAGGAAAGACGGTAAGATTTGATCATTAAGCTAGCGATACATCTTTAGAGCTAGATTCTTTTACTTTGTGTACCTTCGTGCCCTTTGTGGTTAACGGTTCTGACTTCTTCTTCGGATCTTCCAAAACGAGCTTACGCCGAACCATGCGAAGAGGCCAGCAAAACATATCGCCAGCATGGCTCGGCTCGAGGTTGCGTGACCGGCCTGATACTTGTTGTACTCGCGCACGAAGGCAAGAATCCCGACACCAGCTAAGGCCAAGAAAACAAAACCTGTGACTTCGAGCCAGAGTTGCCCAAGTACGCGTCCGCAATGGGCGGCCGTGGCTCGTCCGGCTTTCGTGACCGCGCCTAAGGTGCGCGAGCGGCCTGCCTGCTGGGATATGACTTTTCCAGCAACGCGGGCGGCAATGCCCAGTTTTCGAGTGGTGGAAACGCCCTGCATTTTCATAATTCTACCAATATTTCGCGAGCGAGGTTTCATGGGGCGAGTTTCGGGGTACAATGTCGCGGCTTGTGGCGGTTCGAATGCGAAACATTCAGAGCTAAGGTGGCATCTAATTAATCACAGGCGCGAGAACCATTGGCTTGCGTCAAGAGTAAAATTGCGATATAGGAAATGGATCTTGCAAGGGGGTTACGTGGACCAGCAATTGAAGCAGTTGATGAAGGAACTGGGCGAGGCGATCAACGAGTCGTTGGCTGATTCCGAACCCATCGCCGATGTCGTGTCGCGAATCAAAGAGGGCGGCTACGACATTTTCCTGGTGCTGGAAGCCACTATTGGAGTAAGCAAGCCGGGCGAGAAGACCACCGAAAAATCGTCGCTCATAACCACCGAGTTCAAGATCAACGATCAGGATCTGAAATTCCTCAAGTCGCTGCGCATTAAAGTTGAGGACGACGCGGCGTAAGCGACGGCCTGTGGTTATCATCATTTCTGATTGGACGGCCGATTTCGATCGGTTGTCCGTCCCAACAACTGATCTGACCCTGCCGGGCATTGCCGCTTTTTCGCTCCTTCTCTGAAGAGCGGCGAAACCAAATTCCTTGTCGCTCCGCTCCTCGCGATGACAATAGGGTCTTACTGAAGTGGAAGCACGAGCGGGACGCTCGCGCCTACACGCTTGAGACGATATTATTAATGAACATGTATCAACCTGTGCCAAAGGTGCCCGATTTCCCCACCATGGAGCGCGAGATGCTGCGCTTCTGGGACGAGCACCGTGTTTTCGACAAGCTGCGCCAGAAGAATGCGAACGGTCCGCGCTGGTCTTTCATCGATGGACCGATCACGGCGAACAACCCTATGGGCGTGCATCACGCGTGGGGCCGGTCGTTGAAAGATATGTATCAGCGTTACCACGCCATGAACGGTCAGGCAGAGCGTTACCAGAACGGTTTCGACTGTCAGGGCCTATGGGTTGAGGTCGAGGTGGAGAAAAGCCTTGGACTCAAAACCAAGCGCGAGATTCGCGACTACGGTATCGAGAAATTTGTTCGGGCCTGCAAAGAACGCGTTTTGACATATGCGGCACGGCAGACTGAGCAGTCAATTCGCCTGGGCTATTGGTGCGATTGGGATGATCCCGAAGTCTTGCGTGCATTGCGCGATGGGCTGGCCGACGGAGACAAAGTGGTAACCGTGAAGCTGCCCAGCGGCCGCGTCGAGACGGCGAGGGCCAGCGAGATTGTCCGCAAGCTGGGTTCGGCCGAATATGGCGGCAGCTACTTCACTTTCTCCGACGAAAATAATTTCACGATCTGGGCCTTTCTCAAGAAGTGCCACGAACAAGGTTTCATCTACCGCGGGCACGATGTGATGCCGTGGTGCGGACGCTGCGGTACGGGATTATCGCAAATGGAAGTGGCGGAGGGGCGCCGCATTACTACACATACTTCTGTCTTCGTGCGCTTCCCCATTAAAGGGCAGGAAAAGACTGCGCTGTTGGTCTGGACGACGACTCCGTGGACGCTTGCGTCCAACGTCGCGGTTGCGGTGAATCCAGACATGACCTACGTGAAGGTTCGCCACGGCGATTGGACGTACTACGTCGCTAAGGCGAACTTCGAGCGCGACCGCGTGCAGGAGTTGCAGGTCGAAGGAAAACACGAGACTCACAAACTGCCGTCGATTCGTACGATTTTAAAAGGCAGTGGGACGGTCGAAGTGTTGGGAGAACTGCCGGGGCGCGATCTGCTGGGTCTTACTTATGGCGGGCCGTTCGATGATCTGCCAGCGCAAAACACGCCAGGCGGCGTCTTTCCTTTCGGCTCGACGGGCGGCGGCAAGACTGCCGCAGAGTCGCATCGCGTCATTGCGTGGAAAGAGGTCAGCGAGGCGGAAGGCACTGGACTGGTGCACATCGCGCCTGGGTGCGGCGCGGAGGATCAGGAACTCGGCAAAGAAAATAATCTGCCTTTTCTTGCGCCGCTGGATGAGAGCGCAGTTTTTCAAGAAGGATTCGGGATGCTCACCGGCCGCAATGCCAATGAAGTGGCCGATGATGTAGTCGCGGCGCTGAAAACTTCTGGCCTGTTGGTCGCTCGCGAACGCTATCCTCACGTCTATCCGCATTGCTGGCGGTGTAAATCGGAACTGGTGTTTCGTCCGGTGGACGAATGGTTTATCCGCATGGATTGGCGCGATCGCATTGAGCGCACTGTGCCGACGATCCGCTGGATTCCGCCTGAGGGCGAAGCTCGCGAACTGGATTGGCTGCACAACATGCGCGACTGGATGATTTCCAAGAAACGCTTCTGGGGGCTCGCGCTGCCCATTTGGGTATGCAGCGAGTGCGAGCATTTCATGGTGATCGGTAGCCGCGAAGAATTGAAGGAACGCGCAATCGAGGGCTGGGAGACATTCGAAGGCAATTCGCCGCATCGTCCTTACATTGATGCGGTCAAAATTCGTTGCGAGAAGTGCGGGGCAATGGCTTCGCGCGTGGCGGACGTGGGAAATCCCTGGCTGGACGCGGGCATCGTGCCCTTCAGCACCTTGCGCTACATGTCAGATCGTGCGTATTGGGAAAAGTGGTTCCCGGCCGATCTTGTGCTGGAGAGTTTTCCTGGGCAGTTTCGCAACTGGTTTTATTCCATGCTGGCAATGAGCGCAATGATCGACGGCCGCGCTCCATTCAAGGCTTTGCTGGGCCATGCCCTCGTCCGCGATGCGCGCGGCGAAGAGATGCATAAGTCGAAAGGAAACTCCATCGCCTTCGATGAAGCTGCCGAGGCGTTGGGTGCGGAAGTCATGCGCTACATCTACGCCGAGCAAAAGACTGCGCAGAACCTGAATTTTCCAGACTTGCATCCGACTGGCAACGTGGGGCAGACGATCGATGGCGAGGCGCGGCGAAAACTGCTGACTTTCTGGAACTGTTACAGCTTCTTCGTCAGCAACGCTAGATCCGATGGCTGGAAGCCTGGCGCGCCAGTTCCAATCACTAATCAACTCGATCGCTGGGTGCTGAGCCGGTTGCAGCGCCTGGTGGAAGCAGCCCGCGCCGCCTTCGACAATTACGAACATTATCGGTTGATCGATGCGTTTCAAGTTTTCGACGATGAGTTCTCCAACTGGTATCTTCGCCGTTCGCGCCGCCGCTTTTGGGCAAATGAGCGCGATGCTTACCAGACCATGTACACCGTGCTCACGACCGTGACTCGGGTAATGGCGCCCGCGCTGCCATTTTTGACCGAGGAAATTTATCAGAATCTGGTGTGCTCGATTAATCCGTCAGCTCCAGAGTCGGTCCACTTGACTCGTTACCCTCAAGTCGACGCTTCGCTCATCGACGAGGGGCTCGAACAAAGCATCGACGCGGTAATCCGGGTTAAGAATCTTGCACTCAGCTTACGGACTCAGAGCAAGACCAAGATCCGCACCCCGCTGAGCGCCTTGTACGTTCGGCCTAAAGACGCAGCCGATCGCCGTGTGCTGGAAAATTCCGAGTATGCCGCGCAGATCCTGGAAGAAGCCAACATCAAGAACCTCGTCCTGATCGATGACGAGACCACGATGGTGAAGCCCACTTTCAAACCGGACGCGAAGAAACTGGGTCCCCGCGCTGGAAAATACTTGAAGGCGATCGCACAAGCTCTGGCACAGGCCGATCCGAAAACTGTGCTGAACGGCATTCCCTACAAGGTGCAGGTCGAGGGGCAGACCTTCGAATTGGCACCGGACGAAATTATTACCTCGTTCGAAGGTCCCGAGAACCTCAAATCTATGCTGGAACAAGGCACGTTTCTGGCGCTCGACACTACTCTCACTCCTGAGTTGCTGCGGGAAGGCCTAGCGCGGGACTTCAACCGGTTGGTGCAGGATCAGCGCAAAGCCATGAACTTGAACATCTCCGATCGCATCGCCGTCAGCTACACCGCCTCGCCCCGCATTGCGGAAGCTATTGCGGCGCACGAATCCTACCTGCGCCATGAACTGCTCGCGGATCGAGTGGAATTGAGCGCCACGCAGAATGGCGGGGAAAAGCTTTCGCTCAGCGGCGAGGAGGTTATGGTCACAATTACGAGAGTGTAGTTGCAGCAGGCGCGCTGGGATTCTACTGGAATGCTGGCGTAAGTGGATTGACAATGCCTTCGGAATTGAAAGAAACGAACGAAAGAAAGAAGATTTCCGCCGTGAATGAACGAATCCGCTTCATCACCCATAAGGGAAAACAGATCCTTCTGACTGACTTTTCGAACTGCCCGGCTCGTGAAGTCGAAAAGATTGCGCGGGCAATTCCTGAACATGTGACTGTCCAGCCGCGCGGTTCGGTGCTCCTGCTCACGGATTTCACCAAGGCATCGTTTGACGCGGAGGCGATGCGGGCAATCAAGGAAAGCGCGGTCTTCGACAAGCCCTACATCAAGAAATCGGCATGGATAGGAGCGGAAAACCTCCCGAAAGACTTCGAACAGAATCTGAAAGACTATTCTCGTCGCCAGTTTCCGGCCTTCAAGAGCCTTGACGAGGCCTTGACCTGGCTGATTGAGGACTGAATGGGATGATTCGCGCGTTAATTGACTCAGCGCTGCCCCGTCTACCGCTGGGAAGGAGCCGGCACGGTTATCTCATCGGCCTAAATCACGAACGTCATAATGACCGAACACCCGGATATAGACAACCAGAATTGTCCTCGGAACATCAGAAACACCGCTTGTGAGACTTGCCACCGCACCCGAACCGAATTGAAGGGGGGCTCTGTGAAACGAAGCCTCGTTGTCGTATTTGGGGTAATGACACTTCTGGCCATCGCGCCGCTCCTTCAGGCGCAGACTTACGAGATACTTTATTCCTTCACCGACCAGCCTAATCCCGAGAATCCTTATGCAGGTGTTATTTTCGGCCCCGGAGGCCTCTATGGAACCACGGTGAACGGAGAGAGCATGAAGTATGGCAGAGGAACCGTTTACAAAGTAAGCCTGACTGGCCAGGAATCCTCCGTCTATGATTTTTTAGACAGCCCCGATGGCGCTATCCCTTATGCACCCTTAGTAAGCGATGCTTCAGGTGTTTTCTACGGCACAACCGCGTATGGGGGGACGGTAAATTCCAATTGCCCTTACGGGTGCGGAATAGTATTTAAAGTTGAGCCCAGCGGCTCTGAGACCGTCCTCTATCGATTCAGCGGCGGACGGGATGGTGGGAATCCATACGGCGGCTTGACTCGCGATCTCGCAGGTAATCTCTATGGCGCAACTGCGGCAAGCGGTGACCGCAAGTGCAGCGGCAATTACGGCCCCGGTTGTGGAACTGTCTTCAAGCTGGAGCCTTCTGGAAAACTCACCGTCTTGCACATATTCTCCGGAGAACCTGAGGGGGCTGCGCCTCAAGCTGTGTTGATGCGAGATGATCGCGGTAATCTGTACGGAGTCGGCCAACCTCTCTGGAATACTTCCGGAGCGATCTTCAAAATCGACCCCAGGGGCAGGGAAACAATCTTGCATAAGTTCGCGAACGGGCAGGGCGGGGATGCCAAAACCGCCCTCATCCGCGACCCGGAGGGAAACTTATATGGCTCCGGCAACTTCGGCGGCTCGAACAACTGCGGAGCAGTATTCAAGCTGAATTCTGCTGGCAGGTTGACTACGTTGCATACATTCACACTCGCGACGGACGGCTGCAGTCCCAGTGGGTTGGTCCGGGATGCCAGTGGAAATCTGTATGGAGTCACTCAAACCGGCGGTGCCTACTCGAATGGCACAGTTTTTGAACTGAGGCACTCCGGAGGCAAGTGGACCAGCGTCACTTTACATAGTTTCGCTGGATATCCGACGGATGGCGCTAACCCCTATGGGACCCTGCTGCGCGATAAGACCGGCCATCTTTATGGCACTACATTCAATGGAGGTGGCGCAGATTACGGAATTGTGTTCAAGTTGACCCCGTAATTAGCGCTTCACTTTTAATTTCCGGGTCCCGGCTCCTCTGAGATCCAGCCCGGTGTGCGGCAGCGAGAGATCGCTGGCGCAGTCCGCGAACTCCTACATCCCAGGCCGGTTTCCCCTCTGTGCTAGTATTTATCGTTTCCCGGTGCGCTATGGATTCACGTTGGCCACGACCAACCCACGGCACATCCACAAGTCCCGTAACCGTCATCCAACCGTCGGAGCTGATGCCGATGCCGATGCAAATGAAAGATACGCTCGGAGTCTTGTTAGCCGGAGGAGCAGGCGAGCGACTTTATCCTCTTACCCGCGACCGCGCCAAGCCCGCCGTCACCTTCGGCGGCATTTACCGCATCATCGATATCACTCTTTCCAACTGCCTCAATTCTGATTTGCGCCGGGTGTATATCCTGACCCAATACAAGGCGCTCTCGCTCAATCGGCATATTCGCGAGGGATGGAACATTCTTGGACGTGAAGTGGGAGAGTTCGTCGAAGTGTTGCCGCCTATGAAGCGAGTCAGCGAAGAGTGGTACCAGGGCACGGCGGACGCGGTTTATCAGAATATTTATTCCATCGGCTCGGAGCAACCGCAGCATGTGCTCATTCTCTCCGGTGACCACATCTACAAGATGAACTATGGAAGAATGTTGCAGCAGCACGCTGACTCCGGCGCCGACGTCACGCTCGCGACCATCCAGATTCATCCCGACGAAGTCTATCGTTTCGGAGTGGTCGAAATCGATCGCGACCATCGAGTGAATGGATTCCTGGAGAAACCGAAGCAAACCAATTTGCGCTCTCCTTACAATCCCGATAAAGTTTCGGCCTCGATGGGAATTTATATATTCAACACCGACGTGCTCATTCCCGCTCTGTTAAAAGATGCCGAAGACCCGCAGTCCAGTCACGATTTTGGAAAAGATATTCTGCCTAAAATGATGGACGAGTACCGTGTGTACTCGTTCGACTTCGTCGACGAGAACAAAAAGGAAGCGCTCTACTGGCGGGATGTGGGAACGCTCGAAGCGTATTACGAAGCCAACATGGATATCGTCTCGGTATCACCGGTATTCAATTTGTATGATTCAGAATGGCCTATCCGCACCCATCAGCGGCAGTATCCGCCGGCCAAGTTTGTCTTCGCCGAAACCGGGCGCACCGGAACTGCGCTCGATTCTATCGTCTCGGCTGGCTGCATCGTTTCCGGGAGCACGGTCAAGAACAGTGTGCTCTCACCCGATGTGCGGATTAACTCCTACAGCGACGTCGACGACAGCATTTTGTTCTCGCATGTAAATGTCGGCCGGCATTGTCGAATCCGCAAGGCGATCATTGATCGTGACGTACACATTCCCGAAGGCACGACCATCGGCTACGATCCGGAAGCCGACCGGCAGCGCTACTTCGTCACCGATAGCGGAATCACAGTGGTCACGCGTGATTATTCATTATTCGAGAATCCGGTGACGGTGGATTACTTCACCAGCGAGTAGGCGCTCAACTCTCCATCTCTGTACGATCAAACATCGGTGCTCTGGCTTTCCGCTTCCCACCCTTTCGCAAAAGACGCGAAAGAGTGGGGCACCCTTCGGTCTCGAGTGATCCCGGTTACGCTAGTAACTTTAGTCTCTATCTCGTTTGCGAAATAATCACTTTCTCGGACGGCAAAACTTTGGCACCACAATAATTAAAGTCAGATTGCCTCAACCTGTTTCACTGATCTCAAACCAGGAGTCGCATGTCGACAGGCATTCAAAGAGTGGCGAGTCCGGGGTCGCTGGGGCCATTGGAATCTCTGGCCCTGCTGAATGAGACGCTGTTGGCAATGATCCGCACCCAAGCGCCGCTGCCGAAAATTCTGGAGGTTTTGTGCACACACATCGAGCAGCGCCACCCCGGACTGCACTGCTCTGTGCTTCTGCTTGACGCCGACGGGACAACGCTGCGGCACGGCGCGGCCCCCAGCCTTCCGGCAGAATATTCAAGGTTGGTAGATGGCGTGCAGATCGGTCCTTGCGCAGGATCGTGCGGAACAGCGGCTTATCGCAAACAATCCGTCGTGGTCTGTGACATTGCGAGCGATCCGCTCTGGGCAAACTACCGGCAACTAGCATTGCCGCACGGTTTGCGCGCCTGCTGGTCGACTCCGATCGCTTCACAGGACGGCAAGGTGCTCGGCACTTTTGCCGTCTACTACGGCGAGCCCCGCACTCCAGATGCTGAGCATGTGCAACTGGTCGCGCACGCCACTCATCTGGCCGGCATAGCCATCGAACATGATCGGGCGAAAGCTGAAGTTCGCGCGGCAGAAGCCCGCTATCGCACGCTGGTAGAGCGTCTTCCGGCTATCACTTATATTGCGGAACTTGGCGCCGGAGGGCCTTGGCATTACGTAAGTCCGCAGATTGAAACCATGCTTGGCTTTTCGCCGGAGGAGTGGCTCTCCGATCCTATGAACTGGATGAACCACATTTATGCGGAAGACCGCGAAATAGTTTTGAGCGCCGAAAATCTTTTTCAGCAAACCCACGATTTATTCCACGCTGAGTATCGCATGTGTGCGCGCGACGGCAGGGTCCTGTGGTTCCGCGATGAAGGTGTCTTGCTCGAGCAAAGCGAAGGCCGCGGACTGCTCATGCAAGGAGTGATGTATGACATTACCGAGCGCAAGCGGCTGGAAGACCAACTCCGCCACTCTCAAAAACTGGAAGCTGTGGGACAGCTTGCCGGCGGCGTCGCTCACGATTTCAACAATCTGCTAATGCTGATACAGGCTCACAACGAGCACTTACGCGATCACCTCGCTGCGGACGATCCCGCGCGTAAAGATGCTTTGGAAATCGAAAACGCCGTGACTCGCGCCGCTTCCCTTACCGCGCAACTGCTGACTTTTAGCCGCAAGAACGTTTTGCGGCCCAAGATTCTGAATCTGAATGCGGTCCTAGCTGACGTGGGAAAAATGCTGCATCGGTTGATCGGTGAAAATATCGAAGTCAACATTGTGCCCGCGTCTTTGCCAGCGCGGATTAAGGCTGATCCCGGTCAGATAGAGCAGGTCATCCTCAACCTGGCAGTCAATTCACGAGATGCCATGCCGGCGGGTGGAAAGTTGACCATTACGGCTCGTGAAGTCGAATTGGGCGAGAATGATTCGCGCAATCATGAGGGAGCGCCAGCCGGGAAATACGTCATGCTGTCCGTCAGCGATACCGGCGCCGGGATGGACATCGAAACTCAAGCCCACATGTTTGAACCTTTCTTCACCACCAAGGCGCCGGGCAAAGGCACAGGCTTAGGCCTGGCCACGGTCTACGGAGTGGTCAAGCAGAGCGATGGCTGGATTTGGGTCGACAGCCAACCCGGGCGAGGAACTACTTTTCAGATTTATCTTCCAAGCGTGCAAGAATTCGTAGCTGAGGCTTTGACCGAAGACATTGCGCCCCGCGAATCGCAAGCGGTGAAAGAATCGACGCCGCGCATTGTGCCGGTTTTGGAAACATCCGCCAAAGGCACGGAAACCGTACTAGTGGTGGAAGACCAGGATGGCATTCGCGACATTGTCAGAGAATCGCTGCGGCGTAACGGATACAAAGTGCTCATCGCGAATGACGGAGACGAAGCGCTGCAAATGGCCGCAACCTACCCAGATCCGATTCATCTGCTGATCACCGATTTGGTTATGCCGAATATCGGAGGCCGCGAACTGGCGCAACGCCTGACGCCGCAGCGGCCTGCAATGAAAGTGCTTTTCATGTCAGGCTACTCGGAACAGTCCGCCTTGGAAATTCAGACTACAAGCCAATCTGCCACCGTCCTGCAAAAACCTTTTTCGCTGGATGCACTGGCACGCAACGTTCGCCGCGTGCTGGATGAGGCGACATCGTAGTTACTTAGCGCCAGTTTCTGTTGAAAATCTGGAAAACGGCGCAGCTCTGGGCCGAGTGCCGCCTGCCTATGGCGTCAGTTCGAAGACAGTGCCGCTGCCGTGAGCTCCTCCCAGCGAGGCCGGACCGTAGAGTTTGCCAGAGCTATCGAAGCTCAGACCGTTGGGAGATTCACCATCGCTCCCATTGAAGTTATGCAGCACCGTTTCCGTCCAGCCTCCGCCTGCTCTGTGTGTCAGCTCAAAGACGATTCCGCAGCCGCCGTTGCATGTCATGTTGCCGCCTTGTTCTGTGGTGCCGAATAGGTTGCCGGAGGCATCGAGGATCACGCCGCCTCCGGGATAATCGCCATCGGTGCCATTGAACTTATGCAGAACCTTTGCTGTCCAGGCTCCGCCAGTTTTGGGCATTAGCTCGAAGACGCTGCCACAGCCGTTACTGGAATTGCAGTTCCCGCTGCCGGTAATGGTACCGTAGAGATTGCCAGAGGAATCGAAGATTAGGCTGTCCTTGGGACCGCCTCCCCCGTCCTTGCTGTCAAAGTTATGCAGCACCTTTTCCGTCCACGTCCCGACCTTCGCGGGCATCAGCTCGAAGGCCGTTCCATAGCCGCCAGCGCCGCCGCCGAGGGTCGTGCCGTATAAATTGCCGGCAGCATCGAATATCACGCCAGCCTGAGGATAGTTTCCGTCTTTGCTGTCGTTTTGGAAATCATAAAGCACTTTTTCCGACCAGCCTCCGCCGGTTTTGGGCTTCAATTCGAAGACCGTGCCACAGCCGCTGGCGGACTCGTTCCAGCATGTACCGCTGCCGCCATAATAGGTGGTGCCGTAGAGATTGCCGGAGCTATCCAGGATCACGGCTGCCCGAGGGGTATCCCCGTCCTGGCCGTTGAAACTATGCACCTTCTCGGTCCAACCGCCGTCGGCTTTAGGCGTCAGCTCAAATACCGTCCCGCAGCCGGCGCTGCAAGAAGCAAAACTGCCGCCTGATTCAGTCGTGCCGTAGAGATTGCCGGCGGCATCCAAGGTCACGGCGACGGTAGGATAGGCCCCGTCCTTGCCGTTCCAGTTGAAGCTGTGTAGCACTTTTTCGGTCCAACCGCCGCCCTCTTCAGGTATCAGCTCGAACACCGTTCCGTAGCCATACGCGCCGCCAAGTGCCGTGGTGCCGTAGAAATTGCCCGCCTTGTCCTGGACCAACCCTGCGGGAGATGCCCCGTCCGCTCCAGTAAAGCTGTAAAGAACCGTGAAGGTCCGCGCGTGCGCGGACTGAGTTGCAACGAACCCAAACAGAAATGCGATTGCTAAGGTCAGCTCGATGCTTACAGCGCACAGAGTTACTTTTGAAATCGAGGCCATAGGTTGGTTTGTCATGGATTCGCTCCAGGGTTGAAGCTAGACGCAGTTGGTGCGGCTGTTTGAGGTTCGCACGCGTTGATTGGTTGCCTGGCATGCCCAAGCTCGCATCAGCTGACGAGGTATGTTTTCGCGCCAAAGGATACCTCGGCATGGGTTCTTCTGCGCTAGCGGCGGCTGGAATGCTATCAGCGGCGGGCCTTGGAGATTGAGGCGACGAGGCAGGCTGCCACCGTCCTGCAAAAACCTTTTTCGCTGGATGCGCTGGCGCGCAACGTTCGCCGCGTGCTGGATGAGGTTGCCCCCTAGTCGCCCAGGCAGAAATCCACAAAACAGCGCAGCTAAATCAATCTTGGCGCTGAGTGCTGCCAGCCTACGGCGTCAGTTCGAATACTGTGCCACTGCTGTGGGCTCCGCCTAGGTACGTCGGACCGTAGAGGCTGCCAGAGCTACCGAAGATTAAACTGTTGGGAGCCTCGCCATCGGTGCCGTTGAACTTATGCAGCACGTTCTCCGTCCAGGCTCCGCCTACGTTGTGTGCCAGCTCAAAGACGATACCGCAGCCGCCGTTGCATGTCCCGTTGCCGCCCGCTTGTGTGGTTCCGTATAAGTTGTCAGAGGCATCGTGGATCAGGCTGGCATGGGGATTGTCGCCATCGGCGCCGTTGAACTTATGCAGCACTTTTCCCGTCCACGCTCCGCCTGCATTGCGAATCAGCTCGAAGACGCTGCCACAGCCGTTGCCGGAACTGCAGTTCCCGTTGCCGGCGATCGTGCCGTAGAGATTGCCGGAGGAATCGAAGATCAGGCTGGCGTAGGGATTGCCGCCTCCATCGGTACCGTTGAAGTTATGCAGCACCTTTTCCGTCCACGCCCCGTCCGCTTTGGGCGTCAACTCGAAGACCGTCCCGTAGTCGGTAGTGCCGCCGCCGACGGTCGTGCCGTATAAATTGCCGGCAGCATCAAATATCACGCCAGCCTGAGGATAGTTTCCGTCTTTGCCATTGTTTTTGAAACTGTGCAAGACGCTCTCCGCCCAGCTTCCGTCTGCTTTCGGAGTCAACTCAAAGACCGTGCCGCAGCCCTCGTCGGGCTCGTTGAAGCATGTCCCGCTGCCGCCATAGATAGTCGTGCCGTAAAGATCGCCAGCCCCGTCCAAAATCACGCCGGCTCCCCAAGGAGCAAGCCCGTCCTGGCTGTTGAAGCTATGTAGCACCTTTTCGGTCCAGCCGCCACCCGCTTTAGGCGTTATCTCGAATACTGTCCCGCACCCGTATTGGCATTCGGAGGAGAAGCTGCCGCCTTCGAGGGTCGTGCCGTAGAGATTGCCGGCGGCATCCAAGACCACGCCAGCCGTAGGATTGGCCCCGTCCTTGCCGTTAAGGTTGAAGCTATGCAACGCCTTCTCGGTCCAACCCCCGCCCGCCTTAGGTGTCAGTTCAAACACGGTTCCCCAACCGTGCGCGCCGCCACCGAACGTTGTGCCGTAGAGATTGCCCGCCTTGTCCCGAACTAAACCTGCCTGGGGCCCTGCCCCGTCTGCTCCAGTGAAGTTGTGCAAAACGGTGAAGGTTCGCGCCTGCGCCTGCTGGTTTGTAGCTAACCCAAACAGAAACGCCAATGCTAACGTCAGCGCGATGCTTTCGGCGCACAAAGGTACTTTTGGAATCGAGGCCAGAGATTGGTTTGTCATGGATTCGCTCCAGGGTTGAAGCTAGACGTGGTTGGTGCGGCTGTTTGAGGGTCGCACGCGCTGATTGGTTGCCTGGGATGCAGAAGGCCGCATCAGCCCGCCTCTGGAAAATCCTCCGCTTTGCAGGTAAGATTGCGGGCGACATTCGAAGGAGCGGCGTATGAGTTCCTCTCGCTCTCTGCTGATTTTCCTGCTGGTTGTACTGCTCGTCGTCCTGACTTCCCCCGCTTTCACTCAAAACGCATCTGCGGTTGCTCCCTTACCCGCTGATCCGTTGGAACTGGCGACTGGGGACACGCTCAAAGTGGCTAATCCAGACAACCGCGCTTTGATTTTGAATTTGCTGGAGCGGGCGCGCCAAAACGGAAGTGAGCTGTACGCGGCAGGGGCTCCGCCTTTCCATCTCAAGGTTTCTTTTACCTCCGGCGGACAATCCCGCTACATAGGAGTCGGCGAGATGGAAGAGATTCGCTATTCCCGATTTACTTCCTGGAGATGGACGGCGCATCTTGGCGATTATTCGCAGGTTCGAATATTTCAGAACGGCGTGCCCTATGACGAGAAGACGCCGGGACCAATTCCGCTTCGGATTCAGATGGTGCGCGGAGCTGTGATTTGGCCGATGGACAACGTTCGCCCAGGGACCATGATCCGCGTAGCGACTGCGCAGTGGCGAGGCATGGAAGTGATGTGCGCTCTGCCTTCTTTCGACGAGACTGTAGAAGCTACACGCGGACGACACTGGAACGAGCGCGAATTTTGCGTGGACACAAAGTCGGCGCTGCTGCGCATTTATTCCGAGGCTCCCGGAATTTATACAGTTTACGATTACAACGACGCCTTGCACTTCCACGGCCGCACGCTCGCGCGGCAGATTTCGATTGTCGAGAGCGGAGACACAGTGCTTCAAATTCGTGTGGAAAGCGTCGAGGATGCTGGCACTCCCGATCCCTCGTTATTTACACCCACCCAGCAAATGCT
The DNA here is from genome assembly GCA_963743375.1 of uncultured Acidobacteriota bacterium. Lineage (GTDB taxonomy): Bacteria > Acidobacteriota > Terriglobia > Terriglobales > Acidobacteriaceae > JABDBE01. The sequence continues at coordinate 64,027 of CAVUQA010000003.1, read as the reverse complement.
GGCAGGGGGCCCAGGAATAGTTTTGATACCCGCGGTGCGGATCCCTGCCGGCATGGCGCCTCCTGCCGGACACCCGGGGAAACTCGAGCCCGTGATCATTCATGGGAGCATTGACGATAACGGTAAAGTGCTCGAGGCAGAGGCTCTGCAAAATTCTGATCCAAGTCTGAGCAACGCCGCGCTTGCTATGGTGAAAAACTTGACCTACCCGCCGAGGATTCGAGCAAGGGGGCCTGTACAGACCGAGGCTTTCATCAACATGGAATTCGGGGCCGCGCGTTAGGCAGTGGGAGATTCAACCCCCATAAACCACAAAGGGCACGAAGGTTCACGAAGGAAAACCAGTTGTACTCGCATTCCTTTGTGAGTCTCGTGTCCTCTGTGGTTATTCGCTCTTTATTCGCTCACTTTACGACGCTGATACAATCCTAGTCTCGCAGTGCCCGAAGAACTTTTCAGACCAGATACACGTATCTGTTATGCGTTGTTAAGGTTCGAGTAATAAGAACTTCATTCGCCTCCGCCCCGACGCGAAGCCAGGAGTTCCAGGAGTGCAGGTTGGAAGACGTGCAAGTCGCCGCTATGCTGGTACGCCGCTGTATTGCCGGCGACGCGGCGGCTTGGGAAGAAATTGTGCAGCGTTATCACCGGCGCATTTATAACATCTGCTATCGCTTTGCCGGCTCGGCCGACGACGCTCAGGATCTTACCCAGGACGTTTTCATCAAAATGTACCGCACCCTGCAATCCTATGATGTCGAGCGTGGGGCCTTCATGACTTGGGTAACCACCATCACGCGGAACCTGCTGGTCGACCACTTCCGCAAAAGCAAGCAGGACCGGGTTACGGATTCGCTTGACACGCCAGCGTCTGAGCACGAAGATGCCATGCCATTAAGCGAGCAAATCCACGATAATGCCCCTACGCCAGATGCGCGGGCGCAAAGCCGCGAGGTCAAGGAAACGGTTCATCAGGCACTACAGAAGCTGTCTCCGGACCTGCGGGAGGCAGTTATTTTGCGGGACCTGCAAGATATGGATTACAAAGAAATTGCCACCGTACTCAGGGTTCCGGAAGGAACCGTGAAGTCAAGAATAAACCGAGGACGCGCGGAACTTGCGCGCCTTCTACAACGTACATATAAACAGGTGATCTGATGGCAGCGGATTCCACTAACGGTATGCAGTGCGCAGAGTTCGACGCTCTGCTCAGCGAAGCTCTCGACCAGCGTCTGACTGGAGACAAGCTGGAAAGCTTTCAGGCGCACGCGCGTGGCTGTCCAACTTGCGGGCCGCTACTGGCCGAAGCCGACGCCGGTTTGCGCTGGCTGCATGAGCTCGTCGACGTGGAACCACCAGTCACCTTGGTGAACAACATTCTTGCCGCTACCAGCGGAGTTGATACTGTTCGCCTGCGTGGAGCCGCGAGGGCTCAAGCACAGGTTTCATGGTTTGATCGCCTGGAGGCTTGGGCGAACCAACTGGTCAGCCCGATTCTCGGGGTTGCCAAGCAGCCGCGCTTCGCCATGTCGTTTGGCATGGCCTTCTTTTCGCTCTCCATTACCATGAGCATGGCGGGCGTGAAGTTGAGCGATCTCCGTCACGTTGATTTGCGACCGAGCGCCATCAGGCGCAACTATTACGAGACGTCAGGCAAAGTGGTGAAATATTACGAGAATATCCGCTTCGTCTATGAGATCGAATCGCGTGTGCGAGAGTTCAAGCGCGCCACGACTCCCGCCGAGCCCGCGCCGCAAGAGGAACAGAAAGATAAGCATCACCGCAACGACAACACCAGTGGACAGCCCGAACCCAGACAGGATCGCAACTACAGCCAAGAGGGGAGTCAAACAATACTCGCCTCGATGACCGAGAAACCACCTGTAGTGATACTGGCCCCATACAGGAGGTTTTCATGAACTGCGCCAACCATCCCGATACTGCGCCCGTGGCCTATTGCCGCACTTGCGGCAAGCCGCTCTGCGCCAACTGCACCCGCGATGTTAAGGGCGTGATCTATTGCGAGAATTGCCTGGCTGATCGCCTGCAAGGTATCCAGCCTGCAGTCGCACCGCCTGCGGCTGGCTATGTTCCATCAGCTCCAGTTGCGCCGAGCAGCGGGCCGAATCCCGCTGTGGCAGGAATTCTCGCCGGCTTTTTTCCTTTCGGCGTTGGCGCGGTTTACTGCGGACAATATGCCAAGGGATTGGCGCATCTCGTGATCTTCACGCTGTTGGTGTGGGGCGAGTCCGTCATCAACAACGACGGCATAAACACGATGCTCGGCCTGGGCATCGCATTCTTCTACGTGTGGCAGATTATTGATTCAGTTCGCACCGCCAAAGCGATTCAGATGGGGCAGCCGCCCCCGGACCCACTTGGGCTGGCGCACGCATTTGGAGCAGCCGATCCAGTAGCGCCCGGTCAGCCTTTGCAACCGGCGCAAGCAGTGACGGCAACCCAGCAGCCTAAGATCCCCACGGCGGCCGTGGTTCTGATCGGACTCGGCGTCTTGTTCCTTTTGCAAACTGCGGGAGTTTTCGAATTTGGATGGGATCGAGTTTGGCCGTTTTTTCTGATCGGCCTGGGAATCTGGATGTACGCGGTCCGCGAGGGATGGATCGGATCGCGGCGGATGACCTACTGGCCGCATGGACGCAAAAGAAGCCTGATCGGCCCCGTAGTGCTCGTTACGATCGGCATGCTATCGCTGTTTGAAAGCTACGGCGGCCCACGCTGGAGCCGCACTTGGCCGGTGTTGCTTCTTGCCATCGGTATAACCAAATTGCTGGAAAGTAAAACACCGCCGCCTCCGTCAATGCCACCCGGACCGGGTCCGACGACCGGCGTAACTAGCGATGTCCAGTCTCCATCTACTGAGGTGAGGAATGGCTAGCCCAGTTCAAGTGCCTCCGCCTCGCTACCGGCGACCGATGTCCGGACCGGTGGTGCTGATCGTACTGGGCATCCTGTTTCTTCTGGGAACCATGGGTGTGCTGGACTGGCGGCATCTCGGCCACTGGTTCGCCAACTATTGGCCGATGCTGCTCATCGGCTGGGGCGTGCTGAAGTTGGTCGAATACCAGCAGGCGCAAAAGCAAGGTGCGCGGGCTTCTGGGATCGGCGCAGGTGGAGTTTTTCTTGTCATCTTCATAATTATTTTTGGACTCATCGCAACTCACGCCTCCCGCTTTCACTGGGAACAACTTCGCGATCAGATTGATATCGGCGACGACGGCGATTCATTCTTCGGCTCCAAATATAACTACGACGACCAACTCACGCAGACTTTTCCCACTGGCGGCACCCTGCGCATCAACAACACCCGTGGCGCGGTGAACGTTGTCGCTTCAGACGATGATCAGATTCGCGTGACGGTGCACAAGCGTATCAGCGCCGAAAGTCAGACGGATGCGAACAAATGGAATGCCGGAACCAAACCGCAACTCACGGTCAGTGGAAACGTGGTCACACTGAACGCCAACAATCAAGGCGCAGGCGATCATTGGGTGGCTGAAGATCTGGACATTTCCCTTCCCCGTCAGGCTGCCGTGGTCGCGAGCACGCGTTACGGGGATGTCAGCATTACAGGACGCGAAGGCAATCTGGAGATCACGAGCCAACACGGCGACGTCAACACCACCGACATCAAGGGCAAAGTCAGCCTCAATTTGGATCACAGCTCGGCGCGAATTTCGCAGATCAGTTCCGACGTTTCCATTACTGGCCGCGCCAATGATGTTTCCGTAGAAGACGTGAAAGGCGCCGCGCATCTCGATGGCGAGTTCATGGAAAGCGTGAAGCTGGCAAAAATCGCGCAGCCAGTCACCTTCAAATCGTCGCGCACCAACATGGATTTTTCCCGGCTCGACGGCGATCTCGATCTTGACTCCGGCGATTTGCAAGCCTCCGACCTGATCGGCCCGCTGCGTCTTAACACGCGATCGAAAGACATTCGCCTGACCGGCGTATCCGGCGACGTGCGGATGGAGGATGAAAACGGGTCAGTTGAGCTTCGCATGAATAAGCTGGGCAGCATGCAGGTGGAAAATCGCAAAGGCGATATCCAGCTGTATTTGCCAGACAAAGCCGGCTTTCAGTTGGACGCGCATGCACGCAACGGAGAAATAGAAACCGATTTCGATCAGTTGAAGATCGACAACTCGAACGACCAGGCGATTGCCACCGGAACCGTCGGCGCAGGCGGCCCGCACGTTGTGGTAAGCAACGAGCACGGAACTATCGAGATCCGTAAAGCCTCCGAAGCCCCGGAAACACCGGCCCCGCCAAAAGCTCCAAAAGCGCCGCGGGCCCCATCGCCGCCGAAAGTCCCGCAAGTCACCGAGAACTGAAGCGGCGAAATAATGCGGCTTCCTCTGTTCGCATTCTGCCGTACAATTAGCTCGCAAACGTCAAGCCTGAAAGCTGCGCGACGCGCCGATAAAGCCGCGAATCGCGGGGCTGGCGGAGAACATCGAAATGTCAGTGGAAAAGAATCTTTCTGGAATCGTGAGCACGAGCAATGCAGCCGGTGAATCCACGTTGGAAACTTCGCCTCTCGCAACCCTTAACGGGCGTCCGCTTCTGTCCAACCGAGGCATTCCTCTCAATTTGGATTGGGTAAAGCAAGCGCGAGTAAATACCAGCGCCGTCGAGCGCAGGGCGCAAACCCATGTTACGCGCCGAACCGTGAAAAAAGAATGGCAGGCGGCGTGGCTGCTGCGGGCAATCACCTGCATGGATCTCACTACACTTTCGGGAGACGACACCGACGAACGCGTACGCCGATTGTGCGCCAAGGGCAGACAGCCAATTCAGCCTGGGCTGACAAAACTTTTGGACGTCGAAGCGTTCAATATTCAGGTTGCGGCCATTTGCGTTTATCACCGATTCGTTGAAACCGCGCGACGGGCGCTCGAAGGCAGTACTGTGCGCGTGGCCGCGGTCTCGACGGGATTCCCCGCTGGGCTCTCTCCATTACCTGAGCGTGTGGCGGAAATCCGACGCTCGGTCGAAGATGGGGCGCAAGAGATCGACGTTGTCATCACCCGCGCCCACGTTTTCGGCGGCAGGTGGCAGGAACTCTACGATGAGATCGCGGCTTTCAAACTGGCATGCGGCTCTGCGCATATGAAAGTTATTTTAGGAACGGGCGATTTGCTCACTCTCCGCAACGTGGCCCGCGCCAGCTTCGTCGCAATGATGGCTGGCGCTGACTTCATTAAAACTTCAACCGGCAAGGAACCGACCAATGCGACTTTGCCCGTAGGATTTGTCATGACTCGTGCCATCCGCGAATATGCGCAGGAAACGGGCATGGCTGTCGGGTTTAAGGCTGCCGGCGGTATTCGCACTGCGAAACAATCAATGGAATGGCTGGCATTGATGAAAGAGGAACTCGGTTCTTCTTGGATGAAAGCGGAACTCTTTCGCTTTGGCGCCAGCGGGTTATTGAATGACATTGAGCGGCAGTTGGAGCATCACGTGACCGGACGTTATTCGGCGGACTATCGCCATCCGATTGCCTAGTTTTTTGGTTGGGACGCACGGGCGAAGACGCCCGCGCCTACATTTATGAGCATTGCTGAAAAGTTTGTAGCGATGGATTACGGCCCGGCGCCCGAAGATGCGAAAGAGGCGCTGACTTGGCTTGACCATCACAAGCGCCGCTTCGGTCACTTCATCAATGGGTCATGGGCGCAGCCGGTTTCTGGACAATATTTCGATACCGTCGATCCTTCGAATGGCGAGAATCTCGCCAGCGTGGCGCAAGGCTCGTCCGCTGACATCGACGCCGCGGTAAAAGCTGCGCGCGCAGCATTGCCCAAGTGGCAATCGCTTACGCCGCACATGCGAGCGCGGTATCTGTACGCCATCGCGCGTCAGGTACAAAAACATTCTCGTCGCCTCGCCGTGCTCGAAACCATGGACAACGGAAAACCGATTCGCGAAAGCCGCGACCTAGACGTTCCGTTGGTGGCGCGACATTTCTATTATCACGCGGGATGGGCGCAGCTTCTGCAACAGGAGTTTCCCGACTACACGGCGTGCGGGGTGGTGGGACAGATAATTCCGTGGAATTTTCCGTTGCTAATGCTGGCCTGGAAAATTGCGCCTGCGCTCGCGACTGGAAACACAGTTGTGTTGAAACCTGCCGAGTTTACTCCGCTCACGGCGCTGGCATTTGCGGAAATTTGCCAAGAAATCGGACTGCCCGCAGGCGCGGTGAATATTGTGACTGGCGATGGCTCGACCGGTGAGGCTTTGGTCAAACATCCCGATGTAGACAAGATTGCATTCACGGGTTCAACTGAAGTGGGGCGCGCGATTCGCGCCGCGACCGCCAGCAGTCATAAGCGGCTTTCGCTCGAACTCGGCGGCAAGTCTCCTTTTATTGTTTTTGAGGATGCCGATCTGGACAGTGCCGTCGAAGGCCTGGTGGATGGAATCTGGCTCAATCAAGGGCAAGTATGTTGCGCGGGCTCGCGGCTGCTGATGCAGGAAAGTATTGCGGAACCGCTGATCGCAAAAATACGCGATCGCATGAGCACCTTGCGTGTAGGCCCGCCTCTCGATAAGGCCATCGACATTGGCGCAATTGTTGCCCGCGTCCAGCTTGATCGTATTCAGCGGCTGGTGAATCAAGGCGTCGCCGACGGAGCAACCTGTTGGCAGCCTGAAATGCAAATGCCAGCGCGCGGCCTTTTCTTTCCGCCAACCCTGCTGAGCAACGTTCATCCCACGTCGATCGTTGCACAACAGGAAATTTTCGGTCCGGTGTTGGCTGCAATGACTTTCCGAACGCCTAGCGAAGCGGTCGAGCTTGCCAATAACACTGCATACGGCCTCGCAGCCTCCGTGTGGAGCGAGAGCATCAATATTGCGCTTCACGTTTCGGCACAGATCAAGGCCGGAGTTGTCTGGGTGAATTCCACGAACTTGTTTGACGCGTCCTGCGGGTTCGGAGGCTATCGCGAAAGCGGGTACGGCCGCGAAGGCGGCAAGGAAGGCCTGCTCGAATACCTTGAGCCCGTGTGGTTCAAACATGCGCCCGCCCTGCCCGCTGCGAAACCAGTTGCAGCCCAAGCTCCAGATAATAAGGATTCGAATCTCGCCCTTGACATCGACCGCACAGTGAAGCTTTACATCGGAGGCAAGCAGGCGAGGCCGGATTCCGGCTACAGCATGGAGGTGCGCGACAAAAGCGGCCGACTGCTCGGGGAAGTTGGTCTGGGCAATCGCAAAGATATTCGGAATGCAGTTGAAGCTGGGCGAAAAGCGGCGGGTTGGGCGAAGACCACCGCGCATAACCGCGCTCAGGTTCTTTATTACCTGGCGGAGAATTTATCGCAACGTCGCGATGAGATCGCGCGTCGGCTCGCGGCAGGCGTCGGAGAAGCGCAAGCGACTGCGGAAGTCAACGCAAGTATCGAGCGTATCTTCTCTTACGCCGCGTGGGCAGACAAATTTGATGGCGCTGTGCACGATCCACCGTTCCGCAGCATTGCCATCGCGATGAATGAGCCGATTGGAACTGTTGGCGTCGTTTGCCCCGAGGGTGCGCCGCTGCTCGGCTTTCTCTCGCTCGTTCTGCCCGTGATCGCGACTGGGAATACGGCAGTGGTTGTCCCTTCTGAAACCTATCCACTTATTACTGGAGACTTGTACCAACTATTCGATACCAGCGATCTGCCGGGCGGCGTAGTTAACATCGTAACGGGATATACATCGCAACTTCTGAAAGTCATCGCCGAACATGATGACGTGGATGCCATCTGGTGTTTTGCAGATGAAGCCAGCGCAGCCGCGGCGAAACAATTCTCGACCGGAAATTTGAAGCAGGTTTTCACCAACGAAGGCCGCGCCATCGACTGGTTCGACGTCAAGCAGGGCGAAGGCCGATGGTTTCTGCAACATGCCACGCAAGTGAAAAACATCTGGGTTCCGTACGGCGAGTGATCTTCACCACAGAATCACAGAGGCACAGAGGGAACCTTTTCTGTTTTCTTCTCTGTGGCTCGGTGACTCTGTGGTGATAAACTCGGCCATCTTATGGCGAAACGCCCTCGCATCGCGGTGATTGGCAGCGCGAACATTGATCTAACTACTTTTTCCGATCGCTTCCCTCAGGCTGGCGAAACAATTTTTGGGCAGAAGTTCGACCTTGGATTTGGCGGTAAGGGGGCGAACCAAGCCGTGGCGTCGCGGCTTTGCGGGGCTGACGTTTTCATGGTCGCCCGGGTGGGCAGCGACCTCTTCGGTCCAGCGACCATTGAGAATTTCAAAAAGCTGGGAGTCGATGCCACTCACGTAAAGCAGATCGAAGGAGTTTCCAGTGGCGTGGCGCCTATTTTTGTCGAGCCTAACGGGCAGAATCGCATCTTCGTGGTAAAAGGCGCGAACGATTTGCTGAAACCTGCCGACGTGGATGCCGCATCCGACTTGCTTAAGACCGTCGATTGCATCGTGCTGCAATTCGAAATTCCTCTCGAAACCGTTTATTACTGTGCCGCTTTCACGCGTAAGAATGGCATACGTTGCATCGTCAATCCGGCGCCGGCTCAGCCGGTTGATTTACATGTATTAGCGGGTCTCGATTATTTTGTTCCCAATGAAACCGAAGCCGAAACCATAACTGGAATGCCGGTTCGCACTATCGACGATGCCAAGAAATGCGCCGAGAAGCTGCTGTCAGGCGGCATCAAGCGAGTCATCATTACGCTTGGGGCAAACGGGTCGTTGCTGGCGGGACGCGACGGCATGGAGCATGTTCCCGCGTTCAATGTAAACAGCATTGACAGTACTGGGGCGGGCGACGCATTCATCGGTAGCTTTGCTGTGTTTCTCGGGGAGGGTCTGCCTGAGCGAGAAGCTGTTCGCCGAGCTAACTTATACGCCGGACTCTCGACTACCGGTGTCGGAACGCAAAAGTCATTTTATGATCGGGCACGCTTTGACATAGAGTGGTCTACGCGGGTGGTTAAGACCAGTTGCTGACCTCGGGCGTGGTTTCACAGAGTCAGACAAATTCCCCGCTACAACCAATGTTATAAGCTTGTTAGCATGCCCTCACGCGATGTAATTTTCTGGGAAGTCGACACTCAGGCTGATTTTATGCTTCCCGGCGGCAAGCTGTATGTGCCGGGTGCAGAGCGTTTGCTTCCCAATATCCGGAAGCTTACCGACGCGGTGCGTGATGGCCGCGTTTTCCTTGTCTCACACGGTTGCTTTCACAGCAAGGACGATCCCGAGTTCAAGATCTTTCCGCCGCATTGCATTCAAGGCACAGCCGGCGCCGCTCTTGTGCCGGAAGCTCTGACGGACCGCGTGCTCATTGTTCCGAACGACGACGCGGCATCACTCCCGCGCGATCTTTCGCCATATCAGCAAATTCTGCTTGAGAAACAGACGCTCGACATTTTCGAAAGCCGGCACGCAGGTGAGCTCTTGCAGCGATTAGACCCTGAGGCCGAGTTTGTTGTCTTTGGCGTGGTCACGGAATATTGTGTTCGCCTCGCCGCCAAGGGTTTGCTTGAGCGCAGCCGGCGAGTATCCATCGTGAAGGATGCGATCGAGACTTTAAAATCTGAAGACGGACAACGAGCCGTCGCAGAACTGCAAGCTCTGGGAGCAAAATTCATTAGCACGGATGAATCCCTCGATTTGCTTCGCCACAAAAAATCTTGACATTAAGCCATCCCTCCAGTTAGATGGTTCGCATCGTAAGCGGGGCATTTTCAAACTTAGTGGGGAAAGCGCAGCCCGTTCGCCACTCGATGGGTGCCGCTGGGAGAGATCAATGCTGACCAAACGAACGCTGCTGGTCGTATTCTGTTCTCTGTTATCAGTCTGCCCATCGTTGTACGGCCAAGCGACCGGCAGTTTTTCGGGCACCATAACCGACAAAACCGGATCGGTGATTCCCGGTGCGACGGTCACGGCTACCTCGCAAGGCACCAGTCTTGCTCGAGAGTCCAAGACTAACGATTCAGGTCATTATTTAATACCTCTATTGCCAGTCGCGAATTACACCATCCATGTGGATTCTCAGGGCTTCCAGGCCGCGGAACAAAAAGATGTGCGGCTGCAAATCGACGAACATCGTGAGCTGAATTTTACCCTCGCGCCTGCGTCGGTTACATCGACAGTTGAAGTGAATGCCGAGCAAGTCGCTGTCGAATCGACCAATGCTACCTTGGGACAGGTTATTACCTCTGAACAGGTCGCTGAGCTACCATTGAACGGACGCAACTTCGTTCAGCTCGCGACCCTGACTCCGGGTACGACGGCGGAAACCAACCCAAACAGTTTCTTTAACGGAGCCGCGAGCAGCGAGGCCTCCACACGCGGGTCTTTTTCGCTTTCCGTTGGCGGATCGAGAGCGCAGAGTACAGATTGGATGCTCGATGGCAACGACAACAATCAGCTGGACGAAGGCGGCATTGCTATTTTTCCCAATCTCGACGCGGTTCAGGAATTCAAAGTTCTAACCTACAACTACTCGGCGGAATGGGGAGAACGTGCAGGCCCAACCGTTCTGGTCACGACCAAGTCGGGATCGAACCAATTTCACGGGAGTCTGTTTGAGTATTTTCGGAACACTGAGCTCGATGCCCGCAACTATTTCGCTCCGACCAGAAACAAATTTAATCTCAATCAATTCGGCGGTTCTCTCGGCGGTCCGATCCGGAAGGACAAAACGTTTTTCTTCATCGATTATCAAGCCAAAATGCAGCGCCTAGGCGTGCCGTTCACCGGACTGGTGCCGACCACCGCCATGGTGACTCCCGACGCCACGGGTGACTATAACTTTAATTTGGATCCATTCGGCAACCCGCGGGGATCGAGTTTCTTTCCCATCCTCAACAATCCTTATGTACCGGCCGCTAACGTCGACAGGCACTTCCAGTGCGTGCCCGGTACAACGACGCCCGAGCCCGTTGCCGCCGATGGAAGCCAGCCGCTGGGTGCGGACTGTAGCGTAATTCCAGCAGCCATGATAAATCCTCTCGCCGCAAAAGTGATTCAGCTTTACCCAACCCCTAACGCGGCCAACGTGGCTTCAGGCTTCAACTACGTCAACCAGCCAGTCAGGAAACTCAACGAGGGCACTGGCGACATCCGGGTCGATCACAATTTTTCCAACAAGGATTCGATTTTTGCCCGCTTCAGCTATGACCAGGCAACGAACTATGTGCCGGGAGGCTCGCCCACATGGGCTGAAGTCAACGCCTTTGGAAGTAACCAGTTCATCGACAACCATGGGCGCAATGCCGCGCTGTCAGAAACACACGTTTTTTCTGATCGCACCATCAACCAGGCCAGCATCGGCTTCAGCCGCATTTTCAACCACATTCTTTCGTTCGGCACCGGCACCTGTGAAGCTGCAACCATCGGCATTCCCGGCGCAGATTTAGGCAGCCACTGCGATGGCATAACCGGATACCCCCCGAGCCTGAACCAGTCCAACAAGGACTGCATCAGTTGCGGCATGACTTCGTTTCAGATGACCAGCTATATGTCGCTCGGAGATCGCGGATACGCTCCGTACCAAGGGGGCACCAATGTGTACTCGGCCTCGGACACGCTCGACTTGATTCGCGGCAAACACAATATCCGGTTCGGCGGAGTCTACCGGGCGAACGAAATGAATATAAGAAACAACGCATTCCAGGATGGCTTTATTTCCCAGAGCGGCGCAGCCACTGGCGACAACATGGCAGATCTGCTTCTTGGAAGTCTTGGGGGGTTCGCAGCTCATGATCAGACATTCCTCGGAGGCACGGTCGGCCGGCGCTGGAAACTGTTCCGCCCCTTCGTGCAGGATGATTGGCGGGTTACGAACAACCTGACTGTAAATATCGGAGTTGCCTGGGCCCTGGCTACACCCGAAACCGAAGTCGAAAATCGTCAGGCAAATTTCGACGTTCAGACCCTGCAGTGGTACATCCCATCCGGCAGCCCCGGATTGAGCGGCTGCACTAACTGCATCGCTACGGATAACCGCATTGGCATCCAGTTTCAGAAAACTGCTTTCGAACCTCGCATTGGACTGGCTTGGACGCCGTTGGGCCCAAAGACAGCAATACGCGCCGGATATGCCATCTTCCACGATTCCGCATGGAATCAAGGCGGACAGGGACTGTGGCAGAATCCCCCGTTCTACGCTGAGGTGGATCCCTTTCCCACTGGCGTTTGTCCCACTTTCGGCGGCACCGGCTGCGGACTCTCCAATGGTTTTCTTCTCCCGGCAGGCACTGCGTCGACAACCGCCGTTCCGGGAGGTGCCGTTTACAGCTCACCCGTGAACCCCGGCGCTTACACTGGAACCATCCAATCCATGAACCGGAATTTCGTTCAGGGCATGGTCCAGCAATACAACCTCAATATCGAGCATCAGGCTCCAGGCGATGTGGTTCTTACCATGGGGTACGCCGGGTCGCGTAGCACGCACATTCTGGTTAGCCAGGTGAACGAAAATATCAGTTCGCCCACTGCATGCGGCGTCATTCCCGGGTACACTCTGGGCTGCGGATTTCCCTCGTTCCCCTACGCATTTCCGTTCCAGTCAGTCGACAGCAATAACAGCATAGGGAATGCGCGTTACGATTCTCTCCAGGTGAAAGCTGAGACCAAGAACACACGCCACGGCCTCTATGCTCTGTTCGGGTACACCTGGTCTCGCACATTCGATTCCGGCATGCCCGACGGTTTGGGCAGCAATCCCGGCGCTTTGTATTGGCCGCTGCCGGGAAATCAGAGGCTGGATTGGGGGTTGTCGCAACTCAATCTGAATGATGTCTTCACCGCCAGCGTTCTTTATGATTTGCCTTTTGGCAAGGGCAAGCGCTTCGGCGGCGATTGGAATGGAGCTACGAACGCGGTCTTGGGTAACTGGGAAATCAATGTGATTGAACGGGCCGAATCCGGCTTCCCACTCTTTGTGGTCGATAGCGCCGATGAGTCGGGCGTATTCTTGTTCTACAACGGGTTAGTGTTGCAGCGGCCGAACGAAGTCGGTGACCCCAACCAGCCGGGGCAGATCGCAGCGAACCCGAGTTGTGTCGGGCCAGCTAAGGTTCACACAGTTGCCAATTGGTTCAATCCTTGCGCTTTCGAGAAAGCGCCAACCTTCACGGTTAACGGAGTCACTGTGGGAGAACTGGGAGACGCTCCCCGCGCTCCCGTCTATGGACCTCGTTTTGTGAACACCGATTTTTCGCTGATTAAGCACTTCCCTCTCCCTTGGGAGAACATGGGGCTGGATTTCCGGGCGGAGTTCTTCAATCTTTTTAATCATCCTCATTTCTTTTTGCCGGGCATCGCCGGTACTGGAGAGCAGGACATTAATACGCCGAGTAGTTTTGGGGTGGTGAGTCAGACGATCAATCAAACAGTGAATGATGCGCGCTCGATACAATTTGCTCTTAAGCTGAGGTTCTAGAAACTTTTGTAGCGCCGGCATCCTGCCGAGTGTCGCGAGAGCGTCTCGCCCTGGGTGCGAAAGGGAGGACGACAACCGCCGAGACGGCGGCGCTACGAAAGGTCATTGCTGCGGCGAAACGGTCGTTCCGTCTCGCAGCGTGTACACAAACTGCTGGATCTCGTGCCGCTGGCGCTCGTCTTCCTGTTCGGCTTTCTTCGATAGTTGCCTGTACAGTTGAAACTGGGTCCGAGCTTTCGACTTTCCCCCTTCACGGCTGTAGGCTCGCGCCAGACGATAGTGCGCCTCCGTCAACTCGGGATCAGCATCAATAGCTTCTTGATAGGCAGCCATCGCTTTCGAGGAATCTCCACGATCCGAATAAAGAATGCCCAGCTGCAAATACGCTGCGCCAAACTTTGGATCAAGTTCGACGGCCTTCTGCAACAGCGATTCCACTTGCTTGTCCCCGTCGTGCTGATTCAAAAGACTACGCGCATAGTAGTACTGGGCAGGTGCATTCGCGGGCTGAAGCGCGGCAAATCGAGCCAGTTTTTCCTGCACACAACTTGGCTGTACGCTCTGCACGGTTTGCATTTTTCCTATAAACAGATAAGGCTGCGCATCCGCGGGGTTGAGATCGGATGCGTCGCATAGATATCGCAGAGCCTCATCGTACGCGCCGTGCGCGTATGAGGTCACAGCGAGCCCGGCCAACATCCGCGACGAACGTGGAAACAGATGATTGCCTTTGGTGAAAACCTCGAGCGCAGGCTCGTACGCGCGATGCAGGAGTAGGTCCGCGCCCCAATCGAAAAGATCGGGTTCATTTGGATTCAGTTCCGCCGCCAACTGGTACTCTCGAACAGCATCGAGAGGTTGTCCCAACCGCTCGTAGACGTCGCCAAGCAAGCGATGAAGCTCGGCCTGTTCTTGTTTCGCGTTGTTCTGCCGCCCAAGCAAACTTTGTGCCTCAGTACGCGCGCGTGCAAATTGGCCGCTGTTCGCGTAAGCGAGGGCAAGTGCATAGTTAGTTTCGTAATCGTTCGGATCAATCTGCGAAGCTCGTTCCAGATAGATGAGAGCTTCCCGTGCCTTTCCATCTTCGAGCAACAATCCCCCAAGCCGACGATTGGCCGCAAAGTTTTCCGGCTCCCGTTCAGCGGCTTTTCCCAAAGATTCTTCTTCCGCTGTCTGCCCTGAGGAATCAGAAGTTGTGCGCGTGCTGAGCGAAGCGGTTTCTTTCGCCAAATAGTCCGTCGTATGCAAGGTGGTATCAGAGCCATGTCCACCGGGATTCATAGCTTCCGTTACTCCTGCGACGGTGAATTTGGGCTCATCGAAAAATTGCGGCTTTTCTGCTGGCGACGCGCTTACAGAACCAGCTTGTGTGGTTGAAACAAGTGTCAGATCAATCTGCTTCGTCTCGGTTGCGCCCAGCACACACGGATCGAGAGTGATTTCGCTGTACCCGGCCATCGCTACTCGTAGCGTGTAAACGTCTTTCGGAAGTTCGGAGAATCGGTAAGCCCCATCTGCATCGGTGTGCGCTGTCAGAGTTTGAGTATTGGAGCGCAAGACAATAGTCGCGGCGGAGATTGCCTGACCACGCGAATCTTGAATATGACCTTGCAATGACGCAGAGCCAGTTCGGACGTCAGATCGCCGTTGATTTGGTAGTTCTTGGGCTGCTGTTCCCGAAGGCGTGAACACCGCAATCATAACCAGAGCGCACACCGCCATCTTGCACAAATAAATCATAAAGACGCCTGCGAGTCGCTATTCTATTGATCAATGCGACCATCTGCAATTGATTCGCAATTCCCCCGCGGTTGCGCTGCAATGACTTTATCCAGACCAAGTTTGTTATGCTACGCGGATGCCGCGCGCTTTCCAGCTTCACACCATCGAGGTGATGATGAAACTCTTTCGACTTTGTTTTGTCGCAATCGCCGTGCTCTTGATGACTTCCCTCACCTGCTGGGGGCAAAAGAGAAAGATCATCATCGATCAGGATGCAGCCGGACCTGGCGGAACCGATCAGCAATCGATGATCCTACTCATCCAATCTCCACAAACGGAAGTCGTAGGAATCACCGTTGTGACGGGCGATCAGTGGCTCAAAGGGGAAGTCGCGCACACTTTGCGCATGCTCGAACTTATTGGACGAACCGACATTCCCGTCGCGCCTGGCGCCGAGTACCCGCTCGTCCGCCGAAAGCAGGAAACGGAAATGTGGGAAGAACGCTACGGCTTGGTGCGCTGGCTGGGAGCGTGGACCCCTCGCCTCTACCATCCGCCGGACCAACTCGGCGACATGCCCGAAGGCCCGCCCACGACCAAGCCTGCAGACGAAGACGCTGCCCACTTTCTCATTCGGATGGTCCACAAGTTTCCCAACGAAATTACGATTTACGAAGGTGGACCGATGACGAACCTTGCGCTCGCCATTTCCATAGATCCTGAATTCGCAAGCCTGGCCAAGGAATTGGTCTTCATGGGTGCCAGCCTGGCTCCGCAAACCACCGACCCCGAGTTCATCAATGCTCCGCGACGCGAATTCAATGTTTGGTTTGATCCGGAAGCCGCTCATATCGCCCTACGTGCGCCGTGGAAGAAAATTGTCTGCACAACGGTAGACATTTCTGTAAAGACTAGACTGACTATTGAGCTGATTAACCAAATCAAAGCCGGCGACTCGCCCGCAGCGCGCTACGTTGGCAAATACGCGCGCCTCCGTGGCGAATACAATTATCTGTGGGATGAACTGGCCGCGGCGGCGTGGCTCGACCCCAGCCTGATTACACAACAAGAAACGCGCTTTATGGATATCAATCTCGATCCGGGCGCGGGCTACGGCGACACGCTAACATGGGCAGAGCAAGATAAACCGAAAGTCGATGTGCGGCCCGTAGAAATTCAAGTCGATGTAAATCTCGAAAGGTTCTACAAAATGTTCGTAGATTTATTGACCGCGCCCACGCCTAAACATTAATGGACGCCGCACGTCCTCGCCCGGCCAACGGGCGAGACGCCCGTCCCCCACTACCGCGATAAATCTTTTACCATTTTCCGCGCCTGTGCGTTCTCAGGATGTTGCTTGAGAAGTTCAAGCAGAATCGCTCGCGCTTTATCCGTCGCTCCCTCAATGCTATAGACCCTGGCGAGGTTCAAATAGGACTGATCGAAAGCCGGCGCCACGCGGATGCATTCTTCGAAACTTGCGACCGCTTGATCTCTGCGCTGCGTCCGTAAATAAAGCACGCCGAGATTGTTCAACGCCTCGGGATAAACTGGACGAAATTTCAATGCTGTCTGCAGATATTCGTAAGCGCGGTCACTGTCGTCCAGTTGCGCAAACACCATTCCTAAACTATAGTTCGCCTCCGGATCTTTCGGTCCGACAGCAACCGCGCGTTCCAGCACTTTACGCGCCTCGTCCCACTGCCGCTGCTGACGATACGCATTGCCAAGATTATCCAATGCGATCAAGTGGTCGGGGCTTAGCCGCAGTGCTTCCTGGAAATACGGAATTGCCTCGGCAGTGCGACCCTCTTGCGTCGCCAGCAATCCCAGGTTATTCCAGGCATTCGGCAGGGTGTCAGGGTAGGTGGGTTTCAGTTTAGTCGTACGTTCAAAACTCTGCCGGGCTTCGACAGCGTTTCCTTTCTTTAGATAAACGCTGCCCAAGCCGTAAAGCGCCTCGGCACTCGCCGCATTGGCACTCAAAGCGAGCCGGAATGACTCTTCGGCCTGATCAAAATAACCTCGCTGAAAAAAGACTGAACCGTAAGATAAGTAATTGCGGCGGAATTCTGACGCGTCACTCACTCCCGGAAAAGGCAATGCCTTCGCCAACCGATCCGCTGGAGTTTGCGGAATACGCCGTAAGTCGTTTTCAATATGCTCAACACTCACCGACCCCTGATAAATCTTGACGATTTCACCCTTCTCACTGATCAGGAACGAAGTGGGAAATCCGAGATCGCGATGCCTGTCGAAAAGATACCGATAAATAATGTTGTAAACAGCTGCGACGTCATCCGATCCCAAAATAATAGGAAAAGAAAAATGCAGCTCTCGCGCTAGCGCCCGTACGTTGTCTGCCTCGGTTGCATCGTCGACATTCACTGCCAAGATTTCGATGCCTGAATGTTTATGCACTTCGTTGAGAATCCTTAGATTGTCCCGGCAGGTAGCGGCTCCGATCGCCCAGAAATTAAGCAACATCGGCTTGCCTCGCAAGGCGGCAAGTGTCCGCGTCTTTCCGTTCAAATCAGGAAGAGAAAAATCCGGCGCGCTTATCGGGGCAACTAACCAAGTTTCAACCACATTCGAAAGCGGCTCGATCTTACTGGCGGCGCTTTGGATCGCTAAGGACACGGATGGCGGCCCTGGCAGCGTAGTTTTAAATGCTTCCATCCGAGTTGGTTCGGCTCCCTCCTCGACCCAGACTCGATGGTTGATGGGAAGATTATGCAATTCTTGGACGAATCCACTCGGCCAGCGGATGGAAACCCGCACCGGAGCTTTGGCTTCGCCTAACCCAAAAAACACTTCCTTACTGTGCTGAGACAAGAATCCGGAGCCGGCTTGCAGGAATCGAGTTTGGCGGCCGAACTCTGTCTCGACTGTAACCGCTGCGCCGATTGCGTCACGATTACTTTTGCTCCCCCGCAGGCGGAAAGCGATCGACGGCGGAAGATTCTCAGCTGCATTCTTCAGCAGGCGCAACTGCGGACCGTTGCGGTTCTTCAAAAACACTTCCTGCCGGCCATCATGATCGAAATCGGCTAGTGCGAATGCTCTGCCATCCTCGATAAAATCGAGGCCTACAACACCTGAGACGTCAGAAAACGTTCCGTCACGATTGTTCGCGTAGAACGTGTTCCGCTCAAGGCCGCTCCAACTGGAGTCCGAGCGGATGAGTTCATTCAGTGCGCTCCATCCTTGTTCATAATCGGGTGCCGGCTTGTCATCTACGGGAGAATTGGCGACCACCTCCCGCCAGAAAAAACTGTTCAGATCTTCAGTTCGGGTTCGGCCCAAAGGGCTGGAGATCATGCCGTTCGCAATATACAAATCCGGGAATCCATCGTGATCAAAATCCCATGCGTCGCTCGACCAGGCCCAGCGGCCCATCTCGACGCCGGCCGAAGCGCTCGTATCCAGAAAAGTTCCGCCATGATCATTGCGAAATAAAGAATTCCCTTTCGCATGTTTGCGATACAGCGCTCGCACTCTTTCGGGCGCGCTTTTGCCAAAAACATCCTGCATCGCGACACGCATTCCTGCAGCCGACCACATATCCGCAACGTAAAGATCCTCAGCGCCATCGTTGTCATAATCAAACCAGCAGACGCTCATGCCGGCGCCGATGTCTTCGACTGCCGCTTGCGGAGCAACGTCCGTAAACGTTCCATCGCCGTTGTTGCGATAAAGATTTTTGCGACCGAAGTCGTTCACTACGTATAGATCAGGCCATCCGTCATTGTTGTAGTCGCTCCATCCGCAGCAGAAACTGTAACGCGTATTATTGCGATTCAGATCAGACTCCGCCGTGACATCTCGGAAACTTCCGTCCCGGTTGTTGCGCATCATGAAGTTCGGAGGACCGTTTTCCGCGTCGTAATAAGGAGAGGGATACCTATACTGATCTGTTCCCTGGTAATAGATGTAGAGGCAAAAGTAAATGTCCAACCATCCATCGCGATCATAATCGGCAATAGCTGCTCCGGTGAAAGTGCCTTGTGGCGGATTTGCAAATTGAAACGCGCCAGGCCGCTGGCGAAACTTGCCATTGCCTTCGTTCATAAACAAGAGTGGCCCGCTCGTGCGCACCACGATCAGGTCCTGCTGACCGTCGTTGTCAATGTCCGCGAACAACACGCAGGCCGTATTTTCGAGGATTCCGACACCTGATGCGTCCGTAATATCTTCGAACGTTCCGTCGCCACGATTGCGAAACAGTCGGTTGGGCAGGCCCGCGGGCTGGCACACGTAAAGATCGTCAAAGCCATCGCCGTCGATGTCGCCGATTGAAACGCCGTTGTGGCCATATATGTCGATGCCGCATGCCCCGTCAAGAACCGTGCGCCAGTGGTCACTTCCGTGCTGCAATTGCGAGGCAAAACTCGAATTGCCGGCAAACGCCTGCGAGACGATATCCACATAGATTGGATCAGTCGCGCGACTTTGTGTCTCGTCAAGAGCACGCCATGTCTTCAACTGAAAGTTGCCCGCTGAATTCCGTTCCCACTCGAGGTCCCAGTGACCCACTCTTTGGCCGCGATGGAAATCGCGTCCCGAACCCACGATTTCGTAACGCACGCGAGTTCGCACCCCGTCGCGCAGTTGGTCCTTAGCGGCGTCGGTGCCACCGGCGTTAGAGGGAATCAGACTGATGCTTACCACTTGAAACTCGGCCGTCACAATTTGCGAAAAGAAACTCATCGCTGATTGCAATTCCTGTATGAACGCATCGCGTCCGAGAAGCGTTTGCCCGAGAAAGTTGTTCTGCCGGATTTCCAGCATCGCACCCGAACGCACGAGCCGCGATTCCGTGGGGCGAAGAGATGATCCCGAGAAGTTTGAAGCAAGAATCTTTTCGACCACGTGTGTGTTTTTGGAAGACTGCAGCAAGCTGGCTGTCCATTCTTCAAGAATCGCGGCGATCTGATCCTGATATTTTTCTGTGACGAATTCGTCGAGACCCGACTGAGTATTGAGAACAATTGCATCCAGCGAAGTTTGAGAGCGGTAGTGCGGATGCAAATGAAACTCTGCCGTATCCGACGGCGAGGACGTACTGCCAACATCGAAGGCAAAAGGAAAGGCGCGGCCCCGAAGGCCTGCCGGAACCAGCGCAGCGGACGCTCCCTGGCAACAGCGGATCAGAAAGTCGCGCCGGCGAAGGTCAACCGAATCATTCGTCTTCGCTGGCCGACTCAGCGCATCGCCCCCGGAATATTCAGGTGTAGAGCCGAAATCTAACAGCCGTGACTCGGCCGGTCAAGCTTTGATCGTCTCACCAAAAGCTTGGGTCAAGTTCAATGAAGCATCAAGAAAACCTTATGAACGTCTGCTATATTACCCTCTCGCGGAGGTGTATCCATGTCCCGCATAGTGCGCTGTGGCCTCATTCAGGCAGGTAACGTATTGAGCAGCGACCGCTCGCTGCCGCAGATCAAGAAAGCCATGATCGATAAGCACGTCAAGCTGATCGAGCAGGCGGCCAAACAGAAAGTCAAAATAGTTTGCCTGCAAGAATTGTTCTACGGACCTTACTTCTGCGCCGAGCAAAATATCCGCTGGTATGAATTGACGGAACGCGTCCCTGATGGGCCGACAACAAAACTGATGCAGAAGATTGCGTCCAAACATCGCATGGCGATTGTCGTCCCGGTTTACGAAGAGCAGATGCCGGGAATGTATTTCAACACTGCCGCTGTTATCGATGCAGACGGAAATTACCTGGGCAAGTACCGCAAACATCACATCCCCCATGTGCATCCCGGATTCTGGGAGAAGTTCTACTTTACGCCGGGCGACCTGGGCTATCCAGTTTTCAAGACGAAGTACGCGGCTGTCGGAATTTATATTTGCTACGATCGGCATTTTCCGGAAGGCGCGCGCATTCTGGGATTGAATGGCGCGGAGATCGTATTCAATCCTTCGGCGACCGTCGCGGGACTGTCCGAATATCTTTGGGAATTGGAACAGCCTGCCCACGCGGTGGCGAATGGTTATTTTGTCGGCGCAATCAATCGCGTAGGTACAGAAAAGCCGTGGAACATCGGCGAATTCTATGGCAAAAGTTACTTTTGCAATCCGCGCGGAAAAATTATCGCGCAAGCCAGCCGCGATAAAGATGAGGTGCTGGTTGCCGATCTCGATCTCGACATGATTGCGGAAGTAAGAAAGACCTGGCAATTTTTTCGCGACCGGCGTCCTGAGACTTACGATGCGCTGACCACGCAAAGTGGACGCGCGGTGGCGGCTGACTGATTCCGATGGCTACCCCAGAATCGCTGCGTCCTGCGATTGAATCCAGTCCTCTTTACAACCCTGACCTGGCGCCCGTCACGAGTGAGCGGCGTCATTGGGGAACCTACAACTACGCCGCGTTGTGGGTATCCATGTCGGTCAACATTCTGACTTACATGTTGGCCGCGAGCTTGATCCAGGGCGGAATGAACTGGAAGCAGGCGGTGTTTACAGTTTTCCTCGGTAACACAATCGTTCTGATTCCCATGCTCTTGAACTCGCATCCGGGCGCTCGTTACGGAGTGCCTTTCCCGGTGCTGGCTCGTGCTTCATTCGGAGTGCTGGGTGCGAATATAGCCGCGGTGTTGCGTGCGTTGGTAGCGTGCGGATGGTTTGGCATTCAGACCTGGATCGGCGGCGAAGCCATCGGCACACTGATCGCGACTTTAATTCCTTCGTGGCGGAATTTTCCTTACAACACATCAATTTGCTTCTTTGTTTTCTGGCTTATCAACCTCGCTGTCATTCTCAAGGGCGTGGAATATATCCGCGTGCTCCAAGGAATCAGCGCGCCAGTTCTGCTGGCAGTCGGACTTCTGCTGTTGGCCTGGGCATACCGCGCTGCTGGCGGGTTCGGGCCCATGCTCGCGGCTCCGTCGCGTTTCGCCAGTTTGTCGGATTTTCTCAAATTTCTTGTTCCCGCGCTGAATGCTACGGTTGGTTTCTGGGCCACTGTCTCGTTGAATATTCCGGACTTCACCCGCTTCGCGCGGAGCCAGCGGGAGCAGATGATCGGCCAGGCACTTGCGCTGCCAACTACGATGACGTTTTATTCGTTGATCGGGATTCTGGTGACGTCGGCGACTGTGGTCATTTACGGGACTGCGATCTGGGATCCCGTGCAACTGCTGAGCCGGTTTCATTCTCCGGTCGCGGTAGTGATCTCATTGCTGGCGATTCTGCTTGCAACATTGAACGTGAACATCGGTGCCAACGTTGTTTCTCCGGCAAACGACTTTTCTAATCTATGGCCGCGCCGCATCAGCTTTCGCACTGGCGGAGTAATTACGTGCTTCATGGGCATCGCGATGATGCCGTGGAAGCTGCTAGGCAACTACAAGACCATGATTTTCGGATGGCTTGGCGGCTACGCTGCGTTTCTGGGGCCGGTGGCCGGCATCATGATCTGCGATTATTTTTTGGTGCGGCATCGTCTGCTTCTGGTTGACGATCTGTACCAGCGCGACGGAGCTTATGAGTATTCGCGGGGCTTTAATTGGCGGGCGATCGCGGCGTTGGCGTTGGGTGCCGGAACGGCCTTACTCGGACTTGTGGTTCCTGCCCTGCGGACACTTTATGACTATTCGTGGTTTGTGGGCTTCGCGGTTTCTTTTATTCTTTACTACGCATTAATGAAGTTTCAGAGCGAACCGCTTCCGGCCTAGGACAACTCGACTTCCCAATTTGGAACGGAATTCACTTTTTAGTGCGGATACCCCCTCCCCCATTTTGGCCGCAAAATACTGAAAACAATCGTCGTAGTTTCTTCGATCTTGCTAGATCTTTGAGTCTTCAGGAGTTAAACACAAAATCTTGAGAACACAGCGGTTAAAGTCGGGACGCGACAGAACTCGTAGATTAAGGTTGTCAAAGATCGATGATTCTCTTTAAGATAACTTATATTTAGATATCTTATCTCAATGAGCGAGTGGCGTCAACTAAAAACGCTCTACGGACCCCAACATTCGGTCCATTCTGTGTCGTAGCAAAAACGACGAAACCTCGGCGTACGCGAGGTATCATTCCTGGAAGGTTACGCACACGCCGTTAGGATCAATTGCGCCGAATTCCTTTGTGCCCCAGGGCTGGGTTTTCAGTGGACCGTTAGGATGCACCTTGCCTCCGCGATTTTGATATTCGGCGTACAGCGCCTCAATTCCCTTCACCGCAATCCGCACCATGGTCTGGTCGCCGATTTTGCGCGCCAGCGCTTTGTCATCCATTCCTGCGATGTGGAGGTAGGCTTCTCCACGATTTATTCCTCCGTAAGTTGGAGGGGTGCGGTCGCGAAAGGTTTCCTTGAAGCCGCAGATTTCAGTCCACCAACGGAGCGACTCGGCGGTATCGGCGGCAGGTAGCACCGGGATGGCGCCTTTGATGTTTGGTTCCATGGTCGAAGTATAAAACGAAAACACTCTGCATCAGAACCTAACCCTGCTTTTACCAAAGGCGGGTGAAAAAAGCAGCTTCTCGACTCCGCATTGCGATTGATAAAGCCAATCGCAATGCTCCGGTCGGGGTGACACGGTTTTCTGGCGAGATCTTGGGCAGCCGCTTTATAGGGACAAAGCTAATCTTTTGGCAAGGCGGGAGAGGCGCACTACCCGATACATTGGCTGCAGAGATTTTGGAAGGCGGACTGCGTTCCATTCGCTTACGCTAGGGGTGAAGATGAGACGTGACAGGAAGTGGACTTGGTCCTGAAAGCGTTCTCGCAGGCGCAGCATCAGGCGGAAGTAGGAGATTGATTCTGTTTCGTAGTAAGCGCTGCGTTTGATAATGGGGAAAATCTCATCTGCGGGTCTGGTGCTTGAAGGATCTTCGATGATCCCCTTGCTGATGACCGAAGGAAGTGGCATTTCTAATAGTTTGTGGGCCAGCAGCAAATTCACATTGACGATGCGTTCGATTCCCAGCCGGCGGCCTTCAGTCTGGACGGCGGTCCAGTCAAGGTGCGGAGACTTGGCCAGTTGGGCGATGTCGCATAGCCAGGAAAGTTGGAGCCACACGTGTTTAGCGGCGTGAACGCAGAGCGCGAGCAGAAGATCTACAGCGCATAACGTTCGCACTGAATGTTCGCCTACAGCGATTTGATTGGCTCGGCCAAGAAAATGCGCCACCTGAAAATCGATTGAATAAAAACGGGGGACGATGCGCCACTGCAAGTCGAGCAAATTTCTTCCAGCGGCGGTGTGAAAGACGTAGCCACATCCTGAGGCAATGTAGGCTGGCTCTGCCTGCGTGCGGAGCTCCGGGTAGCACTCATACCCAACGGCGAGTACGGCGGCTTTTGCCTTGGGCACATCCTCGGGACGGACGAGGATGTCGAGATCGCTGTACTGTCTTTCCGTGACGTCGCCGTATAAAGTCTTGGCCAGAACTGGTCCTTTATAGGCAAGCGCCTTGATTCCCGCGGATTCGAAACAGCTGAGGATCCGCAGCAGCTCACCCGTAAACCATAAGGCTTTGTGAGCGTTTTCCTGGTAGCGCGAGCGCAGCGCGCTGAGCGCGTGGCCAGGAAGCAGCCGCGGAAACGCGGATACTTGCCCAAACAGTTGCGGCACCACCCGATGGTGATCTGTCAGACACAGCAATCGTTCCCAATTGAGGGGATGGGAAAGTATTCTCCGAATGCGATCGCCCGAGGGTTCAGCAGCGCAACAAGCTACCAGCAAATCGAATTCAGGATCGGCACTGAACGCTTGTCTAGCCGGTGACTTGTCGTATGCAATCGGTCGCAGTTCGGCGACGGTAGCCATTGGAGAGATGGTATCTGCGCGTTTAGACGGTGCTAAGTTCGAAGGAAGGTTCCCTGAGCGCTCGGCTAGTCGTGCGAGGACGCCCGACATCCACAGAGATCTCTCACTTCGTTTCAGGATAACGGTCTTATTAGGAATGTCAGGATTTGACCATACTGCGCGGCCGCTTGAGCCGATCGTCAGGTTAGGTATTACTTTGGTTTTAGAGCCGGATCGGTTGGTCCAAATCAGAGTTCTTAGGCGACGTACAATCTAAGAAAGACTTATGACCTTGATTACGCAATCGTTCGAAGCGGTGCGGCGGAGCACTCGCGTTCGGGCGCAGATACCGTTTCGGCTTGTGAGCAGGGACCCCGCGGTTCCTTTCAGCGAGCAGTGTTACACGCTGATAGTAAATACCGAAGGATGCGGCGTACGGCTAACTCAGCCATTGCAACCAGGTCTCGCAGTTTTGCTCGACGAACTTCCCGGCGGAGGCAATGCGACGGCGCATGTGTCGAATTGTGTTCCTCTAGGAACTGAAGGCAAATACTGGCTGGTTGGGATTGCGCTTGAAGAGCCAGGGAATATATGGTGCATACGGCCGGCTCCGGTGAACTGGGAACGAGCGTCAAATGCCAGGGCTACAGCGACACCCACAGTTGCGGCGCCCAAGAAAGCGGGCGAATGGCCTTACTCAGTGTTTTCCAGCAAGGGAGAAGCTCATCCGGGAAGAAAGTAGTTTGACCCGTCCAGAAAATTCCTACGCGAGCCTGCAAACTTAAATTATTTTTTAGCGGTTGATTTTTTCGTGATAGCGATTGTCGTACATCGCGCTGGAATTCTGGACGAATTCGAGGACGCGGTGCATTTTGACTTTGTCCTCGCGATTTAGCTCCTTGAACTGCACGGCTACACCCGAGCCGGGATGCATTCTGGCGACGGTACCTTCGGTTTGCAGCTTGCCATCGTCGATCGAGAACACCAGAGTTAGATTTGTGCCTGGAGTTACGATGGCGCTGGTTTCGACATAACAGCCGCCCATACTGATATCGACCAAATTTCCGAAGATCGGACCGCCCTGGTTTTCCGGGTTCAATTCAATCGTAATGCGGCACTTCATGCGAGGATAGAGCCGGCGGTTTTTACGGCTTGGCTGTTTCTGCTTCTCTACATACATGCGCCGATCGGCCTCGGCGAGAAGTTCTTCCGCATCCTTGCCATCCTCGGGATACATGGCCTGTCCCAGGCTCAGGGAAAGGATCTGTTCGCCGCAAACCTCGAATCCAGCTTGTTTAGCCAGTTCTCTGAGTTGATAGGCCTTCTTGGCCAAGACTTCGGCGGGCAGGCCAGGAGCAATAATGACAAATTCATCGCCTCCCATGCGGGCTACATAATCGTACTCGCGGCAGGTTTCTTTAAGCGCCTGCGCAAACAGGCGCAACACGCGATTGCCCTCGAGATGGCCGAAGCGGTCGTTGATTTGTTTGAAGCCGTCCATGTCACCGACCATGACAGTTAATGTGGAGCTATCGCGCTTACAGCGGGCCAGCTCGCGGTCGAGTTGCAGGAACAGCGAGCGCGCATTCGGCAATCCGGTGAGATAGTCGGTGGTGGCAGAATTTTCTGCCTGTTGATATTTGAGAGCATTCTCAATGGCAAGCGCCATCTTCGAGCTGACTGCTAAGAGAATGCGCAAGTGGTCAGAGGTAAATGCGTCGCGCTCGCCGCGGTACAAAGCGAGCACTCCAATCACACCGTTTATGCCTTCAAGCGGAATCGCTAGAGCTGAGCGCAGCGTGCTGAACTTAGTGGGATCGTTCAAATATCCCGGCTCAACCGAAGGATTGCCGTTAATGATGGGTTTGCGATTGTGAGCGACCCATCCGGAAAGCCCTTGCCCCAGCGGAATGCGCAATGAAGAAAACAAGCGGAAGTTGTCGCCATTGACGTATTCGGGAATCAGTTCTTCGTTTCGACGAACGTAAATCGCGATGGCATCATAGGGAACCAGCGAGCGCAGCTTCACGGAGAATACAGAAAGAGTCTCGACCAGACTGAGCGAAGCGCCGAGGTCCTGGCTGAGTTCGAATAGAGTCTGCGCTTCCTGCCGTGCCGCCGCGATCGAGGACAGGAACGTGGCTTCGTGGCCCATCCCGTCTTTGACGGAGATGTTTTCAAATCCAGCGGCCGGTGCGAGTCCGCGCTCGATCTTGAGATCTGTCGAAAGCGCTGGATTCACTTCCTGTCCGAATTGAGCAACGGCCAACTTTTCCAGGCTAAGATAGCGTTTCTTGAGGATGTCCACGACTTTCGGATCGAAGGACTTGCCTGACTCCGCCCCGAGACGTTGCATGACTTCTTCGAGTGGCAGAGCGCGCCGGTATTGACGGTCTGAAGCCAGAGCGTCCAGGTAATCGACGGCGGAAAGGATACGCGCGCCAATGGGAATCTCCGCACCCTTGAGGCCCGCGGGGTAACCGGTGCCATCCCACTTTTCGTGGTGGGCGCGCACGATAGGAACAACTGGATAGGGGAAGCGGACGCGTTCAAGGATCTCCGCCCCCACAACTGGGTGAATCTTCATCTTCTCGAATTCTTCGAGAGTAAGCCGGCCGGGCTTGGAGATGATGTGTTCGGGCACGGCCAACTTGCCGATATCGTGCAAAAGGGCGGCGGCATGCACGGCCTGCATTTCATCCGGAGTGACGCCTAATTCTTTGGCTACCTCGACTGCGTATACGCGGACGCGTTGCAAGTGGTCATGCGTGGTCTGATCCTTGGCTTCAATCGCCAGCGCGAGAGCTTCGATGGTACGTAGGTGCAGGCTGGCCATCTCCTCGACGTGACGCTTCTCATCGTCCAACTTTCCCAGGTACAAGCGGTACGAGCGATAAATCACGTAGATGGCGGGCACCAGGAGGAGCGAAGTTTCCCAATAAAATGTGCGGTTGAACCATCCGATTGCGCCGGCAATTCCAGCGCCCACCAGATAATAGGGGAATGACCAGAAATAACATTCCACTATTATTGTTTTGAGTTTTTTCCCTTCGGTGAGAGAGATGACAGTGGCGATGGAACCCGTATTCGCGACAAAGTACGTGCAGGCCGCCAAGCCCAGCATCAGAGCCTGACTTCCGATGACATGACTAAATATTGTGAGGTGGTACACCCAGTACGCTACTGCGGTTGAGAATGCGCCCGCGCAAACGTTAAAGGTCACCTGCAGCGCGTTGGGTCGATCCGGGTAGAGCGATTGCACTAAAATAGAGACACAACCGAGAATCAAGGTCTCGGAAAAGCTGAGTTCCAGAATGCCCAGCAAGACGAACAGAAAGTTCACCGACATCGTGCCCGTGATGCCGGGCAGATTCACTTTCATCCGCGAGGCGAGAATGCCAATTCCCAGGTAGCAGATGAACTCGGCGATGTTTTTGCTGGTTTGGTGGACGGCTCCGTACAGGAGCACACTTGTGCCCGCTGTCACAATCAAGCCAACGAAGATCTTGGCGTGAAGTGTCAGGCCTCTCCACGACTGTGAATTGCCAGCCATTAGGTCCTGTCGCCCTTGGGGAGGAGAGCAGAATCTCTGACTAGAAATAGCATCTAATGTGTTTAGGAACAATGATTTACGGGATCGAGAGGAAACTTCGGTAACCGTACGAGCGTACTGCAGAAACTACGTGTGATGAAACCACTTAGAGACTACCGGCGAGGAGTTTGCATCGCAGGAGCACGCCCTGTTCAGGCGTAGACGTTTACGACAGCACCGGACCATTCCTGGGTAGAACCGGTGAAATCCGCGCTCACTTCTATCGGCAAGGCTTGCGGCGTATCTTCGCCGGGATTGAGGCTTGCGACGGGTTGAACGTCTGGCTGAAATGCCATAAATGCTTGCAACGCCAGGGCCACGGTTTCCGAAGAGGAAGTATCTGAAGCGATTTGCGCGCTTAATTTCTGCCCACCGTCTGGCTGAGAATCTTGGGCTTCTGGCTCTGGCGTTTTTACCAGAGAGGTGGCGTTTACGAAAGAAACTGGGCCGATTGCCATGACGCTCATGATGTACTCCCTCGAGTTGGTGCCCGTCGGGCTTGGCTTTCAGCACCACCTCTGTAACTGCCAACTTATCAGGATAGGAGTCGTGTTCACCAAAACCTAGGCCTTTCGCGATTTCTTCCAATCCCCAGTTTCATTGAATGATTACCGCAAGAGTGCAGCTCGAATCGGGCCGCCTTTTCAAGCACTTACGTATCCGTCCAATGCGCCAGTCAACCGCTAAACCGCTATTTTGCCCCTTTCATTGGGTTACGCGTGCCTTTACCCATTGCTCTCAATAAGATAGTTGCAAGGCAGAGTCCGCAAAGTCTATCGAGAAGACGTTTGCGGTTGCAGGTGCGGAAGTGAAGGTCAAACAGGGGTAAGGCGTTCAACGTTCAGGCTGTTTTCGGATTCTTTAATTCCGCTAATCAGCCAACGCTTAATGTCGTAGCCAAGCAGGGGAAAGAGAGAGACATGCACAAGCCAGTAAAGTATGTGGAGAAAGCGGTGACCGTCGCCGCGACGGGTGCCTGGGCGGTATTCAATCGATTGAATCGGATCAAACAGAATCCTTCTCCCAAACCCAAGTGGTCCGACAAACCGCTGCTCAAGTCTTACGAAAAGACCAAGCCTCCGCTGGGTTGGCCGCGCAGCACGGATTCGCTGTGCCCGAAGTGTGTCCCGGAGATCCGCCAGCAAATTCTCGATGGCAAACTGCCCGTCGAAGTGCTCAGCAACGAAAAAGTCGGCGAGATCAAAGCTCAGATCATCGAGCGCGACGGCAAAATTTTGATGGTCAAAGATTGCGAGAAGCATGGCCACTTCGAAGATGTAATGTCGATCGATACCAATTTTTCGCGTCATCTTGAAGAAGTTTTCCCTGGCCGCGACATCGTTGCGCATAACGATGAAAAGCTGCATCACCATGGCTCGAGCACAGTGAAATACGGTCGGGGCTCGGTTCTTACCATCGATCTTACAAACCGTTGCAACATGATGTGCGACCCGTGTTTCATGGACGCCAATCAGGTCGGCTTCGTGCACGAGTTGAGCTGGGAAGATATCAAGACCATGCTCGACAATGCGATTACGATCAAGCCACGTCGGCAGATGTCAGTGCAGTTCTCTGGCGGCGAGCCCACGCTTTCACCGTATTTCTTAGACGCAGTTCGCTACGCCCGCAAAGTTGGATACAACAGCGTGCAGGCCGCAACCAACGGAATTGAATTTGCGAAGAGTCTTGAGTTTGCGCAGCAGGCTGCCGAAGCTGGCATGCGCTACGCCTATCTGCAATTCGACGGCATCGGCAATGCGGCAAATGCACACCGCAAAGTCGGAAACCTGTTCGACGTGAAGTTGAAAGCAATCGAAAATCTGCACACCGCCGGAGTAGAAATCGTCCCGGTCGTGACCATCGTCAACGGCATCAACAACGAGCAGGTCGGACGCATTATCAAGTTTGCGCTCGACAATCCGAAGCGCATCGGATTCTTGTCCTTCCAACCTGTCAGCTTCACCGGGCGTGACGAGGCCGTCACCGACGATCGTCGTGAAGCCCAGCGCTATACATTGTCTCATCTCGCGCATGATGTGAAAAATCAAACTGGCCTCGGCGAACCCGCCCGCGACTGGTTCCCTATTTCGTTCATGGGAACTTTCAGCGATTGGGGCGATCTGATGCACGCCGAGGATAAAAACAACGATTGGGGTCAGCTGTCGTGCGGCTGCCATCCAAATTGCGGCACAGGCATGGCGGTGATGATCGATAAAGAGACCAAGGAAGCAGTGCCAGTTACTGCATTCCTGAAAGGCGATCAACTCGCGAAAGATATTCAGAAGGTGAATGACGCGGCGCGAGGAAAGTTTCTGACCGGTTTCGGAATGGCGCTGTGCCTGATGAAGAATTACGATCCCTTCCAGTCGCCGACGCATTTCAAGCTGATCGACCTGCTGCGGAAGTTCGACAAAAATTACAATGTCACCGGGAAAAATTACGGCAAAGTTGGCCCGGATCGAACCATTGATGACGTAATGAAACGGCGTCAGGACCGGTGGAATTTCCTGTTCATCGCGGGCATGTGGTTCCAGGATTTGTTCAACTACGATTTCCGGCGGACGGAGCAATGCATTATTCCTTACGCCACCCAGGAAGGTGAAATTTCTTTCTGCGCTTACAACACCGGTGTGGGCTGGCGGAACATCATCGAGAAGATGCACATGACGGCCACGCTCACCAAGTGGTACGAGGAGCATGGCCGGCATGAGATCTTCGCGGGCGGCAAGAATGTGAAGATGGAGTCGACGGCCCACTCGTTGCTGCTCAAAGATGAACTCGTCACCAACGAAGAGCAGCACGATCTCGATAAGCTGGGCATTGCCAAGAATTCTCGCGAAGAAAAATTGCGGGCGCGCGATGCTAAACAGCAGGCTACGGCACGGGGTCCGCTGAAAGACGATGCGGCTTACAACGCGCGGATGGCCGCTCTCTATCGCGAGGTTGTGTTACAGGAGAAGCCGGTCGTAACCGAGAACGGATTCATTCCACTAGGTGCATTGACTGCGTCAAAGCCTAAGGTAGACGTGGGCGAGCCGGTTTTGGGCGATTAATTTCGCTGACGTAGAACTCGTTACAAAAGCCGCCAACGCTGGCGGCTTTTTTCTGGCCTATAATTTCTGTTCATTTCGGAGATTGCAATCAACCCAACGACGCTGCTGGTTGTATTGATCGTATTCTTCGCCACGCTGATTCGATCGGCATTCGGATTCGGCGAAGGCTTACTCGCTGTACCGCTTCTCGCTTTCGTCATTCCGATCACGATAGCGGCCCCATTGGTCGTACTGGTGTCGATCACGATCGCAGGCATCGTGGTCGTGCAGGACTGGAAGAAGATTCACCTTAGCAGCGCAGGTTGGCTTGTACTCTCAACCCTGCTGGGGATTCCGCTCGGTCTCTTGCTTCTCACCAGCAGTCATCAACGGGCGGTAAAAGCGGCGCTCGGTGTGATTCTCATTGCTTTCTCCATTTATTCTTTCATCGGGCGCACACCATTAGAACTGAAGCGCGACAATCGCGCGTGGCTTTGGATCTGTGGATTCTGCGCGGGCGTGCTCGGCGGAGCTTACGGAATGAATGGGCCGCCGCTGGTAATTTATGGCGCGATGCGACGCTGGTCCGCACAACATTTTCGCGCGACCCTGCAAGGATATTTTCTGCCAGCCAGCATCATTGGATTGGCCGGTTACTGGTTCGCCGGACTGTGGGTTCCTGCCGTAACTCATTATTATCTGGTGTCGCTTCCGGCCACGCTGGTGGCAGTTTTCGTGGGCAGAGTAATTAATCATCGCCTGCATGGCGAAACTTTTTTGAGATACATCTATCTGGCCTTGATCTGCATTGGTGCGCTGCTGGTCGTACAGGCTACGACTGGTCGGCTGTAATTTATCAGCGGACGGGCACACTGAATGTTTCGAGATCGATGGTTCCGTGTTCAGAGTTGATTTCGTTCAGCGCTCCGATTTCCGCCAGAGTGTTCAATTCATCTTTGCGCAACTCGGGTACACGATGCACCAGATCACGAATGGAAATAAATGAAGCGAGGTCGCGCTGACGAACCAGCGCCTGCGCGGCATCTTCACGCAATCCGCGGACGTAGCGAAGGCCTAGGCGCAGAACTGGCCCTTCGTCAACCTCAGAAAAAGCGGGCGTGGGCGCCCGCTTCACACGTTCCAGCGTGCACTGCCATGCTGATTTTGTCACATCGATTGGCAACACCTTCAGGCCGTGGCGTTGCGCATCTTTCACAATCGTGGCTGGACGATAAAAACCCATCGGCTGATTGTTGAGCATGGCGGCGGTGAATGCCGCGAGGTAATGGCATTTCAGATAGGCGCTGGCATAGGCGATTAGCGCAAAGCTGGCGGCGTGAGATTCGGGGAATCCGTACAGCGCGAACGAAGTAATAGAAAGAATAATTTGCTCCTGCGCTTCGTGGGCAATGCCATTGCGCTCCATACCGCTGCGGAGTTTGGCTTCGATATCCCGCATGCGAGCTTGCGAGCGCTTGAATCCCATGGCGCGGCGCAGTTCTTCGGCCTCTCCTCCGGTAAAGTTGGCGGCAACCATGGCGATGCGCAGCAATTGCTCCTGAAACAAGGGCACGCCTAAAGTCCGCGCCAGCACGGGTTCGAGCGACGGATGCAGATGGTTCACCGGCTCGCGTCCCATGCGACGCTGTAAATACGGATTGACCATCTGCCCGACGATTGGCCCGGGGCGAATAATGGCGACTTGCACCACGATGTCGTAAAAACATTTTGGCTGCAGGCGCGGCAAGCATGACATCTGCGCCCGGCTCTCGATCTGAAACATGCCAATCGTGTCTGCCTTCTGCAGGACGGAATACACCGTGGGATCGTCGGGCGGCAGGTGAGCGAGGTCTACTTCTTCCTGGTGATGATCCTGAATGAGCTTCAGGGAATCTTCGAGCACGGCCATCATGCCCAAGCCGAGCAAGTCTACCTTGATGATGCCCAAGTCGGCGCAGTCTTCTTTGTCCCACTGCACCACGACGCGGCCCGGCATTGATGCGAGTTCAAGCGGCACAATCGAGTCGAGCTGTCCCTGGCAAATCACCATACCGCCAGAGTGCTGGCCGAGGTGACGTGGCAAATCCTGCACCGCAACGCACAGCTCGAAATATTTGCGTAGCCGGGGATGATTCAAATCCAATCCAGCATCACGAAAGCGATGATCGAACGTGTCATTGTCATCGCGATATTCCCAGGTGGAAACTGCGGCGGATACTTTGTCGAAAGTTTCAGGATCGAAACCCAGCGCCTTGCCCATTTCGCGCGAAGCCATGCGGCTGCGATAGGTGATAACGTTGGCGGTCATAGCGGCGCCGCGCTCGCCGTAGCGTTTGTATAAATATTGAATCACGCGCTCGCGCTGGTCACCGCTGGGAAGATCGAGATCGATGTCAGGCCACTCGCCGCGTTCCTCGGAAAGAAAACGTTCGAAGAGCAGCTCCATTCTGACGGGATCGACTGCGGTAATGCCCAGCGAATAGCAGACTGCGCTGTTAGCAGCGGAGCCGCGTCCTTGCACCAGAATGTTTTCCTTGCGACAGAAGCGGACCAGATCCCACACAATAAGAAAGTAGCCAGCGAGGTCGAGTCTTTCGATGAGTTGCAGTTCGCGCTCAATCTGGCTGCGCGCGCGATTCTGCAGTTCTGATGAAGACCGGCCATAGCGCTCCCGAAACCCTTCGCGAGTGCGCTCCTGCATAAACGACATCATGGTTTCGCCTTCGGGTACGGGATATTTGGGGAATTCATATCCCAGATCTTTGAAGGTAAATGTGAGCCGGGAAGAAAGCTCCACTGTGTTCGCGATGGCCTCGGGGAGATCGGCGAAAAGCGCTTGCATCTCTTCCGGCGATTTCAAGTGACGCTCGGAATTGCGCGTCAACAACCGCCCGGCAGTGGCCAGCGTGCGATGGTGACGAAGGGCGGTAAATACATCACAAAGTTCACGCTCCCGAGGTGTGGCGTAACAGACGCCGTTAGTCGCGAGTAAAGGAAGCTGAAGTGAACGGGCAATTTCGATGAGAGCACGATTCCGATCTTCCTGCTCACGATGAAAATGACGCTGCAATTCCACATAAACATTTTCCCGGCCAAAAATGTTTGTCAGCCGCTCGACGTAGCTGCACGCTGCTTCCTGGCCACCTTGCGCGAGAGCGAAGGCTAGCGGTCCATCGTCGCTTCCGGTAAGGCAGATGAGTCCGGCGGAATGTTCTCGCAGCTCTTCTCCCCGCACCGCGCCTTCGTCTTTGGCTGCGCGCAGCTTCATTTTGGTAATCAGGCGGCAGAGGTTTTGATATCCCAGGCGGGAAGAAACGAGAAGCGGAAGACGGAATTCACCACAGAGACTCAGAGACACAGAGAAATCTTTTAATTTCTTATTCTTGATTTGCTCTGTGACTCTGTGGCTCTGTGGTGAAAAGTATTCGCATGTTACTTCTGCTCCGATGTGCGCCCTGATTCGCGCTTTTTTTGCCGCCATGTGAAAACGCGGAGAGCCATAGACGCCATCGCGATCGAGTAGCGCCATCGCTGGCATATTCAGATTGGCGCAGGCTGCAATCAGATTCTCCGGCAAAGATGCGCCTTCAAGAAAACTGAAAGCAGAACGGGAGTGAAGTTCGATATACATTCAGAACACGTAAGTTTGACGGCTAGTCATACGTTCCTTCCACAATCCATTTTCCGTTTAATCGATCGCGCACCAGACGATACAAAGCGATACCACTTTCAGCCTGCACGGCAATGTCCCACTCATCGCGCGCCCAGCCTTCGTGTTCCCACCAGTCTCCACAGGAGCGCCATGGTCCGGCAGCCCAGAGAATTTCTCTTTCTCCCTGCATTTCTTTATTTCTAGAACAGGTAATGTGCGCAGGCTTGCCATCTTGCATGGTTACAGCGACATTCACCGGCGGCCGAAAAATGCGCAGTGCAGTCACCAGATTTTCACCACAGAGACACAGAGACACAGAGGAATTCAACGAAGCAATAGGAATTGAAAAAACTGAATTGATTTGCTCTGTGTCTCTGTGTCTCTGTGGTGAAAACGGCTCGGGTGTGAAGCGCCGCATGCGGAACCCCTCGGGACGATGCGTGTCCAGCAACTCCAACGATCCCACTTTATCTTCTCCAACAATGCCTGCAATCCTAGCCAGCGTAAGCTCGAGTTTTTCCGGTTCGGGTGTGGGAGGAAGAAAAAGCCCACTCTGTGCCGCCCGTGGATGCGCCGGTTCTGCCTCTAAATGAACTTTGATAATAGGAGCGCCGGGCGGGTGCGCCTTCAAGTCAAGTTGCAACAGCTTGAGAAAAATCCGGGAGTCAAGCAGCGGGACGGGCAGTTGCAGAGTGCGTTGGAAGAATCGAGATTGCTTTTGCGCCGGACGGGCGAAAACGCCCGTCCCTCCATTATTTCCCTTCTCTCCATTATTTGTTGAGTGATCTTCACTCTGCCAGCCAGTTTGCAATTCCAAATCGAGCCGCAATTCTTGAGTCGCCAAAGCGTGCGCTTCCAGACGAGCGCACAGCC
Source organism: uncultured Acidobacteriota bacterium (assembly GCA_963743375.1). Classification (GTDB taxonomy): domain Bacteria; phylum Acidobacteriota; class Terriglobia; order Terriglobales; family Acidobacteriaceae; genus JABDBE01. The sequence goes on along the minus strand of CAVUQA010000003.1, from coordinate 27,951 downwards.
GTTCCAATAAACGTCCCAGCAGAAATGCCAGCGGTTCCAGCAGCACCAGCGGGTATTCCAGTTCGATCACTTCCTCGAAAACCAGCGGGGGCTCGAATGGAACCAAAGTGCGGCAGATAGCACCACGCGCCAGTTTTTGTAAATGTAGTCCCGCCTGCCCCAAGCGCTCACTCAGTGCAACGTCGGGTAATGCTGCCAGTTCGCGCAGCTTGCGTATTCCCCAGCGGCTGAAGGTTTCTAATAACTGCGCGGATTCCGCAGTCGCATTTCCGAATAAAACTTCCACCGGCAAACTGCCTAACTGTTCCGCTTCTTTGCCCTCAGCAATTACGGTTAAGCCAGAAAATCCGCGCGCTGCCAGCACAGCTGTATCCGGATTACCCGCCACGGCCACGTTGGTTTGGAGCCCAAGATCAGACGCGCGGCGTGCCATAGCCTGCGCAATTTTGGGCAGCGGGCCAAAGAGCGGCTGCAGCCCGCCAAGATCCAATACGATTGTGTCGCAACCCGCAGCTTCCACTCGTGGAGAAAATGACTGCGCGCAATCCAGCAAAGCGGCGTGGGCTGCGGCTTCTTGTGGCAGAGAGCGAGGCCGCAATGCCACCTCGGCACAGGCTTCGATTTGCAGCTTGGACATTCCCGGACTTACTCCCGCGCGACGCGCATTTTCGTTGACCGCAAAAATTTTTTGCAGAGGAGCGTTCCCTTCGAGCACCGCCAGAGACTGCGCACGCAACTCCGGCTCCGCCCGCAGCAGCGCCTCCACGGGAAAATCAGGAACGAAGATGCAGGCAAAAGGCATGAGAAAACAGCTGTCAGCTTTCAGCTATCAGCTCTCAGCTTGGAGCTCTCAGTTCATCCCGCTCGTGCCCTGGTTGTGAACGGGGCCGTCACTGATCCTGACGGTTTGCGATCCAATCGCGATCGCAAAATTTCCCCATGCACCTGAAGTCCATCCAGAAACTGCGCATGAGTAGGAGTTTCTGCTGACAGCTGAGAGCTGACAGCTGACAACTTTTTCCCTGAAACTTTCAGCAGTAAAGAAGCACAAGTCTGCGCACAGGGGACCTGGCTAATGACAAACAACACCGTGGATGTGTGCTCTACCGAGCGTTGAAAACGAAACCAGGTGGCCAAGGGAATGCGGCGTGCCATCTTTACTGGAGTATCGCCAAGATCGATAATCACCAGTCCAAAGCCGACACTTTGCAAAAGCAGATCAGTAACCCGCAATGCCTGCTCGACTGCCTTTTCACATTTATCTTTCTTCTCTGTGTCTCTGAGTCTCTGTGGTGAGCTGGCTTTCCCGCAGCGTATCCACAGCAGTCTTTTAAAATCCACTCCTGCTGCCGACGCCGAGTGAGGATTGAGAGCATCGCTGACGTCCACCAGCGCACAAATTTCTTGCCGTTGAGTCGCAGCCGCCAGGGCAGCCAGCAATACACTGGTGCGTCCGGACGAGGCCGGCCCACAGACCTCGGTCAAGCATCCGCGAGGAAGTCCACCGGTCAGCGCATCGATCGCGCGAACTCCGCTCGAAACCATTTGCAGAGCAGGCCGCACTTCCAATCGCGAGGCAGAAGTCATCCCGGCAAGTTTGGGTATTGCGGATACACGTTGGAAAGCCAGCGTGGGGCGTGCCGGGGAAGCAACGACAATAGGACGGCTTGGAGCCGCTGCAGAAAAAAGCGGTAAAGATGACATGGAGCCTCAGGATGTCAGGGAACGTCAGGGGCTGCGATTAGCTCTCTGATAGGCACTTTCGCCTTTTGTTCGCTTAGATTGTTCTACTTTTTAGGCGAGATTGTCAAGCCATTTCAAATTAATTGCTGCTCAGAATCTGGACAAGTTTGGTTACTTAAGGATGCGAATCTGATTTAAAGAAAAACTAGAAGTATCCTCCATACTGTCCATTCTCGGACCATTACCCTTTGTTATAATCACCCTCGGCTCATCTGGCGCTATCGTCTAGGGGTTAGGACGGAAGATTCTCAATCTTCAAACCCGGGTTCGATTCCCGGTAGCGCTACCAAACCTTCCTAAGCTGTTGAATCCAGCAAGGTTTCAGCCTGCCGAAACGCTTGTCCCAAAATTTGTCCCAAAAAATCGAAGCTGTGCCTCGGAAAGCGAGTATTAGACGGCATGGCAAACACAACAGTAAGCATCAGAGAACGCGTCAAAACCACCGATGGACGGTGGTGCTGGAGCGCCAAGGTTCCGATTCCCAAAGGCAAGTTGAGTCCGTCTGAAGCGGCAAGGACAGGTGCGTTTTACGTGAGGTGGACGGAGAATGGGGAACCGCAGGAACAGCCAGTGGAAGAAAAGCGCTTTGAAGCGGCGGTCAAAGCTGCCAGAACAAAGGAACGGCATCTGGAAGACGTCGCGGATGGTTTCAATCGTCCCGATCCGCTGAAACCTGCCGAACGTAAGATTATTGCGGATGCAATCGAACGCCGAATTCACAGCATAGAGATTTCCCGCTCCGCAGACACTTTGAAAGCTCACCGACAGGCTCTTCGCCAGTTCGAGGCATGGAGCGAACGATATTACCCAGAGCGAGAGTTCGTGGATCAGATTGACCACGATCAGATCATGGAATTTCGAAATTGGGCTGTCAGGAATGGAAATGAAAAAAAGAATTCCAAGAAGAAGGGGAATGACTTGCTCACTGCGAACTGGAAGGCAATGCGCGTAAACCAATTCGTGAAGTTCACATTGGGTCTGCCTCATGGCACAGGACCGATCAAGAAATCGGACTTGGGAAAGATGAAGCCAAGCGGACCCGTAAAAATCTACTCGAAAGCGCAACTCGAAGCATTGTTCAAAGCCTGCAAACCTCATGAAGACCTGTGCTATCGGACGCTGTATGAACCAGCATTCCGCAAAGAAGAGTTAATGTATCTCGAAAAGGAGGACGTGCTGGTGGATCGGCAGATGCTCCGCGTGCAATCGAAGACCCGCTACGATGAGGAGGGAAACGTGCTCTACGAGTACAAAGCGAAAGCCAACTCCGAACGCGAGGTGCCGATCAGCAAGGAGTTGATGCAGAGGATTGTCAATCATATGAACGATCCGGCGCGACCGGACTCCGGACTGGTGTTCTGCACTTCCACCGGCCGCCCAGACACTCACTTCTGGGACAAACTTCAGGCAATTGCGAAGCGAGCCGGAATGGGAGGATTCGACCTAAAGACGTTTCGGGCTACGAGGGCAACTGATTGGCTCCGTCCAAAATGGCTGGGCGGATTCGGCTATGACATCCAAACCGTCCGTGACCTTTTGGGACACGATGAGGACTCGGAGAGCATTTGGTCTTATCTTCGTGCCGTGAAAAAAGAGGAACTTGTTGCGGAGATGAACAAGGAAAAAGAGAAGGCTGCTCCCACCCAGCCTTCCTTTCCGATCAAGGGTCCCGTGCTTTCACCTCAAAGCGGCGCAGTCGTGGTGACTGGCGTCCAATCTTTCTAAGCTTGTCGCTGCGGTTCTCAACGACTATGGAGAGGAAGGTTCTTTGCGTATGGCGGACAGGCTACTCCTCAGCGCCCGAAGGCAGCAGGCGTGGCACCAAGAAACGGATACTCCTGCGAGTAAAATGCCCGCGCGTCCTCGCGTTCGATCTCCTTGAGTCGAGATTCAGCGAACGGCATGACGGCATCGACTTCCAACCTCAACCAACTTTTTCCTGCGAACTTGTATCCGTCCAACTCCCGGATTGGCGGCATGATCTCTTCGTCATACACCAGTGTGCCTGCCGCGTCAATCAGAGTCAGGGGATCAGGTCTAGCACAAAACACATGGTCAACCGCTCGACCGTGGCGTGTGCCGACCAGAGACCAATTAGTCAGCCGACTCAACGCCAGCGCGAACGAATGGCAGTGCGCATTCATCAGTACCCATCGCACTTGCGGCGTAAGTACCCCGTTTTCCGGCAGGTCGAACAGCACAATTCGATCACGCACGTCGTAGCAACGTATCTTCATGCTTTCCTCTGCTGCCCTTTCATCCATCGCAACTGTCTGATCCTGAATCGCCAAATCTTACGCCGATCGAGTCCCAGCGGGTAGGGCGGGATAACGCGTTGACGTGCCAGCTTGAGCACGTGCTTCCGGGACAGCACCAGGAAAGCCGCTGCCGCGTCCGCATCTACGAAGCGTTCTTCCCGCTTGAATATTAGGTTGTTTACGCCAGCCGAATCCGGCAGCGAATTGAGGCGATCCACAAAACAAAACTCCTTGGCGACGCAGCAAGTCTGGCATCGTCAAGGGGGAACAAGCCGCCGTCATTCAACTTCGATTTCTGTTACTCGATACCGTCAAGCGCTGTAGAGTCTCAAATCGCGATGCCTTAGGTCTCCATCGGTACAAAGACTAATACTGTGTTTTTGCTCTTCTGGTGTTCGCGACCCTCCGGGCTGAGTCCCATCCGCCAAGGCAGACTTTTGACGACCAGGCCGTGCCGTGCGATGAAATCCTGCCATTTCAAGAGAGGAAGCCGAGCATGACCCTCTATTGGTACTGGAAGCGGAACCTGGGCTGAGCCAGCGCCAAGCAAACAGACTTTGGCCCGGGCCTCGGATGACACCGCCTGGGAATTCGTCCACTTAGGTCATTGATAAGAAGGTCGGTCTCAATAATCGGGGTCTCCCGAAATATTCGGTAATAGATGGAGAAGGCCGGATTCAACCTGCCTTTGGCTGGGATACGTGCCAGCTATTAGGAGATAACCGAATGGTCACCGATTTTTGTGACGACCTCAATGCATTGGACGCGCCAACATCGGAAATAAATTTCCGAAGTGACACGGACGAGTTGGACGAGTATCTAGAAGACGAAGATTTGGACATGGACGCAGAGTCCGAAGACGAATCGGAATCCGGGGACGAGTCCGAAGAAGATGATGATGAAACCGCACCGCAGTTGGTCGAAGTGAATGACCAGATTCGCAAACTGCATGCCGAATGCTTGAAGCTAGGCAACACGGTCTTCAAGACCATGAAGCAGCAGATTCAGGAAGCGAAACAATTCATCCTGACGCTGCGGGACAACATTTTCCGATACAGGCAAGGAAGCAGCGGCAATGTCATTGCATTTTCGGATGACATGCTGGGGATGGACGGCAAGCCTCTCGGCAAACTCTCTTGGCCGCAATACTGCGAACGAGTGTTTGACCTGTCCACGAAGCGGATAAGCCAGATACTCGGCGCAAATGACAAATCGGTCAAGAAAGGGAAAACGCCAGTCGAGAAGACGAAGGCTTTCCGCCAAGGCTGGGAGAAATGCAACCAGCAGATTAGTGACTGGCAGCATGCACAGCAGGCCAAAGGCGTCATCTTCAAAACCGATCTACCGCTGCCTACGTTTACTGCGGAAGCGCCGAGAAAGAAAACTTTCGCTGAAATCCACGAATGCGAAGGCGGCGAAATCATCCCGAGTGCAGCACCGGCGGAACCAGCCGAAGATACTGTAGACGACCTCACCGTATTCACATATTTCAACGCATTCAAGAATGACGAAACCGCCGTGATTGAGATGATGCAGCGAATCCTGCGGCACTGCGGCTTAGCGAATCGTATATCGATTAAAACGGTCGAAGATGGGATGCGCCAAGCTGCATAACAACAACCGGGACGGAAAAGCGAATCGCCACCGAAGGCGCGAGTAACCTACCGTCCCAAAAACATCTACAAGGATACAAAATGACACCAGACGTAACATCCATTCCCGGCATAGGTTCTTGCACTTGGCGAGAGTACACGCAGCGCTGGATCGCGCACGTAAATGCGCGGGTGCACAACGGAGTAACGGTGCTCGACGGTCGCAAGCCGTATGACATCTACATCGGTAGGCACATTGACCGCAACAAGCAGTACTTTGAAGCAAGCATCTGGGGCAACCACAAACGCTTGCCGCTGAACGAATATGAGAAGTACGTGCGGAAGAACAAATGCCTCATGGCGATGCTGCCGACACTGCGCGGGAAAGTGCTCGGGTGCTGGCACCATCCGAACGAACTCGATGAGTGCCATGGCACCGTCCTGATGAAGTTGTTAGACGAGACCGGCGACAGGAAATTTGCGGATTACAAGGACGAACGGACCGGCAGCGGTCCCGTCGCCTTCGTAGAAGGCTGGTACACAGCGGAAGAAACGCAATCGCTGTTCGACGCGTGCGCATCCCTGGACTTCCACCGCCAGAAGACGCCGTGGGGGCTCGACAAGCGGTACTCCGTGATCGCCTTCGCTAACCTCGGCACAAAAGCGTACAACGCAGAAGTACGTCCTCTTGAAGATTCGCCGGCAGCCATCAAGAAGCTGCGGGCGAAATTGTCGGCGCAGGAAGGCGTGGACATCAACTGGCTTGCCGTGGTGCGCTACGTGGGCGGCGAAGATTACATGAACTGGCACCAGCACCGGGAGGACAAGGACCACGACGACCAGCGCGTCTGGATCGTGTCCACGGGCGCAGTGAGGCCGTTCGCAGTCAAGCCGGTAGCCGGTGGTCCCATCACAAAATATGTGGCGACGCCTGGATCTTTGATCGTGCTTTCAAGCGAAGCCAACGAGACGCATTTGCACGCGGTGCCGAGAGTGAAAGGGCTCACCGGGACCAGGTACGCCGTAAACTGCAAAGCTATCCCGGTGGAGGAAAAATGACCGCCAAGCAAGAATTGAAGCACAGGCTCGCGGAGGAGAAGAGGAAATTCGAGCTTCTCGTCTGCGAGCAGATCCAGGACACAAAACTCACCTACGAGCAGATCGGCACGCGATTCGGCGTTAAGGCCCGAGAGGTCGCGGAGATCGCCTCGAAGCGCAGCGTTAACCGCAAGCGAGGAAAGGGGTCCGTCGCATTCAAAAAGTCGGCGGCCTAGTTCCGAGTGTTACGAAAAGCCGCAAAGCCTTAGTGTCAGATCCGTCGCTGCTCCGACCAGCGCGCCGTTCCAAATTTCTCACTGCGCGTCCGCTCGCTACATAAGGATGTTAGAGCAGAGATCTACGAATGGCCCGATCTCTCCACCCGCCCAACTTTTCAGTATTAGACGCTGTAGCTGATTCATTCAAGAGAACCTGACAGCTTTCGACGTTTTGTTCCGGCGAAAGACCGCGTGCTGACTGGCGACAGGAACTCGCGGCTCGCAAGCCGGATGTTTGGAGAAGAATTATGAAAGCAGTTGCCGTACAAGAACCACAACTCACAGAGACACTCACAAATGGAGACGGTCTTCCGTCTAGTGATTGGATTTACATTCCACAGTTCCTAACACCGGCAGAAGCCGACGAACTTTACGTCGCGATGGCCCAGCTTCCCTGGTCACTCGCGGACGACGACAAATACGGAGTCCACTATGGCAAGCCGTATGGCAGGGGCGGCCACCAAAAACCTGAAGTTCCATCTCCACCATTTATTTTGCCATACGCAGACCGCGTTGCTGTCGTTGCGAAGAAGCGGTCCAACTACCACCAGCTCCACCGCATGGGGCCTGAAGCCATCGTGCGACCGCACAAAGATCCTGCGGGTATGATCGTCCCGATGCTGACTCTCGGACAAGCACGAACCTTTCGCGTAGGCGGCAAGATGCCGCAGTTCTATTACAGGATGCGCCAGGTGCAGCGGAAAGTCGAAGAACACGTCTCTGCCGAACAGATCGTGATGAACCACGGCGACTTGCTCATTTTCAATGGCGGGCATGTCCTGCATTCCATGTTTTCGGCAAAAGATGATCCCAACTTCAATCCTGGTCCGTTCGATTGGCGTTACAGCCTGATCTTTCGCTGGACAACGGATTCGATGCGGCAGCATGGGCCGGGTGATAAAGCGCGGGAAGCCGGGCACGATGAACAGTACAGGAATGATGGCAATCTGTGATTCGGTCAAAGTGCGCCAGTCTGTTGGCTGGCGCACCACGATTTTCAGACGAAGTGATATGGAAGGAACAATTATGAAGGGACCGATGAAGTTGATCAACGCAGTTTTAGGAGTCATGCAGTGTCAGGTTTGCGGTGCATGCCACGGCGCAAGCCGGCACGTCAGGTACTACTACCCGGCTGTTTGGCAATGCAGCAGCAAGCAATGTCCGACCAACCAAGAATTCTGGGACGATCGGAAGAAACTTCTCGTCAAGCCGGATTGGGAAAAGCTGTTACGATTTGCGAACTCTCCGAGACAGTCTAGGGCATCGAAGTGACGCGCGCATGTCCGTCGATCCGAACAAGTTTCTGAATTGGCTGCCTTGGGAAAAAGCGCCGTTTTCGGGTCTGCGGCCACTGTGACGAACAGTAAGCGCCGCAAAAGGCGAAACAACTAATACTGATTCCGTCGTGCTGAAATCCACCCGAAATGCAGAAGACTGAGTATTAGGTAGTGTCGCGGCTAGCTCCCGCGATCCAGTCCCCCCTCCAAGGACTGAGACAAACCGGGCGGCGACCTCAAGCGCCGCCCGGAAGGGTGGGCCAGGATCTTAGGGCGATAGCGCACAGCTAGAGAACAAGTCGACCGTCAACCCCTTAGGGCCACCAACCAAGCAGTGTCCGCATTGCGGCCGCACCGGGACGTTGGCGGCTTGAGAATTAAGTGGAAACGGGATAAATGGTTGAAGTTGAGCATCGCGATACCGACCGGGGTTCTCGACATGCTGGTCGCCTGGAAACCTTCCAACGACGACTTATTGCGGAACAGAGCATAAAGAGACGCAAGTTAGCTCCGGTCAGACACCCCAACAATAACCGCACGTCGAAAAACCTCAAATTAGCCACGCGCGTAAACGCCGTGCCCAGTGCGGCGTCTGGTGGTGTGTGGCTGCCAACGATTTTGTACCATCCGCCTTGTCGGGCACATCAAAAGTTTGAGACAGGACATTATGGCAAGCATCAAGTCGAGGATGGTCCGCGAACGGTACGTCGTCCACCGCGGCGATTGCCTGATCGTCATGAGAGATATACCCGACGCATCCGTGGACTTGATCCTGTGCGATCTCCCCTACGGCACGACCCGGAACAAGTGGGACATCGTGATACCGTTTGAAAAGTTGTGGGAACAGTACAAACGCATTTGCAAAGGCGCTGTTGTTCTCACGGCAAGCCAACCATTCACGTCCCAACTGGTAGTGAGTAATCCGGACTGGTTTCGGTACGTTTGGGTCTGGGAGAAGACTACCGCGACCGGTCACCTAAATGCCAAGCGGATGCCGATGAAGCTTCACGAAGATGTCTGGTGTTCTAGCAAGGAACCCCTCCGTACTATCCTCAAGACTTGAAGCCATACGGCGAAGTCCGTGCGCCGAGGACACAACGGAACAAACTTCGGAGTCAGCGGCAAAGAGAACTTTCAGGAATTCACTGACTATCCGCGCTCGATTCTCAGGTTTGCCTCGATCCGAAGCTCGTCCATCCGACACAGAAACCCGTGGCGTTGTTGGAATACATCGTCCGCACCTACACGCAAGTAGGCGGAGTGGTGCTGGACAACACGATGGGAAGTGGCTCTACAGGAGTCGCTTGCGTCAATACGGGACGAAAGTTCATCGGCATCGAATCAAACGTCAAATACTTTGCGATCGCCAAACGTCGCATCATCACGGTGCACATCTGCGTCTGCAAGGGGTTCGAAACCGGAGCCGTATATCGCATCGAGGTCACCGGAATCACCACTCAGTGCTCTGATCCGCGATTAGTGTCGCCTGGTCCGGCGTCGGCCGCTGCCGCGTCTCTGTCCCGCTCGGAGTGCGATGCGGTTCACGGTAACCGGATGCAAGCCGAACACTGCGGCGACCTCGTCATACGTCATCTCCGGGTGGGCTTTGGTAAACTCCACGATCACGGCGTGCGCCCTCGCACGGTTCGCACGGGTCACGATTTTGGTTTGAACCACATCGGCGGTCTGGCGAAGCAAGAGTCTGTACTTCTCGTTCATCTGTCGTCCTGTCTATCAAACAATCAGACAGTCTGAAAATCAGTAACTATCAAACCAGCAATTGCGGTTTCTGATGCTGCTTTTCTCGTAGACACTGCAGAATCCGCAACAGAAAGTTAAGATTGCCATCTCGAATTCCTAATTTTCCCGCTACGCAAAGCTAGGTATGAGCGGACGAGTGCTTCCTTTCTGCCGCTCGGAGCTATCGCAGGCTTCGACTAAAGGAAAGCTTTGACCGTAGGTAGGGAAATGAATCTTCAGGAAATTCTCAAACAAGCCGAGCGCGGCGTCCATCAGGCGCCCACGCTCGCAGGATACCGCCATCCCAAGATCAAGGGATGGAAGGAACTCGCTACCACCAGCCGCGACAAGATCAGCCAGATGGCGTCGAACGGTTACTCAGGATGCAACTGGGTCAGCGTCGCCAAGAACGGTTTCGCCTGCATCATCGACATCGACGACGTGGAGCATGCAAAATCCATCGGCATGCCGATTCCGTGGGACACCTTCATCGTGAACACGCCATCGGGCGGTCTGCATGTGTACTTGTGGCACACAGTGGAGTCTGTGGAGCTTGGCAACACAAACATCATGGGGCTGGATGGCAGCCCCGCCGTCGAGTTCAAAGCGAACAATCTCACCTGCGCCAGCCCCGGTGTACAGCGCTCGGACAAGGTGCCGCACGGCTACTACGCGCCAGCCAACGAGAACGAGATCCAGCCGATCAGTAAGGGATTGGTCGATTTCCTCCGCATGCACGGCAGACAGAAAAAGCAGTATGCGGCGCGTGCTTCCAAGCGCGAGTTCCACCCCAGCTACGAGCTCGAAGATGAGATCCAGCATTATGAGTGGTCGATGACTGGGGAGGAGAAGGTCGCCGGCGATGGAGTTCGCTACATCGAATTCGCTGCTTGCCCTATAGACGATGAGGTCCATGCGGGCATGGACCATCCGGGTAACTTCAAATGCTGCCTGACCATCGGCGATTACGGGATCGGTTTCGATTGCAAGGCGGGCAGGCACGCCGACCTGACCATTGCCGACGTCTGGGACGCATCCGAGAGTCGAGTTTTCGAGCCATATCCTTACTGCCGTTACCTCGACGAGGACAAAAGTCTTCAGGCCAAGAAATTGGCGAACGTCTTCGGCGCTGAATGTGCCGAGCTGCACGAAAAAGACGGAGCTGATCGCCTTTCAGAAGGCGCGAAGACTCTCGAGATTGCGTCCGCAGATCACCTCGTGGGTTTTGCTTTTGAAGATCAAGATACAGGCAATGGCGAACGTCTTGTGCAGAAATTCGGTGACCGCATTCGTTGGGTTAGCGAAACCAATGAATGGATGGTCTGGGGGGAAAAGGGATGGCGTAGGGACAACGGCGGGACGCTTATGCGCATGACGAAATCCGTCCTGAAAGATCTTTCCGATGAAGCCTACGCTGGCGACGAACCGGATACTAAGAAGCTTAAGCACGCTCTTGCGAGCGGCCGCCTCGAGCGCCGCAAGGCGATGATCGCCTCCGCTGGTTTCGAGAAGGATGTCTTCACCAATATCAACGACTGGGATGCGGACGGCTGGCTGTTGAACGTGGACAACGGGGTCATCAACTTGAAGACTCAGACATTCCGTGAGCGCACGCCAGCGGATCTCTGCATGAAGCGATCCCCGGTAAAATGTGATCCCGCTGCGCAGTGCCCATTGTGGGAAGCGGCGATGAACAAATGGATGTGCGGCGACCAGAACCTAATCGAGTATGTGCAGATCGCCTTGGGCGTCACGCTCACCAGTGACACCAGTCTGCAGGCCCTCTTCTTCAATCAGGGCGACGGCGAGAACGGAAAGGACACGGCGTTCGGCGTTATTGCTCACGCGATGGGCACCTATTGGCAGAACGTGAACTTCATGACTTTCGCTGAAACCAGGAACCACAGCGAGCATAGAAACGACCTTGCGTCCCTGGCCGGCGCTGTGCGGATGGTCACCTCTTGCGAATCATCCGATGGTCATTCGCTGGACGAAGGCATTATCAAGCAAGTCACAGGATGTTCACCTGTCACTTGCCGCCAAATACTCGGCAAGCCGTTCACGTATATGCCGCAGTACAAGATGTGGTTCATGTCGAACTACGAGCCTGTCATCAAAGGCAACGACTGGGGCATCTGGCGGAGGGTAAAGAAAATTCCATGGAACTACACGATCAAGCCTGAAGAGAAGGACCCCAACTTCGTCGAGAAGCTCAAGGCGGAAGCGTCGGGGATTCTCAACTGGATGCTCGTCGGACTGAGGCGATATATCGCGCTCGGCCACAGCCTTCCTGCCTGCAAGGCCGTCGAAGATGCCACGGCCCAATATCGCAAGGACATGGACATTGTGGGGCGCTTCGCAAGCGAGCACCTCATCTTCCAACTGACCGCAACAGCGCTGGGAGCTGAAATTTACAGATCCTATGTAGGCTGGTGCAAGGCGAACGGGCACCTATCTCTCAGCAGCCGGCGCTTCTTTGGCGAATTCAGGAAGCGCTACGTAGGCAAGATCAAATGGCGAGATGTGAATCAGGGCGTGCTCTACGAGGGCGTAGGCATGCTTGTGGATGGACGTTTCCCCGACGAGCGGATGATCTAGTGGTCGAAGTGGCGGAAGTGGTGGAATTTCGGAGAAGTTCCTTAACGCGCGTGTATACGGAAGAACCCCAAAAGTTCACCACTTCTACCACTTCCACCACGGTTCCAGGTCGACAAAACCAGAAGAATGCCAACGCAGCAGTATTGAATAGCTGAGTGCCAATAGCGTAGGAGCTAACACATGCGGTTCACTAAATTGAGCGAAGCAGAGATAGCCGAATTCGTGGAGCTAGTGCGGGACAAGATCGACCCGGAGCTTTACACGGAGGACGACCTTCCGGCTCTGAGGGCGGGCAAGCAGGCATGCGAACGAGGCGAAATGTTGCAGGAGACAGCGCCAGCGCCGGAGCACTATCCAGAAATCTGGGAACCGTGCGACTGGCGGGCGGAGGAGTGGCCCCCTTCCTTTCCTCCGTGGCCGGACAAATTGTGACTTCCGATGAGTTTTGCTCCTCCTAACGAGCGGAAGAAGTCGCCTTGCTCCGATTCGCTGACAATTGCATGCATTTACAAACTTTCAAATGCAATTATGGAGGCGGGAGATCGGGACGCTGCGGATACTAACTTGTTTGTTAGCAACGCACGATGCTCCGAATGGTCTCAAACTCCAGGCGTGTGTGCCTCGTGGAGACGATTGAAATGAATGCAGGACCGGGAATCAGGGATGCGCTGATCGTTCAGCGAATGAGGCACTGGTTATTGCGTGCAAAATTTCCCTCCATCGGGAACGGCTGTGCGCGGTGGCGAGCGAGACGCAATTATTGGTTCCTCGTGCGGAAATATCGGACGCTTGCGGAACAGCACAATCTGCGCGAGACGGACGTGTTCTGAGAATTCTTAAAACCATCAGAACTGGAGACAAACGTGACTGGATTAGACCATGTACTGAGCATGTTGGACGGACCCGACTTGACCGAGCGAAGGCGCGGGGAGCTTGCCCTCGTGCGGCTGATGGCCGTGGCAATGGAACTCCTGCTCTACACGGGCGACTCTGACCTGGACATTCGAATCGAGAACGCGAAGGACATGATTCGCGAACTCAAACGCACTTATCCAGAGGCGAGGGAAATTTAGGCCGTGGGTTTCGGGAGCAAGGATCATATCGCATGAGAGTCAAAATCGTAGGATTCGGCCACTTCGTCACGAATACGCGATTCAAGTTCGAGGGTCCATTCTTGAAAGACCTCAAAGCTGGGGCCGTCCTCGGATACGTCGACCCCGAAACGATGCAAATGGTTAAGAATCCCGAAATCGGACAGCGCGTCGCGATGGTCGTGCCAGTGGCGCTGGAGGATTCCGAGCTGGATGAACTGTACGCCCTTCCCGACAACCGGGCCGGAACGCACACCGGACGATGAGACCTGATCCCCTCATTCTTTTTGTCAGTCACGACCGAGAAAGAGCCAGGATCCTCCAAGACTCAGTATTGATACGTGTCTAGCTTTTTCCGAAAGAAGAAAAACAATGCCTCACCAGAAGAATCAGTTCCCTTGCCAATACGATGGCTGCGAGAAACCTGCAACACGCGCTCTGACTTACTTCGTCGACCCGCCACCTCCACGCGCTCCGTCCAAGGACGCCAAGCAAGACGCTTTTTGCGATGAGCATGCAGAGACGGAGATGCTCCAACTGCAAACGCCCGGGTTCTTCAGGGTCAAGCATAACGGCATCGAAGTCCACTGCACGGTTAACCTACTGACTAACTGCCCAATCGCGGATGACTGGGACGACGCGAAAGCCGATTCGATGCCCGCTCTCAAATCTGTGGACACCATGCACCCATTCCTCAAGTCTGAGTCCCCAGACGCCTACAAGTGCGAGAAAACCATGACGAACCACAGGCCGGCATATCAGACTGGTTTCCTCGCCGACAGGCTGGAGGCGGTGCGGAGAGGCGGTTTCGCAATCACACCAAAGATTCTCTACCTCGAAAGCGTGTCCGTGGTGCCGGAGGAGCAGATCAAGGAATTGCACCGGATGTTCAAGAAGTGGGCGCCATTAGAGGCGCCTGCTGATGGTCAATCACTCCGTTGAAAAATCTTCCAACTTTTTTCGAGTTGGCGAGGAATCCGGTATTAGGTCGAAGGTGGATGAATCAGTCGGGCGAAGACTCAAAGCGCACGGAGTTTGTTAGCCGAATCTCAGAGGAACCATGAACGATCACAAACAAGGAACCACAACCGAAGTCGCTAAGCCATACAGGCTGTCTCGCATTGGTGAACCTGACGGCGAGTTTAAGCCTTTGTACATCGCAACAGTCCGAGGCGTGGAGTTCGCCGTCGGATACTTCGCTACTGTCGAGGACGCCAAGGCCGCGGCGGATGCGAATCTTGCTGACTACCTAACGCGGCTCGATCCGAAGCCGGTCTATCGTGTCGAGAAGATTGGAACGGTCACCGTTGACACTGGCACCGTTGTGATTCTAGACCCCTGCCGCATCGGAAGCGTCGCAGCGACGCAAGATCATGACGACCTAATCGGCTCTCCCCTCTATCCCGAAAGCTCGATCGAACCCGGCCAGCGTGTGGACGATGTCACGTTGTCCCGCCAGATTTTCGACCCACCAGTCCCTGCGAAAGAGAATCCGAAGGAAATCAAGGACTTCGGGACACATGGAGGGAACGCAATCAGCCTGGGAACGGGGCTGGGAGACGGCGAGTATTCCGTGATCGCCGAGATCGTGAACTGCGGCCCACTTTTCGGCGACCGTATCGCCGCAATCCACATTCAGTTCATAGCAAGCGAGGACATTGATGCGGCCAAGACGCAGGCAATTGCGAGTCAGAGATGACAACACGCGAGGCATTGGCGCAGGAAAACCCGGACGCGCTGCTCTACCACGAGCAGTTTGACGGAGCATTGGTGGGCCTGACATTAGGCTTCGGACCGAAGTCAGACACGAGGCCGGTGGCCGTGTACGACCACGAGAGATTGCTCCAGATCCTAGCCGCGGATTTCGCGAGGGACGATGAGTCCGACGGCGAGGATCGCGACGAATGCCATCCCTTGTCGGAGGCTGAGGAGTGGATCGACTACAACATGGCCGGTGCTTATTTAGGACCGGATGCGCCGGTGATAGTGAAGATGCAGGAGTAAAGGTAAATCTGAGATCGATTGCTGGAATCTCAACCGCGGCTCCGTTTGCCGCCGGTCGGACGGCAACCTGTTGGATCGGCCCAAGAAATATCTGGAATTGATCCCCATCACTGGCGCAGAGATCTACCACGAGCCGCGCTTTCTCCAGCTTGACGAGGCAACCGCGTTGTTCAACACATTGCTGGGCGCTTGCCTTTGGGAACGGCGCCAGGCTTCATTCGGGCACGTCGTTCCCCGCGACGAAGTCTACTATGGCGATCTCGGAACGCAGTACACGTACTCAAGGCGCAATTACCACCCCCTCACATGGCCACTTGAATTATTGTCGTTGAAAGCTCGCGTTGAATAGACCACTCCCGAGAAAGCTTATGCGAACTTGGCGCGTTCCTTTCAACTCGACTCACGATGCACCAAATCGAACAACCAATGCTAGCGCGAAGTTGACCACAAAGAGCAAGTGAAATAACACGTGCAGAAGGTTTGGACGCGGGTTATCGCCCCGTGCTGGAAATATGTGACGTGTTCCGGCATACATTCGCGAGTACTCGCCTTTCTTCTTTTCGTCGGCTCCAAAGATATATGGCACGTACCACATGGTGACTGCTGAAAGCAGCGTGAGTCCGCAATAGATCACCCAGTAATCGCCAACGATCTTGGGTTCCGACCTGCCCCAGAAAAACAACGCGAAGCCGACCGCTAGAGCGGGAAACACAGCGTTGATGGCAGTAGCTAACGCCAGCCTGCCACGTCCAACCACGGCTTGCACCTGCCGACCGTGTGTCCATCCCCGAATGTCAATCCAATCGTGGGACACCACGGCTGCAAACTGCAACATAATCAGACATGCAAACAAAGTCTCGATCTTGGCGCTCATTGGAACAGCATTATGCCATGCGTAACGAATCGGGTCGAAGCACTGGGGACTCGGCTCGGCAGCAAACTCCATAACGCTGCCAAAGCTGAAACCACGGACTATGGGCTAACGTTTCGTCGTGCCTTCGATTTGCAGCAGAGATGTCGCTTGCGCTGAGTGGTCTAATGTCCGGTGCTTCGAACATTTCCTGTAGCTGCTCGATGTCATCAATAATGCGTTCAACGTCCATGCGTCACAATCATCTAAGAGAAGGCGCGGAGCGGTCAACCTGAAGCGGCAACTGGCCTGAAATCCCTCCCTTTGTGGCCAGATACACCGCAAAGGCGTCCCAGCCAATGACCGCCCTTGCACTCCGACGCTAGAATGTGGATTGATGTTTAAGGTCGCTAGCTGGAATTTGAATTCTGTTCGCTCTCGGCTGACCCATGTCACGGCATGGCTGAAAGTTCGCGAACCGGATGTGTTGTTGCTGCAAGAATTGAAGGGGGCGGAGTTCCCGTCCGAAGCCTTCAAGTCGCTCGGCTATGAGAGTGTAGCGGTGACGCAGAAGGCCTACAACGGGGTTGCGATTCTGTCGCGACATCCGATGAAGCCGATTGCTAAGGCTCTCGTCGGAGACGATTCCGACAGTCATGCGCGGTTCTTGGAGGTAATCATCAGGGACATCCGCATCGTCAATATTTATGTTCCCAATGGCAATCCGGTAGGGAGTGACAAGTTTGCGTACAAATTAGCTTGGATGGATCGACTGACTCAGCAAATGATTAGATGGAAGCAGGACGATATGCCGACGCTAATAGGCGGCGACTTCAACGTGATTCCTGAGGACATCGACTGTCACAAGCCGTCTTCGTGGGAGCACGATGCTTTGTTTCAGCCGGAGCCGCGAGCCCGCTATCGTGCGATGTTAGGTATTGGCTATACGGATGCTTTCCGGTCGTTGCACGTGGGCGAAATAGGACATTTCACATTTTGGGATTACTTTCGGCAGGCGTTCCAAAACAACCGAGGTATACGAATCGATCACTTCTTGTTATCTCCAACGCTGGCGGATCGACTGGAAAGCTGCGAAATCGATAAGGGACCTCGGAGGCAGGAAAAGCCCTCTGACCACACCCCCATAATCGTCACGCTATCCGATCTGCCATAATCTCCCAATGTGCGGACGCTATCGATTGTCGCGGAGGAAGCAGCTTGTCGAAGAATACTTCGATAGCGTTTCCGACGAGCCAGACTGGACTCCGCGCTTCAACGTTGCACCGACCCAGCCGATCCCGATCATCCGCCAGCATCCCAAGGAACCCATCCGTGAAATGTCGCGGATGCGCTGGGGACTGATTCCGTCATGGGCAAAAGACCCTTCGGGTGCGGCAAGAATGATAAACGCGAGGTCGGAGACAGCAAGCTCGAAGCCCGCGTTCCGCGATTCGCTGAAATCTCGCAGGTGCTTGATTCCCGCTGACGGATTCTATGAGTGGGCGAAAACGGGGAAAGCCAAGCAGCCCTACTGTTTTGAAGTCAATGACGGGGAGTTGTTCGCGTTCGCAGGATTGTGGGATCGCTGGAGAGACCCGAACGGCAACTGGATCAAGACCTGCTCGATCCTCACCACGACCCCGAATGCCGTGACCACAGCCGTCCACGACCGAATGCCAGTCATCCTCGATCCAGACAGCTACGATTTGTGGCTTGACCCCGGAATGCAGAATGTGGCTGCGGTGTTGGAAGTTCTGAAGCCACTCGATGCCCGGCTGATGCGCTGCTACCCCGTGAGCACGCGGATCAACCACGTCGCAAATGATGATGAGGAATGCTCACGACCTGTAGAACTCGTACAGGCACAGGATCGGCTTTTCGCCTAGCAGGGGCTTCTACTCTCTTGAATGACTTTGCCAAGTCTTCAGTTGTTCTGGATCGCGAACTCGACGAAGAGAAGAGTCGTGGTTCTTCAGGTTCGCGCATCCGATGCCCATTGTGCGATTGGTCGCCCCGCAAAGAAGACCGATGGTCTTGTAGCTGCGGAAACGAATGGAACACGTTCGATACTGGGGGTGTTTGTCCAGCCTGTCTGCACCAGTGGACTGAGACCCAGTGTCTTTTGTGCGGCAGATGGTCGCTGCATTCCGATTGGTATGCGCCTTCGTGAGAAATAGGTGACGGTCAAGTGAAAGTGGCTCTCTTCGGAGCGACGGGCATGGTCGGGCAAGGCGTCCTGCGCGAGTGTCTGCTCGACCCTGACGTCGAGACCGTCCTCGCGGTCGTCCGCAACACCAGCCTGCCGCAGCATGACAAACTGCGCGAAATCGTACACGAAGATGTTTATGATCTCGCGGCGATTGAGGACAGGCTCTCAGGCTACGACGCATGTTTCTTCTGCCTCGGCGTCTCGTCAGTAGGGATGAAAGAGGAGACGTATCGGCGCGTGACATACGATCTGACGGTCTCGGTGGCTAAAACCTTAGCCAAGCTCAACCCGACAATGACCTTCATCTACGTGTCTGGGGCAGGAACCGACAGTACGGAGCGCGGGCGAAGCATGTGGGCGCGGGTAAAGGGCAGAACCGAAAACGCGCTATTACAGATGCCATTCAAGGCTGTTTTCCTGTTTCGCCCTGCGTACATTCAGCCGCTTCATGGAATTCGCACAAAGACCAGATGGTATGGGGCGGCTTACGCTTTGATGAGACCGCTCTATCCGTTGTGGAAGATGCTTTTCCCGAACTACGTGACGACGACCGAATGCGTAGGTCGCGCCATGCTGAATGTCACCAAGCGAGGCTTCCCAAAGCGTGTCCTTGAGAATCGCGACATCAACCGAATGTGTGGATGAATTTGTGCGGAGGCTTAGCCTTCAATTCCGCCTAGTCGGAGTGCCGGAGACTCAGGGCAGCAAACGCCATATCTTTGTTGTGCTACAGTACCGGAGTTTGCAATTCCAGAACACGAAAAATGCGAAAAGAATTCAGGGTCGAAGCTGAACGGGGATGAGTTTCGCGACCTCGCCGATCTGCATCGCGGTGGTCTCAGTTTGCAGGCAATAAGTGCAAAGAAGAAAGGTAGGAATTTATGAATAAAGTGTGGTTGGTGACCGGCAGTGCGAGCGGTTTGGGCCGAAACATCGCGGAAGCTGTACTCGAATCCGGCGATCGCCTCGTCGCCACAGCACGCGACCCAAAGCGACTTGATGACTTGGTAAAAAAATACGGCGATCGCGTTCGCGCGGTTCCTCTTGACGTGACAGATGAAAGCGCCGCTCAGGCCGCCGTGCAGAAGGCGGTGGCCACATTTGGACGTCTCGACGTCGTCGTGAACAACGCCGGGTACGGCGATATCGCGCCGTTCGAACAGTTGAGCGCGGAGAGGTTCAAGGCGGTGATGGATACCAACTTCTACGGCGTGGTTAACGTCACCCGTGCGGTCGTACCGCTCATGCGCGAGCAAAGGAGCGGCTGCATCCTCCAGATATCATCGGTCGGCGGCCGCCTGACTCGGCCCGGCAGCACGCCGTACCATGCAGCGAAATGGGCTGTCGGAGGCTTCACGGAATCTCTTGCCCAGGAGCTGTCCCCGTTCGGCGTGAAGGTGTGCGCCCTTGAACCCGGTGGCATGCGGACGAATTGGGGCGCCCGAGCTAATCAGGACACGCCGGAACTGCTCCCGGACTATGAACCCTCCGTCGGGGCCGTTGCCAAGGCCTTGAAATCGTATTGGGGGAAAGAGATCAGTGATCCCGCCAAGGTAGCTCAGGTTGTGCTTCGTCTGGCGTCCAGCGACCGTCTTCCGGCGCACCTCTTGATCGGTAGCGACGCGGTTCGCTTCGCCGCCGAAGCCGAGAAAACGCGGGCGGCCGAGGGCGCGCAGTGGCGGGACGTGAGCCTTTCGACAGACGTGGCATCAGCCACGGCATTACCAGCCATGCGCTTCTGAGGGCTTCTGACAGGGGGAACGGACATGGACTTGGGATTGGGGGGCGTTTACGGCCACTTTCTAGGAAACGGGCACGGAGGGCACCATGAATCGAGAACGGGCACTGAAGGTTGTGTTGGTGTTGGTGGGGTTGATTTTCTTGCTTGGTGTCTACCCGCTGATGATGTTTTTATGGCCGAGCGGATGGCGATGGCAGCCCAATCAGCCAGAATACGAGCAGATGATCCTCGGAGTGTATGCCACGCTTGGGATTTTCCTACTGCTCGCGTCTCGTAATCCGTCTGAGAATCGGAGCCTCATCGCTTTCACAGCATGGTCGAGCCTCGTTCATGCCGCGATTATGGCAGTACAGGCATTCCAGAATGCGAGCGAACGCGGACATCTGCTAGGCGACATACCAGCGCTGGTTATAGTGGGCGTTGCCCTGATCGTGCTGGCTCCGGCAAAGCAATCGGCGTAGCCGGCATCGGCATCCGATGCGTAGGCTCACTCTCTGGAAAGAAGCCGACCCCGACGTCCCCTGAAGCAAGCCAAAGCCGAGTACGCAAAACTGCAATAGCCGCTCGCGTCCCACAGAATCGAAGCTGACAAGAAGGCGAACACACAACGGCGTTTGTCTTGCTCAGGGATGCGAGGGAAATGCTAATCTCACATGACATTGCGCAGCGATTAGCAAAGCAGATGAGCAAGGCAATAGAGAACCTAGAAGCTGCACAACGGAAGGCGATGGCGATCAGACCCAAGGTGGGAGGGTTTCCTTATTTGGCTGAGGCTCTTCGCCAAGCGGGCGTGAGGCGCAACATCTGGAGTCTGCCATGCTCAAAGCCTGTTCATCACGAACGCGGGAGCAGTCATGCAGGGCTCTCCGCTCGTGTCCGGCACAGTGGACGTGCCCCCGTTTGATCGCGAAGCTCTGATTGCAGCCCTGCGCACGGATCGGGCTGGCAACAGCACCTTCCCTGAGTTCCTAGCTGCCTCTTGGCGTGCGGGTGTCGTCCGATATGACGTTGATTTCAGCACCCGCACGGTCTCGTGCTATGGCTGTGATGGTGAGGAATACGTCAAGAAATACCCCCCCGTCGAAGTGGGATGAGGAGGCACCATGCGTAGACAACGGGGGCTAAAGGTGGATGCGAGTTTGCTGCCCAAGCACCGCAAACCTATTCCACATGCGTTCGTGCTTGATGCGATTGCCACACTATCGCCGTATACCCGTCCGATGTTTGGCTGCCTTGCGATCTATGTAAAAGACAAAATTGTGTTGATCCTCCGAGATAAGCCTACGAACACTGCGGACAACGGCGTATGGCTCGCCACTACTCAAGAACACCACCAGAGCTTGCGGCGCGAGTTCCCAAACATGCGGTCGATTCAAGTATTGGGTAAAGCGGTAACTGGTTGGCAAGTGCTACCAGTCGATGCGCCTGACTTTGAATCAACAGCGCTGCGGGCATGCGAGCTTGTGCTGGCTGGAGATGCTCGGATCGGCAAAATTCCGGGCGCACGAACGTCGAAGCCCCGATCAAGAGCGGACGGAAGATCGCCGAAGCAGATCAAAACCTCGAAGAAAAACGCGAGCACAATTGACTTCGACGCTGTACGGAAGATCGGCTTGACACTACCGGGCGTGGAGGAGAGCACGGTATACGGTGCAACCGCGCTCAAGGTTCGCGGAAAACTCTTGGCATGCGTGCCTGCTCATCGTTCGGCTGAGCCGGGTTCGCTTGAGGTTCGCGTGAACTTCGACGACCGCGCCGAACTGCTCGCAGCCGCGCCCGATGTTTACTACGTGACCGACCACTATCTCAATTACAGTTCCGTGCTGGTTCGCCTGTCCCGCGTCACGCCCGACGTCCTGCGGGACTTGCTCGGCACGGCTCACAAGTTTGTGACCGCGCATGAGGCTCGGCGTTCGCCATCTCGGAACCCACGCAAGCCTGTCTGATCCCGGCTCTGAAGCAATCCAAGCCGAGTACGCGACGTTGCAATAGCGACTCTCGTGGGTCACGGAACCAGTACGATTTTCCCGGCTGGTCATTCGCGAGAAATCCCATTGCCAGTTACGAATTTGTGGCAAGTCCTATTTTGGGTGATCGAAATCCAATAGAACCTTGCCACCACGCTCGGAGTGTTCGATTGCTTCTTTGATTTGGGACGGTTTGTATGTTGTGGTGATTGACAAACTTAATTTGCCAGAAGCGACTACTTTTGTCGCCTCAGTCAGTGCCGTTCGAATTTTGGGGAGATACTCTTCGTAATACATCCAGAAGCCATGGATGTTCAACCTCTTGCCGATGAGGTCAGCTTGCGGCAGATGAATCGGCGAACCACTCAGCCACGCAAAGCTGACAAAATGAGCACTGGGTGAGAGTGTGCTTGCAATTGTTGCTGCTGCAGGACCACCTACTGCATCAAGACCGAGCAATATCGGTTTTCCCCCGGTTGCACTCTGAATTTGCTTCGGGAGATCGGGCGACTCGACGCCGATGAAATCAACACCGAGATCTCTAAGCTCTGGGATTACCTCGGGCCGCCTGACAATACCGGCGACATTAAGATCGCGCGACTTTGCAATCGCGATGATGCATCGCGCAACTTGGGAATTCGCTGCGTTGAGCACGACCCAGTCTTTCGCCTTTAGCTTAACAAATCCATCTAATAGAAGAACTGCCGTCGTCGGGTTGATGTTCAGCATCGAGGCCATTTTGGCGTCGACCGCAGGGGGAACCACGAAAAGACCGTCGGCCGGAGCAAGGACTTTCTCGGCCCAGGTGAATGTTCGAAATGGGATCGTAACGCGGTCACCCAGCTTGACGCTGGTGACTCCCGGCCCGATTGCCTCGACGATCCCTGCACCTTCACCTCCAATAACAGAAGGAAGCTGCGGTTTTAGAAAGTACACTCCGTTCGCCAAAAGGAGGTCGCTGTAGTCAACAGGCGCATACTCCATGCGCACAAGGGCTTCGCCTGCGGAGGGCTTGTCTGGTTCTGGAACTTCGACCATCCGCAGGTTCTGGGCGGGATTGCCGTACGCCGTGAGATGAATGGCTTTCATCGATGACGTTCTCCTTCTTCAAACAAATTGCGCCCTGCGAGGGGGCCGCCTGCTTGCTGGATTAACCCACCATCGCGAAGGTTTCCAAGGTCAATGACTGAGTAGCCGAAACCTGCGAGCAAGATTTCGACTTGCCCCTTCGCGCCGTCGTCGTCTGCTGAGATAAACGCGACCCTTCTCGCTCCGTTGACGATAGGTTCCGCTTCCAAGTTGGGAACGATCATGGTGTTCAATGCCTTAACCACGCGTGCACCAGGGGCGAGCACCGCAACGAGCTGGCTAGTAGACAGGTTTCCAACATCGGCCGGTGTGAATTTGCCGGCGCTCCCGTGAAAAGGATTGGTCCCATCAATCAGAATCTGATTTTTCCATTCGGGAAGACTTGCCAGAGTCTGGGGAACGTTGTCCCAGGGCACAGCAAGAAGTACCATTTCGCAAGCAACGGCCTCTTCCATGGTGGCAGCCGTTGCTCCTGGACCAAGTTGATTGACAATTTTTCGCAGTCTTTCAGGGCCGAAGTTGTTGCTGAGCTTTACCTTGTGGCCGGCCTTCAATGCCCGTTTTGCGAAGGCTTGTGCGAACGCTCCTGCTCCGATAGTTCCGATTTCCATAAGCGATCCTTCCTAAGCTGAACTTCGCAGTAAAACAATCCCGGTCTTTCCGGGGCGAGAGACGTGCTGAATAGCTTTTTGAAAATCGTCAAACTCGTATACATGAGCCACTTCGAAAAGCTCTGGGTGATTTGTTGCGAGACTCAGAGCGAGTTCGAAATCTTTTCTTTTATCATCCTCCGGCAGACGAAACCAACTCATGATCGAAGCGCTCTTGAGAGCGAGGTTATTGGGCGCTAGACAATAGATGTTTGTGCCGGTGTTGCTCTCCAGTGAACCGAAATTGATTATGGTTCCACCCTCATCAACAAGCTCGGCTAGATCGTCGATGGCTTGTCCGCCGAGCGCGTCGAAAGCCACTTCGAGCTTGTGTCCTTCGAGGGCTTCGCGAACCTGTTTTTTCCAGTTGCTATCGCTCGTTGAAAAAATCCGGGGGCCGGGGAGAGCCGATCGGAGCCTTTCAGCAGATTGATTCGACCGCACCAGACGAATGGGGCGCACACCGCGATCTAAGGCAACTTGGGTCAGCAAACGCCCGACGCCAGACGCCGCCGCATTCTGAAGGATGTAAACAGGTAGGCTGATGGGGGTTTTGAGTGAATTGTGACCAGCTTTGATGAGTACGGACGTAGTAATCGAATTTATGAGCATCTGCGCCGCAATCTCGTTGGAAATCTGAATGCTGTCGGGAACTGGCAAGAGTGAGTTGTATCGAACGACCACGTATTCTGCCCAAGAGCCGGTCGCCGGAAAGAACGCGACACGCTGGCCCTCGCTAAATCGTTTTGCTACCTCGGGATTTGCTCCAAACCGGACGATTGTCCCGACTCCCTCGAATCCAGGCACTCTTAGAGCTCCGTTCGGAATTGGCACGACCGGCCCTCCCTGAGGGAGGGCAGAAAGAATCTGAATGTCCCCAGGATGGACCGGCCGAGAGATGACACGTAGGAGGACATCGTCAGTTCCGAGCTCTTCGCTCTCGAACTGACGTTTCGCGATGCTTAGCACTTTCTCCGGAGCACCGTACTTGCTTTGAACAATCGCTCTGAAATCAATTAGCATTGGCAACCTCACGCTGGATCTTCCGATAACGGAAACAATCGACAAGGTGATCGTTCACCATTCCGACCGCCTGCATGTATGCATAAGCGACCGTTGGGCCGACGAAACTAAATCCCCGGCGCTTGAGATCTTTGCTGAATGTCTCAGATTCGGGCGAAGTTGCTGGAATCTGTTGCGTCGCTTTCCAGCGGTTGAGCTTGGGATGTCCGCCCACGAACTTCCAACAGTAGGAGTCGAAGTCACCGAACTCTTCCTGGACTTTGAGAAATGCCTGCGCGTTTTGCACCGCAGCTTCGATCTTCATTCGGTTACGGATGATCTCTGGATCAGTCATAAGTGTCTGGATTTGTCTCTCGGAATAGCGCGCGACTTTCTCGGGATCGAATTTGTCGAACACGCGACGATAACCTTCCCGCTTCTTCAGCACGAGCGACCAGTTCAGTCCTGCCTGGGCGCCTGACAGCACGAGAACCTCGAAGTGCTTGCGGTCACTATGAACGGGGACACCCCACTCGCGATCGTGATATTCGAGCAACAACGGATCATCCGCGTTGACCCAGGAGCACCGTTTATTGGCCGCACTGTGCATAAGGAGGTCTTCATTGACTACGAAAAGCACGAGAGCACCATTGAGTGCTCCTTCAGGTCGCTCAGAATGTCGCTTTTATCAACTACTGTTCCATCCGGTGACGCCGCTCTCGACCTGATCGGAGCACCGGGCTCGAACCGCGCTTTTCGTTCGGCGCTGTCGTGTGTCTTTAGTTCAGCTCCTCGCCAAAAACCCACCGACAACCGGGTTTCGCTGTGAGAACGGAATCGAGCAAGGATGCCGCAATGACGGGAGCGGGATTGACATGAAACTTTTTCGGCAAAATGGGCCCTAACGCTCGCGAGATAGCCAAAACGGCACGCTCGGCAATCCGCGTTTCGCTTCTCTCGCCGGCGATAATGCTTGGTCGGCAGATCGTAAGGGAGCGGAAGCCGATTTGCTGAATGTCTCTCTCCACTTCTCCTTTGGTCCTGGCATAGAAGAACATCGAGTTGGTCGCGGCTCCGATCGCGGACACGAGTGCGAATGTTTCTACACCGGCACCGTGGGCCGCCCTTGCGAAGACAAGAGGGAGTGTATAGTCGACATAACGGAAGGCCTCCTGCGAACCTGCCTTCGCCTTCGTCGTTCCTAAGGCGCAAATGACCGCATTCACGTTCCAGGACTTCACCAGCGGGGCGAGCTCATCGAGACGCGAGTTGACCGGATTAACCAGTTTGTTCTGCGGCACCAAAGGTCTTCGGGTGGGCGCAACGACTTCGGAAATAGCTTCTTTGGCAAGAGCCTGGTTCAAGGCCGTCCTGCCCACCAGACCTGTTGCTCCCAACAGTAAAAGTCTCATGGTCGCGCTCTTCCCGCCGTTGACCAGGTGTGTTGTACCACCAGGCTCAAACTACGACTCCCATCTAACGCTGAGGCACGACTCAGACTTGCGGAAAACCGCCGTCCACAAAAATTTCAGCCCCGGTGATATAGCTGCTCTCATCCGATGCTAGAAACACCACAGTTTTGGCTACTTCATCCGGCCGCCCAAACCTGCCGAGTGGGATCGCGCTGGCGACCATCTTGCGGCGTTGCTCACCTGCTTCGCCCGATGCGAGCAAATTATTCAAGCCGGGCGTGTCGATGGTGCCAGGGCTGATCGCATTGACTCGAATTCCGCGATGCTTGAGATCCGTGGTCCACGTTCGCGCGAACGAACGGATGGACGCCTTCGTGGCGCTGTAAACACTATTTGAGGAAAGGCCTTTGCTGCCTACGACCGAGGCATTGAGAATGATTGACCCACCGTCCGGCATCAGGGGAAGCGCCTTCTGTACTGTGAACAACACCCCTTTGACGTTGACGTTGAAAATTGAATCGTAGAGCTCCTCAGTGATGTTTCCGAGGGCCGCATATCTGGCAATCCCTGCATTCGCGAAGAGAATATCGAGTCTGCCTTTCTCGTCCTTGATCTGCGCAAAAAGGCGGTCGAGATCTTGGGCATTCGACACATCGCCCCGCACGCCGGTCGCACTCTTCGCCAATTTGTTGGACGGCAGTGGTGAGTTCCCGTTCGCGACGACCGGTGATATAAACGTGTGCTCCCTCTTTTGCCAGCGCGTTCGCCGCGGCTAGGCCGATCCCGCTAGTGCCGCCTGTTACCAGTGATACCTTTCCATCCAATCTTGGCATTCCGTCACCTCAAGTGTTGTCGGTTCAAGCCGCCGCCTCTAGCAAAAGGGCTTCGACTTTCTTGTCGAGATTCTGCGCGACTGCGAGCGCGTCGGAATTCCCGTACGGAGCCAAGAAACTAGCCATCCTGTCATACGACAGATGCACGCCGTCAGAACGTTCGTCGACGAGCACGGTGACAGGAGCATACGAGCCGGCGTCCGGAACATGCTTCGCCATTTCTTGCATGATGAGCGGATTGCCAATGACAAGGCGGACCATCCGGGGCTTATCGCGGCCCGTTGCTTTTCGCACGATGGCGCCATGGTCAAACTGCACAAAAGACATCAGCCCCGTTCTACCTAAGGCTTTCTGGATTGAGTTCTCCAGTTCGCCGACAGTTCGCGCCTGCTGAGTTGAGGTCCAGAACTCAGCCATTTCTGGATGGCCGACGGCATCGTTAATCGCAGCCAATACCTCGTCGAACGATCGGGAGGAGGTCAGGCTAAATCGCTCAACCTCAATTTTGCGTATCATCGCGATTCACCCATCCTTTCTGGATTGCTCCCTCGATTGTCCTCTACTAGTAGTCAAACCATT
>CAVUQA010000002.1:0-537415 GCA_963743375.1 uncultured Acidobacteriota bacterium | reverse complement strand
GCGGCAAAGTACAACCCCAGCACCAGGCTATAGGCGATTAGAATTCCGGCGGAAATAAGCGGCGGCAACCCGCCGTAGTACAACATGGTCTGGTAAATCCAATAGCAATTGCCCGTAAACCAGAGAACGCCCATGAGATACGCGGCCAGGGTTCCGCGCAGCAAAGCCTTTGGATGGTTTAGATTCTCCCTCGTCAACAGTCCGTACCGAAGAGGGGCACAAACGCTACCCAGGAAAAGAACGTCCGCCAGAAAGGCACGGGGCCGATGATCGAAAAAGGCAGCATCAACAGCGCGGCAGAGAAAATGCCAAGCAGCCAGGGTTGCCGTACCAGTCTTGCCATATGGCCGAGAGTCTACCATCCTCACCCTCCATCCCTTGTGGGATGAGAGTCTTGCACCCACCAGACGAGGAAAGGGATACAATCGATTACCTATGCTGATCGCTATCTTTTTCATGCGTCTGTTTGAAGTAATGTTTTTCCTGGGCATTGCAGGGTCGGCAGTGGTGGTTGCGATTAGTTTTGTCGAAGATCTTCAGTTGCTGGTGGGCGAGTGAAGCGTTGATCCGTCGTTGACGCTAGGCGGCAAGCAACATAGACTCAGTTCTGGCTGCGTACCAGACCGCGACACTCCCCGTTTGCGGCGTTGAGACCGTGGCCCTTATCGAATGGCTTCCGAGCGAACAGCGAATGCACCTTCCATCCCCTCCAACCGGGTAAAACTGGTCGTCGCCTCTTCGGTGATGCTCACGTTTATCTCGTTTTGGCGCGCGGCGGCGGTGGTGCTGAACGACCTTGGTTCGTCGGCTTTCTATGCCGGGGGCATTGCGGAAGAAGCCGTAGGCAAATCTGCTCCCTGGTTCATTTTGGGGGTCATGCTGTTCTCCTTTGCGGTGCGCGCGGTGTACGTGGAGAGCTGCTCCATGTTCACTCGCGGTGGCGTGTACCGGGTGGTGAAGGAGGCCCTGGGCGGTACGTTCGCCAAGTTGAGCGTTTCTGCGCTCATGTTCGATTACATTCTCACCGGACCGATTTCCGGCGTTTCCGCCGGGCAGTACATTACCAGTCTGCTGAATGAATTGATGACCGTGGCCGCCGCGCATAGCTGGCTGCCGGGCGCCATGCTCAGCGCCCACCATATGCCACCTCACTTGCCGATGGACCTAACCTCGGCAGCATTCGCGGCCATCGTCACCGTGTACTACTGGTGGCAGAACCTGAAAGGGATTGAGGAGTCGAGCGATAAGGCGCTCGAAGTCATGAAGATCACTACCGTGATGGTGGTGATCCTGCTGACTTGGGGAATTTATTCGGCCTTTCATCTAGGCGCTAAGCTGCCGCCCTGGCCTACACCTTCGACACTGCACTTCAGTAACGATGCCCTGGGGTTTTTGAGGTACACCAGTTTGCCCGCGACGCTGGGCTTGTTCGGCATCATCATGGCGTTCGGACACTCCGTTCTTGCCATGAGCGGCGAAGAGACTCTGGCCCAGGTTAACCGGGAAATCGAACATCCCAAACTCAAGAACCTGAAACGCGCGGCGATCGTCATCGCGATCTACAGCTTTCTTTTTACTGGCGTCGGTTCCCTGCTTGCCGTCATGCTCATTCCCGACTCCGTGCGGGTGCCGGTTTATCGCGACAACCTGATCGCCGGGATGGCCATGTATATGGTTGGCCCGCAGGTGCTGCGGATTATTTTCCGGGTGTTTGTGGTTTTGGTCGGCTTTCTCATTCTCTCCGGCGCAATCAACACTTCGATCATCGGCTCTACGGGCGTGCTGATGCGCATTGCCGAAGATGGGGTGCTCACGGATTGGTTCCGCCGGCCGCATCGCAAATTCGGCACCAGCTACCGGATCGTGAACCTGGTAGCCATGATGCAGCTGTTCACCATCATCGCCAGCCGGGGCAATGTGATCGCGTTGGGCGAAGCGTATGCGTTTGGAGTGATCTGGAGCTTCACTTTTAATAGCCTCGCCATGCTGGTGCTGCGCTGGAAGTACAAAGGAGAGCGCGGCTGGAAGGTTCCACCGAATCTGCGTATCGGCAACCGGGAGGTACCGATCGGGTTGCTCTCGGTCTTCATGGTTTTGCTGACGACTGCGCTGGTAAACCTTTTCACCAAGTCAGTCGCTACGGTCAGCGGGATCCTGTTTGCAGCTACGTTCTTTATCATTTTCACCATCTCGGAACGCGACAACCGGCGCAGAAGAACCACTACCGAACTGCAGATGAAAGAGCACTTTCAACTGGAACACGAGGATGCGGTGGGGCGCGGTGTTTTGCAGATCGACCCGGGATGCGTGGTGGTCACGATGCGCGACGCCAACAATCCGTTTGCGCTGAAGTGGACGCTGGCGCGGACCAATACGGGTGATCAGGATGTGGTGGTGCTGACCGCGCGCATGGTCGGCGCAGGGGGACCGGAGTTGCTGTTTACTTCCGATCAGCTGTTCAGTGAATACGAGCAGATGCTTTTTACCAAGGCGGTTTCGGTGGCGGAGAGCTTTGGCAAGCACATTTCGCTGCTCGTCGTTCCGGCGGGAGACATTTTCGCGGCGCTGGTGCAGACGGCTAATTCGCTGGAGGCGGCGGCTGTGGTTTCGGGTCTCTCCAGCAAGATGTCGGCGCATGAGCAGGCCTACCGGGTCGGCCAAGCGTGGGAAGCGCTGCCGGAACCGAAAAAACAGATCACCTTCTACGTGGTCTCTCCGAATGGCGAGGCGGAGTCATTCCACATTGGACCGCACGCGCCGTCGCTGCAGGCTGATGATGTGGAACTGGTGCACCGCTTGTGGCTGAACTTTCGCCGCGACCCGGAGATGCAGAACCTGCACCACAGCGACATCGTGACCCACGCTTTGACCCGGCTGGCGGCGGAATATGCCCGCGACAAGCAGGAGACTCTGTTGGGACTTCGCCGCCGGGTGCATGACGGACCCGCAACGGCCCGGCTGGGAGAGGTTCGTAATCCCGTAACCCAACCTGGAGCCGATTACGCTGTCCGCGCCCCGCGAGCTGACGACAAAGAAAATTAAAACTGTCATCTGCCACTGTCCTGGTGGCAGAAGGCTTCTCAAACTTACACGGACGCTTTTGGGCTCTATCCCCTCCACCAATCGACGGGTGCCCCATCCTTCGCGTTCTTTGCGAAGGGTGGGATAGTCAAATCTCTCCCTTCAATCTCCCACCCAAAGCAGACTTGTTCCTTAGAACACCTGGGCCACCCACCCAAAGTTGCGCAGTTGCAGCTTTATTCTCGATAGCACGTTCTCGCGGACCTGTTGACCTGCCTCCACAGCAGGAGTACGCTGATTTCAAGAGGCGAACAAATGGCGAAAATCGCGGTAGCAGAAAATTTGGAGCTTTTTCCTATCCTTTCTCGCTTTCCCCCGCAGGGCACCAAATCACCTTTGACCGGGATTGCCCGTTTGGCCGCTGTCTCCTCCCCTGCCGGCGAGGGACATCAGATCGAAATGCGCTCCCTCGGGGTGCGGTCGATTCTGAACCGGAGCGTTTCGCGGCGCGGCCTGAGTTTCGCCTGGAGCATCAATCCTTACCGCGGATGCGAGTTCGCTTGCCGCTATTGCTATGCGCGCTATACCCACGAGTTCATGGAACTGCAGCCTGAAGATTTCGAGCGGAAGATTTTTATCAAGCAGAACGCGGCGTGGCTGCTGGAACAGGAACTGAAGCAGGTTCGCCCCGGAGAAGAGATCGCCCTCGGAACCGCCACCGACCCCTATCAGCCGGTCGAACGCCACGCCAGGGTGACCGAGTCAGTGCTGGAAGTGCTGGCCAGGCAGCGTGGGTTGCGCATCGGAATCGTCACCAAATCGACCCTGATCGAACGGGATATTCCGCTGCTGCAACAGATCGCCGAGCGAAATACGCTGGTACTTCACTTGACCATTACCACCCCCAACGTTGCCCTGGCGAGAAAGCTGGAACCGCGGGCGCCACGGCCGGATCTGCGGTTACAGACCGTTGCCCGGCTCCGGCAGGCGGGCCTGCGAGCGGGCATCTTGTGCTCGCCCCTGCTGCCTGGCCTGACGGATACAGGCAGGGCTCTGGATGCGATGGCGAAAAGGGCCAAGGCCGCCGACGCCAGCTTCCTTTCCGCACAACCGCTGTTCCTCAAGCCGTGCTCAAAGGATATCTATCTGGCCTTTGTCCGGGAGCATTTTCCGACGCTCGAACCGATGTACCGGCAGCGTTTTGACAGCAACGCTTTTGTCTCGACGGCTTGTCGGAAACGGATTGAAGCGTTGGTCAGGGTGGTTTGCGCCAAGTACAAGTTGGGACGCCGTAACGGAGATGCCCTGCTGACGCGCGCGGCGGGAAACAACCTCATTGAGGAGGCGGCGGTCCAGAATCGTTTCGCGGCCCTTGGCTAAAGCGCTGGAAGTGCATATGGGGTTCCTCCGCCTGGAGGGTCTTCCACTGATCAGGGGTGAGCACTCTGCGCAGACCAAGGAGCATACGGGCGTTCGCCTTTTCGAGTTCTGCGCGGGCCTGGGCGACACGATCGATTTGCGCCAGGATCTTCACCTCGTCCGGCTGATCGGCGGCCAACAGGGGCTCCATCGACATCTCCTCCTTGCGCAGGCCGGAGCTTAGATCCATCAAACTGGGGCGGTTTTGCTCGAAGATGGCTTCCATTTTCTTTTGCTGATCTGAGGTAAGCCCCAACTTCTGCACTAATTCTGGATTGTTCCACCAGCGCCCGTGCGGTCCGAGGTGAAAGGCGCGCTCCATGGGCGGACGGCGGCCCTCCATGGGGGGCGGTCCCATTCCGTCCGCTGGAGCGCCGGGCGGTGGGGCGTTTTGGCAGGCCACTCCCGACGCCAAGGCCAAGCCCAGCGGAATCGAGAGCCACGCGCTAGTTGTTCTGAACAAGGTGCTTGCTTCCTTTGGCCGCAGCGCCGTCGCTGGTCGAAACCAGATGAGTGAGTGATTCCATGGACGAGGGCACGGCTGCCGAGATCTGTTCATCAACCTGGTCCAGGAGCGCATCGTCGCTGATTTGCGCAGCCCGTTGAATTGGCCGTGGGTGCGACACACGGAACGGAAGCAGCGCGATCAGGAGCAGCAGGATGGGGATGATCGCTGCCATCGCCCAGCGCAGAGCAAGGACGGGCTGTCTTTTGGAGGTCACGAACTGCTGCGGCCGGGCGGCAAGCGCTTCGGCGCTCCATTGCACCGCTGCCTTGCGGTAAACGCCGAGGCTTTGCTCCAGCCGGACCACGGCAGCGCGGCACTCGGCACATTCCGTCAGATGGCGAAGCATCTGCGGCGTTCTCTCATCGAGTATGTACTCCTCCTGCTCCCAGGCCGATAGATGGTTGGTGTTCATCGCGTTTTCTCCATTGCCTTGCGCACTGCGGCAAGGCCGCGGTGCAGGTGGCTCTTAATCGTCCCTACATGCAGTCCCATGGCGGTTGCGATCTCGGGCAGCTCCATTTCTTCCACAAAGCGCAACAAAAACACGCTGCGTTGCTTGTCGGGGAGGGCGTCGACGGCGTCCCAAACCTTCACCAACTCCTCCCTCACCACCAGGGATGTTTCCGGGGAAATCCCTGGAGAACGAAGCCGGTCGGCAATGTCTCCTGCTTCGAGGGCGGTAGAGCCGGCCGTTTTCCAGAATTGAAACTTGCGCGAGCGGGTGCAGTCGCGAATGAGATTGGTCGCGATCCGCGTCAGCCACGTGGCAATGCTGCAGTCTCCGCGGAATTCATTGCGTGCCTTGAAAGCTTTCAGAAAACAATCCTGGGTCACCGTTTCGGCGAGGTCGGGATCCTTGAGCGAAAGCAGAGCATAGCGATAGATGCGAGACCGGTACGTGGCGCAGAGCGTGTTGACATCCTCAAGCTCTGCAATCATCCGGTCTCGCAGGGGTGAAAGCTCTCCCGGGGTAGTTGAGCTGCTCCAATGCTTCCATAGACGCGCTATCCCAGGCTGCAGTTTACGTTATCGCATCGGTGGGCCGTGAAACCCACCGCCCATCACGTGTTCCTGTTCCAACTGGTCAAATTTGGTCTTCTGGTCGGCGGTGAGAATGGCGTAGAACTGCGCCTGGGCAAGGGCGTGCGCGGCCATCATTTCGCCGCTCATTTGGCCTAAAGTGGCAGCGGTGGACTGGATCGTTGCTGAATCGTTGGCTTTGACGGCTGCTTCGAGGGCCTGGTGAGCTGTGTGTTCGCTGGCCCTTGCATTCTGGTGCGCTGTGGCTTCCGCAGTGAAGAAAGTGGTCGCTTGCTCCACCTGAGTCGGGGTAAGGGTGAGCAGCGTGGTGTACCTCTGGACCTGGTGCTGGGCCATCGTTGCAGGGGACGGCGGGGTGTGCGTGGGTGTGGTTTGCGCCTCGGGTCATTGTTACCAGTCCCAGGACCGCAATAAGCGCGAGCGAACGCTTCATACTTCCTCCTTGGCGGGTGAGAGGGTTCTGACCCTTCTCGCCCCAATAGACGAAAGGCTTAACCCATGGGTTTACAGCAGGATCAAAGTGATTCGGACTTGGGTAGCAGCAGTAGCACCACGACTCCTCCTCCCCAGGCGCTGAAGGCGCAAACCAGCATAACGGAGCGAAATCCGGCTAGAAATGATTGGTCGAGCAGCTGAGCCGCCTGGTCACGCTGCCCTGGGGTAAGACGCGGAGAGAGCGGAATATCGTGCAACCGAGCCCGATTCGCCCACATCTGCTGCTGCGCCTGACAGGGCGCAGTTGGAATGGGCAAGCTGGGCTCTGAGGCTGTTTACGAATCCGTGGGTCAGCACCAACGCGAGCACGGAGACAGCCAGGAGCGCGGCGAGGCGGGAGGTGGCGTTGTTCACGGCGGAGGCAATGCCGGTTTGCGTGGGAGGCACCGATGACATGACGGCGTTGGTGAGCGGCGCGACGCACAGAGTCATCCCGCAGCCGAGGAGCAAGACCGGAGGCAGAATGGACAGCGCGTATCCGTGCAGGGGGCTGAGCCAGGCGAACGCGGCGAAGCCAGTACCGGCGAGCGCCGCCCCGGCGCACATCAAGAGGCGCTCGCCGACCGTGGGGACCAGCGTCCCAGACCCGCGCGGAGAACACGAACATGATCAGGATCAACGGCACAAACACAGCGCCCGCGGCCGCCGGCGCGTAGTGGCGCACCTGGATCGTGTAGAAAGGGATCACGTAGAGCGACCCTCCCAAGCCTCCATACAACAGAAAGGTAAGCAGGTTCGGCGCCAGGAAGCGCGGAATGCGGAACAGCGTCAAGGGCATCATGGCATTCGGCCGGCTTTGCGAGCCCAGGAACAGGGCGAACAACACCAGGCCGGCCAGCAGCGGAACACTGACCATGCGGTCACGCCAGCCTAGTTGTGGGGCGAAGGAAAGAGCGTAAATGACGGCGGCAAAGCTGAGGGTGGCGAGCGTGGCGCCGAGCTGGTCGAGCGGTCGCGCCGGTCCATCACCCATCGCACGGCTCTCGGGTATCCGGGGCGCCAGCATCATGATCAGCAGGACGAGGGGCAGATTGAGAAGAAAGATCAATCGCCAGGACCAAACCTGCATCAGCCACCCGCCAGCCACCGGGCCCAAAGCGCCAAAGACGCTGGTCCAGGCCGACCAGGTCCCGATGGCATGAGCGCGGTCCTGTTCGGGGAAAGACACCGACAGGATCGGAAAATGACCCTCCCACACGAGCGTCTACCTTCACCCGCTGCCGCCAGGACGCGTCTACACCCTCGCGGGTGGACACGGCACCGCCCCCATCCGAATCCGAGTGACCACCGCGGCCGGAAGCCTGGACCGAGAGGGCCAGCGGCAGCTCGTCGCGAACCTCACCCGCATCGTCGCCGAGGCGGCAGCGGACCCGTCGGTCGCCGGCCACGTCCTCGTCCTGCACAGCGAAACGGCAGAGGGCGGCTGGGGCGCAGGAGGAGTCGCCCTCGGTCGGGAGGACTTCGATCGGATGAACGCGGCCCTCAAGGCCGGCACCGACCCTGCCGGCGCGTTGTGACAGCTCACCAGCTGTCGCGTAGCTTCGGGTCGGGTCGGGTCGGGTCGGGTCGGGTCGGGTCGGGTCTGGTCTGGGCAGGGCAGGGTCGGGCACTGGCGCGGTGGCGCGTGACGCTCCGTCACGGCGCAGCTACAACCGCGTCATGGGCGAGGACCGGTGACTGCCGGAGGCGGCCCGGCTCGGCACCGCGCTTCCCGGCTGCCCGCGGCGGAAACGCTGGACTGCGGACGGTGCTCCAAGGACAGGGGGAAGAAATGACAGCATCACGCTCGCCCGGGTAGCCCAAGCAGTTAGCCGCCGGGATCATGCAGCCAGAGATCAGCTCGTTCCGGTTGCACCTGGCCGCCGAGGGCAAGGCAGCCAAGACCATCCGCACCTACACCGAGGCGGTGCAGTGGTTCGCCGCAGCCCAGCTCCTGCAACATGCCAGCCGGGAGACCTGGGCCGAGGTGGACAGCGGCGACGTGCAGCAGTGGATGGTCCGGCTGCTGGCCCGCTATAGCCGCGCTTATGCCAGCAATCAGTACCGCGGCCTGCGGCAGTTCTTCAAGTGGCTGGCCTTCGAGGAGGAGCTGCCCGAACCTACGACCGGGCTGCGGCCGCCGGTCCTGGCCCAGAAACTCGTGCCGGTATTTACCATTGCGGAGCCGCTCGCCGCTTGCGGAGACTTCAGGTGCGGGGTTAGAGGCTGGCTGCCAGGTGCATGGCGGGGATGGCGGCTGATTCGAGGTCGTGAGCGGCGTCGGCGTCGTCGAGGGTCTGGGCGACGGACGTGACGGCGTGCAGGATGCCGCCCGCAGACAGGGCGCCTCCGGCGGCGAAGTGGGCGAGGATGGCCCGCTGCTGGTCGTCGGTGAACTTGAGCTTGCTGGCGATGATGCTGACGGTGGTGTCGGGGTCGGTGACGGGTGTGCCGGAGACGGTCTCCAGCTCGCGGATCATGCGGGTGACGTAGTCGGTGTCGAGGTAGGCGGCGACGGCGTCACGGGTCCGGGAGGTGATGAGCTCGAGGGTCTTGGCGATGGTGGCGCCGGACCAGGTGATGACTCCGCCTTCGGTGTCGTGGCGGGAGCCCAGGCGGGTGCGGCGCATAGCGGAGGCGTTCATGACCAGGCCGTTGCGGCAGACCTGGACGTGCAGGCGCGGAGCGATGGTGAACGCGCCGAACCCGGTCTCGGAGTTGGTGATCAGGAAGCCGCCCCACACGACGGGCAGGTCAGTGCCGGGACGCCCGTCGAACGGGGACCGGTACCCGGCCAGTAGCTGCGGTGCCATGGCCTGCACGTCGGTGGAGTAGACGCGGACGCTCATCCGCCGCTCGCTCAGGTCGGCGCCGTCGATCACGACGGGGACACCGGAGTCGCGGATGCCGTCCAGGGCGGCCATCAGGACGTCGAGGTGGTCGATCCTGGCGTACTTGTCCGACAGGACCGCCCGGACGACACCTGAGCCGCTGCCGCCGCGCAGGACGCGGATCAGGAAACGGCGGTCGGTCCGCGCCAGCCAGCCGCGGATGTTGGCGTCATACAGATCGGTGGCGTCGGCGTGCATCCGCCGCAGGTAAGCCAGCGGGATGCCGAGCTTGTCGGCCAGCTGACCGTCGGCGACGTCGCTGACCGCATAGGTGCCGGTGGTCATGGTGACGCCGTCGGGCCGCAGGGCCGGCTCGGTGCCGTCCAGGATCAGGCGGCCGCTTTCGGCGCGGATCGCGCCGGTCCCGGCGATGACGTCCAGGGCGCGGGCGGACTGGTCCTTGAGCCGGCCGGCGAGCTGATCGAGCTGCAGGTTGCGCTGCGGTGAGTCTGTTCTGGTGAGCATTGGCTCTCCTGCACGTGCAGTCGTGGTTCCCGTGCCCGCCAGGTGATGCGGTGCCGGGGCGGACCGCTTCCGGCCGTGAGCGCTGGTGCTGGGGACGCGGGGCCGGCATGGCGCCGGCCGAGCGCCAGCGGGGCAAGCCCGCAGCGCCGGATCTGGCTGGTGAAGGATCTGTGGCCAGGCGAAGCAATCCCCAGAGCGGCCAAGACGCTTCACCAGCCCCGGCGCGGGCTTGCGGCGCGGCGCGGTCGGCGCATGCTCAGGCCCAGGACCCGGCAGCATGGCGCTGCGCGGCATGGGTCAGCCAGGCCTGTGCTCGGGCGCACAGCCGTGGGGTGGTCCTCCTCCGATAGTCGCCGACTGCGATTCGCCGTCGCTCCTCCCTTGACAGTTGTCTGGACACAAGTCCAATATCGCTTGTGTCGTCAGTGCCGGAAGCAGGTGAGGAACTCGTGACATCGACCGTGCTCGGGGGCGCACGGCGCAGGTTGCCCGGTTCCCGGCCCGAGACGGCCGCGAGCCTCCCCGGCACCGCCGCGGAGGTGGCACGTGGCTGAGCGGACCTTCCGGCGGCCTGCTGGCGCGACGGTGAGTGTTCCCGACAGCGTCGGCGGCCTCACCGCCGCGTGGCTGTCCGAAGCGCTCGATCGTGACGTCGCCGACGTTACGATCACCCCCGTGGGCACCGGTCAGACGGGTGCGAGCTACCGGCTCGCGAGCAGGTTCGCTGACGGCGGCACCGCCAGTTACGTCGCCAAGACCGGCGCTGAGGATCCGCTGGTGCGCCAGCGGGTCGCCGCCGGGTACCGAACGGAGGTCGCGTTCTACCGCGACATAGCGCCGACGCTGGCCGTCCCGCTGCCGACCGTGCATGCTGTCGAGGCGATCGAGGACGGAAGCCAGTTCGTGCTCCTTATGGACGACCTGGCGCCCGCGGTGCCAGGCGACCAGATCTGCGGCACGTCGTCGGCCGTCGTCGTCGCCGGCGCCCGCGCGCTCGCGGGGCTGCACGGCCCCCGCTGGTGCGATCCGGCCTGGCGCGAGCTCGACGTGCTGGCCATCCCGATGGCGAACGACGAGGAGTCAGCCGCTGCGCTCGGCGACCTGGCGCGCATGGCGGTAGACACCTTCCTGGCCACGCTCGGCCCGCGGATGAGCGAGGCAGACAAGGCCACGCTCGACGCCGTCCCGGCTGCCATACCGGAGTTCCTGCTGACCAGGCCGGAATGCTTCGCGCTGCTGCACGGCGACTACCGGCTCGACAACCTCATGCTGCATCCCGACGGGAGCGTGACGGTCCTGGACTGGCAGACGCTCACGGTGGGACTGCCCGCGCGGGACCTGGCCTACTGGGTGTCGACCAGCGTGCTGCCGGAGCGACGCGCCGCCGTAGAGCAAGAGGCATTGCCAGCTTACCTCAAGGCGCTGGACGTGCCCGGCTACGGCCTGGCCGAGCTCACCAACGATTACCGGATCGGGCAACTGCACGCACCCCTGCTCGCCACCCTGGGCTGGGCGTTCTCCACCCAGACTGAACGCGGCGGCGACATGGTGCTCGCGATGGTCGAACGGTCCTGCGCGGCGATCCGCGACCTGGAGGTACTGTAGATGCTCGGCTGCTACCTGCTCGCGGGCCAGCCCGGCAGTTCGCGCGACCTCGTCGGCGAAGTGCGCCAGGCCGAGGCCCTGGGCCTCGACGCGGCCTTCATCAGCGAGCGCTACAACAAGAAGGAGGCCGCGGTCCTGTCCGGCGCCGCGGGCGCGGTCAGCGAGCGCATCCGCATCATCACCGCGGCCACCAACCACAACACCCGCCACCCCATGGTCACCGCAGGCTACGCCCGGACCATGCAGTCCCTCACTGGCGGCCGCTTCACCCTCGGCCTCGGCCGCGGCATCGCCGCGCTGCAGGACGTCTACGGCATCCCCAGGATCACGACAGCCGAGCTTGAGGACTTCGCGGTGCTGATGCGCCGGCTCTTCCGCGGCGAAGTCGTCTTCGACTGGCCCGGCTCGCCCGTCCTGCACCTCGACAGCAGCCTGGCCGAGCACCTGCCGATGTGCCTGACCGCGTTCGGGGACAAGACCCTCGAGCTGGCCGGCCGGGTCTTCGACGACGTCGTGCTGCACACCTACTTCACCGACGAGGTCACCCGGCACTGCGTCGCCGTCGCCAAGACCGCGGCGCACAAGGCAGGCAAGGACATCCGGGTCTGGTCGTGCTTCGCCACCGTCCCCGACACCGTGCCGGAAGACTTGCGCCTGAAGAAGACCGTCGGCCGCCTGGGCACCTACCTGCAGGGGTACGGCGACCTGCTGGTGGCCACCAACGGCTGGGATCCCGCCGTGCTTCGCCGTTTCCTCGAGGATGAGGTGATCCGCTCGGTCGCCGGTCTCGACGTCTCCGGGACGCCCGATCAGATCGAGCACGCCGCGACGCTCATCCCCTCAGAGTGGCTGGCGGCATCGGCGACCGGAACGCCCGGCCAGTGCGCGGCGAAGGTCCGCGGCCAGCTCGCGCTCGGCTGCGACGGGGTGATCCTGCACGGGTGCACCCCCACCGAGCTCGCCCCCGTCCTGCACGCCCTGAGAAACTCGGCCTCACCCGGCCGCTGAACCAGTTCCCACCTCGCCATTTCACCGATCCTCGGCGAGCTGTGCTTCGAGGTCGGCAACTCGCCGGTCCAGGAAGCGGCTGGCAGAACGGGCGGCGTCGAGGCGCTGGCGCAGCGTGCGGTGCTCGGCGGTGAGCTGGCGGACGCGATGGTGCAACGTGGTGTTCTCCGCGGCGATCAGCTGGGCAGAGCCGGTGCCAAGGGGCGTCTCGTGGTCGCGGATCGCGCCGGCGAGCTCGCCGATCCGGTGGCGCTGGGCCCGGACCTCGGCGTGCGCGCGGGTAAGGGCGGCCTCGGCGTTCAGTGCCCGTTCCCGCCAGGACGCCTCGGCCTGCCCTGCGGCCGCGGCTGACCGGGCGCTGGCGCGGCTGGCGGCGGCGTCGCGGGCGCTGGCGAGCAGGACGCGGGCGCGCGGGTTGGCGTACAGGAACGTGGCGGACACGCGCGCATGCCCGGCCAGGGCACCGACGGTGACAGGCGTTCCGTCGAGGCGGAGCCGGGTGACGGCGTCCTCGACGCGGGCGAGCATGGCCGCAGTGTGCTCGCGGCGGGCAGCGATCGCAGGCCCGGTCCGGGCAGACTCGGTGCCCATCAGCCGCTCCGCACAATCAAGGCCAGGCTCTCCGGCCCTTGCTGCGACGGCACGGACTCGCCGGGCTGCTGGGCGAGGCTGTCGGCGCGGAACGCAATGCTCCAGAGCCGGGTGAAGTAGTCCTGCGGGCGGTGCAGGTCCAGGTGCAGGGCGGCGTCGTGCAGGCCGGCGGCATGCAGGGCTTGCTCCAGTCCATCGATGGCGCGTGCGGTCGCGCCCGCTCGGCCAGGGTGGCCCATTGTTCCTGCTTGCGCCGCCAGTACAGCAGGTCGCCGCCGGACATGACGAACCTCTCGCAGCCATCGCAGTTCAGGTTCCAAGGTGCGGGTTTGGTTGTCGATGACGTAGCGGACGCGGCCGCCACTTGTCACCTCGTACTCCCACGGCTCAAGGTCCCTGCCATTGTGCCGGTGCGTTGCCAAGTCGCCGCGGAGCCTGTGCTGGCGGTCGTGGCCTGCGCCAGCGCGTGGGTCTGAGCGCAATACTTCCGGGCAGCGTCTCGTATTGGCCACCGCGTGCCGGCACAACTCCTCCCAGCCAACGGCTGCATCGCTGGTGCCGAACCGGACATCCCACTGGCCCTCCGGCGGAGGCACTGTGACTCGTTCCCCGCGCCTGGGACTCATCTCAGATCTCTACCGGGCCGAAGTCACCCTCGGTCTGGGTCATCGCGTGCGTGTACAGGCGTTTGTGGGCCTTGATGCGCGCGGTGGCTCGCCATCCCGCGATGACCTCGTGCGCGTTGGCGTCGATGACGAGCTCGGCGGCATCGGACAGCGCCGCTATGAGCTCTGCCGCGAAATCCGCCGGGCGCAGAGCTTGCAGCCGCGTGCGCCGATGCGGGGCACGATGTAGTGATCGATGTCGTGGCGGTAGCCCGTGAGCGTCTTTGGCTTCACCTCCAAGGCGTGGGCCGCCAGCCACTCGGCCAGGTAGTCCGCGACCGTGGCTGTGGATCGGCTGACGTACTGGCCGTTCCTGGCCTGGACCCGTCGATGCGGACTGACCGGATCAGGTCGGCCGCTATCAGCTCGTAGAGCTTGCTGCGGGAGATGGCCAGGGCCTCGGCGGCTTCGGGCCCGGTCAGCAGGAGCCGGGTCATGCCGTACCTCCCATCAGGGAGAGGTCTGGCGTGTGCTCACGCCAGGCAAAGCGCCAGTTAGCTATGACGAGCGTGGTCTCGCGGTCGAGGTCAGGAAGCAGTCCTGCGGCAATGGCCAGTTCGCGCTGATGGGCGGCACGGTCGGCGCGGAGCGCGCTGAGGGTGGTCGAATAGGTGCGGCTCTTGGTCGAGAAGTGCCCGGAGAAGCCGAGCATGTGCGCCCACGCCGCGAGCCGCAGGTGGTCGATGTCGGGCAGTTTGCTGAGCCGGATGCACTCGGCTATGTGGCGGCGGGCGTGCTCGCGGATCGGGAGTGCGTCGAGCTGGTCGGCCGATGTGACGCGGCGGTCGAGGGTGCCGGTGCATTCGGCGGCCTTCGTGGCGTACTTGGCCACGTACGCGGCGACCTTGCCATCGGTCACCTCCCCGGTCGTCGTGATGGGCCGGGTGTCGAGCTCACGTCCCCAGGCCAAGGTCGTCCCCGCCGACAGGCCGGGGCAGCGGTAGGCCGACGTGGACAGTTGATGGCCATCCTCCCGGCGCTCCAGCGTCGAGCCTGCGAAGACCACACTCGAGGGCGCGCTTCGCGCGTCACATGTGATGCCCTAACGGGCACCCTTGACTGTGCTCTTGGCCGGATCGGGATTTGCGCCAATCAGACGGATGGCCAGGAGCGGGTGTCGGCGGATGGGGCTGACTGTGAGACAGCTGCCTAGCGGGCCGCGAACGATCGGACGGCGTTCCCGCAATAAGAGGACAAGGAGTTCAACAGCAGCGACCGATGGAGTACCAGCACATGAGCGCACTGGACGCCAGCCAGGACCGGGAAGGGCACGAGATCGATAGCGGCGGTCGCTCGGAATCTGACGACGAATTTGACCAGGATTCCGTCGCCATCGGAAACCTAGCGGCTGCGGCGCGGGCGAAGCTGACGGATCAACTGCTCGCCTCCTTCCGGGCTGATGCCGCAGTGGAAGCTGCCTTCCGAGGGGTCCCCCGGCATACGTTCCTGCCGGAGATGGATCCGGTGGAGGCCTATCAGGACCACCCAGTGCCCACCTCAATCCCCGGCTGACTGGGCAGGGTGCGCTGTCGTGATCAAATCGCATAGCGGAGGTTTGCCGGTCAGTGCGTCTACGCAGCCGACGATGATGTCAGTCATGCTGAGCCAGCTCGGGCTCGCCGCGGGGCATCGCGTACTGGAGATCGGTAGTGGCACCGGTTATAACGCAGCCCTGATCGCGCGCATCGTCGGGGATCAGAAGTCCGCCGTGACTATCGACGTGGTTCCCGAACTGATCGGCCAGGCTCGCGTGAACCTGACCGCCGCCGGGTATGGCTGCGTGACAGTGGTCTGCGGAGACGGCGCGGCTGGCGTTCCCGATCATGCTCCCTATGACCGGGTCATCGTGACTACCGGCACGTGGGATCTTGCGACTCAATGGTGGGCGCAGCTTGGTCCCGCCGGCCGGATCGTGCTGTCCCTTTCGATCCGCGGGATCCAGCTCTCGGTAGGGCTAGAAACTGCCGGGGATCACCTGGTGAGCAGATCGGCTTGCCGGTGCAGCTTCATCAGAATGCCCGGCGCCATCACCGGTCCCGAGTCGCTCCTGGCGCTCGGTCCTCAGCCCGGTCTCCACGCTCAGGCCGTTGACGGGCCGGCGCCGGGCGCCGACGCGTTGTACGAAGCGCTTTCTGGTCCCGTGACCGAGGAGCCCACCGGGCTGCGGGCCGGCGACATCGGCGAGCTGGCGGATCTGGATCTGTGGCTGACGCTGGCCGAACCCGGCCTTACCCGGCTGAACTTGATGGGCAGACACGAAGCCTATGCCAGTCC
This sequence comes from uncultured Acidobacteriota bacterium, assembly GCA_963743375.1. Taxonomy (GTDB): domain Bacteria; phylum Acidobacteriota; class Terriglobia; order Terriglobales; family Acidobacteriaceae; genus JABDBE01. The sequence continues at coordinate 521,453 of CAVUQA010000002.1, read as the reverse complement.
CGCCCAGCAGCGAATTGCGAACCTGATGCCGCTCGGCGGCCTAGCTCAGGTCGGCAGCACGGGGAGACTTGGCGTCGCAGCATTCATCCTCGGAGACCAGCCAGCGCCGTACGACATCACTGCCCGCGGCTACGGTCCTAGCGGACCCGGCCTCGCGAAATACCTAGCCCGGCAAGCTATCGTTTGGCACGAGCTGGGCAGGCCGGGCGCGCAGGATCTGGAACTGAGTGCCTGGCCTCCAGGAGCGCGGCCAGAGACGATCGGAGGCGCGAGCATCGTCATCGACCGGCCCCATGTCCGCCTCGCCGTGCGATGGCCGACGTTGTGACGGCGCCCATTGAGGACTGACGTGACCGACGGCAAGCTGATAGCGCGGTCGCTGTGCGGCGAACCCGAAGCATTCGTCGAGATTGTCGAGCGTCACGAGGTCGCTATTCACGGGTACCTCTCCCGACGCGCCGGGCACCAGGCCGCCGACGATCTGCTTGGCGAGGTCTGGGTACGAGCGTTCGGAGCGCGGCGCAGTTATGACAGCGGCTACGACGATGCCCGGCCCTGGCTGTACGGAATCGCGAGGAATGTGCTGCGAGCACACTGGACCACTAACCAGCCGATAGGTCTGACCACGCCAGAGGAGACGCTTGATCCGTGGGATGAGATCACCGATCGGCTCGACTCGGCCGTCAGGGCACGGGCACTGATTTCGGCAGTTAGGAAACTACCCTCAGCTGAGCGCGACGTACTGCTGCTGGTGGCTTGGGAACAAATGACTCCTGCGGAGGCCGCAGTCGCCCTCGGCATCGCGCCTGGGACCGCCCGCAGCCGCTTGCACCGGGCACGCGCGGCCTTGCGTCACATGCTGGCCGAAGCAGATGCGAATGAAGCTGAGGTACGAAAGTGAATCCGGACAGAGAGGACCTTGATATTACGGAACTGCTCAGCGTGATCGGCCAAGTCGGCCCGCCATCTTCCGACGCCTTGGAGGATGCCCGCGAGGTGCTGTGGTCGGCGGTAACTGAGGAGATGCTCTCCGCCAACGACGCGCGCACAAGGCCGGCGGAACATGTAGCGGATCAGCCGCAACAGACTGCTCGACAGCGCCGACAGAACAGTTCACGGCAGACCGAACAACACCGCAATGCGAGCCCTGGAGCGTGACCATGCTCGCAGGCTGGCTGTGGCGAACACGATTGAGATGTCAAGGTTCGGTCATCACGCAGAGATGATCTTGCTAACTCGTTGCTAACAACGGCTGCGGATGGCTGCGGTCCGCAGTGGACACGGCAGGTGCGCCGACTTGGAATCACGCCTGCTCAGCGGCGAGCGACGGGCTCATGCTACTCAGCGTCCTTTCCTCGACACCAGACGCATCAGGGCGATCCCCAATAGCTATCGGCTTGGCGACATTCGCGGCAATGAGAGTGACGGTGACCGGCCTGGCCTTGCGGCCGGATGCCGGTCACCGTCCTGTGGTACCCCCGTCGGCTCTACGCGATTAGCTGCCCTGGAGGACCTCTGCGTGGACCTTCGTCGACGAGGAGGTAAACGCAGTCACCAACTGCTGCGTGGTACCGGGGATGTGGGTGACGCGCAAGACCGCGGTGGAGGAGCTGGCGGGGAACGAAGCCACGACCGCGAGCTTGCCGTCGTAGTAGTGCAGCAGGGCGGGGTTGCCGCCGTCGTGCTGGTAGGCCGTGAAGTAGAACCCGCCCTTGCCGTCGGGGCTGAGGCTCCCGGTGGCGAAGCCGTAGTTCTCGGCGACCTTGGACCACTTATGGTCGGCGTAGTGCAGGACGTAGACCGCGGCGGTTTCGTGGCCGATGAAGTCGGACGCGAGCACGTAGACGTTCTTCGCGCTCAGGGCGATGACCCCGTCCACTAGCTTGACGTTCTTGTCCTTCGGCAGCAATCTCGCGAGGCTGGTCGCAGTCCACTTGTGCCCGTCGTAGTTCTCGACGCTGCCGCCAGTGGATGCCCAGACGTCCTGGTCGGACACCGCGTACCCGTCACCCAGGGTGCGGGAGACCCGCGTCCAGGTGTGGCCGTTGTAGTGGTACACGCCCAGCCTGGCGGTGCCGGAGTCATCGGCCGTGCCGAACACCCACACGTCCTTGCTGCTCAGCACAGTCGCCGACGCGATCGGGAGGCGGAACGTCTTGACGACCGCCCACTTGCTCTTGACCAGCCGGAACACTCGCGAGCCCTGGTTGGCCAGGCCCGAGAACGCCCATACGTCCGTCGGCGAGGTCGCGGCCGCCGTGACAACGCGCTCGCTGCGCTGGCCGGGGAACGGGACCTCCTTCCACCTGGTGGTGCCGATGCGCTCGTAGGCGGCCGGGAACGAGGACCCGGGCGCCCATTTGAAGACATATCCGCTGGTCTTGCCGGTTGAGACGATCGCGCCAAGATACGAGGGGTGGCTGGGGCTGCTCGTGATGGTGTCAACCACGTGCCAGTCCGTCGACCTGGCCGGCTGGGCCGTCGCGCTGGCCGCCGGAGCCATCCCAACGGTCACCGCCGACGCCAGGCCAGCACCAAGCAGAGCCGTAACACCAGTGACTTTCTTCAACGACATGCACTCCATGACTGCTTCCTTAGTTCCTGTCCCGTTTTTGGGAGCGATATCACTGAAGACGCTCCTGGCCCGGAACCGGTTGGAAGGATCTGATTCCGGTCTCCCGCCCGCCTGCCAGGCACGCGCTGGCGGTGGCATCGAGCTGCCACAGCTGCATCGCGACCGGACGCCTCCGCCTCTTGTAGTCCTGCCGCCTGCGGGACTTCGGCTCAATCAGGCCGTTGCGAACCAGGACGCGGTAGACGGTGGATCGGGTGACCGTGGCGTGGCCGCGGCAGTCCATCTCGAACACGAGCCGCTTCCGTCCTCACCTTGGGCGAGCTCGGCGGAGCGCGCAAACCGCCGACTCCATATCAGCCGGGATCTGCCAAGGATGCTGATGCACCCGGTGGCCGCGGTCGGCTAACCCGGATGGCGCATCGTCCCGGTAGCGGCGCAGCCAGGCGTGGACGCTCTGGCGGCTCACTCCGTAGCGATCGGCTACCTCGGTCACCGGAACCCTTGCCCTCACCTCGAGGACAGCCCGGCATCTCTGCTCGGTCGCGCTCAGCTCCCACAGCCTGAGCGGCAGTGTCAGGCATCAAGCGGGACAGCACAAAGGGCGATCAATTTGCCGAGCCTCACAGATGTCCGACGGATCGGCGCCGCTTGGTGCGCGACACAGCCCAGGCATCTTCTGGTCCCGCGATCTTGCCTGCCGCATCCGCTAGCTGTCCCCGTAAACCTGACTCAAGCCCGCCGCAGACTGAACCTGGTCGGCCAGTTCAGCCGGGGTGAGCTCGTCCGAGCGCAGCATGAGCGTCCCGGCCGGCTGACGGACAGCGGCAGCCACCATCTCATCCACGCCGGTCATGCCGAGCTTGCGGGCTCCCTGGTCCCAGTCCGTGCCGGGGCGCGTTACACGGGCATTGAGCCGCCCCCGGAGCACCCCGGCGTCCAACTCCAAGAACACGTGCATGACCTTCTCGCCCGCGTCGACCAGGGCGCCGAGAATCTCGGCCCGGTAGGCGTCGCGGATCAGCGACATCGGGACGATGAGCGTCTCCGCGTGGTGCCTGCGCAGCGACAGCGCCGTGGCGACGACCAGTTCCCGCCAGCTTGGCAGGTGCTGGAAATCACCGCCCGGCGGCAGCCACTTCCACAGCATGAGGCCGACGTCCTCCGGGTCATACACGACCGCGTCCGGAAGCCGTCTGCGCAGTTTCCGCCGCGAGCGTCGTCTTGCCCGCTCCGAATGCGCCGTTGATCCAGATGATCACCGACACAAGCTATCCGGACATTCCTGGGCTGTCTTGCGAAGCTGTCTCCCATCAAGTGAAGCCAGGGTGGCGCACGTCAAGCGGAGCCTGACAAAGGGTGATCAATTCGCCTAGTGCTACCGATCGTTGACGAAACGGCTTCAGGTGATACTTGAGGTTTCCAGGGCAACTTCGGTGCCGGTACCTTTCTGACGCATTGGGGCCGGTACCGGTAAGGCGAGAGTCCGCTGAAAAGAGCACAGCAGGCTCAGGTGGGTGCACGTGGCCGGTGAGAAGCTCGTGTCCGGGCCATCGGCGCGGGGTCCCCGGCCATCCAGACCGTGGGGGATGCTCTCTCACCGTCGATCCGGGCCGCGATGACGGCCAGGCCCGCCAGCGGACTCCTCGGCGGCAGGGCCTGGCAGCCCGTCACGGCTGCCGGCTGCCCAGCAGGAGGGCGAGGACCTCGCCGATGGCAGGCTCGCGGGTGCCGGGCTCGGCCAGCGGCAGGTGTTCTTCGATCTGGTACCGGTTGCGCCGGCCGTCTCTCTGCTTCACCACGTAGCCGGCCTGAGTCAGGTCGGCGACGATGGCGTGGGCGCTGCGCTCGGTGATGCCCTGGCTGACCGCAATGTCACGTAGCCGTGCGCCGGGGTCGTGCGCAATATACAGCAGCACCCGCGCGTGGTTGGTCAGGAAGCTCCAGCCGGCCATGCCGATAAGCTTACCTCCAATTCTAGAAATAGATTGCTAGTGTTGGCTTTCGCCTGTAGGCTGGGAGTCAGGCGCCGGGATCACCCGCCGGAGGCTGAGCAACCCCGGCGCCATGGTTGGAGTGGTTCAAAATGAACAGCCGAAACGGAACCAAGGTCCTGGTACGCAGCCGGAAGGGCCGCATGGCAGCCGGGGTCTGCGCGGGCATCGCCGAGTACTTCGGCGCGGACGTGACCCTGGTCCGGGTAGCTGTGGCGGCCATCGCAGTCATCACTGGCGGCGCCGGCGCGCTGGCCTACCTGGTGGCGTGGGCCATCATCCCGGAGGAAGGCCAGAAGACCTCTATCGCCGATGACCTCATCGGCCAGAAGCAGGACGCCTCTTCACGCTGACCGGGCGATGACCGGCTGGCGGCCCTGCTGCCCGGACCCGCTCAGGCACCGAGGCGCAGGCAGTTCGATGAGATGGTGCAGAACATCGTTCTTGCGCGTTTCGGCGGCGCCCGGACCATCATCCAGGCCGCAGTGGACCGCGGGGAGCTCCCGGCCCGGACGCCACCCGACCTGATCATCGACGCCATCATGGGCAGAGTGATCAGCCTCGTGGTGCTCACCCCCGGGGCAGAGCGAGCCACCATCAGCGCTAAGCGTGACCACTACGCCGCGTCAATCACTGACTTCGTCCTCCAGGCCGTCACCTGGTCCGCGCCGCGCTCGCATGCCTAGTTCGAGCAGACCTCCGAGACCGCCGCACGCGCTCGTGCGCGAGCTGGGTCAAGCCGGCTGGAAGATGCCAGGATATTCAGCCGCGCGTCGGCTGCAGGTCTCCGCCAGACGAGCCTCCCACCGATTCGGCGCTGGCCTAGCTACCGCTTCCGGAAGTGCATCAAGAGAAACAAGAGCGCGAACATAACCAGCGCTGCGATCGCCAGCCCGACGGTCGTACCGGTGCTGTAGAAGCCGGATGCCAATGTCGAAGCCGCGCTCATGCCGACTCCTCTGCCCTATGTCTGAGCGCTCATGTGCCCGATCCGAGATCCCCGTCCGGCGGGCAGGTGCGCGCTGCCGCATCGTTGCCGCGAGTGTGGGTCGGGTTTCGGCTTCACCGGGGTCGTTCGTCGATGATGCGGCGCATCTTGCCGGAGGAGCGCTCTGTGGTGTCGGGTGCCTGGACGGCGACGTCGGCAGTGACGCCGATGGTGTTCTTGATCAGTGCGGACAGCTGCGCGCCGGCCGCCTCGGCGTCGGCCGAGGTCGTGTCGGGACGCCGCTCGACACGGACGGTCAGGGCGTCCATCCGGCCGGGCCGGGTCAGGTGCAGCTGGAAGTGCGGGGACAGGGCGGGGACGCGCAGGATGAGTTCCTCGATCTGGGTGGGAAACAGGTTCACGCCGCGCAGGATGATCATGTCGTCGGAGCGGCCGGTGATCCTCTCCATGCGGCGCATGGTGCGGGCAGTGCCCGGCAGCAGCCGGGTGAGGTCGCGGGTGCGGTAGCGGATGACGGGCATGGCCTGCTTTGTCAGCGAGGTGAAGACCAGCTCGCCCAGCTGGCCGTCGGGCAGGACCTGGCCGGTGAGGGGGTCGATGACCTCGGGGTAGAAGTGGTCTTCCCAGATGTGCAGCCCGTCCTTGGTCTCGACGCATTCCTGGGCCACGCCGGGGCCGATGACCTCGGACAGGCCGTAGATGTCGGTGGCGTCGATGCCCGCCCGCGCCTCGATCTCCGTCCGCATCTGGCTGGTCCACGGCTCGGCGCCGAAGATGCCGTACCGCAGCGAGCAGCTGGCCGGGTCGAGGCCCTGGCGCTCCATCTCGTCGATGATGGCGAGCATGTAGGACGGGGTGACCATGATGACGTCAGGGCGGAAGTCGCGGATGAGCGTCACCTGCCGTTCGGTCATGCCGCCCGAGACGGGAACGACGGCGCAGCCGAGCCGCTCAGCCCCGTAGTGCGCGCCCAGGCCCCCGGTGAACAGGCCGTACCCGTAGGCGACGTGCACCATGTGCCCGGGCCGCCCGCCGGCGGCCCGGATCGACCGGGCCATGACCGCGGCCCAGGTATCGACGTCGCGGGCGGTGTAGCCAACGACGGTGGGCCGGCCGGTGGTGCCGGAGGAGGCGTGCACCCGGGCGACCTGGTCGCGCGGGACCGCGAACATGCCGAACGGGTAGTTGTCGCGCAGGTCTGCCTTGGTCGTGAACGGGAACCTCGCCAGGGCGGCCAGGTCCGTGCAGTCCTCGGGGCGGATCCCGGCAGTGTCGAACGCCTGCCGGTAGTGCGGCACGTTCTGGTAAGCGTGCCGCAGCGACCAGCGCAGGCGCTCGAGCTGCAGCGCCCGCAGTTCCTCTTCCGGGGCGTTCTCGATCGGTTCCAGGCCTGCTGCACTGACGGTCGGGGTCATGCTCCTGAGGCCTTGCCGCCCAGGCTGGCTCGCCGGCGGGCTGCTGCCGTGCGCGTGCGTCCGGCCATGCGGCGGTTCCATAAAAACGGATACTACATGTCCGGAACGTATTGACCACAGAGTGAAGGCCGCTTTAACGTATCGAACGTTCGGTCGGCAATTCGCGTCTCGACATCAAGCGAAGGGTGCTCGCCCATGTCCGTCACCTCCCTATCGGAGACGAGCAGCTCGCCCGTCTCGACCTCTCCCCGCCCCGGGCACGCGCTGGTCATCGGCGCGGCTGGCTTCGCGTGGTGCTCGCTCGCGCTCGGCCTGAGCACGGTCGGCGTGATGAATGCCGCGGGCAGCTCCGTGATCCTGTCCGGGACGTTCTTCTACGGCGGCCTCGTCCAGCTTGTCGCGGGGTTCTTTGCGCTCGCATCGGGCGCGACCTTCGCCGCGGCGTTCCTCACTGCGTACGGGGCGTTCTGGCTGAGTTACACCGCGATCCAGGTGTACGTGGCACCGCACATCGTCGCGGCCGTCCTGGCGTCGGGAGCGCACTCGGGCCCGGCCGCTCTCGCCCTGCAGGCTCAGGCAGGCCACGACGTCGTCCAGGCGCTCGGGGTCTTCCTGATCGCGTGGCTCGTGGTCACTGTCATCTTCACGGTGGCGAGCCTCGGCACGAACGCGGTGACCGTGCTCGCCTTCGGCCTGCTGAACCTGACGATCGTGCTGCTGATAGCGGCCTATCTGGGCGCGTCCAGTGTCGGCGCTCCCGTCGCCGGGGCGCTGCACGCGGCCGGCTGGGCCGAGATCGTCCTGGCGGGCGTCGCGTTCTACATCGTGCTCGCGGAGCTGGCGAACGAGACGCTGCAGCGCCAGGTGTTCCCTCTGGTCCCCCTGCGCCGCGCCGCGCAGCCGGCCTGAGCTGACGGAGACTCACATGAGAGCACGAATTCCGATCATCCTGGCTGCCGTCGTCGCGGCCGCGCTCACGCCCGTGGCGGCCTCCGCCGCGAGTGGCACGCGGCCCGGCCACGCCGGTGCCTGGCAGCCTGAGCCGGCGAGCTACGGTGTGAGCCAGCCGGTGTACATCCCGGTGCGGATGGACGACGGGGTGACGATCTCCACCGAGATTGTCTACCCGACTGACCCGGCCACCGGAGCGCGGGCAACCGGGGCCTTCCCGGTGCTGCTCACCCAGGACCCGTACGGCAACACGCCCGACCCGACCGCCGCCGGAGACTACTTCGTCCAGCGCGGCTACATCTATGTCGCCTCCGACGTACGCGGCACCGGCACCTCTGGCGGCCAGGTGTCCTGGTTCGGCCAGCGCCAGGGACAGGACGGCGCCGAGCTCGTGAACTGGGCGGCGCACTCGCTGTCCGGCTCGGACGGCAAAGTCGGGCTGGATGGCTGCTCCTACCTCGGGGTGAACCAGTGGTTCACCGCGGCGGCAGTCGGGCCGGACTCCCCGCTCAAGGCGATCGCCCCGTTCTGCACGGACTCCGACTTCTACGACGACCTGACCGCCGACGGCGGGATCCCCACGCCGTTCGTCGCGGACATCGGGCACGGCGAGCCGCGCGGGCCCCAGGACGACCCCGCCACCGACCCGCAGTCCGTCACCATCGCGCAGGAGGCCGATGGCGGACCGCGATCCTACGACAACGGCTACTGGCAGTCCCTGGACGCACAGAAGCTCATGCGGCAGGTCGTGGCCAACGGCATCCCCGCCCTGAGCGAGGCCGGCTGGGATGACCTGTTCCCCGGTGGCAACCTGGGCGACTACGTCGCCGCGCAGAACGCCTACTTCCACCGCCAGCTGACCGCGCCGATCACCGCAGGCGAGCCGGTCACCGGCCGGTACCAGGCGATTGTCGGGCCGTGGACGCACGGGGAGAACGTCAACGGCACGATTCTGGAGAACATCCGCCTGGAGTGGTTCGACACGTGGCTCAAGGGCGAGCACACCGGCATGGCCAGGACGCCCGCCCCGCTGCACGTCTTCGAGAACACCGCGAACCAGTGGGTGGACACGGCCGCATGGCCGCCATCCGCTGCCGCATCCTCGTACTACCTGGCCGCAGATGGGATGCTGAGCAGGCGCCGGCTCACATCCGCCGGAAACGAGACGCTCATGTGGTCGGCAGCCACGGAGACCAACTCGCTGACCTATACCTCGGCACCGCTCCGGCGGGGCGCGGTCCTCGACGGGCCGTCGGATCTGACCGTCTACGCCGCGTCCACCACGTCCGAGGTCGAGCTGACCGCCACCCTCAACGTGCTGTCACCGGCGGGCGTCGTGGTCAAGCAGGCAGACGGCGTGCTGCTCGGCAGCCAGCGCAAGCTAGACATGGCGCAAAGCTGGTACGGCAGGAACGGCATCCTGCTGCAGCCCGCCCACCCGTTCACCCGCCACAGCCAGCAGCCAGTCGTGCCCGGCCGGACCACGAGATACGACATCTCGCTGCTGGCCAACTTCACCCTCATCCCTGCCGGCGACCGAATCCAGGTGGTGCTCACCAGCCAGCCGCCGGCGAACTTCCACCTGCCGCTCGCGCCCACGCCGCAGGAACTGGCGAACCTGACCGGCGGCACGTACACCATCCACAGCGGCGACGTCGCCGCCTCCGTGCTCGACCTTCCGCTGGCCTCGCCCGGCCAGTTCACCGCGAGCCCGACCGACTGGGGACCACCCTCCTGACGGGCGAAGGCTGAGCTTACGGGCCGACGGCTCCCCGCACGGGATGCCGTCGGCCCGCTGGTCCTCCCCGGGCTGCGGCTAGTCCCGCTAGCCGGTCAGCTCAGGCGATCCCGAGCGGACTCAGTGCTGCTGTCGATGATTGCCTGCTGCCATGCCTCCTCGCCTACCGGCACATCCGGCAGCGGCGAAGTCTCGCCCGGTCGCGCACGCAGTCCGTCAACGATGATCACCAGGTAACGGCGCCAGAGGTCGGGCTGGCCGATGTGGTCCGTTACGGCGCCGAGCATCAGCTGCAGGACCGGAAAGTCGGCAGGCATTACATCGGCTCTGAGCGTGCCCTGCTCCTGCGCCCGGCCGACGAGCGCGTCAACGACCGGGCTTACGCGCGCTCGCATCTGCCCCTGGCGCTCAGGCCCCCGCCCGGTGCCGAGCATCACCTCACGCAGTCCGCGGTCGAACGCCTGGACCTCGCACACCTTCTCCAGCGCCCAGGTCAGCCCCAGCCACGCGTCCGGCTGCTCCGAAGCCTCGCGCAGGTAACCGTAGACGGTCTCGACCATCTCATCGAACAGTGCGTCGACCAGCTCTTCCTTGTTGGCGAAGTGCCGGTAGGCCGTGCCGACTCCCAGCCCTGCGTGATGCGCGACGTCGTTGAGCGTGGCGCCGACGCCACGGTCACGGAACACCTCGCGTCCCGCAGCCAGAAGCCGCTGCCGGTTGCGCACGGCGTCCTTACGCTGAGGGACACCAGCCGGTTCACCGGCCATATACGCGATCCCACCGCCTCGCAGTCAGTCCTGCACGTGGCGATCATGCTAACTCCCCTGGACCTTCGGTCCGGCCCGGACACCTCGCGTCCCAGGTGGCCTGGTTGCGCGACCTCCTTGTCGGCCTCGTCAGCCCACGAAAACCCGGTGGCGTTACACAAATGGCAGCCATAGCCTGCAGGGCGTGACCGACGCGGCAGAGCTGGTATCCCTCGATGAGGATTCCTACTATCAGGACCCTCGGGGGTTCTTCGCCCGGCTGCGGGAGTCCCGGCCGGTCGCTCCGGTGCGCATGCCGGCCTACGGTCGGGCCTGGGTGGTCACCCGCTACGAGGACGTTCGGGCGGTGCTGACCGACCCCAGAATGGCGAAGGATGTCCACCGGTGGCCGGGTGGCGGTCGGTCCCGGCCGAGTGAGGCGACTGGTGTCTACGCGCACATGCTCCACGCGGACCCGCCTGAGCACACGCGGCTGCGCCGTCTGGTGCAAAAGCCGTTCGCGTCGCGCCGGGCCGGGTTGCGGCCCCTTACTGAGGCCATCGCCGGAGGTCTGCTGGACGAGATGGCAAGGCGCGGTGAGGACGTCGTCGACCTGCTGGGCCAGTACGCTCGCCCGCTCCCGGTCACGGTCATCTGCGAGTTGCTCGGTGTCCCGGTGGCGGACCGCGAGTGGGTCCGGGCCACCGTTTACGCCTACGACGAGAGTACGGAGCAGGCGCGGGTAGAGCGGGAGCTGGCCGCCTACTTGACGGAGCTGATTGCCGCCAAGCGCGCGGAGCCCGCCGACGACCTGGTGTCGGAGCTCGTCATCGCTAATGACATCGCCGAGGCCGAGAAGCTGACCGGTAACGAGCTGGTTTCCACGGCCTTCCTCCTAGTCATGGCGGGCTTCGACACCACCGTCAACCTGATCGCCTCCGGCACCCTGGCACTGCTGACCCACCTTGGGGAGATGGCCCGGCTGCGACAGGACCCGTCGCTGCTCCCGGCCGCCGTCGAGGAACTGCTCCGGTTCACCAGCCCGGTGAACCACGCGAACGACCGGTTCACCACCGAGGACGTGCCGATCGGCGACGTGGTGATCCCCGCGGGCGAGTGGGTTATCCCCGCGGTCGCTTCGGCCGACTGGGACCCGGCCCGGTTCGCCGACCCGGACCGTCTGGACCTCGGCCGCGACACCAGCGGCCATGTTGCTTTCGGTCACGGCGTGCACCACTGCCTGGGCGCTCCGCTGGCCCGGATGGAGGCCGAGGTCGCCCTTGGTGCCCTGCTCGCCCGCTTTCCGCGGATCTCACTCGCGGTCCCCTCGTCGGAGCTCCGCTGGCGTCCCGTCAGCGTGATGAACGGCCTGGACGCCCTCCCCGTCCGCATCGGCTGATCGGACAAGAGCATTGCGCTTCTCGTCCAGCAAGGCGCGGGCATAGTCCGGGCGGAACCGAATCCGCCACCGGGCACTGTTCAAAGGTCTCGCACGGTCAGCAGGCTGTCGCCGTGGACAGCATCGGGCTCCACCCGGCCCGTTTCGCGGAACCCGAGCTTCTCCAGAACCCGGCGCGACGCGACATTCCAGTCCCGGACACTTGCCCACAACCGCCCGTAGCCTGCCTGGCTCGCCCATGTGACGACTGCCCGACCTGCCTCAGTTGCGTAACCGCGGCCGTGCGCCGTAGCCAGCAATTCGTAGGCCAACTCAGGCTCGTCGGGCGATCCGGTCCCATGAAAGATCAGCCCGCAATACCCGATGACGTCGGCCGTGCCCTTTCGCTCAACCGCCAGAATCCCCGGCCCGGGCTCCCCACGCTCTGCGCGTATCTGAGCGGCGATGTCCGCCTCGGTCGGTCGGCCCTCGGCACTTATGCGTCGATGCGGCGGCACCCGGGGATCCCGCTCAGTCCACAACTGGCGATAGATGGCGGCCTCGCGCACTCTGCGTCGCCGAAGAACGAGGCGGTCGGTCTCCAGGGTGTCCAGAACGGGCACTAGCGACATGCCGGCATTGTGCCAGCGTCAGCCAGGAGGCAGCAGCTACTGCTGACGGAGGAAGGTTCGGATCGCTGATAGCCAGGCCTGGGGATTGTCGAAGTGAGCCATGTGCGCGGCATCGGGGATCTCGGCGAGCGTGCTGGCCGCGAGCGCAGCGTGCAGCCTCCGGGCAAGTGCGACGGGGAACGCCATCTCGCGGCTGCCCTGCAGGATCAGGACCTGGCCGCGCCACTCCTTGAGGACTCGCTCCGCATGCTCAGGGACGCCTGGACGCAGCTCGCCGGCTGCATGCGGGGCGTTCCAGTCGCTGCTGAACCTGATAGCGGCGAGCACGCGGTGCCATTCCTCGAGCCGGTCGAGATTCCAGATGTCGCGGGGCGCACTCGCATAGGCCATCGCCTGGCTCAGCGCGCCGTCCGGGGCGTCCGGGCTGGTGAGCCCAGGATCATCCCAGGCGATCTCTGTGCACATCAGCGACCGGGCCTGATAGTCCAGGGAGGCCTCGCGTTCGTGCTCGTAGTCCTGATATGCCGTGGTGGAGGCCAGGACCAGGCTTCGTACCAGGTCGGGGTGCTGGTCGATCATGTGCATGGCGATGCCCCCGCCGTAGGAGAAACCGAGCACGTCCGCGCGGTTGGCGCCGTAGTGGCGGATAAGTGCGGCGACGTCATTGGCCAGGAGATCGGGCTGCAGTTCGGCGACGGGAAGATCGCCTATCGGCGGCGTGCGGGAGCTGCGGCCGCAGCCTCGCAGGTCGAACAGCACGACGTGGGCCTGGTCGGCAAGCTCGGCGACTGGCGACAGCAGGTATGTGTGATCCCAGGTGGGGCCGCCATGTACGACGATGAGCATCGGCAGGGCCGCGTCGCCGAAACGGCGGACGAACAAACTGACGCCTTCTACCGAGACAACCTCGCCGTCGGCCACGGCATTGTCTATCACGGGTGGCATCGAGCCTGTAGTTGATTCATTTGTCCCGGCTGAGCCTGGTCAGGATCGCCGAGGCCAGGGGGCTGCGGGGGTTCGGTGCTCCGGTGCGCTCGGCCCACTGAGCAAGTGCCCAGTCGTACAGCTCAGCCGTAGCGCGCAGCGATCGGCGCAGTTCGACAGCCTCGCAAGAAGAAGCTGCTGCCTCGTTGAGCTGTTTGACAACTGCGGGTCCGAGCTCGGCGCAGGCCGAGTGACCGGCCGAGCCAAGCAGCGGTACGACGCGGTTGTTGAGCGTGTCCATGACGCCGCAGCGGACGATCCAGTTTTCGCCGTGATACAGGCGTCCGTGCAGGTAATTGAGCCAGAGCCAGGTCCCGCCGTCATAGCTGGCCGCGTCAAAAGCAGGCGGCGATAGCGCTTCGAGATCCGCCGTCAGCCGCACTCCCACGTCGGCCTTGTCAACCAGAACGACGAAGCCTCGCTTTAGGGCTAACCAGGCCGAGGCGTATTCCTCGTCAAGAGTGAGATCCAGCTCGTTCAGCTGATCATCCCAGCTCTGGTACCGGAAGTCCCGCTGCCAGGACGGCTCCTGGACAGAGACGATCTCCCGCTCGTGAACTGCCGCAGATAGCTCGCGCCGCCGCTCCCAGAGCTGCTGGCGCTGCCCGGGCTCCGACACGAGGATCAGGTCCAGATCGGAGTACGCGCCTGCCTCCTGCCGCGCGACCGATCCGTACACGATGCCGGCCCGCGCGGCGGGCTCAGCGCGGATCCAGTCCGCCGCCCGCGCCGCCAGCCGCTCTGCTGTTACCACCAGACCTCCACTTGCCCGAGTTTCACGATCGGCATCGGTAACAGAATCGCCGATCTGAGCGAGGCTAGAACTCGACCCGAGGCGAAAGAGGACCCTGGCTAAAGTCATCGGGCGGGGTGAGCGGCGATGATGGCGCACGATCCCGTGGCCCAGGTGCCGCCCGAAAAACAGATGGGCAGCCTGGCCAGTGGGTGTCTATGATCCCCTTCGTGATCTATCAGGACCCGCTGGCCTATCTGCTCGGCCTTGAGGGCATCGCGCTGCTGGACGCCTGGGCCGGAGAGCACGACCGCGAATTCACTGAGGCCCGGCTCGCCGAGATCGGGCGGCTGCTGGCCGACGAGCGGCTGAGGGACCGGGGCGTGCTGGTTGAACAGGTCAGCGCCGCCGCCGTCTACGAGCAGGTATCGGTCGGCTACGACGCGGATGCGGCCGGCGGCCTGTTCACGATCGACGAGCCGCTCGTCGCTGAGTACCTCGCCGGCCGGGAGCCTGGCGTGGCGCTGGACGCCGCCTGCGGGACCGGGCGGTTCGCCGAGTTCCTGGCCAGGCGCGGGCACCAGGTCATCGGCGTCGACAGCTCCCCGGACATGCTCGCTCACGCGCGGCGGCGTGTCCCCGAGGCGGAGTTCCACGTCGCCGAGCTTGACCGGCTGCCGCTGCCGGATGACTCGCGTGGACGTCATCGTGTCCGCGCTCGCGCTCGAGCACGTCCCCAGCCTTGATCCGGTACTGGGCGAGTTCGCCCGCGTGCTGCGCCCCGGCGGCGACCTGATCATCTCAGATTGTCATCACGAACTCATCACCCGCGGCTCGGTGATGACAGGGCTCGGCCCGGAGGGCCAGCCGTGGATCGCGCCTACCTACCGGCATCAGATCGGCGACTACCTGCGGCCGGCGCTGCGACATGGTCTGCAGGTACGACGGTGCGAGGAGCCGCGCTGGGTCGACGCAAACGAACCGGCGCCCGAGCCCACAACGGAGATCGGCGAATGGCAGGACTGGCCGTGGTCACTGATCGACTACCTGCCATCGGCAAAGCGAGCCGCCGGCGGTCGCCCGCAGCCTGGTCATCTGGCACTTCCAGCTACCTGCCCGCTGACCGGCTTGCCGCCAGGCCCGGCCCGCCGCAGACAGGGCATGTGGGTTGCATGCCGCTTACGCGCCGACCCATGCCAGGATCCGATCGTTCACGATCGCAGGCTTCTCGACGTGCAGGAAATGGCCGGCGTCCTCGATAACCTCCAGCTTTGACCCGGTCGCCAGGTAACGCTCGGCATCCTCGACGAGGGCGACATCAATGCAGCCGTCGCGGTTCCCGTGCAGGTACAAGGTTGGCTGCGGACCGGTGCTCGCCAACGCCGCCTCTTCGGCCGCGTAGGCGCCAGCCGTTCCGAAGTGCGGGAGTCCTGGCTCCTCGGCCCGGTAGTAGCCGATGGCCGCGGTGAGGTTACCCTCGGCCCGAAGGCACTCCTTGACATTGCTGAGGTCTTCGCTCGCGTCGTAGCCAGGACACCAGTCCTGCCACAGCCGGTCGAGGAATGCCATGTCGTCGGCGGCAAGCACGGACTCGGCGAATGGCGTCTTCAGGAAGAACAAGTAGAAGAAGCGCTTCAGCTGGTCGTAGTCGGCGAAGATCGTCGTATCGAGTGCCAGCGGCGGGACGCCGATCGTGACGACGCGCCGCCAGCGGTCGGGAGCGAACGCGGCTGCGCCGTAGGCCGTCTCGGCGCCCCAGTCGCTGCCGATCAGGACAGCCCGGTCGTCACCGCCCAGGACGTCATGCAGTCCCACTGCGTCGGCGACGAGCGCCCCCAGCCCGAAGCAGCCGTCCGCGGGAATGCCGGTCGGTGCGTACCCGCGCATGAACGGCGCTACCGCGTGAAAACCCGCATCGGCCAGCGCCGGCAGCAGAAACCGCCACGAGTGAGCTGAATCGGGGAAGCCGTGCAGGCACAGAGCGAGTGGCCCGTTGCCCGCCTCCACGACGCCGAATGGCAACCCGTTCGCCGTCACGGTGCGGGCGCGCAGTCGGCTGGTCATGCGATGCAGTATCGGCGAGCTCAGATCCATCCGCAAGAAACCGATCCGGGCCGCCCGTCGGCGGCCCGGCCACACGGTGATGTGGCCTGGCGCCCAAATCCCTACCGCACCCGGACCGTCTTGCTCTGCGTCCGGCTGAAGTTGCCATAGCTCGCCTGCGCGCCCGGCAGCTTGCCGCCGCCGAACACCGCCCTGTAGGTACCGGTGCCGTGCAGTCGCGCGCTATAGCCGCCGCTGTCGTTCGTGACTGCCGCCGCCACGTCCCGCCAGCGGCCTCGGATCAGCTTCTGGATCCGCACGGTCGAGTGCGCGATCGCGCCGCCGCGGGCCAGGTAGGCGAGACGGCCCGTGAGCGTCTCACCTTCACTAACATCGGGATGCTGATCCTAACCGCGGTGGCGATACGCGAGTCGCGGCATCGGAGACGCTCCGGCCGGCAGCTACCACCGTCAACGCCCAGGGCAGGCGGTCAGGCATCTCAGCGCCAGGTATCCGGCGCCTCGGCCGAACACCTCCCGCAGGTAAATCCTGCTCAGCAACACGCCGCCGAAGCTCAACGGACCCGTTCCTCCGGCCGCGATCGTCGAGCGCACGGCAACTGGCGTATCCAGATCGTCGGCTCGACGTAGGCCGCTTAGTCGCGCTCAACGCTGCACTGGACCCGCACGAGAGCGCCGCGGCGGCTAGCGCCCGGTCGTGCCGTCAATCTGCTCGCGCAGGATGTCGGCGTGCCCGGCATGCCGGGCCGTCTCCGAGGTCATGTGCGCGATTAGCCAGCGCATGGTCATGTGCTCGCCGGAGACCAGCCGGGCAAGGTGAGCCTCCGGGTCTCCGATGGCGCGAATCGCGGCGTCACTTGCGGCGATCGCGGCTCGGTAGTCGTCGAGCACCTCGGCGGTAGCTCGCCCCCGCGGCACCCTCATCCCCGAGCCAGGGCTGCGCACGTGCGCAGCCCCGGCGAGGTGATACCCGAACCAGTTCCGCTCGGCCTGGGCCAGATGCTGGACCAGGCCGAGCAGGTTCGTGCCGGTGGGGACGAGGCGCCGCCGGAGCTGCTCGTCGTCCAGGCCCTCGGTCTTCTTCAGGACCGACTCCCGGTTGAAGTTCAGGAACGCGAGCGCGGTGTCCAGCTCGCCAGAGTCGACCCGAGGCACGGGCCGCCGCTGCGTCTCAGCCATCCGACGAGTCTAGAAACACCCGCGAGGCTCGGCTCACAGCCGGTGGTGCAGCCACACTGCCGGCTCGACGTAGACCGCGTAGTCATGCTCGACGCTGCAGTGGACTGGGACGAGCGCGCCGGGTACCACCACCGGCCCCGACTCGTCGAACGGCAGGCCGGTCCAGGACCGCCACTCGTCCAGCGTGCCGGGGATGACCATCGCGCGCTTGCAGGTGCCGACGATCCGGCCGCCGGCGCGGACGTGAACGCGCAGCCACGGATCCTGGGGCAGGCCGTCCTCGCGGACCAGCGCCGCGTACTCGTCGATGGGCATGTCCGGAACCAGGTGCTTGCGGTTCGGCCGCACCGGGGCGACCAGATGCTCGAACCCGAGGCGGGCCACGTTGTCCCGCATCGCCGCCAGCATCTTCGCGGACAGGCCGGTGCCCTGCAGGTTGGTCGGAACGGTGATCTCCAGGGCGGAGACCAGGTTCGGCTTCCGCCCGATCTGGCGATCGCGCACCGAGCGCCAGATCACACCGTCCCAGCCGTCGACCGGCAGCTCGCCGAGAGCCGGGTCGCCATCCCAGGCGAAAGGCACGCAGAACGCTCGGGCGATCGCCTGGTCCGGGGCATCGGCGTCGTAGGCGATCAGTCCGTACTCAGGGTGTGCGGTCCGGTTGTCGCTGAAGTAGAGCACGGCGATGGGATCTTCGTTCATGAACTCCGGCCACGGCTCGGCCTCTTCGTTCACGAACCGGGACTTCATGGCGGGCCGCTCGGCGATGGTCTCGATGCGCAGATCCATGCTCGGATCGTAGGGAGACCAGCCGTGCCGAAGCACCTGATTTTAGGCGGGAGCCGAGGCGCATCCGTCACGCCGCGAAGCGTGCGGCGAGCTCGGCGATCCGGTTGGGCCGGTGCTCGGGCCGCATGCGCCCGGCCCGCTCGAGCAGGCTCATGCCGTGCAGCGCGCTCCAGAGCACCTCGGTCGCCGTCCCGTCACCGGCGTCGCCGAGCGCGGCAGCCAGCGCGTTGAATCCGGAACGCAGTTCGTCTTCCGCGTCATCTTGCGCGAAGCGAGCATCGATTGGCAGCTGGAACATGGCCTCATAAAGCGATGGGTGTGCCGACGCGAAGCCCAGGTACACCTCGGCAACGGCCGCAATCGCCCGCGCGCCGGTCTTGCGCCCGACGGCCGCCCGCGTTGCCGCCGCCAGCTCGGCGAATCCCGCCAGCGCTACCGTGCGCATGATCTCGGTCTTCCCGGCCGGGAAATGCGTGTAGAGCACGGGCTGTGTATAGCCGATCGCGTCGGCGAGACGCCGTGACGTGACGGCGGACCAGCCCTCGGCCTCGGCCACGGCCCGCGCCGCATTCAGGATCTGCTGCCTGCGCTCCGCCACGCGCTGTGCGCGGGCACCCGACTCGGCCATGAGTACTCTCCTTGCGTTCCGGCCAGCAAGCGTCTATGTTAGCACTGCTAGATAATCTAGCGCTGCTAACTGGAGGACATCATGCTTGTCGCACTCGCTGTCATTACCACGACCGTCGTCGGCATCATGGTCGGCGTCGAGTTCGCCGTCGCGGTATTCGTCAACCCGATCTTCCTGCGACTGCCCGCCGGATCGTTGATTCAGGCCCGCGCCGACGGCGGACGCGTCCTCGGACGGGTCATGCCGTTCTGGTACATCGGGTCACTGATCCTCGCGGCCGGGCTAGCCGCCGCCACCTGGGGCGGCCCAGCGGCCAGTGCAGCCATCGCCGCCGCCGCGCTGCTCGCCGTGAGCGTTGTCATGTCGGTCGCGCTGCTCGTGCCGATCAACAACCGCTCGATCACCTGGACCGCCGACGACCACCCCGGCGACTGGCGCGAGCAGCAGCAGCGCTGGGACCGCCTGCACTACGTGCGCGTGGCAATCCTCATCGCGGGGTTCGTGCTGGCGCTCGTCGCCGCGGTCATGCAGTGAGCTCGCCGTCGGCAGACTCATCCACGCGACCGCAGAGAGGCGCCCTGAGATGCCGGATCTACTCTGGCAGCAGATCCCTGGCCGGCTGCTGGACGCCTGCCTGCTGCAGCACCTGCTCAACAAAGTCAGCCTTGCCGTTGGTATAGGCATTGCGGTTACCGGGATGCTGGCGGGCGAGCTGATCCTTCAGGCCCGCGTACTGGCTGCGAAGCCCGGCGTCGGCGCGCAGCGCGTCCCGGAATGCCAGCAGCGCGATGGTCTGAGGCTGCTCGCCCTCCATCACCTGGAGGTGATGTGTACGAGCTTCTGGCCTCGGCCGCAAGAACCACAACCGGTAGTGACGGCACGGGTCATCAGGCCAGAACAGCCAGCCCGCCTGCTCGAGGAGCGGCACCGCAGCGTGCGCGCTGGCCAGCGAGCCGACCGGCGCGAGCATGTCGATCACCGGCTTAGCGCGCAGCCCGGGAACAGCAGTCGAACCAATATGCTCCACCGGACCGCATAGCCACGGCGCGAGCATTGCCTCCACCGCGGGGCGTTGCTCAGCGAACCGGTCCGGCCAGGTGGCGTCGTAATCTACGACCTCGACCTCTTGATCAGCCATCCGGGCCATCTACCCAGCATCCGGCCTTTAAGGCAGGACTGCGAGTCGGCCCCGTACGTGCGGGCAGGTGCCGCCCGCTCTTAGCGAGCCTGGGCCCGCAGGAACTTCCCGATCCGCTCGGTGGCCTCGGCTGCCTCGGGGGTGCCGAGCATGAGCTGGTAGACGTGGGGCAGGCCCTCGCCGATCTCCAGGGTGACGTCGACCCCGGCTTCACCTGCTGCTGCGGCCAGGCGCTCGGAGTCGCTGAGCAGCAGGTCGGCCGTGCCTACCTGCACGAGCATCGGCGGGAGTCCGGCCAGCGAGGTGAAGAGCGGCGACGCCAGGGGCGTCTTGGGGTCAGCCCCAGCGAGGTAGTCGGATGCGAACTGACGGAGCATGGCGGGGGTGGAGATCGGATCCTGATCGGCGCGCTCGGTCATCGAGGCCCCCGAGCCGGTCAGATCAACAGTCGGGGACATGAGTACCGCGGCCGCGGGAAGTGCCTCCCCGGCATCACGAGTAGCCACGAGCAGGGCGACAGCGAGACCTCCGCCCGCCGAGGCGCCGGCCACCGCTATTGAGGGTGCGCTCAGTCCCTGGTCGGTGCGGAGCCAGCGCCACGCGGCCAGCACGTCGTCGATGGCCGCGGGGAACGGATGCTCGGGCGCCAGCCGGTATTCAGGGAAGAGCACCCGCATGCCGCCGGCCCGGCCCAGCCGGGCGGCGAGCTCACCGTCGCTGTCAACCGATCCGAACTCGTAGCCGCCGTCGTGCAGGAAGAGGAGCACCCGGCCGGTGTCAGCTCCAGGCGCGGTAAGCCAGTGGGCTGGCACCCCGCCAGCGGTCACGTCCGTCACCAGCACATCGTCAGGAATCGGATGAAGCCGGTCCGCCGGGGTGAAGGTGGCGCGGCGCTCAGCCAGCGTCGTCGGGGCCTGACTGCCACTGGCCTTCTGCCTGTCCCTGAGAACGTCGATCGCGTCCTGCATCGCCTGGCTTGGCAAGTCGGCATCTCCTTCAGCGCGGGCTGCCTGTCTGATAAGGGCGTGCCCGCCGGTGCTGATGCCCACACGCCGGCTAAGAGGCCGTCTAACCTGGCGGCCGGCTGAATAATATGATATCAATCTGATAGACCCCGTGGCGACAGGAGGCGTCCCGATGCACGCAGCAGACGACAGCAGCACCCCTCTGCAGTCCCTGATGAAGCGCACGATGCTGCCGTGGGAATACCGCCACCTCCGCGCTGTCGCGAGCGTCCGGTTTGCCGCCGGCGGCTTCATGCTGGCCATCGGCCTCGTCCTTGTCTCGCTCGGCAGGCAGGCCGATACGGGCCAAGAGCGGCGCAAGTTGTACCGGCTGGCGACGTGGTTCCTGGCGGCTGCGCCGCTGCAGTTCTTCGGCGGCTACATGGAGATGAAGATGGCCCGCTCCGCGCCTCCCCGGACCTGAGCGCGGGCTATATTCGCGAGCGTGAAATCGGCGGCAGGCGGCTGGGAGACCTGGGAATGGGATGAGTCCCTGTTCGCCGGTGCCGCCGAGTACTACGAGCAGGGCCGCCTGCCCTATGCCCCCGGCCTGGCGGACGCCATCGCGCGCAGCCTGGCCCTGGACGGTCAGGGACGCGTGCTGGACGTCGGCTGCGGGCCGGGCGTGGTGGCCCTCCGGCTGGCGCCCCTGTTCGAAGCTGTCGTCGGGCTTGATCCGGACCCGGAGATGCTGGACCACGCGTCCTGGGCGGCGGCCCGCCTGGGCATCGGTAACGCGTCCTGGGTGTGCCAGCGCGCCGAGGCGCTGCCCGCCGGGCTCGGCAGCTTCCGGGCCGTGACCTTCGCTGCCTCGTTCCACTGGATGGACCGGCCCGCAGTTGCATCAGCGGTGGCGACCATGCTCGACTCCGGCGGGGCGGTGGTGCAGGTCGATGCGCCCGGCTACCGGCCCGAGGAACTGGCGGCAGAGGCCAGGCAGGGGTCCCTCCCGTTTCCGCCGCCGCCCGACGAGGCCCTCGACCGGCTGCGGCGCGACTACCTGGGGCCCGACCGGCGGGCCGGCCAGGGCATCCGCAACTCCTCTCCTGCAGGCGAGGATCAGGTGTTCCAGCAGGCCGGTTTCCTGCCTGCCGAGATCGTGGCGGTGCCGGATCGGCGAGCCGTCGAACGTACCGCCGATGATGTCGTGGCCCTGGTGTTCTCGAACTCCTCGACCGCGCCCCACCTGCTGGGCGGACGTCGCGGGGATTACGAAAGGGACATGCGGCAGATCCTCGCGCACGCTTCTCCGTCAGGACGGTTCTCGGTTCGCCTTCCCGACAACATCCTCCGGATCTGGCGGCTGCGGTGAAGGCGCTTGTCGCCGGGGCAACCGGATTCATTGGCTCGGCGATCACCCGTCAGCTGCTCAGGGACGGCAACGACGTCAAGGTGCTCGTCAGGGAGACGAGCGACACCAGGAACATCGACGGTCTCGACGTGGAACGACGTCGTGGCGACATCCGCGACGCCGACTCGGTAAGAAACGCGCTCAAAGGCTGCGACACCCTGTTCTTCGCCGCGGCCTACTTCACCCACTGGAGCACCGACCGCAGCCGCTTCTACGAGATCAACGTCGGCGGCACCAGGGCGTCACTCCGCGCCGCCATGGAAGCAGGCGTGAGCAAGGTCGTCTACACGAGCACGAACAATGCGATCGGCGCGTACGGCGCGTCTCCGTCCGATGAGGAGGTGGCGTTCAACTACTGGAAGACCGGCGACCACTACTCGATCTCGAAGTACCTGGCCGAAATTGAGGCGTTCAAGTTCGGCGCCAAGGGACTGCCCATCGTCATCGTCAATCCCACCCTCGTCGTCGGAACGAACGACATCCGGCCAACGTCCTCCGGACAGCTCATCATCGAGGTGGCGTCGGGCAACATGCCCATCTACATGGACGGCTGGGTGAACGTCGTCGACGTGGAGGATGTCGCCCGCGGGCACATCCTGGCGGCGGCAAGGGGACGGGTCGGGGAGCGCTACCTGCTCGGCAACCAGAACCTCACCGTCCGGGAGTACTTCCGCCTGATCGCAGACGCGGCCGGCGTGGCTCCGCCCCGGTTCAAGGCCCCTTACATCGGCGCGCTGGCAGGCGCGCACGTCTACGAATTTGCCTCGCGCTTCACTCATCGGCATCCCGTGGCCACGGTGTCCGAGGTCAAGATCGGTCACCTCGGCGAGACCTACGACTGCAGCAAGGCGATCGCTGAACTCGAACTGCCGCAGACCCCGGTGCACCAGAGCATCGAGCGGGCAGTGGCCTGGTTCAGGTCGCACGGCTACCTCCGGTAGCCCGTCAGCACTATGTACCTTGACGGTTACGTAACTGACTCGGTACGTTAAGGCCATGGAAGCTGCTCTGCGGGCGCTGGCCGACGCCAGTCGGCGGACCATGCTGGAAACGCTGGCTCGCGGCCCCGTCACCGTCAACGAGCTGGCGGCGCTGCTGCCGATCGCGCGCCCTGGCGTATCGCGCCACCTGCGGGTGCTGCGGGAGGCAGGGCTCGTCGATGTCCGCCAGGAAGCACAGCGGCGGGTCTACAGCCTCCGGCCGCAGCCGCTGGCCGAGATCGATGAGTATCTGGGCCAGTACCGGGCCCTGTGGGAGCAGCGGCTGGATGCTCTGCACACCGAGATTGCCAGGGGAAAGCGCGAACGAAGGAGCACCAGATGACCAGCAGCATGAGCCCCGGCTTCCCGTCTCCTGGCCAGCCTGGGATCGGCCGACGGCAAGGGGGTCGTCCGCCTGCAGGATCGCTACGACACCGACATCGACGACCTGTGGTCGGCGCTCACCGACCCCGCGCGCCTGGCCCGCTGGTACGGCGAGGTGGACGGCGACCTACGCCCGGGCGGGCAGTTCCGCCTCCGCGTCGAGTCCGCCGACATCGACGCCGCCGGGCGCATCGACGCGTGCGAGCCCCCGCGGCGGCTGAGGGTGACAACCAGGGAGACGGAAGAGTCCTACCTGCGCGGGCAGGGGGTGCCGCCGTACGACGAAGCCATCGAGGTCACGCTGACCGCCGACAGTGACCAGACCCAGCTGATCATTGAGGTCCGGGGCATGCCCCTGGACATGGTGGCTTTCTACGGGGTCGGGTGGCAGATCCACGCCGAGACGCTCGCGGACTACCTCGCCGGGCGTGCGCCTGGCGACACCGAGGCGCGATGGGGCGAGCTCGTCCCTCCCTATCAGGATCTGGCGGCCAGGATCTGACGCCAGCTAGCCTTCGTCCGCCGCGAGCAGGGCGGCGACCGCGATCTCTGCTTCCGCGGCGGCGGGCAGCACGGCCGGCAGCGGCGGAACGGCGGTTAGCTGCCCGTCGCTGCTGTACCGGCTGATCACCCGAGGATCGATGTAGGAACTGCGCGCCACGGTGGGAGTGTCCCCGAGCCAGTCCGCAACCCCGCGGACAGCGGCAGTGATAGCGCTCTTGCGGCCCCGAGCGGTTGGCGCCGGGTCAGCGTTCGCGAGCAGCAGAGCCATCAGCACGGTGGCGTTCCACGTGCGGAACTCCTTGGCGGTGAAGTGGCCGCCCGCGCGGTTAGCGATGTAGCTGCTGACCTCGTGCGAGTGAAGTGGCCGCCACGCGTCCCCGTCCTGGAAGGAGAACAGCGTGCTCGAGGTGCTGTCGCTGGTGATCAGGGCTCGCACGACGGAACGGACCGCCTGGTCCCTGACCGTGATCGTCCGCCGCTTGCCCTCCTTGGCGATGTAGTCGAACGCGACGCCGTCGCGCATCACCGTGACGTCGGGTTTCTGCAGCGTCGTGGCCCCGTAGTGGTGATCGAGCTCCGCGTACTTCTCCCCGCCGATCCGGAACAGGCCGAGGTCGATCAGCCGGACCGCCGCCGCGGTCACGCGGTCGCGGTCCAGGTGCCGGCCCGCGAGGTCCCGGACGGTGGCCGAGCGCAGCGTGGGCAGTGCGCCGGCGAACTGGAGCATGTGCTCGAACTTCTGGGCGTCGCGCTGCTCGCGCCATACCTCGTGGTAGCGGTACTGCGTCCGGCCGCGGCTGTCGACGCCGGTGGCCTGGATGTGGCCCAGCGAGTCGGGCGAGATCCACACGTCAGTCCAGGCCGGCGGGATGCCGAGGCCGCGGATGCGCTGGAGTACCCCGGGACTGGTGACCTCCGCGCCGGCAGGGTCGCGAGTACCGGAACCCGTCGCTGATCCGCTCCCTGGTGATACCCGGACCGTGCGGGTCGCTTCGGGTCAGCCCGGCGACCGCGGCTGCCTGGGGTGATGAATCGGTACTCAACGGACGTCACCTCCCGAGCGGCAGGCCAGGGCGCTGAGGCTCAGCCCGGCCCCAGGTCAGATGCCAGCCATCGCTGCGGACGCATGTAGATCGCGATCTGCTCACCGAACTCCGTGTTGGCGAGGTCGATGTAATCCTGAACCCCGTCTGGCGGCAGGTACCGCCCGGCGATCTCCTGCAGCATCTCATCCGTACCAGGGACTATGCGGGCGACCGGCCCTTCCACGGACACGTACCTGGTAGTCGGCGTGACCCGGTCGACCATCAGCGTGAACCGCCCCGCCGCTTCGATGAGCGGGACTTTTCTCGAGGCGGCCTCGGTGAGTATCCACGCTTCGCCGCCAGGCTCGTACTGATACCAGATCGGCATGGTCAGCGGGCCGCGGTCCGGCCCGGCCGACACCGACAGAGCCGCGATGTGCGCCTCGGCCAGGAACAGCTCACGGTCACGCACTGACAACCGGTGATCAGCCATGGCACCGAGCCTAGGCACAGGCGCCGACAATCTCGCTCGGCCGGCTCAGGCCGCGCGGCGGCGCACCAGCCAGACGCTCGCGCCGATGAGCAGGACGGACAGCGCGAGCAGCCAGCCGCCTTCGATCCACTGGAACACCCAGAAGCGGCTGGCCGGCTGATAGCTCGTCCACCACTGGTAGCCGTGCCGGGAGAAGCAGAGCACGACCGACTGCAACGACGGCTTGCCCGGCCCCCCGCCCAGCGCGGAGGGCGGGCAGAACCGCCCCATGAGATTCATCGGAGGCATGCCGCCTGCGCTCCGGTCGCCAGCGAACGCGAACCTGCCGCCTTGCGTCCACCACTGACTCACGATGAAGGCGGAGCCGGGCGGGTTGAAGAAGTTCCTGGCGACCAGCGGCGCCAGGTAGTGCTGGCGCAGATACTGGCTGACCGTGAAGGCAAGCCCGGCGTAGACAACCAGAGTGGCGACCAGGGCGGGAACGACCTTGCGGATCAGCATGCCGGCCAGCCCGCCGATCGCGAACGAGGCCAGTGCCCAGCCAGCGAACGCGACCCCGCGCAGGTCGAACAGGCCGCCGGAGAGCGGAGACGCCTGGTTGAGGCCGAGCGCCTGGTTGCCGCTGGCGAGATCGGGCTGGTAATACCACGCGAGCAGCACGCTGAACGCGCCGGCGATGGCGGTGACTGCGATCGCGAGCGGCACCAGCTTGGCGAGCGTCCAGCGCCAGCGCCCGAAGCCCTGCGTCCACGCGTAGCGGAACGTCCCCGTCTCCAGCTCGCGGGCCAGGACCGGGGCCCCGGTGAAGACCCCGATCAGCACCGGCACCGCCTGCAGTACGTAGCCATTCGCGAGGAAGGCGTTCATGCCGTTGAAGTGATAGCTCAGTTGACCGCAGGCAATTGAGCTTGCCGGGCGGCAGCCGACCGCCGCGGCCCAGGCATGGTGCAGCTGGAGGCCGGCGATCCACAGGCAGACCGCCAGCGCGCCGAGGAATATGACCGTCCCGGTCAGCGCGGCCCGGTGCTGCCGCCACGTGACCCAGGCCATGCGGCGCCACGGCACCGGCGGCGGGCCACTGCCGGGCTGCTGGCGCGCGGGAACGGTGAGCGTGGTCACTGCGAAACCTCCGACAGCGTGTTGCCCCGGCCGCGGCCAGGGCCGGGCAGCGCCGCGGCCCCTGGCTGCCGGAGATAGGCCAGAGCGAGTTCCTCCAGGCCGACCGGATGCGCTTCCCAGCCCGGCGGGACCGGATCGTCCGCGTTTTCCCGGACCAGCAGGTGGGCCTGGGCCTCGGCGCTGCGCACGTGCACGACTGGCCGGCCCGCGTACCGCTCGGCCTCGGCGGCCGGGCCGGTGAGCACGCGGTGGCCGGCGAGCAGGTCGTCGACCTCCCCGGCCATCTGGACCTGGCCCCGCGACATGAGGATGAGGTAGTCGGCGACCCGCTCCAGCTCGGCGAGGACGTGCGAGGACAGCACGACCGAGACGCCGTCCTCGGCCATCGCGGTCAGCACGGTGGCCATGAAGTCGTGCCGCGCGATGGGGTCGAGCATGGCGACTGGCTCGTCCAGCAGCAGCAATTGCGGCCGCCTGGCCAGCGCGAGGGTGAGGGCGAGCTGTGCCTGCTGACCGCCCGACAGCTTGCCCGCCCGCCGCTTCAGCGGGATGCCGAGATCAGCCAGCCGCGACTGGGCGTAGGCCTGGTCGAAGCGGCGGTTCAAGTTGCGGGTCAGGTGCAGCATGTCCGCGGCCGACAGGTTCTTGTACAACGGCGTGTCCTGGGCGACGAACGCGATGCCGTCCAGCGCGGCCGGCGAGCCGGCGGCATGTCCGCCGAGCACGGTCACGACGCCCGCCGTCGGCGCGGCCAGGCCGACCGCGAGATTCAGCAAGGTGGACTTGCCGGCGCCGTTCGGGCCGACCAGCGCGGCCACCCGGCCGGCGGGGATCGCCAGCGTGCAGTCGCGAAGCGCCCAGGTACTGCCGTAAGACTTGCCAAGGCCGCTGGTCTCGATGACGTTCACGCGACGCCCTGCGTCTTGCCGCTTGCCGGGGCGCGCTCAGGCTGGCCCGCGCGGCCCTTATGGAAATCCCGCAGCGCGCTGCTGAACAGCGCGACCTTGCCGTCCTCGTCGAGGCCGGCGGCGTCGGCGGCGGCCAGCCAGCCCATCAGCGTCTTGCGCAGCCCGGCAAGCTCGGGCAGAGCGACCTGGCTGAGCGTGGCCTGGATGAACGTGCCCTGACCGGGACGGCCGGCCGCCAGGCCCTTCATCTCGAGGTCACGGTAGGCCTTGAGCACCGTATTCGGATTGATGGCCAGCGAGGCGACTACGTCCCTGACCTTGGGCAGCTGATCGCCCGGCTTCAGATAGCCGAGCCGCAGCGCGTGCTCGACCTGCTGGACAAGCTGCAGGTAGGTCGGCACGCCCGACGTCGCATCGAGGCGGAACTCGATCGGCGATCCGGCCCGGCCGCCCGGCGCGCTGACTTCTTTATCTATAGTCATAAGACAAGACTACAGCAGAAGACGGTCCGGCAAGCACGGGTGCGAAGCTCCGTCAGGCAACCTCGGCTCACCGCCAGCGTCTCTGATATATGGAGACAGCATCGCCCGGGAGGAGATCCGCGGCGAGCGTGCCGTCAGCGGCAGGTGCGGACGCCGGCATCACGGCTCTCTACGCCGAGCACGCGCTGGGCTTAGTCCGGCTCGCTTTCGTCATGCTCGGGGACCGGCCGGCCGCTGAGGACGTCGTGCAGGACGCGTTCCTCGGGCTGTACCGGCACTGGGGTCGCCTCGCCGACCCTGCGAAGGCTCTCGCCTACGCCCGGTCCAGCGTCCTGAACGGCTGCCGGAGCGTGCTGCGCCACCAGAGGCGGCACGTCGTTGAGTTCGACAGCGACCTCAGTCGCACCCACGACGCGCCGTCGGCCGAGTCCTCCGACAGCGGCGTCCTGCTCGGCGAGGAACACGCCCAGGTGCTGGCCGCAATCCGACGGCTGCCCGGCCGGCAGCGGGAAGCCGTCATTCTTCGCTTCTACCTGGACATGCCTGAGCTTGACGCCGCCGCGGCGATGGGCATCAGCCGCGGCACCATCAAGTCGGCCACGTCCCGCGGCGTTGCTGCGCTCGCCCGGATGCTCAAGGAGGAGTCATGAGCAGCATCGAAGACCGGGTCCGCGCGGCCGCGGC
The DNA here is from genome assembly GCA_963743375.1 of uncultured Acidobacteriota bacterium. Lineage (GTDB taxonomy): Bacteria > Acidobacteriota > Terriglobia > Terriglobales > Acidobacteriaceae > JABDBE01. The sequence continues at coordinate 492,630 of CAVUQA010000002.1, read as the reverse complement.
GGCGGCTGCCGACACGATTCGTGAGGTACCGCCGCTGCCGTCGGCCCCGGCACCCGGTCGCACGTCGCCGCGCAGCCGCTGGCAGCACTGGTTCATCCCGCTGACGGCCGCCGCCGCGGTGGTCGTGGTCGCGATCGCCCTGGTCACGATTCACCTGACGGGGAAAGGACCGGCCCCGTCGTCTGTCGTTCCGTCTTCGAAGGTCAATGAGGGAGCCGGGCCAGTCTGCGGCGGTCCGCGGGTCCCGGCTGACGCGGGCTCCCGCGCTTTGCTCCCCGGTGTCGTGCCGAAATACTTCGTCGAGCTGTGCGCCGGGACCGGCGGCAAGGGAACGCTCGTCGCGGCCGACACGAGCACCGGGGCCGTACTCGGTTCGGTGGCCGCCCCGTCCGGCAAGTACATGGTCAGCGGGATATTCGGAGCGGCGGGCGACCGGGTCTTCGTGATCAGCGCCAGTCACCCGAGCTCCACGGGCCCGCAGACAGCGTGGTGGATGCTACGCCTCGCGCCCGGCACGGCCCACCCGGTGCACTACACCCCGCTGCGCTGGACGCTGGCCAATATGCCCATGTCGATCGCGGTCTCTCCCGACGGCACGGAGGTCGCGGCTGCGCTCAACGCGCAGGTCGACGGAGGCCTTGAGCCGATCAGGGTGTACTCCATGGCGACCGGCGCCGTGCTCCACAGCTGGACGATCAATGGCTTGGTCGACGCGCTGCAGTGGGAGGGCGACGGCAAGGCCCTGGTGTACCAGTTCAATAGCTCGCAGCTGTGGCGGCACGATATCGCCGCGCCCGGCAGCAGCTTCTCCGCTCACAGCACGCTGCTCCTGACGATCGGCAACTCGCCGTCAGCCCCCTGCATCGGAGCATCCGACTGGCAGGTCTCGGCGGCCGGGACGACCGTCGCCTGCAACGAGGTCACCGGAATCTCGCAGCTGATGCCACCAGCGCCCGGCCAGCCGAAATGCACGAGCCACGGCCGCGTCCACATTGAGTTCGTGCGCCTTGCGGCGGGCGGCCGCCGGGTCGGCACCGATTACTCGGCCGCCACTACGTGCGTAAGCCAGGCCGACAGCGCGACCATCTGGTGGGCGTCTGCGGACGGCAAGGTCGTCATCGGAGCGGTGACCTACCCGGGACGTAGCGAGGTCGGGGCCTTCTACAATCACACCTTCGTGCCGCTGCCTGACCTCGGCACCGGTCCGTCGTCGCAGCTGACGATCGCCTGGTGATCAGCGCCATTATTCGTCGAACCCCCGATCGGTCCATGATCGTTTCATGGGGGCGGCAAAGCTATCGCTATATAGCAGTAGCTATGCCGCCCCCACGATGCGGAAACGGCCTCTCTGATCAGGCGCTGGCGTAGACCTCGCGGACCTCGACCGTCAGCGGCGTAACGCCGGGCAGCGGCGGAAGCGGATAGGCGAGGCCCTTCTCGGCGTGGTCTTTGGTCTCGAAAACGATGACGGACAGGCCGATGCCATCGACCGGCTCGAGCCAGTAGGCGCTGACGAACCCCGGCGCCCTCGGAACCACGTCCAGCCTCAGGCCGGCCAGGGCCGCACGGGCCGCGGGTACGTCCTCGATCGTGACGGTGGACACGACAGCGTGCATGAAGCCGATGATCGCAAGATCGCCGGCCGCCGCCAACACATTTACCTCCCCGTCGGCCTGCGGGAACAGGGCGGTCCGGCCACCCGTTGACTAGCTCGTGACTGCATTGGCGCGCCCGGCCGGTCGCGCGTGCTAGGCGCCGTCCGCGACCGGATGCGGCGGATCCTGGACCGGCCAGGGACGCTGAGCCTCTCCCGGATGACCTCGCTGCTGCCCGCAGTGGCTGCCCGCGAGGAGGCCCTGCTGGCAGTCCCCGACGGCGAACTCTCCCGGCTGGCTGGCGCCGCGGCCGATGACGCGGAATTCTGCGCGGTCGCGCGCGAGGCCGCCCGGCGGGCCCTCGGCGAGCGCCCGCACGACGTCCAGGTTCTCGGCGCCCTCGCGATGCTGAGCGGCAACGTCGCCGAAATGGCCACCGGTGAGGGCAAGACGCTGGTCGCGGCGATGGCGGCGGCAGGCTATGCGCTCCGTGGCCGGTCGGTCCACGTCATGTCGGTGAACGACTATCTCGCCCGACGGGATGCGGAGTGGATGGGCCCGCTCTTCGGCCTGCTGGGCGTCACCGTCGGCTGGCTCGGCCAGCTCACCGACCGCCCGGAACGGCGCGCCGCGCACGCAGCGCAGGTCACGTACGCCTCGGTGAGCGAGATCGGGTTCGACGTGCTTCGCGACCGGCTCCGCACGGCGGCTGATGACCAGGTCGTTCCCGATCTCGACGTGGCCGTCATCGATGAGGCGGACTCGGTGCTGATCGACGAGGCCAGGGTGCCCCTAGTGCTGGCCGGGTCAGCCGAGGATGGCAGCGCTGACCACCGGATCGCCCATATCGCCCACACGTTCGTGGCCGGACGTCATTTCGAGATCGACGCCGACGGCCGGAACGTCACTCTCACCGAGACCGGCGCCCGGGCAGCCGAGCGGGCGCTCGGCGGCGTCGACCTCTATGCGGCGGATCAGCTCGACACGCTGACCAAGCTCAACATCGCGCTGCACGCCCACGCGCTGCTGCATCGTGACGTCGACTACATCGTCCGGGATGGCCGGGTCCAGCTGATCAACACCTCCCGCGGCCGGGTAGCCGTGCTGCAGCGCTGGCCCGACGGGCTGCAGGCCGCGGTCGAGGCCAAGGAGAACCTTCAGGCGAGCGCTACCGGCGAGATCCTGGACAGCATCACGATCGAGGCGCTGGTCCGTCAGTTCCGGACCGTGTGCGGGGCGACCGCTACCGCCGTGGCAGTCGGCGAGGAACTCCGGCACTTCTACGGTCTCGAGGTCGCGGTCATCCCGCCGGACAAGACCTGCGTACGCCTGGACGAGCCGGTGCGGCTCTACGCGATCAGGGACGAGAAGGAGGACGCGATCGTGGCCGAGGTCGCGGCCGCGCACGGCAGCGGCAGGCCGGTCCTGATCGGCACGCTGGACATCGCCGAGTCCGAGCGGCTGGCCGGGCTGCTAGCGGCCGCAGGCATGCCAAGCACGGTGCTGAACGCCAAGAACGACGCTGCGGAAGCCGCGATCATCGCCGAGGCAGGCACTCGCGGCACGATCACCGTCTCGACGCAGATGGCCGGCCGCGGTACTGACATCCGGCTGGGCGGCCGTACGGGAGACAGCGGCGAGGTTGCCGGACTTGGCGGCCTGCACGTCATCGGCACCGGGCAGAACTGGAGCAGCCGCCTCGACGGCCAGCTTCGCGGCCGGGCTGGCCGTCAGGGCGACCCCGGCAGCTCGGTCTTCTTCGCCAGCATGACGGACGAGCTGATCGTGACCTGCGCTCCCGACACGGAGGCGCCGGGTGACGCCGATCCGGACGGGCGGGTGCACGACGTCGCGGCGTACCAGGCGGCGGGGCACGCCCAGCGCGTCGCCGAGGGTGCGAACCTTGAGATCCACCGGAACACCTACCGCTACAACAAGATGATCGAGGACCAGAGCCGCATCGTCCTGCACCATCGTGAGCGAGTGCTGCGTACCGACGCGGCGCTGTCGGCGCTGGCCAAGAGCTGCCCTGACCGCCACCGGGAGCTAGCCGCGTCGGTCGGGCCTGAGCCGCTCACCGAGGCCGCGCGCCAGATTGTCCTCTATCACCTGGATCAGTCCTGGGCCGATCACCTGGCGGCGCTGGCGGCGGTCCGCGAGGGCATTCACCTGCGCGCTCTCGGGCACCGCGATCCGCTGAGCGAGTTCCACAAGGAGTCGATCAAGCTGTTCGACCGGTTCCTCGACCAGGTCAGCGAGGACAGTGCCGAGACCTTCCGCTCGGTAACGATCACCGACGACGGAGCCGATCTTGAGGCCGTCGGCCTCAAGCGCCCGACCGCGACGTGGACCTACCTCGTGCAGGACAACCCGTTCGGCAGCGACTTCGACCGGGCGATCCGAAGCCTGCGCCGGATGCTGCGCCGCTAGCCTGCTCCGCCGACGGAGAAGATCATAACCCGAACGTTTGTTTGATTAGTGTCGTCTTCGCCGTCGCGCGCGGAGCTGCCCGGCCGCGGATCCCGGATGCCTCGCTCGCCGCGCCAGTAACAGAAGCCTCGCCGGTCAGCGCACGCCGAGACTCTGAGTCGAACGTTTGTTTGTTTAGTGTGGCTCTAGCAGCACTAGATGCGCAAACGTTGCCGCCGGGCAGTGCGCAAGCCGGGCGAATCGCCCCCGGCTCAGGAGCGTCGCCCGACGTTTGGCGGTTAGGGGCCATTAGTTCGTCCCTAACCGCCAAGCGTCTCCGCCCCGCGCTAGATCGGTATCGTTTCGTCCGATTTGCGGGGCAAGTCCCTGCGGCCTCGAGCCCGTCCAGCAGCACTAAACGCGCAAACGTTGCGGCGGGCGTACCCAAGGCAAGGCGGTAAGCACTATTCGCACGAATTGTCAGTAGCGCCTGTCAGCGTGAACGCTGCTGACAACAGTGACACTGAGGACAGGAGAGTAAAAGCGGACAAGCGCGACTGGCAGATCGGCGTGGTTGAGCTGCCGGGCAGGGGATCGAGCTCGTCAATGGTCCGGTGGACCGGCCGTGGGGACCGCGCGCTGCCTACTTCGCCGACCCCGGTGGCTACGTCTACGAGTTCGCATCGCGCCACTGACAGGCCTCTGCCCACAGACCTGGAAATTCACTATATTGACCATCAATTCGTGAATCCCTAGGTCCGGGGGCCTGAGATGAAGCGCTCTGCCTTGGCCGCGCTCGCGCTCGCGGCGGGACTGCTCGTCGTGCCGATCCAGGCGGCGGAGGCTGGTACCGCTGCTTCCTGCCATCCGGCGCTCAGCTCGCTCACGCTCTCGGCCGCGTCGGTCCCCGGCGGCGCTTCGGTGAGGGCCACCGTGAGGCTGAGCTGCGCAGTTCCCAAGCCGGTCACGGTGCGGGTCAAGGCATTCAAGGGCGTGACCGCCCCCACCGTCATCGAGGTGGCGAAGCGGCACAGTTCCGCGACCGCGACGATCAGGACCGCTGTCACCCGCACGACCAGGCACGGCGACATCGAGGTCATGCTCGGCCGGGCGCACCGGTCCGACCGGCTCACCGTCACCCGCACGCCCCGCGCCTGCAAGACACCGAAGCTGACCAGCGTCTCCGCGCCGGCCCTGACGTACGTGGGCAACCCCGTCCGGCTTGCCATCGGGCTGTCGTGCGCACCGACGGCCACGATCCGGCTGTCCCTGGCGAGCAACAACGCCGAGCTTCCGGTCCCGGCCAGGGTCGCCGTCGGCCGCTATTACGACTATGCGGCGGTCGGGCTCGCTCCGAAGGCCGACGAGGCCGGCCAGTACCGGGCAACCGTGACCGTCCGGTACGGGGGCAAGGCGATCAGCCGCGCGATCACAGTCGACCCCGGCCTGTCTGTCTTCGCCATCCCGCCCTGCTCGGAGCCCAACTGCGTCGCGCCTGACGTCCTGTTCACCGGCAACATCCCGGCAGGCGGATTCACGGTTCATCTCACCTCGAACAACTCCGCCATCGCCGTACCGGCAACGCAGACATTCCAGGCCGGGAGCCTCGGCGGCGGATTCATCGTGAGGGTCAGCCCGGTCACCAAGAACACCACGGTGACGCTGTCGGCAACATTCGGCGGGCGCACGCTCCACGCATCAACGACCCTGCTCCCGCCGTGGACCAACAAAGACAGCCTGACGCTCTCGGCCGAGGCCGGATCGGGACCGATCTACGGCCAGGAATTCAGCCTCGAGTACCTGGCCCTGCTGAGCAACCCGGCCCCGGCAGGCGGTGAGACCGTTACCTTCTCCTCGCCGAGCTCAAGTGTCGAGATTTCGAGCCCGACCTGGGACATCAGCCCTGGCGATGACGACGCGTATGTTGACATCAACACCGCCGATGTGACCAGCCCGGTCCACACCGACCTCGTCGCGACCGTGGACGGCGTCACGGCGACGCTCCCGGTCGTCATCGAGCCCGGGCTGGACTCGTTCACGGACGTGCCCGCGACCGTGACCGGCGGCGACAGCTTCAGCGCGATGCTCAACCTCGCCGGGCCGGTGGACACCAACACGACCGTCGCCCTGCAGTCGACGGATGGCACCCTGAGCGTTCCGGTGACGGTCGTCGTCCCGGCCGGTCAGAGCTCGGTTAACTTCACGGCGAGTACCGTGCCGGTGACCGCAGACGACCAGGTCACCATCTATGCCTATCTGGGCAACGGCAACATCAATTCCGCTACGGTCACGGTGACCCCCTAGCCGCGGCGGCGGCCTTCCGCAGCTCGGCCCAGTCGTAGGCCGCCTCCGGCCGAGAGCGGACGAGCGCGTCGATCCGCTTCGCGTCCTCGCCGATCAGGATCCGCCACGTGCCCGATTGCACCCCGTCGAGAATTGTGGTCGCCGCCTCGGCGGCGCTGACCGGCGCCTTGTCCCGGAAGTCGGTGTTCATGCGCACGAGAAACTGACGCACGTCATCGACGGTCGCATTCTCGGGAACCATCCCGGCCGCGATCAGCCTGGCCCGCACGTCCGGCGGGATCACCTGCTCGACCTCGCTGTCGCTCATCCGCGCCGGGCTCGGGCAGCCCGCGGGCGCGGAAGCTGTTCGCCACGATGTCCGTGCCCACGTGGCCGGGCATGACGACCGCGACCCGGACGTGCGGAGCGTGCGTGCGCAGGTCCTCGATGAGGGCCTCGGAGAAGCCTCGCACCGCGAACTTCGCCGTGCTGTACGCGGTGTTCGGCATGCCCGGCCCGAGCACGGCCCAGATCCCGTTCAGGCTGCTGGTGTTGACCAGCACGCCCTCGGGGCTCGCGATCAGCAGCGGCAGGAACGCGCGAGTGCAGTTGTAGACGCCCCACCAGTCGACGGCGAACACGCGCTCCCACTCGTCGCGGTCGTCCTCGACGAAGCTGCCGCCGCCGCCCATGCCGGCGTTGTTGAAGACGAGGTCGACGTGATCGCTGGCGTGGTGCGCAACCACCTCGTCGCGGAACTGCAGCACCTGAGCCTCGTCGGCCACGTCGCAGGCATGAGCGCTCACGAGGACGCCGGGCGGGGCGTCGGACTTGGCCGCGGCGGCGACCTTCTCGACCGCCTGCAGGTTCAGGTCGCAGGCGGCGACTGAGCAGCCCTCGGCCGCGAGCTGCCGGACGAGCTCCCGGCCCATGCCGGATCCGCCGCCGGTCACCACGGCGAGTTTCCCGGCGAAGGATCGGGTCGCGCTGTCGGCAGCGGGCGAGCTATCCGTCATCGGACTACCTCCGGGTGGGCACGAGCAGCACCTTGACCGCCCCGGTCCGGCGGGAGTCCTTCAGCGCCAGCACCGCCTCGTCCCAGCGTTCCAGCGGAAACCGGTGCGTGATGACCGGCGTCAGGTCCAGACCCGCGGCGATGAAGTCAAAGTAGTGCTCCATGGCGTGCTTGGCGACACCGCCGACCTCCTCGATCCCGAAGCCGTTCGAGCCGACGACGCGAAGCTCCTTGAAGTACAGCGGCGTCCACTCGAAGCGCTTCGGCGGCTCCACGCCGGAAACGACAAGCGTGCCGCCGGTCGCGAGCAGCCGGAGCGAGGTCTCGACGGTCTCGGTCGAGCCGATCGTGTCGTAGACGATGTCCGGGCCGTCCTGCAGCCAGTCGCGCTTGCTCCACGGCTCCAGCGGTGTCGTCCCGACCAGGTGCGCCACCTGCGCGACCAGCTCGTCCGGTGTCGACGGCAAGACCTCGTGAGCGCCCAGGCGGGTCGCGAGCGCGGCGCGGGCGCCGGGCCGCGTGGCCGCCCAGATCTGCGCGGCCGGGTAGAGATGGCGCAGCAGCCCGATTGCAGCGAACGCGAGCGTGCCCGAGCCGTAGACCAGGACCCGCTGGTTCTCAGCAGGCGGCGCCAGCAGGATCGTGCGCAGCGACACGCTGACCGGATCGGCCAGCACCGCCGCCTCGTCCGACACGCCATCGGGGATCGCAAACAACTGGGAGGCGTGCGCGCCGAAGCGCTCGGCGTGCGCGCCCACGGCTGCGGCGCAATTCCCGATGTGGATCGAGACCGGCAGGTCGCCCGACCGGAAGTTGCGGCACCAGGGGTAGCGGCCCTCCTTGCAGGCATCGCACGGCGGGTCGACGCCGCGCGGGCCACACGACAGCCACGGGTTGAGTACCACGCGCTCGCCGGTGTCCGTGCGACGGCCAACCACCTCGTGGCCAAGCACGTGCGGAAATGAGACGAGAGCCGTGAGCGGGTTGTCGCGGGCGCCGTTGAGCAGGATCTGCTTCACGTCCGAGCCGCACAGGCCGGAGAAGGTCGTCTCGACGCGAACCCAGTCCGCGGCCGGCAGCGGGAGCTCGTCGATGTCCTCGATGCGCACGGGCGCGAGACGGGACACGAACGCCCGCCGGTCGACGCGCCCGCCGATGGTCGCGGCGGCCTCGCGGGCGAGGCTGTGCCTGAACACGAGCGCCTTCACGTCGGTACTCCTTCTCCCGGGCAGCCAAACCTACCAAAACGGCATGACTTTACGCTCGGGCGGCGAAGAGCGCGCGCCTCGCTGATGGCATTTCGATCAGGGCGGCCGTATACGGCACCGCCGGCGAATCACGGCAATGCTCAAGGCTGCTGCGGGAACGGGCTGCGCCAGCCTGCTGTTACCCCGCAGCCGCAGCTCGTGAGCGGCCCGGCATAACTTCCTGAGCCAGGCAATAACTGCGAGTACTGCCAAAACCACGAGTAGGTCCACCCCCGCACCTCCCCCCGAGGACGGCACGCGGCGGGCCGCGCGCCGAATCTCTCACCGGTACCCGCCGGGGGCGACAACTAGTCCTCGGTGCGATGCTCTCGCTATGACCCGGCCTGACCGTCTTGAATCGGTTTCGACCTGGCGCCAGCCCGAGCCCGCGCCCCTGTCGACGGCCAGGACCCGGCTGGTGCGCGAGGTGGCGGGCCGCGTCTGTGCGCTGCGTCCGGGCCGGCTTCGGGTCGCCGTGGACGGATTCACCGCGGCGGGCAAGACGAGCTTCGGCCATGAGCTCGCGGCGGCCATCCGCGAGCTTGGCCGCCCGACCTTGCGCGCGTCGCTGGACGACTTCAAGAACCCGTGGCGGGAGGCGCGCGAGCTCGGCTATGACCGGCTCAGCGGGGAGGGTTACTACCGGAACGCCTACGACATCCGCTCGGCCCGCGACCTGCTCCTCGGCCCGGCCGGACCGGACGGATCCGGGCAGGTGGTGCTCTGCGCGCACGATCCGCTCACCGGGCGGGACCACCGGGACACCGTGGTCCGGGCGGCCGCCCACGCGGTGCTGATCGTCGATTCGGTGTTCGCGTTCCGGCCGGAGTACGACGACCTCTGGGACTACCGGATCTGGCTCGACATCGATGCCGAGCTGGCGCTCGCCCGCGGCATCAGCCGCGACCGAGAAAGGGAAGGCGACGAGGATGCCACCGCCCGGCTGCACCGCGATCGGTATCACGCGGCCGAGGAAATCTATATTGCGGAAGTTCATCCGCAGGATCTCGCCGATGTCGTCATCGACAATCGGGTCTTCGAGAACCCGCGCATCGTCCGCTAGCCGGGGGAGCTTAGGGTCGCGACAGGCTAACGCCGGCCAGAGCCGGAGCGACGGCCACGGCCTCGGTCATGACCACGAGGTTCGCCAGGTAGCCGACGGTGGCCGGGTCAGGCTCGCAGGCGCCCGCCAGCATCCGGCCGATCCAGGCGTCGTCGGCCAGCCCGGTCGCTGCCACTCCGGCCAGGACGCCGGGCTCCTGGCGCCAGTGCTCAACGACCAGCCGATTGAGCACTGGCGCCCCGACGCCCGGCCGGCCCTGCGGGCAATACGCTGGCCGACCTTGCGGACCACCTTTTTTCCGGTAACGGGATAGCTCCGGGCCCGTGCCAGCACCGCCGGCGCAGCGAGTCTCGCCGGGATGTAGCCGGTGTCGAGCGGCATCCGGGCCAGGTCCGGATCGAGTTCCGACAAGATCATGGCCATGAACCGCGAGTTCCGCTTCAGCGTCGGCGGGCACGCTCTGGCAACCGCGACGAACTCGGGCGCCAGGAGCGGGCTCAGCACCGTCCGCTCGGTGCTGCTAGCGGACAGGCGGAGACCGGCCCAGCGGACGACTCGTTCCCAGGTGTAAAACTCGTCGGTCGACCTCAGCCAGTCGCAGCCGTAGCCCGACAGGACCTCTTCGACCGCCCGGGCAGTAGTCGCGCGGCCCCAGCGGGCCAGGCCGTTGCCGAGGCAGGCGGCGTCGACCGCCTCGTTGGTCATGAGCCGCCAGCGCGCCAGCCGGGCACTCAGCGCGGGGGTGGCGCGCGCGTGCTGCCGCTGCCCCAGGTAGTAGAAGCCGCGCGCGATCTCGCCGCCCGCGCCGTGGATCCGCGGGTCGGTGCCAATGTGTTCCTCCGCCCAGTCCAGCACGGCGTGCGAGACGGGGTTGGACGAGCAGTCGTCTCTGGCCGCGGCGGCGCGCACGAGTGCCCACGCTGCGGCGGGGGTCAGGTCGCCGATCTCCGTCATCGGCACCAGGCAGTGGTCGAGACCGGTGGCCGCGGCGAGATGGCGGGCGATCTGGCCGTCCTTGGCCCCCGGCTGGTTCAGCGTCACCGCGTGCAGTCCGCTCCGGCGCGTCGCCGGGATCGAGGCCAGCAGGACTCTCGAGTCCAGCCCGCCCGACAGCTCGATAACCGGCTTCAGGTCGGCGTACCGCTCGCCCTGTTCGCGCAGGAACCTGACCAGCGGCCGGACTAGCCCGGCGCTCGAGTGCGCGGCGGCCGACGGTTCCGGCCGGGGATCGGAGTACTGGCTGATCCCAACCCGGCCGCCGGCCAGCGCACAGGCACCGCCGGGCCCGAGCTTGCGGATCTCGGCGAACGGCGAGCTGGTCCCGAGGTGGAAGCCGAGCGTGCTGCGTATCGCCAGCGCCTCCCAGTCCGGGGCCGCGCCGGCGCAGCGAGCAAGCGCCAGCAGCGATGTCGACACGCCGGCCCAGCGGTCGCCCTGATACCAGTAGAGGTGGCGGCAGCCCATCAGGTCCGTCGCCGCGAAGACCGGCTGATGCGGTCCGGTGCAGGTCACCACCGCGAACGGCGGCGTCATCCCGCGCAGCAGGCGCCCGGCGGCCGTGCCGACGTCCAGCGGCTGCGAGCGAGCGCAGGCGAACGCGCGGCCGAGATCGGCAGCGAGGGGACCGTCTTCGGGGAGGCGGCTGAGCAGCGCGGCGAATCCGCAGCCGGAGCCCGATGGCACGTCGGCTACCGGTCCGTTGAGCCAGACGTACGTCCCGCCGCCCACGGAGCGCGGGCACTGATCGGTGATCATCGCGGCGGCTGCGCGCACCCGCGCCTCGGTGCCAGGGCCGACGCCGTCCTTGCCGTCGGCGCCGGGGCGGGCTCCCGGCTCGTACGAGACGGCCAGGAACGCCAATGGCGACCTGGCGAACTCCGGCTCGCTATCGGGACCAAGGAGGTCCGCGAAGGTGGCCACAACACGCTCCCCTCAGATTATGGGCGCTCGGCGGCGGAAATTGGTCTATCCCGCATTGGTCAATGCATTACTGGGCCAGTTCACGGCACGTGCGCATTGCTTTGTGGGACTAAACACTAACCAGGTTTAGCGGCTGACGGCGTTGATAAAACCAAATCGTCAAAAATTCCGCGGTGCCGTACGTGCGTATTCGGTACGGCCTGGTTCTACTGGCCCCTGACCTGCACTAATGTCGGAGCAGGCGAAGAAATAATGGCTCGGGAGTAAGTCCGGGCGGACTTTATTCTCCTGGCGGCGCCCTTTTCGCCTTGGTGCACCGGGTCGGCCATTCGCGTACTCGTTATGCCGGTTATGGCTGGCGTCAGCGGGCGAGGCCTTTCAGCAGCGCCGCGAAATGCTCGAAGGGCAGCGGCTCGATCGCGGGATCCTTGGCTTCGTCGTCCCAGCGGCGCACGCGGCACGCGTCCTGCGCGTAGGGGCCGGCGGCGAAGGCGGCCGCCTCGTCCGGTCCCATCGGCCCGCCCTGCACGCCGAGCGTGTAGACCGAGGCGGGCGACAGCCGGGCCTGGTAGCCGTCCTCGGTGGCGCACAGGTAGCGCTTGGCCGCGACGTGCAGCCGGACCGGCTCGGTCACCTCGGGACCAAACCACTGGGCCAGCCAGGCCGCGCCCTGGTCGCTGTGCCGGTTGTCGGTGCCGCGCATCAGGTCATGGCCGGTGATCGTGCCGGTGAAGTGCCCGACATCGTGCAGGAGGGCCGCGGCGACCAGTGGGCCGGATGCGCCTGCCCGCTCGGCCAGCGCGGCCGCCTGGAGCATGTGGCTCGCCTGGGTGACGGGCTCACCCAGGTAGTCCGCCGCGCCCTCACTGGCGAACAGCGCCGCGATCGCTGCGACCGGGTCGGCGCTGGTCATGTTTCCTCCCGGCCTCAGCGGGGCGCGAAGTAAATGATGCCGACGCCGACGAGCACGACGCCAGCGCCCGCCCAGTCAAAGCGATCGGGCCTGACTTTGTCGACCCCCCAGCCCCACAGGAGTGAGGCGACGACGAATACGCCGCCGTAGGCGGCGTAGATGCGGCCGAAGTCGGAGCTGCGCTGCAGCGTGGGGATGACGCCGTAGCCGACCAGGATGATCGCGCCCGTGATGCCCAGGATGAGCGGTGCGCCCTCGCGGAGCCACCGCCAGATCAGGTAGCCCCCGCCGATCTCGGCGATACCGGCCGCGATGAACAATCCGATTGCGCGGGCAGTGTCCATGGGGCTGATTCTTACTGAGTGGCGGCTCGGGGAGCCTGCGGGGTAGGCTCGCGCACCGTGTCAAAAACGATCTCACTCGCCGAAAAGCCGACGCTGCGCGGCCAGAAGGTGCTGCTCCGGCCGGTCGCGGCGGCGGACGTGGCCGCGGCCCTCGATCCCGACCCTGAGGCCGACCGGTTCACGGGCAGTCACCCGCGGCCCGGCGCGTTCACCGTCGAGAAGCGCGAGCAGTGGTACGCGACCAGGGCTGACCACGATGACCGGCTCGATCTCGCGGTGGTCGACCTGGCCACTGGCTCGTATACCGGGGAGGTCGTGCTCAACGAGCTCGACACCGACAACGAGTCCTGCAACTTCCGGATCCTGCTGTTCTACCCCCGCAACCGGAGCCGGGGGCTCGGCACCGAGGCGACGCGGCTGATCCTCGGCCACGCGTTCGAGACCGTCGGGCTGCACCGGGTTGACCTGGAAGTCTTCGCGTTCAACCCGCGAGCCCGCCGGGTCTACGAGAAGGTCGGCTTCGTCTACGAGGGCACCAAGCGGGACGCACTGCGCTGGGATGGCGAGTGGATCGACGCCGACGTGATGTCGATCCTGGCGGGCGAGTGGGCCGTGCATCAGGGCTATCCGGAGCGCGCCAGCTGATCGACGAGCGCCAGCCGCCCGACAATCGTGCCGGGCGGCAGCAGCGTGCCGGGGCTGGTCACGGCGTTGGCCCCGATCTTGCACCCATCGCCGATCAGCGCACCGAACTTGACCAGCCCCGTCGGGATTACGTTCCCGTCATAAGAAACCGAGATCTGCCGGTCCGCGCGCTCGTTGCGATGATTGGCCAGCACCGCTCCTGCTTCCAGGTTGACGTCGCGGCCGAGGACGGAGTCGCCGACGTAGTTGCGATGCGCCGCCGCGGACCGGGCGAAGATCAGCGAGCCTTTCACCTCGGAGTGCGGGCCGATCGTCACGTCCTCGTCGGCCCAGACGCCGCCGCGCAGCACCGCTCCGGGCCCAATCCGGCACCGCGGCCCGAGGATGACCGGGCCGGTGAGTTCGGCCGACCGGGCGACCTCAGCCGACCGGTGGACGGCGACAGCCTCGGTGATCAGCGCGAAATCGCGGCCGAGCGTCGCCAGGGCGCTGCGTACCAGCGCGTCCACGCTGCCGATGACGTGCCAGGCCGGGCGCTCGGGGAGGGCGAACGGAAGCCTGCGCAGATCGCCGATGTAGTCACTCAGGCTGAGCGAGGTCGCCGCCTACTTGCCCTGCCGGTCGATCTCGACTTCGGGGAGGTCCTCGACTTGCTGCCTGGAAATGCTTAGTCGAACGCCGAGCTCCAGTCCCGAGACGGCGCCGATCGGGATCGCGATGTCCTTGCGGCCCCACGGGTGGCCATCGGCGAGGAGCACATGCGTGACGTGGTGGTTGTCAGGGTCAATGACCAGGCCCTCAACCCGCCCGATCTCCCCGTCGGTGGCGTGGACGCGATCGCCTCGGCGCACCTGCACCTCGCCCGCCGGTACCGAGTCCAGCGTGACGAGGCGCCGGGCCGGGCCGTGGCTGCCGGCCGGGTCCCATCCCTGGCCGCGGGTCCACTCGCCGTCCATTCCGCTGCCTGGCCGGATGCCCGCCATCGCGCTCAGGCCGAAATAGGGCAGGGCCACGTACCTGGTCCGGCTCATAGCCAGGGAGATCAGCGTCGACGAAATCCCGCTCCTCAGCTGGCGGTAGGCTGTCGAACTCCGACCTCGTGCAGCGGAGCCTGATCTCGGCGGCCTCACCCTCGGCCAGGTCCACCGGGACGAGCCGGGCCTGCCGGTGCTGGTGCCAGTGCTCGACCACCAGATGGGTGATCGCAGCGGCGACCGGGTCGAGTACAACCCGGGTTACGCGGCCGCAATCACCGTCCGAGCAGGTGACGCGTTCACCAATCCTGAAGGCTGCCTCTGCCATGACACGCTCCTCGCCTCGCCCAGAACATAACCCGGTGCGGGCCAAACATATAGTTTTCCCGCCATTCCGCGTCAGGGTTCAGGGCTGATCCGGCGCGAAGGGGAAACCGGCCGTACTCAGGCGCTCGCCGCCGTGCGCGATGAGCAGCGCCTCGTAGCCGTCAAGCGCCTCGACGCGCAGCAGCCCATCGGGCCCGGCCACGGCGAGAGCGGTCGCGAGCGCGTCGGCGAGCCCGAGGTCGGGGCCGGTGACGCTGGCGGAGGCGACGCGGGCGGCCGGCAGGCCGGTGTGCGGGTCGATGAGGTGCTCGCCGCGCTCGTATGTTCCCGAGGTCGCGATCGCCGCGGTCAGCTCGACGATCGCCGCGAGGCGGCGCGGGGCGAGCGGGTCGGTGATGCCGATGCGGAACGGCTTCCCCTGGCCGAGGCCGCCAGAGCAGGCGATATCGCCGGCGGCGTTGACGATGACGCCGGAGAGGTTCTCGGCACCGAAGGCACGCAGGGCGCGCTGCGCCGCCCAGCCCTTGACGTAGCCAGTCGGGTCGACGCCTCCGGGCATGGCCCACGGATCGAACCAGCCCCCTGAGGCCTCGCGCGCGACCGCGCACTCGGCGAGCACCTCGGACACCTCGGCGGGTGCCTGGGCGGCGGTGATCTCGCCGCGCCGCAGGCGGCTGACCGGGCTGTCGTGGTGCCAGGTGCTGAAGATCGCGTCGGCCTGGTGGAGGAGCTTCCGCGCCGTGGTGAGCTGCCCGGCGATCCGGTCGCCGGCCTCACCGTCGGTCGTGTAGAGATCGATCGTGACGACCGTGCCCATGACGGTCTCGCGGTGGTGGATCGTGTGGACGGAGTCGGCGGCCACCGGTCAGGCGAGGCCCAGGGTGTGCAGCGCCCCCTGCAGCGACTGCTGGAAGCCCGAGCTGGTGAAGCTGGCCCCCGATACGCTCTGAATGTTGGCGGTCTGCGCCTGCAGCGCCTCCTGTTCCAGGATCGGGATCGCCTGCTGGTCGATCATCTCCGACCGGAACGAGCCGTCATCTTCCAGCGACGCGATGCCGACCTTGACGATCTTGCGGGTGCTCAGGTTGACCGTGACCGAGACCGATAGCACGCCGAAGCTGTAGTTCACGCTCGGGCCGTTGACGGTCTTCGTGCCGGTGCCGGTGCCGGTGCCGGTGCCGGTGGCGGTGGCGCTGGCGCTTGGCCTGGCCTTGTGGCCGGTGGCTTTGGTGCCCTTCCCGGTCGTGGTGTTCTGGCTGCCGCCGGTCCCGGTCGTGCCGTTGCTGGTGGTCGGATTGTCGGTCGGTGCCGATGCGGCGGGCAGCGTGCCGAGGTGGGTCGGGCTGGTATGAAAGGCCAGCACGCCCGCCACGCCCGCCACAGTGGCGGTCAGGACGATCGGGGTCCGTCTCATCGGGTCATTCCTCCGCTAGCAACCATGCCGGTTTCCACCCGGTCCTAGAATCCGAACGCTTCCTGATGAATCTGCTCCTCGGGCACGCCGAGGCGCAGGGCGGCGTCGATGACCTCGTTCATGAAGCCGTCGGGGCCGCAGACATACACGTCGCGGTCGGCGACGTCCGGGACCAGCCGCCTGAGCATGCGCACGTCGAGCCGGACCCGGTGGCGCGAGCCGATGATCTCGTGCAGCCGGCCGCGAGCCCGGTCGACGAGCGCGGAGATCTCCTGGTGAAGGACGAGATCGTCGCTGGTCGACGCCCGGATGATCACGATGATGTCGGTGTGGTGCGGGAGTTCCTCCAGCAGCGCGCGGAGCGGTGTGACCCCCACTCCGGCGGCGATCAGCACGACCCGGTCGGACACACGCGCGTGCTGGGTGAAGGCGCCGTACGGGCCTTCGATCGCGATCCTGGTGCCCGGCCGCAGACTGCGGATGGCCTGGCTCTGATCGCCCAGATCCTTGACGGTCACCCGGATGTACGGGGGCTGCGGCAGGGCGGACAGCGAGTACGGATGGGCCTGCCACCAGAGGTCCCTGGTGAGGAATCGCCAGAGGAAGAACTGGCCTCCCGACACCGCCAGCCGGTCGAGGCGCCGGCCCCGGCAGATGAGCGAGAAGATGCCCGGAGCCTCTTCCCGGATCTCGACGACCTCCAGCTGATGGCGCAGGCTCCGCCAGATCGGCTGCACGACCCGGAAGGCCAGCACCATCCCGGCGGTGCCAGCCCAGATCACGATCCAGATCACCCTGGTCAGCGGGTGGCCGACGAAGGCCACGCCGGTCACGATCTGGTGGGCGAACGCCAGGGCGAGGGCCAGGTAGATGTAGAGGTGGACGATCCACCAGGTCTCGTACCTGAGCCGCCGCCTGATGATCCTGATCGACGTGATCCCCGCCATCATCAGCAGCCCGAATCCCGCGATGGCCATGAGCAGGTCGGGATAGGACGTGATGAAGACCCAGAGCTGGCGGAGTACTCCGACCCTGGCCGCCTCCGCGTACCCGAGCGTGATGAGCACGACGTGGGCGCAGATCAGCCAGAGGGCCCAGGGGGCGACCTTGCGGTGCCAGCGGGTCAGCCGATCCTGGCCGGCCGCCGCCTCCAGCCAGGGCAGCCGGGCGATCAGCAGGACGAGGATCAGCAGCAGGTAGGCGCCGGTGAAGCCCGCCAGCCGTCCGGCGGCGGTGAGCAGCCCGCCCGGGGCCGCAAGTGAACCGTGCGTCTCGCCGATGGCGACGGTGCCCAGGGTGACCCCGAACCCGAGCCCGGCCAGGGCGGCGCAGGCATCGACGATCCGGGGCCGCGGCGCGGCACCGGGCCGATGCGCGCGGCGGTGCGCGGATCCTGCGCCCGCCCGCCGCGGCGCGGCCGCTGGTCCCTGGCTAATCACGCGAGCAAGCATGCCGCCTCTCGCTGAAGGAAAGGTGAATGGGGCCGAATCTGGACGGAACTGCCATCCGGGCAAAGATCAACTTCTCGGGGTGTGCCTGTCTACTGTCGCTATGACGACAGTAGACAGGCACACCTCCTGGCAGCCACAACCGGTAACCCCCGGGGGTCGCTGGGAACACTCACGGAATGTCAGTGTGGCAGTACGGACAGCTCACGATCACCCACGACGCCCGCGACCAGGCGCATGCCCGGACGATCTTGTGGCACGGACCAGGCAGCGACGAGGAGAAGAACCTCTCGGACGGCCGCCTCACGGTCCTGGAGCTGCTGAACCAGTTCGGAGCCGACGGCTGGGAGCTGACCAGCCAGGAGGAGCACCGGCATCAGGCCGAGGGCCGGACCTACTGGGATGCCACCTGGTCCCTGACGACCTACACGTTCAAGCGCCGGGTTTCGGACTGACCGCCAGGTGCCGGGCGAGGAACGCCAGCGCCTTCGGCACCACGTCCAGCCGGTTTGCCCGCCTGGCCAGGCCGTGGCCCTCGTCGTGGTAAACGTGCAGCTCGCACTCGCGGCCGCGGCTGGTCATCGCCTCGTGGATCTGCTCGGCCTCGCTGAGCGGTACCCGCGGGTCGTTGGCGCCATGGATGAGGAACAGCGGCGCCCGGATGTCATCGATCCTGGTCAGCGGCGACACCGAGTGCAGGAACTCGCGATCGCGGGCCAGGGTGCCGTACTCCCGCTCCCGGTAGGCCCGGCGGTAGGCCGAGGTGTTCTCCAGGAACGTGACCAGCGACGCGATGCCGACGATGTCCACCCCCGCCGCCCACAGCTCGGGCTGGAACGCCAGCCCCGCCAGCACCATGTACCCGCCGTAGGAGCCGCCCCAGAGCGCCGCCCTCTGCTGGTCGAGGCCGAGCTGCGGCAGGTAGGCGTGCAGCGAGGCGAGATCGGCGACGGAGTCCAGCCGGCGGCGGACGTCATCGGCGCTGTACCAGCTCTTGCCGTAGCCGGTCGACCCGCGCACGTTCGGCACAAGCACCGTGTGGCCGGCCGCGGCCAGGACCTGGACGTAGGTATTGAACCCCTGCCGGGCCTGCGACTCCGGCCCGCCGTGCACGACCAGCACCGCCGACCCGGCCAGGTCACCGGCGGCATCCCCGGCCGGCGGGCGGTAGACCAGGCACGGGATCTCTCCGGCCGCGCCCGGCACCCGGTGCAGCTCGGGGACCGCGGGCCGGTCGGGATCGAGCGCGCGCACCGAGTGCGTCAGCTGCCGTACCGTGCCCCGCTCGCCGAGCTCGGCGAATAGCACGTCACCCGGCGCCTGCGCCCCGCTGATCGTGAGCGCCACCGCCGAGCTGTCCGACGCCCAGGCCAGCGCCGGCACGTGGTCGGTCACGGTGCCGACCGCCGGCAGGGCCAGGTCCGCGACCCTTTTGCCCGTCGCGGCCTCGTGCACCGCGAGCGAGGAGGCGCCGGCGTAGTTGCGCTCGACCAGCAGCCTGGCGCCGTCCGGCGCCAGCCAGCCGGTCAGGTCGGCCCCCTCGTCGGCGACCAGCCAGGTCAGCTCGCGGCTGGCCAGCTCGTACCTGGCGACGGCGGTGAACTCACGGTCGTTGTTCGAGCTGAAATACAGCGCCGAGCTGTCGGGCGACCAGCTGAGGGCGCTGTTGAGCGCCGGGGCGTCGGCTGGCGTGACTTCCTGCATCCGCTCCTGGCCGGCGGGCACCGAGAGGTCGACGAGGACGACGTGCATGGAGTTGGCGGTCACGGCTGACATCACCGTCATCGCGAGCCACCGGCCGTCGGGCGAGATCGCCGCCTCGTCGGGCATCGCGTCGGCCAGGACGAGCTCCCGCTCCGAGCCGTCCGCCAGCTGACGGATGACCGGGTCGAAGGCCACCCCGTTCCTTCTGTTGGTGAAGTAGCAGACCTGCCCGGTCTGCACGTCCGCGAGCCGGTGGATGAACGCGGGGTCATGCACCAGCGGCGTCAGGTCGGCAAGCCCGGCCGGCTGCCCTGAAACCCCTGGCAGCGTGAGGGTGGAGAGCTGCTCGCGCTCGTTCCCGCCGGCGTCGTGCGAGACGATCACAACGCGCTGACCAGGCACGTAACGCCCGGTGCACGGGCCCGGCAGTGCGGTGAGGGGGACGGCGGTCCCGTCGGGCGCCATCTCGACGAGCTGGGTCGACCCCGAGTCGTCGCTGCCGGCGAGGATCCGCCCGCCACTGTCCAGGTCGAAGGCACGATAGAGGCGGACGTCGAGCAGCCGGGTTATGTTGAGCGCCATAACGGTACATTCTCGCAAATAGACGGGAACGCGGGAACGCCCGTGGCCGCCGTGGCCCGCACGGCCGCTGAAATCAGGAGGTGCGGGAAGAGCCCTGGGGCAGGCGGACCCGGCCGCGGACCCAGAGGACCGAGCCGGGCAGGAACGAACCGAGTACCCCGAACGTGGCGCCGATCAGGGCGACCATGCCCACGTGGCCGCCGCCAATGTGACTGCCCACCCACGCTCCGAACCCGGCGCAGGCGATCACCACGACGATGATCCAGACGCCGATCCGCTGCTGCACACCGACATCCTAAGCGGGGCGGCGCTGGTCCGGTGCCCGGCCGGCCCCGGCAGGCCGGCATTCGCGGCCCAACCTAGGCTGGGGTCCGTGATGCGACCTGATGCCTCCTCCGCCGGGATTGTGGCGGCACGTGCACTCCTTGATCGATTCCCGCTCGTTGACGGGCACAACGATCTGCCCTGGACGCTGCGGGCGGCCGGCTCGATGGATCCGGCCAAGACCGACATCTTGGCGCCGGTGGAGTTCACGCACACCGACCTGCCCCGGCTGGCCCAGGGCGGCGTCGGCGCGCAGTTCTGGTCGGTCTACGTGCCCGCCGAGCTGCAGGGCGAGGCCGCGGTCACCGCGGTACTCGAACAGGTCGACCTGGTCAAGCTGCTGGTCGCGCAGTACCCGGAGCACCTTGAGCTCGCGCTCACTGCCGATGACGTCCAGCGCATCATGGCGGCCGGGCGGGTGGCCTCGCTGATCGGAGCCGAGGGCGGGCACTCGATCGCCTGCTCGCTGGGCGTGCTTCGCTCGCTGTACGAGCTGGGCGTGCGGTACATGACCCTCACCCACAACCTCAACGTGCCGTGGGCCGACTCGGGGACCGACGAGCCGGCCGCCGGCGGGCTGACCGACTTCGGCCGCGAAGTGGTCAGGGAGATGCAGCGGCTCGGGATGCTCGTGGACCTCTCACACGTAGCGGCCACCACGATGAACGACGTCCTGGACATTGCCGAGGCGCCGGTCATCTTCTCGCACTCCTCGGCGCTGGCCGTCTGCGACCACCCGCGGAACGTGCCCGACCCGGTGCTGGCCCGGCTCGCGGCCAACGGCGGCATCTGCATGATCACGTTCGTACCGGCCTTCGTGTCCCGGCAGTGCCGGGAGTGGGCGCTTGAGTTCGCGGCCGAGATGGACCGGCGGGGCCTGGATCAGCGGGACTGGGCCAGCCGCAAGAACTTCCGCGAGGAATGGGCCGCCCAGCATCCGCAGCCCACCGCGACCCTGCGCGACGTGGTGGCGCACGCCGAGCATGTGCGCGAGGTGGCCGGGATCGATCACATCGGCGTGGGCGGCGACTACGACGGCGTCGATCGCCTGCCCGATGGCCTGCAGGACGTGTCGTGCTACCCGGCCCTGATCGCGGCGCTGCTCGAGCGGGGCTGGTCCGAGGAGGACTGCGGCAAGCTGGCGAACGGCAATCTCGTGCGGGTGCTGCACGACGCCGAGACCGCGGCCGGCCAGATCCAGACCCGCCGCGGTCCGTCGGCCGCGCGGATCGAGGACCTGGACGGCGAGGAGGCGGGCCCGCTCGCCGCCGCCGCCGACTGACCGTGCTCGCCGCGGAGTAGGAGCAGGACGGACTAGCTGAACGGTGACTTCGGCCGGCTCTGCTTCTCGCCGTCGACGAAGACCTCGACCCGTTCGTTGTAGAAGCAGGCCAGCCCGGCGATCTTCTGGCTCTCCGGCAGCGGTGTCCGGTAGATCCAGACCACGTCCCTGTGCACCCGCGTCCCGGTATCGACCGACCAGTAGGCGGCCGTTCCCTTGTACGGGCAGCTGGTATGGGTGTCCGAAGGCGTCAGCAGGTCGGTCCGCACGTCAGTCAGCGGCAGGTAGTAGCGCGCCGGCAGGCCCGTCTCGAACAGGATCCGCGGACTGCGCGAGTCGGCGACGGTCACCCCGTCCAGCTCGACCCGGACGTGCCGGGAGCTGGCGAGGATGTCGATCCGGGTATACGGGCTGCGGGGGTGGGTGTAGACCGGCTCGTCCTCCTCCAGCCATTCGCTCATCGCGCCCCAGTCGAACCGCACGCAATCGCGCAGTTCCTCGGCCGAGCTGGCGGGGTAGCGGCGGGCGGCACCCTCGGCCGTGGCCGACGCCACCTTCACGCTCAGCACCTCGGGCTCGCCCAGGGCCCGGCCGGTGCGCCCGCTGATCTGCTCGGCGCTCACGTCGCTGGCCGGGACCAGCTCCGCCCGGACGTCGCCGCCCGGTATGTAGTAGGCGGGATAGTGCGGGTTCTCCCACACCAGGATCGCGTGGGTGGTGTCGGCTACGAGCTCTCCGGCCAGCAGCACCCGCACCCGCTTGTGGCTGGGTTCGAGCCTGATGGCATCGGTCTGCCCGGCATCGGTCTGCGCTGTGGTCACGACTGTCCTCCGCTTGTGCTCTCGGCTTCACCTGCGAAAGCTCAGCGGAGCGCCAGGATGTTCCCGTCCCGGAGTGCCTGTAGCGTCGGGTTATGCGACTTGGCGTGCTCGATGTGGGATCAAACACCGTCCATCTGCTGGTAGTTGATGCCCATCAGGGCGCCAGGCCGATCCCCGCGTTCTCGCACAAGGCCGAGCTGAGATTGGGCCAGCATCTCGATGCCGGGAACCGGCTCACCGCTGACTGTGCCCAGCAGCTGCGCGAGTTCGTGGTGGAGGCCCTTCGGATCG
The DNA here is from genome assembly GCA_963743375.1 of uncultured Acidobacteriota bacterium. Classification (GTDB taxonomy): domain Bacteria; phylum Acidobacteriota; class Terriglobia; order Terriglobales; family Acidobacteriaceae; genus JABDBE01. The sequence goes on along the minus strand of CAVUQA010000002.1, from coordinate 470,029 downwards.
CCGAGGACAAGGGCGTGCATGAGCTGCTGGCCTTCGCCACCTCGGCCGTGCGCGATGCCTCCAACGGCGATGAGCTGCTGGCCTCGATCGAGGCCGAGAGCGGCGTCGCCATCCGCGTCCTGCCGGGAACGGACGAGGCCCGGCTGACCTTCCTGGCGGCCCGTCGCTGGTACGGCTGGTCATCGGGCCAGCTGCTGCTGCTCGACATCGGCGGCGGCTCCCTGGAGATCGCCTCCGGCCAGAACGAGGTACCGGCGTGCGCGGTCTCGCTTCCGCTCGGCGCCGGGCGGCTGACCAGGGACTGGCTGCCAGGCGATCCGCCGAGCCCGGACGAGGTCCGCGCCCTGCGCAAGCACGTGCGGGCCGAGATCGCCACCAGCGCGAGCGTGGTCCTGCGCGAGGGCTCGCCGAACCATGCGGTGGCGACGTCCAAGACGTTCCGGCAGCTTGCGCGCCTGGCCGGAGCCGCGCCGTCTAGCGACGGCCCTTTCGTCCGGCGGGTGCTCAAGCACACCGACGTGACGGCCATCGCCGAGCGGCTGGCCCAGACGACGGTGGCCGAGCGGGCGGCTATGCCCGGCGTGTCCGAAGGCCGGGCCGCCCAGCTCGCGGCGGGCGCGATCGTGGCCGACGCCGCGATGGACCTGTTCGACCTGCCGGTGCTTGAGATCTGCCCGTGGGCGCTGCGCGAGGGAGTCATCCTGCGCAGGCTCGACACGCTCTCGAACTAGCCCGGCCTAGTAGGCAGTATCGAACCCGTATGCAGCCAAGTCATCGGGCTCGGGCCTCAGGGGCAGCTACTCGCGGGCCCTGGAGATCCCGGACGCCGTGTCGTCGTCGGCGGCGCGGGCGGAGTCAGGCCCCGGCGCGGCCGCCGTTGCCGTGCCCGTTGCCGTGCTGCGCGGGACCCTGGGCCTGCCCGTGCGCTGGCTGCCGCTGGCCCTGCGCCGGCATTCCCTGCGCGGCATTCCCTGCGCCGGCATCCCCTGCGCGGGCACGCTCTGAGCCGGTACTGCCTGCGGATGCACCACCTGGCCGCGGGCCGGCGGCCCGTCGGCCGCCCCGGCGTGCCTGCCCTCGGGACCTGACGGCGGCCGACCTGGCTGCTTCGCGTCGGGGCTGGCCGCGCCGGCCACGGCTCCGGCGACCGACCGGGCGACCTCATCCTCAAGCGAGCCGCGGTCGGACTCGCCGGCGACCAGAGTCGTCACGACGTCGCGGATCTCGGTAAGGCGCCGGATCGCCTCGGTGTGCCTGGACATCAGCAGGTTCAGGCGGCGCTCGGCGCCGTCGTGGATGGCCGTCGCCCGCGCCGTGGCCTCGTCCAGTTGCTGCTTGGCCTGCGCTTTAGCGGTCGCGACCGCCGTCTCCGACTGCTTGGTCGCGTCCGCGACCACCTGCTGAGCCTCGGCGGTGGCGCTCTTGCGAGCCTTGTCCGCCTCGCTCTTCGCCGTCGCGACGGTGTTCTCGGCCTGCTCCTGGGCGGCGCTGAGCATTCGCTCGGCCTGCTCCTGGGCCTCCGCGCGGTTCTTGTCGGTCTCGGCCTTGACGTCAGCGCGCAGCTTCGTGGTTTCGGCCTGGGCGTCAGTGCGCATCTTGACGATCTCGTCGTCAGCCTTGGTGCGCTGCGACTTCGCCTCGTCGTCAGCCAGCTTCAGGATCTGGCCGATCCGCTCGCTGATCTCCTCGTGCGGCGGCCTGCCCGCCGACCTGGCCGCGGACAACTCCAGCTTGAGGCGCTCGTTCTCATCGAGGGCCTGAGACAGCCGGTCCTCCATGTCCCGCTTGCCGTCCTCAAGGCTCCGCACGTCAATCCGGAGGGCAGCGACGTATTCATCGACGGCCCGGCGGCTATAGCCGCGCATCTCCCGCTCGAACTGGTCGTCGTGTCCCAGGTCTGCCGGGAGATGGCCGTGCTCGCTCATGCTGTCACCTGTTCAGATCAGTTCCGGCGGGGTCGGTTTGCCCGTCAGGGCGGCGCCACGCGACCGGTGAACTCGGGGACAACGGGCTGCCGGACGCACAGCGGAGTTATGCGATGTCGCGCCACGACTCTGTCCCTAACCTCCCGCACGCGCAACCGAAACGATGTTTTGTTCTGATTTAGTTAATCTTCATTGACGGACCATCACAGATCGCCCGGTAACTCTCACTGGAGGTAGGCATTGGATCAGATCGCCATGGTCGGGTCGCTGGGCGGCCTAGCGCCGCGTATTGATCCGGATGCCTGGATCGCTCCGGGGGCCGTGGTGATCGGGAACGTCACCCTCGGCCGGGCGGCATCGGTCTGGTACGGGGCCGTGCTGCGGGCGGACGAAGCCGAGATCGTCGTCGGCGCCGAGTCCAACATCCAGGACCTCTGCTGCCTGCACGTGGACCCGGGAGAGCCAGTCGTCCTCGAGGAGCGGGTCAGCCTGGGCCACCAGGCCGTCGTGCACGGAGCCCACGTCGAGGCGGGCGCTCTCGTCGGCATCGGCGCGGTCGTCCTGGGCCGGGCCCGCGTCGGCGCGGGCAGCCTGATCGCCGCCGGGGCCGTCGTGCCGCCCGGCACGGTGATACCGGCAGGCGTCCTGGTGGCGGGCGTTCCCGGCCGGGTGATCCGCGAGCTGACCGAGGCCGACCGGCAGGTCTTTGCCGACACCTCGGCCGGCTACGTCGCCAGGGCCAGACGGCACCGCGCCGCTCAGTGGGGATCAGAGACCTGGCCGGCTGGCACCACGAAATGACCCCGATGAGTCATGCGCGCGGGCGGCGCGCGCATTAGCCTGAAACGCAAGCCGGACCCGGGAGCCGCGATGGAGGTGGGCGCGTTGCGAGACGACAACCTCGACCTGCGCTTCCACGACCGGGTCGCGCTCGATGAGATTGAGCTGTACTCCGAGGTGCTCAGTGCCGTGGCGACGGCAGAGCGGCCGCTCACGCCCGCCGAGATCGACGAGGTCCTGGGCCTGCGGCGGGCGGCCGGCGCCGACGCGGCTCGCTGATCAGCTGGCTGCCGCCGGGTCAGCCTGGCTGCCGATCGGCGTACATGACGTCGGTATCCCAGTGCGTGAAGCCCAGGGACTCATAGAGGCCGATCGCGGCCGCGTTGGTCTCGTCGACGTAAAGCATGACCTGCGCGAGACCGCGGCCCCGCAGGTAACGCAGGCCGACGAGGGTCAGGGCCCGGCCGAGGCCGGTGCCGCGCTCGTCCGGATCTACGCCGACGACGTAGACCTCCCCGATGGCCTCATGGGCGTGGCCCTCGGCGTCAGCCGCCGTTCCGCCGTGAATCTTGGTCCAGTGAAAGCCGACCAGTCTGCCGTCCCGCTCGGCGAGGAAGAACCCGGCCGGGTCGAACCAGGGCTCGCGCTCGCGCATTTCCAGGTCATCGGCGGTCCAGGCACCCTGCTCCGGGTGCCGGGCGAACGCGCGGTGGTTGAGCCGGACCCACGCCTGCTCGTCCTGGCCCGGGGCGAACGTCCGCACCGTCAGCCCGTCGGCCAGCTGGGACCTGCCGATTCTGGCCTGCAGCGAGCGGCGCATCTGCCAGAGGGCCCGCGACGCGGACGAAGCCGGCGGCGGCGGCCAGCCGGGCGGCCGCCGGCAGCTCGCCGTGCGCCCACAGCCGCAGCCCGGCTTCGCCCGCCTCGGCGACCAGGGCCTCGCCGAGTATCAGGCCAAGGCCCTGCCGCCGCATGGGCGGGTCGATGACCATCTCGCCCGCCGGGCCCTCGACCGGATCGGTGGGGTCCAGGTGGCCGTAGCCGGCCAGGGTCCCGTCCTTCCAGAGCCGGACGTTGCGGGCGAGCTGATCGCCGCCGTAGCGCAGGTGGAGCATGACGTGCTCGGACAGCGGGCTGACGCCGTCCTCGTCGGCCGCCCGCTGGACCAGGGCCAGGACGGCCGCGGCTTCACCGGCTGACAGCGGGCCGCCGACGCTGAGGCGCACGCCGGCCTGATCGGCCTGCGGGCTAGCGGTCGCCATGGGCGCCCGATCCGAGGGCCGGCTCGCGGCGGCCCGCGGTGGGGTCGCCCTCTCCGGTCAGCACGCCGGGGGGTCCCTGGGGATCGTTTCCCCGGGTCAGCACGCCCGCCGGGTCCGGGCCGCTCGCGCCGCGGACCGCAGACGTGGGCCTGGGCACGAACCGGTAGCCCACGTTGCGCACGGTTCCGATCAGCTCCTCGTTCTCGGTGCCCAGCTTGGCCCGCAGCCGGCGGACGTGAACGTCCACGGTCCTCGTTCCGCCGAAGTAGTCATATCCCCAGACCTCCTGCAGCAGCTGCGCTCGGGTGAAGACCCGGCCAGGGTGCTGGGCCAGGAACTTCAGCAGCTCGAATTCCTTGAACGTCAGGTCCAGGGCGCGCCCGCTCAGCCTGGCCGAGTAGGCGGCCTCGTTGATCACCAGGCCGCCGGAGCGGATCTCGTTCTGCGGCTGCGGCAGCGTCTGGCTGGTCCGGCCGATCACCAGCCGAAGCCGTGCCTCCACCTCGCCCGGCCCGGCGGTGTGCAGCAGGAAGTCATCGGCGCCCCAGTCGGCCGAGGTGGCCGCCCAGCCGCCGTCGGACACGATGACCAGCACCGGAATCTGGACATCGGCCGACCTGAGGCTGCGGAGCACCCGCCGGGCGTGAACGAGGTCGCGCCGGGCATCGACCAGTACCGCATCCGGCGCCGGCCTGGCGGCCGCAACCTGCTCGGCGGCGGCGGGCGCTACCCGGACCGCGTGGGGGAGCAGGCTGAGCGAGGGAAGAATGTCGGCGGACGACTCGCGCGCGCTGGTGAGCAGCAACACATTGCTCAACCGCTGCCACCTCCGGACGGCGGCGTCAGCCGCCGCGTGAACCCATTTGTCTCCTGCTGCACGCCCGTGTCGTCGTCGGCGGGTTCGCTATGAGCGAGGATAGCTGACATGGCGCACGTGACCCTGCGGTACTGGGCGGCGGCCAAGGACGCGGCCGGGGTGGCTGAGCAGTCGGTTGCGGCCGACACGCTGGCCTCGGCGCTCGCGCAGGCGGGCGAGCCCGGCCGTCCGGGAGGCGCTGGCGCCCGTGCTCGCGCGGTCCTCGTTCCTCGTCGACGGGACGCAGGTCGGGCGCCAGGCGGCCGAGTCGGTGCAGCTCAGCGACGGCGCGGTCATCGAGGTACTGCCCCCGTTCGCGGGGGGATAAGGGATCTTCGACCGGCGTGAACCGGTCCCGGCATTGCGGACGTTCTAGTGGGCATGGCAGGCCTCGGAAGCACCGGAGCCAGGAACTCGCGGACACCATCCGACGAGGACCTGATCCGTGCGCTCTACGCTGAGCATGCAGCGCCGCTGCTCAGATACGCGATGCACCTGATGAGCGGCGACCGGCAGCGCGCAGAGGACATCGTGCAGGAGACACTCCTGCGCGCCTGGCAGCACCCGGAAGCCATCGCCGACCGGCCTGCCCGGCCGTGGCTGTTCGCGGTGGCGAGGAACCTCGCTATTGACGCGTACCGGGCCAAGCGCGCACGCCCGCACGAGGTTGGCGAGTCCGCCCTCGAGGTCATCGCCGGCCCTGATGACGCCGAGCGCGCGCTGGAGTCGTGGGCGGTCGCGGATGCGCTCAGCGCGCTGCGCCCCGAACATCGAGGCGTGCTCCTGGAAACCTATTACCGCGGCAAATCGGTCGCTGAGGCGGCGGTAACACTCGGCATACCATCGGGAACTGTTAAATCAAGAACCTTCTACGCGCTCCGGGCGCTGCGGCTGGCACTGGAGGAACGGGGGCTCGCGCCATGAATGTGACTGGTGCCGGCGGCCCTGCCTGCAGGGAAATCCGTCAGCTGCTCGGCGTCTACGTCGTAGGCGCCATCGATCCGGCCGAGCGTGCGCTCGTCGACGAGCACCTCGGCAGCTGCGCCTCGTGCCGGGACGAGCTGGCTGGCCTGGCCGGCCTGCCCGCGATGCTGAGCCGGGTACCGATGGCCGAGGTCGCGCGGATGGGCGGGAACGTCGTCAGCCTGCCCGATGCGGCCGAGCCCTCGCCCGAGCTGCTTAATTCACTGCTCAAAAGGGTGGCCGTCAAGCGCAGGAGCCGGATGTGGCGAGGCGTGGCCTCGGTCGCCGCCGCCGCCGCGATCGCCGCCGGCGGGACCGCCGCCGCGCTCCAGCTGGGCTCGTCTCCGGCCGCGGTTGCCGACGTCGCCGTTGGCGCCAACCCGGCGACGCACGTGACGGCCAAGGTCGAGTACGCGAAGTCGTCCTGGGGCGGCACCGACATGCGGGTCCAGGTGACCGGGATCAAGCCCGGCACGTACTGCAAGTTCTGGGTCATCGCCAAGAACGGCAAGCCGACCCTGGCCGGCTCGTGGACGGTCGGCAGTCCCGGGTCCGGATACGGCACCGGCTGGTACCAGGGTGAGTCCAAGGTCGCCACGACCAACGTGCACGAGTTCGATATCAGCTCGGGTGGCGAGACGCTGGTGACCGTGCCGGCTTCCTGACCCTGTGCTGGCCCCAGGGGACGACCCCCGACTCCCCCCGCCGCGGGAATGCGACCGGCCAGGTTTGTGCTTGTACCGGCGTGACATCCGGAGTGGTCGCCCTGCTGGCTGTGCTGGCGGTCGCTTTCGCGGGCGGCGGCCTGTGGCAGCGCCGCAACGGGCGGATGCGCGGTCCCGGCCGGTCCCTCAGGGCGGCCGCGGCCCGGCGGCGCTGAGGCGGCGCCGGCGGCGCGGGTCACCGTGGAGGACCTGGGCCAGCCGCTGGGCGAGCGGGCGACGCTGGTGCAGTTCTCCTCGGCGTTCTGCGCGCCCTGCCGCGCGACCAGGCGAATCCTCGCCGAGGTCGCGCAGATGGCCGAGGGGGTCGCCCACGTCGAAATCGACGCCGAGTCGCACCTGGATCTCGTCCGCAGCCTGGGCGTCATGCGGACCCCGACGGTGCTGGTGACGGACGCGGAGGGCCGGATCGTCAAGCGGGCGTCCGGTCAGCCACGGAAGCCGGAGGTCATCGCCGCCCTGGGTGAGGCCGTCAGATGACATTGCCGAAATATCTGCCTGAGCATTATGTGCTGACAGCAGCCCCGGCCCCGCATAGCATCGGCTACATGCCTGCACGCGCGCCCGCTCAGTGGCCGCTGCCACAGCTCGCGCTGACCAAGCGCCGCGCGGTGGACTTCTGCCGCGTCTCTACCGCTATCTGTCCATAAGGCAGTGCTGCGCGGCCAATGTCGTAGTTGATCCGCCGGCCCGAGTTCGTCCGGCAGCGGTTTCCCGGTCGCGCAGCAAGACAAGACTCACGTATCGATGAGTCGAAACGGTGCCGCATGAGCCCAGGGAGCAGGCAGATGGAGATCGATCCGCGGGGGCCGCGCTTCGGCGCGCTGCTCACGATGGTGGTTTTCGCCGTCGTCCTCGTGACCGGGAACGTGTGGCTGCTCGCCGCCCAGGCAGTGGTGTTCGCTGCCGGAGCGCTGCTTGGCCTGCAGCGCTCGCCCTATGGGCTGCTGTACCGCCGGCTGGTCAGGCCGCATCTTCGGACCGCCAGGGGAACTGGAGCCCGAGGCCCCGCCGCGGTTCGCTCAGGCCGTGGGGCTGGTCATCAGCCTCATCGGCGTGACGGGCTATGCGGCTGGCCTGGACCCGCTCGGCATGGCGGCCAGCGCAGCCGGACTGCTGGCCGCCGTCCTGAACGGCGTATTCGGGCTCTGCCTCGGGTGCGAGATGTACCTGCTGATTCGCCGCACCTGGCCGGGTCCTGCCGGAGCCGGCCAAAGCCAAACCAGAACAAGTAAAGAGGAGAGGACTGTTCCATGAGCCGTTCCGACGCTCTCGTGGACGCTGACTGGGTGGAGGCCCATCTGGGCGACCCTGGCATCGTCGTGGTCGAGGTCGACGAAGACACCAGTGCCTACGACAAGGGGCACATCCGCGGTGCCGTCAAGGTCGACTGGAAGAAGGATCTGCAGGACCCGGTACGCCGCGACTTCGTGGACCGGGCCGGCTTCGAGAAGCTGCTGTCCGAGCGGGGGATCTCCAACGACGACACGGTGATCCTCTACGGCGGCAACAACAACTGGTTCGCCGCCTACGCGTACTGGTACTTCAAGCTCTACGGCCACCAGAACGTCAAGCTCCTCGACGGCGGCCGGAAGAAGTGGGAGCTGGACTCGCGCGAGCTCGTGACTGAGGTGCCCGCCAGGGCGGCCACGAACTACACCGCCACGGAGCAGGACGCCTCGATCCGGGCGTTCCGCGACGAGGTCGTGAGTGCGATCGGCAGCAAGAACCTGATCGACGTCCGGTCGCCCGACGAGTTCGCCGGGCGCCTCCTGGCACCCGCCCACCTCCCCCAGGAGCAGGCGCAGCGTGGCGGGCACGTGCCCAGTGCCAGGAACATCCCCTGGTCCAAGGCGGCCGAGGAGGACGGGACGTTCAAGTCTGACGACGCGCTCCGGGACCTGTACGCCGGCGCCGGCGTGGACTTCGGCATCGACACCATCGCCTACTGCCGCATCGGCGAGCGGTCGGCCCACACGTGGTTCGTGTTCCACGAGCTTCTCGACCAGCCGAACGTCAAGAACTACGACGGATCGTGGACCGAGTACGGCTCGCTGGTCGGCGTCCCGATCGAGCTCGGGGACGGATCATGAGCGACGGGTGCGGGGCACCGGCGGACACTCCGATGGTGACCTCGGCAGGTAATCAGGCGGTCGTCCAGGGCACTGTGACCAAGGACGGCACGCCGGTGTCGCCGGGCTACGCGCGGCTGCTGAACTCCGGCGGTGATTTCGTCGCGGAAGTGCCGCTCGGAACCGACGGCGGCTTCCAGTTCTTCGCCGCGCCCGGCGACTGGACCCTGCGAGTGCTCGCCCCTGGCGGCATCCGGGCCGAGCGCCCGGTGAGCGCGGCCATCGGCGAGATCAGCAAGCTGGAGGTTGCCGTTTAGCCGGAGCTCAGCCCGGCAGCCGCGACCAGACGGGGCGGCCCATCCGAAGCAGGACGGATGGGCCGCCCCGAACTTGTTCCCTCATTCGCCATCCGTCCGTCACCTTGCCGGATGCCGTGCGTTCTACATCTGTTAACCATCGGTCTCTATAAATGACGCGTCGGCTATCTGATTTCGGCCGATGATCGCAATCGTCATAGTGAGGCAACTAGATGTCGACTGAGGCTGACCCGGCGCAGGTAGCGGAGCAAAGCGGCCCGAGCGCAGCGCCGCTCGGCAGCACCGTCGCGGCGAAGCCGCAGGCACTGGCCAACGGCGCCGTCGCCCTCAGCGCCGTGGACCTGACCCTCAGCTTCGGGCAGCGCGCGATCCTGTCGGACATCACCACCGACGTCCGCCGCGGCGTGGTGACGGCGCTGATCGGCCCGACCGGCTCGGGCAAGACGACGCTGCTGCGCACGTTCAACCGGATGAACGACAAGGTCACCGGCTATCGCCACAGCGGGGACGTGCTGCTGGATGGACGCAGCATCTGGAATCCGGGCGTGGAGCTCCTGGCGCTGCGCCGCAAGGTCGGCATGCTGTTCCAGCGGCCCAACCCGTTCCCCATGTCGATCATGGAGAACGTGACCGCGGGCGTGCGAGCGCACCACATGACGGCGCGGGCCGGGCTGCGTGACGTCGCCGAGCATCACCTGTCGGAAGTCGGCCTCTGGGGGGCGGTCAAGGACCGGCTGAAGGATTCCCCGTTCCGGCTGTCCGGCGGCCAGCAGCAGCTTCTCTGCCTGGCCCGGGCGCTGGCAATCCGACCCGAGATCCTCCTGCTCGACGAGCCGACCTCCGCCCTTGACCCGAATGCGACCGAGTCCATCGAGGCGCTCATCCGGACGCTGGCACCCAACCTGACGGTGATCATCGTCACGCACAACCTGGCCCAGGCCAACCGGATCGCCGACCGCACCATCTTCCTCAATCAGGGCCGGATGGTGGAGCACGGCGACACCAAGCAGATGTTCGAGAACCCCACCAACGAAGAGACCGCCAACTACGTCGGCGGCCGGTTCGGCTGACAGAAGACCACCCGTGCGGGCGGACAGCACTCCTCCCGCACGGGCGCAGGGCCGCGTGTGAGCGCGGACATGGTCGCACGCATCCGCGTGCGAGTCCTCTAGCGCACGCGTCAGCGTGCAAATGCAAAGGAGTATTCCCCGGTGGCCAAGAAGATCCGCTTGGTGTGCACAGCGGCCGCCCTTGTCCCGCTTTCTGTGCTGGCGGCGGCCTGCGGCAGTTCAAGTCCCAGCACGTCCCCGTCATCCGCGCCGTCCGCAGCCGCGCAGGTCGGCCCGGCGCTCCCGAGCTCACCGGCAACCACGCCGGAGACGATCACGGAGACCGGCAGCACGCTGCTCTACCCGCTGATGGGCTCGTGGACCGAGGCGTACCAGAAGCAGTTCGTCAACTCCAGTAAGGCTCCCCTGGTCACGATCGAGACTGGCGGCACCGGCTCCGGTACCGGCGTGTCCGACGCCGCGACCGGCACGATCAATATCGGCGCCTCGGACGCCTACCTGAGCGCTAGCCAGAAGGCCTCCTACCCGACCATGCTGAACATCGCTCTGGCGATCTCGGCCCAGCAGATCAACTACAACGTGCCGGGCCTGACCAAGCCGCTGAAGCTGGACGGGACCGTGCTGGCCGGGATCTACACCGGCAAGATCACCAACTGGAACGACCCGGCCATCAAGGCGCTGAACCCCGGCGTCGGCCTGCCGAGCAGCCTGCCCATCGTGCCGCTGCACCGCGCGGACGGTTCTGGCGACACGTTCCTGTTCACCAGCTACCTCAACTCCCAGGACCCGAGTGCGTGGCCGTCGTCCGATGTCGGCACCACGGTCAACTGGCCAACCGTAGGCGGCGCGGTCGCCGAGACCGGCAACGGCGGCATGGTCAGCGGCTGCGGCACCACTAAGGGCTGCATCGCCTACATCGGCATCAGCTACCTGGCGAAGACCACGAGCGCTGGCCTCGGGCAGGCCGAGCTGAAGAACGGCGCCGGGCAGTTCCTGGCTCCGACCCCCGCGACGATCTCGGCCGAGGCCAACGCGCTGACCAGCAAGACCCCGGCGAACGAGACGCTGTCGATGATCAACGCCAGCGTGCCCGGCGGCTACCCGATCATCAACTACGAGTACGCCATCGTGAACACCAAGCAGACCAACGGGACCGTCGCCGAGGACATTCGCGCGTTCCTGTACTGGACTGTGCACACCGGCCAGGACGCTACGAGCTACCTGACCCCGGTGGACTTCCAGCCGCTGCCTGCCTCGGTGGTAACCCTGACCGACAACCAGATTGCTCAGATCGGCGCCTGACTCATGGCAGCAGATGCCCCAACAGCCGGTCCGGACGGGGGAGCGGGCAGCCCGCTCTCCCGCCCGGCCGGCTCGGCCCGCGGCCGGGCCGCGCTGCGCGCGGCCGTGCGGCGCGGCGACATCCTGAAGTGGCTGGGCGGGGCCGGAGCGGTCATCCCGGCCCTCGCGCTGGCGTTCATCCTCGTCGTACTGCTGGTGCAGGCGATCCCGGCGATGCGCGTCAACGGGCTGGACTTCTTCACCAAGAGCGTCTGGAACGCCGGCAGCTTCAACTCCACGATCGTGAACACCGACGGGGTCAAGCACCTGTCGGGCATCCAGTTCGGCGTGCTGCCCGAAATCGTCGGGACGCTCGCCACCTCGGCCATCGCGCTGATCGTCGGTGTCCCGATCTCCATCGGGGCCGCTCTGTTCATCGTGGAGCGGCTGCCCAGGCGCGTGGCGTCCGGCATCGGCATTTTCCTGGAGCTGCTCGCCGGCATCCCGAGCGTCATTATCGGGCTGTGGGGCGCGCTGACCTTCGGGCCGATCATCGCCCGCGACATCACCCCGGTTATCTCCCGCAACATGCCCGACGTGCCCGTACTTAACTACTTCCGCGGCGCGACCGGCACCGGCGACGGCCTGCTGACCTCGGGGCTGATACTGGCCATCATGATCATCCCGATCGTGGCCGCGACATCGCGTGACCTGATCCGTCAGGTGCCGATCCTGCCGCGCGAGGGCGCGATAGCGCTTGGCATGTCCGACGCCCAGACTGCGCGCAAGGTCACGCTGCCGTGGGTGAGTTCCGGCATCGTCGGCGCGACGGTGCTCGGCCTGGGCCGCGCGCTCGGCGAGACCATGGCCGTCGCAATGGTCTGCGGTGTGTCACTGGGGGCCGTGTCCAGCAACATCTACGGGACGATGACCACCATCTCGGCGACGATCGTCACTCAGCTCGACAGCGCGCTCTCGGACGGCACCGGATTCAGCGTGCGGACCATCGCGGAGCTCGCCCTCGTCCTGATGGTGATCACGCTCGCGGTCAACGTAGCAGCCAGGTTGCTGGTCAGGAAGGTCTCCGGCACGGCGCTGCCGGTCGGCCGGGGCGTCTGAGCGGCACCGCAGCAGCGCGACAGGGACGAGAAGGAGACAAATGAGCGGCGTACCGGCAGCCCAGCCGAACGTGGCCGCCCCCGGAGCCGATGGCGGCGGTTACTGGCCGCCAGTACCGCGCCGCCGGCGGGTCAGCAACGTTGCTTTCTGGGGGCTGTGCCTGATTGCCATGGGGCTCGTCATCGCGCCCACGCTGTGGCTGGCGGGCGGGATCGTCGTCCGTGCCGTACCGCACTTCCACTGGAATGTCCTGTGGACGAGGACGCAGCCCAGCCTGAGCGGCGGTCTGCTGCAGCCGATCATCGGGACCGTCGTGATCAGCATCGGCGCGATGATCATCGGCGGCATCATCAGCGTGCTGACCGGCCTGTACCTCAGCGAGTTCGCCACCGGGCGGTTCCGCGGTGTGCTGCGCGGCAGCTATGAGGTGCTGGCCGGAATCCCGTCGATCGTGCTGGGCTTCGTCGGCTATATCGCCCTGGTCGTTGACCTGCACATGGGCTTCGGGCTGCTGCCGGCCGTCCTGGTCATCTCGGTGCTGACGATTCCCTACATCACCAAGTCGACCGAGACGGCCCTCGCGCAGGTGCCGACCGGATACCGCGAGGGCGCCGAGGCGCTCGGCATACCGACCTCCTGGGCGATGCGCAAGATCGTGCTGAAGTCGGCGATACCGGGCATGATCACCGGCTTCCTGGTGGCAACGGCCATTGCTGTCGGCGAGACCGCGCCGCTGCTCTTCACGGCGAACTTCTCCGATCAGAACCCGTCGCTGATGCATCTCACCCATCAAGGCATCCCGTACCTGACGTACGTCGTCTATGACTTCTCGGCGCTGATCACCCCGGAGACCGCCGCCAACACCCTGGCCTACGACGCCGCGCTGGTCCTGCTGGTACTTGTCCTGCTGCTCATCCTGCTTGGCCGAGTGGTCGCCGCGTGGGCACGGCGCAACGCGGAATGATCGGCCATGGACCCTGAGCGCGTCGATTTCTCGCTCGTCGACGCGGACGACGACACCGCGGAGCAGCGACCGGCCGGTGACCTGACCGCGGCCGCCCGAGGACAGTCTGAGCTGGGCCCACGACGCGCGGACGGCGCGGGCACCCGCCCAGGCGCGGCCCGCCGCGGGCGGCCGTCCAGCGCCCGCGGGGCCGAGGCCTGCGGTGAGCGTGCTGGCCGACCGGCTGGCCGCCGCGCTTGTCCACCACGAGCCGGGCTGGCGACTGCCCCGGCATTCGGCCCTGGCCCGCCGGTACAGCGTCAGCACGGCGGAGATCGACGCGGCGCTCGACGAGCTCATCGCCAGGCACCTGGTCCGCCGGCTGGCCGACGGCCAGCTGTACCGGGCCAGCCCGGCCGAGTACATCATCGGCCTTGAGGGCGTGCCCGGCCTGGCGTCGTACGTGGACGCGATGGGCGGGGAGTTCAGCTGCCGCAGCCGTCAGGTCAGCTGGCGGCTGCCTCCGGAGGACATCAGCTGGGCGCTCCGGCTGCCCGCGGGCGACCCGGTCTGCGTCGTCCGGTTCCTGTGGACGGCTGGCGGCGAGCCCGCCGCGTTCTCCACGACCTACGTCCCCGGTGACATCGCGGGTCGGCCCGAGGCGAGCAGCAGCCAGTCTCTCCCGGCGACGCTCGGCCTGCTCCAGCTCAACGGCGTCCTCGATGGCCTCGGGCCGAACCCGGCGGACGATGAGGCGGACCGGCGCATGGCCGGCGCGCCGAGCGCGCTGCACGTCGAGCTGCAGGCGCCACCGCCATCGGTGGCCAGGAGCCTGCGGCTCTCGGCCGGCCAGCCGGCGATGATGATCACGATTCGGTTCGACGACCAGGGGCTGGGCCGCCCAGTCGCGCTGACCACCGCGGTGCTGCGGGCGGACATGTTCCGGCTGGTACTGCAGTCCCCGGAGCCGCCGGTGCCGGCCGGGCGGGCGGGCAGCCGGTCCGTTTCGTGGACAGATGCGGCGGAGGACTGGGAACCTTGACCCGGTATGCGTCCTCAGATGACCGGCCTGACGCAGCCTGGTCCGCGCCGCTTACACCTGCCGGGGCCGCCAGGGTCTTCCCGCCACGGTGAGCTGACCGCTGGCCTGGCCACGGCGGCGCTGCTCGCTCAGCTCCTCTTCGCCCCCGTCGCGCTCGCCGTCGCCGCGGTTCTGGCCGCGGCCGGAGCACTCACTCGGTGGCGCCCGGCCTGGCTCGCACTGCCCCTGGCTGCCGGGCTCATCTGGACGCAGATCATCGGCGCCGGCCGGGCACTCAGCGGGTTTGCCTCCGGGCCGTGGCTCGGCAGCTACCTGCGTGCCGCCGACGGGCATCCGGCCCGGTTAGCCGGACTGGGCGTCGTCGCGCGCTCGCTGCCCGGCCAGCTGCCGGTCGCCCTGATTGCGGGCGCGGCCGAGGCCGGCCTGCTGCTCTGGCTCGGCTGGTGGCGGCGGGCCGGCCAGAAGCCGGCCGAGGGCTACTGGCGCCGCGGCCTGATCGCGGCGATGCGGCGCCGGGCGGCCAGTGCGGCACTAGCCAGGGGCCGGACGGTCACCGCGAACGGCTGCGCCATCGGCATCAAGCCCGGCACCGGCAGGCGGGCCGAACTGTCGTGGGCCGAGCTGGAACGCGGCGCGCTCGCCTGCGGCCCGTGGGACCAGCTGGCCGGGGTGTGCCTGGCGGTCGTCTGCGCCGCGCTGCGGCGCCGCAAGGCGGTGATCGTCGTGGACCTGGCCGGCGCCGCGCCGGTTGCGGGGGCAGTGGCCGAGCTGGCGGCGGCGCTCGGCGTGCCGGTGCGAGACCTGCGCCGCGCGCCGGATCCGGCCGCTCTCGATCAGACCGTTCTCGATCAGACCGTGCTCGATCAGACCGTGCTCGATCAGACAGTGCTCGATCAGACAGTGCTCGGACAGGTCATCCGCGGGCGCGCGGTCGCGCTGGCCCCGCAAACTCCCGGATGCGTCGCCCAGCTCGCCGCCGTGCTCGCCAGCTGGCGTGACCTGCGGCTGCGCGGCGACACGCTTGCGTGGATCCATGGCTGCGAGGCGGCCGACCGGGCCGTGCTGGCGGAGCTGCTCGGGCTCGGCCCGCAGACCGGCACGGGCTTGCTGCTCAGCACCAGCGCCGATGCGCCCGCAGCCGCCCCGGCCGAGATCGACGTGACCATCACGATCACTCCGGCCGGCCGCGGAGCCGCTCAGCGGTCCGGCGCTGGCCAGGCAGGCGGCAGCCCGTTCCCTGAATGGTTTGCTGTGGCCGTGCGAAGCGGGACGGTCCGCCCGTGAGCGGGGGGCCGCGGGGCCGGCTGCGGGCCGACGCGATCTACCTCGGCTGGCAGCAGGCGGCCGCGTCGGCCGAGCCGGGACCGATGCCTCAGCCGCCGGCTCCGGCGGCGCTGGACGAGGTCAGCCCGCAGTGGCTGGCGGCTCAGCGCCGCGAGCAGGCCCTGCTGTCCCGGCCGGCCTGGCTGGGCGGTGCCGCCGGGGCCACGGTGGCCGCGGGCGGCGCGACCGCGGGGCTGGCGGCCGGGTTCCCCGGCGGGCTCGCGCTGCTGCTGGTGGCCGGCGGGGCAGCGGTCATGGGCGCGTGCGCCCGTGTCCTGCTCCGGGGCGAGCGCGCGTTGCGGACCGGGATCCGCGCGGAGCACGAGCGGGTGGAGCACGTCCGGGCCGTGCAGGAGGCCGAGCTGGCGGCGCGCAGGGAGGCCCACGCCCGCAGCTACCGGGACTGGCAGCAGCGCGACGCCGCCTTCAGGCGGCAGCCCCAGTGGTATCCGGTGACGCTGCCGGCTGCCGTCGCCCGGCTCGATGTGGCCGGCGGGACGCTCGCGGGCTGGTCCGCGCTGCTGACCATGATCGCGGCGCCGCGCCTGGCGGCGGGCGGTGAGGTCACGGTGCTCGACCTGACCGAGGGCGGCGTCGCCCGCGACCTGCTCGCGCTGGCCGCTGCCCAGGGCCTCGGCCCGCTGACCTGGGTTCTGCCCGGCGACCTGCCGCGGCTCGACCTGGGCGTCGGGTTCGGGCCGGAGGCGCTGGCGGACGTGCTCGCGCTGACCTCGGCGGCCGCGACCGCGGGCGAGCCCGGCGGGGCCGCCGATCCGGCCAGGGACGCGGCGCTGCTCGGCCGCATTCTCGATGTGCTCGGTGACCGCGCGAGTCTGGGCCGGCTCGTCGCCGCGCTGCAGGCGCTCGGGCAGATCGGCGCGCCTGGCCAGCTGTCTGACGGGCCGCTGGAGCCAGCGGAGCTGACCGCGCTGAGCGCGACGTTCGGCCGCGGGGCCGGGCAGTTGCTGGTCGAGCGCGCGTGGGCGCTGGAAGCCCGGCTGCGCGCGCTGACGACGCTCGGCACCGCCCTGACGGCGGCGCCCCCGAGCCGGCTGCGGCTGGCCTGGCCGGACCGGCGGGGCAGCGCGGTCGGCAACCGGGTTCTCGCCAGCTACCTGGTCGTCGGGCTCACCGAGGCGCTGCGCCAGGCGCCGCCGGGTCAGCCGTGGCAACAGACGATCTGCGTGCTCGGCGCCGACCGGCTGCCTGGCGACGTGCTTGACCGGCTCAGCGACGCCGCCGAGACTGCCGGCGCTGGCCTGGTCCTGGCTTACCGGTCGGTGCCGGCCCCGGTGCGCGAGCGGCTCGGGCGGGGGAACGCGGCGGTCGCGTTCATGCGGCTCGGCAACGCGGATGATGCCAAGGCCGCCGCCGACCAGATCGGCACCGAGCATCGGTTCGTGATCAGCCAGCTCACTGACACGATCGGGGTCTCGGTGACCGACACGGCCGGTGACTCGTACACCAGCACGGTCGGTGTCTCCGACTCGGTCGCTGACTCCGGCTCGGTCACGCTGACGGCGGGGCGGAGCCGCGGCCGCGGGCGGAGCCGGCCGGTGACGTTCGCGCCGTTCGCCGAGGGGAGCGGGACGGCGAGCCGGGATGCGAGCAGTTCGGCCGCGGTGTCGGACTCGCGGTCGGTCACGGTCGGCATCAGCGAGAGCACGTCGTGGGGGTGGAGCACGTCCCGCGCCGTCGGTGCGAGCTCGTCGCAGGCGGGCACCGCGCAGCGGTCGCGTGAGTTCGTGGTCGAGCAGCACGAGCTACAGCATCTGCCGCCGACGGCGCTGGTGCTGTGCCGGTCCGGCCGGGCCGGGCGGGAGGTTCTGCTGGCTGACGCCAACCCGGCGATCATGACGCTGCCGACGGCGACGCTGGCCCGCCCGCCGGACGCCTGACCTACGGGCGATGTAATTCCGTCTCTACACACTCATCAAGTTTTAATTGCGGATAGGGCAACTCGCTTCTGCCTGAGCACCAGCACGCGGTGGCGCAGGGTGCCGGGGACGGAGGGACGCTGATGCGGGTAGCGATCGCGGGGGCGGGCCTTGCCGGGCTGGCGACAGCGGCGGCGCTGAGCCGCGCGGGCCACGAGATCCGCGTGCTGGAGCAGGCCGACGGGCTGCGGGCTAGCGGGCTGGCCATCAACTTGTGGTCGAACGCGACCACGCTGCTGCCCGGTTTCGGCATACCGTGCGATCACCTGCCGGGTGAGCCATTCTCGCGAATGCTGATGCGCACGGCCGGGCGCGACGCCGCGTGCGTGGAGTTGCCGCCGGCGGGGCGCCCGCACGTGACCGTCGAGCGCGCTGAGCTGCTGAGCGCCCTGGCTGATGTCTTGCCGGCCGGGACGGTCCGCTACGGCGCCAGGTGCGACGACGTCAGCGATCTCGCCGCCGCTTATGACCTGGTCGTCGTCGCGGACGGGGTTCACTCGACATTGCGCGCGGCTGTAGCTGACCCGCTGCGCCGACGATGGCAGTGGACGGTATGGCAGGCATCGGCGGAAGCTGACCTGCCGGAGGTACCGCCCGGCGCATGCTCGGCAGTCGTGCGCCCGGGGTTCTACAGCGGCATCTTCCGGCTCGCGGGCCGGCGGGTCACCTGGTTCGCCGAGCAACCGGCGCGCAGGCCCGGCGAGGGCCAGCAATTGCTTCAGGACCTGACGAACGACCCCGATCCGTTGCTGCGAGCGGTCGCCCGGGCGACGCCGCCGGAGCGGTGGACGCAGTGGCGCGTGCATGACATCTGGCCGGGCCGGGCGCTGCATCGCGGCAACGTCGTCCTGGTCGGTGACGCCGCGCACGCCATGCTGCCCACCCTCGGGCAAGGCGCCTGCCAGTCCCTCGAGGACGCGGCGGCGCTTGCCGCGGCACTGGCCGGCACGGCGAACCTCTCAGAGGCGCTCACCTGCTATAGCGCCGCCAGGGTCAGGCGGGTCCGGCGCATGGTCGCCCTGAGCCGGATGGCGGCAGCGGGCAGGCGGCCCAGCCCCGCGAGCCGCGTCATGCCCGGCGAGCTGCAAGTACGGCTGATGGCTTCAGCCGGCGGCCCCCTACTGCGGCGCATCTCACGGCCTCTGCCCGGCTAGCAGGCAATTGGCTTTTCCCGGCCGAGGCGCTGTCTGGCCACTTCGTGAACGCGCGGGCGGGCGGTGACAATGGGCGGCATGGGAGCTTCCGCAGACGCCGATGATGTGCCGACCGGGCGGAGTCCCGCGCCGCACCTGCCTGAGCCGACCGGTCCGTACCTGGCTGGCACCGCTTCGGTATGGCTGACGGACACCTCCCGTCCCGATCCGTGGGTCGCCGGGGTGGACGCACGGGAGCTGATGGTTTCCCTGTGGTACCCGGCGGTGCCGTCCGACGGGCGGCGAGCCCGGTATATGACGCCAGCGGAGTCTGAGTTCCAGCTCACCAGCAGGGGGATCACCAGCATCCCGCCGGACACGCTGAGCCGGGTTGAGACCAACGCGGTCAGCGACGCCAGCGCCGGCCGGGAGTCAGCACAGCCACCCCCTCGTCGTGCTCTCGCCCGGCTTCACCAACTCCCGCAGCGCGCTCACCGCCCTAGCCGAGGACCTGGCCAGCCACGGCTACGTGGTGGCCGGGATTGACCACACGTACGAGAGTTACGCCACGGCCTTTCCCGACGGGCGGGTCACCACCTGCCTCGCCCGTGAGGCACCCCGGCGGGACAGGAAGGACGAGGTAGCGGCAACCCGGGCGGCGGATGTCTCCTTCGTGCTCGACGAGCTGACCAGTGCGCACCCGGCCTGGCCGGGCGCCGGGCTGATCGACCCGTCCCGGATGGCGATGGCCGGCCACTCCGCCGGCGGCGCCGCCGCCATCGCCGCGATGCTGGCCGACTCGCGGATCCGCGCGGGCATCGATATGGACGGCTCCACTGCCGCCCTGATCCCGGCCGAAGGCCTGGCACGGCCATTTCTGTTCCTGGGCAAGCAATCCAACTACACCCCGGGGAACGGAGGCGCAGTGGCCCCCGGGACTCGGGAGTGGAAAGTTCTGAGAGGCGCCGTGACCACCTGGGAGCGCGACTGGGAACTGCTGACCGGCTGGAAACGGTGGCTCGTGCTGGCCGGCGCGGTGCACGCCTCCTTCACCGACCTGGCGCTGCTGGCCGACCAGACCGGCATCGACACCGGCGCCGGCCTGTCCGGAGCGCGGTCCCTGGACATCACCCGCGCCTACGTCCGAGCCTTCTTCGACCAGCACCTGCAAGGCTGGCCGCAGGTCCTGCTGGACGAGCCGTCACCGGGCTACCCCGAGGTCAGGTTCTGCACCCCGTAAGCCACCCTGCGCGGACGGCGTCAGGGCACCGCGAGGTACAGGTGCGTGACCGACGACGCCAGGAACAGCGCTATCACGGTGATCGGTATCGACAGCGCCCAGGGCAGGCGGCGGACGAGGATCGCGATGGGCAGGAGCGCCGCCACGCCCCGGTAGGTGTCCACGTGCGCGGTCAGGTACACCAGGACCCAGGCCAGCACCGCCCAGATCGCGATCAGCGAGTCCGCGCGGGCGCTGGCGCCGCGCCGGATCACCAGTTCGGCCAGCACGATCACGAGCACCGCGAACACCAGCACCGCCTGCAGCGCGATCGCGCCCGCGATGTCGTAGAGGTTCGCAAGCGACGGATGCGTCACGAGCGGCCAGTGGCTCAGCGTGCGGAACGCGCTCGCGACCGGGCCCAGCGGATCGCGCAGGCCATGCCTGAACTTCTGCTGGAGGAGCAGATAGGCATTCCAGTGGCCGGTCGATAGCTGCTGGTCGAGCGCGAAGGCCGCGAGGCCCGCCAGCGTCGGTCCCGCGAACAGCGCGCAGCGTCGCACCTGCGCGCGCACGGTAACCCCGCGCTCGGTGAGCAGCCACAACAGCCCGGCGGGGGCCACGGCCAGGCCAACCGGGTAGGCCAGCGCCGCAACCGCGGCCGCGATCCCGGCCGCCAGCACCCGGCGGCGGTGCAGCAGCGCAAACGAGGTGACGGTGGCGAAGCAGACCAGGGAGAGCGGGAAGATCGCGTAGTCATAGGCCAGGCCGGGCGCGACCGCGGCGTAGCCCAGCGCGATCCCGGCCGCCAGGCCAGGCCGCTCGACCAGGAAGGCCTGCCACAAGACGATCAGGGTCCCGAGACTGGCCAGCCAGGAGACGGCGACGCCGGTCCCGGCCAGCGGGAGCCCGAGCCGGTGCAGGCCCCCGACGATCCACGGGTAGGCCGGGAACCAGCCGGCGTTGCCGCACCACACGGGGTCCGTCCGGGGGCAGACGAACAGCCGGTAGCCGCTCTTGGCAATCGCCAGGTAGTTGCGCGCGTCTTCGTGCCCCCAGGTTGCGGTCGCCGCGAACGGGTCCCAGTGATTGGCGAGGCAGGTGGCGAACACGACGGCGGTCGCCCCGAGCCAGGCGAGTACCGGCGGCCACCAGAGGAGCGACCGCCGCGCCGGAGGCGGGGCAACGGTCTGGACGCCTTTACTTATGGCGTTGATCATCCCCGTTTCCCCTGGTCAGTGGCGTGGTCAGGTATCTCACTGCTGGTATCACGGCGCCAATTACAACAATGGCCAAATCGGCATTGATGCTCAGCAACCGTGGCAATCCTTCCCCGTAGTCACGCGCATCTACCTTCCGGGGCCGCGCGGCACGCGGTTCACGGCTGGGCCCGTCCGGTCGCATATACTTCTGTTGCAGAACTACTTTGCAAGCGATCTGGAAGCGATTTTGGTGACGGGGAAGGGAACGGCTGACGCTGGGCCGGACGGGCTCAGCCTGCGCGGTATCTGGGGACGGCCGGGGAACTGGCGACCGGCAGTCAGCCGGAGCCAGGCCGGGCCGGCCGGGCGGGTGCGCGTTCCGCCGCCGCTGATCAGCCACCGGCTGCCGTCCGGCCGCGGTGCCACCGAGCAGCCGAACGTGACCGGCGACGGCGACGCGGCCCTCACGCCCATGTTCTGGCTGCTCGTGGCCCTGACCGGGGTCGCGGCCGGGCTGTTCGGCGCGCTGCTGATGCTCATCCTCCATGTCACGGAGCACGCCGCCTTCGGCTATCACGCCGGCACGTTCCAGGCGGCCGCGCAGCGGGCCTCCTCGGTCCACCGGATCATCGTGCTGCTGGCAGCCGGGACGTTCGGGGGTCTCGCGTGGTACCTGCTGCGGCGCCACACCGCGGGCGAGAAGTCCGAGGTCGATGACGTGGTGTGGGACGAGGGCTCCCGGCTGTCCTTCCGGCGGTCGCTTGGCACGTCGGTCATCGCCGAGATCGTCATCGGCATGGGCGCATCGATCGGCCGTGAGAACGCCCCCAAGCTCATGGGCGGGGCGGCGGCGAGCGTACTGGCCACCTGGGCGAACCTGTCCGCGGCCCAGCGCCGGCTGCTGATGGCCTGCGGGGCCGGGGCGGGCCTGGCGGCGGTCTACAACGTGCCGCTGGGCGGAGCCCTGTTCACCGCGGAGATCATGCTGGGCACGATCACCGTGCCGGTCGTCCTGCCGGCGCTGGCCTGCTCATGGATCGCGACCGCCACGGCGTGGATCTACCTGCCCGATCACGCCACCTACATGGACGTCCCCGCCTACCGGGTCACCGTGCCGCTGGTGGCCTGGGCCCTGCTGGCCGGGCCACTCATCGGGCTCATTGCCTCCGGTTACATCCGGCTGATCGGCTGGGTCACCCATCACCAGGTGACGGGCAGGGCCGCCGTGGTGGCCCCCGCTGGCGCCTTCGGCATGCTCGGCCTCGTCGCGATCGCCTATCCGCAATTGCTCGGCAACGGCAAGGACATGGCCCATGACGCGTTTCTCGGCACGGCCGGGCTGGGTCTCCTGCTGGCGATGTTCGTTCTCAAGCCGCTGGTCACCGCGCTGTGCCTGGGCAGCGGGGCGTCGGGCGGCCTGTTCACGCCCACGCTGTGCACCGGGGCGGTGCTCGGCGGCGCGACCGGCATCCTGTGGAGCTTCATCTGGCCGGGGTCCCCCGCCGGGGCCTACGCGCTGGTCGGTGCCGCGGCGATGCTCGGCGCGGCGATGCAGGCTCCGCTGGCCGGCCTGGCGCTGACCCTCGAGCTGACGCACGGCGGATTCCAGCTGATCGTCCCGATGATCGCCGCGACCGTGCTCGCGACCGCGATCGCCAGGAAGATCGATGGATACTCGATCTACACCGCACGGCTGCGCGCACGGCCGGCCGCGGCGGAGGGCCCGGCCGATGG
This sequence comes from uncultured Acidobacteriota bacterium, assembly GCA_963743375.1. Lineage (GTDB taxonomy): Bacteria > Acidobacteriota > Terriglobia > Terriglobales > Acidobacteriaceae > JABDBE01. The sequence goes on along the minus strand of CAVUQA010000002.1, from coordinate 447,129 downwards.
CCGCCGTCCCGCGCGCACGCCGGAGCTGGTCCGCTGATCATCGGAGTGCCGCCATGGGCCCTGCTGGGCGCCGTTTACGATACGAACCATGTCCCGACAGTTCCGGCAGGTCGACGTCTTTTCCGCCACTCCTTACCTCGGCAATCCGCTCGCGGTCGTGCTCGGCGCTGACGGGCTGTCGGACGGGCAGATGCAGCGATTCGCGAACTGGACGAACCTGTCCGAGACCACCTTCGTCCTGGAGCCCGACGACGACCGCGCCGACTACCGGGTTCGGATCTTCACGCCGACCCTCGAGCTCCCCTTCGCCGGCCATCCGACGATCGGCACCTGCCACGCCTGGCTTGAGGCCGGAGGCCAGCCGCGAACGGCCGGCGTCGTGGTCCAGCAGTGCGGCGCGGGCCTCGTGCCCGTGCGGCAGGGCGCTGACGGGCTGGCCTTCGCCGCGCCGCGGCTGCTGCGCGACGGGCCGGTCGATGAAGCTACGGCGGTCCATATCGCCGCGATCCTCGGCATCGGCCGGGACGAGATCGTCGACCTGCAGTGGGCCGATAACGGACCTGGCTGGGTCGCCGTCCTGCTGGAGAGCGCCGATGCCGTGCTCGCGGTACAGCCGGGCCTGACCGACATGGACCTCGGCATTGCCGGCCCGTACCCGCCAGGCTCGCCGGTCGCGTTTGAGGTGAGGACATTCCTCCCCAACCGCGGAGCGACGGCCGAGGACCCGGTCACCGGCAGCCTGAACGCCTCGCTGGCCCAGTGGCTGCTCGCCAGCGGCAGAGCCACGGCCCCCTACCTTGCCAGCCAGGGCACTGTGCTTGGCCGGAGCGGCCGGGTGCGCATCAGCCAGGATGAGGACGGGACCGTGTGGGTCGGCGGCGACGCGGTCACCTGCGTATCCGGAACAGTCCTGCTCTAGCGCCACACCCGGCGTGGTCCTTCACAATCCGGACCAATCAGGTAGCAGCAAGCCGCCCGGCCTGGTAAGCACGCAGGCATGGGAGCAACGTCGGGCATCAGCGGCGGCTCGGCCGGGCAGTGGTACCGCGTCCAGGCCATCAGCGCCGCCTGCCTGGGCGGCGCCGCGGACCGCGACTATGCCAGCGTGCTGCCCGCCGTCCTGAACGCGGCCAGGCACCGCCGCCCGTTCATCGCGGGCTGGCTCTCGCGCGGCGGCGGCGCTCCGCTTGAGCTGATCACGAACGCCGGGCCGCTGCCGCCAGCCCCGATAGCGGCCGGGGACGAGGCGCCCGCAGCCGCGGCCGGCGAGGAGACTCCCGCCGCGGCCGGCTCACCCGAGCCGGCCGGGGAGATGCTGTTCCCGTGGGGCGCTCGCGGCGTCCCGGCGGGCAACATGCTGGCCGACTTCGACCGGCTCGTCTGGAGCGCATGCCCCGGCCGTCAGGTCCCGATGGCCGCCGGCGACTCGGGCGGGTTGCCGCCGGACCAGCCGACCCTGTTTGAATCGGCGCTGCAGACGCTCATGGGCCGGCCGTTTGCCTGGCTCATCGTGGCCGACCCGACCGACCTGCTCGACGCGGAGACCGCCGAACTGCGCAACGAGCTCAACCTGCTGCGCCGGTACGACGAGGAGCACGCTCGCTTCGACGCCGACCGGGCCGAGCGGCGGCTGGCAGAGCTCGATTCCTACCGGGAGGCGGGCCTCTGGAACGTGCGCGTCCTGGCGGGCGCCGCCACCGACCAGGATCTGCGGCTCGTCGCGCCGCTGCTGGTGGGCTCGGCTGATCTGAGCGCTCATCCCTACCGGCTGCGCTGCGCCGACGGGGCCCAGGAGTTCGCCGACGTCCTCGCGGCCAAGGTGGCCGATCCGGCCGACGGTTCCCAGGTGCCGTTCGCCGCGACCGCGGGCGCGCTAGCGGCGCTCACCGGGCTGCCGCGCCACGAGGTGCCGGGCCTGCGCGTGCTCCAGCCCGGGTACTTCGACGTCACCAGCGAGGTCGGCGGCGAGCAGGCCATCGAGCTGGGCGAGATCATGGACGTTCAGGACCGGCCGGTCGGCGCCTTCCGAGTTCCGCTCGCGACCATCAACCGCCATGCGCTGATCACCGGCGCGACCGGGGCGGGAAAGTCGCAGACGGTCCGCCACATGCTCGAGCAGCTCAGTGCCGCCGGCATCGGGTGGCTGGCGATCGAGCCAGTGAAATCGGAGTACGCGGCGATGGCGTCCCGGCTCGGCCCGGCCGGATCGGTCACGCTGATCAACCCGGCCGACCCGGAGTCGGTCCCGCTGTCGGTCAACCCGCTGGCGCCCGAACCCGGGTACCCGGTGCAGGCGCACATCGACATGGTGCGAGCCCTCTTCCTGGCGGCGTTTGACGCGCATGAGCCGTTCCCGCAGATCATGTCGCAGGCGCTGCAGCGCGCCTACGAGGAGTGCGGCTGGGACCCGCAGACGGGACTCGCGCAAGCCGAGACCGACGCGCCGCCCGGCATACCGACACTGGCCCGGCTCCAGGCCGCCGCGCTGGCGGTAATCGAGGACGTCGGCTACGGGCCTGAGCTCCAGGCCGACGTCCGCGGCTTCGTCGAGGTACGGCTGCGCTCGCTGCGCGCCGGCTCGGCTGGCCGGTTCTTCGAGGGCGGGCATCCGGCTGACATCGGGCAGCTGCTCGGCCGCAACGTCGTCCTCGCCCTTGAGGACATCGCCAACGACGAGGACAAGGCGTTCCTGATCGGCACGCTCCTGATCAGAATCGTGGAGCATCTGCGGCTCCGCGCGAAGTCCGACCGGGCCGGGGAACTGAGGCACGTGATCGTGCTTGAGGAGGCGCACCGCCTGCTGCGCGCCGGCCGGGAAGGCGCTAGCGGGCACGCCGTGGAGCTCTTCGCCAGCATGCTCGCCGAGATCCGCGCCTACGGCGAGGGCATCATCGTCGCCGAGCAGATCCCCGCCAAGCTCGTTCCCGATGTCGTCAAGAACACCGCGCTGAAGGTCCTGCACCGCCTCCCGGCCAGCGATGACCGGCAGCTTGTGGGGGCAACGATGAACCTGGACGAGGGCCAGTCCCGCCAGGTGGTGTCGATGCTGCCCGGCCAGGCGGCCGTCTTCACCGACGGGATGGACCGGCCGCTGCGGATCAAGGTCCCGTACGGCGGCGACCGCGAGCGCGGCGCGCAGGCGGCGTCCGTCCTGCCCGCAGCCGGGAACGTGCCGCTGGCGGGGCGCCGGTCGGCTGCGTGCGGCCAGTCCTGCACCGGCGATCATCCCTGCACGCTGGTCGAGATCCGGGCGGCCGAGACCCTGGCCGCCGCACCGGCCAACGCGTGGATCCGGGTGTGGTCCGAGGTCTATGTCCTGGCGTACCTGACCAACCGGCCCCGGCCGCGGGTCCCGGTGCCGCTGCGGGAGCGATGGGCAGGCATGGAGAAGCAGCTGCGCGAGTGCATGCTGGCGGCCGCCCTTGACCGCTCCCTCCGGGGCCGGGAGCAGGCGCTGCGGACCAGCTTCGATCCGCGCGATCTCGCCGCGGCCTGCGCCGAGCACGCCGCGGCGATGCTCGAGGGCGGCAAGGGCGCGGGGACGATGCCCGGGACCATGTGGGTGATACCGCAGCTGCAGTGGCTGCATGAGATCGAGCGGATCTGCCCGCTGGACAGCCCGGCGCCGGACCCCTTCGCGCTCGCGCCCGCGCTGGACTACGCGCTGCCTGGCCTCGCGGACCGGGCGGACGTGAAGATCGGCCAGCGGGTCAGCGGCCTGCGCCGCCATCCGCTGTCGATGGAGCTCACCCGCAACCGGCTGCTGGCGTGGACGGCCCTGCTGGGCGAGGACGACCAGCGCGGCTTCATTGAAGATCTCGCGGCCGTGGCCATCGGCGTGAGTCACCGCGGCCAGCTGCGCAAGGCCGCCGGCGAGATGGGCGTTACGGCGTGGCTGGAGGCCGTCCTGTCCTGGCCGCGGCGGTTCATCGTGGGTGCCGACGACCAGGCCGGCCTCTCGGCGGCCCGCGAGCCAGAGCCAATCGCCCGATAGCATCGTCCGTTATGAGCAAGCTCCCGCTGCGCGCGCGCCTGGCTACGTCCATTGGCGGCGCCGCGGGGCGGGTGTCGCGCCTCGCCGGGCGGGGCGACGGCTCGGTGATCGGGGGAGTGCTCGGCCTGCGGGTCGAGCCGGACCTGCTGCGACTGCTCGCGCAGGACCGGCAGGTCGTGCTGGTCACCGGAACCAACGGCAAGACGACCACGACCAGGCTGATCTCGGCCGCGCTCAGCGCGCTCGGCCAGGACGTGGCCACCAACGCGTTCGGCGCGAACATGGAAGCGGGCCTGGCCTCGGCTCTCGGGCGGGCACCCGATGCTCCCTATGCCGTGCTCGAGGTCGACGAGCGCTACCTGCCCGCGGTGATCAAGGCCACCAACCCGCGGCTCATCGTGCTGCTCAACCTCAGCCGCGACCAGATGGACCGGGCGGCCGAGATCTGGCTGACCGCGCGGCGATGGCGGATGGCGCTGGCGGAGACCGACGGCTGCCTGGTCGTCGCCAATGCCGACGACCCGCTGATCGCGTGGGCCGCCTCCGGCGCGCCGCGGGTCACCTGGGTCGCAGCCGGGCAGCAGTGGCGAGAGGACTCGTGGTGCTGCCCCGAGTGCGGGTCGCACCTGCGCCGGGACGAGCTCGGCTGGCGGTGCGGCGAGTGCAAGTTCGCCCGGCCGCACTCGCGCTGGGTGCTCAGCGGCGACACGGTGATCGACGAGGGCGGGCAGGTGACCGAGCTCGGCCTGGCGCTGCCTGGCCGGGCGAACCGGTCCAACGCGGTCGTCGCGCTGGCCGTCGGCGCGTTCTTCGGCGCGAACGTCGGTCAGGCGCTGCCGCGGCTGCGCGAGGTCCGCTCGGTGGCCGGCCGGTACACCCAGATCGCTGTGCGCGGCCGCACCGTCAGGCTGCTGCTCGCCAAGAACCCCGCGGGCTGGCTGGAGGCGTTCGACGTGCTCGGCCCGCCGCCAACCCCGGTCCTGCTGGCCGTGAACGCTCAGGTACCGGACGGCAAGGACACCTCCTGGCTGTGGGACGTGGACTACCGAGTGCTCCGCGGCCGCCGGATCCTCGTGGCCGGCGAGCGCCGCCTGGACCTGGCGGTCCGGCTGGAGGCCGACGAGGCCGATTTCGAGCTCGTCGACGGGATCGATGACGCGGTCGACCGCGTACCGGAGGGCGAGCTCGACGTGATCGGGAACTACACGGCCTTCCAGCAGATCCGAGCGGTGCTGGGCAGGACCGATTGAGGCCGGAGGCGCGCAGATGACCGAGCACACCGGGCGGCACGCATCATCGCAAGATCAGAACGAGACGCTGATCATGCCGGCGATCCCCGGTCAGGAACAGCCTGCGGAGGCTCATCGGGCCGCCGGCCGGCCACTCCTCGGGTGCCGGCGCCGCGGACGGCCGGCCAGAAGCCCGCCTGGCCGGTGCCGGGGAGCGGCAGCACCTGGGGTGACCGCGACGGCGGGTCGGATTGGCCCGACACGAACGACCGGCCTGCTCGTGACGACCGGCCTGCTCGTGACGACCGGCCCAGCGCTCCTGGCCCGGCCGCGAGCGAACCACGGTCAGCGAGCCCGGCCCCGGCCACCCACCGCAACGGCTCGCGGGGCGCGCGCCCGCTCCGCCTCGTCTGGGTCTACCCGGACCTGCTCAGCACCTACGGAGACCGGGGCAATCTGCTGGTTCTCATGCGGCGCGCCCAGCTTCGCGGCCACGAGGTAGAGCCGGTCGAGGTCAAGTCGGACGAGCCCGTACCCGAGGACGGCGACATCTACCTGCTCGGCGGCGGCGAGGACCTGCCGCAGATTCTCGCCGCGAACCGGCTGCGCGCCGACGGCGGCCTGAACCGCGCCGCCAACCAGGGCGCCGTCGTCTTCGCGGTCTGCGCCGGGTACCAGCTGGTCGGCCACCAGTTCGGCGGCGTGGACGGCGAGCCGATGGAGGGCCTGGGCATCATCGACGTCTCCAGCGGGCGCGGTGAGCAGCGCGGAGTCGGCGAGGTCGTCGCCGACGTCGACCCGGCCCTGGGCGTGCCGAGGCTGACGGGCTTTGAGAACCACCAGGGCGTCACGCGCATCGGCCCGGGGGCGCGTCCGCTCGCCCGCGTGTCGCTCGGCGTGGGGAACGGCGACGGTACCGAGGGCGCCTATGCCGGGAAGGTGCTGGGGACCTACCTGCACGGGCCTGCGCTCGCCCGCAATCCGGGCCTGGCTGACCTGCTGCTCAGCTGGGTGGTCGGCCCGCTGGGGCAGCTTGATCCCAGCGCCGAGGAATGGGCCCGCCAGCTGAGGGAGGAGCGCCTCGCCGCCACCGCGGGGTGATCGGCGGCGGCAGCCTCAGTAGACCAGCGCCTGCGCGCCGTCGGCGAGCGCCTCGGCGACGAACGTCGTCGATCCGGCGATCCGGACACCGGGCCGGACATCGTCCGGACCGATCTCCCGCCGGGCCGCGCACTGGGAGCACAGGGTCACCGTTGCCGACTCGAGCACGCGGTCGAATAGCTCGGGCAGCGGCGTGGCGTGCGCGAGCTCGAGGTCAGGGACGCTGTCGGGCAGCGATAGCCACGACGCCTCGCCGGTGAGCCACAACGACACCGGGACGCCGCTGGCCGCGGCCGTGGCTGCGACCGTGAATGCCTGGTTGCAGCGCTCGGGGTCGTCCTTTCCGACCGTTACCTTCAGCACGAGCGAACGGGAGGCCATGGGCTGCACACTAGCGCCTCCCGGGCAGGCCGGCTCCCGGCCGGTCCGGCCGGGAGCCCGGCGTGGCAACGCGAGCGCGGCTGCGGCGCTGGCTAGGCTGCCCAGATGTGACCAGCGAGCCCGGCGGTCCAGCCGAGCATGACCTGCACCCGAGCCTGGTGCGCCTGCAGTTTCTGCTTGGCCGCTGGGAGGGCGCGGGCGTGGTCGGCTATCCGACCATCGAGAGCGCCAACTTCGGCCAGGAGATCACCTTCGGCCACAATGGCAAGCCATTCCTGATCTACTCCAGCCGGACCTGGCTCCTCGCCGATGACGGGACGATCGGGCGGCCGCTGGCCATGGAGACCGGCTACTGGCGACCGCAGGAAGACGGCACGATCGAGGTGGTGCTCGCGCACCCGACCGGGATCGTCGAGATCTACATCGGCGAGCAGACCGGCACCAAGATCGAGCTCGCAACCGACGCGGTCGTGCGGACCAGGACCGCGAAGGAGGTCACCGCCGGGACGCGCCTCTATGGCCTCATCGGCGCCGACCTCGGCTGGGCCTACGACATGGCGGCGGTCGGGCAGCCGCTGCAGTCGCACGTATCGGCACAGCTCAAGCGCGTGGCTTAGGGGCGAGGGCCCTCAGTCCTCCTGCAGCCAGTAGTTGTCGAACATGGCCCCCTGCGTGGGCGTCGGCCGGGCGATCACCGGACCCGTCGACCGTAGCTGGAGGATCTTGGTTGCGTTCCAGTGGGCCGAGACGACTCCGCCGCGGGCGCCCGCGCTGTCCACGATGAAGATGCCCGCGAAGCTCACGGCGCCGTAGTCCGACAGATGCGAGATGGCGACGTTGTGGCCCGCGGAGACCTCCGGGGCCTCGGTGATCACCTCGGCTGAGTTGCGCAGGCAGGTCAGGATGTGCTTGCCGACCTTGACCGCGGGGCACTTCCGAACGACAGAGAAATGGCCGCCCCTGGTGTTGTCGGTCACCGTAATGGTGAAGTTCCTGGTCGCGCGGTTATAGGTGACCCCGGCGGTGACCGAGTCGCCGGGCTGGACGCGAAGCGACGCCTTGACCTCCCCGCGCGGGAACATCTCATACCACGCGTAATAGGCGGGCTTGCCGCTACGGCTGCAGTCCGCGGCAATCCCGCCCTGCTCGACCGACTCGGCCCGGCCCGCGAAGCCGTCGAATCCCACCCAGTCCGAGGAACGGGTCAGGCCCGGCGACTTGGCGCAGTCGAGGTACGGGATGAAGAACGTTGCCCGGATGGCGACGAAGCTGGTCTTGGGCCGGGTCACGGCGTAGCCGGCCCAGTTGAGCGAGCCCTGCACGGTGATATTGCGAAGGCCGGGTGCTGCGGCGGCGCCGGCGGCGCTCACCGGCACCGGGGCCGGGATCATCGGCTGGCCGGGCCAGGTCTGTCCGGTCTCCGCCGCCTGATCAGCTGGTTTCTGGCGGGGAACGAGTGCTATCGCGGCGCTCATCGACCCCGTCAGCGCAAGTGCGGCGACGGCAATTACACAGCTGCGAACGGCCCTTGTCATGATGAGCATTCCCTCGTCCGGGCGACCTTTACGGAAAACGGTTGAAACGGCCGGTACCCGTCCGGTTGAGCAACGCCGTCGGGGCAATCCGTCATTATTCCTGTGGTCGACAGCCCTGCGCCGGGAATGAAGAAGCCCCCGGGCTTCTCCCGCCACGGGCGCGCTGGACAGCACGACCGCTGCGGGGACCGGCTGGACAGGCCGGTCGGCCCGGGGGTCCGGTGTCTGCCGTGAATTCGCCAACCGCCACCACGTGGTTCTTCAACCAGCAATGAGAAGCGGCCGATGACGCGCGAACAAAGGCTGCGACGTATCTAGGCCAGGATCCGCGCTTCACGCAGGCGGCGGCTAACTGACAGCCACCTCGCAAGTCCGACATCTATGCATACTGTTGGACCACCTCCTTTCCTGCGTTAGCCCGAACGCTACGTCAGGGCGGCCGGTGCAGGCAAGCACGTTATTCGCTGACTCGTCACTAGACTCGGGCCATGTCGCAGGAATGGGATGAGATGCTGCGGGCGAGCGGCTACCGCGTCACCCCCCAGCGCCAGCTCATTCTCGAGGCGGTGTCCCGGCTGGAGCACGCCACCCCCGACGAGATCTTCGCGGACGTGCGCCTGACCGCCCGCGGGGTGAATGTCTCGACCGTCTACCGGACCCTGGAGCTGCTTGAGCAGCTGGGCCTGGTCACCCACACGCACCTCGACCACGACGCCCCGCGCTACCACCTGTCGGCCCAGGCCGAGCACGTGCACCTGGTCTGCCGGCACTGCGAGCAGGTCACCGAGGTGGACAAGGCGGCGGTCCGGCCGCTGGTGGATGCGCTTGAGGAAGCCGAGGGGTTCCAGACCGACGTCGGGCACCTGACGATCTTCGGCCTGTGCTCTGCTTGCCGGAAGTAGGGCCTGCCGGAAGTAGGCCGCGGGCAGCGGGGCGCATAGCCTGGATTCGTGAAGAGCCCGCTCCTGGCCGAGCCCGGTGCCGTCGAAGCCGACGGCCCCGACGCCGGCGTAGCCGCCCACTATGGCGACCCGTATTCCGAGCAGCGCGCCCTGGCGACTAGGTGGGGCGTGGTGGACCGGTCGCACCGGCCGGTACTGAAGATCTCCGGCCCGGACCGGCTGAGCTGGCTGCACAGCCTGACCACGCAGAGCCTCGAGCACCTCAAGCCGGGCGACAGCGCCGAGGCGCTGATACTGAGCCCGCAGGGCCGCGTCGAGCACCACCTGACGCTGACCGACGACGGCACCTCGACCTGGCTGCACGTCGAGCCAGGCACGGCGCCGGCGTTGCTCGACTTCCTCGCCTCGATGAAATTCATGCTCCGCGTCGAGGCCGAGGACGTCTCGGCCGACTACTCGGTGCTCACGCTGATGGGTCCGCAGCGGCTCGCCGAGACCCCGGCGGGCGTAGCGGCCAGGATCGACGATGGCGACCGCACGGACCTGATCGTCAGCCGGGCAGACATCGCGGACACCGCCGCTGCCGTGCGGGCCGCGGGGGCGGACCTGGCCGGCATGTGGGCGTACGAGGCGCTCAGGATTGCCGCCGGGCGGCCGCGGTTCGGCCTGGACACCGACGACCGGACGATCCCGCACGAGGTCGGCTGGATCGACACCGCGGTCCACCTCAGCAAGGGCTGCTACCGCGGCCAGGAGACCGTGGCCAGGGTGCACAACCTCGGCCATCCGCCGCGCCGGCTGGTCCTGCTGCACCTGGACGGCTCGGCCGACCGGCTGCCGCGCCGCGGCGAGGGCATTCTGCTTGACGGCACCCAGGTCGGAACCGTCGGCTCGGCGGCCCGCCACTATGAGCTGGGGCCGATCGCGCTGGGTCTGGTGAAGCGCACCGTGCCGGTCGAGGCGACGTTCGTCACCGACGGCATTGCCGCCGGCCAGGAGGTAATCGTTCCGCCGGATGCGGGGGCGAATGTCCAGATCACGCTGAAGCGCCCGCGGGGCGACCTAATCGGGCGTTCTCGCGAGTAACCTGGGCCGGCAGCGGACAACGCCGTTCACTGGAGGTCGCCCCCCGTGCTTCGCCAAGCGCTCCTGGCCCTGTCGGCCAGCACCCAGGCCAGACAGCTCATCATGGCCAATCCCCTGACCCGCGACGTGGTGGCGAGGTTCGTGGCCGGCGAGGCCGCCGATGACGCGCTGGCGGCTACCCGTCGGCTGCTAGACGGCAACTTGCTCGTCAGCATCGACTTCCTCGGTGAGGACACTGTCGACCCCGAGCAGGCCGCTGGCGTGGCCGAGGAGTACATCAGGCTCCTCGGCAAGCTGTCAGCCGCGGGCCTGTCCGCCGGCGGCCGGGCCGAGGTCTCGGTGAAGCCCACCGCGGTCGGGCTCGGCCTGGCCGACCACGGGGAGAAGACCGCCCAGGAGAACATCGCGAGGATCGCAGCGGCCGCCAGGAACGCCGGCACCACGATCACGGTGGACATGGAGGACAACTCCAGGGTCGATGCCACCCTGCGGCTGGTCGCCGAACTCCGCGCGGACTTCCCCGACCTCGGCTGCGTCATCCAGTCCTACCTGCGCCGCAGCGCCGACGACTGCCAGGCGCTCGCGACGACCGGATCACGGGTGCGCCTGTGCAAGGGCGCCTACCGGGCCCCTGAGGGCGTCGGCCTGCAGGCCAAGGCGGAGGTGGACCTCTCCTATGCCCGCTGCATGCGCATCCTGCTCGACGGGCCCGGCTACCCGATGCTGGCTACGCACGACCCGCGGCTGATCGAGATCGCCGGGTCCAAGGCGCAGCTGGCCGGCCGGGATCTCGGCAGCTTCGAGTACCAGATGCTGTACGGCATCCGGCCCGACGAGCAGTCCAGGCTCGCGGCGGGCGGCGCGCAGGTCCGCGTCTACCTGCCCTACGGCGGCGACTGGTACGGCTACCTGGTGCGCCGGCTGGCCGAGCGGCCGGCCAATCTCGCCTTCTTCCTGCGGGCGCTGCGCTCGCGCGGCTAACACGCCGCGGTGGCTGCGGGGGTCGCCCCCCGGGCCGACACAGCCGCGGGGCTCCGGGTGGTCCCCCCGGGCCGACACCGCCCGACCGCGAAACCGCCCCCCGGTAGGCTGCCAGGGTGATTGCCGTCCTAGGTGCCGGGCAGATGGGCGAGGCGCTGATCTCGGGGCTGCTGCGGGCGGGAGTCGTGTCCCCGGCCGAGATCGTCGCGGCCGCGCGCCGCAGCGGGCGGGCCCAGCAGCTGCGCGATGCGTACGGCATCGCCGTGGTCTCAGCCGCCGACGCCGCCGAACGCGCGGAGACGCTGGTGATCACCGTGAAGCCACAGGACATGGCCGCGCTGCTCGCCGAGATCAAGCCTGGGACCGGCCCCGGCAAGCTGATCATCTCCGTTGCCGCCGGAATCACGACGGCGTTCATCGGCCGCTCGCTGGCCGCTCCGGTGCCGGTGGTGCGGGTGATGTCCAACACGCCGGTGCTGGTCGACGAAGCGATGAGCGTGATCTCGCCGGGCGAGCACGCGACCGAGGAGCATCTGCACCGGGCCGAGGAACTGCTGCGCCCCGTCGGGAAGGTGCTGCGCATCCCCGAGTCTCAGCAGGACGCGGCGACGGCCCTCTCGGGCAGCGGCCCCGCGTATGTGTATTTCCTGGTCGAGGCCATGGTCGATGCGGGGATCCTGCTCGGCATGCCGCGGTCGAACGCGCTGGAGATGGTCAAGCAGGCCGTCTACGGCGCCGCCACGATGCTGCGCGACTCCGGCGAGCACCCGGTGCTGCTGCGCGAGGCGGTGACCTCACCGGGCGGGACCACGATCAACGCGATCAGGGAGCTGGAGAAGCACGGTGTCCGGGCCGCGGTGCTGGCCGCGATCGAGGCCGCGCGCGATCGCGGCCGCGAGCTTGGCGCAGGGTAGGCAGATCTAACCAAACCGGAATGGCGTCAGAAATAGCCATAATGCCAGCGTGCACCGGGGGTCTACGAATTGGCAGGGCTCGCACGGGGTTGCCCTTTTCCATACAGGACTTACGCTGGAGACGGGCGTGACTGATGCGCCGCTCCCGCGCGGTGAACCAGCTCGGTCGGAAGAGGATTACCAATGGCAGCAGACGTAACTCCGCTCAGCGACGTCAGGTTCCTGACCGTGGCCGAGGTGGCGGCGATCATGCGCGTTTCCAAGATGACGGTTTACCGGCTTGTCCACTCGGGCGAGCTTGAGGCGATCCGGGTCGGTCGCTCCTTCCGGGTCCCCGAGCGCGCGGTCAGCGACTATCTGCGGGAAGCGTTCGTCGCATCCGGGTAGAGGCGTCCCATCTGCCCAGGCCAGCAGGCTCCGGGCGGACTAGGCCACCGCGGGCAGGCCCGGCAGAGGTACGCTGTGGCGTTGGCATGTTGCCCGGCCGCCCGAAATGGCGAGCATGTGCATGGGCATGCCCGTCAGCCTCGTGAGCAAGCAAGGGTGGTCTCGTGGGTTCAGTCATCAAGAAGCGCCGCAAGCGGATGGCGAAGAAGAAGCACCGCAAGCTGCTGCGGAAGACGCGCGTTCAGCGCCGGAACAAGAAGTAGGCGCTGCTCGGCCGCCGGCCAGCACTCCTCCCTGGTTGACGCGGTGAAGGCCTCGTGACCAGGCAGTCGGCCCTGCCTGAGGGCTGGCGTCACCGGCTGGCCGAGACGGCCGAGTTCGCGCGGCGCCGGCTGCGTGGCGAGTACGAGGTAGACGAGTTCGGGTTCGACGCCGAGCTCAATTCGGCTGTGCTCATGCCCGCGGCGCTGGCGCTGTACCGCCGGTGGTTCCGCATCGAGATGCGCGGCCTTGAGCACATCCCTGACTCGGGTGCTGCGCTGCTCGTGGCCAACCATTCCGGCGTGCTGCCGCTGGACGCGATCATGGTCCAGGCAGGGATCTTCGCCGAGCACCCGGCGGCGCGAAACCTCCGGCTGCTCGGCGCGGACGTGGTCTACACGCTGCCGCTGCTGGCCAGCCTCGCGCGCCGCAGCGGGCACACCAGGGCCGATCCGGCGGAGGCGCGGCGGCTGCTGGAAGCGGGCGAGCTGGTCGGCGTCTTCCCCGAGGGCTTCAAGGGCATCGGCAAGCCGTTCAGCGAGCGGTACCGGCTGCAGCGGTTCGGCCGCGGCGGCTTTGCCCGGACGGCGCTGCAGGCCGCCGTGCCGATCGTTCCGTGCGCGATAGTCGGCGCCGAGGAGATCTACCCGATGGTCGCCAACGCCGAGCCGCTGGCACGGACGCTGCACCTGCCGTACTTCCCGGTCACCCCGCTGTTCCCGTGGCTCGGGCCCATCGGCGCGGTGCCGCTGCCGTCCAAGTGGATCATCGAGTTCAGTGAGCCGGTGCCAGCTGCCGGGCAGCCGAGCCCCGACCCGGACGACGAGGTCGTGGCGGCGCTGGCCGACCGCGTCCGGGACACCATCCAGGAGCGGCTGGACGTGCTCGTGGCCGAGCGCGGCCCGGCGTTCGGCTAGCTGTGCTGTCCCGGGGGACGACCCCCGGACCCCCGCGGTGTGCTGTCCGGGGGGCGACCCCCGGACCCCCGCGGTGTGCTGTCCGGGGGGCGACCCCCGGACCCCCGCGGTGTGCTGTCCCGGGGGGCGACCCCCGGACCCCCGCGGTCAGCCGCTGGCGCGGCGGCGGCGCAGGGCGAGGCCCGCGGCCATGCCACCGGCCACCGCGCCGGCGCCTGCCGCGACCGGCAGCGCAATCATGGTCGCCCGGCGGCCCGACCTGAAGTCGTGGACCGGCCAACTCCGCCGCCGGGCCTCGGCGAGCAGCTGGACGTCGGGGTTGACGGCGTTCGGGTGACCGACGAGCTCCAGCATCGGCATGTCGTTGAACGAGTCGCTATAGGCGCTGGACCGGGACAGATCAAGGCCCTCGCGCTTGGCCAGCGCGACGACGGCGGCCGCCTTCGCCTCGCCGTGCAGCAGGCCGCCGACCAGCTTGCCGGTGTAGACGCCGTCGGCGGACTCGGCCACCGTGCCGAGCGCGCCGGTCAGGCCGAGCCGCCGGGCCAGGATGCTCGCCAGCTCGACCGGCGTCGCGGTCACCAGCCACACCCGCTGCCCGGCCTGGAGGTGGCGCTGCGTGAGCTCCCTCGCGCCCTCCCAGATCCGGTCGGCCATCGTGTCGTCGTAGATTTCCTCGCCGAGCTGGGCGATGTCGGCGACCCGGTAACCGGCGACAAACGCCAGCGCCGCCTGCTTGGCCGCATCGATGTGCTCGGAGTTCTCCGTGCCGCGCAGCCGGAACGACAGCTGTCCCCACATGAGCCGCACCAGGTCGGCGGGACCGAACAGCCTCCGGGCGGCCAGGCCGCGAGCGAAGTAATAGATCGACGCGCCGCGCATGAGCGTGTTGTCGACGTCGAAGAATGCTGCGGCGGTGGGGTCGGGGACCAGGGCCGGGTGGTCCTCGCCAGCAACGGCGGCTGCCGCCGACACTTCCCCGGCTAGCTCGTCCTCTTCCTGCGGCCTGGCCTTGCGCAGACGCAGAACCGAGGCAGACTTGCCGGCCCCGCCGGACACGCCAGTCATAACATCGAGCCTACCGGCGGCCCGGGGCCCCGTCTCCAGCCAGCTAATCGTCCGATGCTGAGCTGGGCCGCAGTCCGCCGACAGGTCGCATCATCGCCCGGAGTCGTGCACCATAGGCAGCAATGTCTAGCTCCTTCTCGTTGATCATCGCTGGCGCTGGTGCCGTGACGGCCGCAGTGGGCAGCGGCATCGTGCTCGCCCGGCTGTTCCGGGCGCCGCGCGCTGACCTGGTGTCGTGGTCCATCGCTCTCGTCGGGCTGCTTATTAGCCTGGGTGCGCAGACGCTGGGCTACCTGGTCGGCTTCGACAGCAAGATGTTCCGCGCGATGGAGCTCGGCGCTCAGGTGATAGCCCCGATGGCCCTGATCCTGGCCCTGTCGGAGGTCGCCGGCCGGGGTCTCGGGGCCCGGTTCTGTGCTCGCGTCTACATCCCCGCGCTGGCCTTCATTACCGGTTTCGTGCTCATCCTCGACCAGCTCGCCGATGTGGCGTTCAAGAAGACCTGGCCCGACCCGGCCGTCTATTACCAGCTGCCGCCGAATTACGCGCTCGAGTTCGCCATCGGGCCGGTCACCGCGCTGATCGCGGTCATCGCGGTCGGGATCGTGATGGCGCGCTCGCGCGCGCCCGGCTGGAACGCGGTGCTGCCCGCGCAGATGGCGGCCGGCGTGGCCGCACTGCTGCTCGCCTATCCGGGCCTCGTGGGGCTGGTCAAGTTCGTCACCAAGCAGGGCCTGCCGATCAGCCACGAGTTCACCCTCTGCTGCGCGGCGGCGGCCGGCCTCACGCTCTACGCGGCCATCAAGGTGGGGCGGATCGACCTCAGGGTCCTCCACGAGACCGGCGCGGCCGCCAAGGATCAGGGACCGCGCGCCGCCCGCCCGCCCGCCGCCGGCCGCGGCGCCGTCGGCCGCAGCGCCGCCGGGCCGGCCTCCGCCAGCCGGCGCGATGACTTCGAGCGGGATGAGGACTACGGCCGGAACGAGGCCTACAGCCGCAGCCAGGTCTATGGCCGGAAAGACACGCACGACCGGAACGACGACTACGGGCCCCGCGAGGACTTCGGCCGCCGGGGCGACCCGGATCGCTGGGACGAGGCCGCCGCGCGCGGCGGTTACGATCTCGAGCCGGCGATGGACCAGACCGGCGACTTCGACCGGTTCGTCGAGGACACTGGTCAGGGCCCGTACGCCGATGGCGGGCTCTACCGGCCGGACGACGACTGGTCGCGAGCCGGCGGCCCGGACGACTTCGACGCCGCCCCGCACACGATGGCCGGCCGCGACAGCTACGACGGCGACTACGCCACCGGCGACTTCGCGACGGGCCAGTTCGATGCCAGCCTCGCGTCTGCTGACCTGGCCGCCGACCTCCATCCTGCCGACGTCCGCCCCGACCCCGGCGAGCGCGGCCGCAGCCGGGCGGACCAGCGGGGCCGCCATGACCAGCTGGACGCAGGCGCCGGCCCGGCGGATCCGGAACCGGCGCGCGCCGACCTGTTCGGCCAGATCGCGATCTACACCCTGCTGGAAGACCGCATCGCGGAGTTCGACCAGCTGACGGAGAAGGTCGTCCAGGACGTCCGCAGCCGGGAGCCGGACACGCTGGTCTACATCGTGCACGCGGTCCCGTCCGCTCCGATGCAGCGCATCCTGTACGAGGTGTACCGCGATCGTGACGCCTACGAATGGCACCGGCAGCAGCCGTACGTGCAGCAGTTCGACGCGGACCGCAGGCCGTACGTGCTGGCCACGAACGTCATCGAGCTGGGCCTGCAGGGGGCGAAGGTGTCCCCGTTCCCGTCGGTGACCGAGCTGTTCGGCGAGCCCGGCTACGACACCTCGGGGTTCGAGCGGCCGGACTACCTGCGCGACTACGGGCGCCCGGAGGGCGGCGGGGGCTGGTGACCAGGGTCGTGCTGCTGTCGCGGCCGGGCTGTCACCTCTGTGATGCGGCGCGCGAGGTCATCGCCAGGGTGGCCGCCGACCTCGGCGTGGAATGGGCCGAGCGGGACATCAGCAGCAGCCCGGATGATCTTCGCGAGTATTCCGAGATGATCCCGGTCACGCTGGTGGACGGCGTCCAGCACGACTACTGGCGGGTCAGCGAGGACCGGCTGCGCGCGGCGCTGCAAGGCTGACCTGGGCGCCAGCTCGTTCCCGTCCTTATCGGGACCTTGCTGCCTGCACGGTCTGGGCATGTTTCCCCGACTTTGTGCAAACGTTCACAAGGGCGTACCGTTGGAGGCGAAGTAGCGTTCGGGTCCGCCCAGACGCGTGCCGAGCCGAGTCCCCCAGGAGTTCCGGCGCATGTCACGCCGCCCAGTGTCTGCCGGAGGTGCAGCGTCTTCCCGACGTGCACCCGCCAGCCGGCCTGCCTCGGCCGGCAACGGCCACGGCATCCCGGATGCGACGGTGGCCAGGCTGCCGGTCTACCTGCGGGCGCTGTACGCGCTGGCTGACCACGACGTCGCCACCGTGTCGAGCGAGGAACTGGCCGCCGCGACCGGCGTGAACTCCGCCAAGCTGCGCAAGGATCTCTCCCACCTCGGGTCCTACGGCACCAGGGGCGTCGGCTATGACGTCGAGTACCTCGTCTACCAGGTGTCGCGTGAGCTGGGCCTGACCCAGGACTGGCCGGTGCTGATCGTCGGCGCCGGTAATCTCGGCCGCGCGCTGGCCAATTACGGCGGGTTCGCCTCGCGCGGGTTCCGGATCGCGGCGCTGCTCGACAGCGATCCCGCCGTCGTCGGCACGGTGATCGCGCACCACACGGTCCGCAGCGACGCCGAACTCGAGCAGGTCGTTGAGGCCTTCGATGTCTCCATCGGGGTGATCGCGACGCCCGCCGCAGTCGCCCAGAATGTCGGCGATCGGCTGGTAGCTGCCGGTGTCACAAGCATCCTGAACTTCGCTCCTGTCGTGCTCAACGTGCCTTCCGGCGTCGATGTGCGTAAGGTCGACCTGTCGATCGAATTGCAGATTCTTGCCTTCCACGCCCAGCGGCGCGGTGCTGGCGGTCGGCCGGCCACGGACCTGGGCGCGAGCGGTCTGCCGGCCGGCAAGCTGGCCGGCCCTGGCAATGACCGCATCACCGGCCTTGACCGCAGTTCCAGGCCGGCGGCGGAGGTGACAGAGCTTGACTTCACGACGGATGCGCGGGCGGTAGCGACATGAGCGTGCTAGTCGTCGGTCTCAGCCACAAGGGCGCGCCCATGGCGACGCTCGAGCGGACTGTGCTGACCGGCGACGCGCTGGCCAAGCTGCTGCACGACGTCGCGCGGGCCGACGATGTCGCCGGCGCGCTGATCCTCAGCACGTGCAACCGGATGGAGATCTACGCCGAGGTCGGGTCCTTCCACAGCGCCGTAGCGGCGATCTGCGACCTGCTCTCCCGGCACTCCGGCGTGCCGCACGAGGAGCTGACCCCCTGCCTCTACGTGCATTACGCCGATCGTGCGGTGCAGCACATGCTCACGGTCGCCTGCGGGCTTGACTCGATCGTGGTCGGCGAGAGCCAGATTCTCGGTCAGCTCCGGGCCGCGCTGCGGATCGCCCGCGAGCAGGGCACGCTCGGGCGGCCGCTGGCCGATCTCGGCTCGCTGGCACTGCGCGCAGGCAAGCGCGCGCAGTCAGAGACCGGCGTCGGCAGGGCCGGGGCGAGTCTGGTCAGCGTGGGCCTGGAGGCCGCCGTGCAGCAGCTTCGCCCCGACATGCAGGTAGCGGGCCTGCGCGTTCTGGTGGTCGGGGCCGGCGCCATGAGCAGCCTGGCCGCGGCCAGTGTGGCGAGGGCAGGCGTGGCCGAGCTGGTGATCGCCAACCGGACCCGCCAGCACGCGGAGCGGCTCGCCGCCCAGCACGGGGGCACGGCTCGGGACCTGACCGATCTGCCGGAACTGCTCGCCGCCGCCGACCTTGTCGTTACCTGCACCGGCGCGCCCGGCCACGTCATCACCGCGGATGTAGTGGCGGCCGCGGCCGTCCGCGACCGCGACAACCCGCTCGCGCTGCTCGACCTGGCGCTTCCCCGCGACATCGAGCCCGGCGTCGGCGACCTGCCTGGCGTGACGGTGACCGACCTCGAGACGCTGGCGGACGCCCAGCCCGAGGGCGCGCAGCCCGGAGCAGCGGCGATCGCAGCCGCCCGGCAGGTCGTGACCGCCGAGCTTGAGGCGTACCTGTCAGCGGGCCGGGCAGCTCGCGTGGCTCCTACCGTCGTGGCGCTGCGCGCCAAGGCCGCGAGCGTGGTGGAATCGGAGCTGGCCAGGCTGGCCGGCCGGCTCAGCGGCGCGGACGCCGTGACGCTGGAGGAAGTGGCCAGGTCGATGCACCGGGTCGCTGACAAGCTGCTGCACGCGCCGACCGTCCGCGTGAAGGAACTGGCGGGGACGCCAGGGGCCGAGAGCTACGAGGACGCGCTGCGGGTGCTGTTCGATCTCGACCCGGCCGCGGTCCAGTCGGTCGCGCACGCCGATGCGCTGCTGGCGGCCTGGCCGCCGACGGCGGGAGGGGAACACTGATGAGCGAGCCGCGCCCTGCGCCTGGGTACCCGGCGCAGCCCGATGGCGATGGCGCAGTCGCGCCTGGTCGCCGCGGCGATCACGCAGCTCACGGGGCGCGCGATCGAGCTGGTTGGCGTGACCACCTCGGGTGATGTCAGCAGTGCCCAGCTAACCCAGATCGGCGGGACGGGCGTATTCGTCAGCGCGCTGCGCTCGGCGCTGCTGACCGGCGAGGTGGACTTCGCGGTGCACTCGATGAAGGACCTGCCGGTCGGCCCGGCCGACGGCATTGCCATGGCGGCGGTGCCGGTCCGCGACGACCCGCGGGATGCGCTCGTGGCCGCTAACGGGGCGAAGCTCGCCGATCTGCCGCGCGGCGCGCGGATCGGCACCGGGTCGCCGCGCCGGGCCGCGCAGCTTCTGATGCTGCGCGCCGACCTGTGCCCGATGCCGGTGCGCGGCAACGCGGACACCCGGCTGGCCAAGATCGAATCGGGCGATCTGGACGCGGTCATGCTTGGCTACGCCGGGCTCGGCCGGATCGGCCGGCTCGACGCTGTGACGCAGGTCTTCGAGCCGGATGAGATGCTCCCGGCGGCCGGCCAGGGCGCGCTGGCGGTTGAGTGCTGTGTCGGCAGGGAAGGTCTCGTGGCGCTGCTTGGCTGCGTAGACGACCCGAACAGCCGGGCCGCCACGACGGCAGAACGCAGCATGCTCGGCGCGCTGCAGGCGGGCTGCGCGGCCCCGATTGGCGCGTATGCTGCCGGGACGGATGTACTTCGGCTGCGCGGCGTGGTCGTGGCAGCTGACGGGGGAATGGCGCTTCGGGGCAGCGCGAGCGGGCCGCCGGCCATGGCCGAGGCCATTGGCAATCAGGTAGCCGGCGAGTTGCTCAGCCGCGGGGCGGGACGGTATACGGCAGTGCCCGGTGGGCACATCAGCAGCGGGGACGATGAGAAGTGAACCCCACAACCGGTAAGACCGCGAAGCAGACCAAGGCAGCAGGCGAGAAGGCGCCCGAATCGGCAGCGCCGGTCCGTGGCTGGGTGGCACTCGTCGGTGCCGGCCCCGGCGATGAGGGCCTGCTCACGGTGCGTGCCGCGAGCCTGATCGGCCGCGCTGACCTCGTGGTGGCCGCGCCGTGGGTCGGCGAGCGGCTTGCTCACCTGCTCAAGCCCGGCGCCACGCTGGCTGACTCGGATGCGCAGCTGCAGGACCCGAAGATGCTGATCAAGGCCGCAAAGGCCGGCCAGCTCGTGGTGCGGCTGTTCAGCGGCGACCCGTTCATGTTCTGCAATGCCGCCGCCGACGCGGCCGCATGCGCGAAGGCCAGGGTGCCGTTCGAGGTCATTCCCGGCGTATCCAGCGCCGCGGCCGTGCCCGAGTACGCCGGCATCCCGCTGACCAGCGATGCGACCGGCGACGTGCGCATCATCCAGGCCAGCGAGGCGAGCCGCGTCTCGGCCAGCGACGGCACGCTGGTGATCCTCGGCGCCGAGTCCGGGCCGGTGGACCTCGGCAAGATGCTGATCGCCGCCGGCTGGCCCGAGACGGCGCCGTTCGCGATCACGTGGAATGGCACCACCACCGACCAGCACACGGTCGTCGGGACGCTCGGCACGGTCGCGGCGGACCTGAAGGCGGCGGGCGTGAGTCTGCTGACCGCCAGCGGCCCGGCGGTGGCCGTGGTCGGCGAAGTGGTGTCCGTGCAGTCGGCCCTGTCCTGGTTCGAGACCAAGCCGCTGTTTGGCTGGCGGGTGCTGGTGCCCAGGACCAAGGAGCAGGCCGACGAGGTCTGTGACCTCCTGCGCGCGCGGGGCGCGGTCCCCGAGCAGGTCCCGACGATCGCGGTCGAGCCGCCGCGCACCCCCCAGCAGATGGAGCGCGCGGTCAAGGGCCTGGTCACCGGGCGGTACCAGTGGATCGGGTTCACCTCGATCAACGCGGTGCGCGCGATCAGGGAGAAGTTCGAGGAGTACGGACTCGACGCTCGCGCGTTCGCCGGGGTGAAGGTCGCGGCCGTCGGCGACCAGACCGCCAGGGCGCTGCGGGAGTTCGGCATCATGCCGGACCTGGTGCCCGAGGGAGACCAGTCGGCGGAGGGCCTGGCCGACGCCTGGCCCGTCTACGACGATGTGCTCGACCCGATCAACCGCGTGCTCCTGCCGCGGGCCGACATCGCCACCGAGGGCCTGCTCGCCCGGCTGACCGAGCTCGGCTGGGAGACCGAGGACGTGACCGCGTACCGGACGGTCAGGGCGGCGCCGCCGCCGGCTCCGATCCGGGAGGCGATCAAGGGCGGCGGCTTCGACGCGGTGCTGTTCACGTCGTCCTCGACCGTGCGGAACCTGATCGGCATCGCCGGCAAGCCGCACGCGGTGACGGTGATCGCGTGCATCGGCCCGCAGACGGCCAAGACCGCCGCCGAGTTCGGCCTGCGGGTCGACGTGGTCGCGGACAATCCCTCGATACCGGCGCTGGTCGAGGCGCTGGCCGGGCACGGCGCGCGGATGCGCGACGCCGCCATCGAGGCCGGCGAGCCAGTACGCAAGCCCAGCGAGCGCCGCCGCGGAGCCCGCCGCCGCATCCGGTAGGCCCGGCCGCCGGCCCGTGGCGGCCTGTCAGTGGAGTTGTCGATGACCCCGAGCTATCCCGTTTCCAGGCCTCGCCGGCTCCGCCGCACCGCCGCGCTGCGCCGGCTGGTCGCACCGGTCAGCGTGCGGCCGTCGGCTCTGGTGCAGCCGCTGTTCGTCAAGGAGGGCATCGACGAGCCGCAGCCGGTTGTCTCGATGCCCGGAGTTGTCCAGCACACCAGGGACAGCGTGCGCAAGGCGGCAGCCGAAGCGGTGTCGGCCGGCGTCGGCGGGCTGATCCTGTTCGGCATTCCGGCGCTGAAGGACGACCGCGGCTCGCAGGCCGACGCGGCCGACGGGATCGTGCAGCTCGCCCTCGCGGACCTTGCCGCCGACCTGGGCTCGCAGACCGTGCTGATGGCCGACCTGTGCCTGGACGAGTACACCTCGCACGGGCACTGCGGTCTCCTGACCGCAGACGGCGAGGTCGACAACGACGCGACGCTCGAGCGCTACGCGTCGATCGCGGTCGCCCAGGCGGTGGCCGGAGCACACGTCGTGGCGCCGAGCGGGATGATGGACGGCCAGGTGGCAGCGATCCGGTCCGCGCTGGACTCGGCCGGCTTTCCCGACGTCGCGATCTGCGCGTACGCGGCGAAGTACGCGTCGGGCTTCTACGGCCCGTTCCGCGACGCGGCCGAGTGCGCGCCCCAGTTCGGTGACCGGGCCTCCTACCAGCAGGACCCGGCGGCCAGGGACGCGATGCGGGAAATCGAGCTCGACATCGCCGAGGGCGCCGACATCATCATGATCAAGCCCGCGCTCGCCTATCTCGACGTGATCAGCCAGGCGGCGGCGATGGCCGGACTGCCGGTTGCCGCCTATCAGGTCAGCGGCGAGTACTCGATGGTCGAGGCGGCGGCCGCGAACGGCTGGCTGGACCGGGACCGGGTCATCATGGAGACCCTGACCGCGATCAGCCGCGCCGGAGCCGACATCATCCTGACCTACTGGGCGACCGAGGTAGCCCAGCGCCTGAGCTGAGCCGCGGCGGCGCCTGCCGCGCGCCACCCCATGATCACGGGTACTTTGTCACCGAATCGGTGACAAACTCGGCGTGATCATGGAGTGGGCCATCCGCCTCACCGGCACCGGGCCGGGTCAGGTCAGGCCGGTCGGGGCGTGCGCGCCGAACGGCCAGTACTCGAACAGCCCTGAGCCAGGGACGGTCGTACCGTCCTCGGCGAGCTCGAAGACCGCGACGCTGTCGATCATGCCCCACATCCGGGCCTTGTCCTCGGGCTTGGCCAGGTCGTAGGTGACGCCCTGCACGACCAGGTCCGGGCCCTGGTACATGCCGTGCTTCCAGTCCGGTTCGAGGCCGTAGCCGGTGCCGACCATGAGGGAGACCGGCAGCACGGGCCTGACGGTGACCTCGAACGGCTTTCCGTCGCGCGGGCTGAACGAGATCGTCGCGGTCTCCACCTCGCGGGTACCCGGGATGTACTGCGGCCGGTACTCGGCCCGGCCGAGCTGCTGCGGTTCCCTGCCGCTGCCCTCGGGCCAGACCCGGACGGCCTCCTCCAGGATCCGGTTGCCCGCGGCATCCTCCTGCACGATGGTGAGGATCGAGAACTCCTCGAACTGCATCGGCGCGTACATCCAGTAGAACTGCGGCGGGTTCTTCGACTGGATGCCCGGCGGCTCGCTCTCGCCGACCGGGCGCACGCCCCAGGAGCGGTCGCGTGATCCGCGCCAGCGATCGGGCGTGATGGCGAACTCCTGATCGCCGCTGCGCACGTGACCCGTCCATCTGCCCGGTCTGCGCCAGCCGGACGGAGTCGAAGATGACGCGCTCCTGCTGCCGGATGAAGTGCCGCGGCTCGGCCTGCGCCGGGATGACGCCGTCCCAGGTCAGGTCGAATTCCAGGCCGTGCTCGTTTGGCTCAAGCACGACCCGCAGCCGCCGCAGCCCTTCGATGACCTCGACCCGGAACGGGCCGACGGCGGTGTCCATGCGGTCCGCGCCGAGCTCACGCGAGGCCCGCACGACCCGATGGGTGTCGCCGTGCCGGGCCAGCGCGAATGCGTCGGTCACGCCGAGGTTGGGGTACTGGCCGAGGCCGATGATGAGCATGAGCTCGTCGGTTCCGGCGTGACAGTTGAAGTAGTAGCGGTCGTAGAAGTTGCGGTCTGAAGTCGCCGGATGGCGTATCGGGAGCGCGGCCTGGTGGACGGGGTAGTCGTCGAGCGGCGACAGCGTCATGAGCTCTCCGGTGCGTTCAGGTCCGGCACGAACATCTCGCCGCCGGGCGGCGGCAGGCCGAGGATCTTGGCCAGGAGCTGGCTGGCCGTGTTGTTGTAGGGAAAGTCATTGTCGGCCGGCACGAGGTCGTAGTGGATGAACAGCTGGCCGATACGAGCCATGACGACGGCGAACTTCATCGCCGACAGCACCTCGTAGTAGTCCATGTTGGCCAGCTTGCGGCCGGTCAGCTGCTCATACCTGGAGATGGTCTGCGCGGCGTCGGGGAAGCCGGGCAGCCGCGGGAACGCCGACGCCCTCGCTGTGGTGCCGGTCGAGCAGCAGGAACCAGGCCAGGTCCTCCTCCGGCTGGCCGAGCGTCGCCATTTCCCAGTCCAGCACCGCCGCCGCGCGCCCCGCGGTGAAGATGATGTTGCCGATCCGCGAGTCACCCCACAGCAGTACCGGGTCGCGCGGCTCCTCGGCGGCCGGTGCTCATGCAGCCAGCGCAGGGCCTCCTGGGCGACCGGCACGGTGCCCTCGTAGGCCCACTCGAGGTAGTGCTCGTAGTAGGCGAGCCGCTGCCGCAGCCCGGTCGGCCCGTAGCTGACCTGGTCGACGAACTCCAGGCCCAGCCGCGCCACGTCCAGCGCGTGCACCTGGGCCAGCACGCTGACGACCAGACCACCAGATGCTCTCGCGCTCGGCCGGGCTGGTCTCGGTCAGCCAGCCGCCGGTGTGGTACGGCGGCATGTCGGTCGGCACCTCGCCGTCGACCCGGCTCATCACGTAGAACGGCGCGCCCAGCACGGCGGGGTCGGGCTCGCTGCCAGTGCACCTTCGGCACCGGGATGGCCGTGCCGGCCAGGATCTGCAGCAGCCGGAACTGCTCGTCGAACCGCGGGTCGGGAAAGATCTGGAAGCCGGTCGGCGCCACCTTCGCGACCAGCCGCTCACGCCTGGCGGTCCCATCCGCCTCGGTCCAGGTCGCGTCGAACATGAGCGTCTCGGACGAGAAGCCGGTGTTGGCCGGGGTCTGCACCGCCGTGACCTCCGGGTGACTGGCCCCGCGGAGCTGGCGTTCCAGCCATCCCTGCAGTCGTGATCTGGTTACGTCTGGATCACGCTGATCAGGGACCGGCATGCGGGGCCTCCGGATGGCACGATACGATCCGAAATGGAACTGAAACACGTTCTATCGGGAGGATGGCCGGGCGTCAACTGCCAGCGGTGTTACCGCCCAGACGGCCGCATGCGGCCGCCAAGGGTGAGTATCCTGGCAACAGTCGCGTTGCAAATCCCTCTTATGCATCGGGCGGTGCCTGCCGCTGTGCCGGCCTGGCGGGCCGGCGGTCGGTCCCACGCCCGGCATGCGCCATTGGCGATGATTCGGCCTGCCGGGCCGGGCGGGAGCGTAGCTACTTGGTCGAAGCTGTACTGCGAGTCCGGTTTTCTGCACGGCGCCGGGCCGAGAGTCGCATCGCGGACGCCGCGGTCCGCTACGCGATGATGGGCTGGCCAGTCTGCGCGGGCGCCTTTCCGCCCGGCCGGGCTCAGCATCCAGCTGACCAGATGCGCGCCTGCTCGTGCGACCGGGTGGGATGCCCGGCGCCGAGCGCCCACCCGATGTCTCCCGCCTGGCAGATGGTGGCCAGCACGGACCCGGCGCTCGTAGCGCGATGGTGGGCGGGACTGCCTGAGGCGAACGTCATACTCCCGACCGGCCGGGTCTTTGATGTACTGGACGTGCCGGCCAGGGCAGGGATGGTCGCGCTTGCCCGCATGGAGCGGTCAGGCCTGCGGCCCGGTCCGGTGGCGATCAGCGCCGGGGACCGGGCCCATTTCTTTGTCCGGACCCGCGGTGCTCCTGACGACGAGAGCGAATGGTGGTCGCTGCCACCTGGATTGCGAACCGGAGGAAGTGGCCGATGTCACGGGCCTGCGCTGGCATTGCCGCGACAGCTACGTGATCGCGCCGCCCTCCCGGTCGGCCGGCGGCGCTGCCGCCCGCTGGCTCCGCGACCCTGGCCGGGAACTGCCTGACGGCGTGCCGCTGCTTGAGGTGCTCGCCGATGCCTGCGAGGAGGCTGGCTAATGCCTGGTTCTACCGAGCGGAAGCGCTCGGCTGAGTTGTTCGCGCG
Organism: uncultured Acidobacteriota bacterium; assembly: GCA_963743375.1. GTDB lineage: Bacteria > Acidobacteriota > Terriglobia > Terriglobales > Acidobacteriaceae > JABDBE01. Next base: position 420,913 of record CAVUQA010000002.1, on the reverse strand, counting down.
CGCGAGCGCGCTGATGCCGGGCGGGGTCAACTCGCCGGTCCGGGCCTTCGGCTCGGTCGGCGGGGACCCGGTCTTCATGGCCTCGGGCCGGGGCCCCTATCTCACCGATGCCGACGGCAACACTTATGTCGACCTGGTCTGCTCGTGGGGTCCGATGATCCTCGGCCATGCCCACCCGGCCGTGGTCGAGGCCGTGCGGACCGCCGTCGGCCAGGGCACGTCGTTCGGGACGGTCACTGAGGGCGAGGGTGAGCTCGCCGCCGAGATCATCGCCAGGGCGCCGGTCGAGCGGGTCAGGCTGGTCAACTCGGGTACTGAGGCGACGATGAGCGCGATCCGGCTGGCCCGCGGGTACACGGGCCGCCAGCTCGTGGTGAAGTTCGCCGGCTGCTACCACGGGCATGTGGACGCGCTGCTCGCCGCGGCCGGCTCGGGTGTCGCCACGTTCGGGCTGCCCGACTCGCCGGGAGTGACTGGTGCGGCGGCGGCCGACACCGTGGTGCTGCCCTACAACGATGCCGAGGCGGTGCGGCAGGCCTTCGCCGAGAAGGGCAATGAGATCGCCTGCGTGATCACGGAGGCCTGCCCGGCGAACATGGGCATCGTCCCGCCGGCGGCCGGGTTCAACGAGCTGCTGTCGGCGCTGTGCGGCGAGTACGGGTCGCTGCTGATCATGGACGAGGTGCTCACCGGCTTCCGGGTCACCCGGTCGGGCTGGTACGGGCACGAGGGCATCGCTGGCGACCTGATGACGTTCGGGAAGGTCATGGGCGGCGGGCTCCCGGCCGCGGCCTTCGGTGGCCGCGCCGAGATCATGGCGCGGCTGGCCCCGGCCGGGCCGGTGTACCAGGCCGGCACGCTTTCCGGGAACCCGCTCGCGACGGCGGCCGGCGTGGCGACGCTGCGCGAGTGCACGCCCGAGGTCTACGGGCACGTGGACGAGGCGGCTGCGACGGTGGCCAAGCTGACTGCTGACGCGCTGACCGCGGCGGGCGTGCCGTTCCGGCTGCAGCACGCGGGCAGCCTGTTCTCGTTCTTCCTCGGCGTGACTGGCCCGGTCCGTGACTTCGGGGCGGCGCGCGGGCAGTCCGCACCGGTGTACGCGGCGTTCTTCCACGCGATGCTGGACGGCGGGGTCTACCTGCCGCCGTCCGGCTACGAGGCCTGGTTCCTGTCAGCCGCCCACGACGACGAGGCGCTCAGCCGGATCGCCGACGCGCTGCCGGGAGCGGCCGCCGCGGCCGCGGCCGCCATCGGCTAACCAGGCCCTAGCCGGCCGGCTCACCCGGCGTGGTTCGCCGGCGGGCAGAGGTTGCGGACGGTGGAGCGGTCGATCCGCCAGCCGACGATGCCGTCGGCGCTGACCGCCGGCGGGCCGAGGCAGCTGGTGAGGTACTGGGCCAGCCTCGAGCTACTGCCGTCAGTGCTGATGATGGCGGACAGGCGCCAGCTCAGCAGCGCGGAGGCCAGGACGGCCCGGCTCGGCCCGTGGGCCCGGTCATGCGCGAGCCCGGTCAGGCGGCTGAGCGTCTGGAATTCATCCGCGGTCATGGTCGGCCTTCGGCCGCACACGCCCGCCTGCCCGGTTAGCGTCGCGACGATGCAGTAGCCCCCGACGAGCGAGATGTCCTGGCCGCTGAGCGCCTGCCATTCCATCGCGGGCCCGTTGGGCGCCACGAGCACGCCGGCCCGGCCGGCAGGCGCAGGCCGCTCACGACGGTGTTCCAGCCGGCGGGCGGCGGGATCGTGCTGATCGTCACGACCGGCCGCGGGATCACGGGCACCAGCACGAGCGCCGTCGCGACGGGGACAACGATCCGCCAGCCGGGCCGGCGCCAGCCAGCCTGGGTGCGCCGCGCGGACAGTGCCAGCCACGCCCGGTTGATCGCGAACGCCAGCACAACCGCGGCCCCGCCGTCGGCGAGGATCGAGAACCGGTCGGGCGTGGTCTCGACGAACAGCGGCAGCCGGTCGAGCCAGTGCCAGGGCAGCAACGAGGTCGGGATCTGCCAGCCGCCCAGGTGGACCGGATGATCGCCCAGGCTGAGCAGCTCGAGTGCGATCCAGCACACCGCCGCCAGCCGGACCCGCAGGTCACGCCAGCACCAGATCGTGGCTGCGACCACGGCTATCAGCAGCGGCAGGCCCAGGTAGGCAAAGTACTCCGCCCGGAACTGCCCCGTGCTCTGCAGGAAAACCGTGAACCGCGGGCCGTGGAGCAGCATGCTGTCCGGCGCGGTGACCAGGTCCGCGGGCTGGCTGCCGTACCTGGCCATCTGCCATGGCGTGCCGGTCTCCGCCAGCGGACCGGTGAACTGCGCCAGCAGTGCCTTGGCGGTCAGGACCGTGGTCACCGCCGCCGCCGTGGCGAGCCCGGCAGCGAGGCCCCCGAGCCGCGGCTTGATCGCGCCCGGCCGGAAGGCCCCTGGCCGGCTGGCGAGAAGGACCACGAGGATCACCAGTCCTGCCACCGCCGTGAGAACCAGCATCTCCTCGGCGATGAGCAGCTGGGCCGCGATCAGCAGCCCGAGCAGCGCGCCGGTCAGTACCGGCCGCCCGCGGCCGGTGATCAGCCGCAGCGCCAGGTGGATGATCAGCGGCGGCAGCACCGCGAACTGCAGGTGGTAGTGGTCGACCGCGGCCATCCGGATCGCGGGTGAGAATCCGTAGAACGCTCCGCCGACGGCGGCGGCACCGATGCTGGCCCCCCAGCGGCGGAGGACGAAGCACATGCGCACCGGCCGACCCGGCGAATCCCGCCGTCATCAGGACGGTCATGCTCACGGTCGGCCCGAAGGCCAGCGTCACTGGCGCCAGGACGACGCCCGGCAGCAGCAGTGAGGTGTTCCACATCATGTTGATGCCGCGCGGCCAGTTCAGCGCCCCGCTGACCAGGGCCGGCAGATGGCCGTGCGAGACGGCGATGGCCGAGTACCTGAGATACCAGGCGATGAGGACGACGTCCCAGTTGCCCTTGGTATAGGTGCCCGGCAGCCGGGTGGCCGGGTCCTGCCAGAAGTTCCAGGTCACGGCGATGGCGGCGAGCAGGTAGAGGGCCCCGATCAGCCACGGGACGAGCCTGCGGGCCAGGCTGGCGGGCGGGGGAGGCTCGGCGGGATCCGCGGCCGGAGGTGGGCCCGCGGTCTCGATGCCCGTCGCGTGCACGCCTGCCCTTTCACCTGCTCTGACCTGTGATTTGACACCAAAGAGTACAGTGCGCGGGCACTTGGGGTGGCCTAACCTCACGATGGTTAATGTCATGATTCGCGACGTTGGCCTAGCAGTGATCATGCTTCGTCGCAATGATGTGGCTGGGAGCCGGGCACAGCCGCCCGGCCGCCGATACGGGAGGACTCAGCCATGGCGATGCGCAATGTAATCAGCACGCTGAACACCAACGACGGCACCGAGATGATGGGCCCCGGCATCCTGATGTGGCACTATCCCGGTGCCGACATCATGAACGGCAGCCTGCTCACGGTCGAGAGCAATCACTTCTGCGTGCTGAAGTCCAGGGGCGCCGTCCTGAACGTGTACGAGACCGGCCAGTACCCGGTCGAGACGCCGCAGCGCCCGCTGCTCGGCAGCTTCCAGCAGGCGTTCTATGGCGGCCAGTCGCCGTGGCAGTACGAGGCCCTGTTCGTGGCCAGGGCCAAGAGCGTGGTCAAGGCGCAGGGGGTCGCGCTGTCCCGCGAGCTGGCCGAGCTGGTCTACGACGTCGACTACTACGTGCACGTCGACAACAAGGAAGACGCGGTCAAGCTCGTAACTCACATGCCCTACCAGGGGCACTTCCTGACCGCCGAAGCGCTGAACGCCTACGCCGGCCCGGTCGTCGAGCAGGCGGTCAACCAGCTCGTGCAGATCACGCCCCTGGAGCAGGTGAACGAGAAGATCCACGAGATCACCGAGCTCGTCCGCGGCCATCTGCAGGACTTCCTGTCGATCTATGGCGTGACCCTGAACGACGTCAAGGTGCTCATGCGTCCGCGCGACGAGCGGATGCGCGAGCTGATCTCGCTGCGCGCGTTCGGGCTGTCCGAGCTCGACGCCGTGCGCTACTACGTCGCGATGAAGATGGCCGAGCGGGGCCTGGTGTCGGCGCCCAACATTGCCGTTGGCGAGCCGTTCAACATCGGCATCACGTCGCAGACCAGCCCGGTCGCGATCATGCCGTCGATGACGGACCTGAACGGCGGCATTGCCCCGGTCCCGGCTCCGACAACGCAGCCCAGGGCCTGACGGCAGTGGCCGACGGCCTCGCCGACCGGTTGCGCAGCCTGCTTGCCTCCGACGTCTACACGGAGAAGGGCAGGCTGCGCGCCGACGACCTTCTGGTCAGGGAACGGGTCGGGCACGGGCTGGCCGCGGCCTGCGCGCGGATCAGGGAGCTGGCGAGTGCCTGGCGGACGGAGCGGGTCCCGCCCTCGACGCGCGAGCAGCCGTTCCCTCCGGCCGAGGTGATGGAGCCCGTCCGGCGGGCCGAGCGCCTGGTGCGGGCGATCGAGGACACCTCGGCATCGGTCCGCGGTCTGCCGCTCCTGAACCAGGACAAGGTCTGGGAGCGAGTCCGCTCCGCGGGCCTGGACGAGCTGCTCCAGTTCGACTGGACGCTGGTCGGCGAGGCTGACGCGCTGGCGGCTGATGTGCAGCGGGTCACCGCGCTGGACGAGCTCGACGTGACCAGCCTGGACGCCAGGCTGCGCAAGCTGCGGGAGGTGATGGCCGACCGGCAGCGCTACGTCGAGATCTCGTGAGCTCCGCGGGGCTCCGGGGGTCGTCCTCCCGGGCTAGCACTGTGGGTAGGCTGTGGCCGGTATGAGCGCGAGCGACATCCGGCCGCCGGCGGGGACGACCGCCATGGTGCATCTGGTCCGGCACGGAGAAGTACACAATCCCGACCGCATCCTGTACGGGCGCCTGCCCGAGTTCCATCTGTCGGAGGCGGGCCGGCTGATGGCGAAGGCGGCGGCCGACTACCTGGCCGGGCGCGACGTGACCGTGCTGAAGTCGTCTCCGCTGGACCGCGCGATCCAGACGGCCGAGCCGATCGCCGCGGAGCTCGGACTCGGGATCGAGATCGACGATCGCCTGATCGAGCCCTGGAACCACTTCGAGGGCATGCGGTTCGCTGTCGGCGACGGGGCGCTGCGGCAGCCCCGGCACTGGGTCTACCTGCGCAACCCGTTCCGGCCCTCGTGGGGTGAGCCGTACCGGGAGGTCGCCGCGCGGATGCTGGCCGCGTCCGTCGATGCGGCCAGGGCGGCGCGGGGGCACGAGGCGGTGTGCGTCAGCCATCAGCTGCCTATCTGGGTGACGCGCCGGGCGGTCGAGAATCGCCGGCTGTGGCATGACCCGCGGCGCCGGCAATGCGCACTGGGCAGCGTGACCAGCCTGATGTTCGCCGAGGACGAGATCATCGGGCTGCACTACGCCGAGCCGTCCGGCTCTAGCTCCGGCCTGGTGCCCGGTGCCTGAGGGCGCGGACTAGCCGCTTTGGGTAGCGAATCGCCGGCCCACTGTGCCGGCGCGCATGCCGGTCCGGCACAATAGGCCCGGTACTACTGCCTGTAGGAGATCTCCGAGTGTCCCGCCTTTCCCGCCGTGCGCGCAGTCTGGTTGCTGTCGGCGCCGCCGCCCTCGTGGTCGGCCGTTGCTGGCTGCGACGGCGGGGCCATCGCTCAGGACACGCCGATCAGCAGCGGCCAGAGTTTCGTCAGCAGCAGTTATGAGACGACGGTCTTCAAGGCCGGCAGCAGGCCGCTGGCTCCCGCAGTGTCGGGCACGACGATCACCGGCAAGCCGCTGAGCCTGGCCTCCTACCGGGGCGAGGTGGTCGTCGTGAATTTCTGGGGGTCATGGTGCTCGACGTGCCGGGCGGAGGCGCCGGCCCTCGGCACCCTGGCTGGCCGGCTCTACGACCGCGGGGTGCGATTCGTGGGCATTGACATCAGGGACGAGCCGGACAGCGCGCTGGCGTACATGCAGACTTTCCAGATCACCTACCCGAGCCTGAACGACCCGGACGACGACCTCGCGCTGCTGTTCCGCGCGACGGTCCCGCCGGCCGCGATCCCGTCGACGATCATCATCGACCGGCGCGGCCGGATCGCTGCCCGGATCGTCGGCGAGGCCAGCTACCAAGGCCTCGCTGGACCTGATCACTCCGGTCGTGGCGGAGCGGGCATGACCACTGCCGACCGAGACCGCCTGCCGCCCGCTGAATCCGGGCTGACCGAGGCCGAGCTGGCCGAGGCCGGGCTGGCCGAGTCGTCCGCGCGCAAGCCGATCGCGGGCGTGCGCCTCGGCTTCGGTGGCTGGCTCCGCTGGGGGTGGCGGCAGCTGACCTCGATGCGGACGGCGCTGATCCTGCTGTTCCTGCTGGCACTCGCGAGCGTGCCCGGCTCGGTCCTGCCGCAGGAGGGCATCGACCCGGCGGCGGTCACCCAGTACTACACCGCGCACCCGGCGCTGGCGCCCCTCCTCAACCGGCTCTCGCTGTTCAGCGTCTTCGCCGCGCCCTGGTTCGCCGCGATCTACATCCTCCTGTTCGCCTCGCTGGCCGGATGCGTGCTGCCGCGGACGTTCCGGCTGGTGGGGTCGGCGCGGCAGCGCCCGCCGCGGGCACCAAGCAACCTGGCCAGGCTGCCGTTCTCGGCCAGCTACGCGACCGATCTACCACCTGGCGAGGCGCTTGACGCCGCCAGCCAGGTGCTGCGGAAGCGCCGGTTCCGGCTCGAGTCCGGCGATGGCTGGGTCTCGGCGGAGAAGGGCTACCTGCGCGAGGTCGGAAACCTGGTCTTCCACATCGCCCTGCTGGCCCTGCTGTTCTCCGTCGGCCTGGGCGGGATCTTGGGCTACAAGGCCAACCGGCTGCTGATCGTGGGCCAGGGTTTTGCCAACACGCCGACCGCGCTGGACGTGTTCCGCCCTGGCCGCCTGGTCGGCCCGTCCAACCTGCAGCCGTTCGAGATCAACCTGAACAGCTTCCAGGCGAAATACATCACGTCCGGGCCCGAGATGGATCAGCCGATCGGCTACACCGCTCCGCTGAGCTACCGCGCCGAGCCCGGCGACCCGCTGCGGCACTACACGCTGTCGGTCAACCACCCGCTGGTCGTCGACAGCGTCAGCGTCTACCTGATCGGGCACGGGTACGCCCCGGAATTCAAGATCACCGATGGCACCGGCAAGGTCCGCTGGCAGGGTCCGGTGCCGTTCATCCCCGTCGACCCGACCACCATGATTTCCGAGGGCGTCATCAAGGTGCCCGACGCGGAGCCGACGCAGCTCGGGTTCGCCGGAGTCTTCCTGCCGACCGCGGTCGACGTCGGCGGCCAGCTGCAGTCGGCGTTCCCGGCGGCGCTGTTCCCGCGGGTGAGCCTGGTCGCCTATGCAGGCAACCTGGGCATGAACAGCGGCGCCCCGCAGTCGGTCTACCAGCTGGACACCACCGGCATGCACCGGCTGCCGATCGCTGCCACGCCGCTCGCGCCCGGCCAGTCCATGCGGCTGCCGGATGGCGCGGGCACGCTGACCTTCACCGGCTACCAGCAGTGGATCAGCCTGGCGATCACCTATGACCCGGGCCAGCTTCCGGCCCTGATTTCCGGATTCGCCGCGCTGGCCGGGCTCATCCTGTCCTTCATGGTCCGCAGGCGGCGCGTGTTCGTCCGCGCGCGGACGCTCGCCGACGGCGGCACCGAGGTGATGCTCGGCGGGCTGGCCCGGTCCGATGCCGCAGGCGGATTCGAGAACGAGTTCGCGGACCTGACCAAGGTCTTCCGGAACTCGGGCACCACCAAGACAGCTGGCCCCACGGCTCCCGGCGACGCTGAGCACAATCCGGCCCTCGCGGGCCGAGAGGGGAGTGAAGGGTAGATGCCCGTAAACACAGGGCTGGCGGATGTCAGCAACGCACTCCTGTTCAGCACGGTGATCTTGTACGCGATCGGGATGCTGTGCTACGCCTGCGACTTCGCCTTTGCCCGTCAGCGGGTCATGGCCGAGATGCCGCGCCGCGGGTCGCGGTCGGGGCGGGCGGGCCGCCGGTCACCGTGCCCGCAGCGCCGCCGGCAGCCGGACCGGCCACGGCAGGGCCGTCGTTCCCGCAGGAAAACACGCCTGACGGCGCGGCTCAGCGCTGGCCGGTTGGCTTCTGGCAGCGCACGGCCTTCGGGCTGACCTGCGTCGGGCTGCTCAGCCAGGTGTTCGCGATCCTGACCAGGGGCATTGCCGAGCACCGGGTGCCGTGGGGCAACATGTACGAGTTCCTCGCGGCGATCACCTGCATGGCCGTGCTCGTGCTGGTTGTCGTGTCGGTGCGCTATCAGGCCTACTACATGGGCCTGTTCGTTCTGCTGCCGGTGGTGCTCGGCCTCGGCATCGACCTCACCGTGATCTACACCCCGGCCGGGCAGCTGGTGCCCGCACTGCAGTCCTACTGGATCGCGATCCACGTCACCGCGATGATCGTCGCCGCGGGCTTGTTCATCTTCGGCGCGGTCGTCACGACGATCTATCTGCTGGCCGACCGCAGCGAGCGGCGCCTCGCGGCCGGGCGGCCGTCATGGAGTGCTGGCATTCTGCAGCACCTGCCCGGACCGGTGATACTCGACCGGCTGTCCTACCGAACCGTCCTGTTCGGGTTCCCGGTCTGGACCTTCGGCGTCATGGCCGGCGCGATCTGGGCTGACCACGCCTGGGGCCGCTACTGGGGCTGGGACCCGAAGGAGACCTGGTCTTTCATCACGTGGGTCGTCTACGCGGGCTTCCTGCACGCGCGGGCCACGGGGGGATGGCGCGGACGGCGGGCCGCCTGGATCCACCTCGCGGGCTTCGGCTGCCTGATGTTCAACCTGATCGGCGTCAACCTGCTGATCACGGGACTGCACTCGTACGCCGGGATGTGAGCCCCGGCGGACTTACTCCTCGCCGCGCGCCTCGCGAATGCGGCGGTCAAGCTCGAGGAGGAAGTCCTCGTCGTCGTCGGGCCCGAGCGGCTCAGGCGTGCCGAGGGCGGCCAGCCAGTTGCTCTGCTCGGCGTACCCGACGGCCGCCTGAGCGGCCGGGTGGCGCATGAACGCTTCGGCCGGCCCGAGCCCGTTCACGCCGTACCGCGGCGAGCGGCGGCCCGGGAAGATCCGCTGCGGCCGGCCGACCAGCAGCCAGGCCATAGCGCCGAAGATCCAGAACGCGCCGGCGATCAGGAGCCACATGCCCTTGGAGAGCGTGGTGAACTCCGAGTCAGGCGTGGTCGTGATGTCCAGCATGCACGGAAGCACAAATCCGACGCTAAATAGGACGATAAGAGCACAAGCCAGCCACATGGACGCAGCCTAGCGGCTGTGACCTGGTGCTCGTCACGAATTGCCAGTTCTGTCCCCGTCACTTTTCTCACAAATGTCCTCACGCTCTGTAAGATCGCAGGCCTGCGGGGCCGGGGCGGCATACGCTGAGGGCGGGCCAGGCAACCAGCGTCGGCCCGCGTGCCCTCATGGCGGGGAGCTGATATGCCGCTGCGGTTACTCGAGCGCGCTCGGCTGCTGTGCCTCCGAGCGGTAGGGCGGTCAGCGCCGCCATCGGCCGGGCCGGGAGCCCAGCCGGACCGGCCGGCCGCGCAGGTCAGCTCGCGCGGCAGCCACCGCCGGACCCGCCGCCAGCCGTCCGTGCCCGGCGGCGGATCCCGGGGACTTGTCTTCCCACGCGGAATCGCGCCTCCAGGCCAGGCCCCGCCCGCCGCCGGCCTCGGTCGAGGGCCGGGCAGCATTCGCCCGGCGGCGCCCGGGGGCGCGGACGCGGGGCGCGCCGCGAGCGGCGCCGACGCCGTGGTCCTGGCAGCCGGGCCGGTTTCGCCGCCACCTGGCTCTGGCCCCGGTCGCGGTGCCGCTGCCGGGCCGCGCTATCAGGTCGGGATCGCGGGCTCGGCGAGAGTAGCGATCAGGACCAGGCAGGCCGGGGCCAAGGCCGCGGACCGGCAGCGCGCCCTGACCCGCCAGGCGCAGACGGCCGAGGTTGCCCAGTCGTGGTTTGAGCCGCGCCAGGCCCGGCAGGCGGCCGGCACCCGGCACTGCGGCTGCCTGGAGGACATTCTCGTGCGGGACTGGGTTCCCGAGGAGCGGCCGGCGTCGGCCACGGTGACCGCGATCCGGCGGCTCGCCGACCTCCCGCAGCTCATCAAGGAGAAGCTGGCTTCCGGTCTGGAGGCCATTTACGTCGGAGCCGGAGGCGTTCCCGATCTCGATGACATGGCCCAGCTCAAGGGCGTGCTCCTCCCGTCGGGCCGGGCGACCTGGGACGCCTGCGCCGGCGCCTACGGCGACCGGAAGATCGTCGTCGGCTCGCGGCCCTCGCCTACTCCGGACGTGATGTGCCACGAGATCGGCCACGCGCTCGACGATCTGGACGGGAAGGCCGGAGTGTGGCAGTCGGACTCAGCCGACTTCGGCCGCCTGTATCAGCGCTGCCTGCCCAGGATGGCCAGCGACTTTCACCGGCACGGCGGGCCGCTCGGGCGCCGGGAGTTCTTCGCCGACGCCTTCGCCGCGATCGCGTCCGGCCAGCGCCCGGCGCTGGTCGAGATGCTGTCCGGCGATACCCGGACGGCCCTGGATGTGATGCTCTATTTCAACGTGCGGTACGGCATCTGATGAGGTCAATGCAGCAATGTTCGTGATCCGGCTAGCCAACGGCAACCTGCTGGTGCCCGATTCCGCCGTCAGTTCGGACGGGCGCATGCTCGGCGACGCTTACGTGGAGATCGGCCCCGACGACCCCGCCTACGGCAGGCTGGCCGACGGGGCGCTGACCGAGGACGAGTACGAGGAGCGCAGGCGCGCGTGGCGCGAGGGCGACGAGGAGCTCCGGCGCGAGTTCCTCGACTATCTGGCGCGGCACGGGACCAGCGGCGGCTGGAACGAGTAGCGAGCGCCAGGCTGTGGGCGGCGGGCGTCCGGTTTTGCCGCGGCGAAGTTCTCGTGGTGGGATCGGCTGATGGCCCTGTCCGATGTGCGGCCTTTGCTGGTACTCACCGGTGTCAGCCGGAGCTACGGCCCGCTCTCCGCGCTCAAGCCCGTCGACCTGCAACTGGCGGCGGGGCACTGCGTTGCGCTCCTCGGCGTGAACGGATCGGGTAAGTCCACCCTGCTGCGGATCGCCGCCGGCCGGGATGCGCCGACGTCCGGGCAGGTGCGCTACGGCGGGCTCCCGCTGCTTGAGGACGCGCTCGTGGCCCGCACCGAGATCGCGATGGTCGGCGACACGGCGGCGACCTATCCCGATCTCACCGTCAGCGAGCACCTGCTGCTGGTCGCGATAGCGCACGGCGCCGGGAGCGCGGCCCCGGCCCGCGTCGAGGCGGCGCTGGCCGAGTGCCGGCTTGCCGACCACGCCGATGCGCTGCCGAGCGCGCTCTCGAGCGGACAGCGGCAGGCCATGCAGCTCGCCGCCGTCCTCGTCCGGCCGCGGCGGCTGCTCATCCTGGACGAGCCCGAGCAGCGGCTCGATCCCGGCGCGCGGCGCTGGCTAGCCGGGCTCCTCGCCGCGGAGAAGGCGGGCGGGACCGCGGTGCTGCTCGCCACCCACCACGTGGAGCTCGCCGACGCGATCGCCGATGAGGTGCTCGTGCTGCTTGACGGCGACGTGATCGGGCGCGGTGCGCCCGCCGAGGCGCTGGCGAGCCTCAGGTGAGCACCTGATGGCCGCTGCACCCGCCGCACCCGCCGCGGCCGAGACGGTAGACGGAACCGAGGCCGTCCTCACGCTGCTGCGTGACGTGCGCCGCGATCAGGCCCGCGCCCGTGCGGCCAACCTTGCCTTCTGGCTCTACATCGCCGGGCTCGCGCTGTTCATCTACGGGGGCTGGCTGGTCGCCGCCGTCGTCGGGGCCCTGCGGCACCCGCCGCCGGCCGTGCCCGACACCCCCCTGCTGCTGCGCGCCACCCCGGCTGGCCTGTGCGCGCTGATGATCCTGATCGTCGCGGCGCTGCTCTGGGACACACTCTGGCGCGGGCCGGTCACCGTCGCCCGCCCGACCGCCGACTGGCTGCTGAGCACGCCCGTGCGCCGCGATCGGCTGCTGCGCCCGCGGTACCGCCGGGCCGCGGCGATCTCTGTGCTGGCGGGCGCTGCGGGCGGGCTCGTTCCGGCGACGCTGCTCCTGGCGGCGGGCCTCGGCGGCCCGACCGCCGGTCATTCGCTGCGGCTGATGGGCGCGGGCATACTCGGAACCGCGCTGCTCGCGATGCTGGTTACGGGCGTCGGCGCGGTGGCCGAGGCACACGCGAGCCCGCGGGCGATCACGACCGCGATCCGCGCCTGCGCGCTCGCGGTCCTCTTGCTGGCCGGCATCGCCGCGCTCACCGCCGCCTACCGACTGCCGGCAGTCATCGGCACCGTGCTGCTCTGGTCAGGTCCGTGGGGCTGGGCCGCGCAGGGGCTGGCCGGACTCGCGGGCGGCGCCGCGCCGCTGTGGCCGGCGGCGCTCGGCCTGCTCGCGATCGCGGCGATCGGCACGCTGGTGGCCGGAGACCGCTCCGCCGCGCAGGTCCCCGCGGCCGCCTTGCGGGCACGGGCTCACACGCTGGGCGACATGTCGGCGGCCGTGGCGAATCTCGATGCCCGCCGGATCACCACCGCCTACCGGGGGGCGACGGGATCATACGGCCGCGCCCGGCTGCGGATCAGGCCGCCGCTGCGGCGCCAGCTGATCGTGCCCTGGCGTGACGTGACCGCGCTGCTGCGGGCGCCGGCGCGGTTCGCCTGGTCGGTGCTGCTCTCGCTGGCCGCGGTCGGCCTCGGAGCGCTGGCCGTCCGGTCTCCGCACGCAGCGCTGCTCGCGCTGACCGGTGCGCTCGTCTTCGGCTACCTGGCGGCCGCGGCCCTCTGCGAGGCGGCCAGGCTCGACGGCGATGACCCCCGGCGCTCCGCCCAGCTGCCGATTCGCTACGAGTCGCTCGTGTGGTGGCACGCGATCGTGCCGTGCGCGGCCATGATCGTGCTCGTCGGCGGCCCGGCGGCGGCGCTGGCTGTGGTCACCGGTCATGCCTGGCTGCTCGGCCTGGTCGCCGTGACGATCCCGGTGCTCGTCGGTGGCGCGCTGGTCAACTCCTACCGCGGACCGCTCGAGGGCGAGATGTTCGCCGGTTTCGACACGCCCGTCGGCAACTCCTCCGGCGTGACGATCACCCTCTGGTACATAACCGGCCCGCTGCTCGCGATCGCACCGATGATCGTTTTCTACAACAGTGCTCTCCACACCGGGGCGCTCAAGGCAAACCAGCATGGCCACGCCGCGACGGCGGTCGTGCTCTCCGCCGTCCTCGCGGCATGGCTAGGGTTCATCGCCGCCAGAAGGGCCAGGCGGCTGCGATCAGGCTGAACGTCCCGGCTTGCGTCAGGACGACGCTTCGACCGCCCCGTCGTGGCCCTCAAGCAGCTCGCGCACCTCGGCCTCGCGGAAGCGGCGGTGGCCTCCCGGCGTCCGGATGCTGCTGATGCGGCCAGATGCCGCCCAGCGCGTAACGGTCTTCGGATCGACTCGGAAGAGCGTGGCTACTTCCCCCGGCGTGAGCAGGCGCTCACTAGTGCCATCCATCGTTACTTGTCCCCCTTGGTGGGCTCCCTAACCTCTGTCGCAAGTGTCGCAGATGTTCGCTAACTTAGCTAACGTTGCGACAAGGAGCCTTTTTCTCCCAAGAGTCCTGTTAGCTGCACAAGAATCTCTTTAAATCTGGGCCCTGCTAGCGAAACAATCGCGAGAAGCGAGGCCGTTGCCACACTTTCTGTCGCGGGTATCGCGGCGCGTCCCGCCGGCCTGCGGCCCAAAAGTAACAATGGCTCAACGCATGGTGATCGCGGCTAAACATTAAGTGAGCGGGCGGCGATTACGGCGAGGGCCGGCTTGCGGCCGCGGCAGCGCGGCCTGGGCCCGCGAGCCGGGCTCGACCAGCAGACTGTGTCGTTCTGGTGTCGCCGGAGCGACACCAGAACGACACAGTCTTCCCCGACCTGGTGCGGGAACGGCCCCAGGAGACCCTCGCGCCCCAGATGCCGCACGCACCTCCGCGCCGATGGGCCTGCTGGTGCGAGCCGTCGGCAGGCGCCGCCGCGGGCGATACCCGCGAGCCGGATCAGGCCGCCGCAGGGCCTATGCTCGTACCGTCATGCGCGCGACGATGTCCTACACGATTCTGCGGTTGCTGCTGTTCTTCGCGGCCATCTGGCTGCTCGATCTGGCGGGCGCCCGCGGCATCCTGCTGCTCGCGCTCGCTGCGGCCGTCAGCGCGCTCATCAGCCTGGTCGTGCTGTCCCGGCTGCGCGACGGCATGTCGATCGCGCTCACCACGCGGCTTACCCGGTTCCGCCAGCGCCTGGACGACGGCGCCAGCTCCGAGGACATCGACTAACCGCTACCGCCCCTCGGGCGCCAGCCACCCGCCGGTCTCCAGCAGCCGCAGTACCGCGGCGACGGCCTCCGGCCGGCTCATCGAAGCGGTATCGATGACCAGTTCCGCGTCCGTCGGCTCCTCGTACGGGTCGGAGATGCCGGTGAACTGCTTGATGATCCCGGCCCTGGCCTTGGCGTACAGGCCCTTGCGGTCCCGGGCCTCGCAGACCTCGACGGGTGTCGCGACGTGGATCAGGAAGAAGTCGCCGACGTCGTTCACCATCTGCCTGACCCTGGATCTCGCGGCCGCGAACGGCGCGATCGGAGCGCAGATCGCGATCCCGCCATGCCGGGCCACCTCGGCCGCGACGTAGCCGATGCGGGCGATGTTCAGGTCGCGGTCGCCGCGGGAGAACGTCAGCCCGGCCGACAGCAGCTGGCGGACCACGTCGCCGTCGAGCAGAGACACTCTCCGGTCGCCACGCTCGGACAGCACGTCGCTCAGGTCCCGCGCAACGGTGGACTTGCCCGACCCCGACAGCCCGGTCAGGAACAGCACGAGACCGCGCTGCGAGCGCGGCTGCCGGACGCGGCGCAACTCGCGCGCGACGGGGGCAGGGGTGAGCCAGGCCGGGATCTCGCTGCCGCCGTCGAGCAGGTCGCCGAGCTGATCAGCGGACAGGTCCTCCATCTCGGTGCCGGCCTCGATCAGCGAGAGCGGCCGCCAGACCTCGGCGCGCGGGTCGTAGGCCCAGTCGCCGGACGGCAGCACCGGGATCGCCGCGGCCGCGGCCAGATCGGGGTTGCCAGCGGGCAGGCCCGAGTCCGCCATGAGGTGGGTTGCGCCGTAGGCCGCCGCGACCCGCGCCCAGGTGGCCACCTCGCGACCGCGGCCCTGCGCGTCTGCCGTCGTTCCGCCGTGGCGAGCCAGCGGGACCGGTACCACGAGCGCGCCGGCCGGGAGGCTCGGCGCCGCGGCCAGTACGGTGCGGATCAGGGCCTGCGGGCTGCGCACCACGTCGGCCGGGCCGCCGACGAGCGGGAGCACCAGTACCTGCGCGCGCAGCTGGCTGGCCAGGTGCTTGAGCTGGCCGATGTGGCGGCTGCTCAGCGGGCCCCTGGTCGCGAACGCGAGCACCGGGCCGTCGCCGAGCTTCGCCCTCGTCTCGGCCGGGGTCAGCATGAGCCGGCGGAATGGCCCGTGCTCAAGCTCCCGGTTCGCCACCGCCTGGCCAGCGAGCCGGACCAGGTCAGCGCCGGGCGAGCCGTCGACCGACCCGCCGCGCAGCGGCGTCTGCTCGGTGATCCTGAGGATGGCGACCGGAGTGCCCTCGGGATCGGCGAGGATGAGCTCCCCGGCGGTGGCCTGGCCGGGCGGGGGCGTCAGTACCGAGCCGGGCACCTCGAGTGACACCGTCGCCGGGAACGGCGTGCCGTCGGCCAGGCGATAAGACGACCGCACCGCCGCGACGTCGGCATCAGGCATGAAGCCCGTCAGCGGCGAGAAGGCGCCTGACAGCAGGAGTTCCAGGTCAGCGAGCTGATCCTGGGTCAGGGTGTAGGTCGGCGGGTCGGAGAGCACAGCCGACGGCGCCACCTCAGCCCTAGCAGTCACGTTCCCCTCCATCCGGCCAGCGATCCGGCAAGCGCGCCGCTCACGGCCTGAACAACCAGAAACTGCCGAGCAAGCCCGAGGGTACCGGAACGCGCGCCGCGACGGCCGCAGGCCGGACGGCCTGGTCGCCACGGGAGCGGGCAGAGGGGGATTACGGCAGTACGCGGGCGAAGCGGTCTTCCGGTTTCCTGATGATGTAGCACAGCTCGTCGTGGTCGCCGGTGAGCCGGCCGCGCGACAGCCAGGCGACGAGCCGCCCGATGAGTCCGGCCGGCGATGGCCCGCCGAGAGCGCCGCCCGACCTCGCGACCCCGCGGTGCGCGACCGCCAGCCCGTGCCTGCCCGCGAACGCTTCGATCCCGCGGGCGGTGGCCACCGGCTCGTAGACGGCCGCGTGCGGGCCGGGCTGCCCCGGACGAGCGGCGTGCCAGGCCAGGGCCCTGACCGCGCGCGGCAGCCGCCGGTCAAGGAAGCCCGTGACGCTGCGCGGGTCGGCGATGCGCAGCATCAGCAGGCCGCCTGGGCGTACCGCCGCGGCTAGCCGCGACAGCACGACGTCAGCGCAGGTGACCCGGTGCAGCAGCAGTGAGCACTGCACGATGTCGAACGACCGTGGTCGTAACTGGATCATCCGCAGCTCGCCCAGGACCGCGCCGGTCAGGTCCGGGCGGCTGGCGACGGCCGCCCTGGTGACCGGCGTGGCCTCATCGACCAGCGAGACCGCGACGGCGTGCCCGCTCGCGTGCACCGCGGCGACGTCGAGTTCGCCCCCGCCCGTGGTGCAGCCCGCCTGCAGCACGCTGACGGCACGGCCGGGCCGCTGAGCGGCGTAGTCGATGACGAGCCGGGTGAACAGGCTCGCGGACGGCGCCGGCCCGCCACGCGCAGGCTGGCCAGCTGCCGCCCGCCTGCTGTTCTGCGCGCGGGGGCCGGCATCGGCAAGGCTGCCGTCGGCAATACCCAGCCCAGGAAGTCCCTCCACAGTTGCCACGATTCCATAGAGTAGCGCTCTGAACACGTACTGCACTTGGAATGTGACCGGCCGGAACGGTCCCGGCCAGCACGCGGCCCGTGAAACCCGTAAGCTAGGAGCATCCCGTCGCATAGCAACCGCAAGGCGCTGGGCTGGCTCGCCGGCTGACGTCCCTTGCTCGCTATCACGGGCCGTTTGTGCTGCCTAAGTAAGGACACAATGAGTCTCTCCGGCCTACTCCCGGTCATCGCCTCGGACCCGGATCTGAGCCAGGCCACCGATCAGTCGGCGCAGCTGCCGACGCTCGGCGGCGACTTGATCGCGCCCGTTCCGCTCCGCCCCCTGCTGGTAGCCGCCCTGGCGGGCGCCACCAAAGACGGCATCGTGCTCGCAGTGACCGCGACCGCGCGCGAGGCCGAGGACCTCACGGCCGCGCTCGGGTCGCTGCTCGGCGACGACGCGATCGGCTACTTCCCCGCCTGGGAAACCCTGCCGCACGAACGGCTGTCACCCAGGTCAGACACCTCCGGCCAGCGCCTGGCGGTGCTGCGCCGCCTCGCGCATCCCGACCCTTCCGACGCGCGCTCCGGGCCGCTGCGGGTCGTCGTCACCCCGGTCCGCAGTCTCCTGCAGCCGATGGTCAGTGGTCTCGGCGAGCTCGCTCCGGTCAAGCTCGTGCCCGGCCAGCAGGCCAGCCTCGAGGAGATCGTCACCCATCTGGTCGAGATCGGCTACGCCCGCGTTGAGCTCGTCGAGCGCCGTGGCGAGATCGCGGTCAGGGGCGGGCTGCTCGACGTGTTCCCGCCGACGGACGAGCACCCGGTCCGGATCGAGTTCTGGGGCGACGAGATCGAGGAAATCCGCTACTTCAAGGCCGCCGACCAGCGCAGCCTTGCGACCGCGCCCGACGGGCTGTGGGCGCCGCCGTGCCGCGAGCTCCTGCTGACCACGTCGGTCCGCGAGCGGGCCCGCCAGCTCGCCTCCGAGTGGCCCGGCCTGCACGACATCCTCGGCAAGATGGCCGAGGGCATCACGGTCGAGGGCATGGAGGCGCTGGCCCCGGCCCTCACCGACAGGATGGAGCTCCTGCTCGACTACCTCCCGGCCGGCAGCAAGATCATTGCGTGCGATCCGGAGCGGATCCGGGCGCGCGCCGCCGACCTCGTGTGGACCAGTCAGGAATTCCTCGAGGCGTCCTGGGTGAGCGCCGCCGCCGGCGGCGACGTGCCTATCGACCTGGGCGACGCGGCCATCCGCCCGATCACCGACGTCCGCGAGACGGCCGCCGGCCTTGAGCTGCCCTGGTGGACGATTACGCCATTCGCTGCCGCCGACGACTCACTTCCGGCCGGGAACGACGCTGCCGCGGCGGAACTGTCCGGCGCCGACTCGGTCGCGTTCCGAATCGAAGCGAAGCCGGCGCCCGGGTATCGCGGTGATACCTCGCGCGCCGTCACGGATATCCGGCAGTGGCTGGCCGACCAGTGGCGAGTCGTGCTGATCACCGGCGGGCACGGCCCGGCGAAGCGGCTGGCCGAGATGCTGCGCGGCGACGGGCTCGGGGCCAGGGACGGCGACCTGGCGGAGCCGCCCGAGCCGGGCATCGCGCACGTGGCCACCGGGCTGCTGGAGTCCGGCTTCGTCTGGCCGTCGGTCAGGCTGGCCGTGCTCGCCGAGGCGGATCTGTCCGGCACGAGGACGGGCACGCGCCAGTCGCACCGGATGCCCAGCCGCCGCCGCGGCGGCATCGACCCGCTGCAGCTCCAGCCGGGCGACTACATCGTGCACGAGCAGCACGGCGTCGGCCGGTACCTGGAAATGACCAGCCGGACCGTGCAGAGCGCGACCAGGGATTACCTGGTGATCGAGTACGCGCCGAGCAAGCGCGGCCAGCCTCCGGACCGGCTGTACCTGCCGACCGACCAGCTGGACGAGGTCACCCGCTACACCGGCGGCGAGGCGCCCGCGCTGCACCGGCTCGGCGGCGCCGACTGGGTCAAGGCCAAGGGCCGGGCCCGCAAGGCGGTCCGCGACATCGCCGCCGGCCTCATCCGGCTCTACCAGGCCCGGATGGCCTCGCCTGGGCACGCGTTCGGGGCGGACACGCCGTGGCAGCGCGAGCTTGAGGACGCGTTTCCCTACGTCGAGACGCCCGACCAGCTCGCGGCCGTCGACGAGGTCAAGGCCGACATGGAGCGGGCCGTGCCGATGGACCGGCTGATCTGCGGTGACGTCGGGTACGGCAAGACCGAGATCGCGGTCAGGGCGGCATTCAAGGCGGTGCAGGACGGCAAGCAGGTCGTCGTGCTGGTGCCGACCACGCTGCTGTCCGCGCAGCACTTCGCGACGTTCAGCGAGCGCTACGGGCCCTTCCCGGTGACGGTCAAGGCGATGTCGCGGTTCCAGTCGGACCGGGAGGTCGCCGACACCCTCGAGGGTCTGGCCTCGGGCAAGGTGGACGTGGTGATCGGCACGCACCGGCTGCTGTCGCCTGAGGTGCGGTTCGCGCGGCTGGGTCTGCTGATCATCGACGAGGAGCAGCGATTCGGGGTCGAGCACAAGGAGTTTCTGAAGCAGCTGCGCACCGAGGTCGATGTCCTGGCGATGTCGGCCACGCCGATCCCCCGCACGCTGGAGATGGGCATCGCCGGGATCAGGGAGATGTCCACGATCCTGACCCCGCCCGAGGAACGTCACCCGGTGCTGACCTCGGTCGCGCCGTATGACGAGAGGCAGATCGCGGCCGCGATCCGGCGCGAGCTGCTCCGCGACGGCCAGGTGTTCTTCGTGCACAACCGGGTGTCCTCGATCAACAAGGTGGCCGCGCGGCTGGGTGAGCTCGTCCCGGAGGCGCGGATCGGGGTCGGGCACGGCCAGATGAACGAGCACACCCTCGAGAAGGTGATGGGCGGGTTCATCGAGCGGGACTTCGACGTCCTGGTGTCGACGACCATCGTCGAGTCGGGGCTGGACATCCCGAACGCGAACACGCTGATCGTCGACCGGGCCGACGCCTACGGGCTGCCTGACCTGCACCAGCTGCGCGGCCGCGTCGGCCGGGGCCGGGAGCGGGGCTACGCCTACTTCCTGTATCCGCCGGAGAAGCCGCTGACCGAGACCGCGCACGAGCGGCTGGCCACGCTCCAGCAGCACAGCGGCATCGGGGCCGGCCTGCACATCGCGATGAAGGACCTCGAGATCCGCGGCGCGGGCAACCTACTCGGCGGCGAGCAGTCCGGGCACATTGCCGCCGTGGGCTTCGACCTGTACGTGAGTTCACTGGCCGTCTGATGCCGGGCAGGCGCTGGTCCGACGGCCTGCATCAATCGGTCGAGGCCAAGGAAAACGTCAAGATCGAACGCGAGAACCAGACCCTCGCCACGATTACTTTTCAGAATTATTTCCGGATGTACAAAAAACTCGCTGGCATGACCGGCACGGCAGAGACCGAGGCTTCCGAGTTCGACAACATTTACAAGCTCGAAGTAATGGTCATTCCGACCAATAAGCCCATGCGGCGGCTGGAAAATCCCGACGTTGTTTATCGCACCGAGAAGGAAAAGTACTTCGCGGCAGCCGATGAAATCCAGAGATTGCACGCCACCGGACAGCCAGTGCTGGTGGGCACAACGTCGATTGAAAAATCAGAACGTCTGTCCGAACTCGCTGAAAAAGAAAGGCATAAAGCACTGGGTCCTGAACGCGAAGCACACGAAAAAGAAGCTGAAATCGTGGCTCAGGCGGGCGCAAGGGGATGGTCACGATCGCCACAAATATGGCCGGCCGCGGCACCGACATTCTGCTCGGCGGCAATCGCTGAATTCATGGCCAAGCAGGAATGCGTCCAGAAGGGAATTGCGCAACCGATGCGAGCGGCCCAAGGCAGATTCAAGTCGGAGTGGACAATTCCACCAGCACCGTTTGGTATTACGCCGGCAACGAGTACGTCGTCCCTACTGATCAGTGGACGCAGATCTTCAATCGCCACAAAGTGCAAACTGACAAAGAACACGATGACGTCATCGCTGCCGGAGGTCATTGCATATATTCGGTACCGAACGTCACGAGGCTCGCCGTATCGACAATCAGCTTCGCGGTCGCGCCGGACGCCAGGGCGATCCTGGTTCCTCCCGTTTTTATCTTTCGCTCGAAGATGACTTGATGCGCATCTTCGCCAAGGAGTGGGTTTCGAATCTGCTCCAGCGTCTCGGCATGGAAGAAGGCGTGCCCATTGAATCGCGGCTCATTTCACGCCGTATCGAAGCGGCGCAGAAAGCGGTTGAGGCGCAAAACTTCGAAGCCCGCAAACATCTGCTCGAATACGACGACGTAATGAATAAACAGCGCGAGGCCGTATACGGTTTGCGTCATCAGTTGCTCGAAGGCGTGGATCAGAAAGAATTGATTCTCGAGGATTATGTTTCCGGCATTCTTAGCGATTTGATGGATGAGTTCTGCGCGGTTAAAACTCACGTCGCGGATTGGGATCTTAAGGGCCTGAAAGACGCCATTTTCACGCGTTTCGGCGTAGACATTCTCGCGGAAGGCATAAAGCCTGAGACCCTGAATCGCCAGGAACTAGGGGACGCGATCTTCGACAAGCTCAAGGCCCGCTACGACGCCAAGGAAAAACTAATTGGACCCGATGCCATGCGTTATCACGAGCGCATGATCATGCTGAGCGTCCTTGACTCGC
Source organism: uncultured Acidobacteriota bacterium (assembly GCA_963743375.1). Classification (GTDB taxonomy): domain Bacteria; phylum Acidobacteriota; class Terriglobia; order Terriglobales; family Acidobacteriaceae; genus JABDBE01. Next base: position 399,243 of record CAVUQA010000002.1, on the reverse strand, counting down.
AGTGGAAAGATCATCTGCGCGACATGGACCATTTAAAAGAGGGCATTGGTCTGCGCGGCTACGGGCAGCACGATCCGCTGGTCGAGTACAAACGCGAATCGTTTGACATGTTCGAAGCCATGATGAGGCGCTCGCAGGAGGACACGGTCCGTTACCTTTATCTCATGCAAATTTTGGAGCGGCCGAGCGAAGGCGGGCCCCCGAGACCCATCGATGGCGGTTCTGGCGCAGGTCCAGAGGCAGTGCCGGTTCCCAGAATGGGTGGGGATGGCAATGGACGAAAGCCTCGCCAGGTTGCGACCTCCGTTGACGAAATCGAAGAAGCTTTCCAACGCAAGAAACGCCGCGAATTGGAGCAGGCGCGCATGGCGGGTTCCGGCGACCTGCAGAAGGTGCAGCAAGTGGTGCGCGGCGCGGCGAAGATAGGACGAAACGATCCCTGTCCGTGCGGCTCCGGGAACAAATATAAAAAGTGCTGCGGTGCCAAGGGATAAGTAATCGAAAAATTTCAAACCACAAGGGACACGGAGGTACAGAAAAGAGTTTCCGTGCAAAATCTCTTTGGTACCTATGTTTTCTTTGTGGTTGATGGTTTTATCTTTCCGGCTTACCCAGCACGAACGATTTCACCACAATGTTGTTCGGCTGAACTCCCACGGGAATCATAGTGAGCAAAGAATATTCTCCTGGTTCGAATTTTTTTTTGGGCGTTCGCTTTTGAATGACTGTGACATCGCCTGACGCCGAATTCAAAACGAGCAAATAGTTCTGGCTTTGCGAGAGCGCCAATCCATCCGGATGGCTGCCGACTGGCAACGTCGCAATCAGTTTTCCAATGTCAATGTCGTAGACGGCGACAGTATTCGATCCGAAATTGCTCACGTACAAACGGGAGTTATCCGCGGAAACTAAGCCGCGCGCAGGATGCATGCCAATAAGGTAGCTGCCGGCGACTTCGTTGTTCGCAGTCTCAACGATCGAGATGTTATCCGAGTCGAAGTTGCTGACCATCAGTTCTCCACCGTCGGGCTTGAGTGCCAGGTGCACTGGAGTCTTGCCCACATCCAACAGGGCCAGCAGTTTGTCATTTCTCAGATCAATCGACGCGACCTGTCCCGACGCAGTGCAGGCAACAAAAGCCTGGTTGCTATCGGGCAGAATTGCAATGTCTTCTGGCTGCTGACACGCCGGGATCGTGCTGCGAACTGAAAGATGTTGAGCATCGATCAGGGAAACCGTATTGTCCGTGCGATTGCTCACCACCACGGTTGCGCCATCTGGTGAAACTCTGGCCAGGCCCGGGGAAGCACCGACGCGAATGTTCTTGATGACTGCTCGCTTTTCCAGATCGATCACGGACACATTCGACGATCCCGAATTCGCCACGTATCCACGCTTCCCATCCGCCGAAACATCAATGAAATAAGGTCTGCCGTGCACGCCGATAGTCGCGACTACGGCGTTGCGCTCGGCGTCAATAATGCTGATATTGTTCGATCCTGCATTCACTACGTAGATTTCATTTTTCTTGCTGTTCGCCGCAATCCCAGTCGGTTCGCCGCCAACTCTGATGGTTTTTGCAAACTGAAACGTGCGCAGATCGATGACGCTCACGGTGTTGCTCTTGCCATTGGTGACGTAGGCGTACTCATGGTATGCCGGACCGTAATCAGTGAGTTGCCGCTCGTGAAAATACAACCACGCAATAGCGACGGCAACCGGAGAGAGAACTACGATGAAGAGAAGCTTTCTCAAGTTAATGGAGCAACAGAGGAGCCGCGCGCTGATTTCGTGGATACGGATGGGAGCGTGGGAGCGTCTGCAAGCGCAGCGACTGTCCTGCCCACCACCGGCGCGATCTGTCGGACCTGCGCCATCAACTCGTCGAACTGGTCGGGATAGAGCGACTGTATGCCATCGGACAGTGCTTTGTCGGGCTGATGGTGCACCTCGATTATCAAGCCATCCGCGCCCACGGCGACCGAAGCGCGCGAAAGCGGGGTAACTTTATTCCGTTTGCCAGTGCCGTGGCTGGGATCGACCACAATCGGCAAATGGCTCAGGCGCTGCACCGCCGGGATCAGGCTCAGGTCGAGCGTATTGCGGGTGTGATCGGCAAAGGTGCGCACGCCGCGCTCGCACAGAATCACGTTGTAATTTCCTTCGCTCATTACGTACTCGGCCGCCATCAGGAATTCTTCGAGGGTCGCCGACATGCCGCGCTTCAGCAGAACGGGCTTGCGTGTCCGTCCCGCGCGCTTCAGCAGAGAGAAATTCTGCATGTTCCGCGCGCCAATCTGGATGACATCCGCATACTCTTCCACCAGTTCCAGAGACTCGTTATCAATCGCCTCAGTCACAATCCTCATACCGAACTGATCCCGAACTTCGGCCATGATGCGCAAGCCTTCTTCGCCCAGTCCTTGAAACGAATATGGAGATGTGCGCGGCTTGTAGGCTCCGCCGCGAAAGAACTGCGCGCCCGCGCGTTGGACGCGCTCTGCAATCGCAAATGCCTGCTCCCGGCTCTCAATCGCGCAGGGACCGGCAATGATCGCGAGCTCCGGCCCGCCAATCGTGGCATTGCTCCCGGCGAATCGAACGATAGTGTTCTCTTCCTTGATGTCGCGACTTACCAGCTTGTAAGGTTTCGTGACGCGGATGACTTCCTGCACGCCCGACATTTCTTCCAGCGTGCCGGGCTCGACCTCGCCCTGATTTCCGGTGACACCAATCGCAGTCCGCTCCGCTCCAGGAATAGAATGGGCGCGGTAGCCGAGTGCCTCAATTTTCTGGCAGACGGCGCGCACCTGCGCTTCGGTAGCGTGCGCCTGCATAACCACCAACATGAACCACCTCGAAGAGATTCAAGTCTATCGTTGAATGCGCATCTATCGCAAACCGCGTATCGCCGCTAGATCCAGCGCCCCGTCTCGCCCCGAACGCTGGTTATACTTTATTCATGCCCCGTTCCATGGCTCGCGAGCAGGATATTCTCAAGCTGCCCGCGCCGAAACGACCGCCCCGCCTGACCTCTCGCCGCATTGGCATTCACACATCGAGTGCCGGCGGCGTCCAGAACGCCGCAGAGCGCGCCTATCGACTGGGCTGCAATGCTTTTCAGATTTTCTCGTCCAGCCCGCGTCAATGGGCGCCTTATGACCTGAGCCGTCCCCAGTGCAGTGAAACGATGCGTCTGCGCGAGAAATATAACCTCCAACCAATGGCAATCCATGTCAACTATCTGGTGAATCTTGCCAGCACCACGCCGCTGTTCTTGAAGAAATCGATTGAAGCGTTTCGCGGCGAAGTGGAACGCGCCCTGGCGCTGTGCGCCGATTATCTGGTGCTTCATCCTGGTTCCTTTCGCGGTGCGGATCGAGAAGCGGGACTGATCCAAACTTCAGCCGCCATCGCAGCGGCCACGCGAGGACTTGACTTGGTCAAGGGCAAGCTCACGATCCTGATCGAGAACACCGCCGGAGCGGAATACTCGCTGGGCGGAAGTTTTGAACAAGTAGCCGAAGTGCTGGAAAGGCTTCGCCATGTGGTTCCCATCGCGGCCTGCATCGATACTTGTCACACTCACGTTGCGGGATATGACATTGTGAGCGAGGCCGGAATGCGCCAGACACTGGCTCATCTGGACGAAACTGTGGGGCTAAAGAATGTATTGCTTTGGCATTGCAATGATGCCAAGGCTCCTTGCGGATCAAAGTTGGACCGGCATCAACACATTGGGAAGGGAAGTATCGGTTGTCAGCCGTTTCGATGGTTGCTGAATGATCCGCGATTGGCCCACTCGGCTTTCATTGCTGAAACTCCAATTGACCAACCCGGAGATGATCGAAGAAACGTGGCGGCGTTGAAACGTCTGGTTAAGACATTCCCGTAAGCGCTCTGTCGCTCTCATGGATTTGTGAAACAGCCCGAAAGCTGTTATGTTAAACATGTTTAACAATATGCTTGGTATTCGACTAGAACCCGAACTCGAGGAAAAGCTGGACTCGCTCGCCAGGGAGACGGGACGCAGCAAGAGTTACTACGCCCGCGAAGCCATCCGGCGATATTTGGAAGACCATGAGGACTATCTAAAGGGCATCGCCGCGCTGGAGCGCCGTGAACCGACCATCACGCTCGAAGAACTGGAGCGCAGGCTTGGCCTGGACGATTGAGATCGCCCGAACCGCCGAAAAGCAGATCAAAAAACTCAATCGGCCGACTCAACAATCTATCGTTCGATTTTTGCGCGAGCGGTTACAAGCCGCAGACAATCGCAGGCAGTGGGGCAAGCCGCTTCACGGTGACAAACGGGGACTTTGGCGATATCGGGTTGGTGATTACCGTTTAATTTGCGAGATTCAGGACGAAAAGATCACGGTGTTGGTCTTGGAGGTCGCACATCGAAAAGATGTTTATCGCTGATATCGCGCCTGTGTTGCTGCCCCGCGTCGGCGCTATTGTAAAATTAACATTTACCCGGAACGTAATTTTCCCTTTTATGCCGCAGGAAGAACCAACAACCATGGTCCGCGAAGACCGCTACGACGCGCAGCGCATCGAGTCAAAATGGTCAGAGCGTTGGCAGCAGGACGCGTCTCTCTACGCGGCCGAGCCCAACTCCACCAAGCCGAAGTATTACGTGGCCGAAATGTTGCCCTACCCTTCGGGAGCCCTGCATATGGGGCACGTTCGCAACTACGCCATTGGCGACGCGCTTGCCCGTTTCATGTGGATGAATGGTTACAACGTGCTTCATCCCATGGGGTGGGACTCTTTCGGCCTTCCGGCGGAGAATGCTGCGATTTCGAATAACACGCCGCCGCGCCAGTGGACGCTCCGTAATATCGAAAACATGAAGGCGCAGATGAAGCGCCTGGGCTTCGCCTATGATTGGGCGCGCGAAGTCACTACCTGCTTGCCGGAATATTACCGGTGGAATCAGTGGTTCTTCTTAAAGCTCTATGAAAAAGGCTTAGCTTATCGCAAGAAGAGCAGAGTGAACTGGTGTCCGCAGTGCGCCACGGTTTTGGCCAATGAGCAAGTGGTGAACGGCTGCTGCTGGCGGCACGAAGACACATTAGTGGAACAGCGTGAACTCGAACAGTGGTTCTTGCGCATCACGAACTATGCGGAGGAGTTGCTACGCGATCTCGATAAGCTCGACGGCTGGCCAGAAAAAGTCCGCACCATGCAGCGCAACTGGATCGGGCGCAGTGAAGGCACGCTGGTAGATTTCAAACTCGACGGCGCGACCGATTCCCCCGAATCGACCATCTCTGTTTTCACTACGCGTGTCGACACGATCTACGGAGCTACCTCAATCCAGCTTGCGCCGCAGCATCCGTTAATTGCTCGCTTGGCGAAAAACAGCGATGCACTTCGTGCTCAAGTCGAGGAGTTGATTGCAGAGCAACGCAAAGCCAAAGAGGTTGGTGATATTGGCGCGATCGAAAAGCATGGCGTCAACACTCAACACTTCGCGGTGAATCCTTATAACGGAGAGCGCATTCCCATCTGGGTGGCCAACTACATCCTCATGGACTACGGCACGGGCGCGATCATGAGCGTGCCCGCGCACGACGAGCGAGATTACGAGTTTGCGCGGAAGTACAACCTCAAAATCCGCACCGTCATTGTGCCGCGATCCGTCGATCCTGAAGAAACCAGCGGCGAACCGGTGCTTCCGTTCACTACGTTGAATGGCAAACTGATAAACTCGGGCCCATTCACCGGCCTCCGCTGCGAAGAAGCCATCAAGAAGATGTCAGAGTTTGCCGAAAAGAACGGTTTCGGCAAAGCCACGGTGACTTACCGTCTTAAGGACTGGGGCATCTCGCGACAGCGTTACTGGGGCACGCCGATTCCCATGCTGTATTGCGAGAGAGATGGAATCGTCCCTGTGCCGGAAAAAGATTTGCCGGTGATCTTACCCGAGAACGTCGACATCACTTTGACGGGCGGCTCGCCCCTCGGCCGAGTGCCGGAATTCGTAAACGCAACTTGCCCGAAATGCGGTGGTCCCGCGCGTCGCGAGACCGATACCATGGACACATTTGTCGATTCGTCCTGGTATTTCTATCGTTACACTGACGCGCACAACGACCGCCAACCATTCGATCCCAAAACCGCTGCGCATTGGTTTCCGATCGATCAGTACATTGGCGGCGTTGAGCATGCAATCCTTCACCTCATTTATTCGCGCTTCTGGACCAAATTCATGCGCGATATGGGATTGGTAAAGAATGACGAGCCGATTGAACGATTGTTCACTCAAGGGATGATCATTAAAGCCGGAGCCAAAATGTCCAAGAGCCTGGGCAACGTGGTTTCGCCTGATGAAATGATCGCTCGTTATGGGGCCGACAGCACTCGCATGTACACACTCTTTGCGACGTCTCCAGACCGCGAACTCGATTGGCAGGATGAGGGAGTGGAAGGCGTGCAGCGCTTTTTAGGCCGTGTGTACCGCTTTATCGCAAGAAATGCTCCGGTAGAAGCGCAGTTCGCTGGGTCTGTACAGCGAGAGACGTTGGCGGCAACGTCGCTACAGCCCGAGGCGCGGAAAATTCAACGTAAGCTTCACCAGACGATCAAACGCGTTAGTGATGACTTCCAGGGCCGCTGGCATTTCAATACTTCAATCGCAGCAATAATGGAGTTGGTGAACGAGCTCTATGCGGTCGAAGAACGTGTGGCGCGGGCGCCTTCGTCCGCGGAAATCATTCCCGCTTTACTTTGGTCCGAAGTGCAGCGCGATCTTGTCTTGCTGCTCGCGCCATTCGCTCCGCATTTGGCAAACGAGCTTTGGGAAATGCTGGGCGAGAAGGGAAGTTTGCTTCGCGTCCCGTGGCCGAAGTACGACCCCGCATTGGCTAAGGAAGACGAGATCGAAATCCCGGTGCAAATCAATGGCAAATTGCGCGGCCTCATTGTTGTGCCGGCGGGTTCGTCGGACGACACGATTCGCGAACGCGCTTTGTCCGATGAAAAGATCAAAGCAGCAGTCGCAGGTAAGCAAGTGGTCAAGGTGATTGTGGTCCCCGGTAAGCTAATTAACATCGTGGTGCGCTAAGCGCGCTGTGGACCGTCCTCCACCAACCGACGCATTCGCGCGGCTGCGCTATCCTACATGTCTTGCATGCAACAGCGCTCGCCCACGCTCGAAGGGTTTCGAACCATCTTCCGTCGGCCGTCGTTTGGATTCGCGGAAATCGCCTGGCGATGGAGCTTCGGCGCTGCGACCGGCGCGTTGCTTGTGTTTTCATTTTTCGAATATCTGGACACGTTGCCCGTAACCAATAGTGATCTGGTTCTGCTGCGAACCCGCCAGCCCATTCTCATTTCTCGTGCAGTCCTCGATATTTTCCGTGGGAGCTCATTTCGCCTGTTCGAGACCGTTGCGGTCCTGGCGGTGGCTCTGGGAGTCGCGTGGGTGGTTGTTGCTTCATTAGGACGCGCTGCCACCCTGAGCGCACTAGTAGCTCATTTTCGCGAGAGCGATGCTCTTGCTTCGCTGCAGCACGAAGAGAAGAGCTGGCGATTGCCCTCTGTGTTTGCGCTGAATTTGTTTCGGATTGGAGCCACCCTCGCAGCTGTCGTAGGCTGCCTTGCGGCGGTGCTGTTAGCTGCGACGTCGTCACGGCAAAGCGATATCTCGCCGGGCAGCGCCTTCTTGATTGCGCTAACGGTGATCACGCTGGTGTGGCTCGCATGGTCCATCGTGAACTGGTTTCTGTCTCTAGCTGCAATATTTGTGGTTGCGCGCGGTCGGGATACCTTCGGCTCGATCGCCGCCGCCGTCGACTTATGCGCGACTCGTCCCGGATCAATATTCGCGGCGGGGACGTGTTTTGGACTGGCCCACATCGCGGCATTCGTCGTCGCGAGTTCGGCAATTGGCTTTCCCTTAGGATTTGCCGCGGTCCTTCCCGCCGCCGTAATGCTGGGCGGCGTTTTGCTGGTAGCACTTCTTTATCTCGCTATTGCCGATTTCATATATATCGGGCGGTTGGCCGCATACGTGGCAATGGTGGAGTTGCCCGAATCATCGGTCGCGCTTTCTGATTCCGGAAGGGCGCCCGAAGATACGCCTCGTACCACAGTCTCTTCGTCGAGCGAAACCGGAATTGATCCGGCTGAATTAATCTTGAGCGATGTTCCCTCGTACTGATGATTACCAACTCAGACTCGCAACTCCACGACGGTTGCGCCACCGCCGCCTTCATTTTGCGGAGGCTCGGCGACGGATTCCACGTGGGGATGTTTCTGCAAGTATTGGCGTAGCGCTTTGCGGAGGATTCCCATGCCGCTGCCATGCACCACTCTTACGCGGGGCAGGCCGGCGAGGAAGGCGCGGTCGACGAACTTCTCGACTTCGCGAGTGGCGTCGTCGACGGTGCGTCCGATCACGTTGATTTCTGACGGGATGGTCTTATTCTCGTTTTCCAGTGAAACCGAGATCCCGCGGGCACGAGCAGCTTTTATAGGAGAGTCCGACGACCGCACGAGCACTTCCGCAATGTCTTCGCGGGCGATTTTCATCTTCATGGCGCCGATCTCGACTTCGAAATGGTTGTCATCGATGCGGCGCGCTACCAGCGCGGGGCGGCCGACAGACTTCAACTTCACCGTATCGCCCTCCGAAACGTGCTTTACGAGTTGGGGCTGCGCATGGGGATCGTCCTGATCGGCCCCGGTTGTGTGGGCTACGATGGCCGAATCAAACTGTTCGCGAAATTCGCGGCGTAATCTTGAAACACGGCGCTCGGCGTCTTTAGACAGTTTTTGTGCCGCCGCCCGATCCTGAATCACACTGATCATCTCTCGCGCGTGATACTCGAAGTCGCGCAGCAGGCTGTCGAGCTTTTTCTCCATTTCTTTCACTTTGGCCTGCTGTTCTTTTTTGCCTTCCGCGGCTAGATAAGTCTTTTCCCGCTGAAGTTCTTCTTCGCGGGTTCGCAAACGCAGCCGTTCAGCTTCCACCTCGCGCAAATCGGAGTGCAGGTGATCGAGGAACTCCCCAACGTCGCGTGCCTGAGAACCTAGTCGAGCACGGGCGGCGTCGATAATGTTCGGATTTAGCCCCAAGCGTTGCGCGATGTTTATGCCGGCAGACGCTCCGGGCACTCCGATTTTCAATTCATAGGTGGGTTGCAGCGTGGCTTCATTGAATCCGACAGATGCGTTTACCACTCCGCCTGTGTTGGCGCCGTAAACTTTCAGGGAAGTGTGATGTGTAGAGATGACGGCTATACATCCCAGACGGCGGAAGTGATCGGCAATAGCGACCGCCAACGCGGCGCCTTCCTCGGGATCAGTGGCGGAACCGAGTTCGTCGAGCAGCACCAATGAATGGGCGGTCGCAGTATGCGAGATGAAATCAATATTGGTGACGTGAGCCGAGAACGTTGACAGGTTTTGTTCGATCGATTGATAGTCGCCGATGTCAGCGAGTACCGCGTCGAATATAGGAAGCTCGGCGTGATCGGCGGGAACTGGAATTCCGGATTGCGCCATCAACGCTAATAGGCCAATGGTTTTCAGAACGACGGTCTTGCCTCCTGTGTTTGGGCCAGTGATTACCAGTTCCTGCGCCTCGTCTTCCAGTTCAACGGTAGTGGGAATGACGCGCCCGCCCTTTGCTTTCAAGTTACGCTCGAGCAGCGGATGTCGCGCTTTAATGAGAACGAATTGAACGGACGGCCTCGGGCGGCTTTCCTGACGCGAGTTTTCCCCGGACAAAACTACCGGGACGCAGTTGTATTCCTCCGCAAATCTCGCCTTGGCGAACTGTAGCTCCAGTTCTGCTAACGTCTCCTCCGCGGTGAGGATCGAACCGGCGCTTTCGCCGATGCGGCGCGTCATGTCTACCAGAATGCGATGTATCTCCGCCTGCTCTTCGTCGAAGAGACGCACGAGTTCATTGTTCTGTTCGATAGTTTCCAGCGGTTCGACGAATACCGTCTGGCCGCTGGAACTGGCGCCGTGCACCACGCCCTGTACTCGCCGCTTCTGCTCCACCTTAACGGGAATAACGAAGCGCTCGCCGCGAATCGTGACCAGTTCGTCCTGCACCGCACCGCCCTCGGAGAGCCGGCGCAGATAACCGCGGAGCGATTCTTGAATGGAGCGTCGTTGCTTTTCAATCTCGCGGCGAATGCGGGCCAGTTCGGGTGAAGCTTTGTCGTCGAGCGTGCCATCGGGCAGGATTTTGTTTCGGAACGCTCTTAGAAAATCGGTAAAGTCTGCGATTTGCGCTGAAAGCTTTGCCACTGCCTTCCACTCGAACTTCATCGCGGCAGGCGGGTTCAAAGCGATTTCTCGCCACTCCGCGGCGCGGTCAACCGCGAGTACCACATCGCGGATTTCTGCAGTTTCAAGCGCAGCGCCTGCAATGCGAGATTTTTCCACCGGCTTGGTCACGTCCAGCAATCCAGAGAAATCGAAACGGCCGCCCACCCGACGGAACTCGCCAATTTCGCCCGCGAGTTGCTGCTGATTGTCGATCCACTCGCGATTGGTCGAAGGTTCGAGTCGTGCGATCAGGCCTTGTCCCAATGGGGACGAAGCATATCCGCGCAGCAGGTCGCGGAGAGAATCAAACTCCAGCACACGCGCGCTGGTCTGAGAAAGGGGCTGGGGAATCATCAGAATCCAATGTTACAAGATGCCGCGGGCTGCTCTGCTAGAATCATGAGTTAACAGGACGGGCGACTTGCCCGGGACTTGCTGCCATGGCCTTTCCGATCACACGCCTTCGCCGTCTTCGCCAATCTGAACAGCTTCGATCCATGGTCCGCGAAACGCGCCTGTCTCCGACTTCGCTGGTTTATCCCATGTTTGTTTGTCCCGGCGAGGGCGTTCGCAAGGAAGTGCGTTCCATGCCCGGCGTCTTCAACCTCTCGGTAGACGAGGCAGTGAAAGAATCTCAGCAGGCGCATTCACTCGGAGTGCCTGCGATTATTTTGTTTGGATTGCCAGAAAAGAAAGATGAGTTGGCGACGGGTGCGTGGGCAGATGACGGAATTGTGCAGCAAGCGGCGCGCGCTATCAAACGTGAAGTTTCCAAGCTGATTATCATGGGCGATGTATGCCTGTGCGAATACATGTCGCACGGCCATTGTGGAATTGTGCGCGCGGCGCATCCGCAGTCGCTCGGCGCTGCCGTTGCCGCGCCCCCGGCGGTCGCCACAGAATATGAGATCGTCAACGATGCCACGCTTGAATTACTGGCCCGCACCAGCATCTCATTGGCCCGAGCTGGCGTCGACATTATCGCTCCTTCCGACATGATGGACGGCCGCGTGGGCGCTATCCGCAGCGCTCTGGACCACGCAGGCCTGGCCAACACGCCGATCCTTTCTTATGCTGCGAAGTTTGCTTCCGCTTTCTACGGTCCATTTCGCGAGGCGGCTGACTCGACACCGCAATTCGGGGATCGCCGCTCGTATCAAATGGATGGTGCAAATCTGCGCGAGGCCATGCGCGAGATCGAACTCGATATTGCAGAAGGCGCGGACATGATTATGGTCAAGCCCGCCATGCCTTATCTCGACGTGATCTCCGCAGCCCGCGAACGTTTCGATCTGCCTCTGGCTGCGTATCAGGTTTCGGGCGAATACGCCATGATCGAAGCCGCCGCGCGCAATAATTGGATCGATCGCGAACGAGTCATGATGGAGTCGCTGCTCTCGATCCGGCGCGCCGGAGCCAGCATAATTCTTACTTATCACGCCAAGGATGCGGCCAAACTACTGGCTTAAGCTTACGCTCTGTTCCCGCCCAGTTTCTCCATGGAGGTGTTCGATGTCCACCATCAATGCCCGCCTCGTCGGTGTCGAGCTATACTTCGACGATCTGGTTGCCGCGAAGAACTTCTACGAGGGAACACTGGGACTGGATATCTTTAGCGAGCAACCCGGCCACCATGCACAGTTCAACGTGGGCCGAGCCTTTCTTTGCCTGGAGAAAAAGGGAGTGGAAGATTATCCTTCGCAAGACAAGGCGGTGGTCTTTCTGGAAGTTCCAAGCGTTCAGGACGCGGTTGAGGCGATTGGCCGGGAACGTTTTGTCCACATCGAGAGCGGTTCTGAAAGCACGAAGGGGGCTTGGGCTTTTCTGCACGACACGGAAGCACACAATGCTCTTTTGCTCGAAGCTCGACCGAAGCCCCAAGGGTGATTGCATCTCTCTGCACTGGAGATATTTTCTTAAGATGCAGCATGGCCTCCGCAACCGTTTTCCGAATCCTTCACCCCTGTCGTAGAATCACCTATTTGGATACTCCTTAATTTGCTTGTCTGAGGTGCCTGCTTGCCTGAAACTATTTATGACATCGCCATCATCGGCAGCGGTCCGGCTGGATATACCGCTGCCATCCGCGCCGGCCAGTATGGTTTGAAGACTGTGTTAATCGAGAAAGATGGATTTCTTGGTGGAACCTGCCTGCATGTGGGTTGCATTCCGACAAAGGCTCTTTTGTTTAATGCTGAGCTTTGGGATCACTTGAAAGAGGCGAAGGAGTTCGGGATTGAAGGCGTCGATTCACGCAAGCTGAACTGGGCAGCCATTCAGGATCGCAAATCGAAGATTGTGAGCAAGCATGCCAAGGGACTCGAATTCTTAATGCGCAAGAACAAAGTTGAGACAATCAAAGGCTACGGCAAACTCACCGGTCCTGCCCAGAACGGAGTGCTGACGGTAGAAGTCAGCGATGGCGGCAAGAGTAATCTGATCAAGACTAGAAATGTTCTACTGGCTACAGGTTCCGAAGCCCGCATGATTCCGGGCTTGGAGCCGGACGCACGCGTGCTTACCAATATTGAGATTCTTGGCTTGAAGGAGATTCCCAAGTCGTTAATCATTGTGGGTGCGGGAGCCGTGGGCGTAGAGTTCGCCTCCATTTTTCGTTCTTTCGATACCGAGGTTACGATCCTTGAGATGCTGCCTCGACTGGTTCCGGTCGAGGATGAAGATGTTTCGAAGGAACTGGCGCGAGTGTATCGAAAGCGCAGCATCAACTTTCATACCGGAGCGAAGGTCGAAAAAGTCGAAAAGACGAAGTCTGGAATTTCAGCAACCTTCACGGTGGGCGGCAAACAACAAAAGATTGACGCAGAGAAAATTTTGATCGCGGTTGGGCGGAAGCCGCGCACGGAAAACATTGGGCTGGAAAAAACCCGCATTAAGCCCGACCGCGGCTTCATTACGACTGATAGCTGGATGCAGACGAACGAGCCTGGCATCTACGCCATTGGAGACATCGTGCTCGGCACACCTCAATTAGCTCACGTCGGCGCAATGGAAGGTATCGTTGCGGTGACTACGATTGCAGGCAAACCGGCCAAGCCGATCAACCCCGAACACATTCCGAACGCGACCTACTGCCATCCGGAAATCGGCAGCGTCGGCCTAACCGAGGAAAGGGCTCACGAGGCAGGCTACAACGTGAAGATCGGCAAGTTTCCGTTTACCGCAAACTCGCGTGCCTCAATTGTCGGCCAGCACGAGGGTTTCATTAAGATTGTCTCCGACGCCGATTACGGTGAGATTCTCGGCGTCCACATTATTGGACCGCAAGCCACGGAATTGATCGCCGAAGCAGTTGCTGCAATCGAACTCGAAGCCACGGTGGAAGATTTGATGTGGACGATCCATGCCCATCCGACGCTGGCGGAGGCGATGCTAGACGCATCGAATAGTGTCTACGGAATACCGATCAATGCGTAATACTGTTTATGAAGGTAAGGGATGTTCTGAAAATGCTCGAGCGGGACGGTTGGTACCTGGATCGGACACGCGGCAGTCATCGCCAGCTTAAACATCATCAAAAACTGGGTTTGGTCACCGTGGCAGGGAAGCCCAACGACGATTTGGGCCTGGTACGCTAAATAGTATCTTTAGACAAGCGGGGCTGAAAAAATGAAAAAATACTTGATTGTCATAGAGAAGACGCAAACCGGATATTCAGCTTACTCGCCTGACCTAGAGGGCTGCGTGGCCACGGGAGCGACCCGTGAAGAGGTCGAAAGCCAAATGAGGGAAGCTATCGCATTTCATTTGGAAGGCATGGTGAGAAGTGGCCAGCGCGTGCCTGAGCCACATAGCTATTCGGCCTATGTCGAAATTCCTGCCCATACTCACTCATAGGTGCGACGCGACCTTGATTTCTGTCCTCCAACTCGGGACCCTCGATTACGCCACCGGCCTGTGCCTGCAGCAGAAACTAGTTGGGCTTCGCAAGGACGGGTTGATCGGTGATGTGCTCTTGCTGCTGGAACACACGCCGGTGATCACTCTGGGTCGGAATGCGAAAGCTGCGAATGTGATTGCCTCGTCTGAAGAACTCGGGGAACGGGGCGTAGAGCTTTTCGAATCTGATCGTGGCGGCGATGTAACGTTCCACGGGCCAGGACAGCTCGTCGGCTATCCTATTTTTGACCTTCGCGGTTCCCGTTCGCCTGATGGCAAGCGAAAGAGTTTGGGAGCAGTGGAATATGTGCGCAAGTTGGAAGAGGTTCTAATCCGCACCTGCGCCGACTTCCGCATTCCTTCCCAGAGGGTGGCAGGATTAACGGGAGTGTGGACGAGTCCGTCCGGAGCCAAGATTGCTGCTATCGGTGTGCACATTTCTCGTGGCGTCACCTCGCATGGATTCGCTTTGAATGTGAATACTGATCTCGACTACTTCAACTTGATCATCCCCTGCGGAATTACTTCAAAGCCGGTAACTTCCATGGCGAAAGAACTAGGGCAGCAATTTTCGTTGTTGGGCGTCGCGCATTCGATATCGCGCAACTTTGGGAGTGTGTTTGAAAGCCAGATGCTTTGGCTGGAAAACCTGGACGATTTGCTCGGTAATTCAGTCGGTGTGCCTATGAAGCCTCCGGCGGAGTTCCGAAAACTGCATGGCGACGAAGACACGTTTTGGGCCTAACACAAGTACGCAGGAGTTGGTTAATTCCGGCGCACCGGGTTAGGATTCTTGTGATAGCAATCACTGGCGAAAAAAAGTACATGGCGAAGAAAAAAAAAGCTGCTCTAAAAGCTCGTGTCCGGCATAGTTCAAACGGCCGTGGCGAGCAAGCTCCTCACTCCCCGATAAGTAGTTCATCGCAGCGCACCTACGCCATCCTCGATTATCGACTCGAGAAGCCCAGCTTCAACATTCGTCAAGTACGCACGGGCGGCGAAGTTCGCTACGAAGTGAGCGGTGAGGTGAACGCGCCCGTTCCGCCCATTAGGGAATCGAAGTACCTCGACAGGAAGCAGTGCATCGAGATTTATCGATTGATGCTTTTGAATCGCAAAACGGAAATCGCACTCGAGAACCTATACAAGCAGGGTAAGGTCGTAGGCGGTGTGTACTTCGGTCTCGGCCAGGAGGCCTGTTCCTGTGCGTCGGCTTACGCTCTTCAGAAGGATGATTGGTTCGGCCCCATGATTCGCAACCAGGGATCGCTGCTGGTTCGCGGTTTTCGCGCCCGCGACATCATGATGCAATACATGGCGAAATCCGGTTCGCCGACCAAGGGGCGTGACGGAACGTCGCACTTCGGTGATATCGAAAAGCGCAATATGGTTTCGCCAATCTCGATGCTGGGCGATCTGATTCCCGTGCTCGCAGGTGTAGCTCTGGGCGCGAGGTTGCAGGGACGCCACATCGCAGTCATGACGTACATTGGCGACGGCGGCCAATCGACCGGCGTTACTTATGAAGGCCTGAACTTCGCCGCCGTGCAGGACCTTGGTCTGGTGCTCTTCGTCGAAAATAATCTTTGGGCATACTCGACTCCCGCCGACATGCAGTTTCGCGTAAAGGATCTTGCCGAACGTGCCATAGCCTATGGAATTCCGGGTGTGATTGTCGATGGCACCGACGCCTGCCAAGTCTATGACGCTGCCCACGAAGCCTGCGAGCGCGCCCGGCGTGGTGAAGGCCCGACGTTAATCGAAGCCAAGATGATGCGCATGAAAGGTCATGCCATCCATGACGCGGCAGATTACGTTCCTAAATCAATGTTCGAATACTGGCGCAAGCGCGATCCCATAACTCGTTTTGAAAACTACTTAGTGAATGTGAAAAAGTGGCTGACTCCTAAGGAAAACGAAAATCTGACCGTGGACGTAGAACATGAACTTGAAGGCGAACGCGAGTTCGCGCTGGCGTCACCGCTGCCGCAACCGGAATCGGCCGCGGGGGGCGTGTATTGCGATTCGAGTTGCCATGAGATTTCGCCGAAGTACGGAGTTCCTAGTACCAGAACGAAAGTCTCTGGTGGTCCTAAAGAGACAACCGCGGCGATACACTTTAAATGAGGTCCTCACGCATCCGCGTTGAAGACTAGGCGGTTATTTTTCAGCGTTGGCGGGATTTAAAACTCTTTGCCAGTGTAAGTCAGCAAACAGGAGCTTATGCCTCAACTGACCTATCTCGAAGCTATCCGCCAGGGAATCTGGGAGGAAATGGAACGCGATCCCACTGTCTTCTGCATTGGGGAAGACATCGGCATTTATGGCGGCGCCTTCAAAGTAACCGACGGATTCATCGACCGCTTTGGTCCGGAACGCGTCATCGATACGCCGATCGCCGAATCTGCGATCGTCGGCGCTGCCTACGGCGCTTCGCTTACCGGCATGCGACCTGTGGCCGAGTTTCAGTTCATGGATTTTATCGGGTGCGCTTTCAATCAAATTGTCAACATGGTGGCCAAGTCTCACTATCGCTGGAATGCGCCCGCACCTTTGGTAATTCGCGGCCCCAGCGGGGGAAATGTTCACGGTGGTCCTTTCCACTCGCAGAATCCAGAAGCGTGGTTTGTGCATACGCCCGGGCTGAAAGTGGTTTGTCCCGCCAGCGCCTACGATGCGAAAGGATTGATGAAGGCCGCAATTCGCGACAACAACCCGGTGATCTTTTTCGAACACAAATACCTTTATCGACGGATTAAAGAAGATGTTCCTGAGGAAGATTACATAGTGCCACTGGGGAAGGCGCGAGTTGCCAGGGAAGGTCGCGATATTAGCATAATCACTTACGCTGCCATGGTGCATGTTGCGCTTGACGCCGCGGAACTTTTGGCGAAAGAAGGAATAGACCTTGAAGTAATCGACTTGCGAACGCTTTCCCCACTCGACAGAGATGCGATTGCCCAAACCGTGCGCAAAACAAATAAAGTGATCGTACTGCATGAAGACGTGCGTACTGGCGGCATCGCTGGCGAGATTGCGGCGATCATCAACGAAGACGCATTTGACGACCTTGATGGTCCCATAGTGCGAATCACGGCGCAGGATTCCCCGGTGCCGTTCTCGCCGCCTCTGGAAGAGTATTTTCTGCCCAAGGTAAGTGATGTTGTGCGGGAAGCGCGCCGCTTGAAAGCGTATTAGTTAACGAGGAGGAAAATGCGCAACTTCATTATCGGAATTGTGGTCACGCTGCTGGTGCTCGCTCTGGGCGGATTGGCTGTTGCAACCCTGGGCCTGATGCCGACAAACGCGGATGCAACTCCGTCTCGGCTCGAACGCCGAATTGCTAACAGCGCACTGGACGCTTCCATGGAGCGTCATGCGCCGCGGGTGAACAATCCGATTCCACCGACTGACCAGAACTTGATCGACGGTATGAAGGTTTACACTATGAATTGTTCTCAATGTCATGGAACCCTGGACAACAAGCCCAGCCCGCTGGAAAAGTCGTTTTATCCCCCAGTGCCGCAGCTGATTCTCGATCCGCTCGATGACCCCGAATGGCACATCTATTACGCCGTCCGCACCGGAGTTCGCTACAGCGGCATGCCGGCATGGAATAAGGTCTTGAGCGATGAAGATATTTGGAAAGTTACGGCGTTCCTGTCGCAGGTAGAAAAGTTGCCGCCGGGTGTGCAGGAATACTGGAAAAAATCCTTCGGCGTTGGTCCTCCATCGGCTGGCACCAAGAAGGACGACTAATACCCTAGCTAGGCTCAATGATTGAAACCTTAGATATAATATGAGGTTGCGTTCGGCCTAAGATTTGTTACCGCGGCCGTGCGGAAGGGGAAATGTGCCGACAGATATCGTAATGCCCCAAATGGGCGAGTCAATATTTGAGGGGACAATTACAAAGTGGCTCAAGAAGCCTGGCGACAAAGTGCAGCGCGACGAGCCGCTATTCGAGATTTCTACCGACAAGGTGGATGCAGAAATCCCTGCGCCCGCCTCGGGTATTCTGCAGGACATCAAAGTGGTCGAAGGTAATACCGTCCAGGTCAACACGGTGGTGGGGACGATTGCCGGCGATGGCGAAGCTGCGTCCTCACGGTCTACCCCTGAGGTCAAAGCACCCGAGCCAGCGCCTTTCGCGCCGCACAAGAAAGAAGCGGCGCCGGCAGGTGGTCCTCCAGCGTTAGCAAAAACCGAAACGCGCGTAGAAACAGACGACCACGCGCGTTCCTCGCCGTTGGTTCGCAAAATCGCGCGTGAGCACGACGTAAATCTCTCGAAAGTAACCGGCACGGGAATGGGCGGACGCATCACAAAGCAGGACGTTATGGCGTTCCTGGAAAAACCCCAGACTGCAGCTGCTCCGGCGCCTATGTTGTCGTCGGCCTCCGCGCCTGCGCCGTCGCCGCGTCCGACCGCACCTCCAGCGAGCATCCCCGGCGATCTGGTCCCGATGACCCAGATGCGCAAAATCATTGCGCAGCGCATGATCGAATCCCGCCGTACCAGCGCACACGTCCACGCCATGTTCGAAGTGGACATCACTCGCATAGTGCAGCTACGAAACAAAACTAAGTCCGCGTTCGAGCAGCGGCATGGGGCCCGGCTCACGTTCATGCCGTTTTTTGTCCGCGCCGTCATCATTGCGCTACAGCAGTTTCCGATTGTGAATGCCTCTCTCGAAGGCGAGAACATTCGCTACCACCGGCACGTCAATGTAGGAATTGCAGTGGCACTCGATTGGGGATTGATCGTGCCCGTGTTGAAGAACGCCGACGAATTAAATTTCCTCGGCCTGCAACGAGGCATTTCAGACCTGGGAGAACGCTCGCGAACCAAGAAACTCAAGCCCGAAGAAGTAGAGGGCTCTACTTTCACAGTGACCAATCCCGGACAGTTCGGCGCCGTTTTTGGTTTACCAATAATCAACCAACCGAACTCAGCAATTTTGGGCGTAGGTGGAATCACCAAAGCGCCGCTGGTAGTTACTGACGAAGACGGGAACGACTCCATTGCTATCCGTTCAGTTGTTCACCTGACTCTCGGCTACGACCACCGTCTCATCGACGGAGCCGTTGCCGATCAGTTCATGGCATTGGTGAAGAAAACTTTGGAAAACTGGAGCGAAGAAGTTGGATAATCGACTTTATCGAACCCGATAATTTTTTTAACCGCTACTTTGCCTTTGCCCAAACAGATGCGTTCAAGCATTCCACGGCTCCATCAATGACTTTCCCCAAGCCTTCCTTGAACTTATCCTGATCCACAATATCGCGATGGGCAACCGCCGTAGTCATGGACAAGGCCGTCTGCAGGAACGACAATGCAGCGTCTTTCTTTTCGCTTCCCGTTCGATTGCCGAATAGTCCCTCTACTCCGCTAACGATTGAAGGAACAAAGCCTAGAGTTTGTAGAAGCACAGCTACAAAGTTCATTTATATACCTCTCCGTATTTTTTATTTGACTGAATACTGAAGCGCTACACTCCATCAGTTGAGACTGCGCAATTTACCTGGGAACGCCGTTCAGGACGACTTTAGTGATGTACATGATCAATCCGAACAAGGCGCTGAGAACCAGTCCACCAACTGCTCCTGCTACTCCAGAGGTGACCGACGACCGGCCTTGCCGGGCGGAAAGCGTTGCGTTTACTTCGTCCCGCCATTTGTTGTGTTCCTTGGCTTGGCTCTCATACACTTCGCGACCCACGAAGCTCGCTTCTTTCTGCCTGGCCTCTTCGTGCGCGTGATTCGGGAGATCCAACCGCCGAAGCATTTCGATGTGATCCAGTTCGAGTGCCTTCTGCGCCAATTCAAAACGCATTTCAACCATGGCCTTTCGTTGCATAGCCATTTCGTGCTGATTCGCGAGTAAGACCAGCAGGTGTTCTTTAAGTGACACGCGATTGCAGGAATCATTCAGATTCACAAGCACCTCTCGATCTAATTATTTGGGTAACTCGTGCGAGTCGCTAAAGTGGATAATCTATGTGCAGGGCGGCTGAGTATCTGGAATATTTTGGGGGCACCGAATTATCGTATTGTTGGAAATAGCAGTCTTGTACCTCAGATAGTCTGGGCACAGTGAAAGCCTGCGTCGTGAATCGGCCTACGAGGTTACGATCGTTGCCGGGACCCCATCCAGCGTCGCTCCACCGAACTTCAATTCCGCCGCCAGTGATGGGCGCAGTACCTGCATCAACGCTCACAGTAGTTGAAGTTACTTGCGTGATTTGCGCTGCCGTCAAATCGCCAATGTATTTTGCTCCGACTTGAGCATTAGTCTGCTGAGTGACCACTAGAGAAGTTGTGGCTGTTGTCTTTTCAAACTCAAACGCCATTGCTTTTGCAGCGTCGTTTGCGAATTTTAACTTGTAGCCGAGGTGCTGGCCTTCCCAATTCTTTACCGTGATTTCCACTTCGTTCACGATGGCAGAAAATGCTGCTGCTCGGGAAGGAATGCTTAAGTTCAAAGCGTCTCCAGGAAAGATATCGCCCGCATTCCCCGGCAAGAAATCGCTCCACACGTCGTATTCTCCTGTCCACGCGAGACCTGTAGAGTCGTCAAGTAGCGCGAGAGCTGCCATTTCACAATCTGCCGCAGTGCGTGCCACTGGTTCTTTGGGGAGGCGCACCACACTGTGTACACCGTTATCAATACCC
The DNA here is from genome assembly GCA_963743375.1 of uncultured Acidobacteriota bacterium. Taxonomy (GTDB): domain Bacteria; phylum Acidobacteriota; class Terriglobia; order Terriglobales; family Acidobacteriaceae; genus JABDBE01. The sequence continues at coordinate 378,376 of CAVUQA010000002.1, read as the reverse complement.
CGCTGTTGGGCCGTAATGCTTGCCGGATTCGTTACCCGGGCGAGGGCGTGCCCGAGGCTTCGATAGTGAACTTCGCTGATCGTCGTCGTGGGAAGCGTTTGCGCCGCAACCGTCAATGCCACCAATCCCGCGACCAAAAGAAAAAGCCACCCATAAGGGCGGCGCGCGTCCAACATAAATCCTCCGTCACTTACCGGATTTCAAATAACTAAGCCAACAAAGCACACCGAGGCCACCGCCCGCAAAAGCAAGCCAGACCTCATGAGTTGTAGAGGAAAAATAAAACCCAGAAAACAGAAGCTAGAAGCAAGAAGCAAGAAGCTGAGAGCTGAGAGCTGAGAGCTGAGAGCTGAGAGCTACTTCCCCGCTTCAACCTGCAGAAATTCCCTAACGCTATTCACATAAACCTCTGCGAAATCCACCACCGGACGCCGCTTCTCAATCATTTGTACCGCATCCTCAAGATTCCAGCCCTGAGAACACAAGATCGCCAAACTCATCATCGGTGCCCGGTGCACTCCAGCCGCGCAATGCACGAAAACTTTCGTCCCACCCTCGTCCAGCGCTTCCAAAGCAAAATCCACTCCGCGCTGAAAAACCTCCGGCGATTTCGGCTGAAAATCATCATCAATGGGATTCCACAAAACCGTAATCCCATGCGGCTCAGCCAGCGGCGTGTCATCAAACTCAATCTGCACATCGATAATGTGCGTCACTCCCGCCCGCGCCACATCGGCCATATTCTCCGCATTCCAAATTCCGCCTCCGACCGCAATGCGCCCGGTTAACCATGTCATATCCATTATGAAAGTCCTGTGCAGACGCTTGCGAGTTGCGTCAAAATGCGATCGCAAATCGCCTCGATTTCCCAAAGCTTTCGACCAGTGCCCATAAGCCACGGCCGAACGCTCAGCCATCTTCGCCCACTCACTTGCTTTCATTTTACGGTATCGCTCTCCAACCGCGCCGCACCCGCGATGCCTTCACTGGTAACTTCAGTACTTTTTTCCAGAATATTCAATCTCTCCAACAAAATTTTCGCCAGCGAATCCGCCTCTTCTTCAGCCCCACCGTCAGAATTTATCGCCGGACACAATCCAATCATCTCAAACAAATACTTCATCGCCAGATAATGCCCCTTTGTCGCTTCCTCTATGGTTCGATCAACCATTCCCAGGGCGCGATTGCCCACCAGATTGGTGATCTGCTGCAACACCGCCTTAAGATCAACCGGTTTCGCCGATTCCGCGGCAGTATTCCGCGCTTTATCTGCCGCCTGCGAAACAACCTTGGATTTCTTTTCAGTCTTATTAGTCTGAGCTTTCTTCACTGGAATCCCCTGATCTCTCGCGAAACCAACGGCCACCGATGCCTTGAAAGGGCTTCAGCCGCGCCGCACATCCCAGATTTCGGGAAGGGCCCGACTTCAGTCGGGCCGCTAAGAATTGAATGGTGTCGGCGCTTTAGCGCCTGAGATTCGCTTCTTGCATCCACGACGACTTCTCCCGCAGCCTTATCAAAACTTTTTCGCAAAAAAGTAAAGGCGCGCTTTGTCAGCGCGCCCTCTTGCCGAATCTTTATGATCTAAATAAAGAGTATCAGAGTCAGTAGGGTAAACCCGCCAAATTTTGAAATTTATATTTGCATTATATTCAGTCAGTTGCGCGAAAAGGACCGTTTTTTCCCTCTTGACAACTTTTCGGCAGTCGCTGCCGTCTTTTCGGCAGCCCAGTCAAAATCCCCCTTTCCAGCAAAATTTCGCTCACCCGGTCCAGCGCCTCCGGAAAAAGACGCTCCACCGTCCGATACCCGCATCCCAGCAGCCGCCCCGCTTCTTCCCTTGAGAATCGCTGCAGCACAACCTTCGCAATCAGCTTTTTCTCGAATTCGTTCAATTCCTCCAGGCTCCGTTCCACATCATGCACAAAAATTACCGAGTCCTCAAACGTCGAAGCCCCATACGAAGTAACCCGAGTCCGAAAAAATTCCCGCCCCAGCAAGGAAGGCGTCCGCCCCACCTCAATCGAAAGCCGCATATACCGCCGCAGTAGTCCCACCGTCCGGTCCCGATACATCCACAGATCGGGATTTCTGCTCGGCGAAGTAACCGCCGGACTGAATCCCTCATCTCCTGTAACCTCTTCTTCTGGTACCTCAGCTGCGATCTCTACCTCGGGATTCAACAAATCCAAAATCAAATTGGACCCATCGGGACTCTCGCTGACTTCAGCCAAAGTATCCTCAACGGAAATCCCAGGTACCCCCGGGATTTCCGCGCACGCATTCAGCAGCCCGATCACCGCGCCGCTCAAGCGTTCCCTCCTTCACCACAGAAGTCCGCCAGCAACTCACATTCACTCTTGATGTCAACTCGGTCATCCACCACCAAAAACGGCCGCACCCTCCGGCGCACCGGTGGCATATCCGACATTTCCAGCGCACAGGTCGGGCAATAAATTTCGTCCGTCCCCCACGTCCGCATCCACAAACCCCCGCACCTTTCGCAATACTTAAGTTCCAATCGCACAATCTCCAAACCACCCATTTCCATAAATGCCTCCAAACCTTATGAATTGGTGAAGCTGTTGCCGGAAATAAAAAAGCCCCGCACCGATTGCTCGGTAGCAGGGCCCGTTTCTCGTACGGAGAACCTGATTAAAGTTATTTAGCTAAAAGTATGATGGCGATTAGTGGTTGCTCAGCTGACTGCCTAAGCCGGCGGCTGCCGAAAATAACCCTCTTCATACCCGGATTTCAGCACCCGGCCGTTCTGCACCACAATGCTGAGTTTACCGGTAAACCGCAGAAGCTTAAGCAATTGTTCGATCGACGCGGAAAGCAGTTCAGCCGCTATGACCTTGCGGCGAAACTCCCCAAAGGCCGATCCTTCATTTTCGAATTTTTGATTGCAAGTCATAGTTTTTTACCAACTAGCGAGCCAGTTATAACTTACTAGTTACGTATAACTTTTGGTTCACTCGATGTCAAGCACAATTTTTCTCCAAGATTTTAGTGACACATGTCACAATAGCACAGTGCTATTGCGTGGCCAGACTGAGATTTCTGTGAAAATCTGTTCCCTAAAAAACCTACTGCTGAGCAGGCACCGCCGACCTTTTTCTAAAACCCACTACTTCTGCATTGTGGGAAGGGCCCGACTTTCAGTCGGGCCGCCAAGTCCGATTTGAAAATGTGCGCCTTGGCGCCTGAGGTGAGCTTTTGCTCGTCCTCTGCTGACCTTTTCCGCAACCCCTTCAAGATGAAAGCGGAGAAAAACTGAGAGCCGATGGCTGATAGCGGATAGCTGATAGCCGATAACCTCTTTCCTTATAGACGTTGCCAAAACGCACCATTCACCAATACTCGTGGAACAGCCACGCTTCGTATCAGGGTATGCCTTCAGGCATACCGCAAGAACGAAAATGGGGTTTCGCTTTAGCCGCTGAGGGGGTAATGGTTTTTGCTGATAGCTGATAGCTGAGAGCCGAGAGCTGAAAGCTGAAAGCTGAAAGCTGACAGCTGAAAGCTGACAGCTTCTTTCCTTATAGATGTTGCCCAAGCGATATCAATAGCGATCCGCTATAAACAGTGCTATACTGACTTCCATGAAATTTAAAGTGTTGCAAGAGAACCTCCGCAAAACCTTGTGGCACCGCATCGAAGAAGAAGGACTAACCGGATTGCGCCTGGCCGAGCAGACCGGATTCAAACAAGCCCACATCTCCAACTTCCTAAACCGCAAGCGGGGCTTGAGCCTAGAGGGCATGGACAAGGTCCTGCGCGTTCAACATCTCTCCGTTCTCGACCTCCTCGACCCCGACGAAGTCAACAAACGCGCCAGCATCCTCCCGCCCAGCGACGACGAATTCGAAAACGTTCTCCAGGTCGATGGCACAGTAGCCGCCACCGAGCCTCTAGTCATGAGCATGAACGTAAAAGAGATTCACAAATTCAAAAAGAGTTTCCTGCGCAGCCTTCGTCCCGAAACCGAAGGCCGCCGCGACGACTGGGAGCGTTTCGTAGCACTGCAGGTCGACGCCCGCGACGGCATGAGCATGTATCCCCGCCTCCTGCCCGGAGCCACGGTCCTCATCGATCGTCACTACAACTCGCTAAAACCCTATCGCAAAAGCGAAAACAACATGTACGCGGTAAACAAAAACGGCACCAGCACAGTCAAGTACGTGGAACTAGCCGAAAATAATTTAATCCTCCGTCCCCAGAATCAGGCCTACCCAGTAGAAGTAATGCCAATAGAAGCCGACAAAAAGCCAACCGACTACATAGTAGGCCGAGTCTGCCACGTAGGCATAGAAACCTAACGCAGCCAATGTGGTGTGGCGCGGGCGCCCTCGCCCGCGAAATGGTAAGACTAAAGAACCCACGGAGCCGACCGAACCTCAACACCGCGAAAAATCAGCCCCGAAAGGGGCGACATAACAATAGCCCAGGACGTAAGTCCTGGGTACAGACAGAAAAAAGATTCAGGCCCGCATGGGTGCGAACCTGTCGAAGACCCAGGCGGCCCACCCATGACGCCGTCCACCTACCACCATTCAGCAGCGTGAAAAAGGCTCTGAAAATAACCCGCAGATGCCCCACCCTTTTCGCGTTCTGCGAGATGGTGGTTAGCTAGGAGCTAGCAGCTAGGAGCTAGCAGCTAGGAGCTCTTCACATCAACCACACCGCATCCACATCCACAATCACCTGAGTCCGCGGGATCTTCTCCCGCAACGCATAGATGAGCATCGATCTTAAAAGCCCATTCAACTTCTCCCGGCTCTCCGACTTCAAAACAAAATGATACCGATAGTCCCGCTTCAACCGCACAATAGGAGCCGCCGCCGGACCCAGCACTCGCACTCCTTCATGCCGCGTAGTCTCCAGCCACTTGCCCAAAACGCCCGACCAGCGCAGCGCCTCATCCAACTTGTCGCTGCGCACCAGCACATTCGCCAGCGCACTGTAAGGCGGATAGTGCATCCAACTGCGAAAGCGCAATTCCTTTTCGTAGAAGCCAACAAAATCATGCAGCGCCGCATACTGCACCGCATAATGATCAGGAAAGTAAGTCTGCAAAATAACTTTGCCCGGCGTCTGCCCCCGTCCCGCGCGTCCCGCCACTTGAGTCAGCAACTGAAACGTCCGTTCCGCCGCGCGAAAATCCGGAAACCCCAAAGCCATATCTGCCCCCACCACACCCACCAGAGTCACCCCATGAATGTCATGACCCTTCGCGATCATCTGCGTCCCTACCAGCAGATCAAGCTCGCCTTCATTGAGTGCATTCAGCGCCCGCTCAAAATCTTCGTTGCCCCGCACCGTGTCGCGGTCAAGACGCCCAATGCGCGCCTGCGGAAACAATCCATGCAACAACTCTTCCAATTTTTCCGACCCAGTTCCGAGAAAATAAACATACTCGCTGCCGCACTCCCCGCAGACCTTCGGCACCGGAGCCATGAACCCACAGTAATGGCACACCATGCGGTTTGAACCCTTGTGATGCGTCATCGCGATGGCACAATTCCTGCACTCCATCCGGTTGCCGCAAGCCCGGCACAGCGCCACCGGCGAGTATCCGCGCCGGTTGAGCAACACCATCACCTGCTCCTTCCGATCCAACCGCTGCTTGATTTCCTCGACCAGCTTCCGCGAAATCACCTGCTCCTTGCCCGTCTCCTGAAATTCCTGGCGCATGTCGACGATCTCAACCTCAGGCAGCGGACGATTTTCCACGCGATCGCGCAGCTCCATCAGCGCATACTTATTTTTCTTCGCATTGAAATAAGACTCCAGAGAAGGCGTAGCCGAGCCCAACACCACCACAGCACCGGCCATCTTGGCTCGCATCACCGCCACATCGCGCGCATGATAGCGTGGTGTCTCCTCCTGTTTATAAGACGAGTCCTGCTCCTCATCGACAATCATCAAAGCCAGATTCGAAACCGGCGCAAACACCGCCGAGCGTGTGCCCACCACCACCCGCGCCTCTCCGCGCTTGATGCGATGCCATTGTTCCGCCCGCTCGTGATCAGTGAAGGCCGAGTGCAGGATGGCGACTTCGTCTCCAAACACCGAATGCAGATCGGCCGCAACCGCCGGCGTCAATCCGATCTCGGGCACCAGCAGGATCGCCGCCCGGCCCGATTCCAGCACGGATCGCATGGCAGCAAGATAAACCGCGGTCTTGCCCGACCCAGTCACGCCGTGCAACAACATGCCGGAAAAGTTTCCCGCGCCCACGCGGTCGTTAATCTTCCGCAACGCATCCTGCTGCGCAGAATTGAACTGAAAATCCAACGGAGACGAACGAGCCTTGCCGGCCACCACGAACTCAACTGGCTCCTCAACGATTTCCACCAGGCCACGCTTCACTAACGTCCGCAGCGTCGTCCGCGGCACCTCGAGCGCCTGCAGCGTCTCCACCGGAACCTGCCCGCCCGCGGCTGCCAAAGTCTCGATCAGTACTTGCTGATTGGAATTGAGTTTGCCCTCGGCGGTCTTGAGCACTGCGACCTTCATGGTGCGAGTAGCGTCGCGCGCGCCGGATAAGTCTTCGCGCGCGATCCATTTCTTGCGCACCATACCTGCCAGCACAGATTTTGAAACGCCGACTGCGTTGCGCAAACTTTCTTCGCGCACCAGCTCGCGCTCGGCCAGATAATCCAGAACACGAACCTCAGCGAGTTGTTCGTCGGGTGTCTTACGCGAGCGCGCCGATGAGCCTGATGTGCCGGCGAGATGCAGCGCCATGTGCCCTTCGTTAGTCATGCGATAGGCAACAGCGCGCTTGAATTCCGCGGCCAGCGGCAGCATGGTGCGAAACACTTCGCCGGGAGGCGCGAGGTAGTAATCCGCAATCCATTTTCCCAATTGCAAAAGTTGCTGATCAAGTACTGGCGCGGCGTCGAGCACGCTGAGAATATTCTTCGCCTGAACCGTTGGTGCGCGATCGTGCAGCGCGATGACCACGCCTGACATGCGCTGCTGGCGAAATGGAACCAGAACGCGCCCACCAATCACTGGCTGCATCCCTTCAGGGACGCGGTAGGTGAAGGCAGTATCGAGCGGCACCGAAAGCGCGACGTCACAAAATTCTGGCATGCAAGGTTGACATTGGATCGTAACAAATCGCGTCATTAGGAAAGTAATGTTCCACGTGGAACGTTTTGAGTATATAGCTATAAGATATAACAGCAGAATTGCAGTTAATAGTCAATTACTTGCGTTCTTGCCAGGCAAAGATACTGAATCCCGGCTCGAATATCCCAAATTTTTACAAAGCTGTGACATTTCATTGACAATCGGGGCACAAATGAGCCCTAATATCGTGCTCGCGGGTCAGGCAATGATACCTGCGCAGGATATTGGGTCCCTCCCCCGCCCTCTCAGAAAAGGAGAAATAAGCATGAAAAGTCTGTGGCTCCGTGTAACTGTTCTAACCCTATGGGCCGGCCTATTGGTAGGATTCTCGACCACGGCTGTGGCGCAATATAAACAAACCAATCTCACTTCCAACCAGGTTGGTAAAGCTAAACATCAGGATTCGTTGCTGCAGAACACGTGGGGATTGGTATACGGTCCCGGCACCCCGTTTTGGGTCAGCGATGAATGGGATGGGTGGTCCACCCTTTACAACGGCTCCGGTGTTCCGCAGAGCCTGCAGGTGATTGTTCCTCCGGCCAGCGGCAGCGGTCCGGGTTCGCCGACAGGAATTGTCTACAACGGGTCGACTGAGTTCAAGATTGACACTTGGACATCGGTCTTCTTGTTTGCAACTTTGGACGGGACCATTCAAGGCTGGTCGAATTTCGATCCTTCGACAACCTTGATCGCAGTGAATAATTCCGCCAACAAGGCCAGCTATACGGGCTTGGCGATTACCAGCAAGAGTTCGGGGAATTTTGTTTACGCCGCCGACTTTAACAACAACAAGATCGATGTCTATGACGGAACTTTCACGTTCGTGAAATCGTTTACCGATTCCAAAATTCCGAAGGGTTTTGTGGTGTTCAACGTACAGGACATCGGGGGCCAACTTTATGTCGCCTATGTCAACGCGAAAGGCGGCGGCGGTGGATATATCGATATCTTTACCGAATCCGGAACCTTCGTGAAGCAGCTTGCTCATGGGGCTCCGCTGAACCAACCGTGGGGATTTGCCATAGCTCCGAAGAATTTCGGCCCGCTGAGCAATACTTTGTTGATTTCGAACAACACCAATACCGGAACCATTAATGGTTTCAATTTAAAAACCGGAAAGTTTGTGGGCACGGTGAAAAACTCCGCTGGCAAGGCGATCAAGATTGACCAGCTTTGGGGGATTGATTTCGGCGGAGGATCTGCAAACAACGGGAAGACGAATCAATTGTTCTTCACCGCAGGACCAAACAACAATGTGGATGGATTGTTCGGGGTCATTGCTTTCAAGTAGTTCTTGTGGGTGACTGTAAAGAGTAATTCAACGATTGCTGCGGAGGGTGCTGGGGTAGAATCCAGCACCCCGCAGTTTTTGGACGCGATTGAGGTCGTCCAGCTTACGCCTGAGAACATCCCCACTCAAACCAAAGGACGTGTCTAGTCCCATGTCATGAGACTGAACACAAAGGACGGATTGAGGGGGCCATCGGCCATGAGAACCACCCGAGCAAAAAACTAGAGAACGTCCCGTGTCCCCGCATTCCCCCGCATTCCCATTCGGTTTTTGTGCGTAGAGAAAACACGGGCTGATTTCCCGTGTCGCTTCTATATCGAGACTGTGTTCATATAACCGGCCAACATCTCGGATGCATGCTATAGTGGCCTACTGAGTTCCCCCGTTTTTCAACCTCCGTTTCTGAATTCCGACATGAGTTGTTCACTTGAAATTCTTTAGGAGCAGAACTCAACATGAGGTTAGTCGGTTCGCTACTGGTTTTGTCAATATGTCTGGCGATTTGTCCGGTCTACGCTGAAAGCCTGCCAACTTTTCGACACGTAATTATCGTGGTGCAAGAGAATCGCACGCCGGACAATCTCTTTGGAAGCAGGCCAACGTTCGAGCCGGGCGTGGATCTGCAGCAGCCGACAGGAGGGCAATGGTGCCTGGGCGCCTGTTTCGATCCCGATCACTCCAATGCGGCATGGCACAACGACCATCTGGCGGATTGGTGCAAACCGCGCTTCGTGAAGGAAAAAGGGTGCAGGCGGGAGGAGAAGTGCAACGGGCTGACTGAGCGACAAATGCACCTACCTTCGTGCCCACCCAAAACGTATGTGAGCGCAACTTACGACCACGCGGTGATATCTCCTTATTTTGACATCGCCAGGAAATACGGCTTTGCCAATTACATGTTTCAGAGCAATGAAGGGCCCAGTTTCCCGGCGCATCAGTTCCTTTTTTCTGGCACTTCCGCGCCAAGCGGAACCATTGGGGCGTACGATTACCAATATTTTGCCGCTGAAAATCCCAGCTTTACAACCGATACCGGTTGCACTGGCGACCCGACATCTCTGGTTAGCGTAATAGATCAATATGGCAGCGAGTCGAATCTGCCGCCAGTCCTCCCTTGTTTCAGACATCACAGCCTGCCTACGTTGCTCGATGCGAATCAGATTAGTTGGAAGTACTATAGCGTTCTGGGCAGCAGCGAAAATGGCAATTCCACCGGGATCTGGACCGCTCCAGACGCGATCTACAATATCTGTGTTCCGCAAGATGGGAAATGTAGCGGCCCGGATTGGGAGAACGTGGTATTCCGTACTTCTCAGATTCTGCATGACCTGGGTGCATTTAGCACGCGAGAATGTGATCTGAAAAATGTGAGCTGGGTAATTCCTAACGGAGATCGTTCCGACCATCCCGGGCTGGGCTTCCACAATAATTCCACTGAAATCGAGCACGGCCCCGCATGGGTTTCTGCCATCGTCAATGCGCTCGGCCGCAGCCGATGCACCGACCGGGTGAATGGACGGAACGTAACCTATTGGCAGGACACGGCTATCTTCATTCTCTGGGATGATTGGGGCGGTTTTTACGATCACGTTGCCCCCTACGAAGTATTGGTCGAAGATCCCGACCACGGCAAGCACTGCGATCCGGCTTTAACCTTCGGCTGCGGCTATGTTTCGGGATTTCGTGTGCCCCTGCTGGTAGTCTCCGCCTATACGCCGGCAGGGTATGTCTCCGGCTCGCCGCACCAAGGGGGCAAGACCTTCCCTTACATCCACGACTTCGGAAGCATCCTGGCGTTCGTAGAAAACAATTTTCTTGGGTCCAGCCAGATCGGCGGCATCAATCGAGACAATAATTACCCCTTCGCCGATGCTTTTGCTCCCGACTACGTAGAGCAGCCGCTGCATGTCCCCCTCGCCGATTTTTTCCCTATTCATCAGGACCAGCCGCGTCCGTTCCAGTCCATTATTCTTCCGTCTGGCGCCCCGGATGCAAATTACTTCCTGAACTACAGCGGTCCAATCGAGGATCCGGACAACGATGCCATCGACAACGATTGAACCTCAAGCCACGTCGACCCGCTAATTACGTGGTCTACGATCAGCTAGCTGGAGAAGTATTGCGGCCGGCGGTTAACTGGAGCCGAGCAGCATCAGTCTACGCACTTGACTCTTGAGGCTCTGCGTCCACGTACGAAGGACTCTTGTCCAGTTCCGGTATTCGCTGATACACTCCGGCGGCTTGTCGGAGGTATTGTCGAATCATGGCAGCCACGCTGCAGCACGGGAAGCGGACTGCGAGACTACCCTGGCTTTCGGTAAGCTTTTCGGCTGTCGTGCTTGGGCTGACCGCTATCGCTATTGCCTCGGCGCAATCAGATTCCTTCGTTGTGCTGCACGACTTCTCCGGAACCCCGGACGGCGCCACTCCTTATGCGACGTTGGTTCGTGCCACCGATGGCACTCTTTATGGCTCAACATACGAAGGCGGCGTGTCCAACCGCGGAACCGTGTTCAAGATAGATGTGGCTGGCAAAGCAACTGTGCTGTACAGCTTTACTGGATCGCAGGATGGAGGGTCCCCATGGTCGGGGTTGGTCCTAGACTCCGCCGGCAATTTGTATGGCACGACGTACAGCGGCGGCGAGTACGGCTCAGGAACAGTATTCAAACTGGATGAAACTGGGGCAGAGACTGTTCTTTACAGCTTCGGCGCGACGCCAGAGGACGGAGCTTTTCCTTTTTCCGGATTGATTGTCGACCAAGAGGGTAACTTCTATGGTACGACGCAGCTCGGTGGAACGGCTGGGTTGGGAACCGTATTTAAGTTGGACTCAACCGATCGGGAAACCGTGCTCTATCAATTCGCTGGTACGCCGGACGGCGCCTACCCATACGGAGGTTTGGTCCGAGATCAGTCGGGAAACCTGTACGGCACAACTCTCAACGGCGGCAGATTCAAGCACTGCAGCAGCGGTAGCGGTTTTGGCTGCGGCACCGTGTTCAAACTGGATAAGTCGGGCAAGGAGACCGTGCTGCACAGCTTCGGTGGAACGGTAAAAGACGGCGCGCTTCCTTACGCGGGCTTAATTCTGGGATCCTCCAACACACTCTATGGCACCACGAACGGCGGCGGAGCCTTGACCGATGGGACTGTGTTCGCGATCGACGTTACCGGTGGGGAGAAAGTGCTGTATGCCTTCAAAGCGGGGAGCAGCGGAACTCATCCGTTCGCGGGTCTGGTTCGAGATTCTAAGGACAACCTGTACGGTACGACGTTCTTCGGCGGGACCCACAACGGCACGATCTTCAAATTGAGTCCGCAGGGCGATTTAACGGTCCTGCATACCTTTAGTGGCAAGAACGATGGCGAAAATCCCTTCGGCGGATTGGTGCGCGACGCAGCGGGCAATCTCTATGGCAGCGCCAGCAGTGGCGGAAACAAGTGTTGTGGAGCCATATTCCGGCTCGCCCCTTAATTGCACTGTGAGATGGGTCAAGCTTATGGCAAGCCCAGGCAGTTCGATATCGGCTTTCATCGTTGGGTTAACGCTGGCGGTGCTGGGGCTTGCTCTAATCGCTCCGCCAGCCATTGACGGCGCTTCATCGCCGTCGGCCAAGACTTACACGGAAGTCCTACTCCATAGCTTCGCGCTCGATCCGGACGGAGCGAATCCGACTGCGAGTCTGGTGCTGGATGGAGCTGGCAATCTCTACGGCACCACCTTTCGCGGGGGCGCGCACCACACCGGCACTGTGTTCAAGGTTGGTGTAACTGGCCATGAAACCGTTTTGTACAGCTTCAGTAGCAGAGGGCTCGACGGAAACTTTCCGCGCGCAGGTTTGGTCATGGATCTCGCCGGCAATCTTTTTGGCACCACCTCCGCGGGCGGCTCCTCAGGACTTGGCGTCGTATTCAAAGTTAACTCCAGCGGCCAGGAATCCGTGCTGCATAGCTTTAGCGGATATCCCAGTGATGGCGCCTCCCCGTACGCGGGTCTCATTCTGGATTCTGCAGGTAATCTGTACGGCACCACCACATCCGGTGGCACGTTCAACTTTGGGACAGTATTCGAAGTGGACACAGCCGGCAAAGAGATGGTGCTCTACAGCTTCCACGGCTATCCCGATGGCGCAAGTCCCTTTGGCGGGTTGGCTCGCGACGATCAGGGAAACTTGTATGGCACAACATTTTATGGTGGCTCTTACGAGAGATGTGGAGGCTTCGGCTGCGGCACGGTGTTCAAGCTGGACACCACCGGGAAGGAAAAAGTTCTGCACAGCTTTACCTCTTATGACGGAAACTGGCCGTACGCTGGTTTAGTGCTGGACGCCTCCGGTTTTCTCTACGGCACCGCGCAGGAAGGCGGGGCTCATTCATCGGGAACGGTGTTTAAATTGAATACCTCCGGAAACTTCACCCTGTTCTTCAATTTCACGGGCGGTGCTGGCGGGGGACGTCCTTTTGCCGGTTTAGCTTTGGACGATGCAGGAAACCTTTACGGCACAACTTCCCGCGGTGGCACAACCGACTCCGGAGTGGTGTTTGAGTTAAGCACGGCACACAAAGAGACCATCTTGCACAGTTTTACCGGTTTAACGGACGGCGCCTATCCATTCGCAGAGGTCAAAGTGGACGAGGCGGGCAATCTCTACGGAACGACCGAAGGCGGAGACCCGTGGCGCGCCGGAACCGTCTTTAAGCTCAGCCCCTGATCTATTGCGAATTCGAAAAACTTCTGGCACCCGCCCGACGCGAAAGGCTGTGCCATTTACCCCATGTTGACACTCCTTACTCACCACAAGCAGGATCCTTCATTCGCGGGTTGATCGCTCGGCAGTTCATCAAACTCGGTCGGAGCTGACAAAATAGATTTGCGTTATGTTGCACCAGCGAAACTGTCGCCTGGACATTGATACCTAAACGGCAACTGGCGGGTGAGGACGGTGCCTGCTAACATTTCAGCCCATGGCACTTCGTCGGGCGGCCGGAAAAGCGAAAGAGCGCGGGCGCAAAGCTCCGGATACAGGGGCGGCTCGCAATCGCGGACGGCGGGCCGAGCTGGTCATCATTACCGGGATGAGCGGGTCGGGGAAGGCCTCGGTGCTCAAGGCTTTCGAGGATCTCGGTTATTACTGCGTAGACAATTTGCCGGTCGGGTTGATTCCGCAATTTGCTGAGTTGGTCGGCCAGTCTTCTGAAATCGAGCGCACTGCGCTGGTGGTGGATGTTCGCGAAGGCGCGCAGCTCGACGATCTCCCCAAGATTGTGAAGTCGGTGCGAAGAATCCTTCCCACCCAAATGATTTTTCTGGAGGCCGCAGACTCGGTCCTGTTGCGCCGTTTTAGCGAGACCCGGCGGCCGCATCCGTTGGGCACCAAGACAACGGTTAAGTCGTCGCTGGCTGCCGAGCGCGAGCATCTGCGGCCGATTCGGGCGATGGCCGATCTGGTGATCGACACTTCGAAGTTCAACGTCCACGAGTTGCGCTCGCACATCACCGAACGTTTTCAAAAGCAGGAAGCGGGCAACAACAATATTTTGGTTTCGTGCGTGAGTTTCGGCTTCCGGCATGGGGTTCCGGAGGATGCGGACCTGGTTTTTGATGTTCGCTTTTTGCCGAATCCGCATTTTGTGCCGGAGTTTCGTCCGCTGACTGGACGCGATCCCAAGGTTGCCAAGTACATTCGGTCATTTCCGCAGACCAAGGAATTTATCAACCGGATTTCGCAATTGCTGGTTTATCTTTTGCCGCACTACATCCACGAGGGAAAAAGCTATCTGACGATTGCGTTCGGATGCACGGGCGGGCAGCATCGCTCGGTGATGATTGCTGAGGATGTGTCTAAGCATTTGGGGAAAGCTGGGTATCGGGTGAAGGTGGTGCATCGGGACAGTCCGGGGTAAAGCGTCGTTGGCCGTTCGTCGTTGATCGTTGGCAGAACAGAAACGCAAGGTGCCTCGACTGCGCTCGGAATGAGATTGCCGACGACCAACGACGAACGACCAGCGACTGCAGTAGAATGAGGCCTTGCAACGAATGCCAATTTTATTCGTAGCGTGGCCGCTCATGGGGATTTGTGAATGCGGCAACTGACGCGCCTCATCCGGTACGCGGCGCCCTATTGGTGGCAGGTGGGGGCTTCGGTACTTCTGATGGCGGCCGTGGGGTTGCTCGACGCTTTCCGCGTTCTGCTCGTCGGCCTATCCTGGACCGGGTGCTGAATCCGTCGTCCGGATCGAACAATATTCAACTCTTCACAATTCCCAAGACGAGTCATGCGATTTATCTGCAGGAGTTCGTGCCTTCGCATTTTCATAATGCATGGACGATTGTTGCCTACGCTCTGGTTGCGTCAACGATTCTGAAGGGAATCTTCGATTATGCGGGGACGTATCTGGTGAACTATGCCGGCTTATGGCATGATTACTGATCTGCGCAACGATCTGTATGACGCTGTGTTGCGGCGCTCGGTGGCTTTCTTTCAGAAGCACACGACGGGGACGCTGCTATCGACAATGATCAATGATATCGAACGCGTGCAGTTTGCGATGTCGAGCGTGCTGGGCGAATTTCTGCAGCAGATTTTTCACGCTTTCTATTTACGGCCGGAGTCGTGGTTATTGCTGGGAAGGCGGCTGGCGTGGGTGCTGCTGCTGTTTGTGCCTGTCATTATTTTCTCGGCAGCGAAATTGGCGCGCGGGTGCGCCAGACGACCCGGCAGGGGACAGGACAAACTGGCCGAGATCCAGAACATTCTGCACGAAACGATTACCGGCAACCGGATCGTGAAGGCGTTCGGCATGGAATGCTGGGAGATGAACCGCTTTCGCAGGGCAGCGCAACGGCTGTTCCAGGCGAATCTGCGGTCGGTGTCAGCGTGCAGCGATCAGTTCGCCGCTGATGGATGTTTTTGGCGTCGATTGCAATCGCGCTGCTGTTGCTGCTGGGGCGCGAGCCGGATTGCGCATCGCCAGATGACAGCGGGATCGTTCATCACCTTTCTGGTTGCGGTGTTTACGCTGTATGACCCGGTGCGGAAGTTTGCGTTGTTCTACAACAGCTTTCAGCAGGCGCTGGGCGCGAGCGAAGAGATCTTCAAGTTTATGGATGCGGAGGACGATGTGCAGGAGAAGAAGCGTGCGTTTGTGCTGAAGGGGTTCAACGAAGGGATTCGGTTTGAGAATGTGGGCTTCGCGTATGAGAGGACGGCGAGGTGACAGCAGGTGCTGCATGACATCAATCTGACGGTGCAGCCGGGTGAGGTGATTGCGTTTGTGGGCCGAGTGGGGCGGGGAAGTCTTCGCTGGTGAATCTGATTCCGCGGTTCTTCGATGTGAACGAGGGACGGATTCTGATTGATGGGCATGACCTGCGCGATGTGACGATCGCTTCGCTGCGGGCGCAGATCGGCGAGGTGACGCAGGAGACGGTGCTGTTCAACGATACGGTGCGGAACAACATTGCGTATGGGCAGCCGGATGTTCCGATGAGCCAGGTGGAAGAGGCGGCGCGGATGGCGCTGGCGCATGACTTCATTCATGAATATGCCGGACGGGTACGACACGAAGATTGGCGAGAAGGGCGTGCGGCTGAGCGGGGGAGAGCGGCAGCGGATGGCGATTGCGCGGGCGATTTTGAAGAATGCGCCGATCCTGATTCTGGATGAGGCGACGTCGGCGCTGGATAGTGGAGAGCGAGCAGCTAGTGCAGGCGGCGCTGGCAAATTTGATGAAGGGGCGGACGGTGTTTGTGATTGCGCATCGACTGTCGACGGTGCGGCGGGCGACTCGGATTGTGGTGCTGGAGAACGGCACTACGGCGGACATTGGGCCGCATGAAGAGTTGATGAAAAAGCTGGGAACTTATCGGCGGTTGTATGAGCTGCAGTTTGCAGAAGCGGACCCGAAGGTGGAGTCGAAAGCCAGCGTGCTGTAGAGGATTTTCAATTTGCGATTTCCAATTGTCGATTGAGAATCACAGGCATAGTAGTTCAATTGGCAATTGAAAATCGGCAATCGACAATATCCTTATGTCTATCCGATCCATGACCGGGTTTGCGCAGGTGAAAGGGCAGGTGAATGGCCAGTTTGGTTTCACCTTGTCGCTTAAATCCGTGAATCATCGTTTTCTCGATATCCATTTCCGCATGCCTTCGGATAGCGACGATCTGGAGATGAAGCTGCGGCGCCGGCTGAAAGAGAAAATGGCTCGCGGCCACGTGGAACTCACTCTGAATGTGGAGCGGAATGTGAGCGAAGGTTTTTCCGTCAATCGCACTTTGGTAGGCGGATACATTCAGGCATTTCGGGCGGCGGCAGCGGAGTTCAAGCTCGCGGCTGATCCTGATCTCAATGCAATTTTGCGCATCCCGGGCGCGCTTGAATCGGAAACGCTGCCGGCCGGCGACGGTTTAGAAGCTGCGGTCCTTGGCAAGATGGAAGAGGCGCTGGCGCGGCTCAATCAAATGCGCGAGGAAGAAGGACGGGGCACGGAGCGCGAATTGCGGCAGCGCATGGGACATGTGCAGCAAGCCCGAGAAGGCGTGGAGAAGCATCGGCAAGCAGCGTTGCACGTGTATGCGGATAGGTTGAAGAGCCGGCTGCAGGAATTGCTTGGCTCACAAATTGATCCGGAACGCATCCTGCAGGAAGCGGCGCTGCTGGTGGATCGCAGCGACATTCAGGAAGAACTGGTGCGGCTCGATCAGCATGTGAAGCACCTTCTCGGCTTGCTCGATCAGGGCGGCGAAGTGGGGAAGAAGCTGGATTTCCTTTTGCAAGAAATGAACCGCGAAGCCAACACATTGCTTTCGAAGACTTCCGGATTGGCGGGCGAAGCGATGAAAATTACGGAGCTGGGATTATCCATGAAAGCTGACATCGAAAAAGCGCGCGAGCAGGTGCAGAACCTCGAATGACGACTGTCTACATCATTTCGGCGCCGTCGGGTTCGGGCAAATCGACGCTGGTGGACGAAGCGCGGCAGATCGTTCCCGACCTGGATTTTTCCATCTCCTACACCACGCGTCCGCCGCGAGGCACCGAGAAAAACGGACGGGAATATTTTTTCGTTCCACGTTCGGAGTTCGACGAGATGGTGCGCAAAGATGAATTTCTTGAGTACGCGGATGTGTTTGGCCACTACTACGGAACGGCGCGCCGCTTTCTGCGGACAGCCGAACAGAACGGCCACGATTTGCTGCTCGATATCGACGTGCAAGGCGCCGAGCAGATCAAGCGCAAGCTCCCTGAAGCGGTCAGTATTTTTATTATGCCGCCCGATCGCAAGACTTTGGAGGCGCGTCTGCGAAAACGCAGCCTGGATGCCGAAGAGGTAATCCAGCGCCGGTTGGTCACGGCCAGCCGTGAGATTGAGAATTATGAGAAATACGACTATATTTTGGTGAACGACCGTCTGGAGGAATCCATAGAAGCGCTAACGGCGATCCTGCTTGCGGAACGGCTAAAGCGCTCCGGAGTTCAGGCATCCGCTGACGATGCAGAGAAGCTGGCCATGGCCGAACGTTGCCGATTGAGCAATGTTCGCGAACGGTTGCGACCGATCCTGGCTTCGTTTTCGACAGCCGCGACAACCGGCGGGCGTTAAAGTGACAGGGGAGAACACAATGAAGTTGATTGAAGGGTTCGACAGCAACTATCGATACATTCTGGTAGCCGCTCGCCGCGCACGACAGTTGCAAGGCGGTGCGCCCCCGGTAATCGAAACTCACTCCCGCAAGCCCTGCCGCATCGCGCAGGATGAAATCAAAGCCGGCAAAGTGAAGTGGGTGATTCCGGAAACGCCCAAAACTCCCGTCGAGGTCGTGAGCGACATGCTCGACAAGGCGCTGGGGACAGAGTAGGCATTTCCAATTTCGATTGCCACTGCCGATTGTGTGGAACAATTGACAATTGGAAATTGACAATCGGCAATTCATGAAAATCGCTCTCGGCGTCAGCGGCGGAATTGCAGCTTACAAAGCGGCGGAGATTGTTCGTCTGCTGCAAGACCGCGGCGTGCGGGTGCAGGTCGTCATGACTCAAGCCGCGCAGGAATTCGTTCGACCTCTTACCTTTGCGGCGCTGTCCGGTGAAAAAGTCATCACCGGATATGTTTGGCGCGGATGCGGGCGAGCATCCGAACATTGATTCCGCCGTCGAACATATTGCCGTGGCGCAATCCATCGACGCGCTGCTCGTGGTTCCCGCAACCGCGGATATTCTTGCCAAATTTGCCCACGGCATCGCCAGCGACTTTCCTCACCACGCTTTATCTCGCGACCACAGCGCCGGTGATCGTTGCCCCGGCGATGAATGTGAACATGTGGGAGCATCCGGCGACGCAGGCCAATCTGGAAATTCTGAAAAAGCGCGGAGTGAAGATTGTGGAGCCGGGCACGGGATACCTGGCCTGCGGCATGACCGGCGCTGGCCGTCTGGCTGAGAATGAAGCTGTCGTTGCGGCCACGCTGGAAGCTTTAGGCGCGTCGCAGGAACTCGCTGGCGAAACTGTATTCATCACTGCTGGACCCACGCGAGAGAAAATTGATCCGGTGCGCTATCTCACCAATCGCTCTAGCGGGCGGATGGGATACGCACTGGCTGAAGCTGCGCTGCGTCGCGGAGCGCGCGTGTTGCTGGTGAGCGGACCTACGGCGTTGACACCGCCCGCCGCGGCTGAAGTTGACGCGCGTCGAATCCGCCGAAGAGATGCGGCAGGCGGTTCTCAAACTGCTGCCTCAGGCCACGATCGTAATCAAAACCGCGGCAGTCTCCGACTATCGCGCGAAATCTGCGGCTTCTCAGAAGCTCAAACGCAGCGGCCCTATGACGCTCGAACTGGAACCGACAAACGATATTCTCGGCGAAATCGCCCGCAATAAACAATCGCAATTGATCATCGGCTTCGCCGCCGAAACCGAGAACGCGCTGGAGAACGCCCGCAAGAAACTTGCTCGAAATCGCTCGACGCGATCGTCGTAAACGATGTTTCGCGCGAAGGAATCGGCTTCGACTCCGACCGCAACGCTGTCACCATTATCACCCAACACGAAGTTGTAGAAGTTCCAGAAACCACGAAGTGGGAAGTGGCGCAACGCGTACTGGATCAAGTCGTCCGCCTGAAAAATCCACGGAACGCTCCCGCGAAGATTGGTAAATAACGAATGGCCAGCGTGCTCGATCCGCAACTCAAGCGCGCTTTGGCTGAACGTATCCGCTTCTACAACGAATTGGGTATTTACGATTTTTACCGCCGCGGTCCCGCCGAATCCAACTTCAGCGACACGCTAGAATACAACCAGAACAGCGAGAGGAAATGACACCCAGAACTAACGCTGCGGCACGAGTCGTGCGACAAGAAGATTCATTCGAGTTAGCGAAGCCAGAATTGAATGTCATCGATCCGTTGCAGGCGCTGCGCCTGATTCGTGAAGATCTTGGTGATTGCACCCGCTGCGTGCTGCATAAACAGGGCCGCAAGCAGATCGTGTTCGGCGTGGGCAATCCTAAAGCTGATCTGATGTTTATCGGCGAAGCCCCAGGTGCCGATGAAGACACGCAGGGGGAACCGTTCGTCGGCCGCGCCGGACAGTTGCTCAATAACATGATCAAAGCCATGGGCCTGCGGCGGGAAGATGTTTATATCGCGAACATTATCAAGTGCCGTCCGCCGGGAAACCGGACGCCGGAGCGCGAAGAGTGCGAGACTTGCTCTCCGTTCTTGATGCGGCAAATCGCGGCGATTAAGCCAAAAGCCATCGTCGCGCTGGGCGCGGTTGCGGCGAAGACGTTGTTGGCGATCAACGCGCCGATGTCTGAATTTCGCGGACGCTGGTTCGATTTTCGCGGCACCAAGCTGACCGTAACTTATCATCCAGCGTTTCTATTGCGCGATCCCCGGCAGAAGAAAGAAACCTGGAAAGACTTGCAGATGGTAATGAAGGAATTAGGCTTGGCAATCCCAGCGAAAGGCGTGGAGTAATTCTAACGAGCACGGGCGAGGACGCCCGCGCCTACACTCGCAGCCGGAATGGCGCGGTCAGAAGTCTTGCCGGCAACAACACAACCGCCCACACCAACTCCAAAACTCCGTGAACGGCAATGCCAACTATCCGAAATGGCAGAAGCAGCAACCACACGAACGGATAGATCACCAGCGCGAACAGAGCCAGCGGCCAGCACAACACAAATAACAGACACCAGAGGAGGAAAGTGAACATGGGAGACTCTCCTTGTCTTCTAGTTTATTTTACGAAGATTCGGGCCAAAAAGTTCCCTCCAGGATTTTGCCGTCAGGAGATAATTCTCACTCGTATCACTTCGGTTGACTGGATCCAGAGGACGTAAGTTTCTTGAATAGAAGTAATGGCTCCGTGCTTCCCACCTGCTTTATTTCTCCAGTCGCGTAATTAAAGCTCCAGGTTTCTTCGGTAGTTCCGCAACGTTGGGCGACAGGCACGTCCGCTTCGGTGTCACCAACGTCGAGCGCAGTAAAAAATTTCGCTCGAATCAGAATGACAATGTTCTTGTCGGAGCTAAATCCTGCATCAACGACCCGAAACTCGCAGTGCTTACCCTTATGGCCTTGAAGCATTGCCTCCAGTTCCGGTTCGTACACCATGCCTGTGTCGGCGTCTACGGCGAGTATCTGCTGTTTTCCATGCGCATCGGAGCCCCACTGCCACGCTTCGGTCCTCACCAAGAGGATACTGGAATTCTTGGCCCAGCCCATCATCCCCATCCCATTGCCCGCGAAATCGCGCATCGGGGGAATCAGATAAACCAACCGGTATGGATGATTCGTTCTGGCGGTCCACAGTTGAGTTGTGTTTAGGCACGGGTCGCTCTGAACGTTGACCTCGACGTAGGCCCGCCACGTTTCTCCCTCTGAGAGCGCGATTGGACTCAGGACCCGCTTCGGCTTTCCTTCCTTAGGGCAATCGACGAATAGGGTGTCCTCAGCTGAACTGTCGGCGCGTTGTGCGTGCGCCTCCTCGGCTTTGGCTGGAACGATGAAGGACGTTACCAGGAGGAAGTAGAACGTGGCTCTTATGATAACGCCGTGCGAAGCCGTCTTTGCTCTGGATGGCATTCGCTACCATCATACTGATAACAACTGCCCAGTCGCCACCAGCGTAGATGAGGTATCACTTTGAAATCGTAGAGCTTCCCGTGGGGCAAGAAGCCAAATGCTTCTGCAAGAAAGCAAGCGATCGTAGTCCAGCATCTCGCCAGACTTCACCGCTGAAACCGTGGCCCACCCCAGGGTAGATTTGCATATCGTAAGCGATTTGTTTCTTTTCCAGAAGTTGCTGCAAGTGGTAAGCCTCTTCGACGGGAACCGTCTGATCCTGCTCTCCGTGCAGGATCAGCACCGGACATAAGCGGCGGGCGAACAGCTTCATTTCTTTCGGCATACCGCCGAAAAACTCTACCACGGCCTGAATGCGCGAATCGATCGCCGCAGCCGACAACGCGAGATATGCGCCCAGAGAGAATCCCAACAATCCGATGCGCTGTGGATCGACCTGCGGTTGGCGTGCCACGAAGCTGACCGCATCCCACAAGGTTTTCATCCACAGTGGAAAATGCCGGAAGATGGTTTGCAAACCATCGATTTCAGGAGTGCCGGTGCGGTCGAAATAATGCAGCACATAAACTGCGAAACCCTCCTCGGCTAGCAGGCTTGCCGGTGCGGCCATTGTCGCGTGTCCGCCGCCAGAACCGTGCAGCGCAATTACCGCAGGGAACCGTTGCAGGACGGGCGTCTCACCCGTCCTGCCGGGCGAGGACGCCCGGCCTCCATTGCCCCTGGAAGGCGCGCCGATACCTGGCAGAAAGCAATCCAGACAAATGCCTTTGCCGCCGCTCTCAAGAGAAACTTGGGTTTGGGTAACGGAATACATGAATGGCGTTTGGCTTTCAGCGTCCGGAATTGGCCGCTGGACGTTCCGCCCCGGCCAACTTTGCCAAAGAAGCCTCATACGGCTCGCGTGCGATTCCGCGCTCGGTCACAATGGCCGTGACATATTTCGCAGGCGTAACGTCGAACGCAGGATTTTCGATTTGCACTCCGTCGGGCGTCATCTGTTTGCCGGCAATGTGTGTGACTTCTCTTTCGTTGCGTTGTTCGATGGGAATCTTGCTGCCGTCGGAGGCGGCGAAATCAATCGTCGACAGCGGCGCTGCCACATAAAACGGAATGCCGTGTTCCTTCGCCAACACAGCGACCGAATAGGTTCCAATTTTATTCGCCACGTCGCCATTGGCGGCAACCCGATCCGCGCCTACTACGACGGCTCCAATTTTCCCTTGCTGCATGATTGATCCAGCCATGTTGTCAGAGATCACCGTGGTGGGAATGCCGTCTTTCATCAACTCCCATGCGGTGAGCCGCGAACCTTGGAGAAACGGGCGAGTCTCGTCTGCGTAGACGTGGATTCTATTTCCTTGCTCGACAGCCGCTCGAATTACGCCGAGCGCCGTACCGTAGCCGCAAGTCGCGAGAGCTCCGGCGTTGCAGTGGGTGAGCACGCCGCCGCTCGCGGGCATAAGCGTCGCGCCAAAACGTCCCATGGCTTGGTTGGCGGCAATGTCTTCGGCATGCATGCGTTGAGCTTCCTCAATCAAAGCTTGTTTGATCTGTGGCAGGGGACGCACTCGCAGCATCTCGAATTTGTCCCGCATGCGACTGATGGCCCAGAAAAGGTTTACCGCGGTCGGACGCGTTTTGCCGATCACTTCGCAGATCTGGTCGAAGTCGCGCTTCAGTTCGCCTCCGCTCTCGGCTTTCGAGTTCTTTATCCCGAGAGCGATTCCCATGGCAGCGGCCACGCCGATGGCCGGTGCGCCGCGCACGATCATATTGCGGATCGCGTCCGCGACCTGCTCGTAGGTCTTGCAGGTGACGTAGGTCTCTTCGGTGGGCAGCTTCGTCTGATCGATGAAGCGTACGCCTTTGTCAGTCCATTCCAGAGTTTGAATCATTTGTTGGTCGTTGGTCTTTCGTCGTTGGTCGTTGGTATTGAGTCAACCGTCCTCATCACGTTTTATGCACTTCGCAACGGTTGCGGGGTACATTTGTCACGGCGGGTCTTCCGCACAGTTCGCAAGTCGCAGCGACTGCGAAGACAGGCGGCGCGTCTTTCATTTCCAAGTATTCACGGCGCACGTCGGCGGCGCTGAATATCGATACAAAAGGTGCGGGCGCAGCGGCTTTTTCTACAGCCGGACGTCCGTTCGCTTCTTCGCGTTCGACCAGGCATATGGCGCCCACGATTTCGAATCCGAATTCCCGGGCAGTTTCGATCGCCTGGACCGTGGAAGCGCCCGTAGTGCATACATCGTCAACGATCACCACGCGCGCGCCCTTCCCGCGAAAACCTTCGATGCGTTGTCCGGTGCCATGCTGCTTGTCTGCTTTGCGGACAAGAAACCCGTGAATCTCGCCGCTGGTGACGGCGACCGCGACCACCACGGGATCGGCGCCCATGGTCAATCCGCCAATCGCCTGGGGCCGCCATCCGCGCTGTTGAATTTCGTCGAGAAAGACTCGCCCGGTGAGTTGGGAACCCCGCGCATCCAAAGTTGTGGTGCGGCAATCGACGTAATAATCGCTGGTCCCGCCAGATGAAAGTTTGAACTCTCCCAGACGAAAAGACTTGATTGCCAGCAGACGCAAAAGTTCCTGATGGGCGGAAGACATGGAAAATCTAAGATAGCATGAGGGCGGACTGAAACGCTGCGGCCGCTAGACCTCATCGGACGGGCGGAGCCGCCGGTCACCCACGAACGATCACTGGTTCAGTCGCTCCAGGTGCCGGAATCCGTCGGTTCCTATAAAGAGTAGGACCGAGAGCGTGCCGTTATATGCGATGTGCATGAGCACGCCGGCTGCAACTGATTTGGTGATGGCGCGAGCGAGAGTTAATGCCAGGCCGACCATGAAAATCACCAGCACCGGGCCCCACGCGCGTCCGAGTTGCGGAGCGTGGATGAGGCTAAAGGCGGCGGCTGTCGTCAGTACTGCGATTACGATACCTAAACGGCGGAGCAGCACCGGATAAAGAAATCCGCGAAAGAACAGTTCTTCCAGTAGGGGCGCGAAGGAAATGCTGAACAGCGACAGCACCCAAGCTTCTCCGGCCGTCCGGAAGAACCGGTCCATGGGCAGTTCCTTCGGCATGGGAAGGAAGTGTGCAATCCCTTGCAGGGCAACTGCCAGCAACACGCCTCCGAGCAAATAGGATGGCCAATTTTTCGGCCAGTTCCAGCGCATCGTCTCCCAGAAACTTCGGCCGGGTACACGTTTCACAATCGAAATCATGAAAACCAAGATCAGAAGATAGGCCAAGCCTTGCGCTAGGACAGTCACCAGCGGGTAAGTGATGACCTGTACGAAGGCGACACGGGGATAGAGCAAACGCTGGGCGACGAACCCAACCAGCGGCAAGAAAATAGCGACCGTGGCGATGGTTAGAAAAATAATCTGCAGCACATCCCATCCACTCCACGGCGGATTCTCGGAGCTTGTTGGGATGGGCAGAGGAAGCGGATCAAGCTCAGACCACGGATTTTGAGATGAGGACACGCGATCTTTGAATTTACACGAAAAATTGACTAAGCCAATAATTCCGCGGTTGATGGTTTTTTTGATTTCCCGTTGAAATACTCCGCCAGCGCCTGCCCGGTATACGACTTCTTATTTCGGGCAAC
This sequence comes from uncultured Acidobacteriota bacterium, assembly GCA_963743375.1. Classification (GTDB taxonomy): domain Bacteria; phylum Acidobacteriota; class Terriglobia; order Terriglobales; family Acidobacteriaceae; genus JABDBE01. Next base: position 353,223 of record CAVUQA010000002.1, on the reverse strand, counting down.
CTGCTCCGGCGTACCCTGCGCCACAACACGTCCGCCTTCTTCACCGCCCTCGGGACCGAGATCGATGATCCAGTCGGCATTACGAATGACATCCAGATTATGTTCGATGATGAGAACCGTATTTCCCAAGTCTGTCAGCCGATGCAGCACGTCCAGCAACTTCTTGACGTCATCGAAGTGCAGGCCGGTGGTAGGCTCATCGAGCAGGTATAAAGTTTTTCCGGTTTGTCGTTTGCTTAACTCGCGCGCGAGCTTAATGCGTTGCGCTTCGCCACCCGAGAGTGTTACCGCGGATTGGCCGAGATGAATGTATCCCAGCCCGACATCGACCAGCGTTTGCAGTTTCTGCTTCACCTGCGGAATATTTTCGAGAATTGGCAGCGCGTCCGAAGCCGGCATTTCCAGCAGGTCAGCGATCGAGTATCCCTTGTATTTCACGGCCAAAGTTTCACGGTTGTAGCGGCGGCCTCCGCAGACTTCACAAAGCACATAGACATCCGGGAGAAAACTCATTTCAATGCGGCGCTGGCCCTCTCCCTGGCAAGCCTCGCAGCGTCCGCCGGTAACGTTGAATGAGAAGCGGCCGGGTTTGTAGCCCCGTTCGCGTGATTCGGGCAACATGGCATAGAGATCACGAATCTGCGCAAACACTCCGGTGTAAGTTGCGGGATTCGAACGCGGCGTGCGCCCAATCGGCGATTGATCAATACGAATGACCTTATCGATGTTCTCAGCGCCTGAGATAGCCTTGTGGACGCCGGGTTCCTCACGCGAGCGGTACAGAGTTTTTGCCAAAGCGCGATAGAGAATGTCATTCACCAAAGTGGATTTGCCAGAGCCGGAGACTCCGGTCACGACCGTCATCACTCCCAAGGGAAAGGTGACGTCGAGATTCTTCAAATTGTTTTCGCGTGCGCCCAGAATCGTGATGCCCGCTCCGTTCGTCTGGCGCCGCTCGGGCAGCATCTCGATCTGCATTCTGCCCGAGATGTAAGCTCCGGTGAGCGATCCCGGCGCTTCCATAATTTCTTCCGGCGTGCCATGGGCGACAAGTTCGCCGCCGTGGCGTCCCGCACCGGGGCCCAGATCGATTACGTAATCAGCGCGCCGGATGGTTTCTTCATCGTGCTCAACTACCAGCACCGTATTGCCCAGGTCGCGCAATTCTTCGAGCGCTTGCAGCAAGCGGGCGTTGTCGCGATGGTGCAGACCGATCGATGGCTCGTCGAGCACATACAATACGCCTCTCAGCTTCGATCCGATCTGGGTAGCCAGGCGAATGCGCTGTCCTTCCCCGCCGGAAAGTGTCGCCGCTGAACGATCGAGCGAGATGTAGCCTAAGCCAACAGCATCGAGAAACTGCAGACGTTCCACAATTTCATGCATGACGCGGCTTGCGATCGCGGCTTCGCGTCCCGTCAGGTGAATCTTTCTCGCCAGTTCCAGAGAACGCGAAACCGGCAGTTCGGTGAAATCCGCGATCGACATGCCGTTCACCTTTACCGCGAGACTTTCGGGCCGCAGACGCTGCCCGTGGCAGGCAGGGCATTCAGTTGCGGACATGTAATCCAGAAGAAAATCCCGATAGCCGTCGGAGGTGGATTCCTCGAGCACCTGCTTGAGATATGCCAGAATTCCGCGAAAGCCCGACTTGCTCGATTTGCCATTTTCCCCGAACAACAACAGATTTTGCACTTTTTCAGGAAACTTCTCGAAAGGAGTGCTCAAATCCAAGCCATAAGCGGTGGCCGCAATTTGCAGCATGTGGATCAGATTCTGCGATGCTGAACCGGGCCCCAATCCGCCTTCCAGCAATGGTTTCGACCAATCGACAATCACCTTCGCCGGATCAAAATCATACCGGCTGCCCAATCCATGGCACTCGGGGCAAGCGCCGTAAGAACTATTAAACGAAAACGAACGCGGCTCAAGTTGCGGCACGCTGATGCCGCAATCCGGACACGCCAACCGCTCCGAGTACAGCTGTTCCTCGCCGCCGACGACGGCAACCTGCACCAGGCCTCCCGCTAACTTCATCGCCAGTCCCACCGAAAGTTCGAGGCGATGCTCGATTCCCGGTTTCACCAGCAACCGATCAATTACGACTTCAATCGTATGGTTCTTTCGCTTGTCCAGCGGAATGTCATCGTCGAGGTTGACGAGTTCGCCGTCTATTCTCGCGCGGGTGAAGCCGTGCTGCACCAGCTTTTCCATCTCTTTCTTGAACTCACCTTTTCGCCCGCGCACAATCGGCGCCAGAACCATGACCCGATCTTCGGGAGTGAGAGCCATCACTCGCTGCACAATCTGGTCCGCAGTTTGACGGCTGATCGCCCGCCCGCACTTCGGACAATGCGGTATGCCGATCGAAGAGAATAAAAGTCGAAGGTAGTCGTAGATTTCGGTAATGGTTCCGACAGTTGAACGCGGGCTGCGGCTGGTGGTCTTCTGCTCGATGGAAATCGCCGGGCTGAGCCCATCGATGGCATCCACATCGGGGCGTTCCATCTGGTCAAGAAACTGGCGGGCGTAGGCCGAGAGCGTCTCCACGTAACGCCGCTGGCCCTCGGCGTAAATCGTGTCGAACGCCAGCGAGGATTTGCCCGATCCGCTCAAGCCGGTGATTACCGTCAGGCTATTACGAGGAATCTCGACGTTAATGTTCTTCAGGTTGTGTTGGCGCGCCCCGCGCACCGAAATCTTGGTAATAGCCATAAGACAGCGAGAGAGAGGCCCTTCATTGACCTTCCGTAATATGGACGGGTCCACAGAGATGTTGGAAAGTGGAGGTGCGCAGCTCTACTTACGTATCTTATTTGCTAACACTGGCAAGCGTCAACGCAGGTAAATTCATGGAGCGCGGCAACTTCTAAGAAAGCGAAATTTGCAAGAGGGCAGCAACCTTGGGCAGTTTATTGAGTGTTGGCATTCTCTGTTTCACTGTTATCACAGTGTTGGCGATTGGAATTGTATCTGCCTACGGCGTCGTTATAGGAATTCTTCATGCCTTCGCGAGCCAATCACGGCCGCGCCCGACTGAAAAACCCATCGTTACCCCTACTCGGACCCAAGCTGCTCACGCAGGTGGAAATTAGCGAGGCTCTAGGTCCTGACAGCCGCTGCGATTAATCTTAACTCCAGCTAGTTGTGCGGCGGATTTGCGTTCGGTGCGTCACCCGGCCCAGCTGCTCCAGGATTCGGAAAGTTGTTCTGCAATCCCGGAGGAACCCCAGGCTGGATACCTTGCTGTATCTGCTGCTGACGCTGTTGCAGCTCCTGCAAAAGTTGTTCAGGCGTCTTGACATTCTGCTGCCCGTTTTGCTGTTGCTGATCGTCGGTGGCGGCCTGGTCATCCGCCTGATTCTGGTCGGTCTGATCGTCGGCCTGCGCGTCATCTGTAGCGTCGGTAGTGTCGGTATCGTCCGTTGCGTCGTCTTGCGCGTCCTGACCTTCAACAACGACCGTGTTTCCACCAGGCGCAGGTTGCGGCGGAGCCGCCATCGGGGCGGTCGGACGAGCGAAGTTCTGGTTGTACGCTGTGGTCTGCTCTTGCGGCGGCGGACTGCTCTCAACCGAACCGCCTGATTTGGCCATCAGGATCACACGGTCCAACGCACCGGGATCAGTCGACGAGCCCAGCAGAACATAATTGAAGCGCGACCCATTCAGCAGAGCAGTCAGCACATCGCGAGCCGGGCCGGGACCGAATTGTCCAATTACGCGGTCGGATGCCGTGCCGGGAACGTCAATGGTGGCGCCGGTTTGTGCTTTGACTGCTTTTAAAATGTCGCCCAAAGTCGAATTCTGCGCAGAAATCGTCAATTGTCCGCCCTGAAAAGAAACCTGCGGAGGCGTAGCCGGCTGCTGCGCTAAGGTCGGTGGAGGAAGCGCGGGAGTGGGTTGGTCGTCCGTCACCGGCTGGCTGGTGGTGGAGTGGCGTCGTTCGCCGTAACACGGACCTGCCACGAGCAAAGCCAGACTTACGATGACGAGAAATTTCGAGTTCAATGGCCCACCTGACATGAGAACGCCTACCGCCACCGGTCTTGCAAAGATTCGCAACGCACGGCCCACTCAACAGAATTGTAACATTGGCAAAGTCTTAAAGGCAGAACAAAACGGAGCGGACGAACTCCGACATATCGGACTGGAAATAAAGGTTTTAAGATCGTTCTCGGCGAATGATATTCACTGCCTGGGCGCGTAGTAACCCTTGCGCGACCGCACCTGAAGATCTTTCTTCAGCGCAGTGATTTCAATCGGCCGATAGCGACCGTCCGCCTCAAAGTTCGCGGGGTGATAGGAAATGATGTACTGGCTGCGCAACTCATCCCCGATAGCCGCAAACGCGTTCTTCATATCCTTCATTTTGTACGGAAAGAATGCGCGGCCGCCAGTGGCCTCCGCAACGCGCTGCAGAACTTTATCGCCGCGGAGAACCAATCCGCTGTCATCTGTCGAGATGGCGTAAACGATAACTTCCGCGCGCTGCGCCATCTCAATGGCCTGCGTCTCGCTGAACTCACTCTGATTATCTTCGCCGTCACTGACCACAACGATCGCGCGTCGCGACGGACGGTCTTCGTGATCCTTCATCAGATTGTCTCGGCAAGCACGATAAATGGCGTCGTATAGAGCTGTTCCACCGCCATCGTGCATACGATGAACAGCGGCTGAGAGCAGCGCGCCATTGTCGGTGAAACCCTGCATCATCTGGCTATGGCCGTTGAAGGCAACCACGAAAGCTTTGTCGAAATTCGGCCGAATAGTGTTCTGCAAAAAACTCACCGCCGCGTCCTGTTCGAAGTCGAACCGCGCGCGCACTGATCCGCTGGTATCAATCAAGAGCCCAAGCTGGATAGGAAGGTCAGTCTCCCGGCGAAAATTAACTATCGATTGAGGCGGCTGATGATCGTCAAGAATCGCGAAGTCTTTCTCGTCAAGGTTGCGCACAAACTTGCCATGCTTGTCGGTGGCAATGAACAGCACATTGACTTCGTTCACCCGCGTCTTGATGGTGAGTACGGATTCGTCAGGATCAAAATTCGAGGCGGGAGCCGACACCAGGCTGTTGCTGGGGACGAGATTCGTGACCTGCGCGCGCAACGGCACGCCTGCCATGGCCACAAGTACGCCGAGCAAAAAATACTTTGCTATGTACTTCATTCCTCATCCTATCCCGACCTACGACGTTTGTTCTCCGCGTGCCACAATCTCCGCACCTTGTTAGATGCACGCCGTGGGCCGAAGTACCCGCCAGATGCGCTTTTACTGATAGGACTTTAGGAGACACTTGCACAAATGCCAAGTTACAAAAGGAGCACTCAACGGGTCATGGGCAAAAGATCGCCCGCAGCATCAACACCGCCAATAACCCTGCACTGTTGGTTCGCCAATACACAAGCCCACAAGGTTAAAATAGCGACACCACGAAAACAGGAGATGCCATGAAACCCCTACTAGCGCTGTTGCTCGTCTACGCCCTCGTGCTACCCGCCTTTGCCAGCAATGAAAGGGAACAGGGGCGCGTCAAACAGTCGGGCGAAGTTCTGAGAGAGATTCTCAACATTCCCGACGATATTCCCCAGGACCTGCTGGGCAAGGCGGAATGCATTATTGTTCTGCCATCGGTCAAGAAGGGCGCATTCGGCGTGGGCGGCAGCTATGGCCGCGGCGTCATGATTTGCCGCAGTGGAGAACACTATACCGGCTCCTGGGGCGCGCCCGCGCTCTACGCCCTGGAAGGCATCAACATCGGCTTTCAATTGGGCGGAGAAGCCACCGACTTCGTGTTGCTGGTGATGAATCCCAAAGGAGCCCGCTCGTTGCTGAGCAGCAAAGTGAAGTTGGGCGGGGACGCATCAGCCGCAGCCGGCCCCAAGGGGCGCACAGCTGAAGGCGCAACCGATATCGTTATGAACGCTGAGATCTTGTCGTACTCCCGCACCAAGGGATTGTTCGCCGGAATTTCGCTGGAGGGTTCCACGCTCCGTTCGGATGGAAGCGCTAACGAAAAGCTGTACGGGAAGAAGCTAAGTGCGAAGGACATCATTCGCGGAGGCAAAGTGGGCTCTCCGGCAAGCGCCGCAGAACTAGTCGCCCTGCTAAACAAGAAAAGTCCCAAGAATCTGTCCGACCCAAAATCGCTGCAGTAGCCTCGCTGCACACGTGGGGACAGCAGCCCTCGGCAATGCTAGTGTAGGGACGGGCGTCTCGCCCGTCCAGTCGAGCGCAGCTCGACTATTACGATGAACTCAACCCCAACCCGCTGCCCCTGGGCCACCAACGATCTCTCCATCCGTTACCACGATGAGGAATGGGGCAAGCCGGTTCACGACGACCGCACCCTCTTCGAATTCCTGATCCTCGAAGGCGCCCAAGCCGGCCTGAGCTGGGACACCATCTTGAAGAAGCGAGAAAACTACCGCTTCGCCTTCAACAATTTCGATCCCAAAGAGATCGCCCGCTACGACCGCAGCAAGATCCAAAGCCTGATGAGCAACGCCGGCATAATCCGCAACCGCCTGAAGATCGCCTCTGCCATAAAAAACGCCAAAGCATTTCTAAAAGTGCAAGACGAGTTCAGATCGTTCGACGCCTACATCTGGCAATTCACCGGAGGCTCGCCGATCGTGAACGGGCGCCGCTCAATGAAACAGGTCCCAGCCCGCACCCCAGAATCAGACGCCATGAGCAAAGACCTAAAGAAGCGCGGATTCTCTTTCGTCGGCACCACCATCTGCTACGCCTTCATGCAGGCCGTAGGCATGGTGAACGACCATCTGATTGTCTGCTTCCGTTATGCACAACTGCGTACGGCAACGCGTACGCTCTAAGGGCATGGGGCGCGGGCGCCCCCGCGATTTTCAGTCGGAAGGGAAGACAAATCACTCACTGTCATTCCGAGCGAAGTCGAGGAATCTGCAGTTTTCGCCGGCCCGAGCAAAAACGCTGCTATCGTCTATGACTGTGTCGGCGTTGTTAAGACACTTCCAGCTTCACTACGTCCCCGTACCGGCGAGCACGACCTTCTGCGGACTTCCTCCACCATTGTCGTTGACTTCGAGGGTTGCCGAGCGGTGCCCTTTGGCCGTGGGCTTGAACGCGACCTTGATGTAGCAACTGCCGTGCGCTGGCACACTCTTGCCGCAATTGTTGGTCTGCGAGAAATCGCCGGGGTCGGTCCCGGTTATGTCGATCTTGCTAATCGAAACTGATGTGGCGCCTTCGTTGATCAACTTGACCGGAAACGGAGAGCTCTTGGTGCCAACCTTCTGATTGCCAAAGTTAACGCTGTGTGGCGTGAGCTCCATGGCGGCTCCGACGCCGGAAAGCGCAACCGTCTGTGGGCTGCCTTGCGCGTCGTCGTAAACATAGAGCGTTCCCTTCGCGCGTCCGCCGCCGATCGGGGTAAAAGTGACTTGAATCTGGCAACTGTCGTTGGGGTTCAAGCTGGATGGGCAGTTGTTGGTTTCGGCGAACGGGTTCGCTGTGGAAATGCTCGAGATGCTGACCGCCTGCGATCCGGTATTGGTCAGGGTTGCGGTTTGAGGCGGACTGGTCGTGTTGACCTTTTGAAGAGCAAAGGTCAGGCCGGACGGCGTTAAGCTCACCGAGAGCTCCACCCCAGTTCCGCTCAGCGGGACGGTTTGTGGACTCCCCGAGCCCTTGTAATCCACGTAGAGTGAGGCTGCCCGATTACCAGCCGCGGTCGGCGAAAAGGTGACTTGGATCCGGCAACTCTTGTTGGTGGGAAGACTGGCAGGACAGTTGTTGGTTTGAGTGAAGTCGCTGGGATCGGCTCCGTCAATGCCGATTTTTGTAATGTCCAGAGCGCCGTTGCTAACATTAGTGAGCGTATCGGTTTGGGGCTGGCTACTGTTGCCCACGTCTATCTCGCCAAAAGCGAGGCTACTGGGAGCCATTAACGCCGGGCTCTGCAAAAAAAGGCTGGCGTCGCCGACTAGATCCAGACTCCCGTCATTGTTGAAATCGCCGACGCTGATAGTATCCGGGTAGGTTGCATTCACAAATTGCAGAGGGGACTGGAAGCTGCCGTCGCCGTTTCCCAGCAGCAAGTTGAGATATCCGGAGGGGACCGCCGCGTCCAGTTTGCCATCGCCGTTGAAGTCTCCAAGGCTCACATTTCCCACGTCACCTGGATACAACTCAACGCCGCCATCCGAAGTGAAGGTGCCATCGCCTTTCCCGAGCAGCACCGATACACCGCTGGTTATGATATCGAGATTCCCATCTCCATTTAGGTCCGCTGCCACCGCCGAGTATCCCGCGTATGTCGCGCTGTAAACTGACCCGTAGGTGAATGTTCCATCGCCGTTGCCCAAGTATACGGATACTTGGTTGCCATCGGGAATCGCCAAATCGAGATTGCCGTCGCCGTTAAAATCGCCTACCGCTGGAGAGTAGTACAGCTCCGACACAATCAGTTGCGGCGACCCAAATGTGCCGTCGCCATTGCCAAGGCAGATACTCATAGACCACTCGTTTGACCCCGAGTTATAGCTATTCACGATGAGGTCCGGCTTGCCATCGCCGTTGAAATCTGCCGCAGCCAGAGCATCGTAGGAGTCAAACACCTGGGACTGCTCCAAATGGCCGCCTCCTGTATTGAGAAATATCGTGATGTTGCCTAGGCCATCTCCAACGGCTAAATCCAGCTTTCCGTCTCGGTTGAAATCAGCCGCCAGTAACTCGGCGACGGGTGTCGCGGAATTGGTCCTGACAGGACCGCTGAATTTCCCATCTCCTTTGCCTAGATAGATATCGATTTGGCCACCGCCGTTGTTGCCGGCTACACCCACGGCTACGTCGAGCTTGCCATCATTGTTGAAATCTCCAGCGATGCTCACATTGGCCCCAGAAAAAGCTGAGGTGTTCGAGAAGGCTGCCAACGATGTCGGCTCCCGGACCGGGAAAAATACTATGTTGGAAGTTCCGCCGCCCGGACCTGGGTTTACTACGGTAATCGACGCCGTTGCCGCATTAGCCACGTCCTCTGCGGTGATTTTGGCCTCAAGCTGTGCGCTGGAAATGATCTCGGTGGCGCGCGCCGACCCATTCCAATAAACGGTCGAGTGAGGGACGAATCCGGTGCCGTTTACGGTTAAAGTGAACGCTGCTTGCCCAGGAGGAACCGCGTCCGGAATCAGCGGCTGGTTGACGAAAGGCACAGGATTAACCTGCGCCGAGGCGAGAGCGCTGGCAAGAATCGCAACCAATGAAAGAAAGAATAGCGATCTCATCACCACCGCCACCAACCGACAGTTTCGATTACAGGCGAATTGGAATCGCGCTTTCTCCAGACATCCAAGCCCGCCGCGCCTTGGGCCAGGAGACCAAGAGTGGCTGGCTTAGACTTGCTCTTTCTGAAAACTGCTGGATTACCCGGCCCCACGCTGCGGGCCTGATCTTCATTCCCGCTGCCCTCATCTTCGTTGCCTTTGGTTTTTCCCGTAAGGATGGCTTTGTTGGCGATGGTCTCGTACGCATAGCCAGTTAGCAAAGCGTAGACCCCTTTGTCGGTGATTGTGACATTGAGGCGCGCCCAACCGTAGTGGGCCTTGCCATGAATGAAGAATTTCAGGCCCAGATAACCACGCGTGATGTTGTACCAATTGCCGCCGGCCTTTGTATGGCAGTACGTATGGCTGGTGTGGGTGCAGAATTCACGAAACTCGGCCATCTTTTGGGCGCTGCCTTGAAATTGACCTTTCGGTCCAACCAGCATACCCGAGCGCAGGGCAACAGCGTTGCTCTGGACTCCATTGTGCCCCTGTGGCGTGACCTGCAAATAATTGGTAAAGGACTCGTTGCTGGTGTTGAATGACGTATGATTGGAAAGCAGGAAGTCGCTCTTTCCATTGTGGACGAGATCGATTCCCGCCCTGCTTCTCGGCGCGATCTCGATGTTTGTTGGCGTGTAGACGATCTTCGCTTCGGTAGGCTGTGCCAACGCCAACAGGCTTACCCCGGCAGCGCTGGCGGCAGACGCGTATGCGAATAAGCGCTTATCTAAGGTTGCGTTAAGGTGGGCTACCTCGCGCTTCTTAATTGAAGTTCCACTTCGCGCTTCCATCGTGGCTGTTCCTCCTCGCCAGTGCTGGGACGCATTGAACGTCGGAACCGCTCGCACTCGGCGCCCTCTACCATTTCAGTCGAACAGGCTGGTCCGGCGGAGGGACACAGTATCCTCTTAGTCAAACTGGGCGTCAACATGCAAGCTTTTGCGCAACTTGCGGTGCTGCCATCTTGGTGGTGCTCGTGTATCGAACGATTCAACCCCTCAAAAATCCCGAAAAACGCTTAACAAGCGAAATCTTGTCAAGCCCCCTCGAGCCTCTATTTCCCGCTAAGCCGCTCATTCTAAGCGTAAAATAAATTTTAAAAATTGGCGGGTTAGCTATATCGAATGTGCCATACTATAACTAGGAATAAATCAAGGCGCAGGCTTCATGGCTTGCGCCTTTTTCTTTGACCGTCGCAGCCTCCTATCGAACAAGCTGCATAGATCCTTCGCTTCGCTCAAGGATGACATCATAAAAAAGGAGAATCAGGCGCAGGCCAACCCCTGCGCTTTTTTATTGGCTATGAAACGAAAATCTTGGACCAAGCCCTCAACCCCGGTCGCAACTTCCAAAAAGCCGTTTATGCGCAATGCCAAGCGGCGCGGCGAGGTTATAGAACTAGACTTTCTGTCAAAAGCTGCAGCCATGGGCTTCGCGGTAACCAAGCCATATGGCGACAGCGAGCCCTATGACTTCATTGTGGACTCCGGCAACCGTCTTTGGCGGGTGCAGGTGAAGTCCAGCGCGCACCTGCACAGGAGTGCTTACCAGGTAATTGCACACCACTGTCTCGGACAACAGACCATGGGAGCATATACGGCGGACGAGATCGATATCCTGGCGGCCTACATCATCCCTGCGAAAGTGTGGTACATCATTCCCGTCTCCGCCTTCGCCCCTGCGCAGGCTCTATATCTTTTCCCGCACATTGCAGGCAGGGGACGATGCGAACAATTTCGCGAAGCCTGGTTTCTTATGGCTTGCCGCCGCGACGGGGAACCGAAAAGACGGCATCGTCACGTCGCCGCCTTGCAATTACTGTCCTTTGTCGGGTAAGACTTGCTCAGGCTGTGGGCAAACGTAGCAAAGGCGGCCGCTCTATTCGGCAATTTTTCTGGCATCCCCCGCTTTATATGCCTTGACACGTATATGCCAAGAGGAGTATACACAAGGAGTGGAATCTGTCTTTGAAATTATTGCGGAGCCGAACCGCCGCGCGATATTGAGCCTATTGGTCTCGTCCCAACAGTCGGTGGGAGAGATCGAGCGCCAGCTTCGTATGTCGCAGCCGGCCGTGTCCAAGCATTTGCGCGTACTGCGCGATGCCGGATTCGTGGAATCCACCGTGGACGCACAGCGCCGCCTCTACCGGCTGAAAGCGGAACCGCTTCAGCAGGTCGACGCATGGCTCGCCCAGTTTCGCCGCTTCTGGTCCGCTCACGTAGATGCTCTCGAACGCCACCTCGACCGCATGGATCGGGACATGGATCAGAAAACACCAGCGAAACGGAAAATTAAGGAAAAGACGACGTGGCCTAAACCGCGAGCGTGAAACAGGAGAATCGAAATGAAAATCAAACTTACCAGCGTATACGTGGACGATCAGGAAAAGGCCCTGCGCTTCTATACGGAAGTACTGGGCTTTGCCAAGAAGGCCGATTTCAGTCAGGGCCCGTATCGCTGGCTGACGGTGGTCTCGCCTGAGCAGGCGGATGGCACTGAGTTGCAGTTGGCGCTGAACAACAATCCCGCGGCCAAAGCGTATCAGCAGGCGATCTTTCAACAGCGCCAGCCCGCGGCGATGTTTTTCACCGACGACATCAAGGGCGAATACGAGCGCATCAAGGCTCGTGGCGCCGAGTTCACCATGCCGCCCACCGACGTGACCGGTTCGACCATTGCGATGCTGAACGACACCTGCGGCAATCTCATTCAGCTCACCCAGTTGACACAGTGGTCACGCTAGGGAGTAAGAGATGCTCGATCGCGAGCAATACACGCCGGGTCCGGCGAACATCGCGCGGATACAAAAAGATGGAGAGAAGTGGACGCTCATTCTCGTCCGCGTACTGCGCCACTCGCCGGAGAAAGTCTGGGAGGCGCTAACTGACCCGGAGCATCTGCGCGAGTGGGCTCCCTTTGTAGCCGATGGGAGCCTGGGTACGGTTGGAACCACGGTGAAGCTCACCACGGTGGCAGCGCCCAGGCCGACGGTTTCCGAAGCAAAGGTGACGCGGGCCGACGCGCCCAACGTGCTTGAGTACAACTGGGGCGACCACGATATGCGGTGGGAACTCGAAGCCTCCGGTGGAGGCACGCGGCTGACGCTGTGGACCAACATCGGTCACCGCTTCATCGCAATGGGTGCCGCAGGGTGGCACATTTGTTTCGATGTTCTGGATCACCTGCTCAGCGGAACTCCCATCGGCCGCATCGTCGGCCCCGAGGCCATGAAATTCGGCTGGCAGCGGCTGCATGCGGAGTACGCCAAGCAATTCGGCGTTGAAACGCCCAACAGGCCGCCTCAGGCGGCTCAAAAGTCGTGAATCGAGGTGGAGCGCAAGACCATGCACCAACCGCTTAAGAGGAATAAAAAGGAGTTGTCACCAGAACAACGTGAAGAGCTGCTCAGGGCATTGAAGGTCCGCTTTGAGAAAAACATGAACCGCCACAAGGGTCTTGAATGGGCTAATGCGCAGGCAAGGCTGGAGGCAGATGCTGAAAAACTGTGGTCACTCAACGAAATGGAACGAACTGGCGGTGAACCGGATGTTGTTGGCCACGATAAAAAGACGGACGAATACATTTTTTTTGACTGTTCATCGGAAAGCCCGAAACACCGCAGAAGTCTTTGCTACGACCGTGAAGCGCTGGAGTCAAGGAAAGAAAATAAACCAAAAGGCAGTGTTCTCGATATGGCAGATGCCATGGGTATTGAGCTTTTGACCGAAGAACAATATCGGGAGCTGCAGAAACTTGGAACTTTCGATGCGAAAACGTCGAGCTGGGTGAAAACGCCTTCTGCAATCAGAAAACTTGGCGGAGCCCTCTTTTGTGATCGCCGCTTCAATACTGTTTTCGTCTATCACAACGGCGCGGAATCTTACTATGCCGCCAGGGCGTTCCGTGGCTCGCTAAGGGTTTAGCGCGAACAATCTCACTTATGCCGCGGTCCCGAGAGTGTTGTCACTTGCACGCTCACCCATTCGAGCACGCCGATAGCGGGAGAACAAATTCGTCATGAAAGAAGGCACCAAACGGTCAATTTTTCGCTGGATTCACATCATCTTTGCCATTCCGATACTCGGTTACATCTATAGTCCGTTTGAAAAGCTTCCGGACTACGCTTTCAGGACCCGGTTTGTCTTCGTTCCTGTAATGGTCCTTTCGGGATTGTGGATGTGGAAAGGTCACGTTATTCGGCGGCTTATTTCGAAAAGACAGGCGGGTGGCGCAAGCTCGCACTCGAACCTCTGACCTTCCATCGGTCGATGATGCGGGAAGCTGGCATCACAGACGTGGGTCACCGCGAGAGTAAACTATGGCTGGTGGCCCAGGTTCGCGTCCGGGCATGTGGACACTAACTTGGGAACACATAAACTAAAGCCCGGCTTTTGGCTTGGTGAGGCAGTGGGACGGAGTGTTCCCGCCGTGCGTTCGCAATTTTCGTGCCGCCGATTCTGGTTCGATGCTCTACACGTCCTCCCGATTTACGTCCCTTTTGGCCCTGATTCCATGCAAAACTCGGCGGGCAAGAGTTCTAAATGCTGGTATATTGCCAAGTCATGAACTGCGGCTCTGCCTCTCTCCGATTGCATTTCTTTATCGTGAGCTGTTTATTTCTGATTTGGTTGATGAGCCCGACGTGGCTGCGTGCAGAAACGATTTCGGGAACTGTCCAGGATCCGTCGGGCGCATTCGTTGCTGGGGCACGGATTGAGATCGCGGGGAAAGACCTCGCACAGCCGGTCGTGCTTTCGTCGGACGGGCTGGGTAAGTTTGCGTCTCCGGAGTTAAAACCGGGAACGTATACGGTTCAGGTGACACGGGATGGTTTCGAGCTTCTGGACAAGACCGTAGATTTGCGCGGATCCGTCCAACTGCAGCTCACGCTGGCCATTGCCAAACCGCAGGTGAGCGTCACCGTTGCGGGAAATAGTTCAGGGTTCGCCAATTCCGATCCGATTTACCGGCAACTCCGCGGAATCGGCCTGGGCCAGGCATTTCGATTCGACAATTTCACCTTGACTTGGGACGCCTCAACCTTCCAGTTTCAGAAAGGAATACTGATCTTCCTGAATCCGGTGGACGGGGTTGCGACCGGCGCGATCTTTGTAGGAGAAGGCCATTTCAATCTGAAGCCTGTAACTGCTCTCGATGCGCGAGAGCTAAACCGCCGCATCGGCGCACCCGAGGTCAATGAAGACTTCACCGAGGTGGTTTTCCGATTCACGAGGGAAGCGCGCATAAAATTCTTTGGTGGACTGGGGGCTCAAACCGAAACACCATCCGGGGCACTCACTGTCTTCAGCCAGTGGAAAGAACGGATGCGACAACGCCACGATCCGGCTCTGGGCTTCAGTCAATATCTGGTGCAAGGCGAAACCATGGACAACGTGGATGCCGATCTTCTGGCTGGCATTTATAACGACGCGCATCCGGAATTCTTTAATGCATATGTCCGCGGCAAGAAACACAAGGATCTCCGTTTCTTCGTGCGGGCTCGGGTGGGAGCGTTGCCTCAACTCGATTCGCCTGAGGAAGTCGGCTTGATCAACTTCGATCCCGGAGGCATGGAAGATGGAATCTGGTACTTGGCGCACTTGAAGTCTGAATATTCCAACCGCTCCGCGGATTCCCGGCAGGACCGGCGATTGTTTGCGACGCAACGCTACAAGATAGAAACCGTAATAGCCAACAACGGGCACTTGTTCAGCACGGCGACTATCACCTTCGAGTCTCTGGTCGCGGGGGAGAGAGTGCTCAAATTCGGTCTGCTGCCGAATCTGCGGGTCTCGCGGGTCACGGACGAGCAGGGCCGGGATCTTTATTTCGTGCAGGAGAGCCGCAAAGAGGACGGTTCGTTTTACGCAATACTTCCCCAGGCGCCGCCGCTTGGCAAGGAACAATCAGTTACTGTCGAGTATGCGGGCGACAAGGTCTTGGAAGAAGCGGGAGTGGGAAGTTTTTATGTCGGCGCCCGCACGTCCTGGTATCCGAACCTGAACGGATTTGGCGAACGGGCACTCTATGATCTTACTTTCGAGGTCCCGCGGAAATACAAAGTCATCAGCGTCGGGCATCTGCAGGCAGAGACAATCGACCATGACCTCGCGGTCAGCCATTGGGTAACACCGCACCCAGTGGCAGTGGCGGGGTTCAATTACGGCGACTACAAAAGGCTTGACCTGCCGGACGAAATCCCGGCTATAAGATATCCGGCTTCTACCTGAAAGATTTGCCCGACAACCTGCGCAGCTATCGTGCCCTGCAATCCGTGGCGCCCGGCAGGATGACGAAATATGCTCTCGAACAAACGCGCTCGCAGTTGCAGTTATGCAGCTTTTATTTCGGGAAGATTCCTTACGACGACATTTACATCACCGAACAGCCCAATTTTAGTTTTGGGCAATCCTGGCCCAACTTGATTTACCTGCCGATCTCCGCCTACACGGATTCGACCCAAAGATGGTTGCTTTTCGGATCGGTCAGCGACAAGTTCACCGGCTTCGTCCAGGAAGTAACACCGCACGAAGTCTCCCACCAGTGGTGGGGTCATGCTGTAAGCTGGGCATCCTATCACGATCAGTGGCTGTCAGAAGGCTTTGCGGAGTTCTCCGCCGGGCTGTTCTTGCAACAGGGGGTCGCTGGGGACTGGCGAAAAGACTACATTGAATTTTGGGAGCGACTGCGCCGGCGCATTCTCGAGAAGAACAACTTCGGCATAGCTCCAAACGACGCGGGCCCCCTGTGGATGGGGCTGCGACTCATTTCGCCCCGCACCGAAAATGCGTACCAGAATGTTACTTACCCCAAGGGCGCGTACGTCCTGCAAATGATACGTTCGATGATGCACAGCCCTGAGGATCAGGAAAAGCCATTCATCGCGATGATGCACGAATTCGTCGAGAGCCATCGCGAGATGCCGGCGACCACTGAGTCCTTCAAAGCGATTGCAGAGAAGCATATGACCAAGTTGATGGACCTGGGGAAAAACGGCCGTCTGGATTGGTTTTTCGATGAGTGGGTCTATGGCACCCAAGTGCCGCGATACCACTTTGAATATCATGTCACGCCCGCGGACGGGGGCAAAGCGAAACTGCATATGACGATTAGACAGAGCGATGTTGACGAGCACTTTGCCATGCTGGTTCCTGTGTACGCCGACTTCGGCAAGGGTATGATCCGTCTGGGACAGGTCGGAATCACCGGCGACGCAACTGACAACGTCGATCTCATTCTGCCCAGCCAACCCAAGAAAGTTGCGCTGAATGCATACAAAGAAATCCTGGAACGATGAGGGCCGGCGAATTCATCATAAGAAGCATGGATTAAGTTATCCCGGCCGATCGCGCCCCGTCCCGCCGGCAGGCGAAGGGGAATGAGGCGTCGTAAGCCAGGGGACTGGCCCACCTTTACGTTCTGGAAATATCCGGATGACAGAGTTGGGGAGATCGGAACATCCTCACTCAAGCCAAACGGGCTTGAGTGGGGCATGGTTCCAGTGGGTATCTACGCTGCATCCGCTGTTTTGTGACCGTGGTGGCGGATGAGGTTTCCGTCGCGCACGACAGCACAGTGACAAGCCGCCATTCTTTCCACCACATCGGCGGCGAAGAGCGATTCATTGTATTGGCAGAGCCCGCCCAGCTGGGCAGGCCAGCGGCGGCACAGCTCTTGTTCGTATTCACAGAGGCGACTGAGAGCGTAGGGCAAATCCAGAGCCCAGGACATTTCTCCGGTGACCCGCAGACCCGAGAAGCCAAGCTGCAGCGCAAACCTGACGTCGCGGTCTAAATCGGCGATCATCTTTTCTGGCTCGAAGATCCCATGGCGCAGATAGGTGTCGTGCGTGGTGACGATGCTCAGTGCTCCGCTGGCGCAGGCTGCGTCAATATCAACACCGGCCTCCATGAACTCAGCCAAAATGTCTGTCAGGGTATTTTCGTGGGCGATATAAACGCAGCGTTCACGATTCTTGAGCCCCCGGACCATATACGGAATTACGAACGCGAGCCGCTCCGCGTTGTTTTTGAAGAAGAAAGCTACATGATCGCCAAGCCCCAGTTCTTCGCCGATAACTGGCGCCAGTTGAGTACCCATGTTTCCCTCCGACGGGACCATTGGATGCGTAAATTCGCCCGTTGGGTTGGGCGGAAGAAACTTGCCGGACCCAGGGCTTTATCGCCCAAAACCGACAGGATTAACGGCTACCTACTGCGCCCAACCGCGTTTCCGAGCCTCGCACCCTAATTTACATAGTTGGGCGGATCTGACATCCCCAATCAAGTCAAGACCGCGCGGGCGAGGTCCACCCGCCACCCGGTTCACTGACGTGCAGAGGCCCATGTGCTAACGTGACTATTTGTACCCCAACGAAAATAAGATTTGAGGATAGCTCTTTGTTTCGCAAACTAGGCCTCGCGATTTCCTATTTCATCACCACCGTTTACATATTGTCGATTCTCTTGCCTTCTATTTACTGTCTGCGGCATGGGTGCAAGGGACCGGGTGAGCTCGATGCTTTCATGCCTGCCTTTGCTCTTACTCCGATCGGCGCAATCGCTACGGCTTTCTCTCTTTACAACGCCATACAACACATCAGAAAAAGACAATCACGGTCTTGGATTTTCTGGCCTTTGGCAATTATTTTCGCGATGGTTCTCTTCGGCGTTGTTGCTCTTATCGCGCTCTTCATTTATTACACTGCATCTCATCGTTAAGAGCGGTTCTCACCATCCCCAAAAATTATCGAACAGGGGCGCTCTTGCAGAGGTTGCAGCTTGCGCTGAGCGCGGCTAAATTAGGTGCGAGAGTTGGAGGTATACGTGAAAAAGCCCGTCCCGGCGGAACCTGCCTCTGTGTTAATCGACAAGTTAATCAAGAAACTTGGCGACGAGTGGCGCGGGAAGACGCTCGCGAAAGTGCGCGAAATCATCCACGAAGCCGACCCTGAGATCGTCGAAGAATGGAAGTGGATGGGGAGCCCGGTGTGGTCTCACGACGGAATCATAGCGGTGGCAACCGTCCTCAAAGATAAGCTGAAACTTACCTTTGCCCACGGGGCGAGCCTCTCAGATCCTGAGAAGTTCTTCAACGCGGGTCTTGGGGGCAACATGTGGCGAGCCATCGATTTGTTCGAGGGCGACAAGATTAATGAGCGCGCTCTAAAAAATCTCGTCCGCGCCGCCGTTGAATACAATCAGACTAAATTGAAGAGGAAAGCGCCTGCGAGTACTCGAGCGAAAGTACCCAAAAATAAAAAGCGATGAAACTACAGAGGGTTGGACCAGCCGTTCCGTTACGCCCACCCTCCTGACTCAGGGTAAGGCAGCGGGCATGAGTGCCCGCTTTACACAGCCTATTTCCTCTTCTCGATCCTGGCCCAGGTATCTTTCAGCGCGACCGTGCGATTGAACACTGGCTTCCCCGGCGCTGAATCGGGATCGACACAGAAATATCCCAGACGCTCGAACTGATAGCGGCTGCCGGGTGCGGCGTTGGCCAGTGACGGCTCGAGCTTGGCATCGGTCAGCACTTCGAGCGAATTCGGATTGAGATTGGCGGTGAAATCCTCGCCTTCCGTGGTTTCATTGGGATCTTCCTTGCTGAAAAGGTTCTCGTAAATCCGTACTTCAGCGTTCACCGCATGCGCCGCCGAGACCCAGTGAATCGTAGACTTCACCTTGCGCCCGTCCGGAGGAGAATTTCCGCCGCGGGTTTCAGGATCATAAGTGCAGTGAACCTCGACCACCTCGCCTCTGTCATTTCTTACTACGCTCGTGCAGGTGATGAAATAGCCGTAACGCAAGCGAACCTCGCGTCCCGGGGAAAGTCGAAAATATTTCGGCGGAGGAACCTCGCGGAAGTCATCCTGCTCAATGTAAAGTTCACGCGCAAACGGAACTTTGCGAGTGCCGGCGCTCGGATCCTCGGGATTATTCACCGCGTCCATCTCTTCCGTTTGATTCTCGGGATAATTGTCGATCACAACTTTCAACGGGTGTAGCACGGCCATGGCACGCGGAGCGCGTTTGTTCAAGTCCTCGCGAACGAAGTGCTCGAGCATGGCGAGCTCGATCGAGCCCGTAGTCTTGGACACGCCGATCGCATTGCAGAAATTACGAATGGCTTCGGGAGTGTATCCGCGACGGCGGATGCCCGAAAGCGTGGGCATGCGAGGATCGTCCCAGCCACTGACGCGGCCTTCGCGCACCAACTGCAGCAGCTTGCGCTTGCTCAGTATTGTGTAAGTCAGGTTGAGCCGGTCGAACTCGATCTGCTGCGAAGGGAAGATGCCCAGCTCTTTGATAAACCAGTTGTAAAGCGGACGATGATCCTCGAATTCAAGCGTACACATGGAATGCGTAACCCGCTCAAGCGAATCAGATTGCCCATGCGCAAAATCGTACATGGGATAGATGCACCATTTGCTTCCGGTGCGATGGTGGTCGGCGTGAAGAATGCGGTACATCACGGGATCGCGCAGGTTGAAGTTGGGCGAAGCCATGTCGATTTTCGCGCGCAGAGTTCGCGAGCCATCGGGAAATTCGCCGGCACGCATGCGTTCGAAGAGAGCGAGATTTTCTTCCACCGAACGATTGCGATATGGGCTGTCTTTGCCGGGCTCGGTTAAGGTTCCGCGGTACCGGCGGATTTCGTCCGCGCTTAAATCGTCCACGTAGGCCTTGCCCGCTTTTATGAGTTGCACTGCCCACGCGTAGATCTGGTCGAAATAATCCGAGGCGTAGAAAAGACCGTCCCATTGGAAGCCCAGCCACTTGACGTCTTCCATGATCGAATCGACGTATTCCGTTTCTTCTTTCTCGGGGTTGGTGTCGTCGAAACGAAGATTCGTATGCCCGCCGAACTCGGCAGCTAAACCGAAATCCAGGCAGATTGCCTTGGCATGGCCGATGTGGAGGTATCCGTTGGGCTCGGGCGGGAAGCGGGTTTGGACGCGGCCGTTATATTTGTTGGTCTTCAGGTCGTCGACAATAATGTCGCGAATAAAGTTCGAAGGACGAGCCTCGGCGGGCGCGTCGGCTGCGGCTTCGGTATGGGCATTCGAGGTACTCATCGCGTCTTTTTGAGACCGGCTCAACTTCCAGCGGTCAGAATATAGCGGAACCAACAATATAACTCATCTGAGAAAGAGCCCGCAGGAGCCGGAAACTACCGCAACGGCGTCAAGTACCGCAGGTAACCACCAGGTGGTTACTTTAAGGTGATTCAAATAGCCGCCGCCTCATCTAAAGACTATTGTCTTTGTGAAGGATCGTATGAAAATATTGGTAGCTCGTCGGACTTGCTTGTAGAGGTATTAAAAGCTCTCCTCCAACCATGGACACTATTCCGATCAGCGTAGTGATGGGCCCGGGCTTGGTGGCCGTGCTGCTCCTTCTGCTTTTCACCTACCTCTACGAGCAGAGCCGTCATCAATACTTCCGCGCATGGCAGCTCGGATGGGCTGCTTATACTCTGCACTACGCTGCCGACTCCTGGGTGGTCTTCCGAGCACCTTCGGCGTCGGTTTCATTCCTCAGTTCGTTGCTGCTGACGGCCATGGCGCTCTGCATCTTCGTCTCGACCAGGCTAATGGGACGGAAGAGATTCAGCTTGCGGTGGTACGACGTCGCGCTTGGCGTAGGGGGCATAGGGCTGGCTATATGGAATCTGAGAGCCCAGACTGTCGGCGGGGTGTTTCATCCCGAGAGCCTTTATAATCCGCACTTGCCGTTAGATATCGGCCTCGGCGTCGTGCTTTTGTACTGCTCTTTTTATTTCTATCGTTACGCCCATCGCAAGAATTCACTAGCTTTCACATTCTTGGCGGTTTCACTGGCGTTGTGGGCTGTGCTGATGGTTTTCGGGGACCTGCACAATCCATTTCTCGCCATGTTCGGACTCGCCGGGCATTTTCTCGGACCGATCCCGCAGATGTTGTTGGGCATTGCGATGGTGATGGTGCTGTTTGAGAACGAGCGCAACGCGGTGCAGGAAAATGCGCTGGCTTTCTCCACCCTCGGCGTCGATCCCATGCGGCTGCTTTCGGCGGAAGATCTGGTGCCCAGCCTGCAAAATATTCTTGACCGGTTGGTGGCTCCATTGCCGACCGGACGGGCCATGATCTATATAACCGAGCGCTGGCGTGCCGTTTTACCTTCCGTGCAGCGTGGATTTTCGCCCGAGTTGGTCAGCAAGATGGAGAAACGTGGCGCCGGAGAATACATGGCCGAACTGGCCTACCGGCGCGGCGGATTTGTGACCTTCCATAACTTCGCTGAAATGTCCGAGCCGTTGCCGGCTTTTCCTGGCGCGCGCTTCGAACAGTTTCGTCAGGTGGTGGGCGAAGAACACATAAAGAACATTACCGCCGTCAGCCTGCAGACCCGCGAGCACAACTTCGGGGTAATCATTTTTCCCCATGCCGAGCGGCGTGTGTTCGGATCCTCAAACCTGCGCCTGCTGATTGGTCTGGCTTTGCAGATTGGGCTTACCCTGGAAAATTATGTGGTGATGCACGACGCCCAGCGCCGCACTAAGGAATACGAGCTGCTTACTCAGATTGGGCAGGCGATCAGTTCACGTCTTGACCAGGATGAAATCCTGCGTACGGTCTATAAAGAGCTTTCGCAAATCTTTGACACTGCCGATTTTTACGTGGCTTTTCAGGAAGGCGAACACATCCATTTTGAGTTCGAAGTGGACCGGGGTCAGGTCAAGCCCAAGCGCTCTCGCAAGGTCGACAACGGTCTGACCGAATACATTATTCGCACTGGCCAGCCATTGCTGATCCGCGCCGATCTGGAGAATGCCCGCGAGCGCCTGGGAACCACTTACATTCCGCCACGACAGTCCAAATGCTTCTGCGGTGCGCCTATTCTTCAAGGTGGCAAGCCAGCCGGCGTCATGGCGGTAATGAGCGCGGACCGCGAATATGTCTACGAGCAACGTGACCTCGAAGTAATGCAAACAGCTGCAGGCCAAGTATCGGTTGCAGTCGAAAATGCGCGGCTGTTTGCCGAAGAGCAGCGCCGTGCCCGGCAGTTCGCTTTTCTCAATAGCATTTCCAAGACCGCCATTTCCAGTGAAGACGCGGAGCAGATGCTGCTGGAAATTGTCGGTCATATCCAGAAAAACTTCCGTTTTGATCACATCGGCATCGGCATTTTTGATTACATCCGCAAAGACATTGAAATCAAAGCGGAAGCCGGCAGTACGGCGAAAGCGTTGGGCATGCGCATTCCGCTGGGCGTGGGAATTCTCGGACGCGCAGCTCGAAGCGGCGAAAGTGCCTTGGTGCAGACTACGGGCGAAGCGAACATACAAGGTGTGCTGCCCGATTCGCGGGCGGTTTTGTGCATTCCCATTACGTATGGGGAAACTTTACTGGGCGTGCTCAACGTGGAAAGCCGTAATGAGGATGCGTTCTCGCCCGAAGATGTCTTGATTATGAATACGCTGGCCGACCTGCTGGCCACAGCCCTGCACAATTCGTTCGTATTTCAGAAACTGCAACAGCAATCTATTACGGATGGTCTTACCGGAATAAAAACGCGCCGCTTCTTCTGGGAAGCTCTGAGTTCGGAGTGGAAACGCGCTTCCCGCTCCGGTCGGCCGTTCTCGGTAGTGCTGGTGGATCTGGACAAATTTAAGGAAGTGAACGACACGCTGGGCCACCTTGAAGGCGACCTCGTGCTGGCGCGGGTGGGACGCTTGCTGGAACAAAAATGCCGGCAGTCGAATGTGGTGGCGCGCTACGGTGGCGACGAATTTATCATTCTCATGCCTGAAACCGGGGTGGAACAGGCGCAGGTGTTGGCTGAGCGTTTGCGCCTGTGGCTATCGACGGATCCCATGCTGCAGGAACACCTCATCACCGGAAGTTTCGGGGTAGCCAGTTTCCCGGTGCACGGTTTTACCGCCGAAGAAATCATTCGCGTGGCTGACGCTGGCATGTACGTCTCGAAGCGTGCGGGCGGAGATCGCGTTTCGACCGCCAATGAATCTGAAGACAGTGAGAGCGCGGCGGTGCAGCGGCAGCTTATCTCGGGCTATATTGAAGGCTTTCTCCATCGCCAGCACACCGGGCCCGAGCACCTTGAGGAACTTCTCACCACGCTCAGAAAACTGATTCAGGAAAGCCAGGACGAGGCAGGCAGTATTCAGATACTGAGGGAGGCGATCGAAGCTCTGTCTCGTGCCGCTGAATCTCGCGAGTTGAACGCTACGGGCCACGGCGAATCGGTGGCTCGCTACTCCGAATTGATAGGAAAGGCTCTGGGATTGCCTCTACAGGAAATCGACGATCTCATTTATATCGCCCGCGTCCACGACGTCGGAAAGATCTTTATATCCGAACGTATTCTTGACAAGGCCGGTCCGCTGAGCGACGAAGAATTTACTCTTGTAAAAGCTCATGCCCAGGTGGGAGGCGAGATTGTTGGCACCCAGCCGGCTAGCGAAGTGTTGCAGAAAGCGGTTCAGCATCACCATGAATCTTTTGATGGAACCGGTTATCCTGCGGGCCTTCAGGGCGAGCAAATCCCTTTGTGGTCGCGAATTCTGGCGGTTGCCGACGCCTATGTGAATATGACTACGGAACGCTCGTTTGCTCCGGCCAAAAGTAGTCCGCAGGCTTTGGCTGAACTTGAGCGCTTGAGCGGCATTCGCTACGACGGCATGCTGGTGCGGGTTCTGTTGCGCCAACTGAAAACCGAGCGGACTTCTTCAAGCTTGGGAAGCTGAACTCAAACCGCGGTACCTACTCGAAGGCGTGGCCGACGGTAATCTGGCTTGGGCCCCTAGGAAAAGGTAGGCTAAGCCCTGCGTAAGAAACCATCCAAAAATGCGCCGATTCATAATACCTGTCTTGCTCGGATGTTGCTCGCTCGGCCTCGCCGACACAATGGTAAAGACGCACAGCGTCATGATAGACACTGGAGCGCCTCCGAATGTGCAGAGCCGTAGCGAACATCGCGAGGTTCGTTACCGAAGAGGAACAATGAGGAGAAGAGACACCATGGGCGATGGGACAAAGGTTTTTCTCTCGACCATAGTGAATTGCGATACCAGGGTCGGATTTTTTATCGACTTCAGCGCTAAAGAGTATCAAAACCACAAAGTCGTAAAATTCGCGTCGATCGCAGAGCTGGATGACTATCAACGGAAGAATCCTCAGGACGTGGTTCAAATCGAGAGTAAGACAGTCGACACCGGGGAACGAAAAACGTTCTTCGGTCGCTCAGCGAAGCACTTAATAACTACCACAAGACGGTCCGCCGATGAGAAGAGCGCTGGCGGAGAAGAGACGGTCGACGGTTGGTATATTGAGCACGAAACTCCCGACGAAAACTGTGCTCCCGATTTTGTGCACACTGAACCGTTTTATGTAATCGGGACAGCGCTTGTTAGGTTTCCGCAGATCGCACGCTTCAATCACACGGGCCCAGTGCCCGCTGGATTAGCCGTTAAGCGAACTGTTACCCACAAGGTCGCACGCAGTAAGGGCAGCGCTGATCGAATTCTGAGAACTGAAGAAACCGTTGAAGAGCTTTCCGACTCGCCTCTCAACCCATCCCTATTTGAACTACCCCCAGGGTTCGAGGAGAACCCGCATTTGCTCCGCGGTCAGCCAAGTTCTCACGAATGAGCTGCGACACATTTTCCACAGGTCATTAATTGCAGGCGTTCGTGATCGCGTGCGTATTCACTGATTCACCAATTTTTGCACTCGGCGCTTGTTAGGTTCCGCATAGTAGAAATCGTGGACACATTGGGTCCGGTATCAGAGTGGCGCCGTAATCGTTTCGTCCGCTTCACAGAGCCCGGATCCGCCTGAGCGCAGATGACGGGTCGAGTCGACTTTTTCAGCCACTAACTTGCAAGTTGGAACTCGAAGCTGGAAACTATCTGACATGCGCCTCTCTCTTTCTGGCAAGGTTGCTCTCATCACCGGGGGCTCGCGTGGCATCGGTGCGGCTGCGGTGCGCATGTTTTTGGCTGCGGGGGCGCGTGTATTTTTCAGCTACGAGAAGTCTAAGCAGCAGGCAGAGCAATTGGTCAACGAACTTGGCGCGGACAACTGTGCGGCTTCCGCCTGCAATCTTTCTGGCACAGATACGGCGGACGATTTGGTGACCAGTGTCGTGGATCGCTTTGGACGGCTCGATATTCTCGTCGCCAATCACGGGGTGTGGCCTGCCGCGGACGCTCCCGTCGATCAAATGAAAGATGCGCAGTGGCGGTCGACGGTGGCAATCAACCTCGACAGTGTATTCGCGCTTATCAAGCATTCTGTTGCTAATATGAAGCAGCAGAAGAAATCGGGCGACGTCGCGGGGCACATTGTGCTGGTGAGTTCAACTGCGGGACAGCGCGGCGAAGCTTTTCATTGCGACTACGCCGCCACCAAGGGCGCGCTCATTAGCATGGTCAAAGGCCTTTCCAGCGAACTGGCGCGCGATGGAATTTATGTGAATTGCGTGGCTCCTGGCTGGGTTGATACTGATATGTCCGCTGCGGCGCTGCATGATCCCAAAAGCCGGGCTGCGATTTTTGCGACTATTCCTTTGGGACGTGTGGCCAAGCCGGAGGAAATTGCCGCTCCGATTTTGTTTCTGTGTACGCCCGAAGCTGGTTTTATCACTGGGGAAGTTTTCAACGTCAACGGCGGCGCTGTGCTCGTGGGATAAAGACTTTGTGTGTGGAGCGGACATTCTTGTCCGCTGCCTTGAACTTGATCTAAGTTCAGGACGGGGCGAGAACAAATGCAAAAGCGGCGGACAAGAATGCCCGCCCTACACAAGGATGCGGGCAGCTACAATCGTTGTCGCGGCGTCTAATCAATGAGAAGCATTAATTATTTTCTATCAGTAATTATTTTCACCACGCTGGCCTTCGCGCAAACGAGCCCTCCCGCGCCTGCAGCGCCATCTGTTCCCATCGACCAGGAAAATTCTCACAAGGCCAAAATCCTGATCGATCAGATGATTGACGCGCTGGGCGGAAACGCTTACCTGAACGTTCAAGACGTCAGCCAGGAGGGCCGGACTTACAGTTTTCATCTGGGACAATCGGAAGGCGTTGGAGTTTTGTTTTGGCGATTCTATAAATTCCCCGACAAGGATCGCGTCGAACTCACCAAAAAACGCGACGTCGTTTATGTGTATCGCGGCGATCAAGGTTTCGAAATCACTTACAAAGGCACGCGCTCGGACGATCCTAAGGCGGTCAGCGATTACCTGCGGCGCCGCGAATTTTCACTGGATTGGGTGCTACGGAAGTGGCTGACGAAGCCGGGCATCGCTCTGTTTTACGAAGGCCACACGGTAGCTGCGCAAAAAGACGCCGAGCAAGTAACGATTATGGACTCGAACAATCAGAGCGTAACTTTATACATCGACAGCAACACGCATTTGCCGGTGAAGAAAAGTTATTCGTGGCGCGATCCGACCGATAAGCAGCGCAATATCGAAGACGAAGTCTATGACAATTATCGCCCCGTGCAAGGCGTGATGACTCCACTCAGCGTTACGCGTTTTTATAACGGGGACATGTCGAATCAGCGGTTCCTGAATTCGGTGAGCTATAACAAGGGGCTGAATGACTCGATGTTTTCGGCGGATGTGACCTACGATCCGTTTAAGGGCGCACCTAAATAGTCATCCACTGTTTAAAGCTGTGGGCATTATCTTCCGGGCTACTAGGCAAATACCCCACGAAGTGTGTCTAAATTGCCACAGCCGAGTTTCTTGCCGCAAGCCGTAATATCTTCATCAAACAATAGATAGGGACTTCATAGGCTGAGACACGAGCAAACAATTCGTGGGGCAGTGGAGTGCGCCGGAGTCGGGCTGCACAGCGGCGCTCCTGTCCATCTGCGAATCCTGCCTGCGCCCCCGGGTTCTGGCATCGTATTCCATCGGGTTGACCTCGACGGCTTTGCGGTTGAGGCCATCAGCCGCAACGTGGCCCGCGTCAGCTACGCCACCAGTTTGATGAAAAAAGGCGTGCTCATTTCGACAACCGAGCATTTGCTTTCAGCCTTCATCGGAACCGGCATTGATAATGCCATCGTCGAACTGGACAACCTAGAATTGCCCATCCTGGATGGCAGCGCCCGGCCTTTTGTCGAACTGATTCAGCAGGCGGGAATTCGAAAGCAGCGGCGTCCGCGGACTTATCTTCGTATCCGCCACGCTCTGGAATTGCACGAAGGCAACAAATTTATCGCGGTGTATCCGGCGGAAACCTATTCGGTTTCGTACACCATTGATTTTCCGCATCGGCTTATCGGCAAGGAAACGTTCAGTGTGGAGCTGGCCAACGGAAATTATTTTCGCGAGATCGCGTCGGCTCGCACCTTCGGTTCGCGACAGGACGAGCAGAAGATGCGCAATATGGGATTGATCCGGGGGGCCTCGCGAGAGAACTGCGTGGTGCTCACGCGAGATGGCTTGGAGAATCCTCCGCTGCGCTTTGACGATGAGTTCGTGCGGCACAAGGTGCTGGACTTAATCGGAGACCTTGCGCTGTTGGGGAAACAGATTCTTGGCAACGTGGTTGCGGACCGCGCGGGTCATGCCATGCACACAGCGTTGGTCTCACGCCTGCTGCGTGATGGGACGCTGTGGGAGGAAACTACTGTAGAGGATCAGCGCGACCCCGTGATGCCCTCCGTCCGGGCTATGGCTGGGCAGATGGCGTGAGCGATTTAGTCAGCGGCTTGCGGCGTTGGGTCGTTCGAATCCCATAGAAGTCCTTCTTCGATTAACTTTTCGAGTTCGGCGCGTGCGTGCGCGGTTAACTGGGCGGCATAGTCCTTCGCGGACTGCTGGCGTTCCGCGGTTAAGGGCGCGACTCGCAGGGCCAGCAGTGGAGCATCTTCTTCCAGCATGCGAAGTAAACGCTGCGTACGATCGATTTTGGCAAGAAGCGGAAGCATGAGAGTTTTCCCTCCGTGTAGGCGCGGGCATCCCGCCCGAGCTTAGTCGTTAATAAGTCCAACTGATTAAAGCGTGCCGCGAGCACGCATTTGTGGCAAGTCTTCATTTGGATACCCGGGATCGGTTGACATCCTTTGCGAGGCAATGGGAAAGTGTAGCGCCGCCCCCGGCGGCTGTTGTGCGGGCCTCCCGCCCGCACTGGCGAGGGCAAGATGCCCTCGCGACAGCCGGCAAGATGCCGGCGCTACTATGATTGAGTCCAATGTCCAGCCTCGTCTATCTTTCGCTTGGTTCTAATGTGGGGGATCGTGCGGTGAATTTGCATTCCGCCATCGATCGCTTGCGCGTTTTCGGCGAAGTCGCGGCGGTTTCGTCTTTCTACGACACCGAGCCAGTAGAATTTACGACGCAGTCTTGGTTTCTCAATTGCGTCGTCGCCTTGAATACGGACAAGACACCACGACAACTGCTCGACGGCATTCTCGAAATCGAGCAACAAATGGGCCGCCGGCGAACGCAGGAAAAAGGACCTCGCATCATTGACATTGACATTTTGTTGTTTGGAAATTCAATCGTCGATGATTTGGGCCTGACCATCCCTCACCCCGCGATGCACGAACGACGCTTTGTGCTGGAACCGCTAGCCGAGATCGCGCCCGACGTGCGGCATCCCGTACTGATGCGAAGCATTCAGGAATTGCGCGATGCCTTGCCGCCGGGACAAGCCGTGCGCAAGGCAAAAAGCTAGCCACGGATTTCACGGATAGACACGACACGATATGAATTACCTTTCCGTGAAAATCCGTGCAGATCCGTGGCCAGTTTTGCTAGGGAATAATTAGGCGACCGGCAGATTCTTCTGGCACTGCTATGGCCGAATGTTTTTCGGGTTGGAATTGCGACAAGACGAAATCCACGAAGGCTCGTGATTTCGGCCGTCCGTTAGTGCGAGCATGCCCCATGCGCAAAAGGAAGACGAGCGCGGAGAGCAGATCAGAATCGCGCAGCCTGCTGTAGCCGAGCTGTTTCTGTTCTACTTCTCGATAGCCTTTCAACAGCTCATTAATCTGCGCGACCACGGCTTGCTGGCTCAGGCTGGCGACCGGACCCTCATAGTGCAAACCTGAGTTCACCAGCGTTTCTTGTTTTCTGGTCATCGATGTGAGCGCCGCAATCAGATCCGCATCGGCAATTGCTTGGTCCGCTCGCGCGCTCTTGGCCAGCGCATAGCTCAACCCCACGATCAAGTGTTCATGGTCGTAGAGGAATTGTTGCTCGATTTCTACCTGCGGGAAAAGTGCTGCCTGCGCAAGATCCTGCAATGGGCGCGGCTTTTCATGCTCGCGGGCTTGTTGGAGGTAAACACAAGTGCTCGGACAATCGAGCGTGACCTCGCGTTGCTCCCCACAACATTGGGGACAGATGCGTCCGTGGATCGCCGGACAAAAGCGTTTTTCTTTCCGCTTTTCGCAAATGGCACAACTCACGATATGTCTCCTCAATCATTATCCCATGCAGAATGCACTCGCCCGGGACGCGGTGCGGAGCAATCGGCCACAGAGCCGCCTTACGCGCTTCGAGTGCGAAAAGGGCGGTTTTTGTGGGCTTTTCGGGTTCCTAAATGAAAAAAACCGCATAAAATGCGGCTCAAACGCTATATTTCCACAGGAACCTGATATAAGATGGCGTCATCGCAGGCAAATCCAAACGTTTCACCCAGAGGAGGTTTCATGGCTTCAGGCATGACTAAGACCCAGCTCGTCCGGCATCTTGCTGAGAAACTGGAAAGCAATAACAAGACCGCTGCCGCATTTCTTGAGCACCTAACCGACGTCGCTGTAAAAGAGACCAAGAAGAATGGTGTATTTGTTGTCCCCGGATTGGGCCGGCTGGTGAAGGCTCATCGCAAGGCCCGCATGGGACGCAATCCGCAAACCGGCGAACCCATTCAGATTAAGGCCAAGACCGTAGTAAAGTTCCGCGTGGCAAAAGCTACGAAAGATGCCATCGCGCCTCCAGCCAAAAAGTAGTTACAGAATTTTTCCTCGTTGCAAAGGCCGGCTGAAAAGTCGGCCTTTCCTGTTTCATTCTCCGATTTTTTTACCCGCGCCGTAGCTCCGAACCAGGAAATCCTGCACGCCGTTCAACTTTCCGACTGCAATAACGATTTCACGAACATGCAGGGGCAGTGTCCCATTGCACAAGCGAAAAGACACCATCGTGCCGAGCTTTATAGACCAACTCGCGTTACCTTACAGGAGAACTCGAGTTCACGCCACGGACACGAGAAGCGCACTTCGTCAGAAGGGATCCCCCAATGCGCGCGCAAAACCTGCCTGACTTACGTCGTAGTTCGCGACTTCCGATTACCTTACCGATACTTGTCACCAGCCTCGAGCCGGATTCCGGATTCTCCGAAGTATGTGAGACATTGGTCGTCAGCGCCCACGGCTGCGCCATGCGTTCTTCGATGAAGCTGGACGCTGGCGTTCCGGTGCAATTCCAAAGCAAAGATGGTCGCTGGACGATGGCTCACATCGTCGACTGCCAGCCGATGGACTCGGATCAAGAGGGCTGGAAGTTGGGCGCAAAGCTGGATCAGCCGGATAATTTCTGGGGCGTCGAAACTTCGCCTGACGATTGGTTACAACTGTCCGAAGTGCCGGCGCGCGCAGAGCAAACGCCTCGCGGAAAGCGGGTGCCTGAGTATGCTCGCTTTCGGGCTGTAATTGCCGAATTCGTTGAGCCCTTGCAAGCGGAGATTAAAGAACTGCGCGAAAAGCTGGCGCAAGCATCGCCCCGGCGCAGCCAATTTGACATATCGCTCTCGCATATTCCTCCGGAGGTAGAAGAAAAACTTTTGTTGCGGCTTCGCGAGGAACTCGGCGTGCAAGTTTTACGCCAGACACGCCAACAATCGGAAGAGGTGTTGGAGGCGGCCAAGGAAGCCATCGGGAAGAAGATCATAGCTGCCCACAACGAGTTTCGCGAGCAAGTCGGACAGGACCTGCAGGCGGTTGAGCAACGCGCTCAGGGCTTGTCGGAGGAAATCGTCGATGCGGTGCAGAAACATCTCGTTTCTGGCGCGGAGCGGTTTCAGCAACAAGTGTTGGAAGCGGGCATCAGGCTGGAGCGCCGCAGCGAGGAGTTCTTACGAGGTCTGCAACAGCGCCTCAGCGAAGAGCATTCCAGATACCGCGAGGAAATGCGAAAAATCCAGGCAGCGGTGGGAACAGAATCGTTGCGCTTGCAGACAGAAAACGCCGATCTCGCCACTCGCATGGCCAAGCTGGAGGAGTCGGCACGTGGGCTTGAGTCCGATCTTGATAGCCGCCTGGTGCAAATGGGCAGCGACATTATCTCCGGTGCGCGTACGCAGTTGGAAAGGGCTCTGGACGTGGTTCTCAAAGAGCTGAGCACACGTAACTCACAGGAACTGGGTAAGCAACTCGACGATGCCTGTGAACACTTGCAGAGCATCCAGAAAGGAATCGAAGGCTCAATCTCTCAGCTGCTGAAGACCCAGGTTGCAGGAACGTTGCTCTCCTTCGGACAGACCATGGAAGAACTGGCGCAGGATTCGGTGGGACGCTGGCGCCACGCACTCGCCAAGGATTTGAGTTCAGTGGCAAACACACTTGGCGGGCAATTTCGATTGGATGGCGCATCCGCTAGCCAGGAAACCCAATATGCGTCAGGCGAATAACCGGCCACATTCTACTTCAGCTATACAGGGGACCAGAACAGCATGACTCCACCATTGTTTAAGCGACTCTCGGAAATATTTTGCCGTCATAATTTTTCATGGCCACATAGTGGAGCTCAAGGTCAGGACTACCAGGTCTGTCTGGTTTGCGGAGCGGCCTACGGATTTGACTGCGCAACCATGCGCCGAACCGGCCGGCTGCTGACAACCGACGGCGTTCCAAGGCGGTCCCGGCCAAACTCATTTGGGCCCCTGTCTTCATAGCCACGCGGCGATCCCAAATTTCGAGGGACGAAGCTACGTAGCGCTCCAACCCCACCCGTTCGTTGACTTACGAGTTTTACCGACGTAAGATTCGCGCCAATGATTGGGCAGACCATCTCGCACTACCGGATTGTCGAAAAACTCGGCGGCGGTGGTATGGGCGTGGTTTATAAGGCCGAAGACACGGAGCTTGGCCGCTTCGTTGCGTTGAAGTTTTTGCCCCCGGACGTGGCCCAGGACCCGCAGGCTTTGGAACGTTTCCGGCGCGAGGCACGGGCGGCGTCTGCCCTGAACCATCCCAACATTTGCACCATACACGAGATTGGGAAACATGAAGGGCAATCGTTCATTGTCATGGAGTTTCTGGATGGGCTGACGCTGAAGCACCGTATTGCGGGGCGTCCACTGGAACCGGAGCTGATTATTTCACTCGCCATAGAGATCGCCGACGCCCTGGACGTCGCTCACGCCGCTGGCATCGTTCACCGCGACATCAAGCCTGCGAATATTTTCATCACCAAACGTGGGCAAGCCAAGATCCTTGACTTTGGGCTGGCAAAAGTTACGCCCACTCCCAGTTCCTTCAGTCAAGTCGCATCAGCAAACACCATGTCAGGCATGGTCGACGAGCAGCATCTCACCAGCCCAGGCGCCACGCTGGGCACCGTAGCTTATATGTCGCCGGAGCAGGTGCGTGCGAAAGATCTGGACGCGCGAAGCGATCTGTTCTCGTTCGGGGCGGTGCTTTACGAAATGACCACGGGCGTGCTGCCTTTTCGCGGTGAAAGCTCGGGAGTCATTTTCAAGGCCATTCTCGATGCGACGCCAGCGACAACCGCGCGGCTGAATCCCGAAGCGCCGGCGGAGCTGGAACGCATCATCGGCAAGGCTCTGGAGAAAGATCGGAACCTCCGCTATCAAAGCGCGGCGGATATGCGGAGCGACCTGCTGCGCCTGAAACGGGAATCGGAGTCCGGCCACCGGACTTCGGGACAGCTTTCACCGGAAACACGATTGCCGAGCGGCTTAGCAAAGAAAATCGCCATCGCCGCCGTCGCAGCGGTTGTGTTGATCGCAGCTTTTCTAGTTTGGCGAAAGTATTCGCCAGAAAAGCCCTCAGCGCCATCTGCAAGCGCACCCGTCTCGCAACCTGCAGTGCGTAGCGTTGCCGTGCTTCCGTTCCGCGATCTCTCGCTTCGTCCCGGAGAAGACTCATGGGGAATCGGTATGACGGATGCGATTATCACACGTCTGGCATCGCTGCAAAACCTGGCCGTGCGACCCACTAGTTCGGTTTTGAAATACGTCAAAGACCCGGCCGACCCCGCGAAGGCCGCGCAGGAACTTGGCGTGAATTCGGTCTTGGACGGTACTTATCAGCGTGCCTCGGGGATCATGCGGGTATCGGTGCAACTGATTGATCGCGAGAATGGCGCGATGCGCTGGGCAGAGCACTACGATCTCAAGGCTGACGATATGCTGAAATTTCAAGATGAGGTCGCGCAGAAAGTGGTGGAAGGGCTGCGCGTCCAAGTTTCCGGTCAGGAACAGCAATCGCTGGCGGCAAAGCCTACGACTTCTCCTGAGGCCTACAACTTGTATTTGCAGGCGCGATTCTACAAGAACGAATACTACATGCGTTCGAACGGGGAAAGTCTGCACCAAGGCGAACGTGGCTTACAGCAAGCCATCGCCTTGGATCCCTCGTTTGCGGACGCCTATGCTCTACTGGGCGATTTGTACCTCTTGGAAGCCGCGAATATCACGGAGAATGGCGCCCAAAACCTAGCCCTAGGCGAGAAGGCGGCACGTCGATCGCTCGAACTAAAGCCGGATTTGTTGGAAGGACTCAACTCTTTGGGAGCGATCCTGAGTGAGGCCGGCCGGAACATGGAGTCAATCCGCACATTGAAGCAGGCGGTGACGCTCGCACCGAATTCCGACGCTGTATGGGACAACCTAGGATACGTTTACCACTATGCCGGACTGGACGACGCTGCCGAGAAAGCTTACCGCCGCAGTGCTGAGTTAAACCCAACCACTACGCGTATCCACTGGATGCACGGACGCATGCTGCTTTATGTAGGTCGCGCGCCCGAGGCTGAGCAAGAGGTTAAACAGGCCCTGGCTGAGAATCCAAACCAGTTCAAAGCGATGGCTTATTTGGGAGAGTTTCTTTACTACCAGGGCAAACTCGATGAGGCCGAGGTAGTGCTAAAACGCGCCGAGGAATTGGGCCGCGACAGCGACGACAATTCCGCCCGGTGCATGGCCGGATTTTTGTACGCTTCCAAAGGTGAGCGGGACAAAATTGACCCCAAGCTCTTGCGGGCTCGCCCGACTGACGAAATCGACGGCGACGGCGCCTATTGGATGGGCGGCATTTACGCGCTGCTGGGAGAGAAAGAACAAGCGCTGGCATGGCTGCGGCGAGCGGTTGAAGTTGGGAATCACAACTATCCCTGGTTTCAGCGCGACAAGAACTACGACAAACTTCGCGGCGATCCCGAGTACCAGCGCATCATGGAAGGCGTTCGCCAGCATTGGGAAGAATATAAGAGGAATTTTGGTGAAGCTTAAGCGAGCAAGAAATAATCTTTCGCTCCGTTGGGGCGGACCGGTTTCACGGTTCTCGCCGTGGGCTGCAACTTTGCCGCTTTGCGCCAGCCCCAGTCTTCTAGTCTCCGCCGGGTGCGTCGTTGCTGACATATTGTTCGAGCGATCCCACTTCGCGGTTCAAATCGTCAATCCTCCACTCCAGCACATTGCGAATTGACAGCATGCCCAGCAGCCTGCCATTGTTGTCTACGATTGGAAGATGGCGGAAATGGCGTTCGACCATCGTGACCAACGCTTCATCCGGACTGGTCTGCAAGGTGGCTAGCTCAACTGGTGTGGTCATCAGCTCGAGAACCGGCGTCTGGGCGGGATCGCGTCCGCTCAAAGAAAATTTTCGCAATACGTCGCGTTCGGTGAAGATTCCAGCCACTCGCCGCTCACTGTCGACGATCGCAACAGCTCCTACGTGGAAGTCGAGCATCTTACGGATGGCATCCGCCACCGTCGCTTCAACCGGAACCGCTGCTGCTTCGGGATCGCACAGATTCAGTACATTCATAACCACCTCCGCCGTAAACCACAAATTCGCGCGCCGCTTCTGAATGCAGGGCGGACGAAAAGATTGGGGCATTATGACGCATGCGCGGCGGGTGTCAAGTGTATTAATTACCCAAAAATTGGCGGGCACCTATCACTTAATTTCATCGCGGAAAATCTTGCCATCTTTCATTACGAACTGGACGTTCTGCAGTGATTTAATGTCATGGACGGGATCATCCGGAACCGCGATGATGTCCGCATAGGCGCCCGGCGCAATCACACCGATCTGGCCCTGCATGTCGAGCATCTCGGCGGAACGCGAAGTCGCACTTTTGATGGCATCCATGGGAGACATGCCGAGTTCGACCATGTGAGGGAATTCCTGGGCGATGGGCTCGCTCCATGAAATGCCTCCGATATCGGTGCCGAACACAATCTTCACGCCCGCATGCAAGGCTTTCGGGAATGAGACTTCATGCACCGCTGCGCGTTTTCGATCACGCTCACCTTCGGGAGTATCCGCCGGAGCCCAGTCGTGGTAATACGCGCTCAGCGTAGGACAGTACCACGTACCCTGCTTGAGCATCTGGGCGATGGCGGCGTCATCAAGATCAAGCCCGTGTTCGATGGAGTCGCAGCCACCGTCGAGCGCGCGATGCAATCCGATTCCGCCATAGGCGTGGCAGGCGACTTTTTTCCCCCAGCCGTGAGTTTCGTCGACGATGGCTTTCAGTTCTTCGACTGTCAGGGTGGGCTGCGAAACCAGTTCGCCATTCTTTCCCACCCACGAACGATGGGTCATGTAAACCTTGATCCAGTCGGCGCCGTGTGACAGTTGCTCACGAGCCGCTTTACGAGCCTCGACTGGCCCGTCGATCAACTCCGCGCCGGTAGGCATGTCGAGTTCGGGCGCGTAGCCTTCGAGCGGGTAACCACCGGTGGTGGAAATTGCGCGAGTGGAAACGAATAACCGGGGCCCGGGAATGTATCCGCGCTCAATGGCCTCTTTGATGCCGACGTCGCCATAGCCCGCGCCTTCGGTCTCAAGATCGCGCAGCGTGGTGAAACCTTGCTCCAGCGCCCGCCGCACGGAAACTGTTGCGCGCGCCGCACGCAATGCCAGTGGATACTTGAGAAGGTTCACGTCGTATCCGCCATGCGCGGGCTCCTCGCCTTGGAGAAAGATGTGAGTATGCGCATCGATCAGGCCGGGTAGCACGGTGGCATGGGAGAGGTCGATAACAACTGCGCTATCGGGAATCTTCGCGGCGGTGGCGTCTGCAATGCTTTCGACGCGGTTGCCGCGGAGAATAATGACCTGGTTGTGGCGGGCAGCATCGGACTTGCCGTCAATGAGTGTGCCGGCGCGAACGACCGTAAAAGCGTGTAACACCGGGCTGGCGCTGTTTTCCTGGGCGTTGCAGCAAATCACAATCGCGAAAACGATCCACCAACAGTTTTTCATTCGCATGCTCCACCGATTTGAAATGAACCCGCTACAGGTCCAGCGCATTCTACGCCTGCGAGTCGCCAATCACAGCGTCTGCTTCGATTTCCAACAGCATCTCAGGGGAAATCAGGGCGCTTACCTGCACCATCGAAGTCGCCGGGCGAATGTCACGGAAGAACTCGCCGTGGGCTTTGCCGATCTTTTCCCAATCGGCAATGTTGATCACGAACATTCGTGTGCGCACTACATCGTTCAATGTAGCGCCAGCCTTTTTCAACGCTGACTCAATATTTCTCAGCGTCTGTACGGCTTGAGCGTATGGGTCGCCGCGGCCCACGATTCCGCCATTCGCGTCGGTCGCAGTGGTCCCGGATACATGCACGTAAGACCCTATTTTGACCGCACGCGAGTAACCCACAATTGGTTCCCATTGTGTACCGCTGGAAATGTTCTGGCGTTGCATAGAGTCGAATGCCTCTCTCGCCGATATTGTAGTCGCAGGGCTACGGCGATTAGCAGCGGAGTCTCGAGTGTGCCAACAAGCCATTGCGAGAAACCTTTCCGGAGCGAAGCGCACTCTAATTAAAAAGAATACGCAGGTGACTTACAAAAGTTACTTGCGTTTTCAAAGCAGACGCGATAAAAATCGCGCAGCAGGGAAACCCGCTGGGGTGGCGGGTTTCGAGGGGGCTAGCGAATGATTCCGGAGACGCATCCGCTGCAGCAGTTGTTCATCGAACTCGTGGGCCGGCACTATGCCGAGGAGATTGGGATTCGCGATCCGCAAATCGTCAACTACGTCGCGCATTTGATGGCCGAATTCTGCGAAGTGGAGCAGTTGTTCAAGATTCGCAACGGCGAAGATCAACCCATCACCGATGTGGATGAGATGCTGATCGAATCGAACCCCGTGTATGGACCTGCGCCTTCTTTCGATCGCGAGCGCCAGGTACGCAAGCATATCGGAGACTACACGCTTTTTTTTGCTGGCATGTTTCCGGAAAGCATCAACCATTACCGATTGCGCCGCAACCGCACAGAGAACTTTTTGGATTGGATCAAAGCTGGAAAAGAGAGTTACTACATCGTCTCCAAGTTCGAGCATTTCGAGTACGAGAAAGTCGCGCCGCTGTTCGCCAACTTGTCGAGCCATTTTGAGCAGTGTGTTTACGGCTTGAACCAAGTGAAGAATGATCTGCAGGAGATGCAGCACCCGATTGTGAGGCGGACTAAAGAAATTCTGATGTGATGGTTTAGAGGATGCCGCAACACACTGTCATTGTGGGATCGCTGGTTCCGCCCGAAACCGAGATCCCTCTCTTCGCTCGGGATGACATCAGTCGGGTTCTCAAATTAAAGCAAGTCGATAGAAACTGAGCACCGCATCACCTTGCACTAACTTCCGGTATCGACGCAACGGTCCAAAAATCTCTCCCGGCTCAAACTTTTTCTGATGTTCGGCGATGACGATACTCTCATTTGTTAGCAAGCCCGATGTCGAAAGCTTTTCCAGCGCCTGCTGGTAGGCTTCTTCCATCTCGTAGGGAGGATCGAGAAAAATAAAATCTGCCTTAGACGCCAGTACTCGGAGGACACAAAGCGAATCCTGTTTGAGGATTTCAAAGCCTGTCTCTATTCCCAGCGATGCCAGGTTTTTTCTAATGAGGCGTACTGCGCCTTCAGACGATTCCACAAAATGAACCATGCCTGCGCCGCGGCTGATGGCTTCGATTCCGACTGCACCGGTTCCCGCATACAGATCGACCCAAACCGTTCCCTCGAGGGCCATCGGATTTCCCGCCGCGAGCACGTTGAATAGGGTTTCGCGCAATCGATCTGCGGTGGGGCGAAGTTCCAGGCCGGGCAAAGACTGCAACCGCCGGCTCCGATATTTTCCTGCGATCACTCTCATCACAGATCACGCGGCAGGCGCGCTCGGCAGCCCAGCCGTTAAAGTACTTTCGATTACTGCCGTCGCATCCCGCGCACCCGTT
The DNA here is from genome assembly GCA_963743375.1 of uncultured Acidobacteriota bacterium. Taxonomy (GTDB): domain Bacteria; phylum Acidobacteriota; class Terriglobia; order Terriglobales; family Acidobacteriaceae; genus JABDBE01. The sequence goes on along the minus strand of CAVUQA010000002.1, from coordinate 314,455 downwards.
ACAGCGTCTAACTATATAGAATAGAGAGAGGAGAGTGTTGAGGTTCGCATGAGGAACTGGTCTATTCCGGCGGGTCGGGTATTCGGAGTCGAACTTCGCATCCATCTGACATTCTTTTTTCTGCTCATTTTCGTTTGGCTTACTGAGTCAACTACGCATGGGCCAGCCAATCCTGGTCGAGGTCTGGCTCTGGTGGGAATTATTCTCGGCAGTGTTGTATTGCATGCCTTGGCGCAAGCATTGGTCGGCATGCGCGCCGGAGTTCCTGCCAAAGCTATTATCCTGCTGCCCATCGGTGAAGTTACTCTGCTCGACGAGACGCAGCGTCCTTTGGAGCCCGGCATTCTCACCTGGAAGCGGGATATCCGAATCGCTATGGCCGGACCTTTGGTCAATATTCTGATTGCTGCAATCGCAGCGGGCATTTTGCTTGGTTTTGCTCCGCAGATTCATCTTTTCGCAACTCCGTACGTTTATTCCGGAAACCTGCCTCGCAGCCTTGTGTGGTCGAACGTGGGGTTGGCTCTTCTCAACCTGCTTCCGGCATATCCGATGGATGGAGGCCGGGTGCTGCGAGCCGTCTTCAGCCGCACCATGGATCCAGTACGAGCCACGCGGCGCGCGGTTTCCATTGGCCAGGCCTTTGCAACTATGTTCATGCTGGTGGGCATTGTCTGGCCGTCTTATGTCGGGCTGACCATGATTGGGTTCTTCCTCTTCATTGCGGCGCAACTAGAGGAGCGCTCGGCCGTATTTCAGTCGGTGCTCGAAACCGTGCGGCTGGAAGACATCATGCTGACCGACTTCGCAACCTTGTCTCCGGCCGATACTTTGGAAGATGCATTAGAGAAAGCTGTGCATTCACTGCAGGATGATTTCCCCGTGATTCGTGGCAGCGACATGGTGGGCGTTATCTCGAAACAGAAAATCCTGCAGGCGTTGCGCGCAGAAGGAAACGGCTACGTACAGGCGGTGATGAATCGCATCTTTGAAGTGGCGCAAAAAAAGGAGTCTTTGGCCTCTGCATTCCGGAAATTGACTGCCCGCAATCTCAGCATTATTCCGGTCGTAGAAGACGAACATCTGATTGGTATTGTCACCCTGCAAAACCTGATGCATTCTATGGCCTTGCTGGCGGAAAGCCGCAAGCTACGCAAGGCAGCCTTGAATTCCTAAGAGCAGCCACGGATTACATGGATATCGTCATCTGTGTAAATCCTCAAAGATCCGTGACTTTTCAGAACTTGAAAACCAGCCCGATCGAAGGCTCGGACATGTAGCCTTTGCTTCCTGTGGCGAGATTGACGGACCCTCCCGAGAGAGCGGCATTCACATTAAAACTGGGGGCGTTATAAATGAGACCGCGATACTGCACGCGCAAAGCGAATTTCCAGGGCAGGCGGTAATCGAATCCGCCGCCGTAAAGATACATTAGTTGTGTCTGTTTGCTGGTATTCAGCACCGCCTGCACTCGGTTGGGAACGCCGGGAACAAAATCCGGCAGAAATAACCAGGTGCTCTGCGGATTGAAACTAAGCGCTCCCGCACCTATGAGCACGAACGGCTGGAATTTGCGCTTGTCAAACAAGGTGTACATATAAGCGCCGCTGTACTCGGTCGTTTTCGTCAACACATGAAAGTCAAAGTTTGTCTGGTAAATCTGAGAGTTCCTGGCGCTGCCGAAGTTGAAAAGGAGGGAGTGTTTAGGCTTGAACTTGAATCGGAAAGTTCCGAAATAATCTGAGCCAACGGTCGCGCTCTGTTGAATCCCGTTTCCGCTCGAAGGATGGGTGAGAACAATCGCGCCGTTAAAGCTCGCGTCGAAATGTCCTTTGTCCTGGCTGAGACCCGACAAAGTAAAAAAGAAAAATACCGCAACTAGCAATCCTGCTTTTTTGAGCATCCAATGCCCTTTCATTAGGTTTGATGCCGAGTCCATCCACACAAAAGCGAGTGGTTCGGGAAGTGTCTGATTGTTCTGGCTTGTAATCTGCAATTGTATCGTGAGAAAACCTTGGAGGCCGGAGATCGCGTGGAATTCGTGGAGTAGGGGAAGGGTCAATTCGCCATCGTTGCCGCCAGCCGCTCGGTGCGGGAACTGAAAGGGCTGTTCCAAGGCAAGCGAAACAAGCCAGTATCGATCGAAGAGATGAACGCGGCCATCGCGAGGCGCGCATCCGGGACGCGGTAATAGCCTGGGGAGATCGGCGACGACACAAATGTTGTTGTCCGCTATCTTACTCACGACGATCCTGCCCAGACGGCCGCAGCGGTGAGGGTTATAGACTTACTTTCCCTGACTCACCCGGATTTCTCTCCCTGATCGTGATCGTGGAATTGGTTTGGGTGTTGGAGGTTTCTTACCGTTTCAGGAAGAACGAAATTGAACAAGTTTACTGCGAAGCGAAGAACTAGTGATTGAGCGGGCTGAAGTCGTGTTTCAGGCATTGCGCAGGTACAGCGCCAGCCGCGCCGACTTTGCGGACTGCCTGATTGAGCGCTGCGGCCATGCTGCGGAATGTCAATACACCGTTACCTTCGACCGGACTGCGGCCGCTGCGGGGATGAAACTCTTTAGCTGATTCGCGTCGTTGATTCTAGCAATTCGTAAAGGGTCCTGGCGGGCGCGAGCCGCGCGGCCCCGCCACTGGGCGAACACGCCCAGCCTCCATTCAGACTGATCACATGTTCCCTAAACATCCGGCTCTTGCTGCGCCGCGCCGAACCATCCCTCGACCACCGCCAAGTCTGTTGTCTTGCGATAGTTTGGCAGGCTCTCGATGAAAAGCCGCCCGTAGGCTTTTTTTAAGATGCGATTATCGAGCAATGTCAGCAGGCCGCGGTCGTGGAGCGAGCGAATGAGCCGTCCAAAGCCCTGTTTCAGCGTGATTACGGCCGCCGGAACCTGATATTGAAAGAACGCGTTGCCGCCTTCGGCGTCGATGGATTTTACCCGAGCGGCGACCACCGGATCGCTGGGAACCGCGAAAGGCAGACGATCGATGATCACGCAGCTGAGTTGTTCTCCCTGCACATCAACGCCTTGCCAGAAGGATGAAGTTGCGAACAGAACGGCATTCGGAGTCAGGCGAAACTCCTCGAGCAGCGCGCTTTTCGGCGCGTCGCCTTGCAGCAACATGGGGAAATCGAGTTCGCCGAGCAGGCGCTGGTAGACGTCGTTCATCTGCGCATAACTGGTGAACAACACGAATGCACGGCCACGCGTGATTTCGAGCAAGCGTCGGATGCGGTCTGCAGCGTTGGCGGCAAACTGCGGCGTGCGCGGGTCGGGAAGATCGGGCGGGACATAAAACAGCGCCTGATTTTCGTAATCGAAATGCGAAGGCAGAACAGATTCCCGAGCGTGCTCAAGGCCCAGGCGATTTCGCATGTACTCGAAACCACCGCCTACGGCGAGCGTGGCTGAAGTTAGCACCGCGCACTCCAGTTTGTCGAACAGACAAGTCTTCAGAATCGGCGCCACATCAATCGGTGTGGCTTGCAGATAAACGCTGAACTTGTCGCGTCCACCGCGCCTGCGCTCGATCCAGAACACCGTGTTCGGATCTTCTGACTCCATCAGAAAACCGAATTGCACTTGCAGTTCCTGCGCCCGTCTCACGAAGTTGAAAACTTCCTCCGGCTTCGACGGCAGACTTTCCAGCTCCGAGCCCAGTCGAGTGAATGATTGCTGCAATGCCATGAATTCTTCGCCGTTTTCTTCCAGAAAATCGCGGCGATTCTCAAAAGAAAAACGACCCTCCCCCTGCGGCAGCAGGGAAAAGAAAAACATGGATCGCTCGCGCAGGCTTTTCAGCGCGCCCATGATTTGCGCCGAAAGCATATGATTGCGCTGTAGCGACGCTTCTACATCGCGGCACAGCTCCTCCACCCGTCCATTGCTAACGGAAACGCCGAAGTAACTGCCAGCCACGTCTTCTAATTCGTGGGCCTCGTCGAAGATGACAGCGCCAACCTCCGGCAGAATACCGGCATCGGGCGCGTACTCGGCTTGCTGCTTGATGGAGAGATCAGCAAAAAACAAATGATGGTTGACGATGATGATGTCGCTCTCCATCGCTCGCCGATGCATTTCGGTGATAAAGCATTTATCCCACGAAGTGCATTTCTGTCCGATGCACGCATCAGAGCGGGCGTCGATTTTGTGCCAGAGCGCGCTGGCTTCGGGCAGTTCGGCTAGTTCTGCGCGATCGCCAGTCTGCGTGGCCTTCTCCCATGCGGCGATGGCGCGATAATGCTCGATCTCCTCCAGTCCGCTTAGCACCGGCTGGCCGGTTAAGTCGTAGAGCTTCTTGCGGCACAGATAATTATTTCGTCCCTTCATATAACAGACATTCAGCCGTCCCTCGCCGTTTGGAAACAATGCTTGCTCAAGAAAAGGGATATCCTTGTGAAAGAGCTGTTCTTGCAGGTTCTTGGTGCCAGTCGAAATGATTACGCGTTTGCCAGAGCGGATTACAGGAACGAGGTAAGCGAGAGTTTTGCCTGTTCCAGTGCCAGCCTCGATGATGAGGTGACGTTTTTCTTCGAGGGCTTGCTCGACGGATTGCGCCATTTGCAGCTGTCCGCGACGGAATTCGTAGGCGGGATGGGTGCGTGAAAGCACGCCTCCGGGGGCGAAGAACTGGTAGAGCGAGACTTCGTGCTTTTTAGCAGATGGCGCGGAAGCGGGCTGAGGGATGGAGGCCACGGAGTCTTTATAATAGCCGTCGAACCCACTGGCTGTCCCCCCGTGATCGTTCTTGAAACCGTTGACTCGAATCAATTCCAATTCGATGAGCGCTCCGGCAACGGTTGGCGTTCCTACCATTGCCATCGTCGGTCGGCCTAACGTCGGGAAATCGACGCTGTTCAATCGAATTGTTGGCTCACGGCGCGCCATTGTGGGGGACGAGCCTGGAATCACCCGCGACAGGCTCTACGGCGAGGCTCACTTTCGTGGACATCGTCTGCGTATCGTGGACACGGGCGGAATCGAACCTGACGAGAAAGATTTCATTCCAGCGGAAATTTTTCGTCAAGCGAAGGTTGCGCTGCAAGAGGCCGATGCGATCATTCTGGTGGTCGATGGGCGAAGCGAACTAACCGCGCCGGACATCGACCTCGCCCGCTTGTTGCTTCGCGGCGGCAAACCGCTGTTTCTGGCAGTTAATAAAATTGATAGCGACAAACAGCAGTCGCTGATCGACGAATTTCATCGCCTCGGTATCAGAAATATATTTCCGGTTTCCGCCGAACATGGACGCGGCGTGGACGATGTTCTCGAAGCGGTCTTTGAAGCTCTCGGGCTTGAGACCGCGAGCGCAGAATCCGAGCCTGAATTTCCGGAGCCAGAAATCACTCTACCCGACATCGCGGATTTTGATGAGGAGGCGCAGCCTGACTCAGAACCCGAGAACGCAGCCCAACCCAAAGAAGTAAAAGTCGCGATTATCGGGCATCCGAATGTTGGCAAGTCAACTTTGCTGAACCGGCTCACCGGAACTTCTCGATCCATCGTTTCGCCGATCCCCGGGACAACCCGCGACGCGGTCGACGAAGTGATCGACATCAATGGCAAAAGCTTCCGCTTTATCGACACGGCGGGAATCCGGCGCAAGGGCAAAACCCATCTCATGGCAGAAAAACTTTCCGTCGTGATGGCGCGCAAGCATCTCGAAGCTGCAGACATTGCGCTGCTGGTGATTGATGCCACCGAGGGTGTCAGCGCTCTGGATGCCACGATCGCGGGTTATGCTCACGAAAGCGGCCGGTCGGTCATCATCATCGTAAATAAATGGGACTTGGTGACAAGCGGTCAAAAGAAAGCGGGGCGCGAATCGAAAGCGACTCGCATTCGTGAAAGCAAGAGTCCGACGGATCGTGCGGCTTACGAGGAAAGAGTTCGCTATGACCTCAAATTCTTAAACTATGCCCCGGTGCTTTTCGTCTCTGCAGCTACGGGTAAGGGGACAGAAAAGATTTTGCCAACGCTGGAGGAAGTTGCTTCCGAGCGTCGCAAGCGAATTCCAACGGCGGAAATGAATCGTTTCTTGAAGTATGTTGATTTCGAGCGTGCTTCAGTGCCCGCACGCCAGCAGGTAAAAATCTATTACATGACGCAAGCCGGAGTGTCTCCGCCAACCTTCGTGCTTTTCACCAACCGCAAGGTGAAGCTGCACTTTTCCTACCAGCGCTTTCTGGAAAACCAATTACGCAAAGCCTTCGGATTTGTGGGTTCGCCTATTTGGATCAAGAACCGAGCCCGGGATTAAAGCCGCATCGAGCCGAGAACTGTCCTTTCTGAACCTTGATCACCGATCCCCTTCCGCTTTCGCTAGCACGATAGCCGAATGTTGTGCCGCTGTTTCGTAATAGCCGACGAACCGCTGCGGCTCCATCGCATGGTAAGGCGCGAGATTGTGAGCCCAGCGGAAACCGATTGGCTGATACCAGAGTTCTGCTTCCACGTGGAAAGGCCCGGTCGTGTTGCCCGTGTTAATCACGTAGCGAGTAAGCGCGCCTTTATCGTTGAAATCGGGATCGTTGGCGGCCTCGCCTACGACAGAGATGTCGGGTTCGGCGGTTTTTTTATCGAAGCCGCTGGGCAGGATGCGGCTGTCTTTCAGATATCCGATCGCCGACAAAAGCCCGGTGGTCACTTTCCCCTGCGCGTCTTTCAGGATCGGCTCGAAAATCTGCACCTGCTCAGGACTGTTGATCTCGCGGTAGTATGGCTCGAATCGCGACGGGTCCGCATCGTTGTCATTGCCCACGATAGATCCATCCGGATTGAGCGCACCCGATTCGAAAACAACTCGTCCATTGCTGTCGCGCAGCACTACGTGCAGCCATGCGCGGCGCGATGGATATGCTGTCGGAAGCTTATGTCCGCTGAGGTTCTCGACCAGCACGTCCATCGAGAGCCCCGCGGTGGTGGTTTGCACATTGCGAATGCTTACCCGCGCTGATTGCGTCTGCAAGAAAGTGATCGTCCGGTCGGCAGCGGCGGAAAGTTCTGGCGGCAGTGCGGTCACGCCGAGGTCGTCGCGATGGCCGTTCAAAATGCGCTGGAGAAAGAAGTTTCCGCCAATGAATTCGTGACGATGCATGCCCGCACGCGGCTGCCCATACAAAGCGGTGATTGGCACTGCTTCCTGTACTTCGGGCATGTGGCACGATTGGCAGGTTTGTTTGCCGGGGTAGTCGCTGTGCAGCCATTCTTGATATGGCATCTGCTCAGGAAGGCTGCCGATTTCCGTTCCTCCTGGACCCAAGGCTTTCGTTTTCAGAGTATGACAACTGCCGCACAGCGCCGAGTCTCGAATCTGATCGCCTGCCTCCGGCACGAATCCGCCGGTGGATGACTGCATCACGCGCCGATGCCCCCCATCGATCACAAACGGCCCGTACTCAGGTCGCTGATTTGTGTTCTTCGCACTTGCGATAACGACATTTCCATTGTCTGCATCGCTCGTTCCCAATCTATCTTTCTCAATTTGATGACAAACGGAACAGGAGACTCCGTCGGCCGCCGCACGATGCTGCTGGTCCGATGAAGATATTGGAAGATGCGCAAAAATCTTTGTCTTCTGGCCTTCCGATTTCGCCGTCAAGTGGGTGATAGGCATATGGCAGACCGAACATTCATCTTCGATGTTGGCCTGCGATTCAGGATGATCCAGCGACTCCCGCCGCACGCTGCCTTGCCAGTAGGGGTCGCGCGAGGAATTGGCCATGACGCTGGCCCGCCACTGGAATCCGATAGAAATGTCTTCTCCGGAACTAGTCTTCAAATCGTTGTGACACGCTACGCATCGGTCTGACGTGCGAAACTCCGTGTTCAGATTCCTGTCTTTCGAAGCGGCCTGCACGATCGTCGGCACCGCAAGCAGTGCAACTGAAAGCATCAGTAGAACTGGCCAGCGCACCTTCATTTCCAGCCCTCCCACAGTTTTCCATCCGCCCAATCCCAAAGCAGGTAGAACACAAGTTGCTTGTCGCGTCCGGCTGTGTTCGTCATGGGCGTGCGCACCCCGAGGTCAAGGCGCACGTGTTGCCTGGCGCTTATCGTGACTTGCATTTCCGGAAGCACGTCCCAATTTGTTTTCGCGCCATCTTTCAGGTCACGATCGGCCAGGAACTCGACCATGGGCGACCACAATCGGCCCAGGCGATGGTCTCCTGCGAGCGTCTGCCCGACGACCGCCCGCCAGAACAGGCTTTGCGGCGTGATATCCGTGCGATGAGGTAAGTCGGCGCCCAGTTGGAGTTGCAGGAATGTGTTGGTGGTGAAGAGTTGGTCGAATGCGGCGAAGGGTTCAAACGTCGTCGTCCCGTTGGTGAATCCATATTTGCTATTGCCGGTGGGAGCGAGCACTCCGCCCTGCAGACTCAAAATGGATCCGGTACGCAGACTCGAAAACATCACTCGCTTCACCCCGAAGGTAATGTCTCCCAACCCGCTATTCCAGGCGTGATTCTGGTCTTGGGAGTTGATCGGCAGGTCGACTTCGATCTGATTGTTCATGCCGAATCGCTGCTCATGGATGATATCGGTGGTAACACCTGGTGCCCCGCTGACGTTCATTGCAGTCGAAATTACGACCTCGTCTTCTGGATATGCCTTCTCCGTCACTATTGCTCGCGGCAGGTTCAGTTCTCCGCGCGGCCAGCGTTTGTCGGTGCAGAACTCGCGCAAGTAAGCGATTACATCGTCAATCTGTTCGGAGGTGAGCAATTCGCCAAATGCTGGCATGATCTGGGACAAACCGCGTGCTGGTCCCCCGTGGACGACCACGGCTTTGTATGCCAGGTTCGTTTCTGCGGTCGTCTGATCGCACCGCGTGAAATCTGGGAAGGTATCGGGCAGCTTGAATTCGATGGTGGTCTGCGGCGCCCCCTTGCCGGTGCTGCCATGGCACGCAATGCATCCATTCTTATATAGAACCTCGCCATTCTTTGCGTTAGGTGGCTTTGAGTATCTGAGCGTCTGTGAGAGCAGCAGGGAAGTACATGCGGGAATAAGCACGGCCACGCAGATCAGGAAAATTCGAGCATAGACGGTCAGACTTCGCGCACTACCATCGCCACGTCGCAAGGCGCAGCAGCGCGCAGTTGGCGGTTTCTTTTTTACTCCAAAAAAATACGAACGATCGCCGTTTTTCATCGTACTGTCCGGAGTTGCATAAGCGGTCTGACGAGCGATGATCCAATTTCAAATACGTTGACTGGGCTCTAAGGATGCACTGTCGCGGCGAACAGTAACATTAAGAAATTGTCATCTTGAGCGAAGCGGGAGATCCAAGTTCTCGTCTGCACCTGTATACCTACTGCAGGCTGACACCTGGATTCCCTCTTTAACCAGGAATGACAAAAACTCTTCGGGTTGTACTGTTCCAAGAAGGGTTTCTACCCAATCGGCTCTGGTAGCGGTGGTGGCAAGGGCGGGGATGGCAGAACTGTTGGCAGAGGGGGGCGCAGGTACGCGTCCAGCGGCGGATAGCGCGATGCGAAAAAGTAAATCGAATAAGCCGGGAAGAATACGATAGCGGGCACTGAGATCAGAGAGATGATATACAAAAGCACCGCCAGCACAATGCAGCCGAGCACGATCGCTAACGTAATTGTGTACAGGTTCCAAGTCAGACCGGCCGCTTTTCCAACCAATACAGCGACTATGCCAAATCCCCCAACAGGAATCAGGAACAGGAGAAGCACAATAAAAGTAATTATGCCCACAACAACTGCGGCTCCTAACGCCATAACGATCTTCATGCCGATGTAACCGGCGTAACTCGATTTTTCCGCATTTAACATGTGCAACAGCCGACGCCATCCTTCAAAGGCGTTGATGTTTTCCAGAGCCATTTGCGGCACCACAAAGTCTTTGGTGAAAACGTGGACCACCAGCGACAGCAAAATGAATCCCATAATCACAAAGAACAAAAGCATTCCGCCCAGTATGAGTGGAAGCATGTGCTGCCTGGCGTGTTGGAGCCAGCCCACAGCAAAGGCAAATGCAGCCGGAATTCCAATCAGCACAGTTAGACCCACGCCCATTGCGAGTGTGAAAAGAATTTGCCACACGAAGTAGCGCAAACCATCGCCATGGCGGCGCGACCAACTGCGGCCGATTTCGCATCGTTTGGTGACCACGCTGTCGAAAAGGATGAAGCGCATCACGCTACTGACGTAAACGAAAAGTATCCAAAAAACTATGCCGACGACGATGAGCAGCGCGATCAAGCCTGCAAGCATTGCCGGATTAATGCTGGGCAAAGCGGATCCCAGGGAACCATGTCCTTCAGTGGGCCGGGTTGGTACCTGGAAATTGCCACCATTACATCCTCCGGAACTGAGCTCCCCGGCCAGAAACCCAACCAACGCCAGCTTCGCCCATTCTGCCGCGCGGAAGGGCCGCAGGAGTTGCTCTTTCGTATGCTGAAAGGCAGGACCAATGGCATCGATTGCAGAAATCGGCAAGCGGGCACCTCGCAAGAAATATTAAGGGAACTGGCTGCAAGGTACAGCTAACCGGCGATATTTGTAAAGCAGCCACGGATACTCGCGGGTTTCGCAGATGTGTTCTTTTGATTTTCGAGCTGAGCTTAATCCGCGAAATCCGTGGCCGACCTTTTATTCGTATCGCAGAGCCTCTACCGGATCGAGTTTCGAAGCGCGCAGCGCCGGCACCAATCCGCTGATCACGCCGACAATCAGTAGCACGATAGTAGAAAGCGTCACCGTCATGAACGAAATTTGTAGATGAATATCGGCCTTGCCAGACTCATCTTCAAAGGGCGGCCCCATCAGCGGCAACGTGCCGACAGCGGCGGCGATCGCATACGACAATAGGACGCCGATTGCGCCGCCCAGCATCATGATCAGCAGAGTCTCGGCGAGAAATTGGAGCTTGATGTGACGTTTTCTGGCGCCCAGCGCCCGCCGCAGGCCAATTTCGCGGATACGCTCGTCGACTGAAACTAGCATGATGTTCATCACGCCGACGCCACCAATACCTAACGTCAGAGTCCCAATAAAAGTAAGCAGCACCTGCAATCCGATGGTAAGTGCGTCGATCACCGGGCGAAACTCGTCGCGTCCGAACATCTGAATCGCCTTCGGATCAGTTGGGGAGAACTGTTGCCGGGTCGCAACTGCGGCCAGCACCTGCGCCATGGCCTTCTTTTCGAACTGCGGCGCAATGGGCGCGAAGATCAGCACCTGCGCGTCGCGCGTATTCCACAGATCGCCGGCCGCGGCATAAGGAATCCAGACTGAGTCGTCGTCGCTGCTGAAATAATTGCTGAGTTGAATTTTGCGCGCCATAACGCCAATCACGGTGAAGCGCACGCCACCGATGGTTACGGTTTCGCCGACGGCTGGACGTCCGCTGAACAGTTGCTCTCGTACACGTCCACCGAGAAAGGCTACACGCCGCCGTTCCAGTTCGTCGCTGGCATTAATCCAGCGCCCTTCCGAGGGCACCTCGTTTCGCATTTCTCCATATTCCGGACACACTCCGCGGATGGCTGCGGTTCCGACCATGCGGTCGCCGTACGCAATACCGGGCCGGTGCTCAGTCTCCAGGCAAACTTGCTTCACGAGCGGCGCGGTTTCCTTCACCATATCGACATCCGCTTTTTCGAAAACCACTTTCTTGCCTGCGCGTTGTCCGCCGGGTTGTTCGCTGGTTTGCTGCGGCCAGCAGATGACGGCGCTTTTCCCAAACGCATCGAAACCGCTCACCAGAATTTTGCGGAAGCTGCTCCCGTAGGCGATGAGCAGCGTCACCGTCGTGATGCCCCAAACGATGCCCAGCATGGTCAACAAGCTACGCGTAGTGTTGCGCTTCAAAGCGATCCAGGCTTCGAGAATGATTTCGATCAACATAGTTTCTGTTTGTGAAACCCGAAGACATTTACTACAAAGGTCACAAAGGTACACAAAGGAAACCGTGTTCCTAACCTTTGTGTCACTTCGTGTCCTTTGTGGTTGATGATTTTTCTACCCTCCTGCTTCAAATCTCAAAGCTTCAATCGGATCTACTGATGCTGCTTTCCTCGCCGGATACAATGCCGAAAGCACTGCTGTTGCCCCCAACAGTCCGCAAGACAACAATCCTGACTTCCATGTCGGCAGCAGACCCGCGAAAAAATCCGGCATTGGCAGCAAATTGACGAGCGAGCAAATTCCATAGGCCACGCCCAAACCAATGCCGCCACTCAGAACGGCAATCACCAGCGCCTCAAGGAAAAATTGCCGCAAAATTGTATGAGCCGGTGCGCCGAGCGCTTTGCGCACGCCAATCTCGCGCGTGCGCTCGCGCACCGCGACCATCATGACGTTCATCACGCCCAAGCCGCCGAGAAGTAACGTAACTATCCCGACGGCGCCGAGAAAGTACTTCATGCCATCAGTCATCTGCCGGAACGCTTGCGCCTCCTGCACCGTATCCCAGATGGGGCAAGCCTCTTTATCATGCGGATCGAAGTTGTGCATGCGTCCCAGAGCAACCCGCACTTCGTGTTTGCAGCTCTCATGCTGCTCAACCGATTTCGGCGTCACCAGCAACTGATCGAAGGTGGTGGCGGTCTCTGGAGGCTTGTCGGGAAAGTCGCGCCGCATGGCGCCGAAGGGTATGAAGACTTTATTTACATCCCACCCGTCGTAGCTGGAATCCTGTTTCTTTTTCGACATCACCCCGATCACGACGTAGGGGAAATCGTTGAGATAGACATTTTCACCCACGGGATTGCGTCCGGGAAACAACTGCTTGGCGGCGTCGCTGCCGAGAAATGCCACGCGGCGGCCTTCGCGTGTATCTTCCCAGTCGTAAAATCGCCCTTGTCCAACGCCGATGCTGCGAATCTCCTGAAACGGCGGCTGCGAGCCAGTGACCAGGAATGCCGCGTTATTGAAATTGCTGTGCGCGCGCACGTCTTCCTGCTCAAGTTCTGGAATCGCATATTCGCAATCCACCGCCTCAGCCTGGACCGCTGCCACATCCGGATCCTCCCAGTGCACGATCCGGCCTGCCCGCGTTCCCCCGGCTTGCAGGCTGGTGCGGCCGTGAAAGACAATCATCACATCCTTGCCTAGAGTCTGGGCTTGCTCTTCCTGGCCTTTGCGTAAGCCTTCGCCTGCGGCCACCATCAGCACAATCGAAACAATCCCCCAAGCGATGCCGAACATGGTCAGGAACGTACGCAGCTTGTGCGACCACAGAGTGCGGAGAACGTCGCCAATGAGGTCGCTGAGAACCATCCTGATCCTTGGACGCGCGGGCTGGGCGAACGTAACCCGGCAGAACAAGCTCCAGATAGGTGATACGCGGTAGGGTGGGAATTTGTTCGCGGAAAGTGGCGCGTATGGTTGGACAAAGATAAGACGCTAGCAAGCTACGTCTCTACCGTGCTGTACCGGACTTTGTCCAGCCAACCTTGGAATTCCTTTAGCGCCAGTTCGCATTGCATGCGATGCCGCTCGTGGCGATCGCGGATTTTCCGATCGAGCGGCGGCAGAAGGTCGAATGTTATGTTGGCCGGCTGAAATTTTGCCGGGTCAGCCTGCGTGATGTAATTCATTAGCGATCCGAATGCGGTTGCCCGAGGGGGCGGAATAGGTTCCGCGCCCATAGCCAATGCGGCCGCATGAATCCCTGCCATAAGCCCTGTCGCGATCGATTCCACGTAGCCTTCAACTCCGCAAATCTGCCCCGCAAACAACATGTGCGGATGTTCCTGCATCTGCAAAGTTTGGCTGAGCAGCGAGGGCGAATTTATGTAGGTATTGCGATGAATCTGCCCGTAGCGCAGGAAGCGGGCATTCTCCAGCCCAGGAATTAAACGCAACACGCGAGCCTGCTCACCGAATTTCAGATGGTTCTGAAATCCGACCAGATTGTAAGAATCCGCTCGCAGATTTTCCTGCCGCAGCTGTACTGCAGCATAAGGAATGCGCCCAGTGCGCGGATCTTTCAGCCCGACCGGTTTCATGGGGCCGAACCGTAGCGTGTCGCGGCCGCGCCGCGCGATCTCCTCGATAGGCAGGCAACTTTCAAAATAATTCAGCTTCTCCCAATCGCGTGCCTCAACCGAATGCGCTTCCAGCAGCGCATCGTAGAAGCGATCATATTCTTCCTTGGTCATTGGGCAATTGATGTAGTCAGCCGAGCCCTTGTCATAGCGTGCCGCCAGATAAACCTTCGTCATGTCGATTGAGTCGGCTTCAACGATGGGACTAATTGAATCGTAGAAAAAAAGACTGTGTGGAGCGGGCCCTCCCGCCTGCGTTGGGTCCGCAGCGCATATGCGGCCGATTTCCTCGGATAGCGCATCAGAAGTCAGTGGCCCGGTAGCGATCACAGTAATTCGATCTTCGTCGATCTGTGCAACTTCTTCGCGCCGAACGGTGATCAGTGGCTCCCGCGAAATTGCTTCTGTCACGCGAGCAGCAAAAACCGACACGATCCACAGCGAGCGCATGTCCAGCGGGGACGGCGCACTGCCGCGCAATTTCCATCAGCAACGATCCCGCGCGGCGCATTTCTTCTTTCAACAACCAGGGCGCGGTGTTCTCCGTATCAGACTTCAGCGAATTCGAGCAGACCAGTTCAGCGAAATCGCCGGTTTGATGTGCCGCGGTCGACCGCACCGGGCGCATTTCGAAAAGATCAACGGAAACGCCACGGCGCGCACACTGCCACGCCGCTTCCGATCCTGCCAGTCCGGCGCCGATGATTTTGACTTGTCTGATCACGGAGCAGTCTCCGCCAGTTGTCGCAATGCGTTATCCTTGAGCAAAATCAAGCGCCAATCGTCCAGAAACTCAGCCCCGAGCGACTTGTAGAAGTCAACAGCCGAGCGGTTCCAGTCCAGCACCTCCCAACGCATGCCATGGCAGCCCTCGCGCTCCGCAATACGCGCCACTGCCGCTAGCAAGCTTTTGCCGATCTTCCGGCCGCGGAATGCCGCACGAACGAACAGGTCCTCAAGGAATATCTGTGGTCCTCGCCAAGTGCTGTAGAAATCAAAGAAAAGTGCGTACCCGGCCGGTTCCTGTTCCCAGTATGCGAGCAACACGCGGAACTTTGGTTGTGGACCAAAGCCATCCCGCGCCAGATCAGTTTCCGTGATTTGTACCTGATCCAATTCATTCTCAAACTCGGCAAGTTCCCTGATCAGGTTCCTCAACAACTTCACGTCTTCGACTGTGGCGGGACGAATTGAAAGCATGGTTAAGTTCCTCGATGACCGATCAGAGTAGACGAGCCACGCCGCAGATTCAGATCGGCAGTTTCCCATACGCCGACTCTGCTAGCGACCGCTGCTTTATTATACGGAGTGCGATTCTGATTCCTCCGAGGTTCTCATGGCACGCATTGCGTTAATTGAAAATGAAAATGCACCTCCCGATGTAAAAGAGATTTACGAAAAAGCTTTGCGCGGCAAACCGGCAAACGCGCAGAAGGCGTTGGCGCATCGTCCGGAGATGCTGAAGAATTTTCTGCCGTTCTACGCGAGCGTTGGCAGATCGCTCGACCGCAAGCTGTACGAGATGATTTATCTACGCGTGTCGTTCATCAACGGTTGCCATTACTGCCAGCAGCATCACGTAGCGTCGTCGAAGAGAGTCGGATTGACCGCAGAAAATTGGAAAGTCCTGAAAGACGGCAACTATGCTCACTTCACAGAGAAAGAGCAAACGGCCTTGGCATATTCAGAAAAGCTGACTCGCACTCCGCAAGAGGTCACGGATGCCGACTTTGAAAAATTAAAAAAGCATTTCTCCGACCCGGAGATTGTCGACTTGCACCTGCTCGTCGGTTTAGCCAATCTGACCAACCGCTTCACCGATCCGCTGGGCCTGGAAGTGGAGTTCCCCACAGAGAAGATCTAGCGAAGGGAAGATCTGGAGAAGTCGTTAGCGCATCGCTACTGCTTAATGCTCGCCAGCAACTTGCTCTCATCCGCCGTAGCGGGCTCGAATCTTCCTCCCAGGTATTTCGCCAGGAATTCTTCCGAGACTGCGTTGAAGGCCATGTTGTTCGTAGGCCGTGCGAAGCCGTGCCCTTCATCGGGAAAGACGTAATACTGGACCGGTTTGTCGTTCTTGCGCATTGCGGCCACGATCTGGTCGCTTTCCGCTTTATTCACGCGCGGATCGTTGGCGCCTTGCCCAATCAAGAGCGGCACCTTAATCTGATCCGCCTTAAACAGCGGCGATTCTTCCTTGAGCACCGCTTCCGAGTCGCCCATACGTTTGTGGAAAGTGGCCAACAGCGTAGACCAATAAGGTGGAATGGTTTTGAGCAGCGTGTTCAGATTCGATGGACCAACGATGTCGACGCCGCAGGCAAACGCGTCCGGAGAAAAAGTCACGCCAGCAAGAGTCGCGTACCCTCCGTAGCTTCCGCCCATGATGCAAACCTTAGCTGGATCGACGATGCCCTGTTTGGTCACCCAGTCTTTGCCATCCAGTAAATCGGTATGCATGGTACCGGCCCACTGGCGATCGCCAGCATTCATATACTGCTTGCCGTAACCCGCTGATCCGCGGAAATTAACTTGCAACACCGCGTATCCGCGGTTCGAGAGCCACTGTGCATATCGGTTGAAGCCCCACTCATCACGCCCCCATGGACCGCCATGCACAAACTCCACCATGGGTAGGTTCTTGGGATCCATGTCCGCGGGCGTGGTCAGATATCCGTACAGCTTCATGCCATCTCGCGCGGTGAACTCGATGGGTTTCATCGCCGAAAGCGTGTACTTCTCCAATTGTGGACGGTTGCTGAACAGCAGCGTTGCCTGTTGCTTCGAACGCTTATACAGATACCAGTACTCGGGCGCGTCGTCGCTGACGAAGCCCACAATCCATTGGTTATCGTCAAGACTCTGCGAAACCGAAGCGATATCCCCTTTACGAACTTTTTGTAGAGCTGCGAAATCGGTTTTTACTTTGGGATCGATGAATACATATTCTGTCCGCTGCCTGGCATAACTAACCGCTTCTAACGCGTTCGTTTTGGGATTGTTGATGGTGTTGCTGACGTCGAACTGCGGATCCTCGGTAATAACCTTGCGTTTGCCGGTTGCGATGTCAATTTCAAGCAGGCGAGCGGCATTTACATCAAGACTGGTGGTGACCCACAGAGCCTTATCGTCTGACGAAAACCCATTGACGCCGCCGAAAGTCTCGTCGGGGCCCCATTTGATCAGTTC
Organism: uncultured Acidobacteriota bacterium; assembly: GCA_963743375.1. Lineage (GTDB taxonomy): Bacteria > Acidobacteriota > Terriglobia > Terriglobales > Acidobacteriaceae > JABDBE01. The sequence goes on along the minus strand of CAVUQA010000002.1, from coordinate 297,227 downwards.
ACGCCAGGGTGATTTGGCGTCATCGCGCACCCGAATGATGGATCCACCGTCGTCGGTCTGAACCTGCGCCGCGCGAATTCTCAGCGCATTGTCGGCCTGCCAACTTTGAACGTCTCCCGGGTTCTCGGTGTCGAGTTCAAGTTTGCCCGTTTTCAAATCAATGCGATGCACATCGAAAAGCTTGGGATCGCGCTGGTTCATCTGCACCAGAATCGTGTCGGCAAAATTCCATCGATAGGCGACGATGTCCACCCGTACTTTCTCGAATGGAGTTAAATCCTTCGTCTGTTTCGAAGCAATGTCGGTTTGATAGAGCCGCCAGTTCTCGTCCCCGCCAATGTCTTGTGTGTAAAGGATGTGCTGATTGTCGTATTGCCAAAGAAAATTTCGAATTCCCCGGTGTTTGTCGTCGGTCACGGCACGGTCGTCGGTCTTCCCTAACGTGCGAGTCCACACGTTCAGCACGCCATCGACGGGAGCGAGATAACCGATCTGCCTGCCATCTGGCGAAATCTGGGGATCGGCGCGCTCCGGGTTTCCGAACAGTACCTCGCGAGGAATCAGCGGGGTGGTGAACTTTTCCTGCGCGGGAAGGGAACTGGCAAACCATCCGCAACACACCAGTACGACGACCGTTCGTTTCAGCAAACGCATAAGGCCTCCAAGATTTCGTAAGCCATAATAGGCGAAAATTGCGGGATCGGTCCACGCGTAGGCCTGATCACCCCCAACAAGCTACAAGTGCCATGCACGTCGGTCACTTTGATCCTGAGGCCGCACTCGCTATGATCAGGAATGGCCTTAGACTGCCTGGTCGTGACCTGCGATCCCACCCTGTTAGGCCAGATCAGGGCCAACTTCAGCGAGCGCGGAGCCTCGATAGATCTCCGGCAGGATGCTGCCAGCGCGGTCGAACTCGCATCCCGCCGCCACTGGGACGGACTGATCATCGACTGCGATGATGTTGCGGGAGGCACGGAAGCGCTGGTGAACATGCGGAGCAGCCGCTCCAATCAACAAACTCTGATTATCGCGGTTCTAAATGGTTCGACCAGCGCGAATAGGGCCCTCGATTTAGGCGCAAACTTCATACTCTCCAAGCCAATTGAAGAAAGCCGATTGCATGGCGTCCTAGATATCGCCATCCCGAAGATGGAGCGCGAGCATCGCCGGTATTTCCGCTATGACATAGATTTGCCGGTCCGGTTCCAGAATCACCTTGGCCAAACCTTCAACACCAGGATGAAGAACGTGAGCGAAGGCGGAATGGCCGTCAAGTTGGTTGATCCGGTGCATATCCAAGGAGTCGTTCCGGTGGAATTTGACATTCCCAGCATCGAGCCACAGCCTTTTCGTGCGAAAGCAGATGTTGTCTGGTGCGACTCGTTTGCCATGGGCTTACGGTTCCTGCACGTCGAAAAAAGCTGTGAATTGGCGCTTCAGTCATGGCTAAGTTCGTTAGAGTCGCAATCGAGGTTTCGTGACGGCAACTGAACGCATCGGACAATAACCGCGATTCCGGCTTGGAACCCACGTAGCCAGTTCGCATCTGCTAAGTCGACTCGGCTGGCGCTCCTACCTCGAATGATACCCTTGCATCGGGTCTTGACTAATGTGGAAGTCAAAACGAGTTTTTCTCTCTGCTGAATGGCGGGACCTGGTGATGCTGAATTACGAAGTTGAACCCGGTCTTTTGAGTCGGTACGTTCCGCCAGGTACAGCGCTGGACTCGTTCGAGGGGCGAACATATCTTAGCCTTGTCGGGTTTCGGTTTTGCCGCACAAAGCTGCTTGGCTATCTCCCAGTTCCATTTCACACTAATTTTGACGAGGTAAATCTACGCTTTTACGTCCGTCGCACAGAAGCGAACGAAGCTCGGAGAGGAGTTGTGTTCATTGCCGAGGTAGTGCCCAGGCGCGCCATTGCGATGACCGCTCGGCTGGCCTATGGCGAGAACTATACCCAGCTTCCGATGAGGCACCGCATCGAAAGACAGGACTTGAGTACCACAGTCGAGTATCAATGGAAGGTCGGCAACAAGTGGTGCACGCTGTCCGCTCACACCGCGGGTCTTGCCGCGCAACCCAGGGAGGGAAGTTTAGAGCAGTTCATCACGGAGCACTTCTGGGGTTATTCAACACAACGATTCGGCGGTTGTATCGAGTACCACGTGTCGCATGACCCTTGGCAAGTGTGGGCATCCTCTGAAGCTGGATTCGAAGGGGAAATCAGTGCTCTTTACGGCGACGAGTTCGCAGCGGTTCTTCAGCGACGCCCGGACTGCGCATTTGTGGCAGATGGCTCGCCCGTGATTGTGTTCAGAGGCAATCCAGTACAATGACAATGTCAAACCATGAATCCAACGTCCCACGTGAGGGCTGGATACTCTACGACGGCCAATGCGGGTTCTGCTTTCGTTGGGTTCACTTCTGGAAGAAGGTGGTTGAATGCCGGGGCTTTGCGCTTAAAGAACTGCAATCTGCTAACGCTGACGGTAGCTTGCAAATCCCGCGCGAAAGTCTGCTGGACGACATACAAGTATTAACACGCACGGGAAAATTAAAATCGGGCGCCGATGCATATCTCTACGTGACTCGCCGAATCTGGTGGGCATGGCCGTTTTACGGAATTTTCCGATTGCCTGGCTTTAATTGGATACTCTGGCGAGGATATCGTTGGTTCAACCGAAATCGATACCGAATATCTCGCCACTGTCCGATTCCGCAAAAAGCCAAACTAAAAGACGATAGTTGAAACGTCTCCCGGGCCTTAATACTTGTAAAATCCCCGCCCACTCTTTCTTCCCAGCCAGCCCGCATCCACCATCTTGATCAGCAGCGGACACGGCCGATACTTGGGATCGCCCAAGCCATCCTGCATCACGCGCATGATATCGAGGCAGACATCGAGGCCGATGAAATCCGCCAGTGTCAGCGGCCCCATAGGGTGGGCCATCCCCAGCTTGAAAACTTCGTCTACCGCTTCCGCCGTGGCCACGCCTTCCATCACCGCGTACATGGCTTCGTTCAGCAACGGCATCAGCACCCGGTTGGAAACGAAGCCTGGAGCATCGTTTACTTCAACCGGTGTCTTCTCCAGTTTCAGCGCCAAATCGCGCACCATCTGGAAGGTTTCATTTGAAGAGGCTAGCCCGCGGATGACTTCCACCAGTTTCATGACCGGCACAGGATTGAAGAAATGCATTCCGATAACTTTGTCCGGCCGTTTCGTCAAGGCTCCCAGCTTGGTAATGGAGATCGACGATGTGTTTGAGGCGAGAATAATTTCAGGCCGGCAAACGCGGTCCATATCGCGAAAAAGGTCCGATTTTATATCGAACTTCTCGGTAGCAGCTTCCACGACGAAATCGCAGTCTGCCAGCTTTGCGCGGTCGACAGTGGGTTCAATACGCTTGATTGCGGCGGTTTTTTCTTCAGCAGAGATTTTATTCTTTGCCACTTCGCGGTCTAGGTTCTTCGTAATCGTCGCCACGCCGCGATCGACAAAACGCTGTTCGACATCGCACATTACGACGTTGTACCCGGCGCGAGCAAAGACATGCGCAATACCGTTCCCCATGGTTCCCGCGCCAACCACGCCAACCCGTCGAATGTTCATTAGAGCTTCTCCATTAGTAATACGAAAACCTCAGAGTTTAACATCTCGAGGACGACCTGACACAGTATCTTGGCGGGCCAAGTTCGTCCGCAAAAAAAGGACTTGCGTTCTAAACTACAGTTGTAGTAATAATGCATACACACATAGGAGATGAAATGGCGGGACCTAAACTAGCCAAGCTCGAACTTCAGATTATGGAAAATCTGTGGACTCGCGAGCAGGCCTCCATCCGCGAGATTCAGGAGGCTTTTCCCGAGAAAGTCAGACCGGCTTACACCACCATCCAGACAACCGTGTATCGCCTCGAAGCAAAGAAAGCCGTGCGCCGGGTGAAGAAGGTCGGAAACTTTCACGTTTTCGAAGCCGCAGTTTCCCGTAAAGCCGCACAGCGGAAGTTAATCGACGACCTGCTGGCGCTGTTCGGCGGCCGCACGCAACCTGTAATGTCACACCTGATCGAGTCCGGCAAACTCACGCTGGAAGATGTGAAGGAAGCCGAGAAAACTCTCCGCAAGCTTGCGAGAAAGGACACATCACAATGATCCCGAAATACCTATCTGCGATGTGGTCGGCCGTCGCACCGGCGCTGGGCAATCACTTGTGGCAGTCGACGCTATTCGCCGTCATGGCCGGATTGTTGACGTTGCTTCTGCGAAAGAACCACGCTCGCACTCGTTACTGGCTCTGGCTGACGGCTTCGGCGAAATTCCTCATTCCCTTTTCGCTGCTGGTAAGCATTGGGAACCGCCTGTCATGGCTGCGCGATTCCGCAGGAACGAAAGCCGGTTTGTATTTTGCGATGGAGGAGCTCAGCCAGCCCTTTACGCAAACAATTGTGCCCACGATTCCTCGGGTTAGTCCCTCGGCCACTCCGCTCCATCTTCTTCCGGCCCTTCTCACAGCCGTGTGGCTCTGCGGTTTCGTGCTGATCTTTTGTGTCTGGTGTCTGCGATGGCGGCGCGTTTCGGCGGCCATGCGGGAAGCATCTCCATTGCAGCAGGGTCGCGAGGTGGAAGCGCTGCGGCGGCTGGAGAACCTTGGAGGAGTAACAAAGCGCATCGAGATACTAGTCTCCCGCGTTTCGTTGGAACCGGGGATCTTCGGTGTAGCTCGGCCGGTTTTGCTGTGGCCGGAAGGGATCTCAGCACGTCTTGCAGATGCCCACCTCGAAGCCATTCTCGCGCACGAGGTCTGGCACGTGCGCCGTCGCGACAATCTTTCCGCTGCGATTCACATGGCGGTGGAATCCCTCTTCTGGTTCCATCCTTTGGTCTGGTGGTTGGGAACGCGGCTGGTCGAGGAGCGCGAACGTGCCTGTGACGAGGAAGTTGTGGAACTGGGTAGCGACCGGCAGGTGTATGCGGAGAGCATTCTCAAAGTTTGTGAATTTTGCGTGGAATCCCCGCTGGCGTGCGTGTCCGGAGTTACGGGATCTGATCTCAAGAAAAGGATGGTGCATATCATGAACGGGATCTTCGTTCGAAAGCTCGATTTCAGCAGAAAACTATCGCTCAGCGTGGTTGCAGTGTTGGCAGTCGCCGTGCCTGTCTTCTTTGGCTTGGTAAACGCAACCCCAATCCGGGCTCAATCGCAGGCCGAAAGCTCAGCGGCGGCTGCGCTTGGGTTTGAGACGGCGTCGATTAAGCCACATCAATCCACCGGGGCATTGCAGATGAGCAAGCTCTTGTACACGCCCAACGGCTTAAGCGCAACCAACGTCAGTTTGCTGACCCTTATTCGAGATGTATACCGAGTCCAGGAATCCCAGATCTCGGGAGCACCTGACTGGATCACATCTGAAAAATACGACGTCGAAGCGAAGATGGACGAATCTGTGGCTGCAGAACTGCACAAGCTTGATCCGTTGCAGAGCTTGCCTCAGCGTCAACAGATGCTTCAGGCACTTTTGGCGGACCGCTTCAAGCTGGCACTGCACCGCGAAACCAAAGAGCTTCCTGTCTATGCGCTGGTCATCGCCGAGAACGGTCCCAAACTGCAAGAGGCCAAACCCGGCGATACCTACCCCAACGGAATCAAAGGGCCGGACGGCCGTCCCGGCGGACCGCGCAACATGCGCATGGGGAGAGGTATGATGGCAGGTCAAGCGTTGCCCATGGCGGACATTGTGCGTGCGCTCTCGGATCAACTGAGCCGCACCGTTCTGGATAAGACCGGACTCACCGGCAGGTATGATTTGACTTTGCAGTGGACGCCCGACGACAGCCAGCTTCCAATGTTCAATGAGTCAGAAAGCCACACCGCAACGCAGCCAGCACCTTCGGGGCCGTCGATCTTCACGGCAATCCAGGAACAGCTCGGTTTGGAACTCAAATCGCAAGACAGTCCGGTGGAAACGCTGGTCATCGACCACGTCGAGAAGCCTTCGGAAAATTAGCGACAGTCGAAACACGGAATCCAACGTAGTTGGATTATGGAATCCGAAGCGGTTGCACTATGGAATCCGATGCCCTGCCGCGGGTTCGCGTTCGGACTCCCACAGGTATAATCGCCATGGTCTATGGCACTGATCAGTGGCACAAGGTTCGGGCCGTACGAAATCCAGTCGCTCCTCGGAGCGGGTGGCATGGGCGAAGTGTATCGCGCCCTCGACACTCGGCTGCAGCGCACAGTAGCGATCAAAGTCTTGCCCGCTCATCTGTCGTCGAACCCCGAGTTGCACGAGCGCTTCGCGCAAGAAGCGAAATCCATCTCCGGGCTCCAACATCCCAACATCTGTGTGGTTCATGACATCGGTTCGCAGGATGGCATTGACTTCATGGTCATGGAGTATGTCGCCGGGCAGACGCTGGACAAACTGATTCCTGCAGGGGGCATGGCAACTGATCAAGCGGTCAAGTACGCCCTACAAATCGCCGACGCTCTCTCTCGCGCCCACGCAGCCGGCATAGTACACCGCGACCTCAAGCCCACGAACATCATGGTAGACGAGAGCGGATTGGTCAAAGTGCTGGACTTTGGGCTCGCTAAACTTGCCGCATCAGCGGCCGGCGGCGAAGATGCGACCATGGCAACGACCCCCGGGATGATCGTGGGCACAATGGCTTACATGTCGCCGGAGCAGGCTGAGGGTAAGCCCATCGACGCGCGCAGCGACGTCTTCTCATTCGGTTCGGTGCTCTACGAAATGTTGACCGGGCGAAGAGCATTCCAGGCCCAGTCCAGCGCCGCACTGCTGTCCGCGATCATGCGGGACGATCCGAAACCAATCAGCGAGGTCAAGCGAGATGTACCGCCGGAAGTTCGCCACATCGTTACCCGCTGTTTGAAAAAAGATCCTGCTGCGCGGTTTGCTTCGGGAGGCGACCTTGCACACGAATTGAAGAGCTGTCGCGATCTGCTCTTCCCAGAGTCGGGCGCGGTGCTGAGCCCGGCGCGAATAGTCAGAGAGGCAAGAAGACCGCGCGTGCTGGTTCCGTTCCTGCTGGCGGTCATTCTTCTGGGCCTCGGAGCAGCCTGGCTGATAAAGCGCTCGCGTGATGCCAATTGGGCGCGCGAAGTGGCTTTACCGCAGATCCAACAACTTTCAGATCAGGGAAAATTCGGCGACGCGTACGCACTGGCTGTGCGAGCAGAAAAATCAATCGCAGGCGATCCAGCGCTGGGGAAGCTGTGGCCGTCAATTACCTATCAACTTTCGCTCGAAACAACGCCGCCCGGCGCAAACGTCTATCGCCGAGCTTACGGCAAACCCGATGCTCCCTGGGAAGCAGTCGGTAGAACTCCCTTCAAGAATGTGCGGCAGCCCCGCGGAATGTTCGTCTGGAAGTTCGAGAAGCCAGGGTTCGCTACGGTTTTGCGGACCACCTCTGCGTTATTTGGCTGGTACGCAGTTCCGTTCGGTCAACCGGTCGCCGCCAGCGTCACTCTCGATGAGTCTGGGAAAATTCCTCCTGCCATGGTGCGGGTTTCGCCGGCAAAATATTCTAAAACGCTATACATCCCCGGTTATGAAGGCATGCCTGAGCTGGCGCTGAAGGATTATTGGATCGACCAATACGAAGTAACCAACCGCCAGTACAAAACCTTTGTCGACGAAGGCGGATATCAAAAACGCGAATATTGGAAAATCGACTTCCAGCGAGACGGAAAAAGTCTTTCCTGGGATCAGGCTATGTCGCTGTTCCGCGACGCCGCTGGACGCCCCGGGCCGAAGGATTGGATACAAGGCGAATATCCGAAAGGGCAAGATGACTTTCCGGTTACCGGGATCAGTTGGTATGAAGCAGCTGCTTACGCTGAGTTTGCCGGTAAGAGTTTACCCACGATCTATCACTGGAATCGGGCTGCCGGGCCCTCTTCCGCGGCATACATTGTGCCCGCAAGCAACTTTGCCGGCCCCGGCGTCTTGCCGGTCGGGAGCAAGCCGGGCATGAGTCCCTGGGGAAACTTCGACATGGCGGGCAATGTCAAAGAATGGATCTGGAACGAAGCCGATTCTGGTAAACGCTACGTGCTTGGCGGAGCCTGGGACGAGCCCAATTACATGTTCGTCGATCCGGATGCGCAGTCGCCGTTTCTGCGTGCGGCGAATATTGGTTTTCGTTGCGTGAAGTATATCGAGCCAGACGCGAATCTTACGATTGCGACCGCTCCCATGGCCACGCCCAGGCGCGATTTGACCAAGGAAAAGCCCGCGTCCGATGAATTGTTCCGCGCCTATCGCAGCGTTTATTCCTATGACAAAATCCCGCTGAACGCCACCGTCGAGCCTTTTGGCAAGGACGAAGAGGATTGGAAGACCGAGAGGATCACGTACACGGCTGCCTACGGACACGAGCAGGCGGTTGCTTACCTGTTTCTTCCCAAAAAGAGCAAGCCACCCTTCCAGACGGTCGTGTTCTTTCCCGGATCGAACGCGCTTCTACTGCGAACCTTTGTTCTTTATCCGACCGCCGCATTGGATGCCATTCTCAGAAGCGGCCGCGCCGTGCTGTATCCCGTATACAAAGGCACGTACGAACGGGGCGATGGCATGGAGTCTGATGTAGCGAACGAGACCAGCACCTGGCGGGACCACGTCGTCATGTGGGTTAAAGACGTTTCGCGAGCCCTCGATTATGCTGAGACCCGTCCGGAGCTGGATCACAGCAAGATCGCATACTACGGCTACAGTTGGGGTGCGGAAATGGGAGGCATCGTGCCTGCCGTGGAACCGCGAATCAAGGTTTGCGTACTCGCGCTGGGTGGCCTCGACTTCCACCGTTCGCTTCCCGAAGTCGATACCATCAACTTCATTTCACGAGTGAAACAGCCAGTTCTAATGCTGAATGGACACTACGATTTCTTTTTTCCCGTGGAATCGACGCAGGAACCTTTCTATCGGCTATTGGGATCGAAGAAAGATCAGAAGAAACACTTGCTCTACGAAACCGGCCACAACATCCCGCGTAACGAACTGATCAAGGAAAGCCTGAACTGGCTGGATCAGTATCTGGGGCCTGTGAACTAAACAGTCGAGACGACTAATCGGGCGGCCGAGACGCCCGTTCTCCATCGACTATTCGCGATCGAGGCTTTCTTCGATGGAGACCTTGCCATTCTTCTCCACATTGATAACGCGATGAACGCTCTTGAATCCTGACAGCGTAATGTCGACCACGTAGGTTCCGGGATCCAGGTAGAGCTCGACAGGCGAGAACTTATCGAGGATGCGGTTATTGATGGCGACTTGCGCGCCTTTAGGTTGCGTCTTGACGCTGACCGTACCCATCCCCGCGGTGTTGCTGCCACCAAACATCTTCTTGAACTTGCCGCCAATCTTGATGTCGTCGGTGTTGCCGAGCACACGCAAAGTCTGCGATAGCCGGAAAGTCTGCCCGACTTGGAGATTGGTCGCAGCGCTTTCGTCGAGATAACCTTGCTTTTTAAACACGAAGCTGTGATTGCCCGGCTTGTCGACGGAAATTTGCGCGGGAGTGACTCGGCCGGTGTCTCTGCCATCCATCCAAATTGCCGCCCCGGCAGGATCGCTGGTTACTGAAATCGCGGCCGTCATCTGCGCTAGTTGCAGGCTGATGATTGACTTGCTGCCCGACGCAACATCGATGTTTCGGGTTTCGGCCTGATAACCGGGTTTGCTGACAATCAGCGTGTGTTGACCAGGATTTAGTCCGTTGAGGTTTAACGGTGTAATCCACGATGAATCGTTTTTCCCATCAATCTGAACCTGCGCTCCCGAAGGCGTTGAACTGACACTCAACTGTCCGGCCACGATGGCAGGCGCGGCGGGCCGCGTTTTTGCTTTTTTCTTTGGATTGTATTTCGGCTGCACCGAGACAGCTCGCGGTGCCACCACTTCCGGCTCTGGGGCTACGTGCGTTGGAGTTGCGACGACCGCCGGCGCTTGTGCAGGCTGGGCAGCCGCGGTAGCAGCCGGCGCCGGCGTGACATCCTCGTCCGCATTCTCCGAATGAATGCGCCAGGCAATGACAGCCACGATCAGCAAAATTATGCCGACTGCGGCTGCCACAGAAACCATGAAAAGTTGCGGCGGCGTTTTCTTAATTTCCGCGACTGCTTTTTTCGCGACTTCACGCGGCTGTACTTTTGGTTTTTCCGGCGCAGCATTCTTGAACACCGCAGCGTGCACTGCATCGACCTGCGCGGTTTCTTTCGCCGGCGGTGGCGGAGGAGGCGGAATGTACACCGTCTTGAGCGGGGGTAATTCATCGATCTCGGAGAAACTCCGAGTCGCAGCCGCACCAGGTTGGGGACTTCCCGCCATCATCGGATCGACATTGATCTTAGGAGTTTCTATTTCCGGCTCAATTATCGTGGCCGAAGACATCGTCGGCGACGGATCGGCAGACGCTTCCACGGAGAAATTTTCCGAAGCTTTGGAAGAATTGTTAACCGGCGCGGGCCTGTCGATGTCTAGCCCGCTCACGGATTTCGTCCCAGCCTTGCTCGCGCCAGCAGCCGCGGCTGCAGCTTTTACTGGTACGGACTGCGCCTGCGGTGCAACCGGTGACGATACTGTTGGTTTCGCCGGGGGCTTGGTCTGTGCCGACGCCGTCGTCGGAGTTGATTTTGGCACGTTGGCTGCTGGACTTGCTGCCCTTTGAGCAGGAGCTTTCTGCACGGCCTGGCCCGGTTTTGCAGCAGCTGCGGCCTTGGTCGCACTTTCTTTGCACTTCTCCAGATCGTTTACGAGTTCCTGTCCTGACTGATATCGCTGTTCGGGAGCCTTGGACAGCGCTTTCATGATTACCTGACTGAGCGCAGGATGAAGCTTGGGATTGATCTGATCTGGCGCCACTGGCGTAGTGTCCGAGATCGACTGCCGCACCTGGTCCGCATCTTCTCCGTCGAAGGCTCTGTGCTCGGTGACCATCTCGTAAAAGATTGCGCCCAGACTGAATATGTTCGAAGCTGCACTGACCGGATCTCCCTGCAACTGCTCGGGAGACATGTAGTGAAGAACCCCCGGAGGTTTACCCGATGCCTGCGCTGCGAAAGCGCTCATCGTGGAGATACCGAAGCCCAGAATTTTTACGGTGCCGTCCCACGACACCATAATTTTGGCCGGCTCCAGCGTGTAGTGTGCGAGATTATTCGCGTGCGCGTGATCGAGGCCCTGGCAGGTCTGCCGTGCGATGTCCTGGAGGTCCCAAATGGAAAATCCCTCTTTGCGCGCCAGCATTGTAGCGACACTGTTGCCCTGCACATACTCCGATGCAGCGCAAAAAAATCCGTCCGCTTCTTCGCTGCCGTACAGCGGTGCAATGTTCTGGCTATTAAGAACTTTGCTGGCAGCCGATTCTTCCAGAAGGTTTTTCACCAGAGTGGAACCCAGTTCGCTCAGCGGCGAAAGCTGGATAACTTTTAGCGCCACGGTTTGAGAGCTGGTGGGATCAGTTGCCTTGTAAACGGAAGTTGAATCTGAATGCGAGATTTCGCTGAGTATTTCGAAACGCCCGATTTTGTTCGCCATTATCTTCGCAGCCTCATGAAGACAAATCGCTATTGCCCCTCGGTGGGGAAGACCTCGGGCACATCTCTGAAGAACAGAACCTGATCAGGATAGTCGGGGATAGAGCTAAAGTGGAGTTACGAAAGTGCTCGTAAACTAGATTTCAGGGTCGATCGGAGAAACTTTGGTACCGTGGTTGACCCCCTTGCCAGTTTAACATCGCAGTTTCCTGCCTGATAAAGCCTCGCTTAGCTCGGGAGATCTTAGGGAACTTTTTCAACGACCAACCCGTAACCTTTCAAGGTGACGAACGTTATTGCCATTGAAAAAGAGACTAACTGCTGATGACATTTGTCATTTCGTGCCGGTGACGTTCTCCACTGGTATCTGAAATACCAGTCGGCGATCCTAAGCTCGGCGATGCAAAGGTTGTCCGGGTCCGCATCTATCGGCTATGCTTGACAGTATCTTGTGGGGCCCCCGTTAGGCAGAAAGATTTTTCTCCCGGAGTTCGATCATGACTCTGACCCGTTTTGTCAGCAAGAACGTGTTCCGCAATAAGCGACGCAGTATCTTGACCATCTTGAGCATTGGCGGATCGCTGCTATTGCTCACATTCCTGATCACCATCTGGCGGAGCTTTTATGACAGCAAGCCCAGCGAAGAGTCGGCGCAGCGCCTGATCGTGCGTCACAAGGTGTCGCTGGTTTTCAATTTGCCCAGCTACTATCGACAGAAAATTCAAGCCATCCCCCGCGTCAAGGAAGTAGTCAATCAGCAGTGGTTTGGCGGGCAGTATATGGACGACAAGCCGGAACACTACTTCGCCCAGTTCGGGACCGATCCACAGGAATTCTTTAAGGTGTACTCAGAATTCAAGATACCCGCAGACCAACTCGAAGCCTGGCAACACGATCGGGCCGGCGCGGTGGTTGACGTGGGCTTGGCGAAGAAATTTCACTGGAAAATCGGCGACCGGTTAAACATCACGGGGAAGATTTTCCCCGTCAACCTGGAGTTGACTATCCGCGGAATCTTCACGCCGCCGGATCCAACACAGTCAATTTACTTCAACAAAGACTACATTGACGAAGGCTTTCCCAGACTTAAAGGCAGCGAAGGATTTTACGCGGTTCTGGCTGATTCGCCCGATTCCGTTCCCCGCGTGGCCGGCGCCATCGATGAGGAGTTCCGCAACGCCGACCGTCCCACCAAGACGGAAAGCGAACATGCCTTTCAGTTGGGTTTCATTGGAATGTTGGGCAACATCAAGGCGTTCATCATGAGCATTTGCCTAGCGGTGGTCTTTACCATTCTGCTCGTCTCTGCGAACACCATGGCGATGTCCATTCGCGAGCGGACGCGTGAAGTCGCGGTACTGAAAACGCTGGGCTTTACTCGCAACAGCATTTTGGGATTGTTCGTCGGCGAAGCGGTTTCGCTTGCGCTGGTGGGCGGGCTGATCGGTTCCCTGCTTTGCTTTTTTGTCGTGAAGGCGATGGCGAGCCAGGGCGGAATGTTCACCGGCATGAAGGTCACTCCGATCACGATAGGGGTGGCGCTTCTGATTGCGGCGGTGGTGGGCTTCGCCAGTTCTTTTATACCGTCCTATCACGCTGCGAAGGTCAATATTGTGGATGGTCTGCGTCACATCGGATGAACTCCTTTGTGTAGCTCGTGTCCTTTGTGGTTCTAGCATTTGAACTTCATCAACCACAAAGGACACAAAGGAAAAGAAGACGGACTCTGAGGGACGAGAATAGAAATGGCAATTCCACTCACCTATAACGTGCGCAATCTGCGGCTGCGTAAGAGTCTGACCGTAATGACCGCTCTCGGAATTGCTCTCACCGTGGCCACTGCAGTCTTCATCATGGCCCTGCTGGCCGGCTTGGGACGCGCCTTTGCCACCACTGGCGATCCTCTAAATGTGCTGATGCTGCGCAAAGGTTCCGACTCGGAACTGGCTGCGGGCGGAGTGTCCCGCGACGCCATGCAAGTATTGAAGGACCTGCCCGGAGTCGCCAAAAATAGTAAAGGGGAGCCGCTGGTTTCGGGTGAAGACATTCTGATCGTGGTGATGGCGCGTAAAGGCGGCATTGGTGAAACCAACGTCACAACTCGCTTCCTGACTCCGCTGGGAATCGAAATGCGGCCAAAGATTCACTTGGTTTCCGGACGCTGGTTCACTCCGGGGCAACGGGAAGTAGTTGTCAGCAGCTCGATCAACAAGCGATTCGAGCACGCGAACATTGGCGATACCGTGCACATCGGCAAAGGCGACTGGCCGATCGTTGGCATCTTTGACGCCAGCGGCACGGCGCACAGTTCCGAAATCTGGGGCGACATCAATCAACTGGTCACTGATTTCGAGCGCACAGTGTATTCCTCGGTGCTGGTTCGTGCGACTGATCCCGTCGCGGCGCTGGCATTAAAAAATCGTGCTAACGACGATCAGCGTCTCGAACTCAATGGCCTGCTCGAACCCGATTACTATGCCTCGCAAACAAAGTCAGGCGCGCCCATTAAAATCGTGGGCTGGATCGTGGCTTTCATCATGGCAGTCGGCTCCTGCTTCGCCGCCGCCAACACCATGTACGCCGCGGTTGCGTATCGCGGGCGCGAGATTGCCACGCTGCGCGTGATTGGATTTTCACGTCCCAGCATTCTGACTTCGTTCATGCTGGAGTCGCTGTTGTTGTCGCTCTTGGGCGCGGCTCTAGGTATCCTGCTGATGCTGCCGTTCAATGGGATGACTACGGGAACGCAAAATCAGGTGACGTTCAGCGAAGTTGTCTTCAGTCTGCAGATGACTCCCGTCGTGGTTGCCAGTGCCGTCGGGTTCGCCCTCATTATGGGAGTTTTGGGCGGGTTCGCGCCGGCCTGGCACGCGGCGCGCCGAGACATACTGAGCGCTTTGCGGGATTAGAAGGCGGCCGGAATTCCACAAGGAACTGAGACACGCCAAGCGTACTTTCTTTAGCACGATGGCCATTGACGCAAAACACGAGGACCTGCAAAGCTTACGGATCGATCGCAGTGCACGCAGCGGCGGTGAAGGTGAGCCTCCGGTCTGGGCGCGCCGCTACATCCTCGCTGGAATCGGTTTGCTGGTTGTGTTGGGCGTGGCTGCTCTGGCTTACCGCCTGTTTTCCCATGATGCTCCCGAGGTGGAAGTGGTTCGCGCCTCGGCACAGAGCAGCGATGTTGGCGGCGTAGTGCTTTCCGCCAGTGGCTACATCGTGGCTCATCACAAGATAAACCTGAATTCGAAAGTGACAGGCCGTGTGAAGTGGATCGGTGTAGAAAAGGGCGACAAGGTCAAAGAAGACCAGATCCTGGTGCGCCTCGAAGACGATGAATTCCGCGCTCAGTACGAACAGGCCAAAGGCGCCGCCGACAACGCCCGGGCATATCTAGAGGAATTGCAAAATGGATCTCGTCCCGAAGAAATTCAGCAGGCACAGCATAATCTCGATGAGGCGCGGGCGACGCTGGTGAACGATAAGCTTACGCTGGATCGTACCCGCGACCTCGCGAACCAGGGCGTGGTTTCGAAACAGGCGTCTGATGACGCGACTGCGAAGTTTGAGTCCGACCAGCAGAGGGTGAATTCGCTGGAGAAGGTTTTTCAGCTCAGCAAGCTGGGTCCGCGGAAAGAGGAGATTGCGCGTGCACGGGGAGCTCTCGAACAAGCCCAGGGGCAGGCGGACTACGCGAAGTCGTTACTCGATGCTACTGTGATCCGCGCGCCGGTCACCGGAACGATTCTCGAGCGTGCCGCCGAAAAAGGCGAGCTCGTAACCTCGGGATTTGCCAGCACTGCCGAGGGCGGCCCGCAAGGTCTGGTCGTCTCCCTGGCCGATCTGAACGATCTGCAAGTGGAACTCGATATTGCGCAGGACGATTTCGCCAGGCTTGGCCCCAGGCAAAAAGGCGTAGTCACGGTGGACGCGTATCCTGAACTCAAGTGGGACGGAACCATTGCAGAAATCTCGCCGCAAGCCAACCGGGCAAAAGCGACGGTGCAGGTGAAAGTGCAGATTCTCAACCCCGATGCCCATTTGCGGCCGGATATGAACGCCACGGTAAAATTTCTGGCGGATGAAGACAAACAAACGAGTACGCCGCAGGGAGTTTTCGTGCCCACGCCGGCGATTCATGATCGCGATGGCAAGAAGTTCGTTTTCCTGGCATTCGATGGCAAGGCGTTGTCACGGGAAGTGAAAATTCAGGCACAGCGCAGCGGCGGCGTGATCGTGCAAGGCCTCAACGGCGGCGAAGACGTCATCACTTCGGCACCCCAAGATTTGAAAGACGGCGAAAAAATCAAGATCAAAGGACAGTCATGAGCGCAGCTACCATTCCTCATACCGCAGTTCAAACCAAGGTGGTTCAGGCCCGCAACGTCAGTAAGATTTTTAAGCGCGATGCATTCGAGGTCAAAGCCCTCGACGACGTTTCCATCGAAATCGGAGGCGGAGAGTTCCTGGCGCTGATGGGCCCATCCGGCTCGGGCAAAACAACTTTGCTGAATATGATTGCGGCCATCGACCGTCCTACGTCGGGAGACCTGCTGGTGCTCGGCGAAAACGTCTTCCGCTTTAGCGATTCGCAATCCGCCCACTGGCGAAACGTGCATATTGGGTATGTGTTCCAAACTTTTAACCTGATTCCCGTGCTCACAGCTTTTGAGAATGTCGAACTGCCGCTGCTGCTCACCAAGCTGAACGCGCAGCAGCGCCGCGATCACGTTATGACAGCATTGAAATTGGTTGGCTTGGAAGAACGTGTTAACCATCTTCCGAAACAACTCTCAGGCGGACAGGAACAAAGAGTAGCAATAGCGCGAGCAATCGTCAGCGACCCGACATTGTTGTTGGCTGATGAACCTACCGGCGATCTGGATAGCCATTCCGCAACGGAAGTACTGGAAATTCTGAAGCGGCTGAATGAAGATTTTCACAAAACCGTTGTAATGGTCACCCATGATCCGCACGCGGCTTCGTACGCTCACATTATTCGGCATTTGGAAAAAGGAATGCTCCTTCCTGCATAGGAGCAGGCCCGAGCGGTCGGCTGGCGACATTGCTCGCAATCTAAAGACGTTCTAGACCCGACGAAGCGCAGTGTCAGCAGGTTCTGCGGAAGACGGATCAGATACCCATTGCCATGCGCGTCGTCCGTTCTCGCGAACGACGCTCATTGCCTCGCCGTATTCCACCAGCCGATTAAGCACGGTGGTCACTGACGCGAGTGGATCTTTGTGGCGAAGCAAAACCGCCGGAAGCCGCTGCTGAATTTGTTCGCAAACCTCGCGCACCGCCAGAGGGCGTCCGGCTTCCATCAAAACCATGCGACAGGCTTTGGTAAAACCAGGTTGGCGTCCTCCGGTTTTGCGATCGACCAATTCCAGCAAGTCTTCGCCCAGAATGTCGTCGCCAAATAAATTGGCCAAGCCTGAAATAGTCTGCTTCAAGGTGCCGATGCGTTTCATGATTTCAGCGCGCTGGTGCATCAGATGCCTCAGCTCTTCATGGGCGGTTTTCACCACTTCATGAACATGCGGGTCCCCACTGCGGGTTATGGTCCCGACGCCAGCTCCATTGTTGCCATTTACTTCGTACTGCATTACCTCACCCTCCAAACTTAGTGGCCAAGTTTTGCCAGCCGCTCACGAGTAGATACGCAAATATCCGTGGTCCTGTTCCATATGAACCAAATCCCACTGCGAAGGTTGCACATAACATTCGCCGCAGGAATCAAGTTCGCCTCACTCTCACTCAGACTGATCGAATACTTGGACGATTGGACTCACGAAAGGTGAGGTATTCACAATAATGTTACAAATGGAAGGGAAGAGCGGATCAATGCCGCTCGTTTGAAGACGAACACTTGGGAACGGGCGCGGATCTGTCCGAAAATGGACGCTTCGAACCCTGCAGCGCGCGCAGCGATCGAGCACTGAGCAGCCGGCATTCGGCATTCAGCAGCGTTCCCCCGGACAACGACATGAAGACTAAGCGCTGAGTGCCAAATGCCAACCGCTGCCCACGTCAGCGGACAGAATTCCGCCGGCCGTCGACACTCCAAGGGCCGACTCCGAGTTGCGAGATGAGCAGCGCTCCTCCGAGCATAGTCACGTTCTTCAGAAACATCGCCATCTGCATCTGCGCCATCATGGGATCTTTCACTGCCCAGAAATTGTGCATCATCACCGTAACCGGAACCAGGAAGAGCACTAGCAACCATGCCCCCATCTTGGCTCGGTATCCGAGAAGAATGCTCAGTCCTCCCACCAGCGCGAGAATTCCGGACGCCGGCACCAACAGCCTCGCCATGGGCACACCCGCCTGTGCGGCGTAGCCAATCTCCTGCTGAGAAAAATGGAGGAATCCCGACATGATGAAAATTACCGAGAATAAAATCCGTCCCGCTACCGTAACGATGGGACTCGCAGATGCCTTTTCCTTCGAATTCACTGAACTCACCGTACGCGCACTTTGTGATCCCTGCGATGTAGCTGAAATCGAGTTGCTGGCCATAATTCAACCTCCGTCTCTATTCGTAATTTGGACGACACTCAAAATAGATGTAATAGCGACGCAATAGTTACTTTAAATAACTACTTGCTTTTGTAAAGTAGGCACTTTAAAGTAACCTAGTGACTGAGAAAGCCCGCAAACATACCCAATTACCTGCTCCTTGTCCCATGGCGGGGCTACTCGAAGTCTTGGCTCGTCCGTGGACCATGCATATTCTGTGGGTTTTGTCGACGAGCGGGGCGACACGGTTCGGTGCCCTCCGCCGCCAGATCGAAGGCATTTCCTCCCGCGTCTTGACGGAACGGCTGCGACTCCTCGAGCAAAATGGATTTATTTACCGCGATTACGAGCCAACCATTCCGCCCACAGTCACATATGGCATTACCAAGCGAATGAAAGACATTCAAAAGGTGCTGAGCGAACTCGACCATTTGGCACGAAAATGGCAGCAGGAGGATGCGCCTGGGCTTCAGGGTGATAACAGGGATCACAGCCCAGTAGCGCTCCCCACAAGCTAAGCGCCGTTTTCCGCTTGTTCTTTCTTGACAAAACCCGCATACCTGTTAAAGTGCGGGCAATCGTCTGATATAAGGACAATTAAAACAGGGGACTCAGGTATGAAGAATGTTTACGAGGTTCTGCGGCAGAAGGAGCTCGAACTGTCACGGTTGGAGAAAGAAGTCGAGGCGCTTCGGGTAGCCGCTCCTCTTTTGTCGGATGATAAGGACTCGGGCGTGGAAGCAAGCAGCAACAAACCCACCTTAGCCGCTGCTCCGAATGCGCAGCAGCCTATCCGCATTCCGCAGGCTGCGGTCAATGCCAGCCCGCAAACGGCGCGCGCGGCTGGTTGGGAAGACACAGCCAAACGCTGGCCGTAACCGACTACAAATAAAGGGTTATCTGACGCCAAACCGGCCCTAACCCGGCGTCTGAGGATTCTTCTTACCAGCTATCCGCCCCGAATTTCTTGCATCTGCCCTTGCGTACGCAGAAGTTCATAGCGGATTACCCTGCCGCCAAGTCGAATGCTATACTCCCCTAAATACCTCTGGCCGAGCGTTTTCCCATAGATAAATGGGCCTTCACCCCCAGGCGACTCTGGAGTGATGTCATGAACCTCGAGGAAGTGCGATGAGTACGGCAGTTGCTCAGTCGCCGCAGACCATTGTTAATAGCCGTCGCTTTCCCCGTTTTCCCTTATCCATTCCAGCCGATGTCACAATTTTACGCTCGGGCGTCCATCAATCGATTCCGGGACGCACTATCACCTTGGGCGAGCGTGGCTTGGGTGTCGTGCTGGCCGGAGAGGTGCACCCTGGCGACTGGGTTAATCTGGACTTCAAATTGCCCGACTTTGGTGGCCGGCTCCAGTTGCAGGCCATCGTTAGGTATCAGGCGCTCTTGAAATGCGGTTTCGAGTTTCAAGGTCTCACTCTTCAGCAGCAGAGGTTGATCGAACACTGGACCCGAACCAAGTCAGTTACCAATCCAAATCCAGCGGCTCCGATCGGAAGCTCTCAACCTGCGCCCGCATTTGCAGAGACCGGCACCGCGAAGCGCGGCCATCGCCTCCCCAGCCGCGCTGACGTGCGCCGGGCCGCTACTGTAATTCTTATAGCGTTGCTGGTATTTGGCGGATTCTATTGGTGGCATTGGTATCGGACTTGGGATGAGTTGGAATCCCGCATACCTGCCAGCCAGCCGTTGTCGCAACAATCTCCGACCTACGTATCCGCGGCAGTAATGCAAGGCCTATTGATTCACAAAGTAGAACCTATTTACCCCGAAGGTGCCCGAAAGGCGAACATAAGCGGAGTAGTAGCGCTTGATGTTGCTATTGGAACGAACGGCAGTGTGATCGACGTTCGTCCGGTCAGCGGACCTGATGAGCTTACCTCTGCTGCAGTGGACGCAGTGAAGTGGTGGCGCTTCAAGCCGTATGCGATAAATGGTCAGCCCGTAGCAGTAAAGACAACTCTCGCGGTGGACTTTCGAGGAAATTGATGGTCATTTCGACAAGGTCCGGTGTTTGCGAAACGCGTGCAGAATCATGGCACTGCTGACGGCGAAACTCCCCACTGCTCCCAATGCCATAACTTCAGCTATCTGCCAACTCAAACCCAGCAAGTCCGAGAATAGCGCAATCAAAGCGAACAGCACTCCAACTATATTCAGCCACACCGGAGCATGTATGGGATTGCCGTGCTCGCGGTTGTAGTAGCGGAGTTGCAAAAGCACCGCCGCCAACCCGATTGCAGCCACCACGACCACCGCCAGCGGGCTGGAGAAGGCGCTGCGCTTGGTATAGATCACAACCAGACCGAGTCCGCAGCAAAGCAGGGCGGAGGCAATTACGGTCCAGCGGCGAGAATTGAGTTCGCTGTCGGGCACGAGAAGTGCGTCCTCGCTTTTATACAGGGCTTTGGCGGTAGTTTCAAACTACCTGTGAGTTTGCCTTGCGCTAATGAGTTCTGCTGGCCGCCGCGAGCGCCGAACGTCTTGCGCTCAGCGGCTGCGGCTGTAGGTTGATCAAAGTAGTTTCGATAACTGCAAAAGAACTTTCACCGATTTTGCTGTGCGAGGCTAGCCTCGCCAACCTGTCCCGCGCGAAGGTTCGTTGCCTACTGCCCGCCGGCCAACCACTCCGCTTGCCGAGCCCCGCCGTGGCTCATCGCATAGAGGGCAAGTTCGACCCGGCTGGAAATCCCCAGTTTATCGAAAATGTGAAACAGGTATTTCTTGACTGTATGTTCGCTCAGCCCCAGTTCGCGGGCTACTTCGCGGTTGCTCAGGCCATCCGCGACCAGGGCCACCACCTGCTCCTCGCGGGGAGTCAGTATCGTTACTCCTCGTGCGTTCACCATGCGCAACGAAGGCACCTGAGTGACGATCTCCAGCAGAAACTGCAGTTGCTGGCTGTTAGCCCACACTTGACCCTGATGGACGCTCTGGATGCACTTACATAGCGAGCGAAAAGGATAATCGGCAAAGCAAAACAGACCTTTCACCCCGGAGCGAAATGCATTCACCACCGAGTCGCGACTCGATTCGCCCAGCACTAAAACCTTGGCAATATTGGGATAAGCCAGATGCAAGCGGCGAACGTTGGCCATATCTTGTCCGGCTAGTTTTGGGTGATCTGCGTTCATAAGGATCACATTGACGGGGAATTCGGCGACGGCCTGCAAAATAACGTCCATGTCCGCAGCGCATGAGATGACTTGGAACTCTGGACGCCGGCGCAGCGCGCCTACCAATAGCTGACATTGCATCTGATTGGAATCGGCGACCAGAACGCCGATTGTACCGAGATTGGTAGAACGTGCGGATTCCATGGCACACGTCGACGTTATAACGATGCTGTTAATCATAAGCCGCCGATGGCTCTCATTGCTGTGACAGAAGCACTTCAAGGCGAAACTTATTTATGTGCAAAACTTCAGGAGCAGCTCCTCGGAATCGTATATTTCCCGTTTCGGCACTGGGCGATTCGACAGTAGCCCGTTGTTGAAAAGGCATTTACCGAGAATTGGATTCGTACTTCGACTCTGACACAGCATTCCGCAACTCCGCTTTCGTAGTGGCTACCAAAGTAGTAGCCAACCCTCTCCACATTATTCAGGAGCTCTTTCTTTCAAGAAAGCGCCTAGGTGGCGAATTCGACAGCTTCAGGAACGCAGACTCGAACGTGTCATCGGAGATCGATTGGATACTTTGGTAGACCACACTTCCCATGTCTTGTCACTTTTTGTAAACAACGATAAGTTGCAAGAGTTACAGAACTAAATCGAAGCTCTCGGTAGCCGGTCGAGGCCTGAAGGAAAATGAAGATCAACCACAACCTGGTTTATTGTCTTCTAGCTCTGACCTGCTGTTACATTCAGCGAGGGTTGGCGGTGGCGCAAGTGCAACAGCCGAACACGATTGCTACACAGACCAGGCCACTTGTAACCGCGAAATCCGGTGTTGCGGACGGTGCATGGAGTCCAGCCCTGACGGGGGTACGCCGTCCGCTCTACCGGCTTTGCAAAAGTGACGTGGTGACGATTTCTTTCACGTTCTCACCGGAATTCGACCAAACCGTGAGCGTGCAGCCGGACGGTTATGTTGTTTTGAAAGGCGTGAAACAGTTATCTGCGGAAGGCATGACTGTCGCCGAGCTGCAAGATGCTATCACTCGGGCCTATGCTGGGTTCTTGCACGATCCTGAGATCACAGTCGAGCTTAAGGACTTCGACAAACCATATTTCATCGTGGGCGGCGAGGTTAACCATCCAGCTAAGTTCGAATTGCGGTCCGACACCAGGGTGACGGAGGCCGTCGCTATCGCTGGAGGCATAACCGCGCGGGCTAAACACTCACAGATCGTGCTGTTTCGACGGGTTTCCGATGATCTGGTTGAGTCTCGCCTGTTGGACGTGAAGGCGATGCTGGAATCAAGAAATTTGGTTGAGGACGTGCATCTAAGGCCCGGAGATTTTTTGTTTGTACCGCAAAATCTGATTTCCAAGATCAAGCAATACTTACCTACTTCAAGCCTGAGCATGTACGCCAGTCCGACACAGTTCTAGGGGGGAAACCGAGCACAGGGCCATTATTGCCTTCAATCACATACCATCAGAATCAGAAATGACTATCTGGACTTTTATATGCCGGACGAACTTAGACTCATCCCGAGATCGGCCCACGTGCCTGCGCCCACCTTGCGCGACCTGTTGGCGGTTGTGTTCCGGCAACGCCGTCTAGCGCTGGTATCCTTTATTGCAATCTTCTTTGCCGTGGTCCTCTATGGAGTGGTCGCGCCGCCTTACCAATCAGAGATGAAAGTGTTGGTAAGGCGAGGCCGCGTCGATCCTGTGGTTACTTCCACACCAAGCCAAGCTGAGTTTGAACGCGAAAGCGTCACCGAGGAGGAATTGAACTCCGAAGTAGAACTTTTGCACGACGAAGAGATCCTATGCACCGTGGTGCGCCGTTCCGGTCTGATGTCTGAAGGGCAATCATGGTTCTGGACTCTTTTCGGAGATTCGGAAGATCGACAATTGGCCCGGGCGGTGCGCCGGATCGATAAAAGACTGACTGTTCAAGCGGTAAAAAAGGCGACGCTGATTGAGGTCAGTTATAAATCATCCGATCCAGTCCAGGCGGCTAAGATTCTCCATTCCCTGGCCACGGCGTATCTCGAGCGCCATGAACAAGTCCATCGTCCATCGGGAGAATTCAAATTCTTCGATCAGCAGGTGATTCAATCACGCAGCGGTTTGGAGGACGCACAGTTGCAATTAATGAGATTCGGAGCTGATCAAGGCGTTACTTCCGCCGCTCTCGAACGCGATATGGCGTTGCAAACACTGAACCAGGCAGACGCGGATGCTCGTCAAACTGAGGTATCAATCGCAGCCACCGCCGAACGTGCGCGGACTCTGCAGAAGAGGCTCGCCTCTTTGCCCGAACGAATCACTACGCAAATTCGCAACTCGGATAATCCCGAATTGATGGAAAAGATGAAAGCGAAGCTGCTCGATTTGCAACTGAACCGGACCGAGCTTGCCATGAAGTACGAGCCTTCGTATCGCCCGATGAAAGAGATAGATCAGAAAATCGCGGAAGCTAAGGCATCCATCGCCGCCGAGAATCAGGCGCCAATTCGCGAACGCACCAGCGACCAGGATCCAGATCATCAATGGGCGCAAGCTGAGCTGCTGAAGAATCAGGTTGAACTGAATGCCCTTAACGCCCATGCCGGCGCCGAGAACGTTCTTTTAGTCCACTACCGTCGCGCTGCAAGTCAGTTAGGCGACCGGGCTATTCAGCAGGAACAGTTGCTGCACGACTTGAAAGCGGCCGAGGAAAAATATTTGCTGTATCTCAACAAACGTGAGGAAGCAAGAATTGGAGACGCATTGGATCAAGGGGGCATTCTCAATGTAACCATCGCGGAACAAGCAACCGTTCCGGCGTTGCCCCAGCTATCTGCCGTCGGCTTCGGTTTGGTGGGATTGGTTGGCGCAAGCACCCTAAGCATCACCTTCGCGTTCGTTACCGATTACCTGAACCCGGCGTTTCGAACTCCGGACGAAATCCTTGCCTACTTGCAGAGTCCGGTACTGGCATCTTTGCCTCGCAAGAACGAGTAAGAAATTGGAATTCTAGTGATGCAAAAAGTTGTGGTTGTCCAAAGAAAGGTCCAATGAGCACATTTCTCGATCTGTTACCGCAGACGTTGAACGACGTTTGTGAAGCAAAAGGCATTGAAGTTGAAAGCGAAATACACCGGCCGCTGAGGCCTTCAGCTTGGGACGCCGAAGCATTCGCAGATGAGCAGATCCGCGGTCTGGTGCGGCAAGTATTTTTTCCGGGATGGCCTCAGCCGGCTCGTCAGGTCGTCTTTAGCCCCATCGACTCCGAAACTGATATCAGCGGCATCTGCATGCAGGTGGGTCTCGCATTGTCCACACAAGTGTTGGGAGCAACTTGTTTGGTAGAAGCCAATCTGGACAGTCCAGGACTGGAACCGGTGGTCGCGAGGAATGGTCATGATTTAATTGCCAATCAGCACAGGTCTGCCTTTCGCGAACCCCGGCGGAAATCCGACGAGCTGTGGCTTATCCGCAAAGAAGATTTTTTCGGGGACGGTGCAAGCCGTTTTTCAGGCGATTGGCTGCCTGATCGACTAACTGAACTGCGTAAGAACTTTGACTACTCTGTGCTCTACGGGCCACCAGCAGTAACCGGCAGCGAAGCAGTTTTGCTGGGAAGTCTTTGCGACGGAGTAGTGTTGGTCGTGGAAGCTAACTCGACCAGGCGAGTGGCCGCGCAAAAGGTCAAGGAAAAACTGCGTGAGGCAAGTGCTCGCCTACTGGGCACCGTGCTTTGCGGCAGAACATTCCCGAT
Organism: uncultured Acidobacteriota bacterium; assembly: GCA_963743375.1. Lineage (GTDB taxonomy): Bacteria > Acidobacteriota > Terriglobia > Terriglobales > Acidobacteriaceae > JABDBE01. Next base: position 272,237 of record CAVUQA010000002.1, on the reverse strand, counting down.
TCCGGACATCATTTACAGGAAATTATAGGACCAAGATCTTCAGATCGCCAAGCTTAGAAATCGCTTAAGAGACGTACTGAGATAGCATCCCTCCCGGATGCAACTGCGAAAATTCGTGCGAAATAAACAAAAAATCAGCTGGGACTCAATTAGCGGAGCCACGTCCAAAGAATTCTCTTCATGACAGCTGCAACCCACCGCCCCTTACCAAACCTTCAATTCCAACAGTGGTATTCGATTCAAACCCGATACCGCTTTGAGAGAAAAGTGACGGCTCAACTGCAGCACAAAGGTCTGCAAACATTCCTTCCCTTGCTCGAAGAATTCCATCACTGGAGTGATCGTCGTCAGTCTATTCACACACCGTTGTTCTCAGGTTACACGTTTGCTCAGCTTCGACCCTTCCTCTCGATTGCGGACCGACATTCTCCATACCGAGGGTGTCATCGGGATCATTAGCTTCAGGGGAGCGCCAATTCCGATCCCGGCTAAGCAAATTGAAGATCTGCAAAGGCTTCTGGCGGAGAAAATCCCATGCACCCTCCACGCCTTCCTCAGAGTCGGACAGCCGGTAAGAATTCGAGGTGGTTGTCTGGACGGTCTCGAAGGAATTTTGGCGGAACGTGGGGACAAGAATCTCGTGATCTCCATTGAATCTATTCAGCGCTCGGTGGCCATCACTATAGAAGGATACGAACTGGAACCAATCTGACCGTGCGACCTCTCCTAACATCCAAACCTGCGAGTCCCGCTCGGCACGTTGCGGAGCCCTCCCGCCTGATTCCTGGAGCACAAGCGTCAGTTGGCAACGCTCCCAGGAAAAAGTCTTCTTCCGCAACCGTAGACGGACGTTACTGGGACTGGCAAGACTCGGAAGGCTTGGGACAACTGCAGAAACGTCCGCGAACTGAATTATGGGCCGAAGCTCTTTTCCCGGCACTTTGCCTCCACGGTCAGCGTTGGAGCGTTGCACGTCAAGCCAGCGCAGACTTTCTGCTTATCATCTTTAGCTTCGCGGCAGTAGGCCACCTGAGCGTCGTGCTGCAGTTCGCAATCCGCCACGACCCAGCGATGCTGCTTCGCCCTGGCACATTTCCAACCTCCGGACCGGGCGTTCTCCTGCTCTATGGCGCGCTGTTCACCTTGTTCGGTTTCTCCCAACGTCTCTATCACTCGGAAACTATTCAAGCGTCGGCACGCGAGCGACTAATTCTTGCGAAAGTTGTTTTTTGGTCTGCGCTTCTAGTCGTTGCGGCGGTGGGATGGTCAGGACCCCACCTGATTTCTCTCACGACTCTGGCAGTCAGCGCGCCTGTCAATTTTCTGATGATGGTCGCGTGGAGAAGCCATTGGCGGCGAGTGCCAGCTCATCCGGTATCGCGCGGGCGCGATGTGCGCAACGTGTTGATCATAGGTGCTGGCACCGTCGGACGCGAACTCGCCGCTCACCTGCGTCACGACTCAGTCAGCCAGCGCGTAGTCATGGGCTTTCTTGACCAAGTTGAGCCCATCGGCGGTGATATTCATGGCCGAGTGGAGGACCTGTCACGCATTGCGCGTACGGATTTCGTCGACGAAATTATTCTTACTTCACCTCAGCAGCCCGACTTGGCTAGAAGGGTCATCCGTGAAGCCCGCCGCAACCAGATCGACGTCAAAGTGGTCCCCGATTTATTTGGATTTGAGCCGGACGATCCGCTGGTGTTTGAGAAGGTCGGCAACGTACCGGTTCTGACTTTGCGCGAAGAACGAATACCGACGTTTCGTTTGCTTCTCAAGCGCAACGTCGATGCACTGGCCGCTGTTACCGTCCTGGTTTTTACCCTCCCCTTACTACTCGTTATTGCCATGGCGATCAAGTTGGGATCACACGGACCAGTCCTTTATCAGGCGCATCGAGCAGGTCTCAAAGGAAGACGGTTCCGCTGCTACAAGTTCCGAACCATGTGCGTAAATGCTGACGACGTCAAAGAGCGTCTGCGGGCGCATAACCAGCGCCAGGGACCATTTTTCAAAATGGCCGACGATCCACGCGTTACGCGCCTCGGGCGGTTTCTCCGCCGTTATAGCCTGGATGAGTTACCCCAACTGTGGAACGTGGTAAAGGGCGAAATGAGTCTCGTAGGACCTCGTCCCCATCCCATTGACGACTTCGAGCGTTACGAATTGACCGACCTGCAACGTTTAGACGTGCCTCCGGGGTTGACCGGATTGTGGCAAGTCACGGCGCGGCGCGACCCATCATTCGAACGCGGCTTGGCTCTCGATCTTCAGTACATAAGGAACTGGAGCCTCTGGGGAGACTTTCAGATTCTCTGTAAGACGGTTGGTGTGGTCATTCAGGGAAGCGGGGTATAACCATGTCCTCGACCCCCCATCCTGCGCTTCGAATTCCCGGCAGTAACTTTCTTGCATGGGCAATCGGAAATTCCTTTCGTCCGTTGCATGGGTTGATCGCAGCGCCATCGTTGCTTTTCTTGGCGACACTGGCCCTCATGCTCTTTCATCCCCCAGATTTCAATTTCCATTCCATTGATCGTGTGGCGTTCGGCCTGCTGATTTTTGTAGTGCTTTTGCGAGTTTGCGTGCTTCGGGATGCGATTCGCCTCCGCGGTTTGGTGACATTCCCCATGCTCGCCTTGGTTCTGCTGGCATTCTTCGGCGCTTGCTCTCAACCTAGCGACGCCGAAACCTGGAGCCTCTTTGCCGCCAAATGGCTGGTCCCTTTCACTCTTTATCACCTCGCGGCGTACATCTTCGATGATGAGCGCTCTTTGTTGAAGTTCGAGGTGTTTTCATTGATTGTGCTGGCATACCTCAGTCTTACCGCTATATTTTTCATGCTCGACGCGAAGGACTTAATCTTCCCCCGCTATATTCTCGACGAGAGTCTGGGATATCATGCCGACCGCGCGCGAGGACCATTTCTTCAGGCTGTGGCCAACGGCGTCACATTAAATATGCTGGGCTTGATTGCCCTGAACGCATTCCGGCGCAAGCGACTGCGCGGCGTGCCGGCCTTTCTGTTTATGGTGGCATTGCCATTGGCAATCGTGGCTACAAAGACTCGCGCCGTGTGGCTCTCTTTTGCCTTGTCAATTCTCGTTCTGCTGTTCTTTTCCCCTAGTCTGCGATTGCGCCGGGCATGCTTGTGCTTTGTGATCGCGGGCAGTATCGGACTAACCTCAGTCGTTACGTTCGCCGATCACAATACCTCGCTAGGCGACAGGCTCGAAGAACCTGGACCGGTTATGTTCCGCATGGCTGTTTACGAAGCAGGTTGGGAAATGTTTTTGAAGAAGCCGCTTACTGGATGGGGCGCGGCCGACATGCAGACGGAACTTTCAAAGAGGATCAGTGATTTTCATCAGGATCAGTTCTTCTTTCACAACACCTATCTCGAGATCCTCGTGCAATACGGACTCGTAGGATTACTACTCTACCTCTGGGTAGTATTCGATCTCTTTAGGCTTGGCCGAAAACAGAATCAGGCCAGCTTGCGCAGCGATGGTGATTTGTTGGATCCACAGTTCCGGAAACTCTGGCAAATATTGCTGGGAGTGTACTTGCTGAACGCATCATTTGTAGTCATGAATTATCAATTCGTGAATGGTTTGATTTTCACTGTGGGAGGCTTCCTGCTCGCGCAAAACCGCCGCCTCGAAGCAGCCCGGTCCGGCTTTTCAGGTAGTTGATGCCGATTGTCGCTTACCTCGCGAACCAATTTCCTTCCCCGGTTGAGCCGTACGTCGCAGAAGAGATCCAGGAACTTCGCAAATGCGGGGTAACTGTTATCCCGTGCAGTGCGCGCTACGCCTCAACTTCTCTGAATTCCGAGTTGAAATGTCTTGCGGATGAAACTCTTTACCTACAGGCGCTGAAACCCAGATTGCTGATCTACGCCACCTGCCTATGCCTGGTGAAATTCTCGGCGTTAAACGATTTCTTTCGTCGCGCCTTGTTTCAAGGGCACGAGCCAATGGGGAGGCGGGTGCGCGCACTCTTCCATACCTGGCTTGGCGTTTACTTCGCACTGCTGATCGAGAGATCGGGGGTGCAGCACATTCATGTGCATCACGGATATTTCGCCTCATGGATTGCCATGGTGGCGGCTCGCGTCCTGGTGATCGACTTCAGCATGACGCTGCATGGATCGGATCTCCTCGTGCATGCCGCTTATCTCGATATCAAACTGGAAAACTGCAAGTTTTGCGTCACCATTTCTGAATTCAACCGGCGGCATATTCTGGAGCGCTATTCCGGCGTCGTACCAAACAAAGTCGTGGTGCGACGCATGGGAATTGAATCCCGCACAAGGCTCTATTCCGACTTGAAGCCCTCCTGCGAAAAGCAGCTCTTGATCATGCTTGCGGTTGGACGTTTGCACGCGGTCAAAGACCATGCCTTTTTGATTCGAGCATGCAAGCTGATAAAGAATCGCGGTGTCCCCTTCACCTGTGTAATTGCGGGCGAAGGTACGGAGCGGACTTCGATTGAGGCACTGATTGCAGAGCTAGGGCTAGAAGCTCAAGTGCGGCTCACCGGACATTTGTCCTCGCAGCCGCTTGATGCCATGTACGCAGCTGCGGATTTGATTGTCCTCACTAGCCGGAGCGAAGGTATTCCGCTGGTTCTGATGGAAGCAATGGCTCGCGGCAAACCAGTGCTCGCGCCGGCGATCACTGGCATTCCTGAACTGGTGATGGACGGCAAAAACGGTTTCCTTTATTCACCAGGTTCGCTGGAAGATTTTGTGACTCGTGCCGTGTTGATTTATGAGTCTCTAGCAACCCTCGGCGACCTCGGCCGCGCAGCCCGCCAGCAGGTACTGCAACATTTCAACCGTGAAAAAAACCTCGAGGCGTTTAGCGAACTTTTTCTTACACGCATCAATTCCCCCTACCTTAAAAGTATTTCGGAGCACCATTCATATGAGAATCCTCTATTGCAATAAGTACAATTTCCCCTTTAGTGGAACTGAAGTTTACATGTTCGAAATCATGGACTTAATGAGAGCTCAAGGACATGACGTCGCTCTCTTTTCTATGGCGGATCCTCGCGGGCAGGCCACACCCTATGACGAGTTTTTTGTGCCGAATATCGATTTCAAGAAATCCGGCCAGGGCTTGTTCGCACGAGCCAAACTCGCCGCGCACGCCATTTACTCCACCGACGCGCGGCGACGATTGCGAAAGGTCATCGCTGCATTTCGTCCCGACGTTGCACACGTGCGTAATATTTATCACCACTTGTCCCCCTCCATTCTTTGGGAACTCAAGGCTCAAGGCGTGCCGGTTCTCTATCACTTAAACGATTTCAAGTTACTGTGTCCCACGTACAACATGGTTGCGAAAGGACGAGTCTGCGAGCGTTGTCGTGGCGGAAAGTTCCGGCACGTCATGACTGAAGGCTGTTACACCGGCCCGTCCGGTTCGGCGTTGTTATTGATGGCAGAGGCGTACTTTCATCGCTGGCTTGGGACTTATCAGAAATGCGTCGATCAGTTCCTGGCTCCCAGCCGCTTCGCGAAAGCCAAACTTGTTCAAAACGGATTCGAAGGACAAAAGATTACTGTTCTTCCTCACTTCCAGAAGCTACCCCTGCAGGCCCCACCAAGTTCGGCGCCTAGAGCGCCCATTCTCTATTTCGGACGTTTGTCTCCGGAAAAGGGGGTCGCTGACCTTTTGCAGGCGATGAAACATCTGCCGCAGGTGCATCTCCAGATCGCCGGAGATGGTCCGCAACGATCTGAACTGGAGAATCAGGCCCGAGATCTACAGCTGAAGAACGTTGAATTCACAGGTCATGTCGAAGGAGATGTCTTGCAGCAGATGATTGCTCGCTCTCGCTTCACTGTCCTGCCTTCGCGAGCGTATGAAACCCTGGGCAAAACGATTCTTGAATCCTATGCATGGGCCCGCCCGGTAGTGGCGTCGGATTTGGGTTCACGGCGCGAGCTGATCGAGCAGGGTGAAAATGGTCTTCTCTTTCCGTCGGGAAACGTCGAGCAACTGACGAAAGCTATCTCTTTTCTAGTGGAACGACCAGAGTTGACCGCTCAGATGGGCATCACCGGACGCAGATTTGTCGAGGCTGAGCACGCGCCCGAAGCTCACTATCGTTCTTTAATGCGGCTTTATTCCCAGATGAGGCCCTGGCCAGGCAAGGCGAAGAAACCGGCCGCAATTCTGCCTGCCCGGATTCCGCCGGTCCGCGTAGCCTTCATTGGCGGACGCGGCGTGGTCTCAAAATACAGCGGCATCGAAACCTATTATGAAGAGGTTGGCAAGCGACTGGCAGAGACGGGCCACGACGTCACCGTGTATTGTCGAAGTTACTTTACTCCCGCTCAGGAAACGCATGCGGGAATGCGCTTGGTCCGCCTTCCCACGTTCCGCTCGAAACACATGGAGACATTCGTGCACACGTGGCTGAGCACGATTCACGTGATGTTCAGCGGCTGTGACATCGTTCATTACCATGCCCAGGGTCCGGCGCTGTTCTCATTCTTTCCACGACTGGCGGGGAAAAAGACCATGGTTACGGTTCAAGGCAGGGACTGGCAACGAAAAAAGTGGGGACGCTTTGCCTCGTTTACCCTTCGCCTTGCAGAACTTGCTTCCGCAAGGCTACCGAATCGAACTATGGTTGTTTCGCAGGCTTTGCAGCGGCACTATCGGATCGCTTATGGTGTGCAAACAACGTATGTACCCAACGGATCAATCATTCGCCAACGGATGGCGCCACGTGAAATTCTCCGGTGGGGACTCGAACCAGGCAACTACATTCTGTATCTCGGCCGGTTGTCTCCCGAAAAGAATTGCCATTTACTGATCGAGGCGTATGAAAAGCTTGATACGCGGGCAAAGCTGGTGCTGGCTGGCGGTTCCAGTTATACGAATTTATACATCGACGAATTACGCAAGCATCAGAGCGAGCAGGTAGTGTTCCTCGATTGGGTTTATGGCCTGGCACTCGACGAGTTGCTCACTAACGCTACATTGTTCGTTTTGCCTTCGGATCTGGAAGGGCTTTCGCTCTCTCTTTTAGACGCGATGGGAGCTGCTTTGTGCGTTTTAACCAGCGACATTCCGGAAAACCGGGAAGTCATTCAGGATACCGGCTTCACCTTCCGACCCGGAGACGCGGCAGATCTGGCTCGAATGTTGCAACTACTTCTCTCTGACCCGCGTGCTCGTGCATTGGCTGGCCGCAAAGCCCAAACGCGAGTTCGAGAGCATTATTTGTGGCCGCGAATTGCGGCTCAAATCGCTCATTCGTATTCGGAATTAGCCAACCGGACCGAGGAGCAGAACCCCTGCCCTGTACTGGCCGAGGAGACGGAAACCTCAAGACTGGTCGGATAGGTGAGCCTTGAAATCGGCTTCGATGGATCCAGAAATCATCTCGATGAACTACTCATCGAGGTTTTTGCCTTACTCCGCCGGGTGGCCGGGTTGTGAATAGAGCGCCGCCGCGCTGGCTAAATCCTGGACGATGTGTCCAAGCGACTTGTAGATGGTAATCTCTTCCGCCGAGCGGCGGCCTTCGACCTCGCCGATTAAAACCTGGCCTATCTCAGCGACGATGTGCCCATCGTTAACCAGCCCTGCCGCCTTTGCACGCAGAAACTCGCCGCCCTGTTGAAGAACGCTTTCCCGGCTGTCGGCAATGAAACGCGAGCGCACCACGAGCTCATTGTCCACTTCCGCCGGCCCGGCATGACTCGATCCAACTAAATTAACGTGTGTCCCTGGTCGCACCCACGCGCCGCGCAGGATCGGCTCCGCCGCCGAAGTGACGGTACAAATCATGTCGGCTTCGGCGACAGCTTGTTTGACGGATTCTACTGCGGCCACAGGCACAGCCAGTTCCGCAGCCGTCCGATCCGCGAACGCTTGTGCGCGTTGGATCGACCGCCCCCACACCACAATGGATTCAAGATTGCGGACCTTGCTGAGCGCTCGCGCGTGGGTGCCCGCTTGTTCGCCATAGCCAAGCAGCGCCAGGCGACTAGCATCTTTGCGCGCCAACACATCGGTGGCTACGGCACTGGCTGCGGCAGTGCGAATGGCCGTAACCTCCCCGGCATCTACTACACAAACCGGTGCGCCGCTTTCCGGATCGAACAGGACAATGAGTCCCTGATGCGACGGTACCCCACGCGCGAAGTTTTCGTGGAACACGCTGATCAACTTCGCACCGAATACGACGTGTGCCCCCATCGCGCCAGGCATAATTCCGAACAGTCGCCCCTCGGAAAGAGGAATGATGGAACGAAGAAGTTGCTTGGTTTCACCTTTCGAGAACGCAATCATCGCGTCGCGCACGATCGGAATGCATACATCATACGTAAGCCTCCGGGCGACTTCCTCACGGTCTATAAATCGCATCAGCTGCTTCCCTTTGTTCGAGGAACTTGGTGCATCGACGGTAGTCCAAGCGTTGTGAAAAAGGTATCAGTTCACTTCGAACGATTTCTACCTACTGCGCGAATGAATACGGTCACTCCGTATAACTAACCTGAAGTGCCTTGCGGCTTGCCGCTGAAATACACCGCCCCTACGATAATCAACCCGCCTCCCGCGAGAGCCATAATCCCTAAATCCTCATGTAGCAACGAAACACCAAGAATCGCGCCGATCAGCGGCTCTAAGTTTACGAAAATTCCTGCCCGGGATGCGGGAACCCGCTTCAGTCCCCAATTCCACAAAACAGTTGTGCTAGCGGTAGCGAACAGTCCCTGCTCCGCGACGGCAATCCATGCCCGGGCCGAGTAATGGAGTGACGGAACGCCCGAAGTTGTGACGACCACAACCGCGAGCAGTGCGGTCCCGGTCCAAAAGATGATGGCTGTCACCATGACCGGTGAATGCCGCCGCATGAGGCGCTTCGAAATCAGAATCCATCCAATCGCCGCAAACATTGAAAGGACAACCAGCAAGTCGCCACGCATGCTCGGGTGTGACCCGTCGGAAGCTTCCCTGCTCGACAGCGCAATCAACGCCGCGCCAAACGTCGAGCTCGCCAAGGCAAGCCAACCACCGAAGTGCAACTGCTCCCCCGCGAATAGCACGGCTGCGATGGCGAGAAGTATAGGAAGCATGCCGACCATTAGTGAAGCGTTTGACACCGTGGTGAGGGAGAGTCCTTTGAACTGCATCAAATACTGCACCGGCACTCCGAGCGCCGACGCTGTGAACACCCAGTTCCATTCTTTCCTTTCAAAGCGAGGACGCTCCGCGAGCTTGCCGAAGTAAAATCCTGTTCCCCAAAGGCATCCGGCCGTTGCCAGAGCAAGCATGGGGATAGCATCACCGCGCTGCTTGAACATTTGAGTTCTGATTGTAAGTTAGCAGTGTTGATGCGTTTGCTTAAAGAGAAGACGATAACGCACTTTTCGTGCGGGCAGGTGGCCGAGCGGCCCCGGCGCTCCACTGGAGCGGCATTGTGCTCTCTCTTTGCAAGACGACAAATGACCACTGGGTAAAAGACTTGACGGAATAAACAAGAGAGCGCAAGATTGCCATCGCGTTCGCGCAGTCTCGCGCGCCGTGAATTCGCAAAAAGATTAAGACACAAGTCCAAAAACCGGGGGCTCGCATGAGACAGAATGTTGCAGGCAGCCGTTTGTGGAAACAAGTGAGCAGGCTGTGTTTCTTCTGTTGGCTTGTAGCAGCCGTGAACGTAGATCGCGCGGTTGCGCAGACTATCAATGTAACCATCCAGGGTGGGGTGTACGACTCCACCGGGGCAGGGATCCCGCAAGCGACAATCACCGCGGTGAATACTGCCACCGGCCTCAACCGTTCTGCCACCGCCACCGCGACCGGCGACTACCAGATTGCCTTGCTTCCTCCGGGCGATTACACCGTAACCGCTGAGCGGCAGGGCTTTCAAAAGTCGGCCAAGAAAATTCACCTGGACGTTGGGGAGGCGGGTAATCTGAACTTCTCGCTCTCGCCCGGTCAGGTTCAAACTGTAGTCGAGGTGCAGGATGTCGGCGCAGTAGCGGAGCCCACGCGCAGCATGGTCAGCGACGTAATTACCACACAGCAGATCGAGAATCTGCCAGTGAATGGACGCCAGTTTATTGACTTCGCGCTGCTCGCACCTGGGGTAACCATAGGGGACACAACCTCGGGTAGTACGGATGTGATCGTAGAGCCGGTCACCAAGCTTTCCTTTGCCGGGCAGAACATCCATTTCAATTTCATCGCTGTGGATGGCGCGGACGACATTTCGACCGCGTCGGGTATCCAGCGCGGTACGCCGCCCCAGGAGTCGGTGCAAGAATTCCGCGTGATCAACACGGACTACAGCACAGAGTTTGGTCGCGCAACTGCCGGCATCGTCAATATCATTACGAAAAGCGGCAGCAATAACTGGCACGGCTCCGCATACGAGTATTTTCGCAATGACGCTCTGGATGCGATTAGCGAGCTCTCTGCACCGAACTTTCACGTGCTGCGGCAGAATCAGTTTGGCGCTTCCCTCGGCGGTCCGTTGCGGAAAGACAAGACATTTCTCTTCGCCAATTACGAAGGGCAGAGGCGTGCGGAATCGCCCACGTACAACTCGGCAGTGTTGGACAATATCGCTGCCATCAATAATGTGAAGACCAACGTCTTCCACCTGCCGCCGGAAAACCTTTTTGTATTGCGGGACGGCAACACCGATAACGGATTCATCCGGCTCGACGAAAACTTCAACGAGAAGAATACTTTATATGTGCGCTATTTCATCAATGACGATCGCCTGACCAATCAGTCGCCACTAAACAACGGCTTCGACTTGCCCTCTGCATTCAAGAATAACTACATTACCGATCAATCGCTGGCCGGCGGCCTGACCACGGTGTTTTCACCGTCGTGGGTCAACGAGCTGAGAATGCAGTATGCGCACCGCACTTTCGGTTTTCCGGTGGTCTCCACGCAGCCGCACCTCGAGGTCGCGAACACTTTCGCGGTGGGAGTGAACCGCGGTAATCCTGATATTTATCGTGAATCACGTTTCGAACTGGTGGAGAACGTGATCCACAACGTGTCCAAGAACACGATCTCCTTTGGCGGAAATTTCGACCGGGTTAGTACCTACGAATCGTTTCCACTGTTTTATCCGTTCGAAGCGGACTTCGCGGATCTTCCTGCTTTTCTCGGCACCGATGGCGCGGCAGGCTGCCCTTCGGGTGTTGCGTGTCCTGATCCTTTCGTGATTTTCTTTGAGCGATTCAATGCCAGCACGAACCCGCCATTCACGGAAACTTCACTTGCCGGCGGCACAGCGGTTTATCAAGGCGGCGCGATTCCGCAGAACATCCGGCAACAAGCCTCGGACACTCTGAATCACACCTACAGCGGTTTGTACATTGAGGACAAGTGGCGCGCCTCGCAGAACCTTACTTTGAATGGAGGTGTTCGCTGGGAATTTGAGACTTGGCCTTCGGGCGTACTCAACACGCAGTGGAAGAACGTGGACCCGCGCGTAGGCTTAGCCTACGACTTCGGAGGCTCGCATGAGGTTGTGTTTCGCGCTGGTTTTGGATTGTTCCACGGCATTATTCCGTCGCCGTTGCTTATGTGCCAGGCACCTTCCTGTGGTGGTCTCTCCAAATATCCCGGAAGATCTTTTGAAAACAGCCTGAATGCCACTACCGGGCTTTTCAGTTTCGCCAGTTCGCCGTTCATAAACTTTCTCGGCCTGAACGCTCTGCTTACCAACGCGACTTATCCAAACGGAACGCCGGAATCGTTTTGCCCGGATGGGACGCTGGCCAGTTGCGGTTTCTTGCAGGATGCAACTATCGTTCGCTTCGACCAGAACAGCAAAAATCCCTACGGGATTCAGGCGAGCGCCTCGCTGGAATTTCGCCCCTTCAAGGATACGGTATTAAGCATCTCCGGGCTCCACGTGCGCGGCGTGCATCTCGGCAGCTTTTACAACGTGAACCAGCCCGACCCGAGTGGAACGGTGCTGGTGCACGACTCGAGCGGGCAAACCATTTGCAAAGATGTTTACTTCAACTTTGCATCGCCACTAAATTCCCCGGGACCGTTGCCGCCCACGAACTGTACTCCTTATCCCGCGCAGATGGTCATTCCCAACGTGCCTCACATTAATGGAGTTCCGGGATTTCGTGACCCGCAATACAGTGTTTTTTTCGAAGCCACATCGCGCTGGGATTCGGTTTACGACGGACTGCTGGTGCACATGAATAAGCGGCTCTCGCACAACTTCTCATACGCCATCAGCTACACCTACTCGCACTCGATTGACGATGGGCCGAATCCCAGCTTCGTTCTCATTCCGCAGGATAGCGCCAACTTCGCTGCCGAGCGTGCTAGCTCAGCCGATGACGCCCGCCATCGCTTCGTGGCCAACGCGATTTTCACCAGCCCGACAAGTTGGAATGCGTTTTTGCGAGACTTTAGTTTCAGCACCATCGTCACTTTGCAATCTCCGCAGTACTTCACCAAGTACGCGGGCTTCGACGCCAACGGTGACGTGTTTGGAAATAACGATCGCGTAGGAGGAGAGCCCCGCAATACTTTCCGTGGAGACTCGTTGCAGACCGTGGATATTCGTCTGGAACGAACCTTTCCCATTCACGAAAACCTTAACCTTCAACTCATGGCAGAAGCCTACAACCTGATGAACACAGTGAACGTTCGCTATTTCAATACCAGCTACGGCGCGGCGGACTTCTGCGGACCTGATCCCGGAGCTCCGGGATGTTTTGGGGCTCCGGCGTTTTACAAAGAGGGCTCGCCGAATCCACTTTACGGAACTCCAAGTTCAGTGTTCAACCCGCGCCAGTTGCAGTTAGTGGCGCGTGTGACCTGGTAGCCAAGTATGAAGCGCGCAGCCCTCGGCGTCCGAATGCATTCCGGCTGGGGAGTGTTGGTCGCCATTTCCGGAGACGTCGAGTCAATCGAAATAATCGACCGGCGGAACATCATCATTACCGATCTGAGCATTCCCAGGGCCAAGCAACCCTATCACCACGCTGCCAACCTTGGACTTCAGAAGTCGGAGAGCTATCTCGCCAACTGCACAGCGGTTTCCGAGCGCCTGGCTTTAGCGGCGATCGCTGGCGTGGTTCGGGAATTAGAGGAGCGGGAGTATCAAATTGTAGGTTCCGCCATCCTTTTGGCCTCGGGTCGGCCTCTGCCGTCTCTCGCGAATATTCTCGCGTCGCACCCGCTGATTCACACAGCGGAGGGCGAATTTTTTCGCGATGCGGTTAGCAAAGCTTGCGAACGATTGGAGATTTCTGTCACGCCAATTCGAGAGCGCGATCTTGATGAGCAGGCTAAAACGGTATTTGGAAATGCGGCCAACCGAGTGCAGACCAGAATCTCAAGTTTGGGAAGTTCCATCGGCCCGCCTTGGACCAAGGATCACAAAACCGCGGCACTCGCTGCATCTATAATTCTGGCACGCGAGCAGACAGTCCTACGTCCGCATTCACGAGAGCACCTGCGAGGAAAAGAGGGAAAGGTAAAGCATGCGATTCGGCATTTATAGCGAAATTCAGACGCCGCCAGGAAAGTCCCACTACGAAATGATCTGGGAGATTATGCGGCAAATCGAGCATGCAGATCAATCGGGATTCGACGTCTACTCGGTCATCGATCATCACTTCTTTCAGAAGTTTTCTATCTCGGCCAATCCGCTGGCGATGTTTGCCGCAGCGGCGCAGCGCACAGAGCGCATTCGCTTCCGCACAGCGCTTCACACTTTGCCGCTGGAAAATCCCATGCGCCTGGCTGGAATGATTGCCGAAGCGGACATTTTGACCAACGGGCGTCTCGAGTGTGGATTGGGCCGCGGTCATGCCTGGCTTTTCGGACCCTCCGCTTTGCCGCTGGAAGAAAGCCGCCCGCGCTATGACGAAGCCATCGACATTCTTGAACTGGCTTTCGCCAAAGAAAATTTTTCTTACGATGGCCAATACTACAAAGTGAAAGATGTCTCAGTGGTTCCGCGGCCGCTGCAAACGCCTCATCCCAAGTTTTACACCGGCGGCACCAGCGACATAACATACCAAATGGCGGGAGAAAAAGGGTGGGGCATCTTTGTTCCTCCGCTGCTGCCCTGGAAACTGCTGGAAGGGCCGCTCAACATCTACAAGAAAGCGTGTGCTGACAATGGCCATGAACCGGACATTGTTTACATTCGTCCGGTTTACATTGATGAAGATGAAAAGCAGATTCGCAAAGAGGTCGAATCAGCCCTGCATAATTTTCTTGCCTTCAACGCATCGCCGGTTGAGTCCATCCAGAGCGCCGAGAAGAAAGCTGAGTTGAATGCGAAAGGCTATGGATTCTATGCCAGCGGGGCGCTCGAATCTCTGACCAAGCTGACCTACGACCAGATCGTGGAACAGGAAATTGGTTTCATCGGAACGCCCGAGAAAGTAATCTCCCAGGTGCGAGCGCTCGAGTCAAAAGGCGGCATCGGAGAATTAGCCATCGTCTCTAATTTTGGCGGATTGGAACATTGGAAAAGCATCAAGACCCAACACATGTTTTCAAAACACGTTATGCCAGCATTTCGCAAGGCGCGAGCCGGCACCCGGGCTGCCCACTAATTCATTGCTATGGCATCCACGGCTGTTTCAAATTCGATGCTCCCGCTCGGTCGGATGAGCGCTCGCCGCGTGCTGATCCTTGGAGGCATCGCGCTGATCGCCGGCGGAATGCTTTTCGGGGACATCTTCGCGGTTTTCGTTCTCCATCAGAACGGCGCACGTACAGGAGAGACATTGCTGGCGGCAACGCAGGCCGTGGCTGCCCGGGATCCCGCTGGCGTTAAGGAAGATTTCGCTAGAATCGGCGGCCTGCTGGAAGATCACGGCACCAAGCTGGATGCGCATGCCCACATGATTGCCGCCGGGTACCTGGCTCTAATGCTGGCGCTGTTGCAGTCGTACGTCGTTTTCAGTTCGAGGACCCGCAAAATTTTCGCTGAAATATTTCTTGCGGGCGGCGTGCTGCTCCCGTTGGGAATTTTTCTCATCCATTATGTCGGCTTGGCTTACAGCCCGTTTAAGGCGATTGGCTGGGCCAGCGTCCTTGCGGATTCGGCTGGAGGTTTGCTCAGCGCCGCGCTCCTCGGTGAGGCTTGGGGCCTATGGAGTCACTTTCGTGGAAAACGTGTGGAGGACGCTGAGGTCCTTTTGCCACAGAACGACAGTTGGGAAAGGCGAACGCTCCTGGCAGGCGGCACTGTTCTCATTCTCCTGGGCTTCCTTTATGGCGCGTGGTACGCCGGGCTCGATTTGTACGAGCATGAAGCCAGAGAAAAAAGCATTCTCACTACCATGTTGAAGACGTCAGCTGGCGGTGGGGATGGGACGCAATCGGTCAGCGACTACGGCAGACTTCAAGGCGAGAAGGCAGTAGATATTGCAGCGCACTCGCATGTAATCGAATTTGGACTGCTCGCCATCTTGCTCGCTTTCATCCAGCCCTTCGTTTTCTTCAGTTCTCGATGGAAGAGGTTCTGGGTGAAGTTGCTGCTCGCGGGGTCCATAATCTTACCGGTCTTTGTTTTGGCTGAAATGCGCCTGGGGTTAGTCGCCGGGGGAATCGCCGATATCGGTGGTCTTATGGTTCTACTTGCCTTGATGGGCATGCTCGCTGGCGTGCTTCGTTACAACGGAGCGCCGGTTGCGCACAGAGGAACTGAGCGATGACCGCCGCCAGCAAGCTTCTGATTATTGGGGGCCTTGCCCTGGCAATTTTTGGAATGCTCTATGGATTGCACTACGCACTATTCGTCGAGCACCAAACACTCGATAGAATGGGTGCTTCGCTCGCTGCCGCGTTTGTGGCCGCCGCCGAACGCAACTTGCCGGCTGCGCAACTGGCTATCGACGAGTATACGCAAACCAAGTACGAGTATGTCCGCCAGGTTGACGCGCACTCCCACTGGATTGGCCTCGCTATGGTGATGATCATTTTGGGGGCTGTACTGGATAGGACGATATTCGCCGAGCGTACACGATTCATCATCGCGATTGCCCTAGCCTTGGGCTCCTGCAGTTTTCCTGCCGCCGTGATCCTGCAAACGTCCACTCACGGCAGCCCACTGTCCTTGGGGCTGACAGTAGCGGGATCTGCATTGGTCATAGGTGCGATAGTGGCAGTAGCAGTTGGTTTTGCGCGCCAACAAGCCCGCCTTTATTAAGTTCTTGAATCAACAAACTCAAGAAATTAGCAGTCAAGATATTTCCGCCTGACCGCCCAGGCTACAAAAAGCAGATAGCTTCTCTGGCGCAGATTTCACACAGCCGTTAGAATAGAGAACTCCTCGGAATTCTATGCAGAGATGGGTTTTCAGGTTGCGGTGTCGATCTGCGCTTCAGGCAGCAATCGTTCTGGTTCTCGTTATTATTTGTGTAAGTTGCGGCGAGACTTACCGGCCGGTGGCGACGCCCATCGCGCCGAACCCGCCAAATCCAGGCTTCTCTCACGTTGCGCTGGTGATCAGCGTGAATGGCCCCAGCCATCCCGGCGCCAGCACTACGATTGATGTTTCGGGTGACACTGCTGTTTCGCAGTCGACCGTGGGGCTCATGCCTGCTTATGCCGCATTGGTACAAAACGGCACACGAGTTTACGTAGCCGATAGTGGAGACGACACAATCACGTCTTTTTCTACCACCAGCGCCACCCCCGTCACCACGATAAGTTTGCCCAGTGGGTCAGCGCCAAGTTTTGTGGCCACCGCGGAGACCGCGACAGTTTATGTTGCTAACTCCGGAAACAACACGGTCTCCGCCGTTTCGATTGTCAGTAATGTGCTCGAGTCGCCGCTGGGGGGAATTCCGGTTGGCATCAATCCGGTTTCGTTGGCGGAAACTCCTAATCAGCAATACCTGTATTCGGCCAACCGCGGAACCGGCGGAACTGGCGGGTCAGTTACCAGCATCAACCCGGTCGACCGAAGCGTGAATCCGTCGATTGCGAATGCGACTTGGATATCTCCAGTCTCAGTGGTTGCTCGAACCGATAGCAATCGAGTTTATGTATTAGATCAGGGCAGCGGGACGGTATCCGCGATTGATACCGCCGCGAATGCTGTAGTGAATAGTGTTTCGGTGGGCGTGGGCGCGAATTTTATGCTGTACGACACGGCGCGAAATCGTCTTTACGTGGCGAATCCTGCCAATAACACCGTGACTTATCTTGATGCGTCGAGCGATGCGCTCACCGCTGTGGTGATTCCTGTTGCGAATCCGGTCGCGGTGGCTGCTCTGCCCGATGGAAGCCGGGCATATATCTCGAGTGCAGCGGTCAGTGGGGCGAATGTGACTTCGAGGGTCACTGTTATTAATGCCGGCGACGGGAGCATTAGAACCACAATTCCGGTGACTACAACTACGCACGTGTGCGCGTCGAATCCGTCCGAACTCCCGCTGGCCGCTGCCGCAGACAGTTCAAGAGTTTATGTAGGGAATTGTGACGCCGGTAACGTGGCCATCATTCAAACTTTGAACGACACACTGCTGCTGCAAATGCCCGCCCCCTTCAGCGCCTCTTTTGCGGCGAATGGAAATCCGCTTCCCCAAAATCCAGTGTTCGTGGTAGCCGGACCGTAGAGTGTGGCGCGGGCGCTTCCGCCCGTGCGTGTGGACGCTCGCCCCTAGAACCAGTGTCATAAATATCTGAGGGCTGGGAATGGCGCATTCTATAGTCGTTGTGCGCGGCTCCCTACGCTCGATGGCAGGACTCTGCGAGTCGATCGACTGTCCTCGCAGGGTTGTAGAGAAGCACGACGCCAGTTCGAAAAGTGCAGCGCATCCCGGCGGCTCCCGATATCTTCCTGATTGGCTCTGCCACCGGTTTTCCTGTCTATAAGCGGTGAGGACTGTGATGAAGCCTTTGCTTTTTGCTCTTTGTGTTGTGATTGCGTTTGGCGGTTTGAGTGCGGAGCAGACCGCCTGGCAACCATCTCCCGGTCATACGGAAGTGCCGATATGGCCAGGGAGGGCGCCTGATCCGCAACCTGTCGCGGGGCCGGAGGTTGCCAAGACCACGGGGAAGGAGTTTCTGGTTGCCGGCCGTCCAGCAGTGGGGGTGACCAACGTAACGCTACCTACCATGACAGTCTATTCGCCACAAGGAAAGAATACAGGCGCAGCGGTAGTCGTCTTCCCCGGTGGGGGCTATCAGGAACTGGCCATCGATCTTGAAGGCACCGAGGTCTGTGATTGGCTGACGCCCAAGGGAATCACGTGTGTGCTGTTGAAATACCGCGTGACCGATGTGGGGGCGTACCCGAAATCAGGGCCGTATCCGGAATCACCGATGGCGCTCGAAGATGCGCAGAGGACGGTGGGGCTGGCGCGCTTGCACGCGGCGGAGTGGCACATTGATCCGCACAAGATTGGAGTGCTTGGGTTTTCGTCTGGCGGTCATCTGGTGGCTGCGATCAGCACGCATTTTTCGAAGCGCCTGTATCCGGCTGTCGATGCCGCCGACAAAGAGAGCTGCCGCCCCGATTTTGCAGTCGCTGTTTATCCGGGCCATCTGTCGCTGTCTGTGGCGAAGTGGGATGCAAAGCAAGGCACCAAAAAGTTTGTGATTCATTATCCGGCGACTGCCGATAAAGATTTGGGGTTGAATCCCGATATTCCTGTCACCCATCAGACTCCGCCTACCTTTTTGCTGCAGGCCGAGGATGACCACGTGGACAATGTAAACGACTCGCTGGCTTACTACGTTGCGCTGAAGAACGCTGGGGTTCCGGTGGAGATGCATCTGTATGCTCAGGGCGGGCACGCATTTGGATTGCGGCGTACGAAGCTCCCGATAACGGGATGGCCTCGGTTGGTGGACACATGGCTGGGGACGATCGGGATGATTTCCGAGTAGGTGGTCTGGGATCGCGTGCCCGCCAGTGCTCACCGTTCGTGGGGTCGCCCACGCATCAGCGCAATGAGCTCAGCAAAGCGTCTAGAATGCCGTCGAAGCGGTTTTCATGTACTAGTGAGACTGGCCTGACTGGCCCACCGTGGCGGCATGCTCGGAGGGTTTGGAACAGTTGTGGCGCAAGGCAATATTAAGGAAAACGTTCCCCATATCAGTTTCAAAGCAGATAACCAGAGCTTCCGTATCCTCACTACTTTTCGGACCATGCTCTGAAGTGTGCAGTACGGGAGGATGCACGCGGAAATGGAATCCCTGGTCGTTGAGAGTTGTGACGGCATTGCCGATAACCTGGTTGGCCAGCTCGCAAACTGTTTCGCGCACCAGTTCGTCTGACTCCGGCAGTTCGGCGCCTGCGAACCCGTTGGCCACACGCGCTGCGGTGGCGGGATCGAGGTCGATAACAATGCGTCCTTCGATGTCACCAGTCACCCAAATCAGCGCAGCGACTCCTTTGCGGCGGTAGGCCTCTTCTTCCATGCTGAGGTTCGCCACCGAGGTGGGAGTGTGCAGTCCCTGCGCCAATACGGCATCGGCCGCATTGATGAACGGCTGTATCAAGTCCATTCGCATTTAGACCCCCGCGCCTGCGGCTTGTGCCGCAGTGCCATCCTCGCCCATAACGTACTTGATCACTTCGTAAAGAACCTCCGGCTTTACCGGCTTCTGTACGAAATGGCGCGCTCCGCGTTGCAGCGCTGCCACAATGTTCTCCTGATATCCGACCGAGGAGACCATGACAATGCGCGCTTCGGGATGCTGCTGCACGATCTTCTCGGCAGCCTCGATCCCCTCCATCTGCGGCATGGTGATATCCATGAGCACGATATCCGGTTTCAGGCGCTCGTATTCGCCTATAGCGGTTACGCCGTCTCCGGCCTCGCCTGCTACTTGTCCGCCAAATGTTTCGATCATCCGGGCGAGATTTTTACGTGCGAAGACCGAATCGTCCACTACCAGGTAGCGGACGGGTTGGCCGTCTTTGCTACGTTTCACTGCTACGAACTGATCCATATACAACCTCCGCCTCTATCAAGTTCCGGCATCATGTTCTTGCCTGCCGGAGAAAATCAGTGTTTGCCTGCTCCTGCAGCCTTGCCGTTTTCGTCGGCCTGGCTCTTCATCGAGGATTTTCTCTCAGCCATGCACTGCGCCTGCAAAGTATTAGCGAGCGCGTCGAGCGGCAGCACGCGCAGCGCATAGCCGCGCTCAATGGCCGCTTTGGGCATGCCAAAAACCACACAGGATTCCTCGCTCTGGGCAATCGTCATGCCGCCTGCGGCTTTGACAATGCCGAGGCCCTGCGCGCCATCTTCACCCATTCCAGTCATAAGCGCCGCGATGCTTTTGTCTCCGAATTCTTCGGCGACGCTTTTGAACAGCACATCTACAGATGGCCGATGTCCATTGACGCGCGGTTCATCGTTCAGCACGGCCACGTCGCCCATCGGCAGCCGCTTAACTTTGAGGTGCCGGTTCCCGGGACAGATGAGGGCGCGGCCAGCCAGCAGCAAGTCGCCGGATTGCGCTTCCTTGACGGTAATGGAGCAAATCTCCTCCAGTCGCCGGGAAAACATTTCGGTAAAGCCCACGGGCATGTGCTGCACAATCACGATAGTGCCGGGAAAATTCTTGGGCAGCTGCGGCAACAGATATTGCAGCGCCTGCGGTCCGCCCGTGGAAATTCCGATGGCGACGATTCGCGTGGCACGGGTCTGAGTTTGTGGTGCCAATTTTTGCAACTGCTTCTGACCTTCGAGGGGCGGAGAAATACGTACGTGCTTGCTTTGCGCCGCCGCTTTGATCTTCGCGATAAGTTCGCGCGCGATCTCTGGCATGTTGGCGGAAACGTCGATGGGCTTGGCAACGAAGTCGAATGCTCCCATGGAAAGCGCCTGCAGCGTTACCGAAGCTCCCTGCGTGCTATGGGCGCTCACGACGATCACCGGCACGGGATGGCGCAGCATGATTTCTTTCAGCATGTCGAGGCCGCCCATGCCTGGCATGTCGAGATCGAGAGTTACCACCTGCGGGTTGACCTCTTCGATCTTTTTCAGGCCAAAGTTTCCATCCATGGCGGTGCCCACGACTTGAATCGAGCTGTCGCTTTGCAGGATTTGTGGAATCAGCTTGCGCATGAGCGCAGAGTCATCCACGACTAATACACGGATCGGCGGCGTCATAACCGACCTCCCGCTGCGCTTTGCGCAATTCGCGCCCGCTCCGAATGCGATAGCAAAAGACCTATGCCGCATCCGGCGGCGTCTGATCGGGAACTGGCAAAACGTTCCACCAAAGCAGCGAGATTCAGAATCAGAACGACGTGACCGTTGCCCAGGATCGATGCGCCGCCAACCAAGTCAGTCTCCGCGGTCTGTTCGTCGAGAGCCTTGATGACTAGTTCCTCTTCGCCTTCGATGGCGTTCACCAGTAATCCCAACTTGCGCTCGCCTATGGCGATGACCAGCACGAAGACTCTTGCCGCACGGCCCTCCAATCCATTTTGCGGTGGATTTCCCAGGCGAGCCAGTGGAAGGACGCGATCGCGCAATTGCAAAACCTCGCAATTGTCTACGTGATGTATATCCGATTCGTAGGCGCGAGCGATCTCCGCTACCGCATTCAACGGAATTGCGTATAGACGCTGCTCCACGCGGAAAAGCAGAGCTTTGATGATGGCAAGGGTCAACGGCAATTGCATACGGAAGGTGGATCCCTGACCAGGACGGCTAACCACATTAACGGTGCCCTTCAAGCGATGTAATACGCTTTGCACAATATCCAGACCGACGCCGCGTCCGGAGATTTCCGTGATCTCGTCGGCGGTGCTGAATCCGGGGCGGAAGATCAGATCAAGGATGTCGGCCTCGCCCAACCGGCCGGCTTCTTCGCGCTTCAACAGACCACGTTCAATGGCTCGGTTCTTAACCTTTTGCGTGTCAATTCCTCGCCCGTCGTCACTGATTTCCACGATGACTTGATTGCCTTGGTGATAAGCCTGCAGGCGGATTGTGCCGTGAGCGGGCTTTTGCAGGCGGCTGCGTTCCTCCGCGCTCTCGATGCCATGTCCGATTGCGTTTCGCACGAGATGGGTGAGAGGCTCGGCGATGGCATCCAGCAGGCTCTTGTCGAGAGCGGTGTCTTGTCCGTTCATGACCAGGTCGACTTGCTTGCCACACTGCTTGGCAACGTCTCGAACCATGCGGGGAAACCGGCGGAACAATTGTTCGACGGGAACCATGCGGACTTTCATCACCGAGCGTTGCAGATCGTTTAACACCCGCGATTGAAATGCCATGGCGTCGACGAAGCGTCCGCGGATAGCTTCTTTGGGATAGCGTGCGGCGAATTCGTTGAGCGCCTGCTGCAGCATGGATTTGCCGATGATAAGTTCGCCGACCAGATTGAGAACGGTGTCAATCCGCTCCGCATCGACGCGCAGCACGTTTTCGGGAGCCGCGGAAATTGGTTTGGCTACGATTTCTTGATCCGCGGAAGATGGCGTGGTGCTAGCTTCGTTTCCTGAGGTCGCGGCCTTGGTCGCGAGCGCTTCTTCGTTCTGCTCTATTTCATCGAGTGGGGAGCCTTCATTGGTATCGAGTGGCGATTGGTGTTCGCCTTCCACTACAGGGTGAGCAGCCTTGCGGTCCGGTTTTCCGACAATCGCAATCTTTACCTGCGAAATGATGGTCGGAATGCGGCACTTCGTAGTCAGCTGCTCGGTGTTCTGGTCGCTGGCCACCAGGAATTGGAACTGCATGGAGTTCTTAGCTGATCCTGGTTCGGGACGAGTCCCGAGCACTTCGCCGCTTTCCCCTAGCGCCTTAAGTATTAATTGCTGGGCCGCGATGGGCATGGCGCACGTGGGATCAATCTGCGCAGTCACGTGGTACACATGCTTGCCTTGCTGCAACGCTGTTTGGGTGGCGAGTTTTTCGTACTCAGTCCACTTGACTGCCGCGTCAAAGCTGGGGGCTTTCGGGCCGCGCGCTTTGCGGGCTGCCGGGTCGCCTGCCATTTTGCGGATCATCTTTCGCACCAGCTGTGCTGAAGGCAGCTTCGTGCCGCTGCGATACGAATTCAGCACGGTGGTGAAAGTGTCAGCCGCAGCGAATGCAATCTCGGCGAGGGCGGTCGCGGGTGCGCCGGCGTTTTCCATCGCCAGTGCATCTTCGAGTTCGTGCGCCAGTTCGCTGAGCTCCTGAAAACCGACCGCCGCGGAGTCACCTTTTAAAGTGTGAACAATTCTTCGGATAGTGCGCACGGTTTCTACATCGCCCGGCGTTTTTTCGAGCTTCAAAGTCTCTTCATTGAGCGATTGCAATAATTCCAATGCGGTCTCAAAGAAGAGTTCTTTCAACTCCGTTGCGCGTTCGTCCGAGAAGTGACTCACGAGGTCACCTCGATCTGTTGGTACGCGGTGCCAGTTTCGCGGTAAACCATATTGAATTTGTCGGTCAAGCCCAGCAGGCTTTCCGCATGGCCCACGAACAAATAGCCGCCCGGATTAAGGCAGCGGTAAAATTTTTCGATCAGACGTTTCTGCTCGGCTTCATCGAAATACATCATTACGTTGCGACAGAAAATAACGTCGTTGCGCTGCGGCAGGTATTCGGTTTTCAGGTTATGGAAGTCGAAGTGGACCAGTTCCTTCAGCGCCTTCTTGACGGCATAGCGGTCGCCAACCTTATCGAAATGACGAAGCCGGTAGCTGTAGTCCACCGACGCCATTTGACTTTCGGAGTAAGTACCTTCCTGGCCCGCGCGAAGAACAGAGTAACTGATGTCGCTGGCCAGGATTTCCAGTTTCCATGGCGGAGGAATCAACGGTTTGGGGAAGGTCATGTCGTAGCTGGATGCATTGCGTAAGGCGTGATAGGAAAGCGCGTCGGCAACCTGCATCGCCATGGTGTAGGGTTCTTGCCCAGTCGAACAACCAGCGCTCCACAGCCGCAACGAAAAATCCTTGCGTTCCTGCTTGCGGCGAATAATGTCATCGAGAATGTGTTTGTGAAACAGATCCAGCTGGGCCTTGTTGCGAAAGAAACTGGTTTCATTGACCGTGAGATTTTCCAGCAGGTTGCTTAATTCCGTTTTGCCTTCGTTGCTGATCAGCAGGCGATAGTAGCTGTAGAAGGAGTCCAGCTTGCATTCTTTCAGGCGGCGCTGGAGGCGATCCTGCAGAAAATCGGCGCGGCGGGAATCAAAATGCATTCCGCATTCCTGATAAACCAGTGCCTGCAGGAGTTTCAGCTCGGGTTGGGTGATTTGCGTTGGTACGCCTGCTGTGCCCATGCGTTTTTATGCCACCTATCCTGACTGTTACTTCGACGCTGCTGCGACCTTCGCATTCACCGTGGGAACGGATTGAGCTGTACTTTTGGGCGCCTCGCTCTTTACTCTGCTTCCACTGAATTCGAGCACTTTCTCGATATCGAGCAATACGATCAGGCGGCCCTGATATTTCCCCAGTCCGGTTACACAGTTCAAACCGCCTTCGACGAATTCTGTTGGAGAAGGATCGATATCTTTGGCCGGGATCTTGAGCACGTCGGATGCAGAATCGACAATTAACCCGCACAGCCGGCCGCGATGCTCGACCACGAGAATTCGATTGCGCTTGCTGGGAGCGACGGCGACCTCGCCGAGCCGTTTGCGCAGATCGAGGACAGAAACAATCTTTCCCCGCAGATTGATGACGCCTTCCACGTAGTCCGGCGCATCGGGCACCGCCGTGATTTCGGGCACGCGGACGATTTCGCGCAACGCGGTAATGGGCACGCCATAAGTCTCGCGGCCCACCTTGAAGCCGACTATGTGCAGTTCGCGATTCATGAGGTTAGTGGGTGGCCCCCGCAACGGCTTTCCTCGCGTTGGATTTTGCGCCAGCTTTGTCTTCGCGATACGAGTTCACAGCATCCGTCTGCTCCAACATGAATCGGCCCATAGAATCGAGCAGATCGCGGGACATCTTGGACATTTGCTCGGCTGACGCTGCCAGTTCGGTCGAGCCCGAGGTAGTGTTCTGCACCAGTTCACGCATCCGCTCCATGGCCTTGACCACCGCATGCGCTCCTGATGCCTGTTCTTCTACCGCGGAGTTTATTTCGTGAGTGATTTCGTTCAATCGCGTGGTCGCACGTGCGATTTGCGAAGATCCGTGCGACTGTTCGTTAGTGGCGGCTCCAATCTCCTGGGCGAACTTGTAAACTTCCGTGACCACGTTCGAGATCTTGCGGAGCGCGGTATTCAGTTCTTCGCCATGACCCAGTCCTTCGTTTACGATCGAAGTGCTCTGCTCCATGTTCTCGACGGCTTTGCGGGATTCCTTCTGAATGCTTTGGATGAGTTCAGAAATTTCCTTGGTAGACTGAGCTGACTTTTCTGCCAGTTTTCTGACTTCGTCAGCGACCACTGCAAAACCTAATCCATGTTCTCCGGCGCGGGCCGCTTCGATGGCGGCATTCAGCGCCAGGAGGTTCGTCTGTTCAGCCAAGTCGTCGATTACCTCGATGATCTTGCCGATGTCATCGGCTCGCTGCCCGAGCACATCTATAATTTCGCCGGACGACTGGATGGTGGTGTTGATGCGATTCAGCCCGTCCGTCGCTTTCTCCATGGTGACGATGCCGCTGTGAACTTCCTCGCGCGAGCGGTTCGAAATGTCGAGCAGTACCTTGGCGGTGTCGGCCACGCGCTGGATCGAGGCCACCATTTGATCGATGGAGGCGGAGGTTTCGCTTACGCTCGACGCTTGCACCTTGGTGCTCTTCACCATGTTTTGCACGTTGACGCTCATTTCATGCATGGTGCTGGTGACTTCATCGATCGCCGATGAAGTTTGCAGACTGATCTTTGCGGATTCGTCGGAGGCACCAGCCACCTGGTTGGAGGCGCTGGCTACTTGCTGGGCAGCATCGCGACCGTTACGTACAAGCTTTCGCAGGCCTTCAATCATGCGCACGAAAGCTTTACCCAGGGTGTCATTCTTCGAGCGTGGCTGAACATCCACACCAAGATTTCCGCCGGCTATGGCTTCTGAAACCGCGGCCATTTCCCTAAGGTAAGTGACCATCTTGGCGAAGGTGCGAGCCAGTTCGCCGATTTCATCGCTGCGGTTAATCTCGATTTCGTGGTCGAGATCACCGGCGTCTGCGATCTGCCGAGCGATCCTCATCAGGTCGTTGAGTGATGAGGTGATGGATTTTGATGTGCTATAAGCAATGACTATTCCGAGGGTTAGTGCGACCAGTGTGCTGAATAATGCGATTACAAAAGTAGCTGTGCCTGCAGTCTCGTCGGATTTTCTTCGCGCCTCGAGCACCTTGGTATTTTCGAGGTCAGTCGCGTCCAGGTATTCGCTGGCGTTTTTTACCCAGGCGGAAGCGTCTTTCTGCAAATAAAAAATCTGCAGTTCGGCTACGGTGGCATTGCCACTATCTACTTCTTTGCGCTTGTCCATCAGCGGCGCGGCAAATTCGCGAGACCAGTTCTGTTCGCTGTTTTGTACTTTTTCTAACGTGTTCCTTTGTTGCTCCGAGGTTGTAAGGTTCTGTCCCGCTTGCAGCTTTTCCTGCAGCGTCCTCATACCGTCGTTCAGACGGTCGACTTCGCGGGTGTCGCCGCTGAGCAGGTAATTGCTAAGCGAGAGACGGTTCTGCATCATTTGGAAACGGATCTTGTCGGTGGTCTCGGCCATTTGCAACGCCTGCGAGGCTGCCGCCTTCGCGCTGTGCTCTCGCTGCACGGCGATGAGGTTGATCAGGAACAGCACTACAACCATCGCCAGGATGGCTCCGAAATTCAGGTAGAGTTTCTTGCCAATCGTCATTCGCCGCTCCTCATATCGCTTCCCGGCCTGCGCCCCCTGCACACGGTTGAATCTGATCTAATAGTCGGGTCACGCCTTTCCAGTTCGGTCGATTCGGAACCTATCAGTCTTTAATTAATCTTGCGGTTGGAACTTGAACTCCAGCGTGCCTGTGCTTTCGGAGTCAGCCGGTTCAAATTTCCACTTCTTCAATGCATCTATGGTTGCGTTGACAAGGACGGGGTTTCCACCGACCACTTTCGTATCTTTCAGGCTCCCATTGGCCGAAACCACCACGAGGATTTTGACAGTGCCGGTGATGTTCATCTTTTTCGCTAATACGGGGTACGTTGGAGCGACTCTAGTCTTTGTTTTGCGGGTCAGTTCGCTCTGTGCCATAGCGGGAATAGATTGGAACATTGCCAATGCCAAGAGACTAATTCCTGCCCAGCGCCACGCCTTTTGAATAGACACTCCTCCTCCTCGTTAGCGGTCCCATTCGCCACACAGCAATGCCCATGCCACGTTGCGGAAGATCGTAACCTCCGAGATTCGCGCCTCATAAGTAACGCTTAATCAGTTAGTTGAAGAGAAGTGTTCGTGAGTTCAGGACTCTTTGAGGTTACTGAAATCGTCTCACGGGGCAGGGTTTCTCTCACCATGAGACAACATTTCCGTTTTGGTCAAGATTTACAGTTGGGCACCCCAAATGCTATTTCCCTTGACTCAAATTGAGATGCCGATCTATTTTTCCTGTAACTTCAATTACTTGTAGATTAAGCCGGAGGCGGTGAGCTTTCTGATTTTGCATGCCCGAGATTCGACCGTGCTGGACAAACCTGGCCCTCGGGCAGAGGATCCTTTCCAAAAACTGCTTCTACGATTGTCCCAGGCGGCTGCGCAGGGAACTCGGGCTTCTGGGCTAATTCGTCTTTTCTGTCAAACGACACGGGTATTCTTTAGTGCGGACGGCGCCTACTTTTGGCGATGCGAGTCTGCCGAAGAACTGGTAGGAGCGGAAGCCGACGGCTTTATGGCGTCCAACTTTATTGGCCGGCGCTTAAGGGCGTCGGACAGCGCCGTGGCCATCGATGCCATCCGTCAGCGCAGAACCGTATACGTCAATGATCCACCACCCGGCCGATATTCAACGGCGGAAGAATTCGATGCCAAATCACTGATGGCGGCTCCGCTGTTGGTTTCGAATGAGGTAATCGGCGCCGCCGTTTTCATCCATACGTCGAAGGCAGATCGCTTCAACGACGATCTCGCCGCTAAGGCGACCATTCTCGCCGGCCAATTGGGCAACTTGCTGGAAGCGAGTCGCCTGGTCCAGGTATCGAGGGACAGATTTCAGTCCGCCGATGTATTGGCTGAAGTCGCTCAAGCCATTCAAGCGATCGCCCAATCTCCCGCAGTCGCCGAAACTTTAGCGGACCGTTTGCGAACTCTGCTGCGAACCGAGCTAGTATGCGTCTTCCTGCAACAGGGAACCGCTGTTGAGTTGCATGCCGTGGCCACGGAATCGCCGCAATTGGCGACGTCGGTTGTCGCGCGTCTCCAATGTAAAGGACTGCAGTTTGCATCCGAACTTACCTCCCGTGCTCTTGCTGGCGTCGATCCCATCGCGATCACAATCGACCCGGCAACCTCTCTTGGCGACCTCGTGCCCGCTGGAATGCTGCTGGCGGCGCCGGTTAGTGCGTCGGGCGTAAAGGCGGCGGTGTTTGTTTATCCGCGGCGAGCAGGCGCGTTCAGCCGCGAGGAGAAATACCTGCTCACAGCCCTGGCTGGTGTTGGAGCGGTTGCGCTTGCTAATGCCGAGCTCAACAAAGCAGCGCGAAGCAGGATCGATGAACTGGGAAAAATCCGGCGCGGGGTCGACGCGTTAAAAATCGTCGCGCTGGAGTTGCACTCCGAGCTCGATCTCCAGCAGTCGCCGCGAAACTTCGTGAGCCGGGTTGCAGCCGTTATGGCCGCGCCGTCTGGTGCGTTAGCCGTCCAACAAGCGACGGGTGTCGAGACTTTGGTATTGCACGGGGTGCTGGCAGAGGATCAGCAATTAAAGCCGTTGCTGCGGCTATTCGATCGCGCTCTCGTCGATGTGTTATCGCAGCACCCTCAGCAGATTGTTTCTGCGAAAGCGTCGGACTTATTCGGTTCCGAGCTAGCTTCCGTTCTTGGCTGGGAAGATTGCGAGTTGGTGCGGATGCCGAATTCGTCGGGCGACTTGATCGGTGTGTTGTGCCTCGCGAATCGAGGCAAGGCGCTGGAGGAAGAGGAAAGGGAACTGCTGCATGCAATCGCGACTGAGGCTGCGGTTGGCTTGGAAAATGCACGACGTTTTACCCGCATGGACCAGGCGAACCGGCATTGGATCGAGATTTTCGATGCCATTACCGACTTCATCGTCGCTCACGATCAATCCGACCATGTTCTGCGCGTAAACCGACCACTGGCGGATTTTATCGGGGTTCAGCCGAATGAATTAATTGGAGTGAACATGGGTGCACTCCTGGCAATGGGCAATGATGTGCCCGCGCACTCCTGTCCCTTTTGCCGCTCGACTACCGACGCGAGCACCGATGAATATGTACTCGCCGTCCTCGACCGGAGCTATCTGGTATCGACCTCGCGCGTGCATGGGGCCAACAGTGAAGGCCTGCAGACCATCCACGTGCTCAAGGACATCACGGATCGACGCGAGGCCGAGAGGCGCTATCGCGAGCTTTTCGACAACATTCAGGAAGGAGTATTTTTCTCCACGCCCGATGGCCGCTTCATCGAAGTGAATGACGCACTGGTGCGAATGCTCGGTTATCGCAGCCGTGAGTATTTGCTTCAAGCCGACGTTCGTACCCAGGTTTGTTTTTCCGTCGAACAATACGAAGAACTAGCCGGCCAGATGGAGCAATACGGGGCGGTGCGGAATCACGAACAAACCCTGGCCCGTCAGGACGGAACGCCGGTCCACGTTTTGATTAATGCTTTCGCGGTGCGCGACGCGCAGCAGCGCATTGTGCAGTATCGCGGCGTCATTCTTGATATCAGCGGACTGAAGACGTTTCAATCCGAGCTGCAACGCGAACGCGATTTCTCCGGCAAGGTTCTAAACAACACCCAAAGCCTGATTCTGGTGGCAGATACTGCTGGACTTGTCAGCTACGCAAATCGGCGCTGGTATGACATGGGATATCAGCAGAATCAGTTGCTCAGCCGGCCTCTTGAAGAACTCATTGTGCCGGCTCGGCGTCAGGCGCTGAATGAGGCGTTTGCTGCCACCCTGGCAGGACAGCAAATCGACAATCTCGAAGTGCAGATTGTGCAAGGCGAGGGACGGGTCGGATATTTCTCCATGAATTTGAGTCCGATGCGCGACGATCAGGGCAAGATTGCCAGCATCGTTGTCGTAATGAGCGACATCACCGACGCTGCCACACTGCAGGCGAAGCTATTGCACGCGGAGAAAATGGCAGCGGTCGGACAGCTTGTTTCCGGAGTCGCGCACGAAGTCAATAATCCACTTACCGCGATTCTCGGCTTCGCCGACCTGCTGATGGAGAATCCTGAAGTTCCGGAAAGCGCCCGAAAAGATCTGCGCGTAATTCTGGAGCAGGCCCAACGCACCAAACAAATCGTGCAAAACCTGCTGAGTTTTGCTCGTCAGATGCCGCCGCAGCGCCGACCGGTGCAGCTTAATACCGTCATCAGCCGCACCGTGCAATTGCGCGCCTACGACTTGCAGAGTAGGGGCGCTGAGGTAGTCGAGCAGCTCGATCCCGAATTGCCCGAGGCGATTGGCGACGCGCATCAACTGCAACAGGTTTTTCTGAACATTCTTAATAATGCTTACGACGCCGTCCGCGATACCGGGCGACCTGCGCGAATCGAAATCAGAACTAAGAATCTCGGCAGTTTTGTAGAAGTTCTGTTCCGCGATAACGGTTACGGAATTTCATTTCCCGAGCGTATCTTCGATCCATTCTTCACCACCAAGGAAATTGGCAAAGGCACGGGTTTGGGTCTGAGCATCTGCTATGGCATCGTGCGCGAGCATGGCGGCGAAATTCTTTGTCACAACAATACGGACGGGCAAGGCGCCACATTTATTGTTCGCTTGCCCGCCGTCACAGAAACCTCCAATGGGACCGCCGCAGGAGTTATTCAGCCATGACCACAAGCCAACCAATCATTAAATCCGAAACTTTGCCTGTGTTGCTCATCGAGGATGAGCCTGCGGTGATGGCGTACGTCCGTGCGGCTCTCGAACGAAGCGGCTACGCAGTTGTGTCTACTGAATCCGGAGCCGAAGGCTTGCGACTGCTTGAGTCGGAGCAGTTTCTCGGCGTGGTTTCAGATATGCGAACTCCGGGCGGCGTGGACGGCGCGGGTGTACACGCGTGGTTGAGCGTTAAC
The DNA here is from genome assembly GCA_963743375.1 of uncultured Acidobacteriota bacterium. Taxonomy (GTDB): domain Bacteria; phylum Acidobacteriota; class Terriglobia; order Terriglobales; family Acidobacteriaceae; genus JABDBE01. Next base: position 241,073 of record CAVUQA010000002.1, on the reverse strand, counting down.
CGACCCGATCTTGCCGCGCGCATTGTCTTTATTACCGGCGATATCGCCAACGAGGACACAGTTGCCACTTTGCGCAAAACCGGTGCGCCTTGTGTAGAGAAACCGTTCCGGGTTCAACAATTCATTTCGGTCATAGAGAAAACAATAGGGAAGGCACCGTGAGCGACGATTTACGAATACGCCTGTTAATTGTGGATGATGAGCAGAGCATCCGCCGCTTGTGCATGACTGTGGGTGAGGCGCTGGGATTTACCTGCATGGAAGCCAACAGTGGCGAGACGGCGCTGACCTTGCTCGAAGAGCAACCCGCGCACATGATTCTCACCGATATGGTCATGCCCAATATGTCGGGACTTGAGTTTCTGGAGAAAGTAAAGAAACTCCTTCCGCGCAGCGAAGTCGCGGTCATGACCGGGCACGGGTCTATCGAGACTGCGGTGCAGGCGATGAAGCTCGGCGCCTACGATTACATCAGCAAACCGTTTTCTCCTCTGGAAGAGCTACGATTATTTCTGCGACGTATGGCAGAGAAGGTTCACTTGGTCGAAGAGAATCAATTCTTGCGGGAACGAGTTGATACGGAATCCGATCTGCACGGCATCGTCGGGTCTTCAGCCAAGATTCAGGATGTGCTGCGCATGATCTCGCGGCTCAAAGACACGCGCACTCCGGTTCTTATCTCGGGAGAGAGCGGTACAGGAAAAGAATTGGTGGCTCGAGCCATTCACTTCCGCGGGTCTTTTGCTAATCGTCCGTTCGTCGCTGTGGACTGCGGATCGCTGGTTCCCACGCTTATTGAGAGCGAACTGTTCGGCTACGAAAAAGGAGCATTCACCGGCGCTCTCCGATCAAAGACCGGATTATTTCAGTCCGCCAATGGCGGCACGATTTTTCTCGATGAAATTGGCGAATTGCCGCTGGAAATGCAGGCCAAGCTGCTTCGAGTCTTGCAGGAGAAAGAAATTCGTCCAGTGGGAAGCAATCAGAAAGTGAAGGTCGATGTTCGCGTAGTAGCCGCGACCAATCGCGATCTTGAGACCGAATACCGCAATGGCACGTTCCGCAAGGATCTCTACTTTCGGCTGAATGTGGTCACCGTGCACTTACCTGCCTTGCGCGAGCGGCGCTCCGATATTCCCATGCTGGCGCACTGGTTTCTCGACCGTCATGCGCCGGATAGTGCGATGCAGGTTACGCACGCGGCCATGAAATGCCTGCTGCAATACGATTGGCCAGGAAATGTTCGCGAACTGGAGAACTGCATCGAACGCGCAGTCGCTCTGGGCGACGGCAAAATCATCGATCTCAGCGATCTTCCGCCAACGATAGCCTCCGCATCACCGTCCGCGGACGTGCCAGTAAGCGCAATCACGGGCGCGGTCTCATCCACGGATTTGGAGGACATTGAACGCGCGACCATCGAACGCGTCTTCGAACAAGTAAAAGGAGACAAAGCAATGGCGGGGAAAATGCTCGGCATTAGCCGCGCTACGTTGTACCGCAAGCTTAAGCGCTATAACATTGGCGGACGTCCGGAAATTGGTCCGAGCCAGGCGCTGCAGTAAATCCTGAGAGACTGGGTGCCTCACATGGAGAGTGATGCAACAGCACCCAGCTCCAAACAAAACTTAGTCGTTCACAACGATATCCGCCTTCTTCGCTGTCGCGTGCTCTTCCCTCAGCGTGCGCGCGATATCGCCGAGCGGGACGTGGTGCGCCAAAGGCTGGACTTCCCAAAGCGGCCTCTCACCCTGGGCAAAGTAAAAGTTAGAATGTTCCAAAAGGCTCTGCTCTTGCGCCATGAATTGCTGCGCAGCGCGTTCGGGGTGACTTACCATTTGAACCGAACTGGCCAGCACCGCTCCGCCCACCGAGCCTCCGCCAATCGATTGTCCTAAGGCGATCGTGGTACAAAAGAAACACAATACGAACACGGCAGTCTTCATCGGGTTATCTCCAGGTGCTTTGGATCATCCGCACGTAGTCACTTAGAGCAAGCCCCATACCAACCCGGTAGTCGCTGCGCGCCATGGATTTAGAGGTACTTGCGGAGGATGTCTCGTGTGCAAACATTTGCGCATTTATGGCCCGAAGCCTCGTCTGAGCCTTAGTCAAGTAAGCAACAGATTTGTAAAGCAGTTAGACCAGCCACGGCACTGTACAGCACTTATAAGAGTCGGTTCATTGAAGCAACGAAAGAAGCGCTGAAGCCGTCTTATACCCCTTGCCATGGCGACCGAACCGATTCCAGGAGCAATCTCATCTTCAACCAAAATAAGTCCACCTCCGACGGAGTGGGGTAAGTTCCGTCCAGTAAATAAAGCCGCTATCGCCGAAAAACCTGCTGCCACAACCCCGAAAATGGAGGACGAGGAAGTCCTCCACGCAACCATCAAAGCCGGTTCAGTCGCCCAAATCGTAGTGGCGGCGATTGCGGTGGTGGGTCTGATCTATCTTCTGAAAGTTGTGCTGGTGACCGTGTTTACCGCTATGCTGCTGGCGTTTGCCTTGGAACCAGTGGTTCACCAGTTGCACCGCGTGCGCATTCCACGGCCGGTGGGAGCGCTGCTTGCGGTGTTGTTGTTGATCGCAGTGACGGCAGGTTCAACTCACTTCTTCTACAGCCGTGCCGTCGATTTTGCTACCGAGTTGCCGAAGTATTCGAGCAAGGTTCGCGGCACGATCTCTGGCCTTCGGGCACAGACCAGCAAAATTGAAGCTAGCACCAGGTCGGTTATTGCTTCGCCGAAACTGAATAATCGGCCGGTGCCAGTCGAAATACAAGAGTCGCCGGGCCTCTCTCACATTATTTCCGCCGGCAGCGGAACTTTAGGCGACCTGCTGCTTGCCATCAGCTTTGTGCCTTTTCTTGTGTACTTCATGTTGACTTGGAAGGACCACGTGCACGCCCATACGGTGCATCTGTTTCCCAAAGAGCATCGGTTAGTGGCACATCGTACGGTGGCAAGAATATCGGAGATGATTCGCAGCTTCATCAGCGGGAATCTAACTATTGGGCTGGCGAACGCGTTGATCAGCGGGGTGGTGTTCTGGCGGCTGGGAATTCCGTATTTCTATTTTCTCGGCGTTATCAGCGGGTTCGTGAGTTTAATTCCATACTTGGGCGTTGTTCTGGCACTACTTCCGCCTTTGGCTGCAGGCATTGGCATCTTAGACAAGACTGGCGTGTTGACCGTCTTCGTCACCGTGATCGGACTGCACATTGTGACCACGAACGTCATCTTTCCGAAAGTGGTGGGCAAGCGGCTGCGGTTGAATCCTTTGGCGGTTACGCTGGCTCTTCTGTTCTGGGCCTGGATCTGGGGAGCGATGGGCCTGATATTGGCCGTCCCTTTGGTAGCGATGACCAAAATTATTTGTGATTACGTCGATTCGTTGCGCGGTTTTGGAGCCTGGCTCGGAGATTGAGCTTTGCTTTGAGTCGATTGAATGTCCGATCTGCAAACACCGTTGCCTGAACGGCGCGCGCGCCAAGGGCGTGGGTATTGGATTCTTGCAGCCCTCCTGATTGCAACTGCAATCCTGATTGTTGTGGGAACCATTATGCTCTCGCGCGCCGAACCCATCGTGCGGAAACGCGTCGTGGAGACGCTGTCAGCTCGGTTCCACAGCGATGTTGAGCTAAAGGAATTCCATGTTTTCCTGAGGCGCGGATTGCAGATTTCCGGAGCAGGGCTCAAGCTTTACGGTTACACCGACCCAAATACCCATCAAATAGGAATTCAACCGATTATCAGTGTTGCAGAGTTTCGTTTTCGCACCGGCATCATGGATCTTTTTCGTTCGCCCATGCATGTCGACACCGTCTACATGAAAGGACTGACGTTGAATCTGCCGCCGCGGGAACAGCGCGAGCAGATGAGAAACCTTGAGCGGCGTTCCGGGAAGATCAAGATTGTGGTTGATAAATTTGTCTGCGATGGGGCAGACCTCGTAATCAACACGCTCAAGCCGGGCAAACTTCCGTTGGAATTCGACATTGAAAGTTTGACCATGACGAAGATCGGGACAAACCAGCCGCTGCATTTCGATGCCAGGCTGATCAATCCGAAGCCGGTTGGAAATATCGTATCAAGCGGATTGTTCGGGCCCTGGCTGGCGGACAGTCCACGCGATACTGCGGTTCGAGGCAATTATACTTTTCAGCACGCGGATCTGAGCACGATCAAAGGCATCGGGGGAATTCTGTCATCCACGGGCGAGTATGCCGGAACCCTCAATAACCTTGTCGTGGACGGCTCTACTGACACTCCGGATTTTCGTATTGAGTCAAGCGGACGTCCGGTACCACTGCACACAGACTTTCACGCGATTGTGGACGCGACTACTGGCGACACTTATCTACGTCCAGTAAAGGCAAAAATTATCGATACGCGACTGGTTGCGTCTGGCTCCGTAGTCGGGCTAAAAGAACCGCCGGGGCATCGGATTGTTCTGGATGTAGCAATCGCTCAGGGCAAGATTCAAGATTTGCTGAAACTAGCAGTCCGTACCGATCCTCCGATTATGACGGGCACCGTGCAATTGAACTCGAAGTTTGATCTTCCGCCGGGAACGTCTTCGGTCGCCGGCAGACTGAAGCTGGCGGGCCGCTTCCGTGTTTTGCAAGCACATTTCAGCAATGAGAAAATTCAGCAGAAAATCGACGCCTTGAGTATGCGCACCCGGGGGAAGATGGCTCTGCTTCGAAAAAATATGATCGAGGAGGTCGACACCAACTTGAGGGGCGAGTTCGATCTGGAGAACGGTGTTATGCACTTTTCCGCGCTGCAGTTCAATATTCCCGGCACCCGCGTGGACTTAACCGGCCAATATAGTCTGGACGGCAGGCTGTTTGATTTTCATGGCAAGGCCCGCCTGGACGCAAGACTTTCGCAAATGGTGACTGGATGGAAGCACATACTTCTTACACCCGCCGATCCGTTCTTTAGCAAACATGGGGCAGGAACCGAGCTTCCGGTGAAAATTACCGGCACTGAATCAGAGCCGCACTTCGGCCTCGATTTTGACCACAAAAATCGGCGGCCGGACTGAAGTGAAACATCAATTGGCTGATCCGACTGAAGGTTCAAACTTTTACCCTGTAGGTCGATCGTAAACAGGCATCCTCTTTCTCACGTCCTGCACCGAAACTGTCGTACACAACAGCTCTGACTCTTAAGGAGGATCTGTGAGCATCTTTACCATTTTCTTTATAGTATTGTTAGTCGGCTGGCTCTTAGGTGTTGGAGTGTTTCACGTCGCCGGGGGATTGATTCATATTCTGCTGGTGTTGGCCGTGGTTTCGTTGGTATTGCACTTTGTGCGCGGTATTAGAACCGCATAGAACGAGTGCGCTTGACGAAGCCCGAATCCGCAGCATGCCCACAGGCAGGTTCGAGCCACTCTCCATCGGCCCGCAATGGCCGAGCGTAGGCCGACAACTCTTCTTAGCGGGGACGCATCACAAAGCGGTTTGGACAAACTGATTAAAGTCAACAAAAACCGCCCCTGAAACCGACGCTGTCGACTATGCGATTGTCAGGTATATTGTTCTTCCTGTTGACGGCCGCGACATGGGCCCAGCTCGCTGTGCAAACTCCCCAACCGGTTTACAACGGACAGAATGTGGCCGCCATCGATCTCATCGGAAATCCTCATCACGACATGGAGCTATTCCGATCCTTAATCGTGCAAAAAATAGGGGAGCCATATTCGCAGGACAAGGTGGAGGCCAGCATCGCCGCACTCGAACATAGCGGGCAATTTCCCAAAGTACAGGTAAACGTCGTTCCGGATACTTCCGGTTTGCGTTTGAATTTCCTGCTGGAGCCCGCATATTACCTCGGCGTTATAGATTTTCCTGGAGCCGCTAAACTTTTTCCCTACACTCGTCTTCTGCAGGTCGTGAATCTGCCTGATGAAGATCCGTACGACAAGGCGCGGGTCGCTCTTGCGCTCCAAGCCTTGCAGAAGTTCCTTGAGCACAATGGATACTTCCAGGCAAAAATTCAAACCAATACCGACATCGATGATGCTCACCAGTTGGTCAACCTCACTTTTGCAGTGAGCCCGGGAAAGTTGGCCCGCGTGGCCAACGTAACCTTCGAAGGTCCGGACGTAAATGAGGATGCGCGGTTGCAGCACTCGATCCGTTCGCTGCGCGCGCGCCTCTCCGGTGGTCTCCTGAAGCCAGGCAAGCCGTATAATCGCTCGCGCATCACCGAAGCTACAACCTTGATTAAGAAGACGCTCTCCGCGCAGCGCCATCTGGCCAGCCACGTTCGGGAAAATCCTCCGCAGTATCACCCTGAAAACAACCAGGTCGATGTCTCGTTCAAAGTGCAGGTCGGCCCGTTGGTCACCGTGCGGGTCACGGGAGCACGATTGTCGTTGATCCCGTACCTGTCTTCGCGGCAGAAGAAAAAACTGATTCCTATCTATTCTGAGGGGGCCATCGATCGCGAACTGGTTGATGAAGGCCAGCAGAACTTAGTCGACTACTTTCAGAAAAAGGGATATTTCGACGCTCAGGTCAAAACTACTTACCAGCAACAGGGCGATCAAATCTTGCTGGTTTACGACATCGAAAGAGGAAAGAAGCGCAAAGTCGACCACATCGTGTTTCGTGGAAATCACGAGGTCTCAGAAAAAGATCTGCTCGCTGTCGTTGTGGTAACGAAATCGCATATCTGGACGCACGGCAAGATAAGCCAGAAATTGCTGAAGCAGAGTGTATCGAATCTCGAAGCACTTTATCGCGACCGGGGATTTGAAGAAGTCAAGGTCAGCCCACAAACCATCACTCACGATCCCAAGATTGACGCCGTGTTCAACATCGAAGAGGGCACGCAGACTGTGGTTCGCAATGTGGGCGTCACCGGAAACAACCATGTTCCCTATGCACAACTCACTGCTCCTGCCGGCTTCCAACTTCGCGCGGGCGCGCCGTATTCTCCGCGGCGGCTTTCTGAGGACCGCAATCGTATCACCGCCAACTATCAGAATCGCGGATTCCTAAATGCAGAAGTCAAAGCTACAGTACAGCGGGATAACGGCGATCTTCACGCGATGAATATCACCTACGCGATTGATGAACAGCAGATGGTACGGATTGGTGAGGTAGTGTATCTCGGACAAAAGGTGACGCGGTTGCCTTTTATTCGCAAGACAGCAAAAGTATCGAGCGAAACGCCCATGCGGCGGTTAGATTTACTGGAAGCGGAGAGCCGGCTGTATGCTCTCAATATTCTTGATTGGTCGAGCGTTGGCCCCAAGCGGCCTATCACCGATCAGACCGAGGAAGCCGCTGTGGTCAAGGTTCACGAGGCGAAGCGGAACGACATTACTTATGGATTCGGTTTCGAAATCTCGCATCGCGGAGGAAATATTCCTTCCGGAACAGTAGCGGTGCCGGGCGGGCCAACCATTGGACTTGGCAACAACCAGATTGCACCGAGCCAATCCACTTTCGCCAGCCCGCGCGGGTCCATAGAGTTTGACCGCCACAATATCCGCGGCATGGGCGAAACCGCCAGCGCTTCGCTCTTACTCTCCCGCCTCGATCAGCGCGCGCTCGCGACCTACACGCAACCCCATTTCTTCGGCTCGAAGTGGAGTTCTCTGTCGAGTTTCTCGTTGGAGCGCACCACCGAAAATCCTCTCTTTGGGGCCAATCTGGGTGACGCGTCGTTTCAGCTTGAACGTCTGATCAATCGTAAGAACAACACGCGCTTCCAGCTTCGCTACGACTTCAACAAGACTGTGCTGTCGAATTTACTCGTACCGGAACTGGTTCTACCGCAGGACCGGAATGTTCACTTGTCGACTGTCTCCGGTACTCTACTGCGCGATACACGAGACAAGCCGCTGGACGCGCACAAGGGAAGCTTCAGCATCCTCACACTGGGAATTACGCCGCAGAGTCTTGGATCGAGCGCGAGTTTCGCCAGGTTTCTGGGTCAATATGCGTTTTATAAGCCGCTGCACTCGGTCGTCTTTGCCAACAGTATTCGCGTGGGTATGGCGAAAGCTTTCTCCGGAAGCTTCGTGCCTACGAGTGAACTGTTTTTCTCCGGCGGCGGCACTACGCTTCGCGGCTTCCCCATAGATCAAGCCGGGCCGCAACGGTTAGTTCCGTTCTGCGACGTGCTTGTCGGGGAGACTGGATGTGTGAACGTTACCGTTCCCGTGGGTGGTCGGGCATTGTTTATTTTGAATTCCGAGCTGCGTTTCCCATTGGGTATTATGAAGAATCTGGGCGGCGTAGTTTTCTATGACGGCGGCAACGTGTTCACCGCAATCAATCTGAATAACTTCGTCAGCAACTACAGCAACACGATTGGCGTCGGTCTGCGTTATGCGACGCCGATTGGACCGGTTCGTATCGATGTCGGCCGTAACCTGAATCCCGTTCCTGGCCTCAACCCGACCCAGTACTTCATAACTTTGGGCCAAGCTTTTTAAGGAGTAACGATGAAGTTGAGGAGGATAATCGGTTGGACGCTCGCGGTAGTCGTGATTGTCATCGGAGTTGGCGTTGTCGGCGGATATTTTTATCTCGGGAGCACCGCATTTCGACAATTTGCGATTCGCAAGATTGTTGAACAGGCCAACCGAGCAACTGGCGGACGCACCCAGATCGGCGACCTCGATTTCAACCTTTCGACTCTGACGGCTCATCTCTATAACGTAGTCATTCGCGGAAACGAACCGCCTGACGCTCCTCCGCTGCTTCAACTCGACAAGCTAACTGTTGCCTTAAAGATCCAATCAGTACTCCATCGCAAAATCAATCTTAGCGAGCTCCTGATTGACCATCCAGTAGTGCATCTGCAGGTAAATAGCGAAGGCAAGAGCAACGTCCCGCAGGCTCCACCGAGCAAATCTGGTAGCCAGACGAACGTCTTTCAACTTGCGGTGGGGCGCACCGTTCTCACCCGTGGGGAGATTGATTACAACGACCGCAAAACGCCTATGGATGCGGACCTCTACAATCTCGGAACTGACATCGCCTTCGATTCGTCCGCCACGCGCTATCGCGGGTCAATCTCGTACGACCGAGGGCAGGTTCGCTACGGCGAATATGCCCCCTTGCCTCACAGCATGAATGCACAATTTAGCGCCACGCCAGCAGAGTTCTCGCTCGAGTCTGCTGTGATGAAGGTCGCGTCGTCGTCTGCTACGTTGCATGTGAACGTAACGAATTACAGCAACCCAGTTGTGGCGGGTGATTATGACATTCGCATTCATACCCAGGATCTAGCGCCAATGTTGCCAACGGCTAAGGCATCAGGGGACGTGTCGCTTAGCGGCAAGATACGTTACCAGAGCGATAGCAACCGGACTTTTCTACGAAGTATTGCGATCGAAGGACAGATGGGAAGCCACACACTGTCGGCTGTAGCTTCCGGGAAACGCGTAGAAGTTAGAAACTTGAAGGGACGATATCAGCTCGCTGATGGCACATTGCGGGCTCAAGGTGTTCAAGCGGACTTGCTCGATGGCCGAATCGATGCGGACGTAGACACGACCAACCTCGACACCACACCGTCATCTCGAGTTCGCGCCACTTTGCATGGCATTTCTCTTCGTGCGGCGCAACAAACAATCAACGCAGCCGAATTGAAAAATGTTGTGGTGTCGGGAAGCGTTGACGGTACTGTAGAAGCCGATTGGACGGGCAGCGTCAGCAACGTGCACGCTCGCTCGGACCTCGCTCTGCGCTCCGCCAAAGCTTCACACTCAGCCGCAGCGACGTATATTCCCGTCGACGGTATTATTCATGTCTCTTACGATGGACCGACTAACGCGCTTACGTTGCGTCAAACAACCCTGCGAATTCCCTCAGCCACTCTCACCGCAGATGGGCAGATTAGCAAGCAATCCAAGCTGCAAGTTCAAGCGACGACGGACGATCTTCATCAATTAATAGCGCTGGCTTCAGCATTTCGTCCTACAACAACAGCACCACCGGCCATTTCCGGTTCGGCAAACTTGAATGCCACGGTGCAGGGCTCGATCCAAAAGCCTGAAATTTCCGGCAAGCTTTCTGCCCAGAACCTTCAGGTTCAAGGCGGCGACTGGAAAAGTGCTGAACTCTCGCTGCAAGCCAACCCATCCCGCGTCGTGGTTTCGAATGGAATCTTGATCAATGCGCATCGCGGTCAAGCCTCATTCGACGCAACCATCGCGCTGCGTGACTGGTCGTATCTTCCCTCTAATTCGATTCAGGCGAATCTTTCTGTGCGGCAGATGTCGCTGGCCGACCTCGAACATTTGGCGGATGTTCAATATCCGGTGAGCGGAAATTTGTCAGCGAATGTTTCGGTTCGCGGATCGCAACTGAATCCTGCGGGATCGGGATCGGTCGATATTGCAAATGCCCGCGTATACGATGAGCCCGTCCAGACTCTGGCTTTAAAGTTCCATACAGAAAACGAATCGATTGTTTCCACGTTAAACGTGGCTACCAGCGCTGGCTCTGCAAATTCAAATCTGACCTTCACACCCAAAACCAAGGCGTACAAGTTTAGCCTCGATGCTCCTGCGATTGTGCTGCAGAAGGTGCAAGCGGTTCAGGAAAAGAATCTGGAGTTGCATGGCACCTTAATTCTGTCCGCGCATGGACAAGGTACTCTGGACGATCCGCAATTGACTGCTACCCTGGAGCTCCCCAGACTCGACGTGAAGCAAAAGTCAATTGCCGGATTAAAAGCACAGATCAATGTAGCCAACAAGCAAGCCAACCTGACCATCGATTCACAAGTTGCGCAAGCCGCTATTCACGCGAGCGGCCACATAAATCTTACCGGGGACTTTGAGACCGACGCATCCATCGACACTGCAGCTATTCCGCTCGATGTGTTGTTGGCAACGTACGCCAGTTCCGTCCCGGAAGGTTTTAAGGGTGAAACGGAACTGCACGCGACCGTGAAGGGACCGCTGAAAGATAAAACCAAACTTGAAGCGCACGCCACTATCTCTACGTTGACTGCCAGCTATCAGTCGCTTCAGATCGGCGCTGTTGGCCCCATTCGAGCGGATTATGTTCATTCGGTCATCACCCTGCAACCGGCCGAAATTCGCGGCACTGACAGTTCGATTCGCATACAAGGCAGCTTCCCGCTTACAGGTAATGCATCTCCCACACTTACGGCGCAAGGGTCGATTGACGCTCGCATCATGCGAATCGTCTCGCCTGCCCTGCAAAGCTCGGGAGCAGTCGCTCTTGATGTTCGTACCTCGGGATCGGCGAAGAATCCGGTGATCCAGGGGCAAGTGCGCCTGCAAGATATTTCAATGGCAACCCCCGACGCCCCAGTCAGCGTGCATAAACTTAGCGGCACTCTCGAACTGACCAATGAGCGCGTGCATATCTCAAGTCTGGCGGGAGAAGTCAATGGCGGCCAGATTTCAGCGGCGGGTTCAATCGAGTATCGTCCCAGCTTGCAATTTAATGTCGCGCTGCAGGGAAAATCTATCCGCTTGCGATACCCAGAAGGCTTGAGGACACTGTTGGACAGTAGTCTCGCCTGGACGGGGAACATGCAAGCCTCGACCTTGACCGGCCGGGTGCTAGTGGATCAACTGGGTTTCACGCCCGATTTTGATCTCTCCAGCTTCGGCGACCAGTTCAGCAACAGTGTTGCGGTACCGGCTGCGCCAGGTTTCGACGACACGATCAAGTTACAGGTCGCCGTCCAGTCGAAGAACAGTCTCAACGCGACCAGTTCGCAAGTCAGCATGGCAGGAACCATGAATCTTAATGTCATTGGAACCGTGGCCAACCCCGTTGTTCTCGGCAGAGTCGATCTGGACTCCGGAGAACTCTTCTACCGGAGTGTCCGCTACCAATTGCAGCGCGGCATTATTACTTTCGAAAACCCGAACCAAACTTCGCCGGTTCTTGATGTGTCCGTCTCCACGACTGTCGAGCAGTACAACCTGACGCTAAATTTGCGCGGGCCCTTCGATCGGCTGACTACTTCCTATAATTCTGATCCTCCGCTGGCGACCGCCGACATTATTAACCTGATTGCTCTGGGTAAGACGACGTCGGAATCCGCAGCCAGCAGTCAGAGCACAGATTCTATAATCGCGTCTCAGGCGGCAAGCCAACTAAGCAGCGGCATTCAGAAATTGGCGGGAATCTCAAGTTTGCAAATTAATCCGCTGCTTGGCGGCAACGGCCAGAATCCTTCAGCCCAGGTCGCTTTGCAGCAACGGGTGACCAAGAATTTTCTTTTTACCTTTTCGACAGATGTGTCGCAGCCTGGACAGGAAATAGTTCAGGGGGATTATCAGATCAACCAGAGATGGTCGGTCAGCGTGGCACGAGACCAATTGGGCGGAGTGTCGGTTGACGGCCGCTACCACACCAAGTTCTAACCCCACCAGTCAAGCGGCATGACGAAGGTTGTCTCCAGCGAAAGACTGATTCTTTTCGAGCAACTGACCTTTGTGGCTCTCCTTCGCCAGTTCCGCGTTGAGTTCGGCGCCCACCAAGAGCGCAAATGAGTTCCAGTAAAACCAGGTCATGAAGGCTATGAATCCGGCAAGGGTTCCATACGTCCGGCTGAGGTTCGCCAGGTGGCGAAAATAAAATCCGAGCGCGTAAGACAGGACGAGCCAGCAGGTCACGGAAAAAATTGCTCCTGGTAACGTCGCACCAAAGCGCTGTTTTACGTTGGGGCCTAAAAAATATACTAATTCCACGGCGATCAGCGTAAATAGTATGGCAATCGACCAATGAATTACAGGCCAGAGCAATACGAATGCCCTGGAAAGATAGATCCTCGCAGCCAGCCAGAGGCCGAAGCGAGGTCCTACGATCATAACCGCCAGAGCGGTGGACACTAAGGTCGCGGTAATTATGCCGAGAACAATGGCGCGAAGTCTGGTCTTCCAAAACGGACGATCGTCGTTCACATCGTAAGCAATGTCAAGCGCTTCGATGAGCGCGTCGAACGCGGCCGATGCCACCCATATCACTCCGAGCATGCCGAATGACAACCACGCCTTCCGATTGGTGGCCAAGACGTCCAGCAAAACCGACTGCACGATCCGCATAGTATCGGGAGGTAACAGTAGTGACATGGTGCCCAATACACGTCCGAAAAGATCGGGTAATGGAATCAAGCTCATTACGGAGGAAAGAAAAATCATGCCGGGAAATACGGCGAGAACCAGGTAATACGAGAGTGCCGCAGCCATTTGGAAAACGTGATGCTGCGCCAAATCCTGGTAAGTGGCAGTGAGCGCCTGCTTCAGTCCTGCCATCGTCATGGTGCTTAGATGCGCCGCCTATCAGAGGGTGGCGGCCAAGGTTATTCCATTTACCTTGCGTAATCTGAGTATCTAAGAATCATCCAGACTTGGGCCCAGCTCACAACGCTTTGCTCTTAAAGATCATCCAAAAGGGGTTTAACTGGAGAGTGATCATGAGTCGGAAATCTGGCGGTAAGCTTCGCTATGCCGTTGTTGGACTGGGACACCTCGCGCAAGTCGCGGTTTTACCGGCATTTAAGAGGGCCCAGAATTATGAACTGGTCGCTATAGTTTCGGACGATCCCGAGAAGCGGGAAAAGCTGGCAAAGAAGTATGGCCTCGAGCAGGCTTACTCATACGATGACTACGAAAAAGCGCTGTTTGCCGTTGATGCGGTTTACGTCGTCCTGCCTAATCATCTCCATCGTGAATACACCGTTCGCGCGACGCATGCCCATGTCCACGTGCTGTGCGAAAAACCGATGGCAGTCACTGAAGAAGATTGTGAAGCCATGATCGATGCGGCGAACCAGAACGGTCTGAAACTCATGATTGCCTACCGCTTGCATTTCGAGAAAGGCAATCTTGAAGCAATTAAGTTGGCAAAAAGCGGCAAACTGGGAAATCAATTGTTTATTCTCCGGGCTGCGGCAGTACTTTGTCATGTCAAAAATGCCTAATGTCATCGTCGTCGGTGCGGGAGCAGCCGGGCTAGCCGCTGCTGTCGAACTCGGGCGCGCAGGACTCTCCGTCACTGTTCTCGAAGCGCGAAACCGGGTCGGCGGCCGGATGTTTACGCAACGCGATCCGGTTTGTCAGGCTCCGATTGAGTTTGGGGCTGAGTTTATCCATGGCCTACCTCCAGAAATATGGGAGCCGTTGCAGGCGCGGAACATTAAGATCGAAGAGGTCAGCGGTGAACCCTGGTGCTTCCGAAAAGGGCGGCTGTCTGCTTGTGACTTTTTCTCCGAGGTGGATGACATCCTGAAAAAGATGGACGATCATTCGCCGGACGAATCGTTTCTCAACTTTCTAAAGCGTTGCTGCGATTCAAGAGACGATCCAAAGAAGCAAGAGTCCTATGAGAGGGCGCTAGCGTATGTTACTGGCTTCAATGCCGCCGATCCAGATCGCGTCGGAGTGCATTGGCTGGTGCAGGGAATGCGGGCGGAAGAGCAGATCGAAGGCGATCGTGCTTTTCGTGCTGCGAATGGATATCAGGATTTGCTCGACATCTTTTGCAGCGAGCTTGCGGGGGCAGGCGTACAGATTAAAACTGAAGTCGTGGTTGACTCGATTCGCTGGTCGCAGGGCAGCGCAGCGGTCGAGGCCCACCGAGCCAGTGAATCGCAGATGTTCGAAGCTGAAAGCGTGCTGGTGACCATTCCACTGGGAGTTATGAAAGCGTCGGTGGATGAAGAGGGCGCAGTGCGCTTCGATCCTGCATTGCCTCGTACCAAATTAGACGCGCTAACGAAGCTCGAAATGGGCAAAGTGATTCGCGTAACGCTCCGCTTCAAGAACCGCTTCTGGGACACAATCCCGGCACCAGGCAAACAGCGAAAAACTCTCTCCGCTATGGGCTTTCTGTTCTCTGACGATGAACGGTTACCAACCTGGTGGACCACCATGCCGAGGAAGCTGCCGATCCTCACCGGCTGGGCGCCATTTCGCTGCGCTGAGCGTTTATCCGGACAAAGCGAATCGTTTGTCGTGGACCGATGTTTGCAGATACTCAGTAAATTACTCAACATCGGGATCGATCAAATTACGGCGTTGCTTGGCGCTGCGTATTTTCACGACTGGCAAAACGATCCGTTTTTTCGCGGCGCTTACAGTTATGGAGCAGTGGGAGCAGACGGTGCCCAGGAAGCTTTAGGCCGTCCGGTCGAAAACACCCTATTTTTCGCGGGCGAAGCTACCGATACGACCGGGCATAACGGCACCGTGCACGGCGCGATTGCGAGCGGCCGCCGTGCGGCGAAGGAGATCTTGCATGTTTTGCGCTAAGCCCGAGGGATGGTGGGCCGCAACAAACATTTCTCGGTCGCACCGGAGGCATCGAAGATAGATGTCACCGCAATCACAACCGATTGTGTGGCCCGGCCGGCCTTATCCCCTCGGTTCGAACTGGGATGGCGAGGGCGTCAACTTCGCGCTCTATTCCGAGCACGCGGAAAAAGTAGAGCTTTGCCTGTTCGACATTACCGGGAAACGGGAAACGCTTCGCGTCCCACTGCCCGAGCAAACGGACATGGTATGGCACGGTTACTTGCCCGAGGTGCGCCCCGGTCAGTTGTACGGATATCGAGTATTTGGGCCCTACGCACCGGACCAAGGTCATCGGTTCAATCACCACAAACTTCTTCTAGATCCCTACGGAAAGCAAATTCAGGGAAGCATCCGTTGGAGCGATGCTCACTTCGAATACCGAGTCGGAAGTAAACAGGAAGATCTGTCATTCGACCGGCGCGATAACGCCGCTGGCATGCCGAAGAATCGCGTGATCGATTCTGCGTTCACTTGGGGAGCTGATGCACCTCCGAGAATCCCGTGGCATGAGACGATAATTTACGAGCTCCACGTCAAAGGTTTCACCAAGTGCCACCCGGACGTTCCCGAACACTTACGCGGCACGTATGCGGGCCTGGCTACAGCTCCCGTCATCGAATATCTCACTCGCTTGGGAATTACTTCGGTGGAGCTCATGCCTGTGCACAGCTTCGTCGATGACCGCCAATTGGTCGAACGCGGCCTGCGCAATTACTGGGGATACAACTCTATCGGATTTCTCGCGCTCGAACCGCGATACATGGCGACCAGTTCAATCCGAGAATTCAAGACCATGGTGAAGACGCTGCATTCCGCGGGTCTCGAAGTGATTCTCGATGTCGTCTACAACCACACCGCCGAAGGCAATAATCTTGGCCCGACGCTTTCGCTGAAAGGGATCGACAACAGCACCTACTACCGACTCGTACCCACCAATCCTCGCTATTATATGGACTATACCGGCACGGGAAACACGCTGAACATGCAGCATCCGCGCGTCCTTCAGTTGATTATGGATAGTTTGCGCTACTGGGTTCTCGATATGCACGTGGATGGCTTCCGCTTTGATTTGGCAGCAACGCTTGCCCGCGAACTCCACGAAGTCGATCGACTGGGCGCGTTTCTCGATATCATTCATCAGGACCCGGTGCTCTCCCAGGTGAAGCTGATTGCCGAGCCGTGGGACTTGGGCGAAGGCGGATACCAGGTGGGAAACTTTCCGGTGGGCTGGGCGGAATGGAACGATCGCTACCGTGACACGGTGCGTTCTTACTGGAAGGGTGATGAGGGAACTGTGGGAGACCTCGCTTATCGCATCACCGGTTCGAGCGATCTCTACGCGCACAGTGGACGCCGTCCTTATGCCAGCGTCAACTTTGTAACCGCGCATGATGGCTTCACTCTGCAGGACCTAGTCAGCTACAACGAAAAACACAACGAAGCCAACGGCGAAAATAATCGCGATGGCAACAACGACAATCGCAGCTGGAATTGCGGCGTCGAAGGGCCGACCGACAATCCTGAAATCCTGGCGCTACGTGCCAAACAGAAGCGCAATTTCCTGGCGACTCTGCTGCTGTCGCAAGGCGTGCCAATGATCTATGCCGGCGACGCGATCGGGCATACGCAGATGGGAAACAACAATGCCTATTGCCAGGACAATGAAATCAGCTGGATCAATTGGAACGCGCAGGCTCAGGATCGTGACTTGCTGGCTTTCGCGCAGCGCATGATTACTTTACGCAAGCGGCATCCGGTATTTCGGCGCAAGCGTTTTTTTCAGGGCCGTCCGATCAAAGGCGTCAAAGATGTACTTTGGCTGAATCCTAGCGGCAATGAGATGAGCGAGGACGAGTGGCGTGATCCATCTCTTCGCTACCTCGGAATGCTTCTCTCAGGGCAGGGGCTGGATGAGACTGATGAGCGCGGGCGAAAAGTCAGCGACGAAAATTTTCTGGTATTGCTGAACGCTCACCACGAGGATGTGGCGTTTACCCTGCCCACCTCGCGTCCGGGCGCTCGATGGAGTGCGTGGATGGATACCTCGCGCGAAGATGGCCTGCGCCCTGTCGATACCTATGATGCGGGTGCAGCTTATCCATTGCAGGCGCGCTCCATGGTCGTGTTGATGGAACGTCGCGGAAATGGCAAGAAGGAAGAGACGATTGAACCGCCGCTATAACATGCCGTTCGGCGCGGAATGCCGCGACGATGGGAGCGTGCGCTTTCGTTTGTGGGCGCCTGCAGCGCAGAAAGTCGAACTCTGCCTGACCCATTCGAACCAGCGTTTTGCGATGAACCGACTCGATGGAGGTTGGTTCGAGTTAAACACCTATGCGGCGAAGCCCGGCACAACATACAAATTTCGCATCAACGAAGCGCAGGAAGTTCCTGACCCCGCTTCCCGTTTTCAACCCGAGGATGTGCATGGTCCCAGTCAAGTGATAAGGCCCACCAGCTTCGATTGGCAGGACAATGCGTGGCGTGGCCGGCGCTGGGAAGAGGCTGTCATTTATGAGTTGCACGTTGGGACGTTTACGCCAGCCGGAACTTTTGCCGCAGCCCGTGAACGGCTCGACTATCTCGTGGATGTTGGAGTTACTGCGCTGGAAATAATGCCCGTGGCCGACTTTCCTGGTAAGCGCGATTGGGGCTACGACGGCGTTTTTCATTTCGCTCCCGATAGCACTTACGGCAGCCCCAACGATCTCAAAGATTTGATTCAGAGCGCGCATACCCGCGGGCTCATGGTTCTGTTGGATGTGGTTTACAACCACTTTGGCCCGGAAGGTAATTACCTACGCTCGTACGCGCCGCAGTTTTTTACAGATCGCCATTGCACTCCATGGGGCGACGGAATTAACTTCGATGGCCCAGATAGCCGTGAGGTCCGGGATTTCTTCATTCATAACGCTCTCTACTGGCTGACTGAATATAACTTCGATGGATTGCGTCTCGATGCTGTGCATGCCATCACCGACGATTCGAAACCTGACATTCTCACGGAATTAGCTGAAGTGGTGCGAGATTCCATCGAGCCGGACCGCCATGTTCATCTGATTTTGGAAAACGACCGCAACCAGGATCATTACCTTCATCGAAACAAGCGCTGCCAGCCGAAGACCTACACGGCGCAGTGGAATGACGACATTCATCACACCTTACACGTGCTGATCACAGGTGAGACGGACGGTTATTATGCAGACTACGCGAAACGTCCAATTGATCAATTGGGGCGTTGCCTGGTCGAAGGATTCGCTTATCAGGGCGAGAGTTCGGTTTTTAGGAACGGAGAGCCTCGCGGTGAATCCACTGCCGGCCTGCCTTCTACTGCTTTTGTTTCGTTCCTCCAGAATCACGATCAAGTTGGAAACCGCGCATTCGGCGAACGCATCGTCAAGATTGCGGATCACCGAGCCGTTCGGGCAGCGGTGGCGATCACGCTGCTGGCGCCGTCTCCGCCGCTACTCTTTATGGGCGAAGAATTTGGAGCGGAAACGCCATTTCTATTTTTCTGCAATTTCGAAAAGGATCTGGCCGCTGCGGTCACCTCGGGCCGGCGGAATGAGTTTGCCCGATTCGCCAGGTTTAGCGACCCGGCTGAGCGCGAGCGAATTCCTGATCCAAGTGCAGCTGGAACTTTTGAGGTCTCACGGCTCGATTGGAGCGAGCTCGATGAACCAAGCCATCGCGACTGGCTGCGCTTTTATAGGAATTTATTGGAACTACGCAGCCAGCACATTGTCCCCCGTCTTACCGCTGGATGCGTTGTCACTTCCGATTATGAAATCCACGGAGAACGCGGCCTTACTGCTCACTGGAAATTTCCGGACAAATCAAAACTTATTCTGATGGCGAACCTTGGAAACGATTCGCTCTCTGGACTGACGGTCCCGAGTTCGAAGATTATTTATGGAAGCGAAGAAGTGAACACCAGTGCGGTAAGGCAAGGAATTCTGCCGCCTTGGTCAGTCGTTTGGTTTTTGGAATCATGAGCAAACGTTCGCACATTCCCCTCGCGACTTATCGCCTGCAACTTAATCGCAATTTCACATTTGTTCAGGCGACGGCAATCGTTCCCTACCTTTCCGCGCTCGGCATCAGTCACTGCTACGTTTCTCCCCTGTTAAAGGCCCGTGCCGGCAGCATGCATGGGTATGACATCGTCGACCACAACTCGCTGAACCCTGAAATTGGAACTCCCGAAGAGTTTGACCGGTTCGTGTCAACACTCCACGAACATAATATGGGATTGATTCTCGACATCGTGCCCAATCACATGGGCGTGATGGGGAACGATAACGCGTGGTGGTTAGATGTTCTCGAAAATGGGGAATCCTCCGTCTACGCCAATTTCTTCGATATTGACTGGCAGCCGATCAAAGCCGAACTATACGGAAAAGTTTTGATTCCCGTGCTGCACGATCACTACGGAGTGGTGCTGGAGAGCGGAGAATTGAAACTCGTATTTCACCGTGAGCGCGGCGAGTTTGATGTTACTTACTACAATCATCGTTTTCCCATAGATCCGCGCGAGTATCCGCGAATCCTGCAACGCTGCAGCGCGGCGACGCTCGACCAGCAGAATCCAGACTTGCTGGAGTTTCAGAGCCTGATCGCTTCGTTCAGCCATCTGCCAGCAAGACACGAGACCAGTAGCGAACGCATCGCTGAACGCAACCGCGACAAGGAAATTCACAAGCGCCGGTTGGCTGAGTTATGCGCAAGGTCGCCGGAGATCGCCAACTGCATTTCACAAGCAGTGGACGCGATGAATGGTAACCCGGCCGATCCCGCCAGCTTTGAAGAACTCCACGAACTCATTAAAGCGCAAGCATTCCGTCTGGCCAATTGGAGAGTTGCGTCTGACGACACTAATTACCGCCGATTTTTCGACACGAACGATCTCGCAGGTATCTGCGTGGAGAACGAGGCAGTGTTTGAAGCGACGCACCGGTTCATTTTAAGTCTGATGGCCGAAGGTAAGGTTGATGGCCTGCGCGTTGACCATCCTGACGGACTATACGATCCACGGCAATATTTCGATCGTTTGAAGCGGGGCATTGTGGATGCCACCGGCGACGGGTCACGCTATGTCGTCATCGAGAAAATTCTCACCGGTGCGGAACGGCTGCCTACGGACTGGCCGGTCAGCGGAACCACTGGCTACGACTTCGCTAGTCTCTTGAATGGACTCTTTATTGATCCGGCGTCGGCCGTGAGCATGGACCGCATTTATAGAAATTTCGTCGATGACGAAATCAATCTTGATGACCTCGCATACCATTGCCGGAAGCTGATCATTCGGGTGGCGCTGGCCAGCGAACTGAATGTACTTGCTACCAAACTCACCCGCATCGCCCTTTCCCGGCGGCGCACTTGCGACTTCACTCTGAACAGCCTGCGGGATGCGATAACGGACGTTGTCGCCAGCTTCCCCGTATATCGCACCTACGTGAGTGCTTCGGGCGTTTCAGACACCGATGTGCGTTATATCAGGAGCGCGGTCACTTTAGCGAAATCCAGGAGCCCGGCCACTGATACCAGCATTTTTGATTTTCTCGGTGAGGTGCTGCTGACCAGCATCGCCGAGGGCCAGAATTCTGTTTATAAGAATGCCGTGATCAACTTTGCCATGAAGTTTCAGCAGTTCAGCAGCCCGGTAATGGCTAAGGGTCTGGAAGACACCGCATTTTACCGATACACCCGCCTGGTCTCGCAAAACGATGTTGGAAGTGATCTTCATCGTTTTGGAACCACGATCCAGGAATTTCATTTCGCCAATCAGGAGCGGCTGCGCTTTTGGCCGCATACCATGCTCGCGACCAGTACGCACGACTCCAAGCGGGCGGAAGACGTGCGTGCCCGGATTAACATCCTTTCGGAGATACCGTCATTGTGGCGGCTTCGGGTACGCGAGTGGAAGCGCTTCAATCGCAACCAGAAGGCGATGGTCAACGGCAAACCCGCACCTTCGGCGAATGATGAATACCTTTTTTACCAGACGCTGGTGGGAGCATGGCTGTCAGAGTCTTTGAATGATCCCGATGCCTGGAAGAATTTTGTCGAGCGGATCGAGAACTATATGTTGAAAGCCATCCGCGAAGCGAAAGAGAACACTAGTTGGATCAACCGGAACAGCGAATACGAAAATGCAGTTTCGTCGTTCGTGAAGAAATTATTGAAACCCGGGCAACAAAATCGTTTTCTCAACGACTTTGTACGCTTCGAAAATCGAATTGCGCGCTTCGGTATATGGAATAGTCTAGCGCAAACCGTTCTGAAGCTGACTTGCCCCGGCGTGCCTGATATTTATCAGGGCAATGAGATATGGGATTTTAGTTTGGTCGATCCCGACAATAGGCGGCCGGTAGATTACGACCATCGTCAACGGATGTTTCGCGCTCTCCGTGAAGGAGGAAGTGACGACATCAAAGGTTTGCTGGAGACTCCCGAGGACGGTCGAATCAAGTTGTACCTGACTTGGAGAGCTCTGTGTTTGCGGCAGGAGCAGTGGGAACTTTTTCAAGATGGAGAATATTTGCCATTAGTCGTTGAAGGTGCGAAAGCTGACCATGTCACGGCTTTCGTGCGGCTATCCGCCAGCTCGAATGTCCTCGTTGTGGTTCCTCACCTCGTGGCCAGGTTGCTCGATGATGCCGACGTCCCGCCAATCGGTGAACGGGTCTGGCAGGATACTGAGATTACCCTTCCATTTTGCACTTGTTCTGAAAAGTATCGGAACATATTTACGGGAGCATTGTTGGAGACGCAGAAAATGCATGGTGAAGAAAAACTTTCAGTTTCTAAGTTGCTAGCCGATTTTCCGGTAGCGGTTTGCACTCTGGGATAGAAACTACATCCTCGCTGTTTTTTCTTCTGCTTTGTTCAAATGCGGTGCGTTCGTTCTCGAACAATCTGATCCCGCTATAGGTAGTGGAGGGGTTAGAGCTACAGGATGCGCCCGAGAGAAAAAACCGCAGAAGAACAATAGAATCAAATTGTTGGTTGATTAGCTTGAGGGCAAACCTGCAAGAGTGAGTGTCGAGCCTTCGATAATTTTAATTATTGGATCCCATGCATCAGAGCCACCCCGGGAACGTGCATGCATTTTCTAACTGAAGGAAGGATGAAAGCATTCATGAGAATTGCACAGGTTGCGCCATTGTTCGAGAGCGTTCCCCCGAAGCTCTATGGCGGCACGGAAAGGATTGTGTCCTGGCTCACCGAAGATTTGGTGCGACTGGGCCATGAAGTAACTTTGTTTGCCAGCGGCGACTCGATGACTGCCGCTCGCCTGATTTCAGGTTGCCCGGAGGCTCTGCGGCTGCACCCTGACTGCGTTGATCGGTTAGCGCACCATGTCAACATGCTGGAAAAGGTTTTCAGCGAAAAAGATAACTTTGACTTGATCCATTTTCATATCGACTATTTGCATTTTCCATTAAGCCGGAGGGCGCAGATAGCAAATGTTACAACCTTGCATGGACGGCTGGATATTCCCGACTTGGCGCCGCTCTATCGAACGTATTGCGATATGCCCGTGGTTTCAATTTCTGATGCGCAACGCAAGCCCCTGTCCTGGGTGAACTGGCAGGGAACCGTGCATCATGGATTGCCTGAAAACAGTCTCTCGTTCTACAGCGAGCCGGGAAAATATCTGGCGTTCCTTGGCCGCACCTCGCCGGAAAAAGGGCTGGAGAAGGCCATCCAAATTGCGAAGCGTGTAGGTGTGCCGCTGAAAATCGCGGCCAAGGTCGATCGCGTCGATGAGCAGCATTTTAACGCCGTCATTAAGCCCTTGCTCAACGATCCCCTAATTGAGTTCATCGGCGAAATTGGTTACTCTGAAAAAAATGAATTTCTGGGTAATGCTGCTGCACTGCTGTTCCCGATAAACTGGCCTGAGCCATTTGGCATAGTAATGATCGAGGCAATGGCTTGCGGAACTCCGGTTATCGCTTTTCCTTTTGGTTCGGTACCAGAGGTCATTGAGGACGGAGTCAACGGATTTCTGCCGCACGACGTGAAGAGCGGAGCGAAGGCAGTAGAAAAACTTGATACCATTGACCGAGCACAATGCCGCCAGCGTTTTGAGGAGCAGTTTAGTTTGCCTCGGATGACGCAGCAATATCTCGCTATTTATGACCGCATACTGAGAGGCGGAAGCCATTCGGTACTACCCACCGAGGGAGATCTAGGTTGGACGAAGCTAGCATCAGCCAGCAGTACTACATAGCGACAAGGTCGTCGCCTACCGACGACCGAGCCCGGGTTTTGAAATACGGCAAGATGTTTGCCGTATTTGACCGTTACGGTGATATTGAACCGCTCGGAATGGGCGAGCAGGGGATTTTTTTTTCAGGCACCCGTTTCTTATCGGAACTGGGTCTGTCGTTGTGGCAATCTCGGCCTCTGCTTCTCAGTTCCACAGTCAAATCTGACAATGTCGTTTTTACCGCCGACCTGGCGAACGTCGACGTATCCGAAGGTCAGGACGTAATCGTCGAACGCGGGACCATCCACATTTGTCGCTCTAAATTTCTTTGGCGCGGCGTCTGCTATGAAGAATTTCAGATGGTTAACTATGGACGCGGACCCGTCGATATCCCGCTCTATTTGGCGATTTTCGCAGACTTCGCTGATATTTTTGAAGTCCGAGGTACCCGGCGTGAAAAAAGAGGCCGCCGACTTGAAGACCAGATTGGGCGAGACTCAATTTTATTATCTTACGAAGGTCTGGACGGCGTTGTACGTCAGACTCGGGTCCACTCTCGCCCGGAACCGGTGCACATTTCATCTTCCGGAATGAATTTTGAAATCTCGATCGCTCCTAAACAATCTGTTCTGTTGCGACTGGAAATCTCCTGTAATCCGGAGCCATCCGTGCCTTTGATCGGTTACTCGCGCGCGATGGTCGCCGCGGAAAGTGAACTGAATGCGGCGTCGGCTCGGCTTTGCAATATTTCCAGCTCCAATGACCGGTTTAACCGATGGGTCAAGCGTTCCCTGGCTGATGTGGAAATGATGACAATGGGCAATCCCGAACATGATTATCCCTATGCCGGAGTGCCTTGGTTCAGTACGGTTTTTGGCCGCGATGGAATCATTACTGCGTTAGAAATGTTATGGGTCAATCCGCGGATCGCGAAGGGGGTTTTGGAATTTCTTGCGGCCACGCAGGCCACAGAGTTGAACCCGGAAGTTGAAGCGGAGCCAGGAAAGATTTTGCACGAAATGCGGGGTGGTGAAATGGCCGCCCTGGGCGAGGTCCCGTTCGCGCGTTACTACGGCACCGTAGATGCGACTCCTCTTTTCATAATGCTGGCTGGAGCGTATTGCGAATACACCGGCGACCACGCTTTTATCCGGACATTGTGGCCGCACATTGATTTCGCGCTGCAGTGGATCGATCGCTACGGCGATGTAGATGGCGATGGCTTCGTGGAATATGCGCGTCACGGCAGCAAAGGTTTAATTCAGCAAGGCTGGAAGGATTCCCACGATTCCATTTTTTATGCCAACGGAGAATTGGCGGAGGCGCCTATCGCATTGTGTGAAGTCCAGGGCTACGTTTACGCCGCCAAACGTGCGGGCGCAAAAATCAGCCGGGTTCTCGGCGATGTCGAGAGAGCGAACGCGCTTGAGAATGAGGCCGCCGACCTTCAAATTAAATTCGAGGAAGCATTCTGGTGCGATGATCTGTCCACCTACGCTCTGGCGTTAGACGGTAAAAAGAAAGCTTGCCGGGTCAGAGCCTCGAACGCAGGCCATTGTCTTTTTACAGAAATCGCCAGTCCGGATAAAGCTCAGCTTGTTGCTCACACGTTGCTGAGCGGAGATTTCTTCACCGGTTGGGGTGTGCGGACGGTGGGCTCGGAAGAAGTCCGTTATAACCCGCTCTCTTATCACAACGGTTCGGTGTGGCCGCACGACAACGCGATTATTGCCGCCGGGATGGCAAAGTATGGGCTGCGCGAGCTCGCCGGCAAGATACTGATGGGTCTTTTGGACGCAAGCAGCGCAGTGGACTTGCACCGGCTTCCAGAATTGTTCTGCGGCCTTAACCGTCGCGAAGGGGAAGGACCAACTCTTTATCCGGTGGCTTGTTCGCCGCAGGCGTGGGCCGCAGGCGCGGTTTTTATGCTCCTCCAGGCCTGCCTGGGTTTGTCGGTGGACGGTAGCGAAAAACGCCTTGTCTTCGATCGTCCATACTTGCCCGAAGGCATTCCCCAGTTGTGGATTAAGAATTTGCGAGTTGACCGCGGAAAGGCTGATCTCTTTCTCGATCGCCATGCCGGGACAGTCCGGGTTGAAGTAGTCGAGAAGCAAGGTGACATGAGAGTTCTGGTCGAATAGGCGCCCGCCCAAGCACTCTGCATTCACCGTGTTCTAGGTAGATTCACTTACAGATCTCGGCTGATCACCGGATAGCGAAAGCATACTTCGCCGGAGAAGCTGTCGTCTGGAGAATCTATGAGAGACAAGTTCGAAGCGACAGAGTCAAAGGCGGAAGGTCAGCAATCAACGGAAAAGACGTTGGATAAAACCCTGGCTGACTCATTTCCCACAAGCGATCCACCTTCGACCATTCCAAATCCCGGCGACGGTGCTACTTCCCAAGATCCTGTTGCGGATAATCGCTTCGCCGGAATGCATCCCGGCAGTTGGGCAGCCGTTTCTATCGATTCTGGCGAAGTGGTTGCGACAGGAAAAAGCCGCGAGGAAGCCGAGCTAATCGCCCGGCGCGGAGGGCACGGCAAGTTGTCTTTGTTGCAGGTTCCGTCGAAAACAGACGGAACCCTAGCCGCCTGAATGAACGGGTCCTCTAGGCGGCTTTCTTCTTCGGAACTTTCGCGCCCTTTTTTCGCGCCTCGGAAAGTCCGATAGCGATGGCCTGCTTGCGGCTTTTCACGGCGCCGCCCTTACCGCCTTTGCCGGAACGCAACGTGCCTTTTTTCTTTCGACGCATTGCGCTTGCAACAGTCTTGCCCGCGGCCTTGCCGTATTTACGTCCAGATGATTTCTTTTTTGTCGCCATAAGGTCTCCCGGTTTCTTTAGAGTCTAGCCATATTGAACGGGTTGTTTCCCGACTTGCCAATGAGCTGTGGCGCGGCCGAAACCGAGTCCCTTCAGAGCTGCTCACCCGCGACGAGCTGCGCGAATACCATCTTCGATTCGCTTGCGCGCATGATTTGGGCCTCGCACATCGATTACCCGGTATTGCTCCTTGCTCAATTCGTGATAATTGACGAAAAAGTCTTCGAGTTCCTTCAGAAATAGCTCGCCCAAATCGTCGATATGCTGGATGTCAGCGAAGCTATGATTGGGGCTGGCTACCGCGACGACCCGGTCATTCCGTTCTTTCTCCTTCTTGTTATATTGCTCGCCTTCAATGATGCCCACCAGGCGACACTTCACCACGACTCCAGGGAAGGCAGGTTCATCCATGAGCACGAGAACATCGACGGGATCGCCATCCCCGCCCTTGGTTCGCGGGATGAATCCGAAATCATAAGGAAAGGTCATGCCAGCAGGCAGAACTTTCTTCAGTTCAAATACCTTCCGCTCCATATCAAACGCGTACTTGTTGCGGCTGCCCTTGGGCGTTTCAATCACGACCTGAATGATGTCCTTGTGGTCTTCATCCAGAGATTGAAGCCGAGAGGGATCAGCTAGCGCGCTTCTTGAATTTCCGTTCTTACTCATCGCACCTCCTGTGAGTTGACGACCCACGTTGCGCGGCAGCATGCAACCCGTGGCCTGAGGCCGCATGAAGTCTCGCTCGAATGCGCCGGTACAACGTTTCTCGAAGTTCCCACACCATCACTGATGCCGCAAGCCAAGCTAGCGTGGCCCCGACCAGAACATGACTGAGCGAGGAATTCGTTAGTTTCAGCCACACGATCAAGGCGAAAACCATGAGTCCGATACTTCCCATCGCCGCTCCGGCGGCATCGACGCCCGCGGTTACACGGCCACGCTGAGTGCCATCCAGTCCGGCACGTTCCTTTTTTTCTTTCTCGTGTTTATCGATCAAGGTCGCGGCTGCGGGCAGGATGGCGGGAAATGCCATGAAAAGACCGCCAATTTCGGCACCATAGTGTTGGGCGGCAATTCCGGTCAAAGCGGTAATCGTTCCGCCGAAAACAAAACGAATCACGTATTCATACCACCTCGATAATCCGAGACCGCCGGTATCGAACTTCACTTTCATTCGTCTACCTCAACACCGCATACCAACAACCGAAAGCACAGGCGAACCACACTGCCATGGATAATCCGGTAACCGGAAGGACAGGCAGCTTACGACGAATCAGCAGTCTGCTAACCAAGAGCGCGTAGAAGAAAAAAGCCATCGCACCAATCAGCATCGACCGCGCTTCCAGACTTGCATATTCTTTGCCTTGTTTGGAGACTGTCAACACCAAGGTTGCCAGGGCGACGGACGGGGCCGCTCCGAACAGGCCGGCAAAACTCTTGGGTTTCAGGAGGTCGCCCAACGACGCGAAAACCGAAACAACAACTCCGCCGACAACGAATCTGACAAGAATTTCTGTCATGCAGCGTCAGACATTTCTTGAGCCCAAGATGCGTCAGCCGCAGATCACGCGACCGAATGTTACAGGACTGTTAAAAATATGACTGAGAAAGAGAACGCCAGAAATCAGGTTTAGGCTGTAAGTTAAGAACGGATTAGCCCTAAGTCTCCGCCTGAGCGTGGTGGGTGAGGACATTTCGGGATCGTCCGACGCTCGGCACGATCCCGTCAATACAACGAAAATTTCAAACTACCCTCTTGCACTCCGGCTTCGGCTGCGTGCAGCCTTGCGCGCAGACTGGCTTCGACCGGCCGCTCCCTTGGTTCGAACCGCTTTCATAGCTGATCTGTGGCGTGCAGCAGAACCACGCTGTCGGGCAGTGGAACGAGCTTGCTTCGATAACGCCTGGTGAGACGCTGCACTCCGGCCCTGTTTCTTAAGAGCCTGGCTGGTGGCACGGGAACGTTTGGCGGACGGTTTGCGGCGGCTGTGGCTTTGTCCCTTGCGAGAATCGCGCTCGGCTTGTGACCTGGTTTTGGCAGACACTCTTCCTTTGTTCGGTGGCGGCAGCTTTACGCCTGCGCGGCGGGCTTTCGATAGGCCAATGGCAATCGCCTGTTTCGTTGATGCGGCGCCATGTTTACCTTCGCGAATGTGGTCCATCTCTTCGCGCACGAATTCACCAGCCTGCGTGCTGGGCGATTTTCCTTCACGAGCGTCTTCGCGAGCACGTTCGATGGTTTCTTTATCGGGCATAAAATCTCCTTTTCAAGAACCTTAAATCGCTGCCGCGATGAAATGAATCGAATGTATTCTGTAGGACCGCTGTCGCGATTGCCGTAGTCGCCTTTAGTCTCAAGCGGCTTTTGATTTGCTGCAGAGTTCCTGATAATAATCGCGGCCACGTTCATATCCTCGAGTGAAAGGTGTAGCCACGTCCACGCCGGGATTTCCCTGCTCAAGGTCGCGGATTGCGGCATTCATCTCGCCCATTACCTGGTCATATTCTTTGCAGCGGGTGCGCGCGTGCAGTGCAGATTCGAAGCCGAGCCGATAATACCTCTCATTGTCGCCCGGCTTCTCGCCGTGCGTCAGATAGTGTTCACTCTCGGCATCGCGCAATCCCGTCCACCACTGGTCCCGCGCTGCATCGACTGATTCTGCGCCCTCCGCGTTCAGCAATTCGCGATACTTTGAAGCTTCAGATTCGTCATCAACCATGGCAATTACGACGCTGCGGCCTTGACGCAAAGCATCTTCGTAGACAAACAATTCATCTTCCGGAAGCCCAGTGGTCATGGAATTTTCAAACTTCCCTCCGGCAACAGCGCCGATACCGGCTCCAGCAGCGCCCAGCACAGCCGAGCCTAAAAGGCCGATTGCAGTGATCGGTCCGACGCCGGGAATGGCCGCCATGACAAGGGCAGCCCCTGAAAACCCCGCGGACCCACCGAGCACCGCGCCAATCGTCTTACCCATGCCCGGTTGCTCAGCCGCGACCGTTGGCAGTGATTGAATTCCTTTCTCCGTATTTTCCGGAGTCAGCACGGTAACTTGGTCGTCTCGCAGACCGATCGACCGCAACTGGCTTAGGGCGCGTTCCGCGTCCGCTCGGGATCGAAACACTCCGCTCACTGCTTTCATCGTTGTCCCTCCTGTGGGTGTTTAACTTTCTTAGCTTACGTAGAAAGCCTGTCTCTTGTTACCCGGCATCAAAACTTCACGAGGTATGCAATGATTCGAAAACTAAAATCGGGCGAATTCCGTCTCTACTCGCGCAAAAAGAATCCGAAAACCGGGCGTCGCCGCAACCTTGGCACGTTCAGTACGAAGAAAGCCGCCGCGGCTCATGAGCGTGCCGTCCAATATTTCAAGCACCACTAATGCTCACATGTGGCAAAGTGTCGGCGCGATAAGGTGATCTCTGTAGAGGGACAAGATTTTGTCTTCAGGAATCGCCAAAACGCGTCGCTAGGCGGCTCGGTCATTGACCGTCAACCTTGCGATCTTTGCCAAGTCCTTCACGAAAGCGCGCATTTGCAGCTCTCGAGATTTGGAATCGGGCGCGCGAAGTATAGACGATGGATGAACTGTTGCGGTGACATAGGGCGCAAGCGACGACTCTACGCGCTGTCCACGCTGGCGATTCACCCTGAAAGTTCTCCCGAGCAATGATTGCGCCGCGGTTGCGCCCAGGCACACGAGAACTTCCGGTTTCACGACCCGCAATTCAGCCTCCAGCCATGGCCGGCAGGCTTGAATCTCCGAGTACCGAGGCTTTTTGTGAATGCGCCGCTTGCCGCGTTCGGCCGGCGTCCACTTGAAGTGCTTCACTACATTCGTGACATACACTTCGTCGCGATCGATTCCAGCCTGCTCCAGAGCCTCATTCAGGAGCTTCCCCGCAGGACCAACAAAGGGATGCCCAGCCCGGTCTTCCTGATCCCCGGGTTGCTCGCCAACGAACATGATCTTCGCCTTCGGAGATCCTTCGCCAAACACGGTTTGGGTAGAGTTCTTCCACGGGTCACACGCTTTGCAGTTGGCGGCAGCTTTTCGCAGTTGGGAAATTGTGCGTGCAGTGGAGACAATCGCCGGGAGATTGCTGCTGGTCACTTCAATTGGCGACTGTGTTGGCTCGATGCTGGGGAGCTTCTCATAGACGTGTGGACGTTCAATCGTCATCTCTGATTCCTAAGATGCGCACTCTTGTTTAGGGGAACGCATCACAAAGTTTGCAAGGAGGAACGATGCCCACCGCGAAAAAGAAATGGGTTGCAAAGGTGAAGACAGACTCAACCCATCCCCCGACAGGTTTGTTTACGAAGGACGCCAGCACAATCGCCAGAACGCTGGCGTCGAAAAAGGTCTCGCCGAAAAGCCCCGGCTCCGGTATGCGAATGCTGACTTACTTCATAAACCGGGCGGGACGCGGTCTCAGTGCGAAGCCGCGCGCCCAGCTCGAAAAGGCGAAAACATTACTGGCCAAAAAGATCAAGCAACAAGCAGCGAAGAAAAATTCAAGTACATAGTTCGGCGCGGGGTAACGGTTTGGATATAACCAACCAGTTACTACCCTATCTACCTGATTGCGCCGCCGTTAATCCTTGTCATCATGGCAGTTCAGTACCCGTGGAGGGGTCATGCAAAAGCTCGCAGGCCGGCCATACACCGCAAACAATTTGAGATTTCTGGTTGAAGCTGCCATTTTCGAGAAAAATCCCAGTGATTTGTTCCGTCGCATTGAAGAAGCGCAAGACGCGCTTATGGATCACATTGAAGATTCGTTTGAAGGCGCCAGCCCAGAAGAGCGCCAGTCAATGATCAACGCCATGAATTCACTACGTGAGCTGCGGCGATTGGTTCAAACACACCCGCAAATCGGGCCGCGTATTGAAAGGCTGACGGATGCCTAATTTTCGTGATTTGAGTCGTTTGTGGAGGCTGGGCAAAAGCTAGCTACCGGCCGCGAATCCGCCGGCATGCGCCATCGTAAGCCGCAGGAACTTGTGGGGATTGACCGGAGTGTCGTTGATGCGTACTTCATAATGAAGATGTGGTCCCGTGCTGCGACCGCTCAGGCCAACATACCCAATAGTGTCGCCGCGTCGGACGTACTGTCCAGGGACGACCGCATAGCTGGCAAGATGCCCATAGCGGGTCGTGATTCCATGGCCGTGGTCCAAAGCGATGGCCCGTCCATATCCACCCAGGAAGTCGGCGAACATCACGACGCCATCCGCTGGAGCGATAACCGGCTGCCCGTATGAAGCGGATATGTCGATCCCTTGGTGAAAGGCGCCTTCGCCATTGAAGGGATCCGTTCGCTCGCCAAAGGACCCAGTCACCGGACCTTCCACCGGCCAGAGGTTTGGCGCTGAATTGGCTCGCAGCCAGTCTGCGGTAGTTGCATTACGCGTAAGTCCAAGGGAAATGCCGGTAGCAGCTGCACCGCTCAACGCGGTGTCTTTCAGGGCGTAAAGACGATCAAGGGAAGAGCTGACCAGAGCATCCTGAACGTGATCGGCGGATACAGTCTCCAGCGCAGGGTCAGATTTCAAACCGTACATCGACGACACTTCGCTGGCCAAAGATCCCAGAGACGCTACTTGAATGTCTCTCTCCTGAGCTACTTGCTCGAGCTTGGAATACCGGTTTTTGAGCTCATCTTTCTGGATACGCAATTCGTTATAGTGCGAAACCTTCAACAGCATTCGCATATACGAACCGGCGATTCCGGTAAGGCTTAAGGCGCCTATCGCCGCGCCCGCGACTAAGACATAAAGATAATGGACTGGAATGGAAATCTTTCGGAGCTGGCCATCATCGCCCCTGGCTACGAAAAGTATGTAGAAACGCTTACGCAATATGTTCCCTTCGTGTTTTAAGATACTGTTTCAGCCTCAGCCGAAACCAAGCCAGTCTAATCCGTTTGCCTGCAATCCCAACCACATGCAGTACTTAGCTCGACTAAATTTTCTGGGCAGCTTCGCAACGGTAACAAACTAGGCTTCCCCGTGTCAACGCGTGAGCGCACACTCCAAGGTTACGGAAGGCGGATAGGGGAGCGGTACCTCGGAGGGTTACCGCCGCTAAGTCCCAGAATATAAAGATCAGTCCGGTGTCGCAGGCTCGCAAATCCTCGTAGGCGGCCCACCGGCCTTTGTTGGATGATTCCCAGGCCACTGAGTTGTCTGACAGTCCTGAGGGGAGCATAAGCAGGCTCGGTGCCTGCTCCGGCCCGGCTACCTTGTTATAGTAATCCTTATTCATTTCGAGTTTCTGGGTGCCGATTGCCTGACGCCGAAAAACTGTTGATCGCTGGCATTCGCCGCCGAACGGCTTCCAAAAGCCGTAGTATAGCAACCGGAATCGGGGACGACTGCGCCATCTTGCAGATTCCCCCTCGCCATCAGACGCTGGTCACTACCGATTTTAGCCTCGAAGGCGTTCATTTCCGGCGTGAGTGGCATCCCGCCGAGGTGGTTGGTCATCGGTGCCTGACCCGCGGCCTTAGCGACATCGCTGCCATGGGAGGGCATCCCATAGCGGCATTCTTGTCGTTGGCGTTACCGCACGACTTGCCGCAGTCATGGGTTAACCAGTTCCTGAAAGGCTACCTCAGGTTGGCGGACCGGTTCCATGTAAGCCTCGCGGGGGGCGATACAGCACAGTCTCCGGGCGGAATTCTTGCTGACATTATCGTCGTCGGGTCAGTCCCGAAAGGCAAAGCAATCCGCCGCTCAGGCGCCCGGGCAAGCGATCGCATATACGTAACCGGGGCTTTGGGTGGGGCTGCGGCAACCTTGAAATTACTATTCGATGGAAAGAAACTCCGCCCTGCCGATTTCCCTCAGCATTTCCGCCCCACGCCCAGGGTTGAGGTTGGTCGCTTCCTTCGAGAGAAACGACTTGCCTCTGCGATGATCGATTTGAGCGATGGTCTCTCTACCGACTTAGGCCACATCTGCGACGAGGGCGGTGTAGGGGCAAAGATACAAGCCTCAGCCATTCCCCGCGCCAACATCGGGAAGCCATCCCGCGCCGTGGAATTCGAGTTCGCGCTCAATGGGGGCGACGACTACGAACTGCTTTTCACCGCCCACCCGGGCAAACGCATTCCTTCCGAAATTGCCGGAGTTCCGATCACGCAAATCGGTGAGATTACTCGGGATAAGCGTGTCCTTCTGGTGACTCAGAAAGGCAAGTCCTCCAGACTCCGTTCCCAAGGATGGGAACATTTCAAGGGACCGAAACATTCTCGCTTGTGAAGCTGTGTACCGAATCAGCTAGAAGCCAGGAGCTAGAAGCCATCGCTCCATGTGACTTTCGTGCTATCTCTACCTCTTCTTTATGTACTTCCCGCTCGCTTGCCGGACTAAAGTAGCAGTATGCCGTTCCCCAAATTTTCTCTTCTGATCGCATTCTGCCTGTGCCTGAGTTTTACGCTCAGCGCACAGCCCGCGTCCCTACCTGTTGCGCCCAAGCTATCAATTGACAATGATTTTGTCCAAAAGCAATTCGGATCGACTTGTGCACTTATCGGTATCGAGCCGCTGAAGGCTGATTTGGACGGCGATGGCGTCGAGGACATCGTGATCCCCGCGCGCTGCACCAATCCGATGATGGATCAAACCGAAAATAGTTTTGTCGTCATCGACCCGTATGACAGCTTCTTTGGATACGGCAATCCCAAAGTCACCACTCAATTTTCCACGGAAGATCCGGAACGCCGCGGCTTCTCGTTGCTCGTAATTCACGGAGCCGGGCCTGAAGCCTGGCGTGCCGCTGCCCCTAAGGCGAAATTTATTATTGTGAATCTGCCCTTCAAGCAGGTCGTGGTGAAGAAACTGGCCATAAAGAAGAATAAAAAGATCGTTGGAATCTTCACCGAAGAAAGCGGCGGCGATCAAATGACGTCTGTGATCTTCTGGGATGGCAAAAGATACAAATACCAACCGCTCGGCTCCAGCATGGAATAAAAGTTCTATGGAGGACGGACGGGCGTTCCGCCCGTCCAACTGTTCATCCCACCTGCAACGCCATTCCCAACCTTCCAACCCGCTATAATTCTCCCGCCATGCGAATTGAAGAGAAACTTGCTGAACTGAAAAAGCGCGACCGTCTTGCCGAAGACGGCGGAGGCGAGCAGCGCCGCGAACGCCAGCATAAAGAAGGCAAAATGTCGGCTCGCGAGCGCATTGAGTTTCTGCTCGACGAGGGCACGTTTGAAGAGACCGACAAACTGGTAACGCATCGCTGCAACGACTTCGGCATGGCCGAGCAGAAGGTTTATGGCGATGGCTTCATCACCGGGTACGGCCGCATCGAAGGGCGTTTGGTATTTGTCTTTGCCCAGGATTTCACCGTATTCGGCGGTTCACTCTCCGAGACCAACGCAGCCAAGATCGTCAAGGTCATGGATCTGGCGGCGAAAATGGGCGCGCCAATGATCGGCCTCAACGATTCCGGGGGGGCGCGTATTCAGGAGGGTGTCATGTCGCTGGCGGGTTACGCCGACATCTTTCTCCGCAATACTCTGTATAGCGGCGTCGTGCCGCAAATCTCCGCAATCATGGGGCCGTGCGCTGGCGGCGCAGTTTATTCGCCCGCGATTACCGACTTCATCCTGATGGTCGACAAAACTTCTTACATGTTCATTACCGGGCCTGACGTGATTAAAACCGTTACTCATGAGGAAGTCACCAAAGATCAACTGGGCGGCGCCGAGACTCACAATGAAACTTCAGGCGTGGCGCATTTCATGGCCCACGACGACGCCGAGTGTTTATCCATGGTGCGGGAGTTGCTCAGCTTCATGCCATCCAACAATCTCGACGATCCGCCACGCAAACCCTGTACCGATCCTATTGATCGAGCCGACGCAGCCTTGGACAAAATAGTTCCCGATCAGTCGAACATGCCGTACGACATTAAAGACGTAATTCACGCGGTGGTCGATGACGGCTATTTTTTCGAAGTCCAGGAACACTACGCGAAAAATATTGTCGTTGGATTCGCTCGGCTAAACGGAAAGCCCGTAGGAATGGTCGCCAACCAGCCAGCATTCTTAGCTGGCACGCTCGATATCAATGCCTCGATCAAAGCCGCCCGCTTCGTCCGCTTCTGCGACTGCTTCAACATCCCGCTGGTAACTTTCGAAGACGTCCCCGGATTTTTGCCCGGAACCAATCAGGAATACGGCGGCATTATTAAACACGGTGCCAAGCTGCTGTTTGCCTTTGCCGAGGCGACAGTGCCTAAGGTGACCGTCATCACGCGCAAAGCATATGGCGGAGCGTATTGCGTGATGGCGTCGAAGCACATCCGGACCGATGTGAATTATGCCTGGCCTACAGCGGAGATCGCAGTGATGGGGCCGGAAGGCGCGGTGGACATTGTTTACAAGCGCGAGCTCGAGCACGCTGCAAATCGCGGAGAAGTGCGCAAGCAGAAAATCGAAGAATTCACCGAGCGCTTCGCCAACCCATACGTAGCCGCCGACCGCGGCTACGTCGATGCAGTAATCCAACCGCGGGAAACCCGCAAGAAATTAATTCAAGCATTGGAAATGCTCGAAACTAAGCGGGATAAGAATCCGCCAAAGAAGCACGGAAACATCCCGCTGTAGTTTCGACCCCTACATACCTTTGAAGACGAAACTGATTTCCTTCGTTTGATTGGACACAACCGTGATGGTCTGGGTCGATGTGCCCAACTTTTCGTGCCACGCCTTGATCGTGTACGTCCCCGGCGGTAGCTGGGGCAAATCGAAGCTGCCATCCGCCTTCGTCACTGCGAAATAGGGGTTCTTCAAAACTGCGATATATCCCCGCATCCACGGATGGATGTTGCATTTGACGGGAATCGCAATCTCTTCTCGCGCAAATGCCTCTTCCACCTTGGCTCCGGGAAGCTCAGCCTTATTCCACTCCCGGTTATTCGTCGGGGTGGGATGAATGTTGTGCGCAGTCGGATCGTCATTCACGACTTCAATAGGTTGGTTGGCTTGTACCGCCAGCACTCGCGGCTGATAGAGACAGCCCTTTTGAGTAATGACTACGGGTTCCTTGGGCGGTTCAAAAGTTCGACCGCCTAATCCATCGGCGATAAAAATAAGCACGTTTTGCAGCCCTCCCCTGGAATCGATTACAACCTCCAATGCGGGCACCATGCCAGAATGTTGCTTGGCGCAGCTGGGATCGGCCGCCATACTGATGGGCTTAGCTTTGGGCACGGTGCCTTCGAACTTGACCATGCCTCTTATGCCCGACGCAGCAGAGTCGGCTGTCGATGGTGGTTCAGCTTTCAGCATCTGGAGCGCGAGGCCGCAGATTATCAAAGCAATCAGAACGGAAAAGTTTTTCATAGTCATAATGCACCTCTAGAAACTTCTTGTGAGCACTGGTATGTGATTAGTTCTGTTCTCCTGTAATAGGGGCAACGCGGCTGGCAAGAAACTCGCTGTACCCTTGCTCGTATCCGGCGCTGAAAGATGACCGATCCTGCGCGGTCGCCCATCGTCCTACAGAAATGTGGCGTTCGTCACCGCTCTGAGCTGCGAGTCTTCCCAGATACAATCCATCTCGAAAAGCTCCGTCGGAGAGTAGAGCTGACTCGTTGGGATTGGCGTACTGCTTAGAATGGGCGGGGCCTAGCATGAACGCCGTACCCGTTCCCAGACCAACAACTAAAGCAAGAGTGAGAAATGTTTTCATCGTGTTCCTCGATCTTTCTCTGAACTAAGTCAGAATTGGCTGAATGTTGAGCGTCACAAAACGAGACTAGGGTGAGTGCAGAATTACGTTGTCATTGGCGGGTCATCGGCTGGTCAAATGAACGTCATCTTTTTGTCAGGGTTTCGTAACCTTGATGACGATAGAGAGAAGATTCGTTCAGCCGAGGTAGATGGTTCAAGCGAGTAGCCGGCGGCCTTGGTTTTCCACAGATCCCCATCCAAACTTTTCATTGGGCGTTAACTTCTGCTGTGCTATAAGGGCCAGTTCCGTCGGAGGGCGTTCATGATGCTTGCTTGCGTGTCCATCGGCGTTCGTTTCGCTAAGCGTTTTAGCTTTGTCCTAACCGTGCTGCTGTCGCTCAGTTTGCTGTCGCAACTGGCAACGGGCCAGCAGACTCTGGGTTCAGTGACCGGTACAGTTACTGATATCA
This sequence comes from uncultured Acidobacteriota bacterium, assembly GCA_963743375.1. Taxonomy (GTDB): domain Bacteria; phylum Acidobacteriota; class Terriglobia; order Terriglobales; family Acidobacteriaceae; genus JABDBE01. The sequence goes on along the minus strand of CAVUQA010000002.1, from coordinate 203,540 downwards.
GCGGCGCCGTTATGCAGAAAGCCACGGTCAAGATCCGCAATGTAGCAACTAACCTCGAAGTTACGGCGGAATCGAAGAATGACGGCTCGTACAGCTTGGCCGATCTTCCCATCGGCACTTATGAAGTCACCTTCAGCAAATCAGGGTTTCAAACCGCGGTGTTTCCGCAAATTCTCGTTCAGGGCAGCCGAACCACCAGCCTCAATGCGCAACTCAGCCCCGGCCATACATCCGAGTCGATTACGGTGAACGCCACGCCGCTGCTGAATGCGACCGATACGACCACCGGCTACACCCTTGACGACAAGCAAATCGCGGAAATACCGCTGGGCACGGGCAGCTTTACCCAGGCTGCCATTCTCAGCCCAGGCGTGAGCGCCGATTTTTTGAACACGGCAGGCACCAACGCCGGTTTGGGCAATCAAGCTATCTGGGCGAACGGGCAGCGCGATACCAGCAACAGTTTCAGCATCAATGGCGTCTCTGGAAACAACATTTTTAATGGCAAGTCCACGAGCCAGGTGACCTCGGCCCGAGTAGCCGTAAACATTGGTGAGGGAGGCAACGGCCAAAGTAATCCGAGTGGTGAGATTGTCACCAGCACATCGGTGTACGGCGCGATCGGCCAGGCGCTTCCCAGTCCGCCACCGGAAACGGTTGAGGAGTTGCATGTCAATTCAGCGATGTATGACGCGTCCCAAGGGGCAAACAGCGGCGCCCACATCGAACTTACAACTAAGTCCGGCACCAACGCGATGCATGGCGGAGCCTACGAATACCACCAGTCGACGGGCTGGAATGCTAATCAGTGGTTCTATAACCATTTCGAACTGCCAAGACCGCACATGAACCGCAATGTTTTTGGCGGTTACCTGGGTGGCCCGATTAAGAAAGACAAGCTTTTCTACTTTGTCTCTTATCAGGGGCAACGCGTTGCCGACCAATTGCTGGGAATCTCCCTCGTGGCTGTGCCCCCGGATCTGACAGACGACCGCAGTGCTCAGGCTCTGGCAAACGTAGCCAACAAGGATTTTGGCCCGTGCGGCGGAAGCGGTCAGCCCGCCTGCATTACGCCCGGTCAGATCACACCGCAGGCGCTCGCGTTGTTGCAGGCCAAGGCGTCCAACGGAACCTTCTTCATCCCTAGCGCTGAAACCAACCCAACCATCCTTGCGAACCTGCAGAATAATTCACGGTCGGACGCTATCGTCCAAGGCCCTGGTTCGCTGTTTACCGCGGACCAGGTAAACGGCAATATCGATTACTTGTTCAGCGCCAAAGATCGTCTGGCGGCCAAGTATTATTTCCAGCGCGATCCCAATACCACGCCGTTCGCCAACAGCCAGCTGCTTGGATTCCCGCAGACCATGGACGCGGGGAGTCAGACGTTCTCCCTCGACAACACCACCGCGCTCACGCCAAATTTGACCTGGGAGCAGCGTCTCGGTTTCATTCGCCAAAAAGCCTACGCCAATCAGAGCCAAGCGATAAGTCCTTCGGACATTGGCATGAATCTCCTGGGGATCAATCTTTTCCCCCAAATAGGCATCAAGAACGCTGACAATGTTACTTTCAATGGTCTATCCATAGGTCCTGCCAGCAATTTCGCGGATGCTGGCATGTTCCAAAACAATTACGACTCGTCCAGCAATCTGAAGTGGGTGCATGGCCGCCACGGCATATCCACTGGGTTCAATTTCAACTACATCCAACTCAATGTGATTAATAAGAATAACGATCTGGCAAGCGTCACGTTTAACGACTTCCCCGGTTTTTTGTTGGGGCAGCTATGTGGACCCAATGGAGCTTCCTGCGGTAGCCAGTCCCCCACCGAGCTTTTGAACGGCGCCAGCAATCGCCACTATCGGACGAAGCAAGCGGGTGCGTACGTGCAGGATGATATTCGGGTCACGTCGAATTTTACTTTGGACATCGGCCTGCGCTGGGACTGGGATGGCCCCCTGGTAGAAAAGAACGGACTGCTAACGAACTTCTACTCGCAGGATTACTCTTACAATGTCGCGGCCGACACGATTAACAACATCGGATTGGTTGTCGCCGGTAATAATCCCACGTTTGGCACCAAGGGGGTAAGTGCTTCGACGCTCACGGGACGACAATGGGGTTTTGCTCCGCGAATCGGGTTCGCCTACAGCCCATCCTCGCTGAGGAACGTGGTCATCCGGGCTGGGTTCGGCATGTACTACGACCGCGGCGAATATTTCGCCGAACTCTCTCCGCCTGCTGGCGGCGGCATCAGCGGACCTTTTGGCGTGACCGTGGAACAGCCGTTCGTAGTGCCGTTCTTCGCTCCTACCAACGCCACATTTGCTGCGCCCTTCGGCGCTACGCCGCCTCCGCCGCCTCCGCAGAATCTTTCCGGGGTCGCGAGTCTGATTCCCAACGCCGCTCAGCTTATCGCCAACACGACCCCGTACTGTACAGCAAACAACCTGTCCGGCTGTGGCCCGTTGGTCTTTGGCGGCTACGATCCCAGAAATGTTCTGCCGTACTCCGAGAACTGGACGCTGGATTTGCAATGGCAGCCCCGCAATAGCCTGGTTTTTGGCTTGGGCTACGTAGGAAACCACGGTGTCCACGAAGTAATACCGCTACCGTTCAATCAAGCTCAAATTGCTACTCCGCAGCATCCTCTGCTTGCCGGAGGTCCGAACGAGCAGATCTACTCTTACGGATACAACGTTCCCGGCGTCGCCGCGGAGAATATCTTCGGACTGGTGGAGGGCTTCGCTACTGGCAACGTGCCTCTGAGGGCGCCTTACCTCGGCTACGATCCCAATTCAGACTTCAACCGGACGGTTGGTATCTCCAACTATGACGCCTTGCAGGTTCACGTGGACAAACGCTTCAGCCATGGCCTTCAGGTTGCGGGTTCGTATACCTTTTCACACACTCTCGATGAACAGAGCGGCCTAGGCCTTTTCTACAGCGGCAACGATCCCAATAATCCGATTTCCTCGTACGGCAACTCTGACTACGATCGGACCCACGTTTTCACCGTCAGCTACCACTATGAGTTCCCAAAGCTGCAGGGTGCCAGCGGATGGGTGAAGCAGCTAGTGAATGGCTGGGGAGTAAACGGGATTACGGTGTTGCAGAGTGGCCAGCCCTATAGCGTTATCGACTACAGTGGTGGTGCAGCCAGTATCTACTGGGGAGGTGGACAGGATCTGGTCACGAATCCTATCGTGCCGGTCGGCGGCTTCGGTGCGACGGCAAGCAATCCCATACTTCAGGGTACGACCGGAATCAATGGAAACAAGCCGGTGCTGAACGCAGCAGCCTTCGGCATTCCGACTCCTTACACGCCGGGGACGAATGGCGTGCCCCCGTGCGATCCAACCACTGGCACCTGCGATACCTTTGAGAACGGTTACGCGGCCGGCGGCCGCAACATCTTCCGAGGACCGTTCCAGGCGCGTTTCGATTTTGGAGCATTCAAGAATTTCCAGCTGAGTGAAAGGTTCTCGCTGCGCTACGATGTCAATGCGTTCAACATCTTCAATCACCCGAGCTTCGACATTCCCAGCAACAACGTCGATTTCAACCCGGGTTTCTGCAACCCGCCTTCGCCGAGCTTTTCTTGCTCGCCACTCGGGTACTCATTCCCGCCGTTCGGGAACCTGGGCCAGCTTCAGCATACGGTAGGCAGTCCTCGTTTCGTCCAAATGGCATTGCATCTGGAGTTTTGACGCTCGATCATTTTTGGATGAAGCGGGTTGGCTGAAATTGCGATGAAACTACAATCTATATTTGGATGCAAGCTGGTCAGCGGAGTGCTTGCAGTATTGCTCTGCTTCCAGAGCGCCAACGTTTTTGGCTGGGGTAATGAAGGGCACGAATACGTTAATCGAGTCGCCGCCGAGCATCTTCCCCCTGACATGCCTCGATTCCTACGGCATGCGATCACCGAAATTACATACCTCGGCCCGGAGCCTGACCGCTGGCGAAGTCCCTCCGAGTTCGCGTTGAAGAATGCGCAGGAACCGGATCACTTCATCGATCTCGAACGGGTCGCGTGGCTGGATCCGCTTCCGCCGGGCCGATACGAGTTTTATCGCAAGCTTTATGAAAAGCGCGCCGCGACCACCGACCATCCGGACGACTACCTTCCCGAGCGCGTGGGGCTGCAGCCATACATCACCATGGAAGTTTACGGACGGCTGAAAGCGGCGTTTCGCGAATACCGGCATCGGCGTACCGCGCATCAGCCCACTCTTCCGGTCGAACATGCGATCGTTTTCTACGCGGGCTGGCTCGGGCACTACGTTGCCGACGGCTCCCAGCCGCTGCACACCACAATTCAATACAACGGATGGGTCGGTCCAAATCCGAACGGATACACCACCGAGCACGGAATTCATGCCAAGTTCGAAACCACATACGTCGGGCAGAACATCACCGCCAAAGACTTTGCCAGATTCGTTCACGCCCCCGAGCGTCTAGCCGACCCGTTTTCGGATTATGTGGCTTACCTCCGAGAGTCGAACCGGCAGGTTGAGAAGGTCTATGCCATCGAAAAAGCCGGAGGTTTTAACGGCAAGGGTTCGCCCGAAGCCTTCGACTTCACCACCCACAGGCTCGCGGCTGGATCGCAGATGCTGCTAGATCTGTGGTACACGGCGTGGCTTGAAAGCGCAATAAACCCGGAAGTTCCGCAGGCCACAACGGCACTTTCCCCTAAGAAATAAGCTATTTAGTTGCTGATTGGAAAGGTCAATCGCGCAGCCAAACATTACCTTTCGTGTGCAAATCTCAAAGGTTGCATGAAAAATTAAAGAAGTCTTTGATTGCTGTTGACAGGCGGTGCAAAAACGCTGCAACCCAATTAAAAATAAGGCTTTGCGCGAGTGCTGGAACTGGACTATGTTTCGGAGCCGAAATCACATTTAACGGTGACGGTCGTCACTGCGCACAGTTCCACAGCCTTTCCACAGCCATTCTAGTCACGCTTTGTGACAGCCAACCGGGCTATTCAGGAGGCGCCATGCCGTCTCCCATCATTGATTCGAAGCGGGTCGAATTCTTGAGGAATGCCAGATTCACGCGACCGGTGGGGCCGTTGCGCTGTTTGGCGATAATGAGCTCGGCTTTACCCTGCAGATCAGGATCGTCCTGTTTGTAAACCTCTTCGCGGAAGATGAAGGCAACCACGTCGGCATCCTGCTCGATCGATCCCGATTCGCGCAGGTCGGAAAGTTGCGGACGGTGATCGCCGCCCCGGCTTTCCGGCGCACGGCTCAACTGCGAGAGCGCAACTACCGGAACGCTCAGCTCCTTGGCCAGTGCCTTCAGGCCGCGGGAAATAGCGGAAACTTCCTGGGTGCGATTTTCATAGCGCCTGCCGCCGCCGGACATGAGTTGCAGGTAGTCGACGATCAACAAATCAAGCTTGCCCTGTGATTGTTGCAAGCGCCGCGCCTTGGCCCGCATTTCGCTCAGCGCGATGCCCGGCGTGTCGTCGATGAAAATGGGCGCATGCGCCAGTTGCTCCATGGCGTGAACAACTTTGGTCATATCGTCGCGCCACAGCGAACCAGTTCGCATCTTGTGCGAGTCCACCCGCGCGCGTGAACATAACAGTCTCAACAGCAGAGCTTCGCGTGACATTTCCAGCGAAAACATCCCCACAACTTTCTGATCCTCGATCGACGCATTCTCGGCAATGTTCATGGCGAACGCAGTTTTTCCCATCGAAGGGCGGGCAGCGATAATGATCAAATCCGCGCGCTGAAAGCCGCTGGTCATTTCGTCCAGATCTGTATAGTGCGTCGCAAGTCCGGTAATGCGCTGGCCGCGCTGCAAGAGGGCGTCGACCGAACCAAATGATTCTTTGACGATATCCTGCACGCCCATGAAGCCGCGGCCAATGCGCTTCTCCGAAAGCTGGAAGATGGCAGCTTCAGCATCATTCAGAATCTCTTCAGCAGGATCGCTCTGGTCGGAGGCGCGTGTGATGGCGGCATTTGCGGCATGAATCAATCCTCGCAGAAGCGCTTTGTCGCGGACGATCTTGATATAGTGCTCGATGCTCGGCCGGTCGGGAACGCCGTCTACCAATCCGGAGACATAACCGACATCGCCAATCGCCTCGAGTTCCTTGCGCCGATCCAACTCCTCCACCAGCGTAATCATGTCGATTGGACGCGACGATTCGGCCAGATCAACCATGCGGGTGAAAATGCGGCGGTGAGAGTCGAGCGAGAAGTCCTCCGGCTTCAAATGCTCGGCGGCTTCGTTGTAAGCGAGATTGTCGAGCATGATCGCGCCCAGAATGGAGCGTTCGGCTTCAACATTCGCCGGCAAGCTGTGCGCGAGACTGTAGTCAGTGGTTGCCATGAACGGTTACTTGTAGCGCCGGCATCTTGCCGGCTGTCGCGAGCGCATTCTTGCCCTCGCCAGTGGGGGCGAGGACGCCCCCACGACAGCCGCCGGGACGGCGGCGCTACGAAAACGCGAGAGCGATACTCTCACGAGATACTTGTGAATTTGCGGTGCCGTCTTCGGAAAACGAAGAACTAACCCAAATAATCTTGGTGGTCGAGTTGCGCGCTTTCATGGGGGAGAGTATAGGTGAAACAAAAGCGAAGATCAACGGCAAGAAGTACGAGATAAGTACCCCTACAGCGGTCAAACCTCACGCTCTAATCCGTGTGATCCGTGGCCAAGAATTCAAAAATAAAATGCGGTCGGGCCAGCCACCCGACCGCATTGCTTTGTGTATGTCCAGCTCGCGCTTTCAAGTCACGACCCGCGAGTGTAGGCCCGCGTACCACGACTTGCAAAGATTGCTCAAGCTCGCGATTCAGCTCTTCCGATGCGTGGGACTCTACGACGAGGTCGCGACGCCAAGTTATCCCCAACGCGCATCACGCATCTTAGAAACTGCTTCCGTCGATTCACCCTCGAGAACCGCCGTAAGCGCCAACTCTCTTGCAATCCGTAGCGTTCAAGACATCTCACGTTTGCACTGGCGATACTTTGCTTGAACAGAGAGAAAGCCGCAACACAAAATCGATGCCCGGTTGTGAACAAACTGTGGAGGACGGAACTTCTTTGTGGAAACCACAGGAAAACTGCGGCGTTTTGTTTTGCAGGGGCGCGCTTCAGCTGCGCCGTGATTCTCTTAAAATGACCTACGGCGCGGCTGGAAGCCGCGCCCCTTCAAAACTCCAGCGCAAAATGGTTTTCTCCAGTCGCGGAAGGCGTAATCTTGCATGAGTCGCGTAATCAATCCACGTGCTCGCCCACATCGAATCCCTCTTCTGCCATTGGCAGGACGTCGCGTTCGCCAGCTACCCACACATAAAGCGTCGGCAAAAGAAAAACGCTGATAATGAGGGCCGCAATCAGACCTCCCACGATAACAATTGCAAACGGCCGCTGAGAATCTGAACCGATAGCGTGCGACAGAGCCGCCGGCAACAGTCCAAGAGTTGCCACCAGCATGGTCATCATGATCGGACGCAGCCTCATCACCGCGCCTTCCACTGCGGCATCTTCCACTGCGAACCGTCGAGCACGGAGCTGGTTGATGTATTCGAGCATGATCACGCCAGTTTGCACCGATACGCCGAATAACGCCAGAAAACCTACGCCGGAAGAAACACTGAAGTTGGTACCGGTGATCAGAAGAGCAAGCAGCCCGCCGATGGGTGCGATGGCGACAGTTGCCATAATCAAGAGTGCCCATTTGAAAGACTTAAACATGGTGTAAAGAATGATGAAGATGATGAAAACGGTGATGGGAAGCACGATCAGCAGGCGCTCGTTGGCCCGCTTCTGGCTGGCATATTCGCCCTCCCAGTGGAGAGTGTAGCCGGTGGGCAATTTCACCTGCTGGTTTACTTTACTGATCGCTTCTTCAACGGTGCTGCCGAGGTCGCGTCCGCGGACGCTGTATTTAATGGCAACGTAACGGCGGTTGCCTTCGCGATAAACTTCCGAAGCGCCATCGGTCACGCTGATTTTGCAAAGCTGGGCCAGCGACACTCGTTCGCCCGTGGGGGATGACAGACGAATCCTCTCGATTGCATCCCGCGTATCGCGATATTTCGGCAGGTAACGCAGTGTCAAATCGTATCGAGCCTCACCTTTTAAGACCTGAGTGAGCGCGTTTCCTCCGACTGCCGTTTGAACCGCATCCTGGACATCTGCAACATTGATCTGGTAGCGAGCAGCCTGCACACGATCAACAGCTATATTCAGATTGGGCTGACCTAGAACGCGGAAAACTCCAAGATCCTCGACCCCTTTAATTCCGCGCATGACCTTGACGACCTCATCGGCCTTTTCCTCCAGAAGTCGCAAGTCGTCGCCGTAGATCTTGGTTGCCAGCGCGCCCTTCACGCCGCTCACCGCTTCTTCCATGTTGTCTTCGATTGGTTGCGAGAAGCCCCAGACGACACCAGGAATTTTGTCCAGTTCGCGCTGCATGGCGGCGATCAACTCGTCTTTGCTCTGGTGAAAGGCAGGCCGCCAATCTTCTTTGGGCTTGAGATCGACGAAGAATTCAGTATTAAAAAAGCCGGTTGTATCAGTTCCGTCATCCGGCCGCCCAACCTGGCTGGTACATTGCGGAACTTCAGGGAAGGCGCAGAGCATGATGCGCGCTTGGTTCGCCACGCGAATTCCTTCATCCGGGCCGGTGCTGGGCGCAAGCGTACCTCGCACCCAGAGCGCGCCTTCATCCAGATGCGGCAGGAATTCTGAACCGATAGCCCCGCCGAACGCGAGGTAACCCGCAAGGCACAGCAGCGCTCCAACCGCACCAACGGTAACCAGACGATGCCGGATGGCCGATCGCACCGCAACGCGGTACCGCTCAATGATGAAATCCATGACCGGGTTGTGCCATTCCTTTGCGCCCTTGGCAAAAGCGAAACTTGCCAGCACGGGAGCGATGATGATCGAAAACAGCAGGGCTCCGAGAAGTGCAAAGGCCACGGTCCATGCCATGGGATGGAAGAGCCGGCCTTCGACTCGCTGCAGCGTGAAAATAGGCAGATATGCTGTAATTATTATGGCGATCGCATAAAACACCGGACGCTGAACTTCGTGCGAGGCCTCGCTGATTTTTTCCGCTGGTGTTTTGAGATCGTTGTGCCGGCCCAGATGGCGGACGATGTTTTCCACCATCACCACCGCGCCATCGACGACCATGCCAAAATCCAAGGCGCCGAGCGATAGCAGGTTGGCGGGAATGTGCCTGAGGTCGAGGCAAATCGAAGCGAAATAGCAATGAGAAGGGAATTGTCGCCGCAACAATCAGCGCTCCTCTGATATTGCCGAGGAATAGAAATAGAATGATCGACACCAGAATCATTCCTTCGGTCAGATTATGGAGCACCGTGTGACTAGTGAAATGAACCAGATCGCTGCGATCGAGAAACGGAACAACTTTCACACCCGGCGGCAGAATGTGATTGTTGAGTTCGTCAACTTTCTCGTGAACGCCTTGCAGTGCAGTGTCTGCGGCCGCGCCTTTTCGCAGCAACACGATGCCTGAGACCACATCATCGTTATCGATGATTTTTCCGTCCTCGCGGTGAATGGCTCTGGCAAACTGACCGAGCCGAATCTTTGGGCCTTGCGAAACCACCGCAACATCTTTCACCCTCAGCGGCGTGCCGCTCTTGGTCATGATGACTGTCTCGGCGATGTCCTGAGAACGGTCGACCAATCCGACAGCGCGCACGTTGATTTGCTGCAGACCCTCTTCGATGAAGCTTCCTCCGGCATTGCCGTTGTTGCTGGTAAGTTGCTGCTCGATCTGAGCCAGGCTCAGGCCGTAGGCAATCAGTTTGTTCGGGTCAACTCGAACCTGGTATTCACGCGTAGGACCGCCGAAGCTGGCGACATCAACAATGTCCGGTACTTGTTTGAAATTCTTTTCGATGACCCAGTCTTCAATGGACTTCAGTTCCATGGGGTCATAGGCAGGATTAGTGCTGTGTAGCGTGAAGAAATAGATCTGGCCGACCGGACTCCAATCCGTGCCCATTTGCGGATTCACTCCGGGCGGCAAAGTAACTTGGCTCAGGCGCTCCAGAACCCGCTCGCGGTTCCAGTCGTTGTCAGATTCGTCGTCGAAGATCAACTTCAGATCAGACAGCCCGAACAGTGAAAACGAACGCAGATGCACGACATGCGGAATACCATTCATCACGATTTCAAGCGGGATCGTGACTTGCTGCTCAATTTGTTCCGCCGAAATTCCCGGCCATTGCGTAATCACTTCGACATAGTTGTCGGCGACGTCGGGATAAGCCTCAATCGGCAAATGACGGAAAGCGACGATGCCCCCAGCGAAAAGAATCAGGGCGAAGGCCAGCACGAGCAGGCGATTGCTGAGAGCAAAGTCAACGACCCGGCGAATCATTTATTGCTCCACCGTATTTTGCAGAACCAAGGCATTCGAAACCACTTGATCCCCCGGTTTGAGTCCGGAAACAACTGTCTGCATGTTGCCGGGAAGCATGCTTCCCGTGACTACTTCCTGACGCCTGAAATGTCCGCCGCCTAGCGGCGCATAAACCCATTCGCGATCGTGTAAATGCAAAATTGCGGTAGCTGGAACCGCGGCGTAAGTCTGGGGCTGCTTCCCATAGAAGGTCGCGGTCACGAACATTCCCACCCGCATAATTCCAGGGTTTGGCACTTCAATTCGAACTTTTGCGGTACGGATGTTGGGATCGAGAATAGGCAGGATGTTATCGATGCGTCCCTTCAATACTTTGTTGGGATACGCGTTCAGTCGGATGTCCGCACTTTCGCCGACGCGCACGGCGTCGAGATCGTTTTCGTAAACGTCGCAAATAATCCAGACATAAGACAGATCAGAAATGGTGAACGGATTGGGCCCGGACAAACCCTGAACGCCGGCCGCGTTGGTAATGTTTTGATCCGTGATCACTCCGGAAATTGGCGCCCTGACGTCGACGATCCCCGATGGATGGTCTTTGTCAATTCCAAGAAGCCGCAACTGCTCGGTGGCCGCGTCCAGATCGGCCTTGGCATTTTGCGCTACGTCTTGCGCCTGCTCCAGCGCGCTCTTGGCAATCGCCCCTTTGTCGAAGAGAAGTTGTGCCCGCTCGAGTTGAATCCGTGCCAACAATTCATCATTTACGGCCTTGCGGTACGCTTGGAAAGCTCCGGAAACGTCGTTGCTCTGCACTCTCAACAACAACTGCCCTTTCTGTACTTGATCGCCAAGCCGGGCTTTGACTTCTACAACGCGTCCCGCGGCCAGCGAGACTACGGGCACAGCGCGTGCGATATCAGGCTGCACTACGCCGGTTACATTGAGTGCCGGCGCAGCTTTGTATTCGATGGCCGCAACGATCGGAAATTGCTCGGGGCGGCCAACCTTAAAATTGTTGGCATCGAGATCGGGCTCGACCTTCGCCTGCGGAGGAGCCTCGGCTTTAGGATCTGGCTTTTTTTCGCCGCAGCCGAGCAGCCACAAACCCAGAGGCAGGCAAAGAATGGCGCTCAGCAGCGGACCAGAAAATCGGGTTCTCATGGGATCACCTCTCGGCCCACGGCCTCATTCAACTGAGCTGCAGCCGTCAAGTAAGAGCCGACCAAATTCACGTAGTTCAACTGCACGCTGCGGTACTCGGACTGCGCGCTGAGAAAATCCAGCAACGAAGCCCCGCCATGCTGATAAGAAAACATAATGGTGTCGCGCACTCGCACCGACTGTTGCAGATACTTTGCCTTGTAAGGACGAAGCAAAGTCAGATTGCTGGCGACGGTCGCGTAGCCGGAGTTCACATCATTCAACACTCCGGCTTCAGTCGCGTCGCGCAGTCTCTCATTGCGCGTGATATCGATTTGGGTTCGCAGCTTCTCTCCCTGATTACGATCGAAGATGCGCAATGGAATGCTGATGCTGGCGCCGACAGTATTTATGGCAAATGGATTATTGGTAGAGGAATTGTGTGTGTACCAGACGCTGAATGTCGGATCAGTCGAGCCGTTGGCAACAGCGAGTTTGTGATCGGTCTGCGCTTTATCGATGGCCTCGACGGCGGCTTTTAGATCGGGCCGCGTATCCAACGCGATTTTTCGAACCTCATTCAGAGGAAGAAGCTGATCGTTAAAATCGAACGTGCCGACGACATCGAATTGATCAATCGGAGTTCGATCGTTCAACAGCGTGAGCAATTGGATCTTTGCCGTGCGCAAATTCACTTCCGCGGTTTGCACATCCGATTCATACGTCACCCGTTGCAGTTCCAATCGATCAAGATCGATTTGCGCGATGTCACCTGCCTGAAACCGAATTCGGCTGATCTCAAGCACGTGATCGTAATATTCAAGGTCGGCGGTAGCTAATTGAAGCACCGCTTTTGCTTGCAGAGTGGACACAAATGCACTGCGTAAATTGAAGAGCAGAGTCCGCTCCAGGTCTGCATGGGTGGATTCGGCGATCAGGGTTGCCTTTTGCTGGCTCTCGCGCCGTAGCTCACGCTTGTGCTGCCGTTCATGCAAGTAACTCAGGCTGGGGGTTTCAAAGGTTCCAGCAAACGGTTTCCACACGCCCTGATTCGGCGCGATCTGCGTGCCGTCCGCCGACAGGGTGAATTGCGGATTGGGGCGCAAGAACGCCGTTATTTCCTGCGCTTTGGATTCATCGATATTCAGCCTATCCGCCAATAAAGTGGGATTGGTTGACTCAAAGCGGGTGCGGACCTGATCCCATGTCAATGCCTGCTGGGCTCCGGCCTCAAGGCCACAGCCGAGCAGCAGAAAAAGCACGGAATAACGCCAAAGCGTCTGGTTCATCTACACTCCACAAACGCGTTCGTCGCCGAGTACTGCAACGGACCGGCGACGGCCAATGCGCATCGCCTACTGCACAACACCTATGGGACTCACTAGGAACCGGGAAAATGTTGCCGCAGACTAAACGGCAAAGCCAAAGAACACATTCAGGCCGGATGCAGGCGGGGCACGAGAGGAGGACCTACAGAACTGCGTTTGTTCAGGCAGACGGACTCGAACTATGAGAACTTGTCCGTTGTCTTTGTCATCGAGAGCAATCGATGAAGGGAAAATCAAAACCGGCAACGCGCCAGCTGTCATAAGCCGGGTCAGGGACTTGTCGACTGCGGCTTGTTTAACCACCCGCTTCGACGGGCTGGATTCTTCGATCTCTTGCCGCATCGCATGCAGATCATCTGTCGCAGAAACCACAGGGAACAACAGCATGAGAACGCAGCCGAAAAGCACAATGGGGCGAATTCGATCGAAACATCGGCGGTCCCCGTCACACACCAATTGGTTGCGCCACATCCAGATGGCGGGCAGCGCCAGGGTTAGCCAGAACAGATTGAGCAGTAATTCCATGATTCGACGGAATAACTTAAACGAAAGCGCTCGCAAAGAATTTCCGCGCGAGCGCTTGCGGTAACACAAGTTTTGCAGACTATCGAATACAAGTCAATTAAACCCAAGACCTTGTACGTTTGTGTAGCTGAACCCATACGGAGTCGGTGCCCGCTACTTGCCGGGTTGTGGCAAGGCGACCGTGACATTCCGAGAAGCGAACTGAACTGCCTGACGCAAGAACCCGGCCCTTGCGAAAGAACCGCAAGGACCGGGGCACCTCACGTTCAGAGTCAACTCATCAGTCTATTTCGGAGTAAAGTCAAACGGAGCGGTTGCGTCAATCTGATTGAAAATCGTGTTGGACGACGACGACTGTGACTGCGTGGCCGTTAGTCCGGTAAGCGAATAGAGGACAGCGCTGGAGTTGCCTCCGACATCGGCTACCGGGACAGTGAACGTAATAGTTCCACCGCTTCCCGTATTCGTATAACTGCCTTGGATAGCGTGAGTGGGTGGGTAAGTCAAGAAAAAGCCCTCTCCATTCGCGAGAGTTGTGGTTTCGCCGTCAAAGAAGGTTGGCGCCTGGCCGTTATCTGACTCCATGGCTGCGTAGTAAGTGTGGCCGGCTCCATTCGGGTCGGGGACCTCCCAGCGCACCAGCCACACCGCATCCATTCCTCCGAGTGTGGGCGAGACTGCCAGCGTGCTGAGGCTCTGCGCGTTCAGAGTGAACTTGTAGTGCTGTGAATCCGGCATAGTGACTGAACTTTGTTTCAGCATCAGGTTCGCTGATGCCTGTACTGCCTCGCCGTTGGCAGAGTAGATGGCATCAGACGATCCCGGCGCGTGCCCAGTGGCCGGCGGCGTGCCGCTTACCTGGCCGACGCTGGCGTAGAGGCTCGGGCCCGCGTACTGGCGATTAAAGCCAATGATCGCCGCGGAAGTTCCCCCGCCGTCTTGATTCACCGCGTCGGCCCAAACCACGTTGGCTTCTCCCTCAAGGCCAATCGTAACGCTGATGAAATCAAGCAATCCCCTGTCCCCACCGGTGGTGCAGGAAATTCCAAAAGTACAGATCGACCCATAGTGGTTTGAAACTTCCGAAACCGCGGTGGTCGTAAAGCTCGGATTGCTGTTCGGCTTGCCATTGACAATGGCGTTCAAGCTCTGCGCCATCATCACAGACCAGTGCGCGGTAATGGCGCTCGATCCACAAGGCTGGTTGGGACAAGAGCCAAGCGTCGGAGTTCCATACCACACGATGTCTACGCGCCCGGGATCACCCGCAACGATCCACGGAAACAGGCTAGTCTGCAGATTCGGAGTCGCCGCAGTCACGCGTACAGGAGGTCCCCAAGTCGCGCCATGATTCGTCGAAACCGCCATGTAGATCTGGCTCGAACCACTCACTGTGCCCGTCGTTACATCCACCGGCGCCTGCGCCCAGGTGACGTACAGGTTGCCGGCATCATCGAGGGTCATCGGCGCAAAATCCTGGCCCACCGTTATAGTGCTGTTCCCCGAACCGTCGAGCGCTCCGGCGTAAACAACCTCCGTGGTGCAAAGCGTTGGTTGCGCCTGACACAATGTTTGCCCGTTCAATGGAATGGCCGTGGTCTCGTTATATCCGTTGGGGAAACGCACCACGACAACCGCATTGCTGTTTCCATTCGCATCCGAGCCATTAATAAGTTGGCCGCTTGCATTTACCAGACCCGTATGCGAGATGTACACCCCACCCTGTGCATCAGTCTTGATTGCGGAAACGATGCCATCCGGCTCGATCTGCTGCGCTGGAAGAGGCGTGAACGTTACGCCATCCTGCGATCGCGTGAGCTCGACAATATTGCTGCCCACTTCGCCCAGGTTCGGTATGCAAGAGCCGATGCACTGTTCGACCTCATCCACCGTCTGGTAAAGCGCGCCCCCCGATTGCGGATCGCCAAACGCCGCGATCCACGGCCGGTCGACGCCGGTATCGTTGGCCGCATCGCACGTCGTCAACCAGTTTGCACCCTGGTCCGAACTGACGCTGTTACTGACGTCTGTCAATCCCTGCAGGTCGACAAAGTAAAGCCGGTTCTGGGTGTCCACAGCCAGCCCTGAGTCCCCGCCGCCGGGACAGGTGACAAGCGGCTTCCCGACCAGCGGAGCATTGCCCGGCGCCAAATGAAAGCTCATCCCGTGATCCGTAGACCGCCAAACGAAACTCGCAGTCGTCAGGAATCCATACGGCGTCGAGACATAAATCCGGTCCTCCCCGTCAATCGAAATGCTGGGCTCGCCAGTGATGCGTTGATTGTCAACAATTACTTCGCGGCCGAATAGTGGTTTGGAGCCGGCGCTCGCGGGCGGTGCCATCACAAACAGTAGAGCAGCGGTCAATAAACACGCCACGATGATGCTGAAATTGGCAGAAAAAACTGCAGAATAGCCGCTTACTTCGCTTCGCATCAGACTCCTCCGTCATTGGCTCATTTTTTGAATTACGCAGACGAGCGAGTGTCCGTAAGGCAAATGGCGCAAGGAGGGTGAGCGGAAGGATTGGAAAAAACCAACCCCGACGGTCCTCTTCTGACGCAACGTAGCGCGACCCTCAGGGGACGGCAATACCGTGGCGTCCTTAAGGCCGGGGGGTTGATCCCGTATAGACCCTTATACGAAACTAAGTGGTTATTTCTGCTCCGCCTTCTTCTCTGCCGCCTTCTTTTGCGCCTCCACAGTCCACGGAGGGACAATGCCGTTTTCGCGCGCGTAGGCGACCAATTGGCCCAGATGCTCATGGGCATCGGTGACCAGAATGTAGATCACATCGCCGGCGTTGGCTTGCGGACCCAGTTTCGGCAGTAGTTTGGCGAAATCCGCATTGCTCATGCCGTTAATGGCCTTCTTACTAAACTCCCATGACTTGTTCAGATCGTCGATGATCTGGTCGCGATCCGTCGTCGACTTTTCAAAAGTCTTATCATCGAAGCTGGCCGGGGGCGTGGCACCCATGAGAGCGAGAATCCCGTATCGCTCACCAGCTACATGGAGAAACACTTCAGCGAAAGAGCGCGAGTCCGCTGACGGACGCCACGTCATTTTGTCAGCCGGCACCGCGTTAGCCAGATCGACAAACTTCTGCTGGACGCGTCCCAAATCTTCCAGAGACTGTCCCTTCATGTCGTAACTGGGAGCGGTGTGGTCAACGCCGACCGCTGCACCCGAATTCTGTGCCGAAGCCGGAGCCCCAACATTCATCCCCAGCACAAGAAACAACACTGCGAGAAACGTTTTGTTCATGTCCTCCTCCTGAAAGAAGCCGTTGGTGCCCTTAGACGGGCGCACGCAGAAAACGGCCTTCACCGGAGCCGAAGTTTTTATGGGATGGAACATGCGATCAAATAAGACAGGCACGACCGAAGCCGCGCCCCTTTGGTTGATTCCTCTGTGACTCTGTGTCTCTGTGGTGACCAGCCCCCTCAATTACCCCATAAAAGTACCTAAGGGCTCGACGTAACGCGTGAACTCGATCAGCCCATTTCCAGCAAATTCTTCAGCGCGGGCCTGAATGTCCCCGTCGAACTCCGTCCGCAACAGCAGATCCCAAGCCTCCAGATATTTCTCATACCGCGATTCCGCGCACTGCGTACGCAACGAAATCGCCCACTTCCCCCAAATCTCTTTCTCCGGAATGATGTACCACGCATCCTCGCAAACCAGATAAGCCGCGACAAAGTCGAACGCTCCCCGCCGATACTGCTTACCCCTTCTCTACCGGGCTCTTCATCAAAGTCGCTGACCTTCTCAGACGGTGGGGCCATTTCTCTCCTCCGCATGGCGAAAATAAAAACGATGGTACTCCAACAACATGTGCCTTTTGAAGAAACCAAATTGTAAATGCCGGCGCTGCGAGTTCGCGGCCGTTTTTTGGACGCTAACTCGGTCACAGCTTGGGGGGCTGGGCCGCCCTTTCCTCAAAATAACTTAGGGTGCCCCAGCCTTTCGCGTTTTTTGCGAAGGCTGGGGCTTTGGCGCGGACGTCCTTGACAACTTGGTCAATTTGGCGCGAACTGAGCGTGTCTGTTCCGTTGCGTCGGGACTCGACTCCGATCAGCCTGAGCACTTCAGGCTCGGGGGCGGCGAGGCGTGAGTCTTGATGGCTTTTTTCGCGTGTCGTGCAACAAAGCAAAAAGCCCCGAGATTCACTCGGGGCTCTGAAATTGATACTGAACGCTGTCCGTCACTTTCAATGATAGTCCACGCAATCAGCCTGTCAAGCGGTTTTCAATGCAGTCGAGTGACATCGGAGGGTGAGGGACTCGAACCCTAGTGGCTGAAAGCCACTCGACTGTTTGACGGACAGCGTCCAGTACCCACTGGCAACACCCTCCAAACACTGCCCGCGGAGATGATTCTACCGATTACCCCAGACGAACGAATGTGACGAATGAACATAAATGTGCCAGTTCCGCTTCGGGAAGGCTGGATAAGGGGCTTGACAGGTTCCAAGTGGTCTCGTACGCCAATGCACGCCATAAAGCAAAAGCCCCGAGATTAACTCGGGGCTTCCGAATGGTACTGAACGATGCCTGTCACCTCTGATCTTAGTCTCTTCTGCGGAGCCGTCAAGTGACCAAAGGCGGACAGGAGCGTCCGCCCTAAGCGAGTCGGTTAGTCCCTCACCCCATCCATGAACGCCCGCAACTTCCGCGAACGCGATGGATGACGCAGCTTGCGCAACGCCTTAGCTTCGATTTGGCGGATGCGTTCGCGAGTCACGGCAAATGACTGGCCTACTTCTTCGAGCGTGTGCTCGCTGCCGTCTTCCAGTCCGAAGCGCATCTTGATGACTTTTTCCTCACGCGGCGTTAGCGTGCGCAGGACCTGCGAAGTCTGGTCTTTCAAGTTGACGTTGATCACCGCCTCGGCTGGCGAGACTACGGCGCGATCTTCGATGAAGTCGCCGAGATGCGAATCTTCCTCTTCGCCGATCGGCGTTTCGAGGGAGATCGGTTCCTGCGCGATCTTGAGAACCTTGCGCACCTTGGCTACGGGAATGTCCATGCGCTTGGCAATTTCTTCCGAGGTAGGCTCGCGTCCCAGTTCCTGCACCAGTTGACGCGACGTGCGGATCAACTTGTTGATCGTCTCGATCATGTGCACCGGAATACGGATGGTGCGCGCCTGATCGGCAATTGCGCGAGTGATGGCCTGCCGAATCCACCACGTGGCGTAAGTCGAGAACTTGTAACCACGCCGGTATTCAAATTTATCGACCGCCTTCATCAGACCGATATTGCCTTCCTGAATCAGATCCAGGAACTGCAAGCCGCGGTTGGTGTACTTCTTGGCAATCGAAACTACCAGTCGGAGGTTGGCCTCGATCAGCTCTCGCTTGGCCTGCTCCGCATCCATGTCCCCCTGGATGATTTCGCGCTGGGTGCGCTTGAGCTCCTGAAAGGACACTCCGGCTTCAACTTCGAGCTTCTCGAGTTCAGTGCGGATGGCACGCGATTGCCGGCGGTACTCTTTGCGCTGCTCTTCACTCCGGGTCGCGTCGGCTTTTTTTTCCAGATTCGTCGACTGACGGTCGAGCGACCGCATCATGTCGACCGTCTTGTTGGCGCGGTCGATGAGGCGCTTGCGCTCGTTGTTGGTGAAGCCCAGTTTGCGGACACACAGCGAGACATCAACGATGGCGCGTGCCAACGCGATGCGGTAGCGGCGATAGTCCTTGGGACGTTTCTTCTGCGAAACGGCGGCGAACTTCTCCAGAAGTTGATTGGACTTCTTGTACGCCTTGGCCAAGTCGTCAATCTTGCCGGTAAATTCTTTCAGCCGGTTCTGCAGAATTTCGTCGGTGATTTCCTCCTCATCGAAGGTGACCACTTCCTTAATAGAGCGGACGCCCTTCTTGAGGTCTTCGCCCATCGCCAACAATTCGTTGATGACGATCGGCGAACGCGAGAGAGCTTTCAGAACGCGCAGTTGTCCGCGCTCGATGCGCTTGGCGATTTCAACTTCGCCCTCACGCGTCAGCAAAGGAACAGTTCCCATCTCGCGCAAATACATGCGGACGGGATCATTAGTTTTTTCCAGGGCGCCTGGGGTGAGATCGAGTTCGACGTCTTCGCCAACTTCATCTTCGTCAAACTTTTTATCGAGCGCAGAGGAGGGAAGCTTTGGTCCCTCCAGCACATCGATTCCTTGCGTACCAATGGTGGTAAGCAGATCGTCCAGGTCTTCAGGAGAGTGCACATCGTGCGGTATGAGATCGTTCACCTGGTCGTAGGTGAGATATCCCTTTTCCTTGCCTGTATCGATCAGCTTTTTAATGTCGTCGTACTTGTCATCAAGAGCCAAGACGGATTATCCTCAAGTCGTCCTTGAAAAGGACTTCGAAACTGTCGTTGATAGCGGTGGGAACGCGAGGTGGCGGGATTAGCGCCGACAAAACCTTAAAAGTATAGCACGAATTGTCGCTTCCTCTGATCGTAAAACTTCGCAAGAGAGTCAGCCTGCCCTGTATTGCCCGCCCGTTAATAACTTAGATGGCAAATCAGACCATTTAGTTTCAAGGCCCTAGGGTATTTCCGGGTGCCGTCGCGGGGCTGGAAGATGCTGATAAGGCTGGATCCATCAAGGCCCTTTTTAGCCGATCTTTTTCACCCAGGAGGAAGCGCAACCTGTCCGGTTCGTGTTTCTTCGGGGCTTGCAGCTCCCGTTGCACCTCGTCCATTTGGCGCTTAAATCGGATGCGGCGCAGGGCGCGGACGGCACCCTCCAATTTCTCCGGAGAAAGTTCCTCGGTCTCTCTCATCAAAATCGCGGCCAAAAGATTACGGTCGCCGTCGGACAATTCCAATTTCATGACATCGACAGTTTGCGATTCCGCGTTGAGAATGCTTTCGATCAGGGATTCGGTCGCTAAGCCCAGGTGCAACCGCTCATTCTTGAGAGCAAAATGGGCTTGCCGTGCTGGATCGAATTCTTCTTCGACGCCATTGCGTGACGAGAAATGTTCCTCTGAAATCTGCATTTCACCTGCGGAAGTTAAGGCTCGGATCAAAAGCTTTTCTGCATCGGTGACTTGAGCTTCGACCGCTGATTTCACGCTCGCCACTGATCGGTTGGTGGCAGCATGCCTCAATTCCTGCCGCAAAACGGCGGAGTCGATGCCGAGTTTCTGTGCGATCTCGTGGGCCAGTTCGTCGCGGACGATTCGGCTGGGCACTCGTTGGATGTGCGGCAGCAGATAATTCAGCGCCTTCACTTTGCCCTCAGCGCTGCGAACGGGGAACTGGCTGCGGGCGCGTTCGATTAGGTAATCGAAATAACGTTGCGAATGCTTAAGCGCTTCGCTGTATGCGGCTTTTCCTTTTTGGCGGATGAACAGATCAGGATCAAATCCGGCTTCGAGAGTCAATACTTTGATCTGAAAATCTTCTTCCACCAGAAGACCCAGAGTCCGCTCGGTGGCTTTGGCGCCGGCGGTATCCGGATCGAAATTTACCACCACGTTTTTGCTGAAGCGTCCGAGCAATCTAGCTTGAATTTCGGTGAAGGCGGTTCCGGAGCTGGCAATCACATTGTGAAATCCGGCAGCGCAAACCGAAATGCAATCCATTTGGCCTTCGACCAGTATTGCGTAATCCAGTTTGCGTATCGCTTCTTTGGCTTGGTCGAGATTGAACAGCACCCGCGATTTGGAATAGATCGCCGTTTCCGGCGAGTTGAGATACTTAGGTCCCGCTTTTTCGTCCGTTGAAAGCGTACGCCCCGTAAAGGCGATTACGCGGCCGGTTTCGTTGGTGATAGGGAAGACGACCCGGTTGCGAAATTTGGAATAGATCGATTTGAAGTCAGGCTTCGCGCTTTGGGCGTTAGGCAATTCCGAAGGGCCCGGCGAAGTCTCCACTTGCGCATCGCTGCCGCGTTGAAATCTGGATCCCTGCGCCGGCGCGTCGTCCTGCCTCCACGAGAAGAGTCCGCTCGCCCGCAAAGTTTCCTCGTCGAACTCGCCCTTCAGCCGGTCTTTCAGCAGAAAGCCGGAATCTGGCGCGTAGCCAATGCGAAAGGCTTTAATCACTTCCTGGGTCAAGCCGCGTCCAGCCAGATATTCACGGGAGTGGGCACCCTCGGGGCGCCGCAGACACTCCTGAAAGAAAGTCACCGCGCGCTCGTGGACTTCGAGCAGCACAGTGCGCAGTTTGGCATCCTCGGCTTCCGCGGGACTGCTGTAGCTTAGCTTTGGAAGCGCGATTCCCAGTTTTTGAGCGACGGCCCGCACCGCTTCCGGGAAGGTGACATTTTCGATCTTTTGAATAAAAGTGAATACGTCTCCCGAAACGCCGCAACCGAAGCAATGAAAAAACTGCAGCGTCGCATGAACCGAAAACGAAGGCGTGTTCTCGTTGTGGAATGGACAAAGCCCCGAATAGTTTTGCGCACCCGACTTTCTCAGCTTGACGTAATCGCCGACGACGCGAACGATGTCCGCCTGCTGCTTGACGATATCTTTGAAATCGGCCGAGTCGGTCATGGAGGAGGACGCTAGTTTCCGTAGGAATTGTGGAGCAAAGAGGAACAGAAGCAAATATAGCAGCCGGATTAGTTGGAGGAAAAACTGTGGATTATGTTAGTTAACCGTTAATACCATAGGAAAACTTGGCTCGATCCTATAACACCGTAGCAAGCCCGGTCCCAGTCGCCGTTCTGCTCTTTACACTCCTCCGTCGATTTGAGACACTCGTCCGTGGAAACCCAATCTATTGTTGTCCTCGACTTTGGCGCGCAATATTCGCAACTGATTGCGCGCCGCATCCGCGAACAAAATGTCTTTTCGGTGGTGCTGCCCTGCACCGCGAGTCTTGATGAAATCCGCAGCTACTCGCCGCTAGGCATCATTCTGTCGGGCGGACCTTCGTCGGTTTACGACAAAGACGCTCCTAACATGGATCGGCGAGTTTTTGAATTGGGCGTGCCTGTGCTCGGCATCTGTTACGGATTGCAGTTGATGGTGCATTCGCTCGGCGGCAAAGTGCGGGCCGCCGAGAAACGCGAGTACGGTCATGCCGCAGTGGAAGTCAAAGAAGACTCGCGGCTTTTTCAGGATCTGCCGCAACAACTGTCGGTCTGGATGTCGCACGGCGACGAAGCCGTAGATTTGCCTCCTGGTTTCCGATTGGTGGCCAGTTCCACAAATGCGGTTGCCGCTATCGAAAATACTGCCCAAAAAATGTGGGCGGTTCAGTTCCATCCGGAAGTGCGGCACACGCAATCGGGCGCTGACATCTTGCGCAACTTTGCTTTGGAGATTTGCGGCGCTAAGCCCACCTGGACTCCGCAGCACTTCATCGATTCGACCATTGCAAGCGTGCGCCAAACTCTGGGCAAAGGACGCGCCATTTGCGCGCTCTCCGGCGGCGTCGATTCTGCCGTGGCAGCCACGCTGGTGGATCGCGCGTTGCGAGATGGCGATTCAGCATCGCGCCTGACCTCTGTATTCGTAAATAACGGCGTGCTGCGCAAAAATGAATTCGAAAAAGTTCAGCAGAACCTGCGTGACAAGTTGGGACTGCACGTAGTCGCTGTGGACGCCACCGATCGCTTCCTGAGCAAGCTGGCTGGCGTCACTGATCCGGAGAAAAAACGCAAAATTATCGGCAACGAATTCATCGCCGTCTTCGACGAGCAAGCCCATCGCATCGAGAAAGCAGAGGGCGCGGTCGAATGGCTGGTGCAGGGCACGCTTTATCCCGATGTGATCGAATCGCGCTCGGTGCGCGGACCTTCGCAGATCATCAAATCGCATCACAACGTCGGCGGCCTGCCGGAAAAAATGAAGCTCAAGCTGATCGAGCCGCTTAAAGAATTATTTAAAGACGAAGTCCGCAAGATCGGTCGCGACTTGGGCATGCCGGAAGAAATTTTGCAACGCCAGCCATTCCCCGGGCCTGGCTTAGCGGTGCGCATTCTCGGCGAGATTACACGTGAGCGCCTGACCATTCTGCGCGAGTGCGATGACATCGTCGTGAGCGAAATCAAACGCGCTGGTTTGTATTCGAAGATTTGGCAATCTTTCGCCGTGCTGCTGCCGGTGATGTCCGTCGGAGTAATGGGCGACCAGCGAACCTACGCCAACGCCTGCGCCGTTCGCGCCGTGCACTCTGAAGATGGCATGACGGCCGACTGGGTTCCGCTGCCGCACGAGGTGTTGAAGACAATATCCAGCCGCATCGTTAATGAAGTGAAAGGCGTCAACCGCGTGGTCTACGACATAACGTCGAAGCCTCCGGGAACGATTGAGTGGGAGTGAGGAGCGGTCGTTGACCGCTCGTCGTTAGTCGTTGGTCGTTGGCAAATCACTCGGGGACGGCCGGCTATGGATGGACCACTTTCAGCCCGAGCGCCTTCTCGAAAACGTCGAAGTCGCGGTCACGGTGCAGCAAGGTGTGTCCTGCCTCTAGGCAGAAAGTTGCGATCAGGCAGTCGATCGTTCTTCTTATCGTATGACCCTGGCCTCGCAGACTGCGATAGTTTTGCGCGGCCGTTATAGCTAACTCCCTGCCGCCGTTCTGGAATATATGGAACTTCAACAGGTGCTCACGCACCTTGACGAAATCGGCTTGATCACGAATTCCTTGTAAGACCTCGCACAGGATGAGATCGGTCAGACCCAGTCGCTGTCGCGTCAGTTCGCGGTGAAGCCATAGGGCTTCTGCACTCTCGGTTCCTCGCAAGTAGTCAATCCACGCGGTCGTGTCGACGATGACCATGAGACAAATTAGCCCGAGGTTCAGCTCGTCCGGGATTCGTTGAGGTTTCCTTCCCACATTACCTTGCCCCGCAGTTGACGAATTGAGCCTTGGGCATGCGTCTCCGCTAACAGGCGCAAACCGGCTTCTACGGCGGCTTTCTTGGTTCTTGCGCCGCTGCAGCGCATGGCCTGTCGCATCAAACGATCGTCGATTTCAATATTGGTTCGCATCGACGCCCTTTCTTCCTGATGTGTAAATATATCATGTTTATGTGTATGGGCGCAATGGTAGCTCTTGGCAAGAACCCAGATCCCTCGCGTCGCTCGGGATGACAGTGCAGTGGGGACGGCGCGACGAAAATATCGAGGGTAACGCAGATACACGTCGTGCATCTAAGCGTCGGTATGACTGGCAGACCGAATTCGGGCTATACACCAAGGAGGAATTCATGACGAAAACAAGTTTGGTAGTTAACAGCATTCTCGGCGCGGCGTTGTTATGCGGTGTGGCGCTCGCACAAGAGCCGGTACAGGACATTAACAAGAGCGTGCATCCTGTTCTGGCGGCGGCGCAGTTGCATGTAGTTGAAGCCAACAAAAACGTTGAAGCCGCGCAGAAAGACAACCGCTACGATATGCAGGGCCATGCGGAGAAGGCAAGAGACCTCTTGGTTCAGGCAAACCAGGAGTTGAAGGCGGCGGCTCAGGCTGCAGACGCATCCCGCGCGGCTGGCGGCAACCAAAAAAAGAAATAGTCGCGATTTGCAAAGCGCCACAGATAAACAATTTGGGCACCGGGAAAGCTTCGGTGCCCAAACTTTTCTAGGCGGACGATTTACGCTGCCGTCATCAAATGGCAGGAGTGTGTCTTGACGATCAGCCAGACTTCACGTCCCGGCTGAAGCTCGAGCGAGTCACGCGCGGCCAGAGTCAGGTGTACTTCTACGTCGACGCCGCAATTCACCCGCACAATCACGATGACGTCCCGTTGCTCCAATGAAATCACGCGCCCGCGAATGACATTGCGGGCGCTCAATCCGACGGGGTGAACCGTAGCTAATAGAATGTCGCCAGCGCGAATTCCGACAAACAGTTTCGATCCTGTATCTGCGCGCAGCAGCGGCGTTTCCAACTCTACATTGCTGTCGGCGACGCGGCATGTCATGGTCCCGCGCTCTTCGTGAGCTGCGGCTACTTCGGCGTGAAAAATGTTTTCGAAGCCGACCAGTTGCGCCATCGATTCCTGACGTGGCGCGGTCATTACCACGTGCGGAGTACCGTCGGCGATGATGCGGCCGTTTTTCAGGACGAGCACGCGGTCTCCCAGTGCAAAGACCTCTTCACGGTTGTGAGTTACGTAGAGGATCGGAATGTTGTGGAGCGCATTCCAGGCGCGGAGGTCGTCGATGATTTTTGATTTGGTCGCAGCATCGAGCGCGGCCATGGGCTCGTCGAGCAGCAAGACGCAGGGGTCAGTAACCAGGGCGCGGGCCAGAGCCACTCTTTGACGCTCGCCGCCGGAAATATCTTTCGGCTTGCGATCGCGCAGATTAGCAATGCGAAAAGATTCGAGGGTGGCGGCGCTCTTTTTTCTGCATTCTTCTTTCGGACCGCTCAGGCCGTACTCGACATTCTTTCCGACCGTGAGATGAGGAAAAAGTGCGAGGTCCTGAAAAACATAACCGGTGTTTCGGTTCTGAACAGGTACGTTTCTTCCGTGAGCCTGGTCGAAGAAAATGCGGTCGCCGATGGCGATTCTGCCGGAGTCGGGAGTTGCCAGACCTGCGACGCAATCGAGTAGCGTGGTCTTTCCGGCTCCCGACGGGCCGAAAATGATGGTGATTCCCGGCGTGATTGTGAACGACACATCGAGGGTGAAATTGCTCGTGCCATTGGAGAAGCCTTTGTGGAGGGTGACAGTCAGGCCATCCTGCGATGCGGAATCAGTAGGAAGATTTATGCTTTCCGTTCTCATCGGGGGCTGGTTTCAGCAAAAACGAAAAAGTCAGACACCGGCTACCCACTGCACACGCAAGAGCCCGTTACCGTTGCTTCCTTCCGGACCTGGCGGGGTTGGCGGGAGTGCGTCGCGCGGGACCGATGCCTGACCTATCCGATTTTAGCATCACAATCGTACTCTTCCCTTTCCCAGCGAAATCGCCAACAATGTACGAAGTTCCTGGAACAGTCGCATGACTAGCGTCGAATCCGATATCGCTCCTCTGCCCACGGCGGTGCAGCGCTACTTCGAAGTAGCGCTCTATCTGCTGATTGTGTGCGGCTTCGGGACGCTGGCTTCGACTGGCGGCCTCGATCTGCCAACGATTCTGCTCGTGGTAACGGCGCTTTTATTTCGCGGATACTTTCTGGTTAAGCGTCGAATCTGGCTTATTCCAGAATCCTGGACTACCACGCTTACGCTTGTCTATGTCGCTTTTTATCTCGCAGACTACTTCGTGTTCTCCGGTTTGTTTGTTAGCGCCACGGTCCACCTTGTCCTTTTCGTCATGGTGGTCCGACTGTTCTCGAGCCGGCGCGACCGCGACTACTATTTTCTCGCGGTGATCTCGTTTCTCATGGTGCTGGCCGCGGCCGTGCTTACCGTCGACAGCACTTTTCTGCTGGCATTCGCGGCATTCATGCTGATGGCTGTCGTTACTTGCATTCTGATGGAGATGCGCAACGCTTCTGCCAGTGCGACGGTGCGAGCCAAGTCATCGAATGATGAGCTCGCGCAGCGGAAGATGGCAGTCTCTCTGGCCAGCGCGTCGCCCGTGCTTGCATTATTGATACTGCTGGGTGCTGCGGCAATCTTTTTTGTGCTTCCCCGTATATCAAATGGATATTTAAGCGCCTTCGCGCGCGGCCGCGTGATGAGCACTGGCTTCAGCGATCAGGTTCAACTCGGGCAGATCGGCGAGATTCAACAATCGAACTCGCTAGTGATGCACGTGCAAATCGACGGCGATAAGCGCGGCTCCTACGATTTGAAGTGGCGCGGCGTGACCCTGAACCTCTTCAATGGAAACACCTGGTCCAATCCGCATGCCCAGCATGCGGTGGTGAGCGTAGGCGCGGGGCGCTTTATTTTGTGGCAGAACGCGGCACGATTGAAAAGATCTCAACGCGTCGGGCCGGCGCAGCCAATTCATTATCGCGTGCTGATGGAGCCGCTTATCAGCAACGTTTTCTTCCTGGCGCCCACCGCGCGGCTGCTGCTGGGCAATTATCGTCTGGTGGCTATGGACAACGGCGATTCTGTTTTTGATCTCGACCCGGAGCACCCTGTTGGCCGCTATGAGGCGACGTCCGACATCGCCCAACCCGGGCCCAGCGAGTTGCGTGCTGCCGCGTCCGATTATCCGCCCGAGATCCTTTTAAACTATTTGCAACTGCCTGCAGTGGACCCTCGTGTAATATCGCTGGCCAAGGAGATTGCCGCTTCTGCGGACGATAATTACGATAAGGCGGCTGCCATTGAATCATATTTGCGCAGCAACTTCGGATACACGCTGCAACTTCCGCGCACGGTTCCGCGCGATCCCGTAGCCAATTTCCTTTTTGAACGCAAGCAGGGACATTGCGAATACTTCGCCTCGTCGATGGCCATCATGCTGCGGACGCTGGGCATTCCGTCGCGCGTAGTGAACGGCTTTCGCACCGGGGAGTTTAATGACGTCACCTCGCAATACCTGGTTCGCGCCAGCAATGCGCACTCCTGGGTGGAAGCGTATTTTCCCGGCTATGGATGGGTCAGTTTTGATCCCACGCCGGCTGCGCCTGCGCAAGTGCATACCGGATGGAGTAGGAGCATGTTGTATCTGGACGCCATGGCGTCATTCTGGCGGGAGTGGGTCGTCAACTATGACGCCGGACATCAATACAATCTGGGACGCGAGGCCACGCGCAACAGCCTGGAGTGGTTTCAGCGGTTGCGCAACTGGGCGCGACAGCGTCATGAAGCATTGTTGACCACGGCTCGCCGAATGTCGGGTAGGATTTCTGCATCACCCGGAAAATGGAGTGTTGCCGCCGCGGTTATTGCCCTTCTGCTGATCCTGGGTGCAAATGCTATGCGCTTGTGGCGAGGGCTTCGTAACCGCCGTCTGGCAGCGCGGCCAGAAAAATCTCCAAGTCTGGCCGCAACCATCTGGTATGAGCGCTTGACGCGAGTGTTGTCTAGAAAAGGGTGGACAAAATCTCAGGCGCAGACGCCTGCGGAATTCTTAGCCTCTATTCAAGATGACGTTGTACGAGAGCCGGTATCAAAGTTTAGCGAGCATTACGAGGCAGCGCGCTTCGGGGGGTCGGCTGAGGACGCGCAGCGGTTGCCGGAACTGTATGAAGAAATCTTGACGACGGTCCGTCGCTAGCGGAGGAGAATTCAGACTTCAAAAACACCGCCTGAAGGCGGTTGTTGATTTCGCTGCAGTTACGGCATCGCTGATGCGATGCCCTGATACGAATCGATATTCTTAACCGCGTGTGCAGGCGTGCCCTACAGTCATCCTTACTTGGCCGCTAGCCACCAGCGGCGCATCGCGACCATCGACCAGATCGCTTCGACAATTCCAAATGGCCAGGTGCCTTGGAGAAATCCGTAGGCCGAACCCAACAGACACGCAACGGCGAATGCCAAAATAAACCATCGGCTTCGATTTTCAAAAGCATAGCAAACCAGCATTGCTGTGACTGCGAATAATCCGAACCACGTCAGTCGACTCAAGTGGTGCTCCTAATGGTTCCAGGAATGCATTGTCATCATGAGCAAAGCGACGGATCCGGATTCTTGCCCGCGCGATAACCGTGGGTTATGCAACAACCCAGATCCCTCGCTTCGCTCGTTATGACAGTCGATCATATTCCAATGGTTGCATTCTCCATTCCATTGCAACTGCCGTCCGGAATAAGCCGTGAATGTTAGAATGGAGAGATTCCATGCCTCTCCAGAAGCTCACTGTAGCCATCGAAAATGCGCCTGAAAACGCCAGCTCCGCCCCACGAATGAAGGTCGGTTTCGTGAGCCTGGGGTGTCCCAAGAATCTGGTTGATAGTGAAGTCATGATGGGCATGCTGGCGGACGGAGGAGCCGAGTTAGTCCGGCGCGCCGAAGACGCCGATGTCATCGTGGTCAACACCTGTTCTTTTATCGCCAGTGCGCAGCAGGAATCTGTGGACACGATTCTGGAAATGGCGCGCCACAAAACCGACGGTCGTGCGAAGAAACTCGTGGTCGCCGGATGCCTGGTCGAACGCTTTCGCGACGACATTCGCAAGAACATTCCAGAAGTAGACGCCGTCGTGGGCACAGGCGAATTGGAGAAGATCCTAGCCGCTGCTGGAGTTGTGCCAGCGCCAACCAAATCGTCGCCGTTTAATATTTTGACGTCACGTCCCGAGGGCGATGTCCGCGAGGCGCAAGGAAGATTCTCACGCGAGTCGTGGGATGGCGCTATTGCTGATCTGCCAAACTATCTTTATGACGAAGCCACGCCGCGCGTGCTGGCCACAGCCGGTTACACCGCGTACATCAAAATTGCCGAGGGCTGCGACCATCCTTGCAGCTTCTGCATTATTCCCCAGCTACGAGGCAAGTTCCGCTCGCGACGGTTCGAATCCGTAATCGCCGAAGCCGAACGCCTGGCCCGCTCGGGTGTTCGCGAGATCACGCTCATCGGGCAAGACACGACCTGCTACGGCGAAGATTTCGGCCTCAAGGACGGACTCGCGCTGCTGCTCGAAAAACTCGCGGACATCAACGACCTGCGTTGGATTCGTTTCCTCTACGCCTACCCCAACAAGATTACCGGACGCCTCCTCGATACCATCGCCGCTCACGAAAAGATTTGCTCCTACCTAGATGTGCCTTTGCAACACGCATCGGCGACGGCTTTGAAGCGCATGAAACGCGGGGGAGGCGCTGATGTATTTCTCCGTTCGATTGAAAAGATGCGGCGCACGATTCCAGGGATTACCTTGCGAACATCGTTCATCGTCGGCTTTCCAGGTGAAACCGAAGCCGAATTCGAGCAACTTTGCGAATTCGTCCGCCAGGCTGAATTTGACTGGATGGGCACGTTTGGCTACTCGGACGAAGAAGGCGCACACGCTTTCGGATTGGACGCGAAGCTCCCGGCGCGCGAGATTGAGCGGCGGCGCAAACATCTCATGCAGATTCAGCGCCGCATCAGCAAGAAGAAAAAGAAAGCCCTGGTCGGCCGGGAATTCGACCTGCTGCTCGAAGGCGTATCGGAAGAGAGCGAATTGCTGCTGGAGGGACGCACGGCCATGCACGCTCCCGAAATTGACGGCAAAGTTTTTGTTAACGACGTCCCGGATGGTCTGCAGCCAGTGCCGG
The DNA here is from genome assembly GCA_963743375.1 of uncultured Acidobacteriota bacterium. GTDB lineage: Bacteria > Acidobacteriota > Terriglobia > Terriglobales > Acidobacteriaceae > JABDBE01. The sequence goes on along the minus strand of CAVUQA010000002.1, from coordinate 173,079 downwards.
GTGAATTCTATCGCTGCCAAATTACCGAAGCCCACGACTATGATCTAGTCGCTAAAATCATCTAAAGATCTATGCCTCAAAAGCGCACGTTAAAGCTGCGTTGCCCAATCTGCAAGAAGCCGGTTAAGAACGGCGATGCGGAATTTCCATTCTGCAGCGAGCGCTGCCGCACCATTGATCTGGGGAAATGGGCCAGTGGCGCATACGTAATTTCGTCTCCCGTGCAGGACACGAGCGAAGGCATTGAAGACGCGTCGCCCGATTCGGACGAGAAGTTCTAGCGGTGTGGGCAGGATGCCCCCGAGACGGCCGCCGAGACGGCGGCGCTACCAATGAGCCACGAGAGAACTTCGAAACTTCGTAGCGCCGGCGTCCCGCCGGCTGTCTCGGGGGCGTCTCGCCCCCGGTACGGTGAGGTAATAATTCATGACAGAGGCCGACTGCCGCACTGGGAAAAGGAAAGTGCCGCATACTTTATAACCTTTAGACTGGCAGATTCGCTTCCGCTCACCGTCCTCGATCGCATCAGATCCGAGCGCAGAAGTATAACTGCAACCGCACAGCAACTCGGACGCGATCTGACCCCCGACGAACGCAAAAAGATTGAACAGCTCTCAACCAAGACTATCGAGCGATTTCTAGACCAGGGCCACGGAGCTTGCCAGTTACGAAATCCCGCTGTTGCCCAAGTGGTCGTTGATGCCCTAGGCCATTTCGACGACAGGCGGTACCGCCTCTTTGCTTGGTGTGTTATGCCCAACCACGTGCATGTGGTAACGCGCTTTTTTCCCGGTGAGACCTTTACCATCTGTCATTCATTCCTGGAAATCGTTTACCGCAAAACAAGCCAATTTAATTTGTCACTCAAGAGGATCGTTCTGGCAAAGAGAGTATTACGATCACCTTATCCGGGATGAAAATGAATTTGAACATGCGATTCAATATGTAGTCGACAATCCTGCTAAAGCCGGGCTGCATAATTGGCCATGGGTGTGGATATATGGACAGGGATGTGGGCAGGATGCCCACACGACAGCCGCCGAGACGGCGGCGCTACAAAAATATGCGCGGAAAGATTGACACTGTATCAAACACCTCTCGCGCCCCGCTCTGGGCTAAGCTTGTCGCTACTTTTCTCGGTGTAGGGTTGCTTCGTCCAGGGCCGGGAACTTGGGCTTCGGCTGCTACTGTTTTAGTTTGGTGGTTAGCCAGTTCGGGGATCAATCTCCATTGGCAGCCTGCATTCGCGGCATTGCTGGCCGGCACAGCCATTCTCCTGGGCATCCCCGCCGCCACTCGCATGTGTCGCGCCACCGGCTTGAAGGATCCGCAGTTCGTCGTGATCGACGAAGTTGCCGGGCAGCTGATCGCGCTGATTGCTGTGCCAGTCTCGTGGAAATCTATGTTGCTGGGCTTTATACTTTTCCGAGGGTTCGACATCGTCAAGCCTCCGCCCCTGCGTCGACTTGAGCATCTTAGTGACGGAATCGGCATCGTACTAGATGATGTTGCCGCCGGGTTTTACGCTTTAATCATCATGCAACTGGCTTTGCATTTTGGCCTTTTGCCACGATGATATAGGACAGCGCTATGCAAGGAAGTTGAAGTCCATGGGAATTTCAGATCGCTTGCTGGGTAAGACGAACGTAAATGGAAAGCCGCACATCGAAGCGGTGGTGCCGGCTGCTGCTCTGCCTGGCGGCGAAGTGCGTATCACCGGACACGGTCTGCGTCCCCAGGATTTGCGGCGTCCTCGTGTACGCTTTGGTGAAATAGAGGGCGCGGTCGTAATCAGTTCGGACGAGTTTCTGGTGGCGCGCGTTCCTGCGGGAGCATCTTCGGGCCCGATCGTGGTTTCTACCAACGGACACTCCAGCAATCCACATCAGATCAAAGTTGCGGTTCCGATTGCTGAGAATCTGCATCCGGTAACAAATCCCGCTCTCGATGCTGAGGGAAACATTTTCGTTAGTTTTTCGGGCAGTCGCGGACAGAAAGTTCCCGTTTCTATCTACAAGATCGACACTAACTACAACGTCAAGCCTTTTCTGGCGGATTTGATGAACGCTACTTCGATCGCGTTCGACCGCGGCGGTCAGATGTACGTTTCTTCGCGCTTCGATGGGACCGTATACCGCGTCGCCCCGAACGGAACCATGTCTTCATACGCGGAAGGCATGGGCATTGCCACCGGCATTGCCTTCGACCGTACGCAAAATCTTTATGTCGGCGATCGCAGCGGCACTATTTTCAAAATCGGCGCCGACCGCCAGATCTTCGTCTTCGCTACGCTTGAGCCAAGCATTTCCGCATACCACTTGGCGTTCGCCCCCAGTGGGGACCTGTTTGTGACTGGGCCAACTACGTCTAGCTTTGATTGCATTTACAAGGTCACGCCGCAAGGGAATGTGACGACTTTCTTCCGTGGCCTGGGACGTCCGCAGGGTATCGCTTTCGATGCGGAAGGCAATCTCTACGTCGCCGCTTCGCTCTCGGGAAAACGAGGGATTGTCAAGATCAGTGCGAACGGAGAAGCATCATTGGCCGTTGCCGGTGCGGGCCTGGTCGGACTTGCCTTTGCTCCCGGTCGCTCGGTGGTTCTAGCCACCAACAGCGCTGTTCATCATCTGGCCTGGAACATTCAGGGATCGCCACTGGTAGATGTCTCCGCGTGAATAAGCACCTCAAATTTATCTGCGTGAATCTGCGAAATCCGTGGCTGATCTTGCTTGGCCTAATCATTTACACTCTCACCAGTGAACGCTGAGATCATTGCCATTGGCTCTGAGTTGCTCACCCCTTTCCGTCAGGATACAAACTCGCTTTACCTGACCGGGAAGCTCAACCAGTTGGGCGTTGAAGTGATTTTCAAAACTATTGTTGGAGACAGCCGCGAGCGTCTTACCGGAGCGGCCGGCCTTGCTGTATCTCGAGCTGAGGTGGTCATCTTTATGGGCGGACTTGGACCCACCGAAGACGACCTCACGCGGGAAGCAGTCGCTGACGCGCTCGGGCTTGACCTGCGCCGCGATCCGGCGATCATTACTAGTCTGGAACAACGCTTCGCTGCCCGCGGCTGGAAGATGGCCACAAATAATCTGAAGCAGGCGGATGTTATTTCCGGTGCTACTGTGCTGGCCAACGCCAATGGCAGCGCGCCCGGACAATGGATGAGCGGAAAATATGATGGCCGCGAACGAATCATCATGCTGCTTCCCGGTCCGCCTCATGAGTTAAAAGCCTTGTTCGAAGAGCAATGCCTGCCGCGCCTGCGCGCCAAACTGCCTCCGCAATTTATTGCCACGCGCGAATTGAAAATTACCGGACTCGGAGAGTCGTCGTGCGACGCGCGCATCGCGCCTATTTACAAGCTCTATACGGATGTCGATACCACCATCCTCGCGGGCGCCGACGAAATTCAACTGCACCTCAAATCGAGATCGTCATCTCTGGAAACTGCCCAATCGCGCGTCGATCAACTGGCGGGGAAGATAGAAGAGGAACTGGGCGATTCCGTCTTTTCCGACAACGGCGAGTCAATGGAACAGATCGTCGGCTATTATCTGCAAATGCGCAACGCAACTCTGGCAGTCGCGGAATCCTGCACTGGAGGCCTGTTAGCCGAGCGCATTACTTCCGTGGGTGGAAGCTCGCGATACTTTCTCGGCGGCGCGGTCGTGTATTCGAACCAATTGAAGAGCGCGTTCGCCGACGTCCCCGCCGAACTGATCGAGAAACACGGTGCAGTGAGCCCCGAAGTTGCCAAGGCTCTCGCCGAGGGAATACGGCGGCGCAGTGGCGCAACTTTCGGCTTAGGCGTTACCGGAGTCGCAGGGCCAACCGGTGGAAGCGACGCGAAACCCGTGGGACTGGTTTTCCACGCCCTTGCTTCCGAGGTTGGAACAGAAGTAGTTGAACGTAAATTTTCCGGAGATCGAAAACGCATTCGCCGTTTTGCCAGCCAGCAGGCGCTGGATATGGTGCGGCGAAGACTGATGTGATGATTAGCTATCGCTTTCAGCAAGTTGTGCAGCGCCATGCTGAGAGCTGATAGCTGACGGCTGAAAGCTTTCTCGTGCGCATTTTCGTTGCCCTCGACATTGACGACGCCATCCGACAGCGCATTCAGCGCTTCATGGAAGGACTAAGCGGCTTCGCGCCAGATGCGCGGTGGGTCCGTCCTGAGTCGCTTCATGTCACGTTGAAATTCATCGGCGAGAAACCGCAGGAGGTCGTGGAAAAAATCAAGCAGGCTCTTTCGAGTGTCCGTGCTGACCCGGTCGAAATGAACTTTCACGGCTATGGATTCTTTCCCACCACAAAAGCGGCTCGCGTCTTCTGGGTGGGAATCGAATCTGGACCGCAACTCGCCGCAATGGCAAGAGCTATCGACCAGTCACTGAACATTCTCGGAATTCCGCAAGAAGAACATCCTTTTACTCCTCACCTCACGCTGGCCCGTGGCGGCGGACGCTCGGGCGCGCCCCATCGCGAAAAAGGAGATGTTCCAAACAAGAACTTCCATCGCTTGCTGGAAAAATTGGAGGGTTTCCCCGCTCCTGAGTTTGGTACCATGGCGGCCCACGAGTTTTTTCTATATCAGAGCCAACTCTCGCAAGGAGGTTCACGCTACACAAAGATCGCGAGCTTCCCGTTAATGTAGCGCGGCGTCCCGCAGGCTGTGGCAAGGGCATCTTGGCCTCGCGGCTGTTCAGCCAGGTGAAGCTATACATTGAACATGACTGCTTTTCTTCTCACCGTCGCGTACAGCTACCTTTTGGGCTCGATTCCATTCGGGTACATTCTGGTACGCACTTTTCGCGGACAGGACGTTCGCCGAACTGGCAGCGGCAACATCGGCGCGACCAACGTTTCTCGCACCTCCCCGCGTTTGGGCGCACTCACCCTGATCCTCGACGCGTTGAAGGGACTGAGCGCTGTCTTATTGACCTGCGCACTCTTCCCAACTCATCAGGGTCTAATGTTCACCGCAGCTCTTTTCGCAATCGTTGGCCATGTGTTTCCAGTCTGGCTGCGTTTTCGGGGCGGTAAAGGTGTGGCAACGGGATTAGGTTCTTTCGTGATTCTGACGCCCAAAACCATTCTTGTCATGATCGCAATTTTTATCTTGATTTTCCTCACGTTACGCTATGTTTCGATTGCCTCGATCCTGAGTGTGGCTCTGTTCCCGCTCCTGGCTTCGATTCTCGAGCCAAATATGAATTGGCAGACAATCGGCGTCACGGCAGCCGCTTCGCTTATCATCATCGTCCGGCACCACGAGAATATTCGCCGTCTCCTGAACCACACCGAGTCCCGCTTCCAGTGGAGGCGGACATGAGCGACGTTGCCGTGATTGGCGCTGGCGCCTGGGGTACCAGCCTTTCTATTGTGTTGGGAAGGAAGGGCACGCATCGGATACGCTTGTGGGCGCACGAATCAGAAGTGCGCGAGTCGATTTCATCGCGCCGGATCAATGAATTCTTCCTTCCGGGACAGAGAATCCCCGATAGCGTCTGCGCGACCGGGAGTCTTGAAGAAGCTCTTCGCGGTGCTGAAATTGTGGTGAGTGTGATGCCTTCGCAGCATTGCCGTGCGCTTTTTCAGAGCATGCATGGCTTTCTAAAACCGAACATGCTGTTGGTGAGCGCCACAAAAGGCCTTGAAGAGGGAACTCTCTTGCGCATGACGGAAGTGATCTCCGTTATTCTCGGTTCACACGGCGGTTTTGAGCCTCGCATCGGGGCGCTGAGTGGACCTACGTTCGCCAGAGAAGTAGCGCGCGGTGATCCTACGGCAATCACTGTCGCGTCTGCAGACACCGAGCTTGCGGAAACAGTTCAGCGAGAATTCAGCGATCCATGTTTTCGCATCTATACGAATTCTGATGTGGCTGGCGTAGAACTTGGCGGAGCGCTGAAAAATATTATTGCAATTGCTGCCGGTGTTTGCGACGGCTTGGGACTCGGGCATAACTCCATCGCAGCCCTGATCACTCGCGGCCTGGCGGAGATCACGCGCCTGGTCGTGGCCTGCGGCGGCCGCCAGGAAACGATGGCCGGACTTGCCGGAATAGGGGATCTTGTCCTCACCTGCACTGGCGGCCTTTCGCGCAACCGCAGCGTGGGAGTGGAACTCGGCCGCGGACGCAAGCTCGCCGACATCGTCGCAGCCATGCACGGTATGGTTGCCGAGGGCGTTTTCTGCACGCATGCGGCGGTCGAACTGGCGCGCGTTCGGGGAGTTGAAATGCCCATCACGGCGGAGATGGATGCCATCTTGAATCACGGCAAATCGCCCCGCGATGCGATCCACAACCTGATGACGCGCAGTGCAAAAAGCGAAATCGTGTAGGCGCGCGCGTCCGCGCCGTGCAGCGATGCCATGTTTGCCACGCAAAAGCGTGTTCGCTTTCTTTTCCCGAGATTGCTCACGTTTGATTGCAGTTATCGGAAAGTCCCTCAAAACTCGGCGCAACTCTTGTCTTTCACAAATGGCCCAACCGCCCCAACGGTGCGGCTTTTCGGGGTACTTTCGTAACACTTAACGACTCGAATACCACGCTACACTTTTAACAGCACCAATAAATTCTTAGCCGCATACAAACGTGGCTCCGAAGGCTATGTCGCTGAAATTGCCGTCGCCATCTCGACTGCCTATTCTTTACGTCATTCTAAGTGTGCTCGTGTTGGTGAGCGTAGTGCCCATGTATTTTTATTCGGCGCAGGTGGAATCGATCAACCGCGACCGCCTTATCACCAACGAAAGGCTTCTGCAGAATACAGTCACCCGCTCTCTCGCCGACGATATTTCACAGCATCAGCAATCTCTGCGCATGATGCAGGCGAATCTCGCGTCGGCGCTCCAGGTGGCCAGCGGAGGCGATATTACTTCCGAGCACGTGGAAGCACCCGAGTTGCGAGCATTGCTGGAGAATTTTGTTTCCTCTTCCGACGACCTCGCCTACGCCACACTGTTGAACTCTGAGGCGAAAGGAATTTCTGCAGGCCGAATTGCCCCGGACGCTTTCCTGCAGCGCGAGCTTGAGCGTGCTTATGCCGCTGCCCGCGAAGGTCGAGTCTACAACGGCGAAGCGCTGGTCGTGGGCACGGGTAAATCCGCTCGTACCGTGATGCTCGTCAGCACGCCTGTCACGTACGCAGGCAGTTTCCTGGGCATGATTGGCTCGGTCGTCGACTTGCAGTTCCTCATACGCCGCTTGCAGGAAGTCAACCGTGGTGGCCTCACCCCGTACGTCGTGGATAGTCAGGGACGGTTAGTGGTCGGCGCTGCTCCTGGTTACGCTACCGGGCAAGACATGTCGAACCTGGAGATTGTGCGCAACTTCGTCGAGGCGGGCACCAAGGTGCAGATGGTGGCCGCGACCCGGGAATTCAATTTACGCAACGGCAATATTAACATCCGAATGCTCGGCACCTACAGTCCCGTGAATAATCTGGACTGGGCGGTGGTTGTGCAAAAGCCGCGCGCCGAGGCCTATCGCGGCGTGTATGAGATGCAGAGCAATGCGCGCATACTGGCGATAATGGCCATCGCTCTCAGTATTGGCATCAGTGTTTTCGCCGCGCGCCGCATCACGAATCCGTTGGAAGTACTCACTCATTTCAGCCGGGCTATTGCCGCGGGCGATTTTTCTCAGCGCGTTCACGTCAAGAGCCGCACGGAAATCGGCGAACTGGCTGAGACTTTTAATGTAATGTCCGAGGAGCTCGAGCATTTCGTGCTCGACCTGAAACGGGCCGCCGCGGAGAATCGCGAATTATTCATGGGCTCCATTCAAATGCTGGCTGGAGCCGTCGACGAAAAGGATCCTTATACTCGCGGCCACTCCGACCGGGTTACCCGCTATTCGCTGCTGATTGCCAAAGAAATGGGTGTGTCAGAAGACTTTATTGAAACCGTCCGTATTTCCGCCCAACTGCATGACGTAGGAAAAATTGGAATCGAGGATCGCATTCTCAAGAAGCCGGGCGCGCTTACTCCGGAAGAATTCGACATTATGAAGACGCATACCACCAAGGGCGCCAACATTCTGCGTTCGGTGGCGCAATTGAAAGACATGATTCCGGGAATCGAGCTACACCACGAATCGCTTGATGGGCGCGGCTACCCGCACGGACTGAAGGGAGATCAAATTCCACTTCTGCCTCGCATCATCGCCGTCGCCGACACTTTCGATGCACTCACAACAAACCGTCCTTATCAGCAAGCTTACAACCCGATAGACGCGTTAAAGATCATTCACAATCTCTCCGGGAAGCGGCTCGATCCGACTGCAGCTAGTGCCATCACCGCGATTTATTATCGCGGCGAAATCCAGATTGCACGCCCAGCTGTGACCGCACCATCTCCACTGATTTCCGCTCCTGTGCCTGTCGCGCCGAAGGCTGCGACTCTACCAGTCGCCTCTGAAACTCTTGCCTGAAAACTGACCGGCCTTTAACGCACGGTCATGCGCGTCGAAACAACGGCGTCCCGCTATAATTAACAATTAGCGCGATTTCCACAATTATGATTCAAACCCTTTTTGGCAGCCTTGACGAAGAGCAGAAGCCGGGCCTCTTCGACCGCATGAAAGAGGCGGTGACTCGTACCCGCGAAAACCTCAGCCAGCGCATCGAGGAAGTGGTTTCGTTTGCAAAAGAAATTGATCGGGCCACGCTCGACGACCTGGAAGCCACTCTTATCGGCGCCGACCTGGGCAACCTCACGACTCAGGAAGTTCTGGGCAAGCTGCGAGAAAAAGCCGACCGAAAGCAAATCAGAAACGTCGACGAACTCAAGCGCCTGTTAAAAGACGAACTGCTTGCGATTTTGAATGCAGCAAACGCGCGTCCCGTCGAGAAAGTCGACGGTACGCCGGAAGTCATCCTGGTGGTCGGTGTCAATGGCACAGGCAAGACAACCACGATAGGCAAGCTGTCTCAAGTTTTTCGTTCGCAGGGCAAGACCGTTTTGATGTGCGCAGCCGATACATTTCGTGCTGCCGCCATCGAGCAACTGGAAATTTGGGGACAGCGCACCGGAACCGAAGTCATCCGAACCAAAGCTGGCGGCGATCCTGCGGCCGTGCTCTACGACGCTTTGCAAGCCGCGTCTGCGCGGCATAGCGACTACGTGATCGTCGACACCGCCGGACGTCTCCACACCAAAACCAACCTTATGGCTGAACTGGAAAAGATGCGGCGGACGGCGCAGCGCATTATTCCCGGAGCACCACACGAAACTTTGCTGGTGATGGATGCCACGACCGGACAGAACGGTTTGCAGCAGGCGCGCCAGTTCACGGACGCCGCTGGCGTAACCGGAATCGTGCTCACCAAGCTTGATGGCACTGCTAAAGGCGGAGTGGTGGTGGCCATTTCTCGAGAACTGGGTCTACCGGTGCGCTACGTTGGAGTCGGCGAAAAGGCCGGAGATCTGCTGCCTTTTAACGCCAAAGACTTTGTGGATTCGCTGTTCGCGTAGATTTTCACCAGAGAGACACAGAGCCACAGAGAAGAGCGCTACCTAATTTAAAGATGAAAATGGCCTTGCAGTTTGGTCTCAGCATTTTTCTGTGACTCTGTGTCTCTGCGGTGCGAAACGCAAAATGCCCGATCGCGACATCGACGAAAGGTTTCTGAGCCAAGCGCTCGATCTGGCTCGGCAAGGCGTCGGTTTGACGTCGCCCAATCCATGCGTGGGCGCCGTTATTGTTGATGCAAAGGGCGCGGTCGTCGGCACCGGCAGTCACACCTACGAGAGCTCAAAACATGCCGAGATGCTTGCTCTCGAACAAGCTGGAGAAAAAGCTCGCGGGGCAACTCTCTATATCAACCTCGAACCATGCTCTCACCAAGGCCGCACCGCGCCTTGCGCCGACGCGTTAGTCGCGGCCGGAATCTCTCGCGTGGTTGCGTGTATGGAGGATCCGAATCCACTGGTCAGTGGAAAGGGATTCGCTAAGCTTCGCGATGCCGGCATCGACGTCTCTTGCGGCATTCAGGAAGAGCAGGCGAAAGCGCTGAATGAATCGTTCGCCAAATATATTCGCTGCCACATTCCGCTGGTAACGTTAAAAGCTGCGATGACGCTGGATGGGAAAATTGCGCCACCTCCAACCCAACTTTCCAATCATTCGGCGGGTAAATCAAATGGCGGCGGATGGATCACTGGCGAAGCAGCGCGCGCTCACGTACAGGAACTTCGTCATCAGAGTGACGCGATTCTGGTCGGAGTCGGGACCGTGATTGCCGACGACCCGCTGCTTACCGACCGCAGCGGCCGTCCACGGCGCCGTCCTCTCTTGCGCGTGATTCTGGATTCGCGGCTACGCCTGCCGCTTGATTCCCGCGTCGTCACGAGCGCCCAGGACGATGTTCTGATCTTGTGCTCGTTTGCGGAAGAGAAAAAGAAAAAGCAATTGCTGAAGCGGGGCATTCGCGTGGAGCAACTACACCGCGCCACCTCGGATGGGCATCCGGATATGTCTGCCATCGTTCATTTTCTCGGCCAATTGGCAATCACTGGCCTGCTGATTGAAGGCGGCGCATCGGTAAACTGGGCCGCGCTGTCCGCCGCCATCGTGGACAAAGTGTTTTTCTATTACGCACCCAAAATTCTCGGAGGCATAGGATCCATCCCGCTGGCAGGAGGCGCTGGATTCGCCAGCATCGGGGATGCCGCATGCGTGAAGGCCGCACGGTTGCATCGTTTCGGTGAAGATTTCGCGGTCGAGGGATACTTGAAGGATCCGTACACAAGCTGAAGGACGTTTCCACCACAGAGGCACGGAGACACAGAGAAGGCAAGAAAGGGAAAACCATGCTGGAAGAAATTAAGATCTTCGATTTTTTCTGTGTCTCTGTGACTCTGTGGTGAATGAAGGAGGTCTCATGTTTACCGGCATCATTGAAGAAGTTGGGCGCGTCACGAGTATCAGCAACGAAGAGGGAAATCGTCGGCTTACCGTCGCCGCTTCGCATCTGGTCAAGGAATTAAAGAAGGGCGACAGCATTGCGGTCAGCGGCGTCTGCCTCACAGCTGTAGAAATTACAACCAATTCGTTCGGTGCTGACCTCGCTGAAGAAACGTGGAATCGCACTTCGTACTCCCGCATTAGACCGGGGGCGCTGGTCAATCTCGAACTACCCATGCGGGCCGATGGACGCTTCGGCGGACACATTGTGCAGGGCCACGTCGACGGTACCGGTAAGTTTAACGCGCTCGATGAAATCCCCGGCGCCGACAATTATTGGCTGCGCATTGAAATCCCGCCAGACCTCGCTCGCTACGTTATTTTCAAAGGATCGTTGTCAATTGAAGGCATCAGCCTGACGGTCGCAAAGATCGAAGGAACACAAGTGACGGCTGCAATCATCCCGCACACCGTCGAGATGACCAATCTGAAGTCTCTGCAGCACGGCGATCCCGTGAATCTCGAAGTGGACTTGATAGCGAAGTACGTCGAGAAAATGATTCACGGCGATTCCGCAAACAGTTCGATCACGATCGAACAACTGGTGGAGCAAGGATTCTAGATAAGCCTGAAGGCTGAATTAGACTTGCAGCACCAGTTCATCCAGTGTCAAGAATTCCTGAATGATTGGCTCTTGGCATCTTTCCATTTCTGGATACGTGCCAAAGAACAGTACTTTAGCCTCGTGTAAGAAAACGATCCGGTCCGCGAGTTTCTTGGCCAATCGCATGTCGTGGGTTACAACCACGCTGGTCAGGTGCAATTGAGTTTTGAGCCGCTTGATCAAATCGCCCAGCAGTTGCGCCATTAGCGGATCGACCATGGTCGTGGGTTCGTCGTAGAGAACACATTCCGGTTGCGCAGCCAAGGCTCGCGCGATGGCGACCGAGCGCTTCATCCCGGTGGATAAATCCGAGGGAAGTTGGTCGCGCATTTCTTTTACTCCGACCATCTCCAGGAGTCCATCCACGATCTGGAAAATCTGGTCCTCTTGCAGGTCGCCGCGCTCGCGGAGCGGGAACGCCACATTCTCGCGCACGGTCAGCGAGTCGAACAACGCGCCATTCTGGAACACCATGGTGACTTTCTTGCGAATGCGCTGCAGGTCGGGCTCGTCATAATCAGTAATGTCCTCCCGCGCTACGATCACCCGCCCTGAATCCGGCTTGAGAAAGCCCATGATATGTTGCAGGGTGACGGATTTGCCTACACCGCTTCTTCCCAGGATGCACACCGTTTCTCCAGCCTGCACATCGAAACTGACGTGATCCAGCACGCGGTTCTCACCGAAAGCTTTCGAGACCTCCTTGAATTCAATATAAGGTCCGTCCGGCCGGTTCTCGGCTACCTTGATTTCTGAGCTGGTCGCAACCATTCCATCGCCCACTTGCGATAGTAAACCAAGCTATGCGAGTTTTCCCGTTCTACTCTGCGTCGCCTTGGTCGTGCGAACTTTGCGCCTTCTCCAAATCATCCGGGGTATTCAGATTGCGGAACATTTCTGATGAGAACCCGGCGCGCACCAATTCATCGTCGTCAATCACGCAAGTTCCAACTTGCGCGAATAGTGAATCGATCTTGTTTCTTCCGTTGCGCAATGCTTCTTCGGCCACTTCACAAAACGCTCGCTGATAAATTGCACAAAGCGGCTGTAGGCCGCCGGCTGCGTGCGGTAGTGTCACCATCGCACTTGATTCCCGTGCCCGCGATATCAGGTACAGGAGAAAATCCGCATCCACAAAAGGCAGATCAACCGCCAGCATCAGATTCAAATCCGTCGACGAAGTTGAAAGAGCCGCATGGATGCCGCCTAACGGCCCCCGATTGCGATAGACATCTTCGACCACTCGTCCAAAAGCCGAGAACTTCGTGGCATCCCCGACAATCTTTACTTCTTCGGTGACAGCACCCGCCAGCTTCAATGCGCGTGCGAGCAGCGTCTCGTCGCCTAACTCCAAGAAAGCCTTATCGCTCCCCATGCGGGAACTTTTGCCACCTGCCAGAATGAAAGCGGTGATGCCGAGCGCATTCTTCACGCGCTGATCATATCTGTAATCGGACATCCGCAAGAATCAGAGCAGAACCAGCGTGATTCCCTTATTGCCGCGACCGACATCGCTATCGAGCACCAACTCCGGGAGTTTCGCGAAAATCAGCTTGCTGCGATCGTCGAAACTCGACCAGCTTTCTCCATTGACGAATGCCGTAATCTCGCCTTTGTCTTTTCGCTGCCGCAAGTAGCCGCGTATCGCAAAACGCAACACTCCGCCAGCGCCAGATGAGCCGTACCCATGAATCACTTTCAGCGCGGCGACGCCGTCCTTCCGCGCCCGCGTCAAGGCCGCATCCAGCTTCTGGTAAGCCTGATCGCGGGTGGGAAATCCCTCTTCGAGATTGACGATCCGTATTCTCGATGACATGGCTCGCCTTCGTCCTCAAGCGCGCCCCGTTCTTCGGCTGCCTGCGAAGACAGAACGCGCTGTTCACCTAATCACACACGGCACCAAATTACACGAAAGTAACCTACACAAATTCACGCCGCCGTTAGATGATGTGTCATCCGGCGATTGTAGGCCGGAAGACTATCATGCCCCAGAAGTTATTGGATGTCCTTATGTTAGGCCGCTGCTCCCACGAGTTTTCCTGGCCCCGGCGAGGCGCTGATGGCCAGTTTTACCAGGTTTGCCTGCTTTGCGCCGTCGAGTACAGCTATGACTGGACGACCATGCGGCGTACCCAGCGCGTCGATCGCAGTCCCGACGCCGCCGAGGCGGAGGGCAGTAGCACGCGCCGCAGTCGTGGCCGCACTCGCAAGCCCACGTGGGTGCCACGCGCGCGACGCCTGAAAATCGACACGCCAGTGCGTTACCGGGTGAAAAATCTCGGCAGCTGGTACGAAGGTACGATTGCCAACTTGAGCCAATCCGGCGTGCTTCTGCTTGGCCCACAGCGTTTTCCTGATAACACATTGGTGGAAATGGTTTTTGAGATGCCGGAGGAAATCTCCGGACAGAAAAATAGCACCGTGCTTTGTCAGGGCCGCATTACCCGAACCAAAGAAGATTCGGCAGAAAAATCGTCAGACAAAGTCGAAATGGCGAGGATCGCAGCCAGCATCCTCGATTACAAATTCCTGCACCAGACTTAGCTTTCGCCCCAACGTCTCGGCTGAATTCACTGGCGTGCGGTAACCAGGAGGATTCTCACAATATTTTTCAGAAATTTACATTTATCATGCATCTAATCGTTTTATATCCGATCCACAATCAGGAGTGATTTATGAAGGCGAGGCTACCTGTCTACCTCAGCGCGTGTGTGTTGCTCACCATCCTGGCAGTGACGCTCGGCTGCTCCAAGGCTCCGACGGACGCGCAGATTGCCACCGATATCCAGAACAAACTGAACACCGATTCCGGACTTCAGGGTAAGCAACTGATCGTGCAGGCGGACAAAGGAAGTGTCACGCTTTCCGGCGAAGTGGATAACAATGCGCAGCGCGATGCGGCTGCGCGCTATGCCTCTAGTGAGCCGGGCGTCAAGCAGATCGTGAACAATCTAGAAGTGGCTGCGCCACCGCCGATGCAAGCTCAAACTCCGCCGCCTCAGCAGCCCGCACCTGCGGCACCGCAGAAGCATCGCCGTAAGGAATCCAGGAATAAAGAACATAATTCCGAACCTGCGCCGGCGGAGGTAGCGCAAATGCCTCCCCCGCCAACAGCTCTGCCGCCTGCTCCCGCAGCGCCCGTAGCTCCGCCTCCACCACCGCCTCCGCAGAAGGTGACTATTCCCTCGGGGACGAGTTTGTCGGTGAGATTGGTGGATGCCATTGATTCAGAAACTGCGACTCAGGGTCAGACTTTTCATGCGACATTGAACTCGCCACTCGCAGTTGAGGGCGCTATGGCGATTCCAACTGGCTATAACGTAGAGGGCCATGTCGTGAGCGTACAGAGCGCGGGCAAGTTTTCTGGACAGTCCTTGCTGGTGCTGCAGCTCGATCGCATCTCAGCAGCGGGAAGCGTTTACAACATACAGACCGATCAGTACAAGAAGCAGGGAAGCTCGCGCGGCAAAAATACCGCCGAAAAAGTTGGCGGCGGCGCCGGAATCGGAGCCCTCATTGGCGCACTCGCGGGCGGCGGCAAAGGTGCCGCTATCGGAGCGGTTGCCGGCGGCGGCTTAGGAGCCGGGGCCCAGGGCATCAGCCACAGCCAACAAATTAAATTACCCTCGGAGACAGTGTTGACCTTCACTCTGCAAGCGCCGGTGACGGTCATTCCGACCATGCAAGGGCCAAATGGAGACCGTCCAATTTTAAAGGCGCAACAGTAGATCGCGCCTTAACTTCGAAAGGGCACTCGTAAGACCGAGTGCCGTTCTTTTTTTGTGCACGCTTTCTTGGCTGAATCCGTGTTCTTCCGTAAATCTTGCGTGATCTTTGCTCCGCCTTGACGGGCGAGCACCCGTCACCTGGGCGTTTATGTTCTCAGTTCATCTGCGGGTGGATGTGGTGGTGAGTGTTTTGACCGGTTTTCAGAGCATAGGCCATATAGAAGACAACGGCGAGATTAATCAACAGAACGGATATGTGGAATAAACTTTGTCGGTGAATCAGTTTGTAGATTTCGAACGGAAGATACAGAGTGCCGGAAATCAGGGCGATCCACTCGGCCCAGGCGCGGGCGTACCAGAGTCCGTAAGCTTCTATGAAGCGCAGAACAGAGTAGGAAAGGGCAGCGGCGGCGACTGTCCATATTTTTGCAGTGGTAAGCGAGTCGGCCCAATCGAGGAAGACTTGCGCAAAGTGATGATCGGGACTGATGTGAAGAAGTCTCAGCAAACCATCGGCCATATACCAGGGATCTTCGCGGCGCACCATCAGAAGAATGCCGACTGCGGCCAGCAGTACGATCATTCCTTTTGCGAGCTCTAGCGTGGCGATCCCGCGAAGCACCTGCAGGTTCGTCCTATACCGGCCATGCTCGGCCAGGATTTTGGTGTGCACGATAGAGCTCATTAAAACATTATCTCCCCGGCTGCAGGCTCAATTGTTGGGCTGCGGTAAAAATTCCGTCCCGAATCAGCAGTGTACTCACTAGCGAGGTCAGGCCGGAAGCCGCGAAAATCATCGCTAACACCACAAATTGATAAATCGCCGCATACACCGGCCGAGCCCCTGAGAGTAACATCCCGGCCATCAATCCGGGAATCCATACGATGCCAAGAGAGCGCAACGAGTCAATCGCGGGAATCAGGCTGGATTCGAATGCAGCTTGCGAATATGGCGCGACGCTGTGTTTGGCATCAGCTCCCAAGGCCAGCGCGGTTTCGATTTCGCCGACGTGAGCGAGCACATCGGCGCGAAAACGGTTGAGAGCCAATCCATTAGTGTTCATGGAATTCGTAATCAACATGCTTCCGACCGGGACCAGCGAAGTGATGGCGGTATCGATGACGCCGAGCCAAGTCATGATCGCGATCACCGAGCCTGAACCGAAGGCAATGGACCACGCAGAGATGCGAAATGCCCCCGGCATGCCTTTAGCGCGGCGGGCTGAGGTTGCACCGGCGGCGAAAATCATTCCGGCAAGCAGGAAAACGCTGGTCCAGCGCGGCGCACGCAGCAGCAATAGCAGAATCGATCCCACAGCGGTAATTTGGATGATGCCGCGGAGCATCGCGACCAGCGTTTCGCTCTCTAAATGAATTCCGCGCTTGTGAGCCAGCAGAACCACGACCGTGGCGGCACTTGCCGCGACCAGAGCTTGCGCTAAAACCAAATACAACTGATTGCTGAACAGCAGCTTAAGCATGCAACACCTCGTTTGTGGGACCATTGCGCGCCACACGTCCGGATTCGAGCACTAGAGCACGCTCCGCTAGACGCGCCGCTTGGGCGGTGTCGTGAGTAACCAGTATGCAGGTTAATCGCTGGTCGCGGACGATCGTTTGGATCGTGGATTCAACTTCAAGTTTAGATGTTTGGTCCAGCGCTGAGGTAGGCTCGTCAAGCAATAAGACCAGCGGCGAATTTGCCAGGGTGCGAGCGACGGAAACGCGCTGGGCTTCGCCTCCGGAAAGATTGGCGACGTTGCGGCTGGCATAGCCTTTTAGTCCCACTCGGCTCAGCAGTTCTTCGACAGCATCGTTGGATAGAGATTCTCCGCGCTGCAGTGGGCCGAATTGGAGATTCTGCTCGACGGTGCCAGGGAAGAGAAAAGGACGCTGGTTGACCATGCCTAGCTTGCGTCGCAATTCCCGGGGCGCAATCTGCCGGTAATCCATGCCTTCGACATAGACGGTGCCGCTGGTGGGCTCGTCAAGGCGGTTCAGCAATCTGAGCAGGGAACTTTTTCCCGCGCCGCTGGGTCCGACGATGGCGAGAACCTCGCCGGTTCGCACTTCGAAATTGACATCTTCGAGCAGAATTTTCTCATTGACCACGCGGCCCAGGTGCTCGGTTCGTAGGATGGGGTCGGAGTTGAGCGAGCGAGTCACGGGAATGTTGTGCGTGCGCTCCTGCCTACGGGATATCGTGAAAATGCCTTACTACATTCATCCGGATGCTGGCTGCTCGAGATTCTTCGACTCCATGAGCCGCTTTGCGGCTCACTCCGCTCAGAGTGACAGTTGGAGTCATTGGCCCTGGCGCGCGGACGGCGGCGCGCAACTCTTCTACGATTTCGCTGGCGGCTTTGCGGGCTTCTTTCTGCTGCGTGACTTCGAAAGAAATGGCGCCGACGCGGGCGTGGCCGCCGCCACCATAGCGCTCACAAATCTTCGCCAGATTCACCACCGGCTCCGACGGCGCCCAAGGATTCGATCCCACCGAAACTTTCACCCGGAAGCGTGCTTTTGCTCAAGCCCACGCTGTAAATGGATTCAGGATGCAGATAGTAAGGGACGAATTTGTTGTAGCCCTCGAGTTCATGGTCGGTGACGTCGAAGAAAATCGTGCCATCTTTAGATTCGATGCGATCTCCTGAGGATAGCCATGGATCGCTGATGCCGTTCGAGAAGCGGCGGCAACAGCGAAGCGACGAACGGTTCTTCGATGATCTCCCCCAGAGATTTGGTCGCGAGCAGCGGAATGAGTTTGGGAACGAACCCGTGAGTCTGATTGGATTCGATGATCATGGTCAGCTTCATGGCCGGGGCTTTCATTTCCACCGCGGTGCGGGCGTCGGCGTACATGGCGCCATCGATGATGTCGGTCCAATGCACCAGGTCGGCTACAGGCTTAGGATCGAAGCCGAAGCGTTCCTCGGCAATGGTGGCGATGAAGCTGGTGCAGGATTTGAAGTCCGGGTCATAGAACTTGCGATTGCTCTGATCCTGCTCGAAGTGGTCCGCGTCGGCTGGCGATAAAAACGCGCTTTCATGATGGTCGAACCACCAGGTGATTTTAGGCGAGCTGGAATATTTGAAATCCACGATGGCGTTTTCGTCGCCATCAAAGTTGTTCTCGTCAAACAACGAACCGGCGCGGTGCAGCAGGCCGGAGAAGACGAACTCAACATCGCCGCGAATCCGTTCGCGGTAGAAACGCGAGAAAAGCGCTGCGGATGAAGCCCCGTCAAAACACTTGTCGTGATAAAACACCCGAACTTTCAACCCTGTCTCCCCTTCCGGCCAGAATCAGACAGACTACCCGAAAGTGAGCGGAATCAAAAGTAAATAGGGATGTGTTTCGCGGCTGGTTCTGTCGAAGAAAGGGAAGAGTTCGATGGCGAACAGGTGTGCGGCCTCCCACGTGCTAAATGGAAGGCCTTTATTAAGTTAGACAGATCAAACGGTGTTGGCCTGTTTCTCGGCCATGTCGCCGATCACAGGCAGCTTCCACATCTGCCCTTGGTTGGCTTTGATCAGCAACATAACCCAGACCACGAGAAATCCGACAGAAAGTGTTAACCAAAGCAGTAAAGCCACCAGATGCCCCAGAATCGGGATGAAGGCCAATACAGCAGAGATGATGATGAAAGCGATCCAGGCTACCACCGCGGCTACATGCAGGAAAATGCTTTGAAAGGCATGGAAGCGTACGAACCGGTTTTTGTTGTAAGGCTCGATAACCAGGAACAGGATCGGCGGAATTATCGTCACGTAAGCCAGCATGCCAGCGACGTTGTCAGTCATTCCTCCAGCCGTAGCCGCAACCGGTTGTGCCGCTGGAGCCGCCGAGCGGCTGCTGCATGCCGGACAAATGGTGGAACCATCCGCTGTTTGAGCGCCACACACGGTACAGAACGCCATAACCCCACCCCCCCGAAAGCAATGGTTTGAAACAAAGGACGCGCGCACGTTAGCAGAAATAAAGCGTCAAGGCAATGGAAATCGCAATAATACGTCAATACATCCGAGGCTAATCGATACGAAAAGAATGCGTCTTTACCGCAAGAATTTATTGAGCAGCCTGCGAAATAAATGTTTCCGGAGGATCCAGGAAGCATCGGCGCCAGAAGGCTTGATCGGAAAGCGACCCCGCCTTCCATTGTTGCAGGGTGGGCAAGGTTGCCGCCGCCATTCCCCCGTCTTCTGAATCGAAAATCAGCACGACGCCAACGGCGGTGGTTGGGGCTCGGGTGAGTTCGGCGTATTCCTTGCCGAAAAGCGATTTGGCGAATTCCAGCTTGGCTCGTGAACCGGTGCCAGCTGTGCCTGCGCCGGAGTTTTGTACCGTTAAAATCTTGACAGTCTTTCCGCGAAGCGGTTCCCAGGTGCCAGGAAACGAGGCGATCTCTTCGTTCTTCACCTGAAAAGGTTCCGCGTTGGCTTGGGCCGGAGAATTTTCAACTTTCGCCTCGGATGCGAAATTACTTGGCATTTCGACAGCTGAGCGCCGGATCCATCCCCGCGAGAGGCCTGAAATCCGCACGTGCACCCAATTCGCGTTCATGTCCAGAATTTCAAACTCATCTTCTGCGGTTGCGAGAAATAAGGCTTTGGCGCCTTCAATAGGATTCCCCAGCACCGGAGTGCCGGACTTCTTGACTGCGACCAGATTTTTAGGGTGCGCCTGATTGCGCAGAATTTCTTCCAACCCTTTCGCCTCTTTGGTCAGGTCTTCCATGTGCTTATCGGCGACCGCTTTCTGCGTGGCTAAGGAGGCCGCGAGATCGGAGTTAACCGGACTACCCACCTTGAACGGCGAATTCTCAGGCATCGACTTGGAAGACGCCAACGGCGCAGTTTGAAATTGCGTCGCTTGGCTGTGGCGCGGAAATGGTGGGCGCGGAAATGTTTGGCGCTGGCGCCACAGACTTGCTCTTAGGCTGCGACGATGGCGAATTCGCGGGGACGTTCGCAGCAGCCGATGACCCACTGCCCCCGAGCGCATCCTCAAGGCGATCGAGAAAGTCGGTTTCCAGGCGGCCGTTGGATGGGAGTTCCTGGTAGCCGGATTTCGATAACCCGGGATCAGAATACCACGCGGTTATTTTCGCGCTGACTCGCACGATCGCGCCGCCTGTGGCAGTTGAGGTCACTTGCGCCGCACACTGATAGTAGCCACGCTGGAAGCGATCTAAAGCACGATCGCTGGGACGAGTGAACCCATCCAGCGTCGGCAGACGTCCGGAAGCCGAAGACTGCAACTGCTTGAGAGTTTTCTCTACCACTGCTTTCGACTGCGAAAACGTGCGCTCGTACGGAGCGCTTTGAGCCGCGCCCGTGGAAGCCACGAGCATTGCCGCAGCCAGCGAGAAAACAACAAACCAGAGTCGCCGCGAAGCTCCAATCACCCTCATGGCAGCGGCTCCAGTTGATCGTGACGAATCCAGCCGTGCTGACCATCTTCGGTTTCGACGCCGAACCAGTAGGGGGTCGCAACCACAATCACAACTTCCGCGCCAGTATCCAACGACTTCAAATTCGAGGCCGTATGAAACGGAGCAGATTTAAGTTGTGCTCCGGGAGCTTTAATCACCCGTTCTGCTTGCCGGCGAAGCTCTTGGATGTGCTGTTCCAAACCTTGCACGGAAGTTTGCGCCGTGGCCAGAGCCATGGCCTCATCTTCTTCACTCTTATGCTCGAGAGCTTGCCTGGCTAACTCTTCCTGACGCTGTTTTTCGCCCTGCTTAGCCTGAGTTTTCTGCAGTTCAAGCGCGTCAACCTGGTCCTGAATGTCTTTATACTCGGCGCCTTCAACGCTGCCATTGGATTCATGCACGGTGCGCCGAAAATCTTCGGCGAATACGGCATCGATACGCAAGATAGTTCGATTTGCGTCCCGGCTTTGCACCACATAGCGAACGGCGAGCGTGCCTTCGTCCGCGGTTTCCTTAAAATTCGCCGGGGCCAAAACCTTGGTGCGTACTTTGTAAAACACCGTGCCCGGCGTCTTTCCACTCAGGAAACAGCGACGATGAGGAAACCAAATTGGCGCGTTCGACGTATTTGTCTTTGTTGTATTCGAAGGTGCCTCGGATGATGCCGTTGTCAGCCACAGTCTGCACTGCCTGCAGAACCTCGCTCTCCGGAGCATCGATTTCCGTGGAGAACGTTTGACCATACTGTTCTTTTTTGTGTTCGCGGCCGTGGAGCGGAACGACTGCTAAGGCAAGCCAGAAAACAGACAGCAAGGCGACGGCTAACTTGCGGCTGGATGGGGCGCTCCGCTTTCCGGCGAACGATGGTACGGTATCGCTGACGATGTCGAGAATCTCTACCCTTCTACCGATGTTCCGCATGCACTTCAATGGCTGAGTGTCCAGGAGTTGGACGGCGAATCTTAACATTCTCAGATCTCAAGGTTCTCATACTCTATCGACCGGCGCTGGCTGTCAACTTCCCGATTGTATTTTTCTCAAATTGATTTTTCGAATATAGTAGTGCGGCAGGATTTGTCTGCACCCCAGAGTGATGTAATTTACAAAACTTTTCAAATACCACTCATGGTTCGGCAAATAAAAAAATAATTGTTATTCACAAGATTCTGACGCGGGCAACCCCAGCAATGGTTGTTAGGTTCTGATCAGTTTGTTGCATAGCAAGAATCGCTTTTCTGGTTTTTTCTTGACACTGCTCTAACGAACATGATAATTACTCCCTCCACGCGCACTTTACAGCGAATGGATGGTTTAACTTTGTACTTGGCTTAAGGGGAAACCAGATGACAGATCCTGAGGTGCGTGTCCTCAGCCCGGGTAGGGCGGGCTTACTGTTTTTCCCGTCATCCGGTCGAATTCGACCGTTTTCAGCGAACTCTAACCGACAACAATAGATTCAGTAACCAGGCTTCGTCCGTTCGTTGTGGCGTCTATGTGATTTGGCGTTAATTTTTGCGGTTGAGATTTCGCATTCAGGAGGAGTGATGATCTCGTCCCGGAGAAATTTTGCGGGTAGCTTGTTGCTGCTGGTGCTGGTGCTTGGCTGCTTTCAAAATGCTAATGCGTTGCCCGCCTTCGCCCGCAAGTATGGCTTGCGTTGTTCGGCTTGCCACGAATCGTGGCCGATGCTGAATTACTTTGGACAAAAGTTCAAAGACAACGGCTATCAGCTCATGAACGATCGCGATGCTCCGATCTGGCAGAACCCGTCGTACTGGCCGGTCACCTTCCGCATGACGCCGATCTGGCACCGTGTCAGCAACGCCAGAGTCGCCGAGGATGCGGTACCGGGCGACGCAACCTCTGGCACTGTCGAAAGAAGGGTGACCTCGACCGGCTTCGACTTAAGCGGTCTCGACTTCCATACCGGCGGCACGCTCGAGAAGAATATCTCGTTTTATCGTGCTGCCTTCTTCCGACAGCACCGGAGCTTTTCACTTTGAAACGGTCATGGCTCGCCTCGACAACCTCTTGGGCAGTTCCTGGTTCAACGTGAAGCTGGGCAAATTCGAGCTCGACAATCTGCTCTCCGAAAAGCGCATTCTGACATTGACCGGTAATGGCGGAATTTACCAGACCTATCACTTCATTCCCGTGGGCGATAACAACATCTTCGGCCAGATCGGCGACAACCAACTCGGCCTCGAGTACATGGGACACTCGGTGGACGACAGGACGCGCATTTCTGCCGCCCTTATCAGTTCGAGTGACGGCAACGTGGGCCTTGTCACCGGGGCTAACTCCTACACCGGATTCTTTACCGGAAGCCAGGCGTTCGACGCGGGCAAGCTGGGTGTGGAGCGTATCGGGTTCTACGCCATGGTCGGAGAAGCGGCAACTTTCTACCAGACCTCTGGCGGGGTGCCCATCCCTGGTTCGGGAATCGGCAACAAGAGCTTCAGCCGTGTCGGCTTCGTCGGACAATTTTACTTCGGCCCGCACTTTGACATCCAAGTCGTAACCCAGCACGGGTCGGATAACGCCTGGTTCGGGCAAGGTTTTGGCAACGCCACGGACCCAAGCAATGGATCGACGGCAAACGACCTGCCGAACGCTACTCCGGGCACGGTTCTTCCAGCGACTAGCGCGTGCGCCTAGCTGGAATGGCGCAACGGTTGAAGCGCATTACGTGTACAGTCCGCAGTTGATCTTCATCGGACGGTTTGAGCTGGAGCGCATGTCGCAGCAAGCCAATACGACGAACCCGTCCAACTTGGGGAACATCACCACCTACACCGTCGGCTATCGCTATAACCCGTTTATGACCAGCCGGGCCGGTTTTGCCTGGCACAACGAATACAACTGGCTGCACCAGGACCTTACGTCGTTTTACGGCAACAACGTAAACTCAAGCGAATTGTTAATCGGCTTCGACTTCGACTTCTAGAGAGGAACAGCGATGCGGACAAAATTACTTCTGCACAGTTCGTTATTGATAAGCGCGGTTGCTGTTCTCGCGTTTACCTTGCCTGCTCAGGCGCAGCTTTCCACCAATCAGCTTGAAACCTGGCTCAATTCGCCGGCCGCAACCAGTCATGTCGGGAATATCACCGGGAATCCCAAGGCTGCCGCCTCTCACTACCGCAGATATTGCGTGGGCTGCCACGGCGACTTGGGCGATGGCAATGGCGAAAATGCGGTGTGGCTCGATCCCAAGCCGCGCGATTTTCAGCTGGGCATATTCAAGTGCCGCTCCACCCCCACTGGCACTCTGCCTACCGACGAAGATCTCTATGACACCATTGGCCGCGGGTTGGATCGCTCGAATATGCCGATCTGGAATACACTTACCAAGGACGAGCGCGCCGACCTGGTGGCATGGATCAAGCATTTTTCTCCCCGCTGGCAGAATGAGAAACCGGGAGCACCCATCCAGATTCCCCCGGAGCCGGAAATCACGCCGGATCGCGTCAAGGCTGGCCAGGAAGTATTCGGCAGGGTCCAGTGTTGGAAGTGTCACGGGGTACAGGGGATGGCTAACGGTCCTTCTGCGTCCACCCTCACCGATGACCTTGGCCGTCCGATTCTGCCCTACAATTTTACCGACGGGTCTCGACCGAAGTGCGGCAGCACCGACCAGGATATCTACAAAATCTTCATGACCGGCCTGGATGGTACGCCTATGCCGTCCTTCGCGGATAACCTCAAGCCAGACGAGGCCTGGGATTTGGTCTTCTACCTGCGCACGCTGCAGCCTCACAACAAGTTTAACGCCAAGGAAAAGCAGATCGCCAAGCAACTGGGATTGAAGCCAGTGAATCCACAATAGCCTCAAACCAGTGGCGAAATCTATTTTCAGGAGATAGTGATGACGAATCAGAGGTATTCGAAGTACGCGGCAGTACTACTGGGTGTAGTACTGGTTGGTTTCGCGGCGGTGAGCCTTAACCAACATGTCAGTGCCGCGGCCGAAGGGTCGATTGCCGGCACCGTGAAGTTAAACGGTACCGCACCTCACATGAAGGGCATCGACATGTCGAAAGATCCCTATTGTGTGAAGCAGCATGAAAACAGTCCGGCGCACCTGGAGAATATTGAGGTGGGATCGGGCGGTGGAATAAAGAACGTCGTTCTGTACATCTCGGAAGGTCTCACCGGTAACGAAGCCAGCACGGCTTCAGGCACGCCAACTTTTGACCAGAAGGGTTGCATGTATATTCCGCACGTTCTGGCTATGGATGTTGGCCAAACCTTCAAGGTCATCACCAGCGACCAGACAACACACAACATTCATCCGCTGCCCAATCCAATGACGGGAAACATTCCGTGGAATGAATCGCAGCCGCCGGGCGCGCCGCCTATCATGAAGAGTTGGAAGGCGCCCGAAATGATTCCCGTCAAATGCAACATTCATCCGTGGATGCACGGATATCACGCGGTAGTAAAGGGGCCATACGCTACTACTGATGATAGCGGGGCTTACACCATTCACGGGGTTCCTCCCGGAAGTTACACGGTGACCGCATGGCAGGAGGATTTGGGCACTCAGACGCAGAAAGTGACCGTGGCGGCGGGAAAACCTGGAAGCGCGGATTTCACCTTCAAACCGAAATGAGGGCAAGCGGCGACGTCACCCTTATCGCGGCGGCGTGACAATGAACGCTGTGCGGAAGTCAGACTCCGATGCCAGCGCCGATATTGACTTGACAAAGCCTTACCTTCGGGTCCAGAGTTCTGCACCAGAGAGCGCAGACGCGGATGGTACGCCAGCTTCGCTTTACAAGCGCGCTGGCTGCGGACCAGTTGGGCGCTAAATCAGAACTGGTGACAGGAGGGCGTATGGAAACTGCAATCGGAGTATTTTCTTCCCGTGATAAGGCGGAGGAGGCAGTCAAGGAGCTATTGAAGCGCGATGTGCCGGAGAAGTCCATTGTTTTTCTGACTCGGTCAGAAAACGAAGCCCAAGCGATCGCGAAAGAGTTGGGTACATATGTCGGAGGCTTCGTGGGCGGAGCCGCTGGCATGGCGACCGGAGTTGCAGCTGCGACCCTGCTGCTTTCAGGAGTTGGAACCGTATTCGCACTCGGGTTCGGTGCTGCCGCCTTACTTGGGCTCGCAGGGGCAGGTACAGCAGCGTCGGTAGGTTCGGCTGCAATGCACGATCCGAACGCGCCGAAACCCACTGCGGCTGATAAGTGCTCTGAGGACACGGAGTTCTTTGTGGAAGTGCTCAAAGAAGGGCGTTCGCTGATAGTCGTTCGAACGGAGTCGCAGGAGCTTGCGACGACAGCGTGTGCGATTCTTGACCGGCTGGGACTCGGAATGCGAGGAGAGACTCCCTGCAAAATGGAAACGGCCACGCGGCTTGTAGCCGACGTCACCGTGCTCGACATCAGCGGCAGAATTACAGTCGGCGAAGGCAATGTGATGCTCCGCGAGATTGTGCGAGATTTGGCGGACAAGGGCCGGAAAGCGATAGTTCTAAATCTCGGCGACGTTAATTACATCGACAGCTCTGGGCTAGGGGAACTGGTAAAAGCGCACACGACAATTCGGAACCAGGGCGGGCAATTGAAACTCGCCAATCTGAATAAGCGGGTAGATGACTTGCTCCAGATGACCCACTTGTCCGCCGTCTTCGATATTCAAAAGGACGAAGCCAGCGCGATCAAGTCCTTTCAGGGTTCGTCAAGAGCTGTGGCTTAGGGCACTGGTGATCTTTCAGATTTGCTTTGGTGAGCTTGAGCTCGCCAGTGCTGCCGGACAGGGCCTTGACGTTTGCCTTCGGAAGGGCGAACAGTAAAATTTGAACCAGATTCATGACGTCGAAGTGAAAACAGTCAGGGCGAGGACAGCATGGCGAAAATCTTTGCGGTCACGATTATCCTTATTGCAATAGGCTCCGCGATTCCCATCCTCCGGCACACTTGGGTGGCTCCGGAGGACATTTCGACTCATGGCGTGATGATTGATGAGCAAATGTCAGAGACCATGGCTGAGGCGGGAATCGCGTTTCTGGCGGCGCAGTTCGTTCTGGCCATCTTTGTGTGGATGTTTTCTGGCCGGGACAAAGACGCCAAGATCACAACCTTTCCCGGCGGCGCCACCGGATTGGTTGTAGCCGCATTCCTTCTGGTGGGCACTGAGGTGTTGGCTCTGGGAGTCTTCGGAGTGAAGGCTTGGGCCGACGTTTATCTCACGCCGCCTTCAGCTTCGGCAATGCCCGTTCAAGTCCAGGCCGGACAGTTCGCGTTTTATTTTCGCTATCCCGGACCCGACGGAACATTCGGCCCGCTGCATCCTGAGCTGATCAGCGAAGCCAACGAGAACTTCTTCGGCCTTGATACTTCCCACGATCCCGATTCCAAAGACGACATTGTCACAGCCGAAATGGCGATCCCGGTGAACAAGGAAGTCCATCTGCTTATGCACTCGAAAGATCTCGGACATTCCTTCTTCGTGCGGGAGTTGCGAGTACAACAGGATTTTGTTCCTGGGTTGGATGTGTCTCTTCATTTCACCGCAACCAAGGTCGGAAGATACGAAATCGTTTGTACGCAGCTCTGTGGTTTGGGACATTACAACATGAAGGCATACCTCTCCGTCCTGTCCCAGGCAGACTTCGATGATTGGTTGAAGAAGCAAGCGGCACTGCAGTAGGATGCATCCACTTTACTGAGTGGGCAGACATCTCGTTTGAGGTGAGGTCATGCACGATACGTCAGCACATGCGGCACAACATCACGCCCCGACTAGTTTCATCGGCAAGCACGTCTTCAGCCTCGACCACAAAGTCATCGGCAAGCAATACTACGCTCTGGCCTCTGGTGGCGGTTTTTACGGGGATGGTGCTGTCGTGGATAATGCGCCTTCACCTGGGATGGACGAACCTGGCAATTCCCGGGCTGCATTTTCTCTCTAAAGCTGGGGCTCCAGGCGACGTGATGACGCCGGAGTTTTACCTGCAATTGATGACCATGCACGGCACGATCATGGTGTTTTTCGTGCTCACCACCGCGCCGTTCGCCGCTTTCGGAAATTATTTTCTGCCGATCCAGGTGGGCGCCGAAGACATGCCCTTCCCCCACTTCAACATGATGTCGTTCTGGGTCACCTTCGTGGCCTTCCTGGTTTTGATCGCATCCTTCTTCGTGGGCGACGGTCCGTCTTTAGGCGGGTGGACCGCAGTATGCGCCGCTTAGCGCCGTGGGTTCGGTTGGAGGCCCGGGCGAAGGATTGGGCACGGTCTTGTGGGCAGCTTCGATCGGAATTTTTTGTGTGGGGCAGTTACTAGGCTCTCTGAATTTCATCACTACCACGCTCGACATGCGGACCAAGGGCATGAGCATGATGCGCCTTCCGCTGAGTGCGTGGGCATGGTTCGTTACCTCCTGCATGGGCCTGACAGCTTTCGCCGTGTTGATGCCAGCTATGCATCCTGCTGATTCTGGATCACGTGGCCGGGACCAGTTTCTTTGTTCCCTCCAATCTGGTGATCAACGATCAGATGCAGCCGCACTCCGGTGGGTCGACTCTACTCTGGCAGCACCTGTTCTGGTTCTTTCGGACATCCCGAGGTTTACATTGCCATCCTGCCCGGAATTGGCATCGTCTCCCATGTTCTGATCACCAACCTGCGCAGGCCGCTGCTCAGCCATCGCGTGATGATTTACTGCATGGCGAGCTATTGCCGTTCTCAGCTACATGGTTTACGGGCATCACATGTTTGTCAGCGGGATGAACCCGTTTTCCTCGCTGGCATTTTCGTTCCCGACACTGGTAATCACCATCCCGGCAACCATCGTTGTGCTGATCTTGCTGGGCAGTATTTGGGGCTCCAGGTTGCGCATCAACAGCGCCTCACTGTTCGCTCTGGGCTTCATTTCCATGTTCGTCAGCGGCGGAGTCAGCGGCTTTTTTCTGGCGCAGCCCTCGATCGACATCATGCTGCACGCGACCTACTTCGTGGTCGGACACTTTCACATGGTGATGGCGGTGGCGGCAATTTTCGGGATCTTTGCCGGAACCTACTTCTGGTTCCCGAAGATGACCGGGCGAATGATGAACGAGACTTTGGGCAAAATACATTTCTGGCTTAGCTTCGTGGGCACGTATTGCATCTTCATGCCATTCCACTACTTGGGTATGGCAGGCAATGTGCGCCGCTATCAGGCCTTTGTCGATGATTTCATGCAGCCGCTGATCCCGGTTCACAAGTTCATTACGATTGCTGCGATCCTGACTGGCGCGGCGCAGTTCATTTTTCTTTACAACCTGATTCACAGCCGCTTCTGGGGCAAGCCAGCTCCGGATAATCCTTGGGAGGCGACTTCGCTGGAGTGGAGCACGCCCACAACGCCTCCGCCTCACAACAATTTCGGGGATCATCTTCCCGTTGTCTACCACGATCCCTATCAATACGGGGTTAAGAGTTCGACTGGCGACTACCTCATGCAAACTTCGCCTGAGCAGGTTGCAAACGCGAATGAAGAGAAGTAGCAGATCTGTAGAAGTGAAGATCAGAAGGGAATTTGTAAAGTATGGCAAGTACAGTTCATGAACCGCCACAAATCGATAAGCGACGTTTGCCGGATCTGAAGCAATCCGGAAACGGCGGTTGGCGGAACCTTGTGCCGGCGAACGGCGATCTGCGGGCGATAAAGGACTACTCTCCGCCACCATCGTCGACGGGAATTTGGGTGGTGCTGTTTGCCATCACCATGATGTTTGCCGCTTTTACCAGCGCCTTAGTGGTTCGCAAAGGTTCGTCGCTGGACTGGCGGCATTTTGCCCTCCCCTCCATTCTTTATTTCAATACGTTTCTGTTGTTGATGAGCAGTGTGACCCTCGAAGTCGCCCGCAGGCGCGTAGCCGCTTTCATGGGCGGTCTGCGCAAGGAAAATGAAAACCCAGCGCGATGGCTGTACATCACATTATTTCTGGGACTGCTTTTTGTGGCTGGCCAATACATCGCATGGCGTCAACTCAGTGCTGAGGGAGTTTTCCTGGCCACCAATCCCAGCAGTTCTTTTTTCTACGTACTCACTGCAACCCATGCGCTGCATGTACTGGGCGGCTTAGGCGGGATTATCTTTGTGATCCGCAAGCTTAACCGGGCCGCTTTGCGGCGCAATACCTTAGTTGCGGCAGCGCGCTACTGGCATTACATGGACGTGCTTTGGATATATCTGCTGTTGCTGTTGTGGATGAATTTTTAATCGTCTCAAGAAAGCAGGAGGCGCCGTGAGCCAAGCTGATTTGACAATGGGAGCACACTCCGCAGGTATGGTGGCGGAACCCCCGTTTTCCATGCCGACCAAAAAGTTGGCAATGTGGTTGTTCATCATTGCTGACACCATGACATTTGCCGCATGCCTGGTGGCTTATGGATTCCTGCGCGTTGGCACGCCCACTTGGCCGAGGCCTTTTCACAGCATCACTAACGTCGCCGATCATGACCTTCATCCTGCTGAGCAGCAGTTTGACCATGATGCTCGGAGTGCAATCGGCAAAGACCGGGGATAAAGCTGGGAGCCTTTCGCTGGACCATGATCACGGCGGCCCTCGGCATCGTATTCGCTCTGCTGCACATTCGCGAATGGCTGGCGCTGATCGACGAGGGCATGACCCTGTTTAAAAATCCGTGGGGAACCGGACTGTTCGGCGCGTCGTTTTTCAGCATCACCGGTTTGCACCTCACCCACGTTACCTGTGGCGTAATCGCTCTCATCGCCGTCGGCTTGCGTTACAAAGGTGGCCGCTACAACGCCGACGATCTTGAGATTATGGGCCTCTACTGGCACTTCGTGGATCTGGTTTGGATGTTTGTGGTGCCGCTGGTGTATCTGTTGAACCTTTCCCATTAGACGCACGAGGGAGCTGAAAATATGGCAGTCACCGAACAACATAAAGAAAACGCAACCGGTAAGTACCTGATAGTTTATGTCTGCTTATTGGCTCTGGCTGGAATCCAGTTCGTGATCGCCTATCAGAATATTGATCCCGGCCAAATGTTCGTCCGCATGATGATCGTCGCCTTCGTGGAGGCACTGCTTGCGGTTCTGATCTTTATGCATTTGTGGGCAGAGAGCCGTGGCTTCGTGATTTTTGTGGCTGTGTTTACAATTTTTGTGCTGCTCGCGATGCAATATGGATGGACTGACAGTTTTCGCATGGAGCATGGCGGCGCGCCTTATTCCAGTTATTCGAAGTAACAGTTATTCGAACAGACTAAAGAGGAAAAATGAAGTTAGCTAAGCAGTTCCCATTGCTTGCCATTGCGCTGCTGGGACTGACGTTGCTGGCGTTTCCTGTTCCGGTGTTCGCCCAGGGTTGCGCGCTCTGCTATACTCAGGCCGCTTCCGCGGGCGCTCGCATGATCCAGGCTTTGCGGAGTGGAATTTTGATTCTGATTATTCCTCCCACACTCATGTCTGTTGGTATGATTTTTATTGTTCGGCAGAAACGCAATCAGTTTAAGCGGAGCGAAGCAGCAGACGATTCTGGTCAAGACTGGTAAAATGGCCACCACAACTTTAATGGCAAACTCTCCGCAGACTCTCATCGCCAAGCTTCGGGATTACTACACTCTCACTAAGCCGGAAGTGAACCTGCTTATCCTGATGACCACGTCAGCGGGCTATTATCTCGCCTCCCGCGGGCCGTTCGAGATCGCAGGCTTGGTCAACACGTTGGTGGGCACGCTGCTGGTTGCCAGCGGAACTGCAACCCTGAATCAATGGATGGAACGGGTGTGGGACGGCCAAATGCGCCGCACTGCGAACCGGCCTTTACCTTCGGGACGTCTCAGCACGTACGAAGCGCTTCTCTTCGGCATTCTGTTGAGCATTGCTGGTGGAGCTTATCTTGCAATTACAGTAAATCTGTTATCGGCATTCTTGGCAGTCTCGACGTTGCTCTCGTATCTGCTGATCTATACGCCGTTGAAGCGGAAAACCCC
Organism: uncultured Acidobacteriota bacterium; assembly: GCA_963743375.1. Taxonomy (GTDB): domain Bacteria; phylum Acidobacteriota; class Terriglobia; order Terriglobales; family Acidobacteriaceae; genus JABDBE01. The sequence goes on along the minus strand of CAVUQA010000002.1, from coordinate 141,371 downwards.
GCTCTGCACCCTACTCGGAGCATTCCCCGGCGCGATGCCGACTTTAATTGGATGGGCGGGCGCCTCCAATGGCATTGATCGGCATGCATGGTACCTGTTTTCGATTTTGTTCCTGTGGCAGTTTCCCCACTTCCTCGCCATCGCTTTGATGTACCGCGAGGACTACGCGCGTGCCGGCTATCGTATGCTGCCCGGCTTTGATCTTGATTCCCGTTTCACTCGTGCGGAGATCGTGGGCTTCACTCTCGTCTTGATCGCAACTACCATGCTCCCTCTTGTGGGACGTGGCGGTCCAGTCTATGTTGTCGGCATGTTGCTGGCCGGAATCTTCATGCTTTATCACGTTGCCAAGCTAGCGCAGTCCACGTCGAAAGCCTTGGCCAGCCGCGTAGTTCATGCCTCGGTTATCTACCTTCCGGTTGTTCTGCTGATAATGGTTACCCACAAAGGCTGAGAAATTTCAGCTCAACGTCGGGCTTTTGCGCGCGGGTACAATGGCGGGCATGCGCATTCCCCTTTGGCTGAAGATCGCTTGGAGTGTGTGGCTGCTCGTGTGGATTCCGTTTTACTGGCATCAGTATGGAGCGCAGAACTTTTTATACTTTTGCGATCTAGGAAACTTTTTTATTGCGGCGGCGCTATGGCTGGAAAGCCCGCTGCTGTTTTCATGGCAGGCGTGCGGGCTTCTTCTGTTTCAAACGCTCTACAGCATCGATCTGATCGGAGCATTACTAAGCGGCAAACACATTATCGGCGGCACGGAATACATGTTCGATCCTCATGTGCCCCTGCCGATGCGGCTGCTGAGCCTGTTTCATATCGTGGTGCCTCCCCTGTTGCTTTGGGCGATCTGGCGGTTGGGCTACGACTCCCTAGGCTGGAAATATCAGACGCTGACTGCGTGGATTGTGGTTCCCATCAATTATTTCTGGCGTCCGCAATTTGATGTTAATTGGGCGCGCGGACCTTTTTTCCATGAGCAGCATTTGGTGCCGGGGATCGCATACCTGTTGTTTTATCTGATCGCGGTGCCGTTGCTGGTTTATTGGCCAACGCATTTGTTTTTGGAATGGTGGGACGGGCGCGTTCGTGACCTCAGTGGCTAAAGCCCAAATTTTCTTCTCATGAGCGGCATCGGCTTCAGGCGGTGCCCTTCCCGTTACAGCTTATGAAACCCGTCGTTCCATCTGTCAGATGTCATCCAATCTGCGCTTCAGTTCTGAAGCCGGCCAGTCTCTCTCCAGTCCCTCCGCGATGAGGTTCAGTTCATCCTTTCCTTGTTGCACTTGATGCCGATTTGGTTTTCTCTTGATGAGCAACAGGCTTCGTGAGTGAAAGTTTCCCCAAAAGTGAACGGCTGTCTGGTAAGCAGCTCTTGAAAAAGCATCCTCAGCAGGCAAATCCAGTTTCCCGAACTTGTCCCAAAAATCCTGCTCTGCAACTGTTTGACTGGCAGCGGCGCGAAGTAAATCTGCGAATTGTTTTTTTACGTCCGGGTTCATAAAACACCTGCTCCCATGAGCAAGATGCAGTTTTAACCTGTCTTTCGCCCTGCTGGGGCTGGCGTGTTCTGCTCGTGAGCGAGACGGCCGTCCTCCACTATCTTGCGGACGCTAACGCCCGCTGCGTGGCTTCGAGAAGCGCTTCTGGGCCGACCGGACGTCCCGTGGCACGTTCCATCCACAGGTCAGGCGTGATGCGGCCCATCCTCGCCATGCGCTCAAACTCGGGGCCGATGCTTCCCGCTTTCTTCATTTGTTCTTCAATCTGGAACGCGATCATGTGGCCGATTGGATAATCGGGAAGATAGAGGAACGAATCGATCATGTGCGAATAAACTCCGAGCAGGACGACGTCATTTTTGTGGAACACCGGCGCGTAGTAACGGTTCCAAACGTCTTTCGCGATTTGCACCGTGGCCTGATCGAGTTGCTTGGGCGTGGCTTGCGGATGGTCGTACATCCAGTGCCAGACGCTCATATCCACCAACGCGACTCCGGCGATTTCGTAGGTGCTCCAGAAGTCGTTCAAGGTTTTTTCGGCTTGGCTTTTGGCGTCGGGAGCGGGTAGCCCGAGCAGTTCGAGGTCGTGTCCCTGGAAAACAAATGCGAGCGCTTCGGTGAACGCCGTGTTGGGCACGCCTTGCAGCAGCGTGAAATCATTGTCGTTCAGCGAGAAAGTTTGCTCCACGTTGTGTCCCATTTCGTGGACGGCGATGTTGAACCCTTTGTAATTCATTCCGGTTTTTTCCACGCGGGTGCGCAGATGAGTCTTTTCCGCGCGCATGGACGATCCCATGGCGTGACCTGAGCCGCGCGCCGGATCGACGATGATGTTGGCAGCGACATGCTGCGCGCGATCGGGCGAGAAGCCAAGCTTGATAAGCAGATTGGGAATATCTTTCTGGTAGGCCCCGGCGGTCGGATATTTTTTCGCGACGATTTCGTCGAGCTGCGCTTCGGTGTACTGGCTTCCCGGACGAAACCCGTTGTACCAGATATCGAATGGCTCGAGTGGACGGCCTAGCCGTGTCTGAATCAGTTGCGCCGTTTGCGCGACCAGCGGCGAACTCAACACCTGCTCCAGCATGGCTTTTACTCGGACTTCGGGAATCTCGCGATCCTCCTGGAAGCGGCGATCGATGAGCGTGGGCCCAGTCGGAGAATAGGGGTCAGCCTTCCGTGATGCGACATAAGTTTTGAGCAGCTTGGCGTAACGTGTGTCGGGTTCGGGCGAGTTCGTAATCGGGCGATTGTTGGAGGCTGCGGCATCCGAATCTTTTGCCGCCGCGGGTTTCACTTCGTTGGTGTACGGGTTCCAATCCACGGCGGGATTGTTGATCGCTATCTGTGGAATGGTTTGCGTAACAATCCGCTCCATCACTTGCTGAATCATTCGCTGCTTGGCGAGGCCGCTTTGCTTGTCCGAATAATCGGCTTTTATTTCATCGCGTAAATTCCAATGGCTCAGCAAGCGCATTTTAGCCGGGAAAAGACGTTGGCCTTGAGGGTCAAGCAAGTGATACATCCAAATGTTGTATTGCGCGACGTACTGTGCGGATTCCGCTGCGGCCTGGGCAATGCCCAGGTTGACGTCGGCTGGAATGCGTTTGTCGAAACGTTCTGCGAGGCGAACTTCCGCCCATTGGCGGCGCGCTCCAGTTCGGTCCATTCTTCAAACGTTCGTCGAGCGTAGTTAATGGAAAGTTCAGCAGGACGATAAAGGCGATTTTGTTATTAAAGAAGTCATCGAGCACATGGGCGGAAGGGTCGTAACCGGCGAACATTTCGTCGAAGGGAAGCACCGGGCCGAGGTCGAGATCGGATTGCTGATTGAACTCGCGATTAATCTCGTGCATGTGGCCATCGAGTTGTTCGAGCAAGCTTTGAAAGCGGTTGAACATAGTGTCGAGAGTAGCTTGGTCGCCGGCAAAATTTGTGCGAACGAATTCCTCGAACGTGGCGGCATCACCGTCATCCGTGCGCCAGAATTCGGCAACCTGATGCAGGCCTTGTTCAATCCTGGCCGCCTGTTGGCTTCCGTATTTGGCCGTTAATTCCTTTTGTAGCTTGGCGGTTGAGTCGTTCATCCACGACGGTGAGACAGTTGCGGTTGTGGTGGAAGCGTTCTGCATCAAAATCTCCTCTGAAAAGAGTGGCGTTGTGAGCCACAGAATTGCGCTTGCGAATAACGTCAGGCAAAAGCGTGCTTTCATTTCCTGCTCCTTAATGCCGAGTCGGGCTGCGGATAAGGCAAGGAATTGCTGAACTCGGAGATGTCAGAAGTTGCGAAGTCGGGGAAAGGCAGCTTATGGTTCTCCCGCCATTGTTCAACTTCGCGCGAGACTGCGGCGGCTTTATCGTGATCGACGCCGGGATCACGCCCCAGATAAACCGTACGCGAGGGGAATGCCAGACTGGTCCCCGAAGCTTCCACAATATCGGCGATTCTGAGCAGCAGGTCTTCCTGGATAGCCAGAAATTCCGCGCCATCGCGAGTCAGAACATAGCAAAAGATTTCGAGAGCCAGCGCATTGTTATCAAACCCGATAAATCGGATGCGGGCGCCGTCGGTTTCAACCTTGGGATGTTCATACAGCAGGCGCCGCATCTGCGCGAGCACGTAACGTAGTTGGTCCGCTGAAGTTTCGTAGCGCAGCCCCAGCTTGGTATTGAAAAGAATTTTGTCGCGCCGGCTGAGGTTCTCGATGTTCATGGTAGCGAGTGAGCCGTTCGGTATAGAAAGCTGCGTCCGTTCCGGAGTGCGAATGCGAGTGGAGCGAAGGCTGATGTCTTCGACGGTGCCAGTCCGGTCGCCGAAGCGGCAAACGTCGCCGACATGAATGACTTCGTCTCCGAGAAGCGAAATCCCGCCGAAAAGATTCTCCAGCGTTTTCTGTGCGGCAAACGCAACCGCAATTCCGCCGATTCCCAGTCCGGCGAGTGCGGTCGTCATGTTGAAGCCAAGCGTGCCTAGGATAAGAAAAACAGCGAGAATTAGAATCAGCGCTTTCAGGATGCGCTCGCCTAAAAGCATCACCGATCCCGTGCCCGCTCGCCCAGCATAGATGGCACGCTCGCGAACTCTTCGCGCCAGTCGCTGCAAAATCCGCCACAGCAGCCAGTTGAAGCCAATAATCAGCACGACTCCAATAGCCATCTGGTAATAGTGGCGCGGTAGCAGCGGCAGACGAAGGTACCTCACGCAGAGCGCATGGATGATTGCCGTGATTACGAGCCATAGCGGACTCGAAATGGCATCCCACGCCGGACTCAGCGATTGTTTATGTCGTCGAAGCCAAATGTATCGAGGAAATTTGAGCAGCTGAACGGCGAGCCATCCCAAGGCTGCGGCGAACGGAATGGCGAGCAGAATCGCGAACCATTGCCATACCGGCATGCCTGCGAACTCATTCTGGACAAAAAATCCAGGAAGCCTGGTTTCAACCTGACGCACCTGCACTTGCTCGTAGAGTTCGGGAATCTTGGCCAAGGTATCCGACGAGATTAGCCATATTCTTGCGCCGTTCGCGTCAGAAACGCGCACCAGCGTCAGGTCGTCATCAACGTCTCCGGCAGAGAGCAGACCGATGCGTTGCCGGTCGAGCGGAATTCCTTCCTGCAGAGTGCCGTCGCGCTGATTGCTGATTGCCCTCAAATCGCCGGTAAAAGCGCGATCCATTACCAATTTCAGTTTTGTAGCGAGATCTTCTTTTTGCGTAAGCCGACGGGCATTGGACATTTGCAAATATTGCGCGGCAGTCGAATAGTTTCCCGCCTGTGCAGCCTGCAGGAACCCATAAACGGTTCCGCTGGGAGTATCGCGGCCCAGCGGATCGCGCTCCGCATTCGCAGCTCCTGACGCGGGCGTGGTCAATTGTGCAGGCACGAGTTGCCCGGCAGCAGCCGTAGAAAGCGCCAGGGCCAAGAGAATCCAGCACGCTCGTTTAAGAAGAAAAGACATAATTCCTTCTCCACAGGATGGGCCGATTAACGAACACTGCACTCGTCAGTGACGCTCTTATAGAGAAAATCATTGTACCGAAAGGTATAGTTACATCGCGGAACTGCGGAATCACTGGCGTTTGGGCCGATAAACGTGCGTGCTGGTTCCGAAGAAAACTTCAGCGGATTCCATTACCGTTTCCGAAAGCGTGGGATGCGGGTGGATGGTCAGCGCAATATCATGAGCGAGCGCGCCCATTTCAATGGCGAGCACTCCCTCGGCAATTAATTCGCCGGCGCCAATGCCGACAATCCCCACGCCGAGCACACGCTCGGTTTGCGGATCGACAATCAGCTTGGTCGTGCCTTCAGTTCGATCGAGCGTCATAGCGCGCCCAGAGGCTCCCCACGGAAACTTGGCCACCTTGATCTCGCGATTTTCTTTTTGTGCCTGCGTTTCTGTCAGGCCGCACCAGGCAATCTCCGGATCGGTGAAGACGACGGCGGGGATGGCGTTGGGCTCAAAGGCGACTTTACGTCCAGCGATGGCTTCAACCGCGGTGCGTCCCTCGTGCGAAGCTTTGTGGGCGAGCATAGGCTCGCCAACCACGTCACCGATGGCGTAAATTGCAGGGTCGTCGGTCTGAAGCTGCTTGTTTACTTGAATGAATCCGCGCGACCCGACCTTGACTTGAGTCTTTTCTAATCCTGGGATTTCCGAATTTGCTTTGCGTCCCACCGAAACCAAAACTTTGTCGAACACGATCTCGCGTTCTTTTACCTCGGGGCCGTCAAAGGTCACGCGTATTCCGCCGGATTCTTCTTTTACAGCGGAGACGGTGGTGTTGAGCATTATGGAATCAAAAATCTTTTCCATCCGCTTATGCAAGGGCAGAACGAGATCGCGATCTGCTCCCGGCAAGAGTCCAGGAAGCATCTCGACCACCGACACTTTGCAACCCAGTGCGGCATAGACCGTGCCTAGTTCGAGGCCGATGTAGCCGCCGCCGACGACCAGTAAAGAGCTCGGAACGTCACTCAGATCCAAGGCGGAAGTCGAATCCATCATCCGCGGCGTTTCGAGCTTGAGGTTGGGAATGATGGCGGGTCGTGAGCCGGTGGCGATTACGATACGATCGAAGCTCAGCGATTCTTCATTCCCGCTGGCTCGGCTGACGCGAAGAGTATTCGAGTTTTCGAATGCGGCGCGGCCCTGAATGTATTCGACCTTTCTTTGTTTCGAAAGCTGGCCGAGACCACCGGTAAATTTTTTGACGACACTTTCTTTCCACGAACGCAGGCGTGGCAAGTCGATCTTCGGATCGCTGTAGTCGATGCCCCAGTTTTTGGCGTGACGCGATTCCTCGATCAATTTGGCGACGTGCAGTAGCGCCTTCGACGGAATGCAGCCGCGATACAGGCATACGCCGCCAGGGTTCAACTCCGGGTCGATCAGGGTTACTTTCATGCCTAGGTCGGCGGCGAGGAAGGCGGCGGCATAGCCGCCTGGGCCTGCGCCGATTACTGCGATGTGTAAGCTGGTGGTGTCCGCCATATCTTGCTCTTTACCTTATTTTAGAAATACTCACCGCGCTTGGGACGAATCGGACACTATCAGCTGCCGACCGGATATGTCGATGGTGACGATCTTGCCCAGCCAGAAGTCGAGGCCGATCACACAATCGTAAATGATGTCGGAGAAAGTCGTGGGTGCATTGGCGACCGCGATTTCAGGTGCGGCAGCCAGCGCGATCTTCGGCAGGGTTGTCCTGTAACGAATGACTGTCACTCCGGCGGGGCTTTTCTGCTCGCGCTTCTGTACATTTTGTCCGTCTTTATCGATAGCAAGCGGCGCCATGAACCGCGTGGCTAAGGTTGCGTTTTGGCTGCCTGTATCGATTTCGCATTGGCCGTTCTGATTGCCGATCGAGAACTCCGAAAAAAGGTCGAGTGCGATGCCGCGCAAGTCGTCGAACTCGAGAGGAGAAATCCTTCCGGCGGCGCGCCGTTGCGCCAGGGATTTGGCGGTTTCGAACACCATGGTTTTGTTGACGAAGTCGAGAGTAAAAGGCTGCCGGCGGAAATCGTTGACCGAGACAATACCCTCAAGATGCAATTGGTCGAGCATATCCCATGCGGCGACGAGAGCATTCCTCTTGGCCAGCGGTCCCACAGAGATTTCGGAAATGATGAAGAGAGGAAGGTCGAGGCGATCTCCCCACATACGGAACGCGGTGAATTTGCCCGCGGGCCTGCCATACAGCTTCTCAATTACGCTGGGCGCGAGAACGTCCATGCCGGCGCCAGTATCAAAGATCACGTGCGCAGAGAGTGTTCCACCTAAGCTGGCAGGGACCATCACAAAACCTTCGGAGCTGATGGTGAATGGAATCTCAACTGGCTTCTTGGAAGCGAGCGCGGGTAGTGCGATCAGCAAGACGAGAACAACCAGGGTGTTTCGCATCCAGATTATTTTCCGGGTCGAAATCAAAGGCCAAACTCTCATCCTTGAACCGACAACAGGAACGGTTGCTCAAAAGCTTCCGCGATCCAACGTAAGAAAGCGGGCGGCATCCGCGCCATCGATCAGCCTGTGGTCATATGACAGTGACACTGGAAGCACCAGTCGCGGCTCGAACTTGCCATTCATCCACACCGGCTCCGTGCTCGATCGTGACAGGCCGAGAATGGCGACCTCGGGATAATTCACGATCGGCGAAAATCCGGTGCCACCGATTCCCCCGAGATTGGTGATGGTAAATGTGCCGCCTTCCATCTCTGCAAGGCTGAGCTTCTTATCCTTCGCCTTGCGCGAAAGCTGCGTAAGTTCGGTGGCCAGTTCGACAATATTTTTCTTGTCGACATCTCGAATCACGGGAACCAGCAGCCCGCGGTCAGTATCAACGGCCACGCCAATGTTGATGAATTGCTTATAGACGATCTCATCTTTTGCCAAATCGATGCTGGCATTGAACTGAGGAAATATTTTCAGCGCCGACGAGCAAACTTTGAGCGCGATCGCCGTGACAGTCATCTTGCCGCCGGCTTCCTCGGCCTTCGGCGCAAAGCGCGCGCGCAGGTGCTCGAGTTCGGTAATGTCGGCTTTATCGTGCTGCGTTACGTGAGGAACGGTGGTCCACGCCTGCCACAAATGTTCGGCGGTTTTGCGGCGCACGCCGCGAATAGAAACGCGTTCGACTTTCCCCCACTTGGTGAAATCAGGCAATTCCGGCTGCGCGAATTGAGCTCCGCGCGGCGCCTGTGCGGCCGCTGTAGCAAAAGCGAGCAATGACTTCGAATGAGCCTTAACGTCGTTCTCACTGATGCGGCCGCCGGGCCCGGTTCCTTTTACCTCGTGAATTTCGGTGCCAAGTTCTCGCGCCAGCCGTCGGACATGCGGCGCCGCAGGTACCGGATCACGATGCTCGCTTCCCGCAACCTTTTCAAGTTGCGCCGGCATGGCGAAGCTCGGTAGAACCGGCTGCGGCTGATCGGGCGGAAGCGCTTGTTCTTCGGTTTTACCTTCGGCGTGAATGGCAGCCTGGAAGGCGAGCCGAGCGCCTTGTTGTCCGGAGACGTGCTCGACCGGAGCGTGCTTCGGCCGCTCAGTTCGGGCCGCGGACGCGCCTTCCAGCGTGAAAATAACCTGGCCGACTTTAATCTTGTCGCCCTGCTTAACGCGAATCTCTTTGACGATTCCGCTGATCGAAGACGGAACCTCGATCACGGCTTTGTCAGTTTCCAATTCCATCACCGGCTGGCCTTCGGAAACTTTGTTGCCCGGCGAAATCATCAGTCGCACCAGATCGCCTTGCGTGATATTTTCTCCAAGTTCAGGCAGCTTGAACTCGGTAGCCGTTTTGGGCGTAGTTAACGGAGCAGCAGGAGCAGCGCGCCGCTCTCTTTGAACCGTTGCCGTCGGCGACCCCGCCGGACTCGTTTCCGTGGCAGAGGCTGATGCGGCGGCTTGTTGCGCTTTGGGCTCCTGGACCTGTTCTTTCGCCGGCGCCCGCGCTACACTACCGCCCGCGCCGTTTTCAAAAGTGAAGATCACCTGGCCGACTTTGATCTTTTCGCCTTCTTTGACGCGAATCTCTTTCACGACTCCGCTCACGGTTGATGGCACTTCGACGACGGCCTTGTCGGTTTCGAGTTCCATCACGGCTTGGCCTTCGGTGATGGCGGCTCCGGGCGAAATCATCAGCCGGACCAAATCTCCCTGGTCGATATTTTCACCGAGTTCCGGAAGTTTGAATTCTGTCACTGTAATTCTCTCTCCATTTATTCTCGCGCTTTATTTTGTAGCGCCGCCGTCTCGGCGGCTGTCGTGCGGGCGTCTCGCCCGCACTGCCGAGGGCAAGATGCCCTCAGGACAGCCGGCAAGATGCCGGCGCTACTAAGTGATGGCCGGGTTCGGTTTCTCCGGGTTAATGCCGAGATCCTTGATCGCCTTTTGCAAAGTATCGGCGTCTATTTGTTTATCGCGAGCCAGGGCGTTCAGCGTGGCCAGCACAATATGCTTGGCGTCGACTTCAAAAAAATCGCGCAGCGCGGCGCGGCCTTCACTACGGCCAAAGCCGTCCGTTCCTAACGCCACGAGTTGACGCGGCACCCACTGCGCGATCGATTCCGGAAGCACCTTCATATAGTCCGATGCTGCCACGAAAACTCCAGGTGCCCCTTTTAAACACTGTGTAACAAACGGCACACGTGGAGTCTCGCCAGGATGCAGCATGTTCCAGCGCTCGCAATCATTGCCATCGCGATACAGCCGTTTGTAGCTGGTCACGCTCCAGACGTCGGCTGCTACTCCGTATTTCTGCTCCAGGATTTCCTGCGCCTTGAGCACCTCGAACATAATCGTTCCGCTGCCGAAGAGTTGGGCGCGCAGCTTCGCGTCCTTCTTTTCGGAAGCCTTGAACCGGTACAGACCTTTAAGAATTCCCTCCCGGACCTCCGGCCCTTGCGGCATCTCGGGCATCGGCACCGGCTCATTCGTGACGGTCAAGTAATAAAAGATGGATTCCTGATCCACATACATGCGTTTGATGCCGTCCTGAATAATTACAGCAATCTCGTAGGCGAAGGCCGGATCGTAAGCCAGAAGATTTGGCACGGATAGTGCCAGCACATGACTGTGTCCGTCCTGATGCTGCAGACCCTCACCGGCCAGCGTAGTTCGTCCGGCAGTTCCGCCAATCAGGAAGCCACGAGTTCGCATATCGGCAGCGGCCCAGATCAGATCGCCAATGCGCTGGAAGCCAAACATCGAGTAATAGATAAAAAACGGAATGGTATTGATTCCGTGATTGGCATACGCCGTCCCCGCCGCAATGAACGAGCACATCGATCCGGCTTCAGTAATGCCTTCTTCGAGGATTTGGCCGTTCTTGGCTTCCTTGTAATAAAGCAGCGTGTCCATATCGACCGGCTCGTAAAGCTGGCCGACGCTGGAGTAAATTCCGACTTGGCGGAACAACGCTTCCATCCCGAAGGTGCGAGCTTCGTCTGGGATGATGGGAACGATGAGCTTGCCGATCTCGGGATCGCGCAACAACTTTCCCAGCAAACGAACGAAGACCATGGTGGTGGCTACATCGCGGCCTTCGGTGCCTTTATAAAATTCCTCGAAATGAGATTCGGAAACCGGCGCAATCGGCTTGGCGCGAACCTTACGTTCCGGAAGATAGCCTCCCAATTGCTTGCGCCGGTCTTTCATGTATTTGATTTCGGGGCTGTCGTCGGCAGGACGATAAAAAGGCGCGTTGTGAAGCTCATCATCGGGAATGGGGATTCCAAAGCGCGAGCGGAACATTTCCAGCTCATCGTCGTTCAGCTTTTTCTGTTGATGGGTTATGTTCTTGCCTTCTCCCGCTTCGCCCAATCCGTACCCCTTAATCGTTTTGGCCAGAATAATGGTCGGCGAACCCTTGTGCTCCACGGCTGCCTTGTAAGCCGCATGAACTTTGATGGGATCATGCCCGCCCAGCCGCATGCGCGCCAGTTGCTCATCGGAAAGATGCTCAACCATTTTGAGCAATCGGGGATCGGTGCCGAAGAAGTTCTGCCGGAAATAAGCGCCGCTCTCGACAAAATATTTCTGATACTGGCCGTCGCTGATCTCGCCCATGCGCTTGACCAGCAAGCCATCGCGATCGCTCCGGATCAGGCTGTCCCAGTCGCCGCCCCAGATCACCTTGATCACATTCCAGCCGGCACCGCGGAAAATAGCTTCCAGTTCCTGAATGATCTTGCCATTGCCGCGTACCGGACCGTCGAGCCGTTGCAAGTTGCAGTTCACCACGAAGATGAGATTGTCGAGACGCTCGCGTGAAGCCAGGGTAATGGAGCCGAGCGACTCAGGTTCGTCCATTTCGCCGTCGCCCAGGAACGCCCACACTTTTCCGTCGGTCGACAGCTTCAGCCCGCGATTTTCCAAATAACGGATAAACCGCGCCTGGTAGATTGCCTGGATCGGTCCGAGTCCCATCGAGACCGTTGGAAACTCCCAAAAGTCCGGCATCAGCCACGGATGAGGATAGGACGAAAGACCGCCATCAGGCTTCAGTTCCCGGCGAAAGTTCTCCAATTTCTGCCGAGGAATTCGGCCTTCCAGATAGGCGCGGGCATACATGCCCGGTGCAGCATGCCCTTGAAAATAGACCAGGTCGCGATCGCCGGTTTCCGTCTGAGCGCGCAGAAAATGGTTAAACGCTACTTCATACAAAGTGGCGGCCGAGGCAAAAGTCGAAATATGCCCGCCAATGCCCTCCTGGAGCTTATTGGCTCGGACAACCATAGCAAGTGCATTCCAGCGCACCAGGCTCTTGATGCGGCGCTCCATCTCTTGACTGCCGGGAAAAGGTGGTTGTTGCACCGACGGGATAGTGTTCTGATAAGGCGTGGTCGCTGTGAATGGCAGGTTTACCCCAGCCGCCCGCTTGGCGTGCAATGACAATTGCTGCAGCAATCGTCCAGCGCGTTCCGGACCGCCTTCCGCCAACACATAGTCCAAAGAATCAAGCCATTCTCGCGTCTCCAGCACTTCCAATCCGTTCGTCTTGGTCTCAGCCACAGTCTAGTTTCTCCATTTTGTGAGCAGGAATATTCCATGATAGACAATCGCGCGGAATTTTGCTGGAGCTTTGTTCCGGAAGTCGACCGCAGGGCGTACATTCTGTGCTTCAATGGGAATCCTTCGCTCAATTGAAGTCATCCATACCAACCAGTGATAATGCCGCTGCGGGCTTAAATACCGATGGCAGGCGGCACTCATCACAGACGGACTGCATCCAAGTCAAGCAGAATTAAAGATAAACAAAATTTGAGACCAGAACAGGAGACTTCCCATGGCGAAAAAACCTGCTTCCAGAATTACCGCCCAACCGCGCATCCATCAAAAAGCGCATGAAATCCAGCAATATGGCACCGTAACCCATGCCCTACCTTTGGATTTAGAAGAGCCGGTGCGCCTGGAGATGACGGAACGCCTTAATCAACTGCTCGCCGACACCATGACCCTCCGCGACCTGTATAAGAAATCGCATTGGCAGGTTGCCGGACCAACCTTTTATCAGCTCCATCTACTTTACGATAAGCATTTCGGTGAGCAATCCGAACTTGTCGACACCATAGCCGAGCGCATTCAGTTGCTCGGCGGCCTGAGCATCGCCATGGCACCCGACGTCGCCGAGACGACTAGGATCGAACGGCCGCCCCGGGGCAGGGAAGAGGTGCCTGTGCAGATCTCGCGCTTGCTGGACGCGCACCAGTTAATCATTCGTGACTGCCGTGATTTGGCGGAACGCGCTGATAAACTGGGAGATGACGGCACCAACGATCTGGCGGTCAGCGACGTATTGCGCACCAACGAATTGCAGGTATGGTTCCTCAGCGAGCATCTGGTGAATATGCCCTTGGTGGAAGCCGTCGACGACAGCTCCGCCGCAGCCGATTAATCTGAATAACGAACCTGAGGATCAATGAGGCCGGCTGCCCGCCGGCCTTATTTTGCGCCTCTTCCGCGAGATATTTCCCCACAATCCGCAATAGACATTATGCGAACATTTTTAAAGACTTTGAGCCTTTTTATTCGTTTTGTTACGAATTCCGAACAAACTGTAGCTAGGCGCCCAGTTGCCCTTCCCTAAGGGGAATCTTGCCCGGCCGCAATAAAAAATAAAAATCTCGCCCATGGACGACCCTAAGTTGCTATTATTGCCTTACTTCTGTTGCCGTTTGAGGGGGGCGAATGTTTCCAGGCGGACAAAATCTTCGTGTCTTGCGTGAGCAGTTGGGCTTGACCATGCGTGATGTCGAAAACGCCAGCGCGCAAATCGCGCATAAACGTGCCAACGATGAATTTGCTATAGCTCCCAGCCGGCTTTCCGATGTTGAGACAAAAGGAGTCGTTCCCAGCATTTACCGGTTGTATTCGCTCGCCGTAATCTATCGTCGCGACATACGGGAACTCCTTTCCTGGTACGGAGTCGACTTGAATGGCATGGCGACGGATCTGGATTTTGTGTTCCCGCCGAAATCGCACGTTTCCAATGCTCTCGCAAATCTGTCCAGTATTCAGATGCCGATCCGTCTCGATCCCAGCTTCGATCCGCGGCGCACCGTCAATTTCGGACGCATGGTGGAACAGTGGGGACAAGTGCCGCTAGCCTATCTCGCGCAGTTTGCGACGTGTCAGTACACCTATGGATATATTGGCAGCGAGGATTTGACCATGTATCCAATCCTGCCGCCGGGCAGCTTTGTCCAAGTGGATGAGGCGAAAAACAAAGCCGTCGAAGGAGGCTGGCGTTCGGAATACGAGCGCCCAATTTATTTCGTGGAAACCCGCAACGGCCACACCTGCTGCTGGTGCACCATGACCCGCGAAGAAATTATTCTGCAGCCGCATCCGCTCTCGCCAGTTGCGGCCCGAGCCTTGCGCTATCCGCAAGAGGCGGAGATCATTGGCCAGGTTGTCGGGGTGGCGATCCGCCTGGGAGATTGGCGTCCCCTGCTCGATTCTTCAATAAACTCGAAAGCGCGTGAAGCACTGAACTAAGGTGACGGGCCGATCCAGCGCCAGGCCCTTGCGGTAATAGATCCGGGCTCGCGCTCGACAACCGCTCCACATAGGCATCCGCCGGAATGCCCGCAACTTTACTGGATTGTTTCGCATCTTCCGCAAGTTTCCTGATTGGCATAGCCAAAACCTTAGAAAGAAGCGAGCGGTGCGCTCGCGCCAACGCTTTTCTGGCGGCCGAATCGCCGTAAACCCGAGACAAGCCCCAGTGCTCGTAACCTCCGTCTTTCCGCAATCCAGCAAGATATTCCAGCTTGTTCAGACAGCCGGCGAAGGCTCTTAGCGTGGTTTCGTGGAGGTCTTCGAGTGCCGAATAAAGGCTCATGTTACGTTTTTGGAACGAGGAAATTACTTCAGTAACCTGTTCAAAATTGCTTTGCCGAATACATTATCACGGAGTAATTCCACACTGGAAAGGAATTTAACCCTGTGAAATCAAGCCGAAGATTGCCCCCTCTTGCTGTTCTGCTTTTAACGACTTGCCTGCCGGCGTCCTTGTTCGCCGCTACCGCCAGCACACCCGACGGCAACCCGAATGTACCGCCGCTTATTATCCATCCGTCGCCGCTGCCTCCCGATGGTAACCCCAACGTGCCGCCTGGATTGCGCATGGCCCGTTAAATACTGGAATCAGAACATTTCAAACCTTTAGTTGTGAGCTACCGCCAAAACGTGTATATTTTGCGCGGTAGCTCATGACCGCCTTTTCCGCAGTCTCGTACTACTTGTGGGTCGTCCCACACATTCTGCTCGCGATCATTGTCGTTGACATGCTCCGCCGCCGGTCCTACCGACAGTTCCCGATGTTTCTTCTGTACACGCTGTTTGAGATTCTGCAATTTAGTTTACTCTTCGGAATTGCCCTGTCGCGAATCCCTACTGAAGGCTATACGCACGCCTATTCCATCGGGTTGGGCCTTAGCGCAGCAATCCGATTCGCCGTCATCTATGAACTGTACCGACACTTTTTGCGACGGTATCCAACTCTTGACGGCCTTGGGCGCTACTTGTTCTGCGGGTCGATCGGAGTTCTGTTGCTGATCGCAACGGTAGTGGGTGCCTCAGCCCCCGCTACGAGCACAGATCCTCTTTTCAATGCCACCTATGCAATGGATCGGGCGGTAAGCGTATTGCAGTGCGGCCTGCTGGTTACCTTGTTCGCATTCTCCCGTTATTTCTCGCTCTCGTGGCGCAGCCACGCATTCGGCATTGCCTTGGGCTTTGGAATTTTCGCCAGCGTAGAACTGGCCACGTCGTCTGTCTGGCTTCACCTTGGAGCCTTCGGCAATCGCGCCGTCAACCTTTTCACCATGGCAACCTACCACCTCTGTGTCCTGATCTGGATGTTCTATCTCCTTCGCCCAGAGCAGCCCACTTCGTATTTTTCCGGCCCACCTGTCAAACATGATCTCGATGTGTGGAACAACGAATTGCAGCGACTGGTACAAAGATGACTACCACAATCATTCTCGTTCTGACCTCCGCGCTGGCATTAGCTTGCTTGCTTTGGCTAGCCAAAGGCCGCACCCTCAGCGCCAACATTTTGCAAAACCCCAGTGAGCACATGCGGGCAGTGGATGTCGAAGCCTTCCGCAACCTGGTTGATCCGGATGAAGAGGAATTCCTTCGCGCCAATCTTTCTCCGCCGGAATTTCGCAGGATTCAGCGGGAACGCCTGCGGGCGGCGGTGGAATATGTTTCCTGCGCGGCGCAGAATGCGGCGATCCTGCTAGGCGTGGCCGATGCGGGCCGGCGCAGCTCTGATCCCGCAACCGCCGAAGCCGCCGAAAAGCTGGTAGATAACGCGATTCGGCTGCGCCTCTACGCTTCTCTTGCCATTCCCCGGCTTTATCTGGGCATGATTTTGCCGGGGGCTCACATTTCATCAGTGCGCATCGCAGAAAGCTACGAGCAGATGACTCGCCTCGTAGTCTTGCTGGGATGCCTGCAATATCCCACACGAGGAATCTCCGCGGCTCTCTGATCAGAGCGCCTGAATCAGGCCGCGACTGGCAGTTTTTGATGCGTCCACGTCCCGTTGTGCCGCGAGTATACTTTTTTCACCAGCCCATTACCTCCGTAACTTGATGGTGCCAACAGCAGTACCTACGATTCCAGTATGAAGTACAACGCCCTTCTCTTCTGCCCTGATGAAAAAACCGCCCGCGTAGTCACGCAAGTCCTCACCGAATTGGAGTTCCGGGTCGAACCCTGCAACGAGCCTTTTGCAGCCGTAAAGAAGTTGATGGCGGAGCACTTTGACGCCATCGTCGTCGACTGTGACAGCGAACAGAACGCGGCTCTGCTGTTCAAGAGTGCGCACAATTCCGGATCCAATCAATCCTCGCTCGCCGTAGCCGTGGTCGAGGGCCAAGCCGGAGTAGCCAAAGCATTTCGCATCGGCGCCAATTTAGTTCTGACCAAGCCAATTAATGTCGAACAATCAAAGGGAACGCTGCGTGTAGCTCGCGGCCTGTTGCGCAAAACCGAAGCGGGAAAACCGACGAGTCCCGCAGTTTCATCGGCGTCGTCAGCCGTGATGAAGAGCACGTCCGCGCCCTTTCTACCGGTACAACCTCCCCCATCTCCGATTCCAGCAGTGAGTGCATCCATTTTCGAAGTAGATGCGGATCCCACTCCTGAACCAGAGCCAGCCGAAGCGGCTTTATTGGAATCGATGCCAGCTCCGGTGCCGCCGCCTACGCCGGCCAAAGATTATCCTTGGCAGCCGATTGCGAAGCCGGCAGCTGAACCGATGGCGACTGCTCTGCGCCGAGCCGCAGAAGCCACCGGACGGTCGCAGGCTGACGCTCCGGCCGCTAACAAAACTTTTTCTCGTCCGGCGGTTGTTCCTCCCGCTTCAACCAGTTTGTCCCACACGACGGGAATGGGAGGACAAGCGGCAGCCACCGCGCCAGCCAAAATTGCGCCCAAGGTTCACGCAGACATAGAGACGGCGCAATTGGACGCGCCTGCTTTTGCCTCGCTCGGCGGCGGCCCCGCGGAGAAAGCCTCCGGCGGTAGCAACAAGACCGTGATGATCGCAGCCGCCGCTGTGATTGCCGCCGTCGCGATCGGCTATATCGGCTGGACGAAAATGCAATCAAGCCCGACTCCGGCTGCGCAAAACGTCACCGCTCCCGCTCATAGCTCTCAGACGACGGCTCAGCCTCCGGTGTCTGAAGAAGTTGCACAGCCTGCGAGTTCTGCACGCGACAGCGCAAGCACGTCTCAACCGGCCAATGCGCAGCCTGTCGAACAGGGTCCTGACATTACGCTCTCCACTAAAGCACAGCGCCCTGCGGCCGATCGTTTCTCAGCAGACCGGGTTACAGCGGATCGTCCTCCAGCGGACCGTCCATCGCCCGCCAAAAGGTTAAGTTCTACAGACGCATCGAACACGGCGCCTCATACGCCCGCGCCTGCCAAATCTGCACCTATGGTCGTAAAGAATGAAGCTTCCAGCCCAGCACCGCCAAGTCCATTTCAGGCAGACTCAGCGCAACCGCCGTCTGCGGTATCGCTCAGCGCTTCTTCGAATACCAATGACGCCGCCATCTCTGGAATCATGAGCACAGTCGCGGTCAGCACACCGCAACAAGCGCCCCAAAAACTAAAAATTTCGCAAGGCGTTTCACAAGGACTTTTGATCAAAAGTGTTGATCCCGTCTACCCCGCGCTAGCCCGGCAAATGCGCCTCCAGGGGTCGGTCGAGCTGCTGGCCAACATTGGGACTGATGGCAGCATCACCTCGGTGAAACTGCTCAGCGGCGATTCGATTTTGTCACAAGCCGCAATCAGTGCGGTTAAGCAATGGAAATACAAACCGTACTATCTGGGGGATCAGGCGGTCGCAATCCAAACCCAGATCACCGTAAAATTCAAACTCCCGTAAATTTCAGCTCAAGGTAAGTTTGAAGCACGGCGCGAGGATTCATCCTCGCGCTGTTTCAGTTACGGCGCGCCCATCGCCAATCCCAGCGCCCCACTCGTCAAGTTATAATCAAGAGATAACCACTAGCCGGAATTCCTTCCTGCAGTGCGGACCAAAGTCTGTGAAGAGTTGAAAGTTAATAGCTAAGAGCCAAGAGCTAAGAGCCAAGAGCTAAGAGCTGCAATATGGACTTCAAACTAGTCAGCGATTACCGACCAAAGGGCGACCAAGCCGCCGCCATTGAAGCCCTAACCCGAGGTCTGTTGGATCGCGAGCAGCACCAGGTTCTCTTGGGCGTAACCGGGTCGGGTAAGACTTATACCGCAGCCAAAGTGATCGAGCAATTGAACCGCACTACGCTCGTAATGGCGCACAACAAAACTCTGGCCGCGCAGCTTTATCACGAGTTCAAAAACTTTTTTCCGCACAATGCCGTGGAATATTTCGTCTCGTACTATGATTTTTATCAGCCCGAAGCCTACGTACCCGCGGCTGATCTTTATATCGAAAAAGAAGCCACTATAAACGACGAATTGGACAAGCTGCGGCTCTCGGCCACGCGCTCGCTTTTTGAGCGCCGCGATTGTCTGATTGTGGCCTCGGTGAGTTGCATTTATGGATTAGGCTCGCCGGAAGCTTATTACGGCATGATGCTTTTTCTCGAAAAAGGACAGAAGATCAAGCGCGAAGATATTACGCGCAAGCTGGTCGAGATTCTTTACGAACGCACCGACGGGGATTTTCGTCGAGGTACTTTTCGCGTCCGCGGCGACGTCATCGAAATTTTCCCCACGTATGACGACATGGCCTATCGGGTTGAATTGTGGGGAGACGAAGTCGAATCGCTCTCGCAAATTGATCCGCTCTTCGGCACCGTCAAACAGAAATACATGCGGCTGCCGATTTACCCGAAAACGCATTATGTAATGAAGCCTGAGACCCGCACTCGCGCGGTCGATTCCATCCGGGAAGAACTGGCCTGGTGGGAAGCGGAACTGGAGAAGCAAGGTCACGTGGTCGAGGCTCAGCGCGTCCATCAGCGCACTATGTTTGATCTGGAAATGATCAAATCAATGGGCTACTGCCACGGCATCGAGAACTACTCGCGCCATTTCACCGGGCGATTACCCGGAGAGCCGCCGCCAACTTTGCTCGACTATTTCCCCCGCGATTATCTGATGTTCATCGACGAATCGCATCAGACCGTTCCGCAATTACACGGCATGTACCATGGCGATCGTTCGCGCAAGGAAACCCTTGTTGAATACGGCTTCCGTCTGCCTTCTGCATTAGATAACCGCCCGCTCACTTTTCCCGAGTTCGAGCATCGCATGGGTCAGATGATTTATGTCTCGGCAACGCCCGGTCCCTACGAACTCACAAAATCAGCGGGAGTCGTTGTCGAGCAAATCATCCGGCCCACCGGACTTGTCGATCCTCCAGTCGAAGTGCGGCCGGTGAAAGGGCAGATTGATGATCTGTTGCATGAGATTCGCGAGCGCTCCAGTCGCGGCGAGCGCGTTCTCGTGACTACGCTCACCAAACGCATGGCGGAAGATCTCGCCGAATATTACAGCGAAGTTGGCGTGAAGTGCCGCTACATGCACTCGGAGATTGAAACCCTGGAGCGAGTAAAGATCCTGCGCGACCTGCGCAAAGGTGAATTCGATGTGCTAATCGGGATCAACCTGCTGCGCGAAGGCCTCGATCTCCCTGAAGTCTCGCTCGTTGCAGTCCTCGACGCCGACAAAGAAGGCTTCCTGCGTTCGGCAGGCGCGTTGATCCAAACTATGGGACGCTGCGCCCGCAACCTGAACGGCCGCGCCATTCTCTACGCCGACCGTATGACTGACTCCATGAAAAAGGCCATAGGCGAAACCGATCGCCGCCGCGCCATCCAGCAAGCCTACAACGAAGCCAACGGAATTACGCCCGAGTCGATTGTTCGGCCTCTCGATATGTCGCTCGCCCGAATCATTGAGGCCGATTACGCCGATCTCACCGGCGGCGAGGCAGAAGGCATTCCTGAATTTAAATCGCAAGAAGAACTCGATATTTACATTGGCAAACTGGAAAGCGATATGCGCGAGGCCGCCAAGCGATTCGAGTTCGAAAAAGCGGCAAAACTGCGAGACACAATCAAAGAGCTGCGGACCAAAGAATTCTTGTTTGCCTGATCTTCCGCCAGTCCGTCCTCTTCGGTCGTTTCCGGTAAGAGTTAACTACCCGCAAGTCCATGACCCACAAGAATTTACGGCTGAGAGTTGCATTACTTCGGTAACTTTGCACCTCTGGTTCCAGGGTGTAATCTTCGCTCGTAATGTCCAACATCGGCCCATTTGTAAAAAAGGCGATTCCGGAAGTCTTTCCGGACAAAAAAGAAAGTTCGCCAAGCACCACCGAATCAGCAAATGCAGAAACGGCTGCTCCCAAGTCCGGTCGTAAACGCTATCCCGAAGTACAAAGTGCGACTCGTTTTCCGATCAAGCTGCCGATTTCTGTAAAATCCACAACAGGCGAGCGTCATACTGAAACCCAAAACATTTCGGCCAACGGCGTTCTGTTTCAGATGGTCGATTCCGAAATGCCCATCGGCTCCATGGTAGACTTCACCATTTCGCTACCGGCCGATGTTGTTGGAGCAGAGTCCGATGTGCGGCTGGATTGTCGCGGCCGCGTGGTGCGCAGTTTTGAGGATAGTGGCAGGCGCGGCGTAGGCGTGGTCATTGACGAATATCGGTTTGATCGCGCTGAACGGCGAGGAGACTGATGGCAAGCACTCCGGTAACCGCGAAAATCGAGATCGAGCAACCGCCCGCGACTGAGGCCAACGGCCAGTTCATTCGCGTAATCGTGGCGGACTCGCAGGCCATCTTTCGCGCCGGATTGCGCAAGATTTTCGCTCTCGAAGACGACGTCCGCGTGGTCGGACAAGCTGAAACTCTGCCGCAGACTTTAATCGCAGCCAAAAAGTTTACCGCTGACGTTCTGCTTTTCGAAGCCGCAATTGCCGCCAATCCCATTGAAGCCGTCGCCGATTTGCTGCGCCAGAATCCGGGGCTTCGTCTCGTCGTTGTAACGACGGAACCTGATCAGGATTTAACGCTGGAACTGTTTCGCCGCGGCGTGCACGCCATCGTATCGCGCGAGGTAGAACCCGAGTTGCTGGTGGACTGCCTGCGCAAAGTTTCGAAAGGTGAGCCCTGGCTCGACGGACGCGCCACGCAATGGGTGCTCGAAGCCTATCGCACGCAAGGCTCGCGCGCCGGAGCTCCGCGGCCGAAGGTGCAACTCACGCCCAAAGAAACTCTGATCGTTTCCTGCGTAACTCAGGGCATGAAAAACAAAGAAATTGCCGTGCGCGTTGGCACCACCGAACAGGTAGTAAAAAATTATCTGCGCAAAGTCTACGACAAGCTAGGCGTCGCCGACCGTCTCGAACTCGCGCTCTACTGCCTGAACAGCCGCATTCTGGATAATTCAACAATCAAAGACATCCCACCCAAGCCATCAGCCATCGCCTCTGAACAGCCGCAGAACGGCAACAGCTCAGCACCCGTGCCAGCGAACCCATCCGCCCCAGAAACAGTGTAGGCGTGAGCGTCCGCGCTCGTGCTTGCCGAGATAAACTCCTTACCCCAGAATGAATGAAGCGCCCGCCCGCGCCGTGAAGAAGCATGGTCATCATACTGATGGGAGCGTCCGGAGCAGGCAAGACCACGGTCGGACAACTGCTCGCATCGCAACTAGGCTGGGAATTCGCCGACGCCGACGACTACCATTCATCCACAAACAAAGAGAAAATGCGCTCCGGCATCCCGCTAACAGATGCTGACCGCGCCCCTTGGCTGGAAACTCTCCGCGCTCTGATCGCCAAATGGATTGCAGCGGGAAAAAATGCAGTGCTGGCATGTTCGGCCTTGAAGCAGTCATACCGGGATGCCTTGCAGATCTCGCCAGAAGTGAAATTCGTCTACCTGAAAGGAACTCCATCTCTGCTGCAGCAGCGTCTTCACGCCCGCCACGGACACTTCATGACCGAGCAAATGCTGGCCAGCCAATTAGCAACACTCGAGGAGCCAGAGAATGCAATCGTAGTTGACGTCGACGCATCACCCGCACAAATCGCCGCCAAAATCCGGGCAAATTTAGCGCTATAAAACCCCTCGTCTGAAGCACCTTAGTCGTCCAGTATGCTCAGTCAAGCTTCGCTCTGTCGGAGCTTCATTTCTCAGCAATCCCGACCGCTCAGACTCGCTGCGGAGTTAAAGACGAAGAGCATTGACATCCGTTCCTGCCAACCCTACCCTAGTGATATGGAAGTGCATTTGAACCCCGATCTGCAAGCGAAGCTCAGTCAACTTGCGTCACAGCTGGGGCGCGATACCGAGACGCTGGTAGCCGAAGCCGTCGAGCGTCTGGTGAACTACGACGAGTGGTTCATCCGCGAAGTTGAGAAAGGAATCGCCGCTGCCGATCGTGGCGAGTTAATTGAACATAGTGCACTGGGAAACCAAATAGGTCAACGGTATCCTGGCTAATGCGGATCCGTTGGACGGAACCCGCAACTCGCGACCTCACCGAAATTGCAGATTACCTCGAAAAGCACGGCAGCAGCGCCATTGCTCGCCGCATCGCCCTTTCCATCTATGAGAGCGTAGGAGGGCTGGCGCAATTTCCCTGGCAAGGACGAACCGGCCGAAAGGCAGGCACTCGCGAACTCGTGCTGAACGGGCTTCCATATGTCGCTGTTTATCGTCTTCAAGGAGACATGCTAGAAATTCTCCGCATTCTACACGGAGCCCAGATTTGGCCGTAAAAGAAAAGGCGCGACAAGCGCCGCGCCGTTAGTTCCCGAAGCCTAAAGCCTAAAGCCTGACCTACGTCCCCTCACTCCAACCCGCCAGATACTCTTCCTGCTCCGGGGTAAGCTTGTCGATCTTAATTCCCATCGACTCGAGCTTTAACTTGGCAACGCGCTTATCCAAATCATCGGGGACTCGATAGACTTTCTTCTCGAGCGATTTGTGGTTCTTCACCATGTAGTCGACCGACAGCGCCTGGTCGGCAAAGCTCATATCCATTACCGACGCAGGATGCCCTTCAGCCGAAGCTAGATTGATCAACCGGCCTTCGCCCAGCAGATTAATCTTGCGCCCATCTTTCAGCGAATATTCTTCGACCGAAGTGCGCGTGGTGCGCTTCGAAGACGACAGCTTCTCGAGCGCGGGAATATCGATCTCCACATTGAAGTGCCCGGAGTTCGAGATGATCGCCCCATCTTTCATCAACTCGAAGTGATCTTTGGTGAGCACGCTCTTGTTGCCAGTCACAGTGCAGAAAACATCACCAATCTTGGCAGCCTCGGTCATCGACATCACGCGGAAGCCGTCCATAACCGCTTCCAGAGCCTTCGTCGGGTCAACTTCAGTGATGATCACTTCAGCGCCATTGCCGCGCGCGCGGCTAGCCAGCCCACGTCCGCACCAGCCATATCCGGCGACCACAAACTTCGATCCTGCCAGCAGGAAGTTAGTGGCGCGAATAATGCCATCAATCGTCGACTGCCCGGTTCCGTAACGGTTGTCGAACAGATGCTTAGTGTCGGCATCGTTCACCGCGACGATGGGGAAGCGCAGCACGCCTTCCTTCGCCATGGCGCGCAACCGTATCACGCCAGTCGTGGTCTCTTCAGTGCCGCCAATCACGCCGGTGAGCGCGTCTTGGCGCTTGGTGTGCAAAATGGTGACGAGGTCCGCGCCGTCGTCCATGGTGATATGCGGCCGGTGATCGATAGCTGCAAGAATGTGATTATAGTAGGTGTCGTTGTCTTCGCCCTTAATCGCGAAGACCGGAATGTTGTGATCACGCACCAGGCTGGCCGCAACATCGTCCTGGGTGGACAGCGGATTGGAAGCGCACAGCACCACATCCGCCCCGCCATCGCGCAGCGTGATGGCCAGATTCGCCGTCTCCGCGGTAACGTGCAGACAGGCAGAAATGCGAATGCCCTGCAGCGGCTGGTTCTTAATGAATTCCTTGCGAATGATCTGCAAAACTTTCATCGACTGGTTGGCCCAATCAATGCGTTTCTTGCCCAGATCGGCAAACTCAATACCTTTGATATCAGATTGCACTTGCGTTGGCGTAGTCGACATTACTTCTCCTGTGGCGCTGAATTAATCTTGATTCTGAACTTTGCCATCCACTCATACCTGTCATCCCGAGCGAAGCGAGGGATCTCGGTATTTGCTCGCTTCGGTCGGGATGACAGGCATGCCGCGTGCCCTTTATTTCGGGTGCCCCACTTCTCGCATCTTTTGCGAGAAGTGGGAGTTGGAAATCTGAATCGGATACCAAACTCCTGCGCATTCGGCGCGAAGGTGTGGGATCCGCAAATTTACTTATGCGCGTGCGCGACCGGCTGACGCAACCCGGCATCACTGGCCAGCTTCGCCGCCTTGTCAGTCAACTCCCAAGTGAAGTCCGGATCAGTGCGCCCGAAATGCCCATAAGCCGCAGTCTTGCAATAAATCGGACGCCGCAGATTGAGCGATTCAATAATCCCCTTCGGCGTAAGCTTGAAATGCGATCGCACCAGGTCGGCAATAATCTTTTCATCGACCTTGCTGGTCCCCAGCGTATCCACACGCACGCTCACCGGCTCAGCCACGCCAATCGCGTATGCCAACTGCAACTCGCAACGCTCAGCCAAACCGGCAGCCACAATGTTCTTGGCAATATGTCGCGCCATGTAGGCCGCCGAACGATCAACCTTTGTCGGATCCTTGCCGCTGAAAGCCCCGCCGCCGTGCCGTCCCATGCCACCATAGGTGTCCACGATAATCTTCCGCCCAGTCAACCCGGTATCGCCCATAGGCCCGCCAATTACAAAGCGTCCAGTGGGATTAATGTGGTATTTAGTGTCTTCGTCGAGCAGATGCGCGGGAATCGTAGCTTGAATTACGTGCTTGAGAATGTCGCTGCGGAGTTCGTCGTTGCCCACAGTTTCAGAGTGCTGCGACGAGATCACGATCGCGTCAACCCGAACTGGCTTGTGATGCTCATCATATTCAACTGTCACTTGGGATTTGCCATCAGGTCTAAGGTAGGGAAGCTTGCCGTGCTTACGAACTTCAGAGAGCCGCATGCAAAGCTTATGCGCAAATGAAATCGGTGCCGGCATCAGTTCGGGCGTCTCGTTGCAGGCGAAGCCAAACATCAGTCCCTGATCGCCCGCGCCGCCGGTGTCAACGCCCATTGCTATGTCGCCAGATTGCTTGTTGATGCTGGAGATCACGGCGCAGGTGTTGGAATCGAATCCGTAAAGCGCATTGTTGTAGCCAATCGACGAAATGGTCCCACGCACCAGATTCTGGAAATCGACGTAAGCCTTGGTTGTGATTTCACCCGCGATCACTACCAGGCCGGTTGCGGTCAAAGTTTCGCAGGCTACACGGCTGGAAGGATCGTCGGTGAGGCAGGCATCGAGGATGGCGTCAGAAACCTGGTCGGCGATCTTGTCAGGATGGCCTTCAGTTACGGATTCAGAGGTAAATAGATGGCGGTTCTTCGACAAAATTGTTCTCCTTAAACAATCTGGGCGTTACGTCTGGCGGGGGATGAATCAGCACACAACGGCCATACGGATGCATTGTTTTTGCGGTCTCAAAAAGGCTACCAGAGAACGCCCGGAGGCGCAATCATTTTGGGCTGGTTTGCAGGTAACGGCAGTGAGCGGGACTCCGCGATGGGCAGAAGGCCAAACCTGGGTTCAAACGGGATTTCGGGTATTTGTGCCGATATTGCCGCGCGCGCCCTGTTGAGGTCGCGAAAAACTTCGAATTGGGTTCAGCAGCGCTACCAGCATGTGCGTGACAATTAGACAACGCGGTGGAAAAAGCCACGCATTTGACAGCCGCGAAGCGGCGTAAGAATGCAGCCCACGGCGTAAGCCGTGGGTAAAGTTGGAAAGTGACCAGCCCCAGAGGGGCGACAGATCTTTGCTCCGGTTTCTATTGTGGTTTCGTAGGGTTTTCTTCGGCTTGTGGCGGCGCTTGTGCGGGTGATTCCGGTTGGCGAGCCGAAGCTTGCAGCCCGTGTGCGTCGAACGTCAAGGTCTTAACTTCTCCGTAATCTCCTTGCGTGGGAAGTTTTTGCCCGTTGAACTCGAAATCCAGCGCGCCGATATTGCCCGCCTTGATCACGATTTCTTTGTCCGCACGAATCGATTTCTGCGCCGGCGCAGACAACAGGGCCCGGGTAACGATTTCTCCATCCACTGAAACTGATAGCCATGAGTCTTCGCGCGCCTTGACAACCACCAGCAAGTTTCCGCGCACGGGGACTGCAGGCGTTGGGACAGGCGAAGACGACGCGATTACCTGCTGCGATGACGTCGATCCGGTCGTCGTCCCTTCGACCGGCTTCGCGGAAGAATCAACAGGCTCACCGGGTTTCTGCGCAGGCGGAGAAGTTTCCTCGGTCGCCGTAGGAGCACTGCTAGCGCCAGCCGCAGGTGAGGCAGAAACTGTTGCACTCTTTTGCGATTCACGCGAGTAGAACCCCCATGCCGCAAAACCAACAGCTGCGAGCAGCAGCACAACGGCAAATATGCCCCAGGGAAGGTCCGAACTTTCACGCTCTTGTTCTCGCGGAAGCTCCAGCACCGGCGGCTGATCGTGTTCCTCGGAGTTGATCGCGACTGGAATAGTCCCGGTAGCGGCCATGTATTCGGCGATGGCTTGTTCTTCATCCATGTGCAGGCAGCGCGCATAAGCGCGAATGAAGCCTTTATTAAAGATGCCACCAGGCAGCTGGTCGAGATGTTCTTCTTCCAGCGCACGCAACATCCGAGTACCAATTTTCGTGGACAGCGAGATCTGCTCGAGAGTCAGCCCCTGCTTCTCCCGCTCCCGTTTCAATTGCGCGCCAAACGATGCCAAAATCGCGTTCTCCTGCACAAGAACATTATCGGTCAGTAGGTCCCAATAAATATATGTTACCGGAGTGCCGGAAGAACCAAAATTTACCAAGTGTAGGCGCGAGCGTCCCGCTCGTGCGGCGTTGAGAGAATGACTACCGAATGAAATAAATCCGATTCGGGTGCCCCACTCCTTCGCGTTAGTTGCGAAAGGGTGGGAGCTGGCGAGCACCAGCGCGGACGACGGAAGCCGTCGATTTGCGCAGCTCTTGCATTAAAGCGGAGGTCGTTTAAAAATTACAGGAGCAATCAATATGGCTAGTGCGAAGCAAAAGACTGCAGCCAAGAAAAACATCTCGAAGGCAGCAACCGCCGCTAAGAAGAAGCGAACGATTTCGCATCTTCCGAAATCAGTAAGGACAGCGCTGGGGAAAAAAGGCGCCGCCGCAGCGCGCAAGCAAAGAAAATCTGCTTAGCGACTATTCAGCGACAGCTAAGCCACAGCGGGAACTAGTTGCTGTTACTGTCGTCCCGCCGCTTCAGTGTAGGCTTGTCATCGTCGCCGGAGTTGCCGCTGTTTCCAGTATTGCTGGTAGACGATGCCCGCCGCAGGCTAGGCTTGCCGCTATCTTTCAAATCGTTGGGCTTGCGCCGATTTTCCAGCGAAGCCAACCGCGATTTAACATCGTCGAATTCCGAAGTAGTAACCGTATACTCAGCCTTTGCCGGAAGGATCTTTTCAATCTCGTTCTGCGACGCCGCAATGCGATCTGGTGTCTGCGGATGCGAAGCGAAAGTCTTCGCCAGCGTACCCGGCTTCTTCTTCTCCATGGCCTGCAGTTTCTCAAAGAAAGCCACAAACGACTGCGGGTCGTATCCCGCTTTGTACATGTACTGCAGACCAAGGTAATCGGCCTCAGCCTCAAACCCGCGCTGGAAGCTAAGGAACGTTATAGGCAAAGCCAGACCAGCCGCCTGGTAAGCTGCATATCCAATTCCGCCGCCCACAAAAATCAGCGGAATGGTCGCGAAGTTTGCATACTGCGCCCGAGTCAACTGTCGCGTAGCATGGCGCGCACAAACGTGAGCGATTTCGTGAGCCATCACCCCGGCCAATTCGGCCTCACCGTCAGCCGCAAGAATAGTAGCGGAGTCAACATAAACAAACCCACCCGGAAGCGACATAGCGTTGACCACATCCGAGTCGATGATCTTAAAAGTAAATGGCACCTGCGCATCCGAGTTGCGCACCAGATTCTGCCCCAACCGGTTCACATACTCAGTAACGACGGGATCCGAAACGAACTTCGAAGTAGAATCCACCATCTGACTATATTGTTTTCCCATCTTGATGTCGCTTTCGATGGAATACCAGTTTCCGAGGCCGCGTCCGCCTACTTTGCGGTTGCCGATGGCGTCGACGTCGTCTTTGCCGCCGTCGTGTTTTACTTTGTCGGGATCGGCGGGTTGGACGGGAGTGCTTTGAGTTCCTTGGGTTGCGGTGCTGTTTTGTGGCGGGGCGGTGCCTGAAACTCCGGGGTCTCCCGTGGGAACAGTTCCTGGTGTGGTCGGTTGGGTGCCTGGGGCGCCAGTTTGCGCGATCGCTGAGGTCAGGCTTCCGAAGGTGAACAAGGTTGCCGTGAGTAGCATTAGCCGGAACTTCATACCAGACTCCGTTTTCCGCCCGAGCGGGCCTTTGGTCGATTATACCTCTGGAGACACTAGACGCGGCGCAAATTTCCCTATGAAGTTCGACGCAAGATGCGGACAGAAGGTTATCCGGCGTCAGGCAGATAGCGCGGTTTACTTGGCGGAGGCGGTGACCACGCCTACCAGCGAGTCGGCGCAGCCGTAGTAGAGGAACCAGTGGTCGTGGAAGTACACCAAGCCCTCGGCAAAGGTGGTTCCGGCAGCATACTGGCCGGTCTTCTCGTAGGGCATTTCCGGCTGCAAGACCGGACGCTCGGTCTGCTCCATAAGATGTTTCGGATCATCTTTATCGAACAGCGCCTCGCCGGCCGCATAGGCGTTGGGACCTAAATCGCGGTCTCCATTGGTGACAGCATTTTTTCCGTTGTAGATCACCACGATTCCTGCTGCGGTCAGAACTGGCGGCGGGCCGGTCTCGGGAAAGGTGCTGTCGAAATGACCGGAGCGCGGTCGCAACACTTCAATCGGGACACCCTTCGCATCTTCTACCGGAGCCCACTGGATCAAGTCATTCGAAGTCGCAAGATGAATTGCGCCTTCGCCCCAATACATCCAGTAGCGGCCATTGATTTTCGCCGCGAGCAATCGTCCTTTATCTTTATTCAGGCTCGTAACTATTCCTGCGGATTTGTACCTCAGCTCCGCATACTTGCCTCCTTCGGCGGCGGCAAAGGCTGGGCCATGTTTTTGCCAATGCGTCAGATCGGTCGAAGTCGCGATGCCTACCGAAAAGCTCTTGCGATTCCACTGCGTGTAAGTGAGAACGTAGCTGCCGTCTTCCGCCTCCACAATGCGCGGATCTTCAACTCCGCCCGGCCACTCCCGGGCCTGCTGCGCATCGTCAGCCGGATAAAGCACAGGCTCAGCGCGCCGCACAAACGTGATTCCATCCGCGCTCTCGGCGAGGCCGAGGCGCGACGTGTGCCCTCCAATCTGCATAGCGCCGGAGTCGTCCTCGGCCCGGTAAAGCACGTAAACTTTGCCATCACGCACGATGGCTGCAGGATTGAACGTGTGCAGGACTTCCCAATGCACCGGGCGTTTTAGGATAGGATCGATAAAAGTTGAGTCCGCGCGTGGAGCGATAACCGGATTACCTTTTGCTGGGCGCAGGAAAGGCCCGATCTGCCACTTTGCCATTTCCTGAGCGGGCAAGGTGGCGGCGCACAAAACTCCCATGGCGAGAAGAAGCTTTGCTTGGGATTTCATTACGCCAGTATATGCGGTTGGAAAAAAACTCTGGGCGTCGGAAGTTTTGAAAGGGCACGGCTTCAGCCTTGCCTTACGTCATTGAAAACGAGTGTGGCGCGGCTGAAGCCGCGCCCCTTCAAGGCCGCCAGTCGCCGACTTCGGCGTTTTTACTCAACCGTAGAGTATGTCGTTCAAATTAAGGGGATTTCAAAGTTGCGGTGTGCGCGAACAGAAAAGTCAAAGTTCCCACCCTAACGTCGAAAAAACCGACGTTAGAATGGGGCACCCGTCAGTCAAAACCGACCTTGGGTTACGCGGCAATCACTTGGTGAAAATATCGTGATCCTGGTCGTATTTTTTCTCGACTTCTTGAGCCTCACCCGCCATTTCATCGGCGTCTTTCTCTAAGCGCTGGTTGACAGCGGCCTCCTCAGAGCGACGTTGGTTTGATGGCTGTTGCGGTGAACTGGTTGAATCCTTCTTGACATCCGGCATAGTGCACCTCTCGAGTCCTTTGATGCCAAAGCTTGGGAAGCGGTTCGCATTGTAGTGTCGGTCAGATGACTGGAGCGGTTAGGGCGTCAACTCAAACAGGGTACTGAAGGAGTCTCCATTGTCGGCTGTGGTGCCGTAGATATGACCCTTATCGTCCAGGGTTAGGCGGTTCGCGGAGCCTTGACCGTCCGATCCGCCCTGGAACGTGTGAAGGACCGTTTCCTTCCAATTTCCGGCACGCGCGGGTGACAGTCTGAATACCACGCCACAGCCGATTTCACATCCCTTCCCACCTGCCGACGTCATGCCATAGAGGTTTCCATGTTGATCGAAGGTGAGCGGCGCGTCGGGCGAGGCCCCATCGGCGCAGCTGTTCAAGCTGCAGAAATTGTACAGCATGACTTGTTTCCAATGGTTGCCTGAGCGCTTCAGCTCAAAGGCAATGCCCCATTTGTTCCCGCCCGCTCCTGCGGTTCCGTACATGCGTCCTCGGTTGTCGAGAATTACTCCAGCATCGGGTTGGGCTCCGTTGCCGCCGCCCTTGAAGCCAAAAAGATTCGTTTCCTGCCAGCTTTGGCCGACCTGGTCCAGATCGAACACTAAGCCGAACCCTTGACCAGCCAAGGGGGAAGTGTCGTATAAGCGTCCTTGCTTGTCGAAGGCGAGATTGGAACTGAACTGATTGTAGTTTTGCAGGTAAAGCGTGGTTTCGGTCCAGTTACCGCCCTTTTGCTGCGGCGGAGAAAGCTCGAAAATCGCGCTCCCGTAAGTATCAATCCGGCTTACGCCAAAGAGGTTGCCCGACGCGTCAAACAGTAGCCCGCTGGGAAACCCGCCGTCAGAACCATTCTGGAAGCTGTAAAGTACGGTTTCGGTCCAACCGTTCTGGCTGGGAGAAAGTTCAAAAACCGTTCCGCATCCTAGCTGGCAATTGCCTGTGCCTCCAACGGAGGTCGTGCCATACAGGTTACCCGACGCATCGAAGAGGAGATTGCCAACCGGCATCCCTCCGTCCGCTTGGCCGTGGAAAGCATAAAGTACAAGCTCTTGCCACTTGCCCTTGCTGGAGCGCGTCATTTCGAAAACCACGCCGCATCCGGGATAGTAATAGTCGCAATTACTGTTGCCACCCTCTTGTGTTGTACCGTAGAGATTACCAGTACTATCCAGGATTAGTGAGTTGGCAACTGTCCCATCGGGTCCACCCAAGAAGCGATGTAGCACTTTAAAGTGGCTGCCAGCGCTCAATTCCGGTACAAGCAACGTAGTGAAGCACGCGGCCAGAACTGCGAATCTGCGGACTACGAACAAACCTGGCATGGAAACATCTCCCTCTCTTATGCCGAATTTGCTGCTATGCCGAATTTTCTACCTGCCCGGGGATGCGACTGTTCCTAAGGCGAGTCGGCCGAGGCTGCCGGACCAGACGGCTGAAGTTGGATCGATCGATTCATCCTGTTCGCGCTCCCTGCCGGTAGCGATTGGCCGGTCAGGTTCTGTTTCGTATGCGTAGCCGGTAAGCAGGGGGCTTAGCGCGCCGTGGTCGCAGGTTACGTTGAGTCGCGCCCAACCGAAATGTACCTCACCATTGATGACGAACTTCAACCCGAGGTAGCGGTTCGCAACGTTCCCCCAAGGTCCGGTGCAGACGTAGCTACGCGAGTCGGCGCTCGCCATTTTCCCCGCGCCGGTCAGAAACCGTCCTTTTGGTCCCACGCGGACCCCGGGGTATAAAGCAGACGCGTAGGGTCGCTGAAACGTTGTGTGTCCCCAGACGGCATTACCTTCGACGGCAGGCGAGACGGTGACGCTACCGAAGGCGGTACCAGGTGTACCAGTGGCGGAAAAAAAATTCTTGAGATTAAAGTCCGTTACGCCGTCGTGATTAAGATCGACGTGTAAGGTCGTATTCAGGGCGATTTGTTTGTGTGCTTTGGTGTAGATGATTCTGCCCTGCGCAGGTTGGGCCAATGCCAGAACGCCCACTCCGGCCGCGCTGGCCGCTGTTGCATAGGCAAACAGAATCTTGTCAAGCTTTGCATTTAGTCGAACAGCGGGACGCGTTCGAATAGTTTTCTTGGCCCGAGGTTGTTGCATATCCGACTCCCTCCGGGTTTGAGCCGCTTCCGCAGACCGGGGACAGGGCTTGTGGGCTGTGATTATGGCTTTGCGACGGTAGTTTGTCAAACTGCAAAACTTTGCGCCCACAGGATGAGGAATCGCGCTCCTGAGGATGCGGCCCTGCCCTGAGCAGTTGGGGACTACCGACTGTGGTGGGGGCTGGCCCACACATCCTGACGATGGCTTGCCCCACTCGTCGCGGTTTTCGACGAGTGGGAAGTGCGAGCCTTAATCTGTTGGTCACTCGTGACGACAAGCTCCAAGCTTGCATGATTAAGATAGCGGAATAAAAGCGTGGAGGTTGCCGGTGCCCACTCGTCGAAAACCGCGACGAGTGGGGCAGCCTCGGTCGCTGGTGAGTAGATAAATAAGCTACGCGCGTGGGCAGTTCCCCGGTGGTGAAAATGATCTGTGACAACTGAACACCCCCGCCCAAGCGAAGCTTGAGCGGGGCACCCTGAAGAGCAGGGGGCTGGCCCAGCCGTATTTTGACACGGAACGGGATGCCCCACCCGTGGCAGTTTCACGGGTGGGCTGCGGCGAACTCATCCTGGCATGTTCACTGGTCACAGCGAAATCGTCACGTTCCTGTTATACCCTTTCGATGCCGACAAGCCTGCACCGCTACT
Source organism: uncultured Acidobacteriota bacterium (assembly GCA_963743375.1). GTDB lineage: Bacteria > Acidobacteriota > Terriglobia > Terriglobales > Acidobacteriaceae > JABDBE01. The sequence goes on along the minus strand of CAVUQA010000002.1, from coordinate 107,842 downwards.
ACGGCGCCGGATACTCGCACTTTATTACCACAAGTTGTTATCAACGCCGTCCCCTTCTCGGGACACCTCGCTGTCGTGATCTCTTCCTCGAAGTTATGGAACAGATCCGTCACCGTCATCAATTTGTGGTTGTCGGTTACGTGGTCATGCCTGAGCATGTCCATCTTCTCTTCACCGAACCGGAGCGCGGAAATCTTTCGTTGGTGGTGGCCGCTTTGAAACAAACCTTCGCCCATCGGCTGCTGCGCGAACTTCGCGCCAAAGCCGGTGCCCAGACCAACGCGCTATGGAGGACACCCGTTGCCGTGGGACACATTTGGCAACGCCGCTTCTACGATTTCGTTGTTTTTACCGGGAAGAAGCGCGTGGAAAAGCTGCGCTACATGCATCGCAATCCCGTTCAGCGGAGTTTAGTTCTGAAGCCCGAGGGGTGGTTATGGAGCAGCTTCCGACATTACGCCTACGGCGAACCCGGCCCGGTTCTAGTCAATGAGATCCAAAAAGCGGAGCTTCACAGCCGCGAAATCTCATGAGCCCATCGGCATCGCAGCCCACCCGTGAAACCGCCACGGGTGGGGCATCCGCTTGACGTTAAGGGTGAGGCAGTCGGCCGCTGCTATTCCCGATTTGGGAAAAAGCTTGTCAAGCCCCCTTTTGCCTGCGATTCTCTTCAACGCCTTCATTGCAAGGCAAATATAAAGTTTGAAAAATGGCGGGTTTACCCCTTCCGACCTGATAGTCTGGAAATATAGTCAAATAACTAGCGCGGGCATCCAGCCTGCGCTTTTTTTGTGGCGCGGACGCTCCTGTCCGCGTGATCTCTAAGCACGCATGAATTTCATTTCTGAACTCAGGGGAGAGCCGCGGGCGCTGCTGCGCCGGTGCATTTCGATGCGAAAGAACCATGGCATTTCCACGAAACCTAACGTCATTAAGCGGCTGTCGATTGGGCGCGAGGAGTGGTATACCAAACGCAAAGGCGAAATTGCCGAGCTGATCTTTGTGATCAAGGCTTCCAGCATGGGCTTTGCGGTGAGCAAGCCTTATGGCGACAGCGAAGCTTACGATCTGGTGATTGAAGACGATGGGAAGTTGCTGCGCATTCAGGTGAAGTCGGCTTTCACTACTTCGCGATGGGGATATAGCGTGGCGGTGGCGCGGAACCGGTTGGGGCGGCGGGCGGAGCGGTATTCGGCGGAGGAGATCGATTTTGTTGTGGCTTACATTGTGCCTCATGATGCCTGGTATATTGTGCCGGTGGCGGAGATTGTGGGGTTGTCGCATATCCGGCTTTATCCGGAGGGGACACGTAAGAGGGATGGGGGTTATTTCGAGCGGTATCGGGAGGCTTGGGAGTTGTTGCGGGTTCCGCGTTCGCGATGAGTTGGGATCGGGGAATGCTTTTTCCTGATTCGGTTAGACAATCGGCATCCCCAAGGTCGGATCAAAGTCCCCACCCTATTCGCACAGAACGCGAATAAGGGTGGGGCACCCCTTCTGATTCAGTTACACAATCGGGCTGTTTCCGTCCCATCGCTAAAAACCGACAGCAAAAAAGCCGCAGACGATGAGCATCAGAATACCGAGAATGACATAGAACACAGATGTCAGTATTGTTTACTTCCAGTTCTCCCTCGGCGAACCGTCGCTTCAATCCCGCGATGATCTGCCGAAATACTTCTTGACCGCTGTTGCTCTTGTTTTTCACCTGTCCCACGCCCATCCATGACTGAATCGCGACCGCAATATCAAGGTCCGCTTGGGGTATGCGTATGATGGAAAGCTCCTCCTGGCGTTCCAGGTGCAACCCATCCAGTACTGAGAGAAGCGCTTTCCTGAACGATTTATCGACTATCCCCATTACCACGTAGCCCTGCATCTGTATCCAGAAAAATACCAGCAGAACCACAAACATGAAGGGCACCAGCCAAGTGATTATCTTGAACCCTCCCAAGTGATCGGCGGGAAGGTCAAGCATCTGAAACGGCAGGATGAACTGCGGGACAAAACACACGACCATGAGGGCAAACATCCACCTTGATGAAAACAGTAACGGCTTCTTTCGCAGTAAAACCGCGAGGCCAATGAAGAGAAAGGTCAGCGCCAGGATGCCGAAGAGGATGGGAAAAACTTTGCGGGTCGCGAACCTAGTCCCGCCCAAGCCTCTTTGGTATCTGCCTGCGGCGCTGGCATCGTTGCTCGCCTTTTCGTTTTCGCCCAGGGCCCGCTCCGCTTTGCTGCGCTCGGCGTGAGCGTAGGCGTCGTTGGGATTCAGCGCAAGAGCTTCGCTACACTCCGCAATGGCTTCATGCCACTTTTCCATCAGCACGAAGTTATGGCAGCGATAACTGACGATGTAGGTGCGAAAGGGATTGAGGCGTTTGGCTACTGCCAGGTAGTCATTGGACTCAGAGTAGTGGCCCTGTTTATAAGCAATCTGACCCAGCGCCTCAAATGGCTTATAGGAGCCGGGCTTGAGTTCAGACCATTTCTTATATTTTTCCTCGGCCTTGGAGAATTGACCCTCGTTTTCGTATGTGCATCCCCAAACGCGGTATGTGTCCGGATAGTCCGGCTTCATCTCCGCTGCTTGGCTCAGCAAGGGCCCAGCTTCTTTGGCGCGTTCGGTTTGGCACAGATCCTCCGCGCGCTGCACTAGACCGACAACCTTCTGATCAACCGTGCCGTCCGGTGGCGTGTCAGCAAGCACTGGGGATAAAAACAGCATCACTGACAGCAACCCGCGCAGGCAGATGACGGTGCGACAAGCCGCTGCGCCAACAAAAACAGCGCCCCGCGTTCGTCCGCGGCTGCCGCAGAAGCATGAGTCATTGGGCAAATCGATACCACACTTTGCACAGAGCACGGCGACTCCCTCCAGCCATTCTGGGGACGATATGAGCGGCGAGCAAGGTTACCGGGGTCACAATGAGATCCACGACGCAATCGGTTGGCCTGCTTTACGTAAATGATTTGCGTCTACCCTCGAGCTCTTGGGCGGGGTGTTGAGTGGTCACAGAAACTTTCGCCATCGCCATTGGCAACTAAGCCTGTCCCATGCCTGGGGATTAAAACACTTTCAGCAGGCGATCAGGTTCGCGTCCGTTTGTGGGGACGCTAACCTGGGTTCTGTGCGGGGCGGCGAGGATGTTGTGAAACGCCTTTGGGAGGTCCGCAGATCGATTCGAACCAGCGGCTGATGTAGACCTGGGCGTGGGCTTCTCCGCAGAAATGTCGGGCAGTGGGGCTATTGGCGGCGGTCAGATCCCACTTAATAACCGCCAGCTTCTGATCTCCGCACTCGATTACAAACCAATGGATCGGACTGTCACTGACGATCCCGCAAATCTCGCATTGGAATTCCTTCACGCTCGACATGTCATTACTCCATGCAGCCGCTCAGTCGTAATATTCGAGGCCTAGATGCGTGATCAGTTCCTCGCCGCGGAGATGGCGTAGCGTGTTTTTCAGCTTCATCAGTTGGATGAATAGATCGTGCTCTGGATAAAGTCCCGGGGCGGTCATTGGGGATTTGAAATAAAAACTTAGCCACTCTTGAATGCCGAGGCCGCGCAGTTCGGCGCTGCGCTGGGCCAGATCCATGAACAGCACAAGGTCGAGCACGATGGGGGCGGCTAGGATGGAATCGCGGCAGAGGAAATCTACTTTGATCTGCATGGGGTAGCCTAGCCAGCCGAAGATGTCGATGTTGTCCCAGCCCTCTTTGTTGTCGCCGCGCGGCGGGTAATAGTTGATGCGAACCTTGTGAGTGAAATTGCCGTAGAGTTCGGGATAAAGTTCGGGTTGCAGAATATGCTCGAGGACTGAGAGTTTGGATTCTTCCTTGGTTTTGAATGACCCGGGGTCTTCGAGCACCTCGCCGTCGCGGTTGCCGAGGATGTTGGTGGAGAACCATCCGTTGAGGCCAATCATGCGGGCTTTGAAGCCGGGGGCGAGGATGGTTTTGATCAGGGTCTGTCCGGTTTTGAAATCTTTGCCGCAGATGGGCGCTTCGTTTTTGCGGGAGAGCTCGTGCATTACCGGAAGGTCGACTGTTAGGTTAGGTGCGCCGTTGGCGAATGGGACGCTCTCCATTAGCGAGGCGTAGGCGTAGATCATCGAGGGCGCGATGTTCTCGTCGTTCTGCGTTAGGGCTTTCTCGAATGATTTCAGCGACTGATGCGCGGCGGTTGGCTCGATATAAGTTTCTGTCGATCCGCACCAGATGGTGATCAGGCGCGCGGCTCCGGAAGTTTTTCTGAAGTCGCGAATGTCGGCTCGCACCTGCTCGGCCAGATCCATTTTGTTCTTGCCTTTTTTTACGTTCGGGCCATCGATTAACTTGACGTAATTGTGATCGAACACAGCTTTGCGCGGCTTGATGGAGCTTAGCAACGGCTTGACCTGATCGAGCAGGTCGCGATCGAGCACTCCGGCCTTCGTGGCCGCGCTATGCATGTCTTCGGGGAAAATGTCCCAGCCGGTGAAGACGAGGTCGTCTAGCGCGGCTATGGGGACGAATTCTTTTATTTTCGGCGAACGGGCGTCGGTGCGTTTGCCCAGGCGGACGGTTCCCATTTGGGTTAGCGAGCCGATGGGCTTGGCGATGCCTTTGCGCACGGCTTCCACGCCGGCTACGAATGTGGTCGCGACCGCGCCCATGCCGGGGATCATGACGCCGAGCTTGCCTTTGGCTGGTTGGATTTCGCTGCTATTTTGTTTTTGGGTTTTTGCGGATTTCTGCCGTGTCGCCATCTTGGTGGAGGCTTCCTTATGAGAATTATTGAGGATAGGCAAACAGGTATGTTCTCGTATGGGAGCGCGATTTGCAACCGGGTTGGGTTGAATGTGGAGTGTGGGGATTCAACGGCGTAAGGGCGCATCGAGCGGTGCGTTAATAAATGCAGATTCCTCGCGTTGCTCGGAATGACAGGCTATCGCACAGGTTCATGAAGCGTTCCAGGGATCGACGAGGTCGAGACCGCAGCCTGCGAAATCTGGGACGTTGCGGGTCGCGAGCTTCGCCCCGCGGGCTTGAGCGATGGCTGCGATTTGCGCATCTGCATGACTGATCGGTCTACCGAGGGCGCGACGATGAGCGGAGATCTTAGAAAAAACTCGGGCTGCATCGCTGTCGAAGCCGAACACGCGGCCCGCCAAATCCTCAGCGAACATCGCCTCGGCGGCAGCCAGCAAAGCCTCGCGGCGCTTGCCCCTGGTGAGCAGCTCAATGCCATAAAAGATCTCAGCCTCGGTGATCGACGTGGTAACGAGTTCTACCGACGATTGGCTCGCAACCCAGGCTACGACCCGAGTAGAAGGCTTGGGCCTCATGAGCTCTGAAAGCACATTGGTGTCGAGGACGATCACTCGTCGAATTCCGGGGCACGGCGTATGGGGTCGCGGCGCGGCAACTGCAATTCGATTCCGCCAAGTTTGGCAAACCGCTGCCGGACGGCGTCTGCAAAGTTTCCCTTTGCGAGCGTCGAAGTGGTCAGCGCCGATCGCAAAATTTCTCTGGCTTCTTCTTCCATCGAGCGTCCGTGATGGGCGGCACGGACCCGCAGCCGGGTTTTGATTTTATCGTCGAGTTGGCGAATGGTTAGCGTAGCCATGCTATCAATGATAGCATGGCTAGCATTGAATGCAAAGCTAAAACAAAAAAGAAGCTTCTTGTTGTAACGAGCGCGGCAAGAGCGATGTGATAGCGGTTGAACTCGTAAAGCAACGGGGGAAGGGGTTCTGCGGGCGAGACGCCGGCAGGATGCCGGTGCTACAAATTATTCTGCGGCGGTGATGCGGTTTTGCCAGTGGGACCAGACGAACCAGATTATTCCGGCCACCAGCACGACGCCGATTACCGCGTCAAATTGGTGGAAATATTTGCCTAGGCCGCGCCAGTTTTCTCCTAGCTTCATGCCCAGCCACGCTAGTGCGAAACACCACGGCCAGGAACCAAGGAACGTGTAGAGATGAAATCGTCCGCGGGGCATGCGGGCGACTCCGGCGGGCAGGGCGATGAAGGTGCGGACTACGGGCAACAGCCGGCCGATGAAGACGGCGAGGTATCCCCAGCGGGCGAAGAAGCGGTCGGCTAGGTCTAATTCGCGCTTGCCCATGAGGATCCAGCGGCCGTATTTTTCTACCAGCGGACGGCCGCCGTAGCAGCCGATTTCGTAGGCGATGAGCGATCCCAAGTTGCAGCCGATGGCTCCTGCGGTGGCGACCCAGAATAGTTTCATCGGCCTTCGAAGACCAGGTAGCCGGCGAACGGCATGATCAGCTCGGAGGGCAATGGGATGCAGGCTGATTCGATGGCCATCAGCAGGGTGAGGCCTGCGTAGCCGCCGGTGGCGATTACGGAATGAATGAAGGCGAAGAGGACGGCTAGGATTTTCTCAGTCATGGGGTTTTAAAGTGCCGTCCTTCGGGACTGGACGGGCGAGCCCATCGCCACATGTTCCCGCACGGTCGCGCCACGCACGCTTTAGAATGATCCTTCCTGAGTAAAGGTGAAGCCGGGTAGAGATGCGCCCTGCGCGCTCTTGGCGACCTTCACGCGCACCGTGGGGGCGTCGGGTGCAGTGACCTCAGCCGGGCGGAGCACGGCATATTGCGAAAAGACCTCGCTGTAGACCTTGGTGACGAGGTAGTCGCGGCCGTCGTCGTCCTTGCGCCAGACTTGTCCGAGTTGGATGGATTTCACTGCCACCAGAGTTTCCTTTAATTGCGTTGAGCACTTCCAGAGTACCTAGGGTGTCGATGCTCGTCAATTGTCAGTCGGGCTATTGCGGTTGGTGGAAACCGTTTTGGCATCCCCGCAAGAACTATGTTTCAACAGGCGTTTGCTGCAGGAGCTTCAATATGGCCGCTGCGGCGCGTTCGGCGGGATGAAGATGGTCTGCATTCGTCCCCTGCAGCAACTTTCTTACGGTGGCCAATCCTTCCAGCATCTGGTTGCGCGGCTGACCATCGGGAAGGATTTCGCGCAGTTGTGCGATTATTTTTTCAGCGGTGAAATCGTGCTGCACCAGTTCGGGGACTACCGCTTTTCCGGCGATCAAATTCACCATGGCAAAATGCGGGACTTTGACGCGCGGACGTCCGAGCAAATATGTGAATTTCGACACGCGATACACCATGACGAACGGCGTGCTCATCAATGCGGCTTCTACGGTTGCGGTGCCGCTGGCGATGATTCCGGCGCGGGATTGGGCGAGGGCGGGCAACGCATCGCTCACCAAGTGGATGGAGTCGCGGCTACCGATCAACGATTCGAGAAAGCTGCGATCTAGCGTAGGCGCGACTGGCAGAAGGAATTCATATTCTGAACCGAGCTTCGCGGCCGACTCTAAGATTGTGGGCAGGTTCATGCGCACTTCTTTCATCCGGCTGCCGGGCATGAGGGTGATCCATTGCTTTGCGGCATCGAGATGGTTAGTTGCCGCGTAGGTTGCGCGATTGATTGAGGGCGGTGACAGATCGGCGAGCGGATGCCCAACGAAGGTCGCATCTACTCCGCGATCGCGGTAAAACTTCTCTTCGAAAGGAAAAATCACCAGCGCCTTGTCGATATATTTGCGCAGCAAGCGTACACGGCCTTGCCGCCACGCCCAGAATTGCGGGCAAACGTAGTAGACGACCGGGATGCCGCGCTTTCGCATCTGGCGAGCTACGCGCCAATTGAACGCGGGTGAATCAATAACGATGGCGAGAGTGGGATGGCGCTGGTCGGCCTCGGCGATCAACTTGTGGAACAAGCGGTAGATTGTGGGCAGGCGGCTGACGATTTCCGAAATACCTACCACCGCGAGATCTTTGGCGTCGACGACCGTGTCACATCCAGCGGTGCGCATGCGGTCTCCGCCTACGCCGAAGAATTCTAAAGACGGATCGCGACGCCGTAGAGCCTCGATGAGTTGCGCGCCGTACATTTCACCGGAGGCCTCGCCCGCGGAGATGAGGATTCGCACCGGAGCATTGTAAAGCTAATCGAGCTTTGCTCGACCGGACGGCCGGGGCGGCCGTCCCCACGTGGTTATTTATTACCCCCGCTTGGTCATTGGTTAATCATCCGCGTTGGCGGTGACTTGTGGGCCTGCGGCTGCCAGTTCCTGATCTTTGTATTGCAGTTGATAGAGCTTGTAGTAGATGCCGTGCTGGGCGAGCAGTTGCTGGTGAGAGCCCATCTCGCGGACCTGGCCTTTGTGCATGACGATGATTTTGTCGGCACGTTGGATTGTCGAAAGGCGGTGCGCTATTACTAACGACGTGCGGCCTTCGATCATGCGGCTGAGGGCGTCGCGCACGCGGAATTCGGTTTCTGTGTCTACGCTGGACGTGGCTTCGTCGAGAATTAAGATTTTGGGATTGTGCGCCAGGGCGCGGGCGAATGAGATGAGTTGCTTTTGTCCGGTGGAGAGCGTGCTGCCGCGTTCGCGCACTTCTTCGTTGAAGCCGTTGGGCAGGGTGCGGATGAAGTCAGCGAGGTTCACGTCTTCGGCGGCTTTTTCTACGTCTTCGTCTTCGATGCCTTCGGTGCCCAGGCGAATGTTGCTGGCTACCGTTCCGCTGAAGAGGAATGGATCCTGCAGGACCACCCCGAAGCGGTGACGAAGATCGGCCAGGTCCATTTCTTTGACGTCGATTCCGTCGATTTTTATCGCGCCTTTTTGTACGTCGTAGAAGCGCATCAGCAGCGAGATGATTGTGGTCTTGCCGGCTCCGGTGTGGCCTACGAAGGCTACAGTTTCGCCGGGCTCGATGGTGAAGCTTACATCGCGGAGGACCCATTCGGGCTCAGCGCTTGTCGAGCTTTGCTCGGCTGGACGGCCGGGGGCAGCCGTCCCCACGTGGTCATTGGTGGGGACAGAACGATACGCGAACCAGACGTGGTCGAATTCGATGCGGCCCGGGCCGTCGGGTGCTTTGATGGTGGCTGGCGCCGTGACTTCTACTGGAGTGTCCAGCAGTTTGAAAATGCGCTCGCTGGAGGCCATGGCTGATTGCAGGATGTTGTACTTTTCGCTGAGATCCTGAATGGGGCGAAAGAAACGCTGCGCGTATTGAATGAAGGCAACCAGAACGCCCAGCGTTGTCGTGGTGCGAATCACGTCATTGCCGCCGAACCAGATCACGCAAGCGATGGCAATCGCGGAAAGAACTTCGACCACTGGGTAATAGATCGCGTGCGCCAGGATTGCGTCTTTGTATGCGTCCATGTGAACCGCGTTTACTTCTGAAAACTTTTCGTACGCGCGTTCTTCGCGATTGAACAGTTGGAGCACGACCATCCCGCTCACGTGCTCTTGCAAGTACGAATTAATGCGGGCAATGGCTACGCGAATGCGGCGGTAGGAATTGCGGACGCTGTCGCGGAACATCTTGGTGGCTATGCCAATCAGCGGGAGCACGGCGAAGGTGATCAGCGCCAGCTTCCAGTTCATGTGCAGCATGATCGCAATAATTCCCGCCAGCACGAAGACATCTTCGAAAATCGAAACCACGCCGGACGTGAACATTTCGTTCACGGCGTCGACGTCGGTGGTGACGCGAGTAACCAGGCGGCCTACGGGGTTCTTGTCGTAGAAGCCGATGTGCATGCTCTGCAGATGACGGAAGATCTGGGCGCGCATATCGAACATGGTCATCTGCCCGGTCCACTGCATGAAGTAGGTCTGGAGATATTCCAGGAGGAAGCTGAAGACCAGCAGGGCTACGTAGAGCGAGGCGATTTGCGCGATGCCGACCAGTGGCTTACTGCTGAGGAAGCGAGCGAACGGGGTGTGTAATCCGTGGACCGGCGCAAGATATTTGTCGACGACGACCTTGGTGAGATATGGGCCGAGGACGTCGGCTCCTGCTTTGAGAAGAATGGAGATTAGCGCAATTGCGACCTGCCATTTGTAGGGCCGCAGGTAGGTTAGCAGCCGCTTCATCAGCCGGCTGTCATACGCTTTGCCTAATACTTCTTCTTCTGCTGCCATAACATTATATGGAGGGCGTTCCTCGCCCGGCTGGATGGGCGAGGCGCACATCCTCCATTACTGATCTTAACTTAGATGGATGGGAAAGAAACGAGCGGGGATGGAAATCGTTTGGCATGACTTTCCGACTGGGGCGGCAAATAAACGGTGTCATTCTGAGCGCAGTCTGTCCATCCGCTCGCGGATGGACAGACGGAGCCGAAGAATCCCTCAATGCAATTATTACGTTGGTGCGTCGAGGCATTTCCACTGTGCACTTGCATGCGGTCGCTGAAGAACGCCTTGCAACGTTCCCTTTGTGTACGCAGTTCGGGGGTCTTTCGACTCCGTATGTTCCGCGCTACGCGCCGAACCATACTCCGCTCAAGATGACACCACGAACAAAAAACATGCAACCCTTGTCCTACCAGCATCTTTTGCGTAACAATCTGAATCATAGAGCTTAGAGACCTGCGGGATTTCCCGGGAGATGTTCCTGAATGTTCTTTCAACCTAGGCGCCAGCCTCGGGCCACTGCAAGTTGGCTTGTCCTGTTGCTTGTATCAGTTTCGTTACCAGCGTTGGCGGCCGAAAAGACGCGGCTGCATGTGGACGATTATCAGATTGATGCAGAGCTCACTCCGCATACCCACAAAATTTCTGCTCGCGCGAAAGTTAAATTCACTGCTTTGGACGACATCAACGCTGCCACTTTTGAGCTGCACAATGGATTGAAAGTCAGCAAAGTGACCGATGAAAGTGGCAAGGCGTTATCGCCTGAGCGCATCAGCCAGGATTTTACGGTGCGGGTGCAACTAGCGAAGCCGCTCAGCAAAGGCAGTTCAACCACCCTGACGTTTGATTACGATGGCACGCTCGACTCCGCGGATGACAGCCCGGTGCAGGGACTGAAAGTGGCTTCCATTAACGATGACACCAGTTACCTGCTGTACGCGGGACGCTGGTTTCCGGTGAATGCTTATGGGATCAACCGCTTCACCGCGACCATGAACATTACGGTGCCAGCCCACATGGTGGTGATTGGCAGTGGGACGGAGACGGTCAACAATACGCCGCCATCGAAAAAATCGGCTGCGACCGAAGGATCTACTAAGACGTTTACTTTTGTTTGGAGCAAACCGAGTTTCCCGGGAACCATTGTTGCGGGAACGTTTCAGGAATTCAAGAGCGATGAGGCGGGCGTTGATCTGCATCTGTTTTTCAAACCGACTCACGAGAATCTGGGTGCGTTGTACGCGGAGACCGCGATCAAAGAATTTACTTACTACGTGACGCTGTACGGTCCCGCGCCTTCGACAACGCTGAGAATCGTGGAGCTTCCGGATGACACCGTGCCCTCGGCGTGGGCGCCGGAGACTGGCGGCTGTGGCGAGCCGCGCGGTGACTGAGAAAGTGAATTATCGATTGCTGGCGAATACCATTGCGCACCAGTGGTGGGGAGTTTCGGTGAGTCCGGCTTCGATTGATGACTGGTGGCTGTGCGACGGGTTTGCGCGGTACTCGGAAGCTCGGTATGTGGAAAACGCCGCTGGCGCCAACGGTTTGGAAGAAGTGGTGAAAGACATGTCAGTCGGGGCGCTGGCATATGACTCCGTGCCGCTGGCGACCATTGGCAAGCTGGATATGTTCTCACCCGAATTCCAATCGCTGGCGACTGACAAAGGTGCGATGATTTTGCACATGCTGCGCTGGGTGGAAGGCGATCAGAAGTACGATCAGACGATGCGCACTTTTGCGGCGAAATACGCCGGCAAATCGGCATCGCTCGATGATTTCACCGCGATTGCGGAGCAGGCGTACGGAGAAAAGCTCACGTGGTTCTTTACCCAGTGGCTCGACTCAACCGGCGCTCCGGAGTTTAAGACCAAGTACACGGTTTACCGGTTGGGAAATAAATGTCCGCCGTCGGCGAGATGTCCGGGCTTTCGGGTAGTGGGACAAGTCACGCAGGATCTTGATCTCTTTCGCATGCCGGTCGAGCTGCGCATTGATACTGATGGTAAAACTGAAGAAAAGCGGATTGACGTGGTCGGAACTGAGTCGGCTTTTACGCTGGAGACTTTTGGAAAGCCGCGGCGGATTTCGATTGATCCCGACAATCGGGTGTTGAGAAATTCCTCTGACGTAAAGCTTCGAGCTTCTATTCAGCGCGGGCAGGCATTAGTTCAGCAAGGTGATTTTGCCGGGGCGCTTTCGGAATTCAACAAAGCTCTCGAAGTGAATAAAAACAGTTCGCTGGCGCATTACCGCGTGGCGGAAGTTTTCTTTTTGCAGAAGAATTATCAGGCGTCAGCCAATGCTTATCGCGATTCCCTCAATGGCGATGGCGATCCGCGCTGGACTGAGGTTTGGAGCCACATCCAGTTGGGCAAAATCTTTGATATTACCGGGCAGCGGGAACGCGCTACCAACGAGTATCGGCAGGCTTTGCAGACTAACGACAATACTCAGGGGGCGCTGGAAGAAGCGCGGAAGTATTTGCAGAAGGCTTACGAACAGCAGAAGAAAAGCGACAGCGGCGCTAATGGCGTTTAAAGTCTGACTGCGTTCAGGCAACAAATGAACTGTCGTCCCGAGCGAAGCGAGGGATATGGGTTCTTGCTTGCGCGGCCGATATCGTTACCGCCGGTAAACACCTAGATCCCTCGTGTTGCTCGGGATGACAGTTGGTATGGGAGATGTTTGGGATTGGTCTAATATGCCCACCGCAGTAATGTGGCACCAACGGTGAAGCCTGCGCCTACCGATGCCAGCAACACCAGATCACCCTTCTTGAGTTTGCCTTCCTGGCGCGCGGTGTCCATGGCGAGCGGGATGGTGCCTGCAGTAGTGTTTCCGTAACGGTCAATGTTTATCACGACGTTTTCAGGACGCAAGCCCAATCGCTCCGCAGTGGCGTTGATGATGCGTTTGTTGGCTTGATGCGCGATGAACACATCGATATCGGAGGCTTTGATCCCGTTGCGTTCCAGAATTTTTTCGCACAGCTCGGTTTGCTTGCGCACCGCGAATTTGAAGACGGCTTGTCCATCCTGATGAACGTAGTGCATTTTTGCGTCGACGGTCTCATGCGTCGAAGGATGCAGGCTGCCGCCGCCGGGCATGTAGAGATAGCATCCACCGGAACCATCGACTTCATGGATAAAGTCGATCATGCCTAACGAGTCGGAATCAGCGGCTTCGAGAATTACCGCTCCCGCGCCGTCGCCGAAAATGATGCATGTAGCGCGGTCGGTGTAATCGATGATCGACGACATCACATCGGCGCCGATCACCATTACGCGTTTGTGAGCGCCGGTGGCAACGAATTGTGTTCCGACTTGCAACGCGTACAAAAATGCAGAGCAGGCGGCCGACAGATCAAAGCCCCACGCTCCTTTGGCTCCCAATTTGTGCTGCACCAGGCAGGCGGTCGAGGGGAAAAACATATCCGGCGTGACTGTTCCTACCAGGATGGCGTCGAGATCGCTGGCTTCGATGCCGCGCCGCGCCAGCGCTTTCTTCGCGGCTTCGACTGCCAGGTCGCTGGTCGCTACGCCCTGGTCGACAATGTGGCGTTCACGAATTCCGGTGCGTTCGATGATCCACTCATTGTTGGTTTCGACCATTTTTTCCAGGTCGGCATTGGTCAAAAGGCGGGGCGGGACGTACGTTCCGAGAGCGCTGATCTTAACGCGCGCAAGTTGGCTCACCTATAGATTCTCCATGTGGAATGTAAACCAACTATTCTACGCACACGATGGGTAATGTCCAACTGGATGGGGTCGCTTGAAATCGTTCACGCAAGATTCCTCGCCTCGCTGGTGAAAGCGCGGGGCTTCGGAATGACGGTTCGACTTAGCTGGCAACGCGGCGAGCTTCCGCCTCTTTTTGCGAGACGTAACGCAGCAGGATGTCGCGCAGCGAGACGAGTCCCTTTAGCTGTTTGCCATCCGTGATTGGCAGATGGCGGAAGCCGAACTCGCGCATTAGGAAGAGACAGTTGTCGATAGTTTCGTCCACGCTGATGGCTTTGGGATTGGCGGTCATGACTTCGGAAATTTTGGTGGTTCCGGGGCTACGTCCCAGTGCTACCACGCGGTTCATTACATCGCGCTCAGAGAAGATTCCGACTATTTCTCCGTCGCGCAGGACCGGCAAAGCGCCAATGCGATGTTCCATCATGAACCGGGCGGCTTCGAGAACGGTGCTGTTGGCGTCAATGGAATAAACCCGGCGGTCTTTCACGATATCGTAAACTTGTCCCATAAATCACCCCTTGGGAAGCGGCTTGCGCAAACCCGCTGCCAATAGCGGGATGCACCACTTTACCACGGAGTGTGGCGGCGAGGAAAAGGGTTCCCGGGGCGTTTGCGGACCGCGCCAGATCCCTCGGCCCGCTGGAGAAGAGTCTGTTACGAAACTCTAGCGCGATGAAGAGAAGAGTGGGAAGATGCGGGCATGGCATTTATTCAAGGGGAAGCGCGGGGGCAAGGAACGATGTTTCCAGTGACCTTGGAGGAACTGATTCCGGGGGATCATGTGTGCCGAGTGATCGAAGCGTTTGTGGAGGGGATGGAGATGGGGGTATTGGGGTTCGAGCGGGCCGAGGCGGCGGAGACGGGGCGTCCGGGCTACGATCCGCGCGCTCTGCTGAAGTTGTATCTCTACGGCTATTTGCAGCAGGTGCGCTCGTCGCGGCGACTGGAGGCGGAGAGTAAACGGAACGTGGAGGTGATGTGGCTTTTGGGGCGGCTGCAGCCGGACCACAAGAGCATCGCCGAGTTTCGGCGGCGGAACGGCGCGGCGATCACGGAAGCGTGCGCGGAGTTGGTAAGTTTGGCGCGGGCGGTGGGGTTGGTGCGTGGAGAGTGGGTGGCGATCGACGGCTCGAAGTTTCAGGCGGCGAGCAGCGCGGTGCGAGTGGCGGAGCGGGAGGCGGCGAAGCGTTATCTGGAGCGGGTAGAGGCGGCCGACCAGGAAGAAGAGATCGAGATCGATGAAACGGCGGTGGCGGCAGCGTTGAAGAAGTTAGCGGAAGATCGCGAGCCGGAGGCGCGTTTTATGCATGGGCCGCACGGATCGTCGGCGCCGGCGTACAACGTGCAGATCGCGGTGGATAGTGAGCACGCGATCATGGTAGCGCAAGCGGTGACGACAGAAGCCAACGATAAGCGCAGTCTGTTGCCCATGGCGGAGGCGGCAAAAGCCGCGCTGGGCGGGCCGGCCGAGCTGCATGTGGTGGCCGATGCGGGATACTCCAATGGCGAACAGGCGGAAACCTGCGAGCGAAAAGGAATCGTGCCGCACGTGGCGGTGCAGCGCAGCATTAACAATCAGGGCGATGGCAGCGCGTTCGACCGCAGCCAGTTCTCTTACAATGCAGAGCAGGACCGGTTTTATTGTCCGGCGGGACAAACGCTGGAACGGAAGGGCGTGAAGAAAGAGCGCACGCGCATTCTTTACCAGGCCACGGTGGAAGCCTGCGGGGGATGTGCGCTGAAAACCCGCTGCACGCAAGCCAAGCGGCGCACCGTGTATCGCCACCTGCACGAAGAGGCGCTGGAGCGGATGGGGCAGCGAGCGACCGCAGAGGCCATGCGCTTGCGGCGCAGCTGCGCGGAACATCCCTTCGCCAGCCTGAAGTACCGGATCTTCGGCCACCCGCGCTTTCTCCTGCGCGGCCAGCGAGGCGCGCAAAGTGAAATGAGCCTGGCGGTGCTGGTCTACAACCTGAAACGCATGTTGCACGTGCTGGGCGCGCCGACGCTGATCGCGAAGTTGGCTCGAGCCTGACGCATGAAACACTCTAGCTCCAGCCTCAGTCGCGCCCAGCGATGAATATTCCATTGAGTTTCGTAACAGACTCAGAAAACGCGGGCCCTTCGGGATGACCGCCTGCGAAGGTTAGTCTGGAGCCCGCACGAGCGAGGACGCTCGCGTCTCACACGAGCGCGGCTTGCCGGTGCGAAGTTGCTAGCCATCTGCTAATCTTCTTGGCTTCGCAGGTAGGACAGAATTTATCTCAAGGAGCGTTGATGCCCGAATCGGTGCGGCCTGAGCCTTCCCCGCTATATCGCTGGATGGTGCTGATCTTTCTCAGCCTGACGATGTTTGGAAATTATTACGTTTACGATGCACTCAGCCCACTGGCCGACGTGCTCAAGCTGCAGCTCGGCTTTTCCGATTCGAACATTGGCTTGCTGCAGGCCATCTATAGCTTCCCCAACATATTTACGGTGGTCATTGGCGGGGTGCTGATTGACCGGATCGGGCTGCGAAAGTCTTTAATGATCTTCGGGGTGCTCTGTTTTATCGGCCCGGCAATTACAGTGGCCTCCGGGCATCTTTGGCTGATGGCAACCGGCCGGCTGATTTTTGGCATGGGGGCGGAATCGCTGATTGTCGCGGTAACAGCTGCCCTGGCCCGGTGGTTCAAGGGCAAAGAGCTGAGTTTTGCTTTCGGCATGAACCTAACCATTTGCCGGCTGGGTTCGTTCGCGGCTCTGAACTCACCTACCTGGGCGCGAGCGGCTTACGCCAACTGGCGCTGGCCTTTCCTGATCGCGCTCGGAGTCTCAAGCCTTTGCGTCATCGGCGCGGTGATTTATTGGGTTATGGAGGTGCATGCGGAGAAGGTTTATCACCTCGGGGATGTATCTACCGACAAAGTGGTTTTCTCCGATTTGTTCAAGTTTGGGGCGAGCTATTGGTTCATTGTTGCGCTCTGCGTAACATTCTATTCGGCAATTTTTCCTTTCCAGACCTTCGCGGTTAAGTTCTTTATGGAGGCGCACGGAACGTCGCGCGAGTTTGGCGGATTCCTTTCGAGCACGCTGACACTTTTTGCCATGATTGCTACGCCCTTGTTTGGACTCATGGTGGATCGAGTTGGGCGGCGGGCGATCCTGATGATGCTGGGGTCCCTGATGCTGATTCCCGTGTATCTGATGATGGCTTACACGCATATCAACCTTTACGTTCCGATGATCATGATGGGCGTGGCTTTTTCGCTGATTCCGGCCGTGATGTGGCCGTCGGTGGCTTATATCGTCGACCAGTCGAAGCTGGGTACGGCTTATGGGTTAATGACAATGATTCAGAACATTGGGCTGTTCGGGTTTAATCTGCTGATTGGCTGGGCCAATGATCTCGGCCATGCCAGCGCGGATAATCCGGGCGGATACCGTCTGGGAATGTGGATTTTCTCGGTTCTCGGTTTTCTGGGAGTGTTCTTCGCCTATCTGCTGCATAAAAGGGAAACCGGACCCGAAGGTCACGGGCTGGAAACCATTACCACGGCGTCGGCGTCGGCTTAACCGCGGCCAGAAGCTCGAGCCCATGCCTCGCTTACAGCTCGACACGCGTTGTTCTTTGGACCTTTCTTCTGGTTTGTGAATCTACTAATTATTAAAGAGAATCGGCTTGACCGGACTTGCCATGGAAGGCGATATCTGACCCACCCGAAACTCGTCTAACATTGTGACCTGCAAGCCCATAAGCTGCAACTTGTTGCATCGCTCGAATTCTTGCAGGGCTCTAAGCTAGCACTAAAGTACCTGCAAGCGGTACAACGAAAAGATACTTACGTCGCATCTGACAAGATGCGGCCGGAAATAACGACTTGACGGACGCGAAAAAACAGCAAGGCAGGCTCTCCGAAGCAGAAGCGATCGAACGGGCTAAGCAGGGGAATGCAGATGCCTTTGAGGCACTGTATAACCTCCATAAGCGCCGCGTATATTCGCTGTGTCTTCGCATGACCGCTAACACGGCGGCGGCTGAGGATCTGACGCAGGAAGCTTTCCTGCAATTGTTCCGTAAGATCGGAACTTTTCGCGGCGAGTCCGCTTTTTCGACCTGGTTGCACCGGATGGCGGTGAATGTTGTCCTGATGCAACTGCGCAAGAAGGGTCTTCCCGTGGTTCCGCTCGAGGAGAATATCGAGACGGAGGAAGAATCACCACGAAAAGAACTGGGGGGAGATGATCCGAGGCTGGCGGGATCGATTGACCGGATGCAATTGCAGCGTTCGATTGAGTCGCTGCCGCCGGGCTATCGCATGATTTTCCTGCTGCACGACGTTGAAGGTTACGAGCATAATGAGATTGCAGCGATGGTGGGATGCTCCATCGGCAACAGTAAGTCACAGCTACACAAGGCGCGGATGAAGTTACGAGAGATCCTCAGAACGAGCAGAGCCGAAAAGGCCACAAAGCCGTGAGGATTTCAACAGACATTGGGAGGTAGTATGACCTGTGAAGAGTTCGAACGGGTCCTGCCAGAGCTTGGGAACAGCCACAGTATTGAGCGGGATGAACACCTGAGATCCTGTTCAGCATGTTCTGAGCTGGTATCAGACCTGAACGAGATTTCGAAACAAGGACGGCTCTTGCGAGCTTGCGAGGAGCCCAGTCCCTGGGTATGGAATTCAATTGAAGTTGCGTTACGGCAGGAAGGGTTGATTCGCGAGCAGCCAGGTAATCTCCAGGTTCATCCTCCACGATTGAGTTGGAAATTGCGATGGTTGGTGCCCGCGGCCGCCGCATCCCTCATTTTCTTTGGTGTCCTGCTGCACGAGCGTGGAGGCATTCCCGCCCACGAAGCCAAGCAAGAACCGCCCGTCGGGGTGGTCACCGCCGATCTGCAGAGTGAGGGGATGCCCAGCGAGGATATGCAACTGCTGAATTCGGTAGCCGCGCGTACACCATCGATGCGTGCCTCCTATGAACAGAATTTGCGGGCGGTAAATGCTTACATCCACGACGCCGAGCAATCGGCACACAACGATCCTAATGATGAGGTCGCGCAGCAATATCTAAGAAATGCGTACGAACAAAAGGCTATGGTCTACGAAATGGCCTTAGATCGGTCTTTACAATAGTAGAATAGCCGGGGCGCCAGCTACGCACTGCTGGCATTGGGGAGTGTCTATTATGTACCGGAAGCAGCGCATCGCAACTGTATCGGTCGTGATGATTCTTATCGTGGCTGCTTTTGCCGCAGCGGAAACTACTCGTAAGGAAATGCATTTCAAAGTTGGCCGGCGCGCCAACATTTCCATTGTTAACCTTTACGGCCCAATCTCGGTGAAGCCGGGGATGGGTAAGCACGTGAGTGTTACCGCGACTTCCTACTCCGGCAAAGTTGAGATTGATCAGAGCAAGCGTGGGAACCGGGTGGCGGTGGTTTCTCATCTGTTGCAAGGAGCCGACTCGGATTCCGGGCGCGTGGATTATGAAGTTGTCGTTCCCATGGATGCGAATGTGACGCTGCATACCGCAACCGGTCCGTTGCATATCGAGAAACTCCACGGCGATCTACTTTTGGAAGGCAGTACCGCGAATGTCGACGTGCGAGATGTCAGCGCGGGGCGGGTTCACGTAAAGACGTTGAATGGGCCGGTGACGCTGACTAATGTGAGCGATGCATACGTGGAGATCACTTCGGTTAGCGGCGATGTTTCTCTCCACCAGGTGAACGGCGCCTCGGTCCACGTCAATTCAAGCAGCGGGAAAATACATTATGACGGCGAGTTCGGCGAGGGAGGCCAATATTCGCTGACCAGCCATAGCGGTGATATAGAGGCGATTGCGCCGTCTTATGCTTCCATCGAAGTAGTAGCCCGTTCGGTGCAGGGAAGAGTGGACAACGACTTCCCTCTGCAACCCGAGCACACATCCTTCGTGACCCGGTCCGGGAGTGCCTTTGCAGGCACCGTAGGCCAGGCCGCATCTTCAGTTAATTTGCTTTCCTTCAGTGGTAAAATCCATCTCAAGAAACGCGAACAATAACCCTGAACCATCGGACTGAGCGGGGTGCAGAACCGTTTCGGTAAGTCGAAGACCGGCTCCGGTTCACGACCTGCGGTCAAGCCGCTTGCGCGCGAACGTGTAGGCAACAGGCGATCGATTTTTCTCGTGGGTTTCATGGGCGCGGGCAAGACCACCGTTGGGCGTGCTCTTAGCCGGCGGTTAGGTTTGCCGTTCGAGGATTTGGACGAGCGTATTCAGCAGCGCGAGGGGAAAACCATCGAGCGAATATTTCGCGAGTCTGGAGAAGCGGGGTTTCGCAAAACGGAGACAGCCGCGTTGCGCGAAGTTCTCGCTGACTTCCGTTTCTCGACTGGCGTGGTGGCTTTGGGCGGAGGAGCATTCGTGCAGTCGGAAAATGCCGTGCTTATCGAAGAAGCAAAAGCACATTCGATTTTCCTTGATGCGCCGGTGGATGAATTGCTTCGGCGATGCGATGGCGAATGCAAAGAACGCCCGTTGCGGCAAAACGCAAAACAATTTCGCGAACTATACAAAAAGCGGCGGCTCTCTTACCTGAAAGCGTCCGTGCGGATTGATACTAACGGTAAAGATGTCGAAGCAATCGCGGCGGAGGTGGCATGCAGTCTGGGATTGGAATAGGGAAGTGGCTCTTGAGAACCCTACTTTTCGTTACACCGCTGCTTGCTCTCGTAGTGTCGATTGCCGCGGCGCCGGCGGGTAAGGACGACAAAGCAGCAGCGGCTCAGATGGTTGACTCCGGATCATTTGGCGTCTTTATGAATGGGCGTCGGGTAGCCACGGAAACTTTTTCCATCCACCAGAACAACGGCGGCAGTTCGGTGGTCTCCGAATTCAAGAGCGAGTCGGGAGTCGATAAAGCGGACCAGACGTCGGACTGGCAGATGGCTGCCAACAGCGAATTGCGCAAGTACGAATGGAAAGAAGTGAGTCCGGGACAATCCCAGGCTGTGGTTGTGCCCAACCAGGATTTCCTGCTCGAGCGCTACCGGAACAGCCCGCAAGACAAGGAATTGGAAAAACCGTTTCTTATTCCCGCGTCCAGTAGCGTGCTGGATGATTATTTTTTTGTGCAGAGAGAAGTGCTGGCGTGGAAATATCTGGCGACTACTTGCAAACAGGATAAGGGTGCGCTGCAGTGTCCGTTGAAACAGCCGGTGCCGTTCGGCGCATTGAATCCGCACGCGCGGGCCCCAGTGTCAGTGACGCTGGAGTTTGCCGGCCGGGAAAAAGTTACGATCCGGGGCACGGATCATGAGCTCAATCGACTGAACTTAAAGAGCGAATCGGACAACTGGGCGCTTTGGATGGATGATCAGTTTAAACTGCAACGAATTCTGATCCTGGGCGACAACACAGAAGTGGTACGAGATTAGGTCGTATTGGCCCTCGTTGACTCACGTACGTTGCGGGTGTTGCTGACAACGCTGTTCTTCGCGCTGGTGCTGGGATTTTTGTACATAGCACGGCGCACACTGATTGCTTTCCTATTTGCAATTTTCTTTGCTTACCTGGTGGACCCGGCGGTTTCCAGTTTACAGAAATGGACGCGCGGCCGCGGGCCGGCGATCGCCGTGATTTATCTTTTCTTCGCCATTCTTCTCAGCACGTTTTTCTTCTTCGTGGGGCCACGGACTGCGCGTGAAGCGCGGCGACTCGGGGAATCCTGGCCATCTTTGATCGAGCGGGTCAACACCGGCGACCTGGCCCATCAGATTGGACAAGAGCGGGGATGGAGCGGCGAGACTACGCAACTCTTACAGAAGGTTTTATCTGATCCTCGCCTGGGCAATATCGCACAAGAGGCGGGGCTGCGCGTCGCGGAAGTCGCGCAACAGGCCTGGCTGCTCATCATGGTGCCAATCCTCGCAATATTTTTTCTCAAGGACGGGCGCGGCTTCAGCCAAGTCGGCTTATCCCTGGTGCAGAGCCGCCCGCAACGCGAGTTCCTGAATGATGTTCTTACCGACCTGAACGAGATGCTGGCGCAGTTCATCCGCGCCCAGCTTGAACTCGCGGCTCTATCGATGGTGGTGTACATCTCTTTTATGACGGCGATGCGGGTGCCTTATGCGCTGGTTTTGGGAACGGCAGGCGGCATGATGGAGTTCATTCCTGTCGTCGGTCCATTGGTGGCAGGAGTTGTGATTCTAGCGGTCGCGCTGCTCATGTCGTATCCGCATTGGCTGATGCTATTCGCGTTCCTGATCGCGTGGCGTTTGGTTCAGGACTACGTGATTTCGCCGCGCATCATGGGAAAGAGCATGGAATTGCATCCGCTGGCGGCAATTTTTGGCGTATTAGCGGGCGCGGAAATTGCGGGAGTGCTGGGTGTGTATCTTTCCATTCCGGTCATGGCGAGCCTGCGCATCGTATGGCGGCGATGGCGCTTATACGCGGAGAAGAAGCGCTTCGGTCCGCTGAATGAGTATTCGTTCGGAACTGAGATCAGCCCGAAGGTGTGACCTGTCATTCCGAACGTGGCGAGGAATTTGTAGTTGTGGCAGCTCGAGAATGCAGATCCCCCTTGCTTCGCTCGGGATGACAGACTCATTGAACCAGCGGTTATCGCAGCTCTTCCATCACCTGCTCGAGCACTTGCCTCCCTGGGCGCGTTACTGACTCTGGCAGCGTAGCCAATGGCTCTTCCGTAACGTTCAGCATGTCGATGAAACTTGGCGCTTCGGGGTTCACGTAGAACACTCCGGTGAGCACTTCGTTCTTCTCGTGAGCCTCGTGCAGGCGGCTGATGGCTTTGATTCGATTAGTCGCGTCGTACTCTTCTTCGAGCTTGCTGAAACGCAGCCGCGAGCCGTCGTGCATAGTGACTTCGACCGTCGTGCCCGGATCGTAATCGACATCAATTTCCTGAAAGGAAGGGATGAAACTGATGTCCTGCAGCGGCTCTTCGTGGTCTTTCATGTATTTATAAGATTTTGTCGAGCCTTCATGGTCATTAAACGTGACACAGGGTGAAACCACATCCAGCATGACCGTTCCCTTGTGAGCGATGGCGGCTTTGAGCATGCTGTGCAGTTGGCGCTTGTCGCCGGAGAATGACCGCCCAACGAAAGTCGCGCCCAGCGTAATCGCCATGGCGCAAGTGTCGATCGGAGGAAGATCGTTCAGTACACCGCTCTTCAGCTTGGAGCCGAGGTCGGCAGTGGCCGAGAACTGGCCTTTGGTGAGGCCGTAGACGCCGTTGTCCTCGATGATGTAAATGATCGGCAGGTTGCGGCGCATCAGGTGAACAAACTGCCCGATGCCGATAGAGGCAGTGTCGCCGTCGCCACTGACGCCGAGCGCGATCAACTTATGATTCGCTAACATTGCCCCGGTTGCGACAGAAGGCATGCGGCCGTGCACGGCGTTAAAGCTGTGCGAACGGCTCATGAAATATGCCGGACTCTTCGAGGAACAACCGATTCCGCTGGGCTTGATAACGCGTTCGGGCTGCACTCCCATTTCATACATGGCATCGATGATGCGCTCGGAAATCGCGTTGTGGCCGCAGCCGGCGCAGAGCGTGGTCTTGCCGCCACGATAATCGAGAACGGTCAGGCCAATGCGATTGATTTTGGGTGCGGGCGTTGGTGTGGTCGTGGTCGCCATGTTTTACTTGCCCTCCATAGTCATGAGTTCGTCGGTTACCGAGCGCGCGTCGAGCGGCAGCCCGTGAATGTGCGCAATGCTGCGTAGTCGCGTAACCATGTCCGGCTTGATGTCGAGCTTGATCAGGCTGAGCATTTGGGCGTCGCGATTTTGTTCGACCACGTACACCCGATCGTGCTGTTCGATGAACTCGTGCACCTCGCGCGAAAATGGGTAGGCCTTCAGCCGCAGATAATCGATGTCGATTTTGTATTCATCACGCAACTGATCGCGCGATTCGATAATCGCCCAGTGCGAAGTCCCGTAGGCGATAACGCCGATTTTCGACTTGGACTTGCCGCTAATCAATTCGGGACGAGGAACGAAAGATCGCGCCGTCTCGAATTTCTTGTTGATGCGTTCCATATTCCGTTCGAAGTCGTCGGGACGCTCGCTGTAACCCGATTTTTCGTTGTGCCCGGTGCCGCGAGTGAAATAGGCTGCGGCGGGATGTTCGGTTCCGGGCAATGTGCGATAACCAACGCCGTCACCGTCGACGTCCTGATACCGGGCGAAGCCGCCTAACCGGTCGAGATCTTCTTTGGTGAGCACCTTGCCGCGATTGATCGGCTCTTTCGGATACTCGAAGGGATCTGACATCCAGTTGTTCATGCCCAGATCAAGATCCGACATTACGAATACCAGCGTCTGAAATTGTTCCGCCAGATTGAAAGCGTCCTGCGCCATGCTGAAACACTCAGCTACGGAGCACGGCATGAGCAAAATGTTCTTGGTGTCGCCATGTGAAAGGAACGCGGTCGAAAGAATGTCGCCCTGCGAGGTTCGCGTTGGCAAACCGGTAGAAGGACCTACACGCTGAATGTCCCAGATAACGCCCGGAACCTCTGCGTAGTAAGCCAAGCCGGCGAATTCTGCCATCAGAGAGATGCCCGGGCCGGCGGTTGCAGTCATGGAGCGGGCACCCGCCCATCCTGCGCCTAGAACCATTCCGATGGCCGCCAGTTCGTCTTCGGCTTGCACGATGGCGAATGTCGCCTTGCCATCCGGATTGGTCCGATACTCTTTCATGTAATCAATCAGGGTTTCGACCAGCGACGACGACGGCGTGATCGGGTACCACGTCACCACCGTAACGCCAGCAAACATGCAGCCCAGCGCGGCCGCGGAGTTGCCGTCGATAATGATCATGCCCTGAGTTTTATCCATGCGCTGGATGAAGTAGGGGTCTTGCTTGGTGAGATTAGCGGTCGCATATTCATAACCAGCGCGTACCGCCGCCAGATTCAGATTGGCCGCTTTTACTTTTGTCGCGAACTGCTTGCTCAAAGCCTTTTCCACTTCGGCCATGTCGATGCCAAGCAACTGAGCAGCCACGCCTACGTAAATCATGTTCTTAACCAGTTTGCGCAGCTTGGCTTCGGGGCACACGGGTGCAACCAGCTTGTCGAAGGGAACCGGATAAAAAACCAAATCGGTGCGCGCCTTATTCAAATTCAGCGGCTCGTCATAAAGCACAACCGCGCCGGGCGCCAGCGACATGACGTCTTCCTGCGCCGTCTCCGCGTTCATGGCGATAACGAAATCAATTTCTTTCTTGCGCGCGATGTATCCATCTTTATTGGCGCGGATGGTATACCAGGTCGGCAGTCCGGCGATATTCGAAGGGAAAAGATTCTTACCAGAGACCGGAACGCCCATCTGAAAAATGCTGCGGAGAAGTACAGTGTTGGAACTTTGCGAGCCCGAACCGTTCACGGTCGCAACCTGAATGCTCATATTGTTGACGACGCGCTTTGGCTCCCGTTGCCCTAAGGCGTCGTGGAGCGCTACATCGGTGGTGGCCATTACCTAATCCTTCCTTTGAGTGAGCGGAAGTCGGCCCACTCTGAGTCTGCTTGGAGTAAATGAGGAGTACCCTTGATTATACGGCAGCGACGTACTGGCGAACAGGCTTGTGGAGGCGGAATTCAGACACCAAAGTATCACCCGGGGACCCATGCTCTTTATTCCGCGCGCAGAAATTGCGCCATGTTGCGGAATTTGTTATATCGCGACGCGACTAATTCCTTGGTCGACATTTTTGTCAGCTCATTAAAATGTTTTAGCAATGCGGCATCGAGCAAACCGGCTGCCGCTTCGTGGTCGGTATGGGCTCCGCCCTTGGGCTCAGGCACGATGTCGTCGATGCAGCCGAATTCCGACAAGTCTGCGGCGGTGATGCGAAGCGCCTGCGCGGCCAGTTCTTTCTTAGTGGAATCGCGCCACATGATCGCAGCACACGATTCGGGAGAGATGACTGAATAAATCGCATTCTCCATCATCAACACGCGATCGGCTACTGCGATGGCCAGCGCGCCGCCGCTGCCACCTTCTCCGGTAATAGTCGTAATGATTGGAACTTCCAGTCGCGCCATCTCGCGCAAGTTTCTGGCTATGGCTTCGGCCTGTCCGCGCTCTTCGGCGCTCAGGCCGGGATAGGCGCCAACTGTGTCGACGAAAGTAAAGATGGGCCGCTTAAACTTTTCTGCAATCTTCATTACCCGCAGAGCCTTGCGATATCCCTCGGGATTGGTCATGCCCCAGTTGCGGTAAACATTCTGTTTGGTATCGCGCGCCTTCTGGTGGCCGATTACCGCTACTTCCTGGCCGTGGAAGCGGGCCATTCCGCAAACCATGGCGTGATCGTCGGCAAAACCTCGATCGCCGTGAATCTCGCTCCAGTGGGTGAAGATGCGGTCCACATATTCGAGCATCAGCGGGCGTTGCGGGTTCCTGGCCAGTTCCGCTTTTTGCCACGCAGTGAAATGTGCCGCAACCTGCGCCTGCAGAGCGTGAATGCGGTCGTGAAGCTGTTGAATCTGTCCGCGAACGTCCTCGTCCTGCCCCGGCAAAGCGTGCAGCCGTTCCAATTGCTGTTCGATCCTACCCAATTCTTGTTGTGCTTTTAATTGAGACTCGATCTCCATGCCATTACCATTCGCAGCCGCCCAACGATGCTCTACCATCGACAAAAGGAACTCCGTTCCAGTTACCACCAGCATTGCATTTCTGACCGCCGGAACAGTCGCTGTTTGCAAATCGGGGCTCCTTTGAATGGAAACTCTCTTCCGCCGCATGTCTCGATTCTACTGTAGAAACATAGCTAGCTATGTTTCTGCGCACGCGTCTCAGTTAATGACGCGGACTGCGCCGCGGCCACACAAAGCCTCGACGCGTGCAACAAAATTGCGGTCTGGATGGACATTATAGCCCTCTGCCTCCATCACCACCATGAAATCGCCCTGACGTTCGACATCAAACAGTACTTTCGCCTCGCCTTTGCGCTCGGCGCAGAGTGCGTGGAGGTCGTCGACAACTGACTCACTCGCCGTTTCTACGGGCACGCGAATGCGCAAGGAGCGCGGCAATGGAACCTTGGCCTCGGCAAGCGGAGTGATGTCGTTGGCCAGCAGTTTGGGATTTACTCCCTCTTCAATACGCAAGCCGCCACGTATCAGCACAGGAACTTCCAGTTTTACCTTTTCTTGCAGTTTGCGATAGGCGTCGGGAAACACAATCATCTCAACCGAGCCGACCATATCTTCCAACGCCCCCTGAGCATAGAAATCTCCTTTTTTTGATTTCAGCACACGGATGTTTGTGATGATTCCGGCAGTGCAAATGGTTTCATCTTTCCCCGTGGAAGCCTTGATGCCGGCGATGTCCGCAGTGGACAGCGCTTGCAAGTCTTCCAGCTTGTCTTTGTATTTCTCCAGCGGATGGCCGGTGATGAAAAATCCAAGAATTTCTTTTTCCGCAGCCAACCGCGTGTGCTCATCCCAATCCGGCGTCTCCGGCAGTTTGTCATTGTTGACCGGAGCTTCATCCTGCTGAAAGACACCGAACAAGCCGTGCTGGCCGGATTCCGTGTCGCGCTGCGTTTTCAGAGCACGATCCATCGCCTTGTCGAGGACAGCCATTAGCTGCCCGCGCCGTCCCAGCGAATCCATGGCGCCGCTCTTGATCAGGGATTCCATCACGCGCTTGTTGAGCAGCCGCAAATCTACCTTCTCGCAGAATTCGTAGATCGACTGGTATCGTCCCGATTCTTTTCGGCCTGCGACAATCGACTGAATCGCATTGTGGCCAACGTTTTTCACCGCCGCCAAACCAAAGCGAATTGCACTGCCATGCGGAGTGAAGTTGGCGTCGCTCACGTTGATGTCGGGTGGTTCGACGCCAATGCCCATCTCGCGGCATTCGTTAATGTATTTCACAACGTCATCTGTGTTGCCAGTTACCGAGGTCAGCAGCGCCGCCATAAACTCGACCGCATAATGGGTTTTGAGATAAGCCGTGTGATAGGCGAGAAGCGCGTAGGCCGCGGAATGCGACTTGTTGAAACCATATCCCGCGAACTGCGCCATCAGATCGAAAATCTTCTCTACTTTCTTCGGTGGATAGCCTCGTTGAACGGCTCCCTGGACGAATCTTTCACGCTGCTGCGCCATCTCTTCAATTTTCTTTTTGCCCATGGCGCGCCGCAGCAGATCAGCTTCGCCGAGAGAATATCCCGCCAGCCGGTTCGCGATCTGCATCACCTGTTCTTGATAGACAATTACGCCCAGTGTCTCTTCGAGGACCTCTTTCAACTCGGGCAGTTCGTATTCGATCTTCTTGCGGCCGTGCTTGCGATCAATGAAGTCGTCGATCATTCCACCCTGGATCGGGCCGGGGCGATAAAGAGCATTCAAAGCAGTGAGATCTTCGATCGAGTTGGGCTGGTAGCGGCGAAGCACATCGCGCATGCCGTGCGATTCAAACTGGAATACGCCCGAGGTCAATCCACTGTGAAACACTTTCTTATAGGTTTCCTGATCGGTAAACTCAATTTCCTCCAACGCAATGCGTTCACCGCGGGTCTGCGCAATCAGCTTTACCGCGTCGTCGAGAATGGTGAGCGTGGTGAGCCCGAGAAAGTCCATCTTGAGCAGGCCCATCTTTTCGATGGCGACCATGTCGTAGGCGGTGACAATTTCGTCGTTCTTAGTTTTGTGCAGGGGAACAAGTTCGGTGAGCGGTCGCGGCGAAATCACGACACCCGCGGCGTGGACGCCGGAGTTGCGCACCAATCCTTCGAGCTTGCGCGCGGTGTCGAGCAACTGGCGCACTTGCGGTTCGCTCTCGTAGGCTTGCTGCAAGGCTGGCGAATCTTTAATCGCTTGTTCCAGTTTTATGTTGAGTGTGGTCGGCACCATCTTGGCGATTCGATCTACATCCGCGTACGGAATATCCATGGCTCGTCCTACGTCCTTGATCGCCGCCTTGGCGGCCATGGTGCCGAAGGTAATGATCTGCGCGACATTCTCGCGTCCATATTTCTGCGTGACGTAGCTAATCACTTCGCCGCGTCGATTCATGCAGAAATCAATATCGATGTCGGGCATGGAGATGCGCTCGGGATTCAGGAAGCGCTCAAAGAGAAGTTCGTGTTGCAGAGGATCAATGTCGGTGATCCCCATCGAATACGAGACCAGCGATCCCGCCGCGGAACCGCGCCCCGGGCCTACCGGAATGTCATGCTCCCTGGCATAGCGGATGAAGTCCCAGACAATTAGAAAGTATCCGGAGAATTGCATCTGTTGAATGATGGCCAGCTCGCGCGTCAGCCGCTGTTCATATTCTGCAATACTTCGTTTCAACCGCCCCTGATTTGCTAGCCCTCGCAGGACTTCCAGCCGCCGCGAGAAGCCTTGTCGCGTCACATGTTCGAAATAGCTGTCGAGCGTATAACCTGCGGGCACGTCGAAATGCGGAAACGGATTGCTGACTTTCTCGAGTCGCGTGCTGCAGCGTTCGGCAATGGCGAGGGTGCGCGAAAGCACGTCGGGCGCGTCTTTGAACACGCGAAACATTTCGTCGTGGCTTTTGACGTAGAAGTCCGTGCCCTGGAACTTCATGCGGTTGGTGTCCTGAATGGACTTGCCGGTTTGAATGCAGAGCATCACATCCTGGGCGTGGGCATCGTCTTCGCACAAATAATGGCTATCGTTGGTCGCCACCAGCGGCAGTGCCAATTCTTTTTCTAATTGAAAGAGGTAAGGATGGATGCGGTGTTCCATCTCCAAACCTTGATCCTGAATCTCGAGAAAGAAATTGTCCTTGCCGAAGATGTCGCGATAGAAAACGGCCGCATCCCGCGCAGCTTCGTATTTCTCTTCCATCAATCTTTCAGCGACCTCGCCTTTGAGGCAGCCGGACAGGCCGATCAATCCTTTCGAATGTTCAGCCAGAAACTTCTTGCTCACCCGCGGCTTGTAGTAAAAGCCATGCAGAGAAGCCTCCGAGGTAATCTTCACCAGATTGCGATAGCCTTCTTCGTTTTCCGCCAGCACCAGCAGGTGGTTGTAGGTGTCACCGTCGGGCGGAGTGCGCGAGATGTTGTGATCATCTTTTTTGCAGATGTACAACTCGCAGCCGATGATCGGCTTGATCCCGGCTTGCTTGGCAGCATTCACGAAGTGTACCGCGCCAAAAATATTGCCGTGATCGGTCATCGCCACGGCGGGCATCCCCAGTTGTTTCGCGCGCTCGCAGAGTTTGTCCACATCGCAGGCGCCGTCGAGCATGGAATAGTCAGTATGTAAATGAAGATGGACGAATTGCGACATTGATTTCAAAGTACGTCGAGGTCAGGCTCATTCTAATTGGAGTTTGCCAGCTGCGATGCAGCTAGTTATCCACAGCGGTGCGCAGGATTTCATCAGGGCCACAGCGATCAGCCGGGCAGCTGAAAATCTACGCCACGATCATCATTAGCTTTCTTGGTGGCCGGAATATCGAGTTGGTCGAGCTGGATTTTCCGCGCCCGCTGCCCGTTTAATATCCACAATGTTTGTCCCACAATCGCGTAGTTCTGTACTTCTTCGACATGCTTGTCGCGGAACACCAGTTCAGTCTTCTCGGAGTCAGACTTTGACCGCGACGCAGACGATTCGCGGGCTTCGCGTTCCTGACGCAGGCGGTCGACTTCATTTTCCAGCTGATCGATACTCGCCTGTACCCTGCTATCACCGTACGAGCTTGAATAATCCGGCGGCGGATAATTCTGGTAGGAGTCGGCGGCGTAAGGGTTGTCGCCATAATCCCAATCGTACCCGTAATCCCAATACGGATAGCCGTAATAGCCAGCGTAAGGCCAAGCTCCGTAGAAATGCCTATGATAGAAAAACGGCGAACGGCCGGGATGGCCAAAGTCAGGTCTGCCAAAGCCGGAGCCAAAGTGCGGGCCTCCACGAGGACCACCTGAAAAACCGAAAGAGTGACCGGTCATAATCGGGCCGCGACCACCGACCATGCCCTGGCCTCCGGAAAATCCCGCGTGTCCGGCGAAACCTCCGCCTCCGCCACGTCGCTGCCCCAATGCCGGTAGCGTCAGCAAAGCCAGGCCCAAAGCCGCAAGTGCCAGCCAGCGCCACATATCCATATTATAGCGCTGCTCGGGGGTTGACGGGCGTTAAAGCATCTCGACTAACAGCCGATACTTTATTGACGGCTTTGCTGCGAGTCCACAAGGTTTCTGAGACCCGATGCCATCCCTTGGTCTGGCGATGATCGTGAAAAACGGCGCCGCAACGCTGGGCAACTGCATTGCCAGTGTTTCCGGAGTGACGGACCAAATCGTGATTGCGGATACTGGCTCGACCGACGGAACAGTTCAGTTGGCCCGCAACCTCGGTGCCGAAGTTTTCGATTTCCCGTGGCAGGACGATTTTGCCAAAGCGCGCAATGCCGCAGTGCATGCCCTCACCACCGACTGGGTTTTAGTGATGGACGACGACGAAGAACTCGATCCAGAAGCGCGAGGCAAAATTCCCGCCCTGCTCTCCAACCCAGAGGTCGGCGGCTATCTGGTTACCCTGAGAAATTACATTTTTTTCCGGTTTGGCGTCGGCGGGCATGGGCCATCAGTTCGAGCCTTGGATTCCGCGGTCCCACACGCGGAACGCGCTCGCGCCTATGGCGACTTCGCGCTCTGCCGGTTGTTCCGCCGCGATCCACAAATTTATTACGTGGGCAGGGTGCATGAACTGGTGGAACCTCGCATGCACGCGCTGGGACTGGAACTGGCGCCCGCCAATTTTTTGATCCATCACTTCGGTCACTTGTGCGCCGCGAATGAATTACGAGCGAAGGATGAGCTCTACCGGAAACTGAGCCGGCTTAAAGCGACAGACGCGCCTGACGATTCGCAATCCTGGACAGAACTAGGGCAACTGGAGTACGAGCGCTTTAAGAATTACAGTGCGGCGATCGAGTGTTTCGAGAGAGCCTTGGCGCTGCCGAATCCTTCCAATATCCCATACTTGTCACTGGCCAATCTCTATCTAGAGATCCAGGCTGACGAACGCGCTCTTGAAGTCCTCTCCAAAGTTTTCATGAAGGGGCGCTCGGCGGGAATGAAAAAACACATTTGCGGGGACGCACTCTATAACCTGGGACACTTAAAAGAAGCTCGATCCGAATACATTGCTGCTTTGCGCATTCTTCCGGAAGACGCAGTCGTCGCCAGCAAGTTAGGACTGACTGAAGTCCGGCTGGGAATGAAAAAGAATGGTTTCGCTCACCTGACCAAAGCGCTGAAGTCGCACCCGGAAATACTCGAAATGCACGACCGGCTGATCAAAGCCTGCATTCTGATGAACATGATGCCGCGGGCTGCAGAAGCCGCGGAGCGCTTGGCCGTGGAGTTTGCCAGTCCTGCCACAATGCTACGAGCTGTGAGCATTCGAGCCCAGATGAAAGACTGGAATGCGGCCTCAAACGTTCTCCATCGCGGCCTTGAACTCTTCCCGCAAGACCGTGCGCTGCTTCAAGCCAGGGCGGAGTTAGGGCAGGAGATGCCACAGTAGCTAGTGCCGTTTCTTACTTTTTGTTTTCTTGACCGGGCTTTTTTTCTTCTTAGCCGGCTTCGCCACTTTCTTCGGCGGACTTGGTTTCTTGGTTGGCGGCGCGGCTTTTACGGCAGCGGTTTTCGTCGCCGGAGCTTTGGGGACGGGCTGCGGAACCGGAGCCGGAGGAACCACCGCTGCGGCTGCGCCCTTTCCCTTTTTCTTGCCTGCGGCCGGAGCCACAGCCGCCGGCTGGGGCGCGACCGCAGTTTTGGCTGCTCGACCACGTTTTGGCGGCGGCGGTGGTGGCGGTGGCGGCGGTGGCGAAAATGGTTTCAGAAACTTTACGATCTCCGTTCGCGAATGCAGCTTTCCGTCCAGCAATAACATGAAGACATCGTGCGCAATCTTGGGATACTCGGGCAACTGCGGAGTGATACGCAACTCCGTCATTTCTAGTAGTGGAAGCTTCTGCTGTACTTGTCTCCACTTGCCCAGGAAGTTCTTGATCTTTTGCGCCACCGCCTGTTGTTTTGCGGTCACATCAAGAAACAGAACCATTTCCGGACGGGCTTCCGACAACAACTTCCAGGTCCGCGAAGGGGTCGCAGCTTCTTTGCCGGTCAGGCGCTTGGCCAGATCTTTGGCATTGTCTTCGAGATCCTTCCACGCGGCCACGAGATCCTTGCGGGGAATTGCCTTGCGCATGTCGGCAATATCTTTATCGCCCATCCGCGACGTCAGGAAATACAAAACAGCCGGAGAGGGGTCCGGCGTATATCCGAGTTGATTCATCTGCTGCCGGGTCTTCATCAACTCTGCCAACCCCGACGCATCAATTTTTGCCGTAGACCAGTGGGGATTGAGCACCTTGAGCAATTCGTCTTTTTCCAGCACGCGGACGATGTGCAGCGGATCGTCCTCGTAAGCCAACTGTTCGATCTCCTGACCAATGGCCCGGTCGGTGATGTATTCGATATAGTTATTTTCTCTCGCCGACTGTACTCGCGCTTGCGTGCGCTCTTCGAGTGGCCAATGAAAGCGTGCCGCGAAGCGGGCAGCGCGAATCAGCCGCGACGGGTCTTCCATGAACGAGTAGTTGTGCAGGATGCGGATGAGTTTGGCTTCAATGTCCGCCGCCCCATTGAATGGGTCCATCAGCAGGCCGCGAGATCCTGGATTCAGCGACAAGGCCATCGCGTTGATGGTGAAATCACGCCGCCGGAGGTCTTCGATAATCGTTCCGGGAGCAATTACCGGAGGTTTCCCGGTCTTTTCGTAGCGCTCAGTGCGAGCCGAGCTGATTTCGGCGCGTACGTTTCCCGGCAGCACCAGATATAAAGTCTTGAGATCGTCGTCAACCGAGGCGACCCGCGCGCCAGCGTGTTCGAGTTGCTTTTGCAGCTTTAATGGATTGCCCTGAACGGTAAAGTCCAGATCGCGAATAGGGAATCCGCTGATGATGTCGCGGACCGCGCCTCCAGTGAGGTAGATGTTCATGCCCGCGTCGCGGGCGATATCCTGGACCAGGGTGACCCCGCGCTGCTGGTCGGGGGTCAGCCGGATTTCCATGGTGTAAATGTAGTCAGCCATGCCTTATTTCAGAGTTCAGCCATCGCCAGGCGGTAAAAATCCCTGATCCAACCAGAGTAAGATTTCCACAGGGCCAAATCTCGCCTGCCCCATAGCCTCCGGCACGTTGTACGTAAACTGCTCTGTAGACTAGACTTAGGCGATTTAAGCTGGATGGCAGCAAACTAAAGAAAATATCACAACGTTGACATTTTGGCTACTGCGAATGAGATGACACACTATGTTCAAGGCAAACGTGTGAGAATCTGACTTAATCTTCTTTGTAGCGTCGGCATCTTGCCGGCTGTCGCGAGGGCATCTTGCCCTCGCCAGTGAGGGCGGGACGCCCTCACGACAGCCGCCGAGACGGCGGCGCTACAAAGGAAGATAGCTTTGCCTCGACTATTTGGCCAATCCATGCCTTCCACGCACAAAAAAGTCGTAGTACGGAAAATGGACCGCGATTCCATCAGCGGTTACGTAGCGCCCGCCGATTTTGTGCGCGAAGGCAAGCTGGAATTGCTCAACACCGCGGGCAATGTGGTCGCGATCGACCTGAAAGATATCAAGGTCGTCTATTTTGTCCGCGAATTCGGGGACGCTGATTCTCCCAGCCGTAAGACTTTTACCACCCGGCCACGCACCGAGGGACTCTGGGTCCGGCTCCGCTTTAAGGACAACGAAGTGCTCGAAGGCATGATGCCAAATGATCTATCGCTGACCACCAGCGAAGGTTTCCTGATCAATCCGCCGGATTTGCGTTCCAACACACAGCGGTTGTTCGTCCCGCGCAGCGCCCTCGAATCTCTCACGGTACTGGCGGTGATAGGCGCGACGCGGCGCGCACGACGAGGAGTCACTGTCGATACGGGCCAAGTTCCAATGTTCGGTGAGTAAGTGCAGGCGCGGGCGTCTTCGCTCGTGCTGGGGAACAACACTGGACCCAGAGAAAAATGGTGCGCCCGGAGAGATTCGAACTCCCGACCTACAGCTCCGGAGGCTGCCGCTCTATCCAGCTGAGCTACGGGCGCGTGCCAGTCTTTCCAGTTTACATGCGGAGCTGTAGCGCATCAATTATTGGATCGACAGTCGGTGCCAAGTTGCGGCAACCATCGCAGAAAATCTTCAGGTCGCAATCGCGACCTCAAGTTTGATCGCCAGAAAAATCGCCGAACGTGCAACCGTATGAATGTTTAGATCGTGGCAGACCAGGAAAGTTAATACCGGTTCCGTCCGCCACCGCCCCCGCCATGTCCAGCGCCGCGTCCGCCGCGATCACGTCCGCCGCCACCACCGCGTTCGACTTTAGGACGCGCCTCGTTCACGTTCAATGTACGCCCGCCAATCTGGCTGCCGTTCATCGCCGCGATTGCTTTCTCTCCGTCTTCCGCGCTTGTCATTTCGACAAAGCCGAAGCCGCGCGATCGACCGGTATCCCGGTCCGTCATAATGGCGACCCGGTCGACTTGTCCGTGTGCCTCAAAAAGCCTGCGCAGTTCGTCTTCCGAAGTATTGAAGTCAAGGTTCCCAACAAAAATGTTCTTCACGGAAATTGCCTCACAATGAGCTATTTGAACGTCGGCGACTTCGGCGCAATCTGAAGAGGCTGGTTGGCCAAGGGGACAGCCAAAGTTGACAATCAAATGCGCACGAAGTATAGCAGGTCTAACGTTAATGTTAGGTTATTTAGTCCTGATGCGAATTATTGAGCGATGATCACTAGAAGCCCGACTTAGTTCAGTCCCAGGCTTTTGATCGTAGTCTTCAATAACTCTGCCGAGTGGCGAAGCTTCTCACCCTCATCTTTGTCTAACTCAAGATGAATAACCTGCTCCACACCGCCGCGGTCAACTACTGTCGGCAGACTAAAGCAAACGTCACTAAGCCCGTGATAGTTATTAATCAAACTAGAAATTGAGAGCACAGTACTTTGGTCGCGCAGGATTGCCTCAGTAATACGCATTAGTCCCGCAGCAACCGCGTAGTAAGTCGCGCCCTTGCGCTCGATAATCCGGTAAGCGGCGTCCCGCGTCTGCGAGAAAATATTTTGCAGCGCCTGTGGGTCGTCGCTGATGCCTTGCGCCTTGCAGAACTGTGACAAGCGCATGCCGGCGATGTTCGCCGACGACCAAACCGGAACCTCGCTGTCGCCGTGTTCACCAATAATGTAAGCGTGTACGCTGCGTGCATCCACGCCAAAATGCTGGCTGAGCAAATAGCGAAAGCGCGATGTGTCGAGAATAGTGCCGGAGCCGATGACGCGTTCCCAGGGCAGACCTGAAAGTTTACCCGCAGCGTACGTGAGGATATCGACCGGATTGGTCGCGATCAGCAGAATGCCTTCGGGATTGTGCTTAGCTACTGCGGGAACGATGCTG
Organism: uncultured Acidobacteriota bacterium; assembly: GCA_963743375.1. Taxonomy (GTDB): domain Bacteria; phylum Acidobacteriota; class Terriglobia; order Terriglobales; family Acidobacteriaceae; genus JABDBE01. The sequence goes on along the minus strand of CAVUQA010000002.1, from coordinate 71,651 downwards.
CGCCAGATCGACGCATTCTTCTTGAGTAGGTCGAGGCGAGTCTCTCCCGTTTTTTGGTTTCCACCCGCAGCAAGCACTGTAACTGCTGCGCCGGCACAATCGAAGTAATCGCCCGCCCAGACTCGGGTGGGGTGCGCGAAAGGTACAGTGTGACTTAGGTCCATCGCTTCGCCTTCAGCTTTCCCGCGGTTCGCATCGATGAGCACGATCTCAGCCGCAAGCCCGCTCAGCAAAAGAGCATAAGCGAAAGTCGCGCCCACGTTGCCAACGCCAACCACGGCAACTCGCGTGGGACGCGGGTGTACGCGGGAATCAGTTGTCATTTAATCGTCCTAAGAACTTGCTGCATCTGAGCGTGGTCTGTGCCTCCACTTGCGGATGGAAAGACGTTGTCGAAGAATTCCAGAGTGCGGGCAGGGCGGAACATACTCGGCGCAAGATAACAATGTCGTCAGCGCTCTTCTTCTGCCATCGCCATCGAACTTCGTTTTCGCTTGTTGGCTTGCAGAACTTTTTTGCGCAATCGCAGCGACTTGGGAGTGACCTCGACAAATTCATCGTCAGCTATGAATTCAATCGCCTGCTCGAGATTCAGATTACGAAACGGCACCAGCCGAACCGCAATGTCCGAGGTAGAAGACCGCATGTTAGTCAGCTTCTTTTCGCGAACCACATTGACGTCGAGGTCGTTATCCTTCGCGTTTTCGCCAACAATCATTCCTTCGTACACGTCGATCGTTGGGCCGACAAACAGCTCGCCGCGCTCCTGCAGGTTGTAAAGCGAATAAGGTGTAGTTACGCCGGCTCGGTCGGAGACTAGGGCGCCAGTCAGACGGTGAGGGATTTCGCCTTGCCACTCCATGTAACCATCGAATAAAGAATTCATGACGATGGTGCCGCGTGTGTCGGTAAGCAACTGGCTGCGCAGTCCAATAAGTCCGCGGCTGGGAACACGAAACTCAATTCGCACCCGTCCGTATCCGTGATTGTGCATGTTCAAAACTTCGCCTTTGCGCGCCCCAAGCTGTTCCATTACGACTCCGACAAATCCTTCGGGCACGTCCACGGTCAACTTCTCGACTGGCTCCATTAGCTTGCCATCGACGCGTTTGGTCACAATCTCTGGCTTTCCCACCATGAGTTCGTAGCCTTCGCGACGCATCATCTCTATGAGAATCGAAAGCTGCAACTCGCCCCGGCCCATGACCACAAAAGAATCCGTAGTGTCGGTTTCTTCGAGACGTAATGAGACGTTGGTCAGTAATTCTTTCTGCAACCGCTCGCGAAGATTGCGGGAAGTCACATAGGTGCCTTCGCGTCCCGCAAACGGCGAAGTGTTCACCGTAAACAGCATGGCGATTGTAGGTTCGTCAATGGTGATGTGCGGCAGCGGCGCCGGATTCTCAACGTCGGTAATGGTCTCGCCAATCGTAATGCCTTCGACGCCGGCTACGGCGATTATGTCTCCAAGAGTGGTTTCCGTGATGTCGGTCCGCTTCAGGCCAGAGAAGGAAAACAACTTCGTAATTTTCGTTTTGTGAAGGGTTCCGTCGAGTTTCGCGATGACAACGTCTTCACCCGTGCGCATGGTCCCGTTGAACACACGCGCAATTGCCAGCCGCCCCAGATAATCGCTGTAATCCAGATTTGCCACCAGGATTTGCAGCGGTCCGGCTACGTCGCCCTGAGGCTCGGGAATCGTTTTGACGATGGTCTCGAAGAGAGGCTGCAGGTTCACTCCGCCTCCTTTTATATCCCGCGAAGCGGTTCCGGCTTTCGCGTTAGTGTACAAAACCGGAAAGTCGAGTTGCTCTTCTTTGGCATCGAGATCGATGAAAAGATCGTAAACTTCGTTCAATACTTCCTGCGGACGCGCATCGGAACGGTCGATCTTATTGATCACGAGGATGGGGGCCAAGTGAGCTTCAAGGGCTTTGCTGAGAACGTAGCGCGTTTGCGGGAGCGGGCCTTCACTGGCGTCGACCAGCAGCATTACGCCGTCGACCATTTTTAGCGCTCGTTCAACCTCTCCGCCAAAGTCACTGTGGCCGGGCGTATCCACGATGTTGATCTTCACGTCGTGATAAAGAATGGCCGTGTTCTTGGCCAAAATAGTGATGCCGCGCTCGCGCTCCAAATCGTTCGAGTCCATCACCCGCTCAATGATGTGCTCGTTGGAACGAAAAGTGCCGCTTTGCTGCAGCATGGCGTCGACCAGCGTGGTCTTGCCATGATCGACGTGGGCAATAATTGCAATGTTGCGAATGCTGGAACTCAAATGAGACTTCCTTCCCGACGACCGCACAGCGGCCTACTATCACTTTACTATGCGCGGCAAGAAAGCGGCGAGATCACAAGAGGTTAGCCCAAAGCGCAATGGAAGCCGGGCGTCGCCCGGCTGAAACCAAGGTTCAATCTGCGGCAGCAGCCGTGTTTTTTGGAACAGGCTTTCCAGCCATCCGGCTCTCAGCCTCGTTCACGGCACGCCGCGCCGCCATAATCGCCTTGCTGGTAGTCGACTCTGGACCTTCGGAATCAGTGTTGGCAAAGAACACCCGGTCCATCGGCTGTCGCACTAAGGGCTGTATCTTCGTGTAGAGTCCCGGTGTCGACATATAAAGAGGATGCCCGCGGCGGTAAATATGAACCTCCACGGGATCCACGTCGGAACCGGGAAAGAGCTTTTGAAAATCGCTCAGCACGCTGACAGCTTTTTTTCGCGCGCCAGCGTCGGTGAGCAGGGAACTGCGCACTTCTTCAGCCGTAGGCGTATAGCAAGTAAGAATGTTGTACTTCTGCTGGTACCCGGGCTGATTGCGCACTACCCAATCCGCCACAATAAAATCCGTGAACGCATTTCCCGGACACCAGGTGTCGTAGCTCTTATTGAAAACCGGCTTATCAAAGATCAAGTTCACCACAGGATAGGGAATGTACCGGATCTCATGCATAGCGTCGCTCTGTTTGTCAGGCAGACCCTCAACGATGCGCCGCGTGATGAACTTTGGAGTGGCCATAATCACGGTCTTCGCGGCTACGGTTTTCAACTCTCCGCCTTGCATATAGGTCACTTGCACTTCTCTATTACCGGGAACGACGGCGATTGTGGTGGCTCCCACTTGCATGCGGTCAGCGAATTGTCCCTGCAAAATTTCTCCTAACTTCTTAGTGATCGCGCCCAGCCCGCCCGGCCAAGTGTAGAAATCCGGCACAATGTCTCCACCGATTGTTTGCATATTATCGATGCCAAGCGCCGCAGCTGTGTCTTCTGTCGTCGCACCCCAATTGGAAGGGCCGAAGTTATCCCACCACTGCTTTACCTCGGCAGGATAGCCCTTCATAAAATCAGAAAATGGAAGATTGTCGAGCTCGAATGCGCGTTTCTCCAAATCAATCGCCAACATATCCTTCTTAAACTTCTTAAACCCCTCGCGCACCGCCGCTGGATAAGGCAATCGGTCGAGCCCATCGGTCCAAGTATTGCCAATCCATTCGCCTTTAATGATGGTGCTGTCTCGATCGTGAATGGGCAGCGGCTCCAGGCCGATTTCTTTCGCGAAGCTGTACGCGTACTCGCTTTTGCCAAGAAATGCCGACCCGGTCGCGTACGCGCTTCCGTGATACTCCATCAAATAAGCGTTGCCGCCCCAATGAGGTTCTTTCTCCAGCAAAAGAAAATCGTGACTCCGCAAAAGATAAGCCGCAGCCATACCGCTGACTCCGCCGCCGACAATGACCACGTCGTGATGCGACGACGCGGGCGGACGAGTGAAGACCTTGCCATCGCGCACCTGATGGCAAATGCGATTGTCTTCGCTATCGACTTCAGGCTGCGGCGTCTCCGCCGCCAGCAAAGACAGATCAACTGGACAACCAGCCGCGACCGATCCCGCGACCACGAATTTAATAAAGTCCCTGCGATTTGTGCTCATAAAATTCCTCGTGTACCGCCGCCGTCTCGGCGGCTGTCGTGAGGGCGTCTCGCCCTCACATCCAAGGGCAAGATGCCTTCGGGACAGTCGGCAAAGCCTGCCCTGAGCGAACCCGAAGGGATGCCGCTGCTACAAAAAAACTAAGCCGTCTCCACCACTTCGGCGACAATCTCCGGAGCCGTTTCTGATACCTTTCTCAAGCGGTACCAGCCGACAATAGCGATCAACGAAAAAACAAAAATGATGCTGGAGATGGCATTGATTTCCGGGGTAATCCCGCGCCGCAACCGTCCCCAAATTTCCAGCGGCAGCGTGTTGTCACGTCCGATGAGAAAAAAGCTGACCGCGATCTCATCCATGGATAACGTAAAAATCAGCAGGGCAGCGCCGATGATTGATAATCGCAAGTTCGGAATTGTGATCCGCCAAAAGGTTTGCCAGTAATTGGCGCCAAGATCAAGCGAAGCTTCTTCCTGCGCCCGATCCATTTTCTGCAAGCCCGCGAACACCTCCGTAGTAGCAACGGAAATCAAGGCAGTGCCGTGACCAAGGACAATAGTGAGCAGGCTCAGCCTCACGTCAGCCTCGCGAAACAACATCAACAGCGAAAGCCCGGTAATGATGCCCGGCAGAATCAAAGGCAAAAGCACGAGCCGGCGAAAAAGCGATTTTCCCGGGAAGCTGGCGCGATCGAGCGCCAGAGCAGCGGGAATGCCGAAGGCGAGCGAAATTGCCATCGCAGCAAAGGCAACTACAAGACTATTGAGAACTGATTCCCAAATCGCCTCGTCAGCAAAAAGCATGCGATACCAATCCAGAGTCAGGTTACGCGGAGGAAATCCGCCAACCCCAGCTCCGTTGAACGAGTAGAGGATGAGCGTGACTATGGGCAAGTAAAGAAATCCAAAGACAACCATGGTGTGCCACGGCAGCCAGCGCGAATTGCTGCGTGCAGCGCTCATCGGAAGCTCCATTTTTTCTCCAGCTTCTCAGACAGCAAAAGCAGCGCCAGCACCAGCAGCAGCATGCAAAATGAAATCACCGCACCCAAAGGCCAGTTGTAAGCCGCGCCGAACAAACTAACCACGATGTTCGAGATCATGATGCCGCTGGGCCCGCCGAGCAGCAGCGGCGCGAGAAAATCTCCGAAGCTGAGCACGAATGCGAAAGTTGCGCCCGCCAGCACGCCAGGAATGGAAAGTGGAAAAATCACCCTCCAGAAAGTTTGCAGCGGAGACGCACCCAAATCATGCGAGGCTTCGATAAGGTTGCGCGGAATGTGCTCGAGCGCCGCGTAGATCGGCAAAAACGCAAACGGTGTATAGATATGAGTCAGCGTGAGCACCACCGCAAATGGGCTGTAAAGCAAGAACTCAACCGGATGTTTTGTCAGGTGAACATATTGCAACAAAGTGTTAAGCACGCCGTCGCTGCCGAGAATTGTCTTCCAAGCGTAGGCGCGAACCAGATAGCTGACCCACAGTGGAATAATCACCAACTGGTAAAGGAGATCTTTTCTCGCGCCCGCATGGAACGAGAGGTAGTACGCGAGCGGATATCCCAGCAACAGCGAAAAGATCATCACTCGCGCCGCAATCCACATCGATCGAAAAAGAGTTTGCAGGTAAACATTTACGCGGAAGAGTTCACGATAATTGTCCAGCGTCCAGCTGTGAACAATGGTTTGCGAAGGCGAGACCGACCAGAAGCTGTAGCAAAAAAGCAGCGCATAGGGTACAAGCAGAAATGCCACCACCCACAGCAGCGGGGGCAGGGTGACGGCGGCTTTGTACGCGCGCGAAAACATCTATCCTCTATCCGCCGACTCGCGAACCGGTACTGCATCAGCCGGATTGAACTCCAAAAGCACTTCCCCTTGCCGGTTTTCGCGAGTTGCGGTCCTTACCGACAGCGTGAGCCCATCGTCGCAGACAATCTGCAGTAAATCGGTCGCGCCATGAAACGCCTGCCGTTCGATCGTGCCGCGAACGCGGACAAAGTTGGTTTCAGCTCCCGAACCGACCAGCCGAATATTTTCCGGCCGCAAGGAGAACAAAGCCGGCCCATCCGGCAAAGCGACTCTCCACGAAAGCGAATAGCAACGCGCGGTTCCCGCCTTGACCTCTCCGCGAAGCAAGTTGGTATGGCCGATGAACTGCGCCGTGTAAGCCGTAGCGGGATGACTATAAATTTCCCGTGGCGAGGCTACCTGCTCCAACTCGCCTTTTCGCAACAGCGCAATACGATCCGACATAACCATCGCTTCTTCCTGGTCGTGGGTGACAAACACGAACGAAATGCCAACTTCGCGCTGCAGCGATTTCAACTCAAACTGCATTTGCCTGCGAAGATTAGCGTCCAGCGCGGAAAGCGGCTCATCGAGCAACAGCAGCCGGGGCCGGTTCACTAAAGCGCGTGCTAAGGCAATGCGCTGTTGCTGTCCGCCGCTGATGTTGGCGGGCTTGGCAGCGGCGAACGTACTCATCTTGACCATCGCCAACGACTCTGCGACGCGCGCCGCAATCTCAGCCTTCGGCAACTTAGCCACTCGCAGCCCGTAAGCCACGTTGTCTTCCACACTCAAATGGGGGAAAAGTGCGTACTGCTGAAAAACTGTATTGACGCGCCTGCGATAAGGCGGCAGTAAATCCAATCGTTCCCCCTCCATCAGGATCTCGCCAGAATCCGCACTTTCGAAACCAGCAATGATACGCAGCAGCGTCGTCTTTCCTGAGCCGCTTTCCCCGAGAATAGTCAGAAACTCGCCCTCAGCGATTTGCAGAGAGATATCGCGAAGTACCGGATTTTTTCCAAACGACTTCGCAACATTGCGGATGTTAAGCAACGGCTGCACGACCGACGTGTCAGATCGGGTGATCGCGGGTTCGGTGATGGTGGTCATTTGTGTTTTGGTAGCGGTGCCCTGTCGGCGGCTGTCGTAGGACGTCTCGTCCTCACAGCCGCGGGCAAGATGCCAGCGCTACACCAAAGCTTATTGCGCTGCCTTCACCTCATTCCAGATCTCGACATATTTTGCCCGCCGCGGCACGTCCTGCCAGAAATAAATGCGCTTTTGATAATTGTCCACATCATCCAAGTGCAGGCTCTTCACTTGCTCTGGCGTCATGTACTGCGCTGCCTGCGGATTCGCCGGCGTGTAGCCGGTAACATCTGCGACTTTTTTCTGTGTCTGCGCTTCAATCATGTATTCAAGAAACTTGTATGCCAGGTCTTTATTCTCACTCCCTGCGGTCACCATTAAATGATCGATCCAGCCGGTGGTATTTTCTTTGGGAATAGTTTCGCCAATGGGAAAGTTGAGTTTGCGCAGTTGATTGGTCATCAGCGGCCAGCCCATGGCCAAGATCACTTCGTGGTTTTGAAAAAGATTGGTCAGCTCGCCGCCTGTCGACCACATTTTTCGGATATTCGGCTTCAACTCCAGCAACTTTTTCTTGGCGGCGTCCAACTCGGCATCGCTGAGGTTGTAGAGATGAGTAGGATCGGGCTTATCGAAACCGAGAACCTGTGCCGCCATATAAACGGTTGAAAGTTCGTCCCAAACGGAAACCTTGCCATGGTATTTCGGATCCCACAAAACATTCCAACTATCTGGCGCTTGGGAAAATAACGTCGTGTCATAAAGCAACGGATTTGGTCCCCACATGAACGGCACGCCAAAGACCTGATCTTTGACGCGAACCAGGGGCAGGGAAGTGAGTTGCGGCGAGAGTTGCGAATAGCCGGAAAACTTCGCAACGTCAAGTGGGGCAGCCAATCCCGCCTTAGCGATCGAGCTAGCAACATCGCTCGACGGCGAGATGACGTCGTAGTTCCCCGCGCTCCCGCCCCGCAACTTGGCCACCAGTTCGTCGCTCGATCCCATGTACGACGCAGTAATTTTGCAGTGGCTTTGTTCTTCGAAGCCACGCACGAACGATGGGTCGGCATAACCTTCCCACACCAAAAGATTCAGCGTTGGAGTTTTCCTGACACACGAGCCAAGCAGAACAGAAGATATTGCTAACAGCACAAGTGCAATGCGTCGACTGGTCAACGTGCCTCCATATGTCGTTCGCGCCTCACGCCGCGCTAAAAAGTTGGCGGCGTGTTAACCCACAACACTCGAGTCTCGGTACGTCCGGGATTGAACCAGCTATGCGGTGTTGCACTTTCAAAATAAAAACTGTCGCCGGGTTTCAGCCGGTATTCCACTTTCGCCACTGAAATATGCAACTGCCCTTGCAGCACGTGCAAAAACTCCTCGCCTTCGTGTGTGTAAGATTCGCCGCTACCAGCACGCGGAGAAATACGAAACAGGTGCGGCTCCATCACCGTGTTCCCCCATGCCAGCAACTCCATGCGGACGCCTGGTCCCGCCTCTAGAACTTTGCGTTTCTCCGACGGCACCAATCGGCTATTCGATTCCGCCGCATCGAAAAAATCAAGAATGTTGGTCTTGTAGAACCGTGCCAGTTTGCGTAGAGTGCTCACTGATGCACTCATGTGGGAACGCTCCAGCGCGCTCAAGAATCCCACGGAGATGCCGACGTGTTTAGCAACGTTAGCTAAAGACAGGCCGCGCGCAAGGCGCATTTGACGCAAGTGCATGCCGATGGCGCTGCTGGCGCCGTTCGGACGTATTAGGCCCTCGCGCTTCAGCAGTTGCGCGATAGCGGGTGCGTTCAACCCGCGCACCTTGCGCAGAAATTGGGCGCGCTTGAGAAGTTTCACGTCTTCTGTTGTGTAAAGACGATATTTGCTGCTGGTGCGGTGAGGGTGCGTGAGCCCCAGATTTTCCCATGAACGAATCAGCGACGAAGAGACGCCGACAAGGCGCGCGACGTCGCCGATTTTCAAGTAAGGTTTTGGGCTCGCGTTTTTCAATTCCAACTACGCTCCCATCTCTCTTCGAAGCTTAATCAAAGTCTTTTTTTACTTGACAGCAGGGCGGCGGGTTCTCTAACCTTGCGCGATTATAGCAAGGTTTTATTTTCGCGCAAGCATTGTTACGTTGCGATCTCGCATTGGAATCGGGAGGGGTTCATGCATCCGAATGTGACGCATCGGTCGTCCGCTTTGTGGGTGACTGTGCTCGTCGTTTGTCTTAGCGTCTCCTCATTTCCGCAGAGCACCAGCGGCCGAATTGTGGGACGAACCGCTGATCCTACCGGCGCGGTCCTGGCGGCCGTAAAGATCACGCTGGTAAATGAAGCCACTGGCGCCAGTCGCAGCACCGAGACCAATGCCAATGGAGACTACAACTTCGTTGAGGTTGTGCCGGGCAGTTATCGAGTTGAGTATGAGCTTACCGGTTTCAAGAAAAATGTTCAGACCGGCGTCCTCGTCGATGTCAATCAGGTGGTCACGCTCAATTCAACTCTGCAGGTCGGTGCTACGCAAGAAGTCGTCGAAGTCACCTCCGAAGCTCCCCAGGTTGACACTACCAGCACGCAATTGGGCGCAGTCATTAACAACCGCTCCGTGAATGAATTGCCATTGAACACCCGCGACACTTACCAGTTCCTGCAGTTGCAGCCGGGCGTGCAAGCCCAGCTTGGAAATGGCAATGGCAGCCTTTTTTACGGATCGCAAGACACAGGCTCGGTCTCGGTGAACGGCGGACGCACCCGGGCCAATAACTTCAGCGTAAATGGCGGAGACGCCAACGATCAATTCGTGAATCTTCCCACCGTGCAGCCTTCTCCGGACAGTGTCGAAGAATTCCGCGTCATCACTAATACTTTCGACGCGGAGTACGGCCGGAATTCTGGTTCAGTGGTGAACGTAATCACAAAATCCGGAACCAATAGTTTCCATGGCGACCTCTTCGAGTACTTCCGCAACACGGTTCTGGACGCACAAGGCTATTTCAATACGACCAGGCCGCAGTGGAACCAGAACCAATTCGGCGGGACTATTGGCGGTCCCATAAAGAAAGACAGCAGCTTTTTCTTTGTTTCCTATGAAGGACGTCGCATCCGGCAGGGAATTCCCGGTCCCGTACTGAACGTTCCGACCACGGCGCAAAGGGACGGCGATTTTTCTGGAGTCGGCGGTTTTGCCAATAACGGAGGAGGGATCAGCGATGCATTTGTAGCCAGCGTTCTCAACGCTCGATCCAGTGGAGGTACAACCTGTCCGAACGCGATTACCGCGCTGGGTGGCACGACGCCGGCCGCGGGGGCGGCTTGGTCATCGATCTTTCCGACTGGCGTAATCCCGACAGCCTGTCAGGATCCGGTCGCGGCCAACTTGATGCAGCAGTTTATCCCAGGCGCGAACGTGGGAACAGGTCTGAACCAATCCGTGCCCGTGAGTACGGATAACGGCGATCAGTTCAGCGTGCGCTTCGATCAGAAGATTACCAGCCATCAGACTTTCAGTGCGTACTATTACTTCAACGATATCCGCCAGCTCCAGCCCTACAATGAGTTCGAGGCGGCAGGCGCGACCGTTCCCGGCTTCGGCAACTTTAACGACAACCGCTTTCAGCAATACAACCTGAGCCACACCTGGACCATCACCAATGCCTTGGTAAATGAGGCGCGCTTTACCTACATGCGCCAGGGACAGCTTGGCTTCCTCAAGCCCCAGCTTAACAACGCAGTCACGGCGTCATGTACAGGGGCTGCGGCAGCTTTCTGTTTCACCGGTACGTCAGATGCCGCGCCCATCAACGCTCTTCTCACCAGCTTTGGTATTCCCGCCGGGAAAGGCGGAATTACTCCCGGCCTGCCCGACAGCCTGACTGGCGTTCCCTACATGAACATCAGCGGCGGAGCTGCCTTTGGTAATAACTTTGAGGGCTTCCTTCCACAGGTTGGCAACAGTTTTCAGTGGTCGGATAACTTAACTTGGGTGAAAGGCAATCACACTTTCAAGTTTGGCGTCGACATCCGCCGCGCCCGCTTCGATCAATATTATTATTTCGACGTCAACGGCGAATTCACGTTTGACAATTCCGGACCAAACGCCATCTTTCCCGGGGACGGGGACAATTACGCAGAATTTCTTCTGGGTCTTACCGACACCTATACCCAGGGATCCGGACAGCGTGAAGATATTCGCGCTACGGCTGTTTATCCCTTCGCCCAAGACAGCTGGAAGATTAAGCCCAACCTGACCCTCAACTACGGCCTTCGCTGGGAACTCAATACGCCGCTTACGGATATCGCCGGACACGTCGAGACCTATCGTCCCGGGCAGAATTCCACGGTGCACCCGTGCGCGCTGTCCCCGTTAAGCGAAGCCTACTTTGGCGTTTCGACTTCCGATTGCAATGCGGTAGGCGTTAACCCTACTGGCCTGGTTGTGCCGGGAGATAAAGGTGTTCCACCCGCCATGACCAGCACCTACTACAATGCTTTCGCACCGCGCATAGGCGTGGCCTACAGCCCGAATTCCAGCGGCGGTCTCAAGGGAAAGATTTTTGGCAACAATGGCGCCACCAGTATTCGCGCCGGTTTTGGACTGTTCTACAATCCGATTGAAGAACTCGTGCTAGCCCAATTCGGCGCCGAGCCGCCGTTTGGAGGCAGTTCGTCGTTATTCGATACTTTTCTGAACACTCCGTTCGTTTACCAAGCCGGAGGAACACCCGCGCCCAATCCCTTCAACGGCATTATTTCTCCACCGCCTGGACAACCCGTAGATTATTCCCTATTTCGCCCGCTCCTCCTTTACGGCGAGTTCCAACCGCATCTGCGCACGCAGTACACCTCGCAATACAACCTTACAATTCAGCGGCAGCTTACAAGAGATATGATGTTGCAACTCGGATATGTCGGCTCCGAGGGACATCGTTTGCTGGCCTCGCATGACATTAACCCGTCGATTCCACAGACCTGCTCGGACATGATTACGCTTTACAATCTGAATCCGAACAATGTGACCTCATTCGGAACCCCGACGCAGTGTGGCCCCTTCTTGCAGGACACGCAATGGAGTGTAACCGTTCCGAACGGTTTCCAGTTCCATATGCCGAGCGGACAAGTCTTAAATGGCGCGGGACAAACTTTGCAGTTTGTCGGATTGCGGCCTTTCTCCTCCCCGACTTGTAACCCGCTTACCGGTGCCGGTTGCCCGGTCGACGGAATCCCGGTGTTCAGCGACATCTTTGCCGAAGACACCATCGCCAATTCCAGTTACAACGCATTCGAAGCTATGCTCGAAAAGCGTTTTTCCCATGGCTTGCAATTCCAGGCCTCCTACACACTAAGCAAGTCCATGGATGATGGATCCACTTTTGAAGAGACCCTTGACCCGTTCAATTTCCGTGCCAGCCGGGCGCTGTCGCTGTTCAATTCCCATCAGCGCTTCGTCATCAGTTACGACTGGCAGTTGCCGATTCCCGAGCATAAGGGTTTCGCCGGGAAACTACTGAATGACTGGGCGATCTCCGGCATTACCCAATTTCAAACTGGTTTTCCCATCCGGTTAGACACTGAAAATGACAACGAGCTGATTGCCAGCATCTTCTTCCTGGGCACCGAAGCGCCACAGCGGGTAGCCCCATTTCAAAAACTCAACCCCAAGACCAATGGCAGCTTTTGGTTCAACCCTAACGACTTCCAGGATCCCCAACTGGGTCAATTCAATATCGGAACGCAGCGTAGCATCTGCTGCGGTCCGGGGCTCGAGCAATGGGACTTCGCCGTTCACAAGAAAATCGCGATTACTGAAAGCAAGTACTTCCAGTTCCGGGGGGAGATTTTCAACCTTTTCAACCACACCAATTTCTATAATCCGGACGGTCACTTCTCCGACGGCCCGACCCTGTTTGGAAAAATAACCCAGGCTCAAGACCCGCGTCTGGTCCAGTTTGCGTTAAAATTCTATTTCTAGCCTGAAATCCGGGCGGCCCTCGCGCCCGGACATTCTAATGGCCGCACAGGCGGCTTGAGATCCCTGGAGAACCGGATGTACCCCGAACTGCAAAAGGAGCTCGATACTTTCGAGCGTCGCACGCCCAAGTCCGCCGAATCCCACAAGAAAAACCTGAAGCGCATCCCGCTAGGCGTGGCCAGCAACTATCGCGCTTACGATCCGTACCCCATTTTCGTGAAGGAAGGCAGCGGCTCCCATTTCCGCGATGTCGATGGCAACGACTACATCGATCACAACCTTTGTTTCGGCGCGCTAATGGCCGGACACTGTCATCCCGCGGTAATGAAGGCCGTCGAAAAACGCCTGAGCACCGGAACCATGTTCGGCATGCCGCACGATATGGAGTGGGAACTGGCCGAAGAAATCTGCAATCGCTTTCCAATCGAAATGGTGCGTTTCGGCAGCAGCGGCACGGAAGCCACCATGCACGCCGTGCGCTTGGCGCGCGCCGCCACAGGCCGCGACAAGATTTTAAAATTCGAAGGCGGCTACCACGGTCTGCACGACGCTGCGCTGGTTAGCGTAAAACCGCACGCGCCAGAATTTGGCGATCCCAATGCACCCACCTCAGTTCCCGGCGGCTTGGGCGTACCCAAGGCAAGCATCGCCAACGTCCCGGTGGCTCCGTTCAACGATCTCGCCAGCGTCGAACTCCGCTTCAAGCAAAACCCCGGAGAAATCGCCGCCATCATCCTTGAACCAATCATGATGAATGTAGGCCTCTGCATGCCGCAGACGGGATTCCTCGAAGGCCTGCGCGACATCGCGACCAAGAACGGCGCCTTGCTGATCTTTGACGAAGTAAAGACTGGAGCAAAACTAGGTTGGGGCGGAGCCTCAGAATATTTCGGTGTGAAGCCCGACATGATCTGTCTCGCGAAATCAATTGGCGGAGGCTTGCCTCTCGCCGCATTCGGCACGCACAAATCGGTGATGGACCTGATCTCGCAACACAAAGTTTTTCACGGCGGCACCTACAACACGAACCCAGTCTCGATGGCCGCCGGTCTCGCGACGTTCCGTGAAGTGCTGACGCGAGCTAATTACGCCCACGTCAATAAGCTAAGCCAGAAGCTGAACACCGGATACCGGAAGACCATCGCGAAAGTCGGTTTGCAAGCCTACATTGCAAGCGCCGGCGCCAACGGAGCTCTCATGCTTTATCCCAAAGAGATCCGCAACTACCGCGATTGGACCACGATCGACATCGATCTCTGGCGCCACTATTGGTTCGGCATGGTGAATCGAGGAGTGATGGCGCAACCGTATTGGTGGGACGAGCAGTGGACAATTTCTGTCCAGCACACCGAAGCCGATATCGACAAGCACCTCGCAGCCTTTGAAGATGTAGCGCCAGCACTGGCCAAAGCCCAGCAAGAACGCACAGCGGAGGTAGCGGTACAGACGTAGCTTATTCGTTTACGTGGGAAGTGAATCGGCGCCTCAAGCTTTGCGCAAAAAACCTTGACGCGCTGTAGTTTTTGAAGGGGCACGGCTTTCACAGCTTGCGGAAAAAACGCCCGGCGTCGGAGTTTTGAAGGGGCACGGCTTCAGCCGTGCCATATTACATCAGAAACGAGTAGAGGCGAGGCTGAAAAGCCAAATCCCTTCAAGACCTAACCGCCCACTTTTCATTTTTTTCGCGGCTTATTCACCGCTGCAATGAGGAGCGATTTTTGTCAGCTAGCGCCCAACAAGCGAACCAACCCCACCTCAAGCGCGTACTCGGCCGCTTCGATCTGGTGTTGCTTTTCGTAGTCGCCGTCTTCAACCTCAACGTCGTCCCCAGCATCGCCGCCAATGGCGGCGTAACCGTCTGGCTCTGGATCATCGCCTTACTGCTATTCTTCTGGCCGCAAGGCATCGCCGTCATCGAACTGGCTCACCGCTATCCCGGAGAAGGCGGTGTCTACCTCTGGGCTAAAGAAGTTTTCGGCGACTTCCACGGATTCCTCTCCGGCTGGTGCTACTGGACCAACAACATGCTCTATGTGCCGACGGTCATGCTCTATTTCGTCGGCGTCTCGGTATTCGCGTTAGGCCCGGCCCATGCCGCGCTTGCCGACAACAAAACTTTTGCCATGGTGGCGTCGATAGCTTTACTGGCGTTTCTCACCGTCCTAAATATCATCGGCCTCAGCGTCGGAAAGTGGCTGAACAATTTAGGCGGCATCGGAACTTTTGTCGCCGCGGCAGTTCTCATCGGACTAGGCATAACGGTCTGGTCGCGTTTCGGAACCCCGGTCACATCGGCCGATTTCCGCATCCCAGCCGATCCCAAGTTCGTCCTCAACTCCTTTGGTGTAATTTGCTTCGGCCTGGTCGGACTCGAACTAGCGTCAGTCATGGGCGATGAAATCCGCGATCCCCAAAAAACCCTCCCCGGAGCGGTTGCCTGGGGCGGCGTGATCTCCGGCGCTCTCTACGTAGGCGCGACTCTTACGCTTCTGGTCGCCATCGGAAAAAACGACATCAACGTGCTCCAGGGAATCGTGCAGGCAGTCAGCCACATGGCGGGGAAAGTGGGCGTCGCCTGGATCATTGCACCCTTCGCGGTTATGCTAAGTTTGTCCATTGCAGGCATCGGCTCTGCCTGGATGGGCGGCTCGGCCCGCATCCCGTTCGTCGCCGGCCTCGATTCCTACATGCCCGCGGCGATGGGAAAAATTCATCCCAAATACGCGACCCCGCACGTAGCCTTAATTGTCCAAGGAATAGTCTCGCTCGTTCTGATCGTTCTAAACTTCACACTTTCCGGCGGCGTGCAGGAAGCCTTTCAGAAGATGCTCTCAGCCGCGGTCGTGTTGCAGCTGGTCCCATTTTTGTATGTCTTCGCCGCCTTGATAAAGTTTGCCATACGTGGCTCCCTCCAAGGATGTTATGGCAGGGGCACGCTAATGTTTGCTGGCGTGGCCGGATTAGTCACAACAACCCTCGCGATCGTCGTGGCTTTTTTCCCAGCCAAACAAATCACGTCATTATGGAAATACGAAGTCAGTATGTTCGGCATCACGCTAGGCTTTATCGCATTGGCCGTATTTTTCTTCTACGGATACAGCCGTCTGAAAACTCCAGATGCGGTTCGATTGGACACGGGCGATTCACCCGTCGCTGCAAGTGAAGTAAATCGATATTGAATACATGGGGACAGCCGCCCTCGGCTGTTCGGTCGAGCAAAGCTCGACTAGTTGCAGGAGGAAACTATGCCAGGTGGAGTAAAAACCGACGTCCGCACCTATCAGATGTACGTCAACGGAGAATGGATCGACAGCAAGTCCAACAAGACCTTCCCAGTCTACGACCCGTCGACGGAGGAAGTAATCGCGCAAGTTCCCGACGCGAACGCCGACGACGTCAACCGAGCCGTAGCCGCCGCCAAAGCCGCTTTCGAAGACGGCCCCTGGGCCTCGACCACAGCGCAAGAACGCGGACGCGTCCTATTCCGCCTCGCCGAAAAAATCCGCCAGAATGCCACGATGCTGGCCGAACTGGAATCCCGCAACACCGGCAAGCCCATTGTCGAAGCCGAATTCGACATCGCCGACGTAGCCACATGCTTCGAATACTACGGCGGCTTAGCCACAAAAATTCTCGGATACGTGAACCCAGTTCCAGATAACGCAATGAGCCTGACGCTGAAAGAACCCGTAGGCGTAGCCGGGCAAATTATTCCCTGGAATTATCCGCTGTTAATGGCCGCGTGGAAACTCGCCCCAGCATTGGCCGCAGGATGCACGTGCATCCTGAAGCCCGCGGAACAAACCCCTATCACCGCGCTAGAAATGGCCAACTGGCTTGCCGATGTCGGCCTGCCGCCCGGCGTAGTCAACATCATCACCGGATTCGGCGAATCCTGTGGCGCGCCTCTAGTCCAGCATCCCGATGTAAACAAAATCGCGTTCACTGGAAGTGCCGCGGTCGGAAAAATCATCGTCAAACAAGCCGCCGAAACGGTGAAGCGGGTCACGTTAGAACTCGGCGGCAAATCCCCCAACATCTTTTTCGCCGACGCCGATTTCGAAGCCGCCATCGACGGCGCCCTCTTCGGTGTCTTCATCAATCAAGGAGAAGTGTGCTCCGCCGGCAGCCGCATCCTTGTCCACAAACCCATCTACAAAAAGTTCGTGGACGCGATGACGGAAAAGGCAAAGAAAATTAAATTAGGCTCGCCCTCCGATCGCGACACCAAGATGGGCCCGCTGGTCAGCAAAGATCAATACGACCGCGTCCGCTCCTACCAGGAATTAGGCAAGAAAGAAGCCAAGCTGGCCATTGGCGGAGGACGCGCCGAAAAGTTCGCCAAAGGCTATTACATCGAACCCACGATCTTCTACGACGTCACCAACAACGCCCGCATCGCCCGCGAAGAAATCTTCGGCCCAGTTGCCGCTGTAATTCCATTCGAAGACGAAAAAGACGCAATCAAAATTGCCAACGATTCACCCTACGGCCTAGCCGCCGCAGTCTGGACCCGCGACATTTTCAAAGCATTCCGCACGGTGAAATCCCTGCGCGCAGGAATCGTCTGGGTCAACCACATGCAGCCAACTTACGTCGAAGCCCCGTGGGGAGGCTACAAGCAATCCGGCTTCGGCCGTGAGCTAGGCCCCTGGGGGATTGAAGAGTATCTAGAAACTAAGCAGGTGCACATAAACTTAAGCGAAACTCCGATCGGCTGGTATTAAAAATGAATCTGTCATTTTGACACAGTGGCTGGTTCGCGAAGCGAATCAGCTACGGAGTCGAAGAACCTGCTGTCTCTTGTACGACGATCGAAACCCTCAAGGAGTTCGCACCGCAGCGTGAGAAGCATCATGAACACGATTCAACTGAAAACTCCGATTCCGGGACCAAAATCTCAAGCGCTGGCCGAGCGGCGCAACACTGCCGTCCCGCGCGGACTTTCGCATGGAACTCCCATCTACGTAGCCAAAGCCGAAGACGCCTGGCTCGAAGATGTAGACGGCAACCGCTACATTGATTTTGCAGGCGGCATCGGCTGCCTAAACGTCGGACATCGTCGTGAACCGGTGTTGACCGCAATCCGCGCCCAACTGGAAAATTTCCTGCACACCTGCATCCAGGTTACACCGTACGAAAACTACATCCAACTAGCCGAGCGGATGAACCAAGTCACCCCCGGCAACTTCCCCAAGAAAACACTGTTCGTAAACAGCGGCGCTGAAGCGGTAGAGAACGCCGTAAAAATCGCGCGCGCCCACACCGGACGCCCGGGCATCATCGCTTTCGAAGACGCCTTCCACGGCCGCACCATGATGACCTTGGCGCTGACCAGCAAAACCCATCCCTACAAAGCGGGATTCGCGCCATTTCCCAGCGACGTCTATCGCATTCCTTACGCCTACTGCTATCGCTGCTCCTATTCGCTGAAATATCCATCGTGCGATCTCTACTGCGCGCGTCATCTCGAAGACACATTCAAACGTGTAGTCGCATCCGAAGATGTAGCCGCTGTGATCGCCGAGCCGGTCCTCGGCGAAGGCGGATTCGTCGTTCCTCCGCCAGACTATTTCCGCCTGCTGATCGACATCTGCCACAAGCACGGTATCCTCTTTATCGCCGACGAAGTGCAAAGCGGCTTCGGACGAACCGGCAAGCTCTTCGCCAGCGAGCACTACGGCATCGAACCGGACATAATCGTCACCGCCAAATCGCTCGGCGGAGGACTGCCGCTAGCCGCGATCACGGGCCGCGCTGAGATCATGGACGCACCCGGCCCCGGAGGTCTCGGCGGAACGTTTGCCGGTAATCCAGTATCCTGTGCGGCAGCATTAGCTGTGCTGGACATTTTCGACCGCGAAAATCTATTGACTCGCGCCAACGAAATTGGAAACCGATTCCAGAAACGAGCCAAAGACTGGCAAAAACGCTGGCCGATCATCGGCGATATACGTGGTCTAGGCGGAATGCAAGCGATTGAACTGGTGAAATCGCAAGACAAACGTGAACCAGCCGCCGACGAGACCAAAGAACTCACGCAATACTGCTACGAGCATGGCTTGATTACAATTACTGCAGGCTCGTACTCCAACGTGATCCGCCTTCTAGTTCCGCTGGTAGTAAGCGACGAGCAGCTGGATGAAGGCCTGGATGTGCTGGAGTCAGCCCTGCAAGCCGTGAGTCAGAAAAAAGGTTTGGTGGAACAATCAGCCTAGCGCGTGGAGGACGGGCGTCGCGCGCGTCCTGTCGAGCCCAACTCGACACGCGAGAGAAACTAGTTAAGCAGAGGTAACAAAATGACCATCGCAGCACCACCGCTAACCAAAGTTCCTAACTACATCAACGGCGAATGGATCGAATCCACGGCCCAAGAATGGTTCGACGTCACTAATCCCGCGACCGGCGAGACGATCGCTAAAGCTCCGCTCTCCGGTGCCACAGAAGTGGCCACTGCCGTAGAAGCCGCCGCGGCAGCCTATCCGGAATGGCGACGCACTCCGCCCGAAGACCGCATCCAGCCGCTCTTCAAACTGAAGCAGCTTCTCGAAGAACACATAGACGAACTAAGCCGCCTAATCACCCAGGAAAACGGCAAGACTTTCACCGAGGCCAAAGCCGAGTGGCGGCGCGCCATCGAGAACGTCGAAGTAGCCTGCGGCATACCCATGATGATGCAAGGCTACAACCTCGAAGACGTAGCCCGCGGCATAGACGAAATGATGATCCGGCAACCGCTAGGCGTAGTAGCGGCGATCACTCCCTTTAATTTCCCTGGCATGGTGCCATTCTGGTTTCTACCGTACGCAATCGCTTGCGGCAACACCTTCATCCTCAAACCGTCCGAGCGCGTCCCCCTTACCATCCAACGAACCTATGAGTTGCTAGCTCAAACCGGCTTACCCAAAGGCGTAGTCAACTTAGTGAACGGCGGAAAAGCCGTAGTCAACGCCTTGCTTGATCATTCCAAAGTGCGCGCCATCAGCTTCGTCGGCTCGACTCCTGTCGCGAAGTATGTCTACGAGCGAGCCGGAGCCAACGGAAAACGCGCGCAGTGCCAAGGCGGAGCCAAGAATCACGTAATCGTTCTACCCGACGCCGACATGAAAATGGCCACGCAAATCATCAGCGACAGCGCCTTCGGCTGCGCCGGCCAGCGTTGTCTGGCAGTCTCGGTCGCAGTAACCATCGGAGAAGCGCAAAAAACTTTTCGTGACGCCATCACGGATTCCGCCGCAAATCTCCGCGTAGGCAACGGCCTAGACGAAGGCATCCAGATGGGCCCGGTAATCACGAGTCAGAGCAAATCGCGAATCGAATCTCTGATCGCAACCGGCGAAAAGCAAGGCGCGAAAGTTCTGCTCGACGGACGCAATCCAAAAATCCCGAAGCACGAAGCGGGAAACTTCGTGAAGCCGACCATCCTCGACGATGTCTCACCCACAAGCGAAGTAGCCGACACAGAAATCTTCGGTCCAGTCCTAAGTTTGATTCACGCCCGCGACCTCGACGAAGCCCTCGCCTTCCTCGAGCGCAGTAAATATGGCAATCAAGCGTCTCTATTCACGTCGAGCGGCGCCGCAGCCCGTCGCTTCCGCTACGAAGCACCCGCCGGCAACATCGGCATTAACATCGGCGTAGCCGCGCCCATGGCCTATTTCCCATTCAGCGGATGGAAAGACAGCTTCTTCGGCATCCTGCACGGCCAAGGCCGCGACGCCATCGAGTTCTACACCGAGAAAAAAGTAGTGATAGAGCGCTGGGCCAAAGACCACTCCCGCAAGTTCTGATCAGAGATTGTGTGGGGACGGGTCTTCGATCCGTCCAGCCGAGCAAAGCGAGAAGACCGGCAGCGCAGCATGTAGCGACCAAGTCGCGATTCGTATCAGGATATGGCTTTAGCCATATCGCAAAGCGCACTCAAAATGAAAGCGGCTTTAGCCGCTGAGGCTAAGGAACCAATGTCCGACACCATCCAAAAATACAAAGACTACGTAATGACCGGCTTCATGAAGCAGGTAGTCCCCATTGTCATCGATCATGCCAACGGAGCCACAGTCACCGACGAAAACGGCCGCGAGTATCTAGACTGCTTCTCCGGCATCTCCGTAGTGAACGCCGGACACTGCAATCTCCAAGTAATCGCCGCCGCCAAATCACAAATGGACAAGTTGGTGCACGCCGCCTCATACATCTATCATGTGAAACCGGTAGCCGACCTAGCCGAAAAGCTAGCGCAAATCGCACCGCACGGCCTGACGAAAACTTTCTTCGGCAACGGCGGAGCCGAAGCCATCGAAGGCGCCATGAAGCTCGCCCGGCTCTACACCGGCAAGCACGAATACATCTCGCTCCACGCCAGCTTTCACGGACGCAGCTGGGGCACCCTGAGCATCACCGGCAACCAGGGCCGCAAGAAACGTGGAGGCCCCTACGCTCCCGGCGTAGCCTTCGCTCCCGCACCCTACGCCTATCGCTCCCAGTGGCGCAACGACCCCGAAGAATGCGGACGCCAATGCGCCAAAGCCATCGACGACGTAATCCGCTTCGCCACCTCCGGCGACGTAGCCGCGTTCATCGCCGAGCCGGTCATGGGCGAAGGCGGTATCGTCGTTCCGCCGCTAAACTATTTCAAAGAGGTAAAAAAAGTCCTCGACCAGCACAACATCCTCTTCATCGCCGACGAAGTCCAATCCGGCTTCGCCCGC
This sequence comes from uncultured Acidobacteriota bacterium, assembly GCA_963743375.1. Lineage (GTDB taxonomy): Bacteria > Acidobacteriota > Terriglobia > Terriglobales > Acidobacteriaceae > JABDBE01. Next base: position 50,164 of record CAVUQA010000002.1, on the reverse strand, counting down.
ACCGGCAAAATGTTTGCCATCGAGCACTACGGAGTCGTCCCCGACATTCTGGTCACCGCCAAAGGCATCGCCGACGGATTCCCCCTAAGCGCCTTCACCACCCGCCCCGAAATTGCCGCCGCCTTCAAACCCGGCGACCATCTCTCCACCTTCGGAGGCAATCCCGTCTCCTGCGCCGCCGCCCTCGCCAACATCAATTTCATGGAGAAAGAAAATCTTCCCGCCCGCGCCACCGAAACCGGCAACTACGCCATGACCAAACTCCGCACTCTGCAAAAGCACCACCCATTAATAGGAGAAGTCCGCGGCCTCGGCCTGATGATCGGCGTAGAACTGGTAAAAGACGAAAAGCTAACTCCAGCCACCACCGAAGCCGAAGCCATCCGCGACGCCCTGCTACGCAACGGCGTCCTGGTCGGCGTAGGAGGCATCCACGGCAACGTAATCCGCTTCCAACCCCCGCTGATCATCACGCGCCAGCAGATCGACCACGCCATCGACGCATTCGCGGCAGCATTACAGGAAGTGGCACAGCCAGCGGCGGTTTGAAGCACCAGGCACCATTGTGGGAAACGGGCATGTGCCACGACCCTTTGGGTACCCTGGAAGTATTTGTGCATAGGATGTTGAGTAATCGCTTTGCTAAAATTCAAACACATGAGAGCCAATAACAACACTCCCTTTCTAGTCGGTCTCGGGATAGAGCCCGAGAACCCATGGATGACCGGCATGCACCGTCGGCGGCTAAAAGGTAGGAGTGGATTGGTCACGCTAGAACTGTGCGCTGGGGCTGGCGGGCAGGCAATCGGTTTAGAACGGGCGGGCATCGACCATGTTGGTCTTGTTGAGATTGATGCGAGGGCCTGCCTAACATTGCGTAAGAACCGTCCGAAATGGAATGTGATCGAGCAAGACCTGAACACCTTTGACGCGGCTGCCTTCGCCGGTGCGGACATCGTTTCTGCGGGCTTGCCCTGCCCCCCTTTCTCGGTAGCGGGAAAACAGCTGGGCACGCTCGATGAGCGCAATCTATTTCCCTCACTGATTCGGGTGGTAGATCAGGTTCGTCCCCGTGTCGTCATGGTTGAGAACGTCCGCGGGATTCTGGATGCGGTGTTAGGGTCATCGTGAGCTCGGTAGTCAGGGATTTAAGAGGTGCGGCTAGCCGCCGTGCGTCTACTCCTGATTGCCGCTGCCGTGTTCCAGTTCGTCGCTGACTTCCTCTTCGTAATAGTCCCTCGCCCGTTCAAGGGCAGAGTCGAATCGGATCGCATCCTGCCGTCCGTACCTAGACCGTTGAATATCGCACCAGTGCATGAGATCGGCAAGAAGGTCACTGAGCACGGTCTCCGAGTCGGTATGCATGCCCTCGGCCCGACTGGTCGCACCCGCGAAATGGGCGACGGCCAGAGCGCCCCACAGTGCCCGATCGGCGTTAGATGGGTCTGCTCCCGTTTCATTTAGCCTGTGATTCATCCGGCGTATCTGCGCCCTAATCTTACGTATTGCGTTCCGACCGGTCATCCTTCGCCTTCTTTTCCTCATCCGCGGGGACTGTCCCGGATGAGAGCTCGCTCCTGCGTTCCCCAGTTCGCCACACAGCCAGGGACGACCAAGCGCTGTGTTCTATTCTAGAACAATTTCTCGATCTCGCGGGGGTACGCTCTCCGTGTGATAAGGAAACCTCGACGAAAAAACATCGTTGGCAAGCGGGTTGCCGAGGCGCGAAAGTCCCGGAGTCCCCGACTCACCCAGGATGACTTGTCAGGCAAGCTCGCTCGGGTGGGAATTCAGCTCGACCGAGCCGCAGTGGCGAAAATCGAAAACGGTCATCGTTACGTTCTTGACTACGAGCTTAGAGCTTTTGCGGAGGTATTGGGAGCAGACGTGAATTGGCTCCTTGGGGATGGGAAGAAGTGAAAGATCCCACGACCCAATTGCGCTCCGCCACACGACGAGCGAAGTCGGATGTAGCAAACAAGCTCATTAGCATGTGCCTTCACGAACTCAGCCGGAGGATTAGCGAAGGCTGGCCAATTAAGGTCGATGGAGCGGAGTATGAAAAGCTCGCCCGCGAGCAATTCGGAAATCGGTGCCCCTACTGCTCCTGTGATCTGTCAACAACCGTCGCGGTCATTGAGCATCTAGACGGCATGAATCGCTATCGAGCGGGACTCCACGTCCCCGGGAATGTCTTGGTTGCATGTAAGAGATGTAATGGAGAGAAGCGGAGGGACGACTCATCAAGAAACTTGCCGCCCGGACTGTCGGGATGGGAAGCATTCCTCTCACACGATGGAACGAAGTGCGTCGCTTCCTGTCCGACGTGCAGGTATTGGGAGGGTGTTTGGCAAGACCGAGGTGAGCGGGAGGTTCGACTCCGAGAAAACCTGGCAAGAGTGCGATCCTTCCGAAGTTCGTTTACCGAGCTCGAAGGCATCCTTCCAGAGCTGTTGAAGACGTTGCCTGACCTCTTGACGAAGCTCTATTCCGATTGCCAGGCTTTCGCAGAGACCGAGATCAAGACACTCTTAGAAAAGCTTGATGCTGACCGAATGGACGCATCCAACGCCAGTCGGCACAAGCTTGAGTAAAGCATGGTTCCATCAGGCTGCCCATGGAGAGTCAATTATTCTCAGCAAGATGAGTATTCTGTGCTTCTCTACCGATTTGCCGCACATCTGACAACGGCCGTGAGCGCCGTGAATAACCTCGGCTCGCTCTTTTAAGCTGATTTGTCCCTGGTCAGCGACTTTCTTCCTCACACCCGCGTACTTGTAGAGTGTGACCTTCCGGTTCTTGCCGCCCACCACTAATGTCGCGAGGTCTTTGTTAATGACGAACCATTTCTTGAGATCTCTTTTTCTCCGATCCAAATGAGTCTGGTCGCCGGGTTCCAAACCTTCTTTCTCAAGCTCATGCCTTATTTGCCCGCCAGAGATGCCTCCGGGGAATCTCTTCATCACCTCGATAATCCGAAGGTGAATCTTACCGGGCTTGCTTTTGCCAGCCATAGCCGATGACTTCCTCCTAAGCCTTGGAGTCCGCGAACCTATTCCGCGACGTCCCGGATACGATATCAAACCGTGGAAGAATCGTCTCTATGGCTGGGGGCTGTTGGGGGCTGGCCCAGGCTTTCACCACGCACAAAAGCGGGTGCCCTGCCCTTCTCGCGTTCTGTGCGAGAGGGCGGGGCTTTTAGCTGACATCGCGGCGTCGAACCGCCGGATGCGCGCCAAGCTGCTCACGACGACGCGCCGTCGAGCGAGATGTCAACCTTGGGCAGGTTCGTCGCGCTACGGAATTGCAACGATCACCCGTCCCGGCTTCAGTGGGTGTTCGACCAATTCATGGGCGCGGGCAATCTGATCCAAGGGGAGAATCTCAGCGATATCAAGTCCTCGCCATCCCGCCTCGAGTGCCTCATTGAGATCACGGGACGCCTCGATCTTCGCCTCCGCCGGCACGTCATCGCTGCCTACAAAGAAGAGTCTGGCGTTCACAAAGACGAGTTGCCAAACTGGAATTTCCGCCTTCGGAGCATTGGTGGCGTAAGTCGCAATGGAACCGGGCGGGCTGGCCCATGCTTTCGCCACACACAAAAGCGGGTGCCCCGTCCTTCTCGCGTTCTTTGCGAGAGGGCGGGGCTTTTAGCTGACATCGCGTCGGCGGACCACCGGATACAATCTCAGCTGCTCGCGTCGGCGCGCAGTCCAGTGAGATTCAATCTCGACCGCACCTTCTTCCCGGTCTTCCCTGAGCATCAAAGCTAACGGTCGCTACTCCGCCACTCCTTTGCGACGACGAACTTTAAGTCCGGCTCGAAAGCGTGGTTGTGAGCGTCTTCCTTGAACTTTCCTTCGAGCTTGAACTGAGCATGAAAATCCCCCAGCGAAGGACAACATTCGCTATCTTGCGGTTTGTAGATGCCAGATTCAAATGTGAAGGTACCTTGAGCAAAGCGATAGCCGCCGTTGCGCAGCTCTTCGTTTTGCTTGAGTATTGTGGACTTACTCACATCGGGAAAAGGAACGATCGAGAGTTTTTGCCCGCTGGATATCGTATAAACATCGTGCTCAACGATCCCGCCCGAACCCGAGATCCTGGTTCGGATATGAGGAAATGCATTCCGTTGATTTCGATGAATTCTTGCTCGAAATCGTTATCCGAGTAAAGCTTGCCATCGACAATGGCTGTTTCCGATTCGAGTACTTTGACGATTTCGAATTCATCGTCCTGCTTCGCCGCGATAAGGACGCGATCATCGTTCATGCTGAATTGCGCGGTCGGTTCTGCTCGATAATGCTCCACAAGGATTTTCCGAGGCCCAGGCGCAGAGCTGATTTCTCCCTCCTGAGCCGCAATGAGCTTGCGTGGTAAAGGATGCTCCTTATCCGCAGGAATCTCGCACGGCAGTTCCGACCGGGAGACGACGTCGCCTTCATCCTGCAAAGCACCTCCCGGTTGGCAGGATGGATTTACGCTCGCCGTTTGAGCGAAGAGTGCGGGCGCGAGCAGGATGACAGCCAGACAGGAATGGCTACGCATATGTAAAAACTCATTCTAACTATTAAGAGAGTGGGAGGGGCATTACGGCTGTAATCGTAGGGGTTGGCCCATCGAAGGCTGGCTCATGCTTTCACCACACACAAAACCGGGTGCCCTGCCCTTCTCGCGTTCTTTGCGTGAGGGCGGGCTTTTATCTGACATCTCGGCGGCGGACCACCGGATACACGCCAAGCTGCTCACGACGACGCGCTCTCCAGCGAGATTCCCAATTTGGAACCAGATCATCGGCCACCCCGTTTTTCATCTTGACCGCGGCCGTTCCACCGAGATAACATGTATACGCGTTGGTTATCTAAAAGATAATGCTTGCTCTTTGACAAACTGACCCGGGCGACGGCTCGCCCATTGGAGCTGTCTCAAAATTACTCGGTCCTTTTCCAAAATGGGGTGCGCATCCGCCGCAACTCCAATGTTCTCTAGATTTTGTGCACAACTCTTTTAAACTCAAAGATCTGGCACGTAGTAAAAATTTATGTCGTTTATTCTCAATAATTTGTAGACAAACGGGGAGGGGGGGTACCCGGTACTAAATGGTAAACTCCATCCCAAGCTGGAAAACCCAGACGGGCGCGAGCCTACCCTTTCACCGCACAAGGGTCTTGGCAGAAATCCTTCGTCGATAACGCACTATACAGGGAGTGACTACCAGATTCCCTTGTCGCTCCCGGTAATCTTTTGACCCACCGCTGCCGCGGTCGCCAGATACGGTAAGAGGCTGAGCCGGGCGCTGCTTTTGAACTCCCGATTGCGCAGCATGGTGGTGAGCTGCGAGGCGTAGAGCGCGGCTGATTCAGGCAAGATCGGTACGCGAAGAAATTCTTTTCGATAATGCAGCTTGTCGCCGCCGAACTGCGCGCAGGACTTCACGAATGGCGGGAGCTCCAATCCTCTGCCGCGGTAATGCCGCACATAGTCCGACACAATTACGAGGTAAGTGGCAACGCCTTCCCAAATGCCCGCCGCGCTGGCCGAATTGCGCAAATCATCGTAATCGATGGCGCCGGCGCCAGCGAGGCTGGCGCTGTCGATGATGTCGCACAGCCGGAAATAGAAATGGCGGTACATTCGCTGCAGCGTGGAAATCATCAGACGATCGGAAACTGAGGCTACCCGAAACGATTGGTTTGCAATTTGAATCACCCGGGCGCGTGTGGGTACCGAACTCGCAATTGAGATCTGTTCACCAGTTTGGCCGAGGCGGCGCATGTGAATCTCAACCGCCTCAGGCAATCCGGGGATATTGAAATTCCATTTGTTCGCCAAGCGGTCGCCCCAACTGCGCGAGGCAACTTCCGCCTGGAAACGTTGCTTCATCAGGCGGATCACATCGTCAGGATTGGTGTTTGTGTAGAGATCCAAATCGCTGCCCAGATCCGGCCAATGGTCGAGTGATTTAATGACGGTTACGTCGCAGCCTGCGGCTTCGAAGCCGTCGCATATTTTTCGCAAGAAAGAAACCGCATCGGCGATTCGCGCAGCCTCAGCTGCGAGCGCGGTAGTTGCCCAGTCGGCACGTGTGAAATCGCCAGAATTCTGGGCGATCTCATTGAAGACTTTCAACGCGCGCATAATCACGTGATTGGAACTGCCCAAGCCGGCGAGATCGTCGAATTCTTCTCGGTTGATTTCTGCGATGCCGAAGTTTTCGAGACTAGGTTTAGCAGGAAATTGAGTCGTGCCGCTTTCCGGCCGCAAAAGCAGCCGCGAAAGCAGGTCCATAGATGGATTCGAACCGAAGGCAGAAGTGGCGTTAGCAATCATAAGTTCAGCAAAACTCCGTGAAGGCTATTGTGGCGGCCTCGAAGTGGGCGCTTGCGTGGCTGGCCCGGGGGCAGTTGACGGCTGTGGCGGCGGCTCTATCACCGGCGTATTGTCACGGTGTTTCAGTTCCACCGGACCGGGGTGCTGACGCCTCACCGCGTTTTCCGCTGCAATTTTGTCGTCAACTTTATTGTCGCTGTCCGACGCAACCGCAGAAATCTGCATGCCCTCGGCTGTCTGCCGGGTCGCAAGTCCAACCTTGGCTCTCGCGTCTTGCGCTTGGCGAGCTCTTTCATAGAAGAACTCGGCAGTCTCCAGGTCGCCATCTCTCTCCGCGAGATATCCGATGTTATTCAGAGAAAACGCGCTGTTCGGATTCAGCGAGTAAGCCTTCATAAAATCTTCACGCGCCGTGGGCCAATCATTGTGATTCGTCGCGGATACGCCTCTCACGGCGAGCAATGCAGCCTGCGCCTGCGCCGTGCCCGCACTCTGCATGCGATCGCTCAGTCTTTTCGCGCTATTCGCAGCCATTTCACTGATAGGTTTGCCTCGCCACGCACGGTCTAGCGTAACGATCACGGGCTCGGTAGAATGCGAATTAGCCGCCGCCATGTAGTACTTCATGGCCTCGCCGTAGTCTCCGCGAGCCTCCTTCGCAACTCCGAGATTGTTTAGCGTGTAGGTATTTTGCGGGTCTATGGTGAGCGCCTTCTGCAGAACCACTATGGCCTCTTGAGCGCGCCCCTGCGAGATGAGTCGAATCGCCTCGACGTTCATACGATTAACTTGCATGGGCACGTCTTTGAGGCTGCCGAATGCATCGCGCATGGATTTGCCTTCCAATTGCTTGGCGCTAGTGCGCGCGATTACTGCGTCAGTTGCCTGCTCTGAGGCTGACCCGTAAAGTTTCTGCGCCCGCTCCAGTTGACCCTTCAGCTCAGAAACGTAGCCCAGGTTGTATAGGGTGAAAGGGTCGGCGGGATCAAAGAGGTAGGCTTGATAAAACAGGGTTTCAGCCTTCTCGTAGTTGTGCTTCTCGATGGCATCTACGCCCTCCCGGTTAAGACGCTGCACTGGGGTAAGATGGCTGCGTTTCGGGATAGTGACTTTTATGTCCTTAGCCTGGGCGATCCGAAAGCCCGAGGCCACGATCATTGCAGTCAGTAGTAGGACGCTAATCCGCTTAGCCGACATCTTTTACCTTTGACTCCTCTGGCAATTCGGGGAACATCTTTGTCTAAGACTGAATTTGGATGCGTCCGCTCCCAAGACGTTGCCCGCAAGCTATTGAATTCTCACAGAAATCGCTCAGACCACCGTTTTGCGCTTTCTGCCATCCAAAGGGAGGCGGAAATCCAATTAGGGAAGGGTGTCCTTATGCGTAATCTGTTTATCGTAATTATTCTCGGGGGCGCGGCTTTTGGCCAGCAGCCAGCAGCCGTGCAGCCCAATACAACGCATGAAGCGAGCGCCCAATTTGCCTCCAATATGGAAACCCCAGTGGTATTTCTGCCCGACCTGCCCGCCATGCCTCGCGGTAAGAGCACGGTTATTGGTGGCTCAATTCGCAATGTCGACGGGGTACGTGACCAGCTCACCCTGAATATCTTTGGTGGCCGGTCGATGAAAGTTCTCTATGACGCTCGTACCCAGTTTTATCGCGATGGACAAAAAGCGGCGTTGCGAGATTTACGCACGGGTGAACACGTTTCCGTGGAAACCATGCTTGACGGAACGACAGTGTTTGCGCGCAGCATTCACATGCTTTCAAAAATGCCGGAAGGTGAAAGCCAGGGTCAGGTAGTGAGCTACGATCGCACCACTGGCGAGCTCGAGGTGCGGGACTCGTTGTCGCCCGAACCCATCAAGCTGCACATATCTCCGTCTACCCAAATCGTCCGCCAGGGACAGGAATCCAGCAGCGGCGACCTGGTCGCAGGGACACTGATCTCCATTCAGTTCCAGGCTGACAATAGTGGCACGAACGTGGCCAGTAAGATTTCGGTGCTTGCTACTCCGGGAAGCTCATTTGTATTTAGGGGCAAAGTGGTTTTCCTCGACTTACACACGGGAGTGCTGGCGCTGGTGGATCCACGAGATGATAAGCGCTACGAGGTCTCTTTCGATCCCGGACATTTCCCCATCAATCGTGATGTTCATGAGGGCAGCACTGTCACCGTGACGGCGAGTTTTGACGGCGTCCGCTATGCGGCCAGCGCGCTGACGGTTAATCAAGCGAACAAATAGGGCAATTCCTTATGAACATGTAGGGCGGACATTCCTGTCCGCCGCTTTCAGCGTGTCGGCTCGAGCGTATTATTGCGGAACTTTGCAGTTGACCTATCCTTAGTAACTGATTTTGTCCGTTTGCCGAACCCAACCCCAAATTCGGCGGACAAGAATGTCCGCCCCACACGAGTCGCGATTACGGGAGCTTGTTCAGGTAACACGGTCCCGTAGTTGGCTGAGTCGGGGGTGTGGGCGGAGTGCTCCACGGTGTATTCGGGAAGTCGAAAAACTCCGTCATATCCATTTGAGCGGCGTCGCGTTTGGTCAGGCTCGGAATGTTGAAGCGGGTTTCCACCAGCTTCAGCCATGCCGTGTAATCGGTAACGGTATGCGAAACGTAGTTCTTCTTGGAGAACGGTGAAATCACAATCATAGGAACGCGATAACCGGTATAGACGAAGTCGCAAGTCGGCCCCGTACCTTTTGTGCAGATGTCACCGGGCATCAGATCGTTTGGCTTGATGCCATCAGGGCTGACCGCCGTTTGCGGAGGAACATGATCGTAGAAACCACCGAACTCGTCCCACGTGAGAATGAAAACTGAATCCTGCCACGAAGGACTCTGCATTAAGCCGTTCACCAGAGTAGAAACGTAATGCGATCCTGCCTGCACACTGCCGCCGGGTGAGCCGTCGTCCAACCCAGGATGCTCGTCGAGTCCGCTGCTGAAACCGGGATCGATGAATGCTACCGACGGCAGAGCCGCGTTAGCAACATCGGCCAGGAACTGCGAAACCGGCACAATATTGTTTGGGTATTTGCTGGCGGTCGCGAACATGTTGAGAGTGCTGTCCTGAATTGGGGGCGTGGCGTAAGTCAGATCGGTGACGTAAACTTTCCACGAGACCCCCGCCGCTTGCAGCGAATCAAAGATTGTCGGATTAGTTAACGGAGCGTTCGGCGGATATACATGCCCGGCTGAGGTGCCAGCTAACATATATAAGCGATTGGGTTGAGTACGCGACATCACCGGCGAAAACCAGCGATCCGACGTGGCGAAATTCGAGGCCATAAAGTAGTAATACGGCAGATCGGTTCCGCTGTAGTGGCCCATGGCACGAATTCCGTCCACATCGGTGAATGGCGGCTGATTGGTCCGGGCGTCGTGCGCCGCTGTGTAGACAAATCCGTCCAGGGTAGCCATGGACGAGATTGGATCGTGGAGATTCCAATCGGCATGGTCCTCATTCCAGGACGGGCTTGGGTTTTCCACACACATGGAAACCATCTGAAACGACTGGACTTGCGGACTGTTGCTGTCGACAGTGCAGTCGTTTGGAGGGAAGGGAAACGCGGGATCGCAGCCGGGATTGGTCGGCGCCGAACCCGGAGGCGAATTGAATTGTGGCAGCCCGTCAAATGACTGGTCCGCAATACCATTGGCCGCCCAATATTCATGCATAGCTCCGAAATAATGGTCGAAGCCCCGATTTTCCTGGGCCATGAATATGATGTGATTAACGCTCTGCAGGCTTGCAGGTTGGTCTGAGCCGTTTACAAGACCACGGCATCCGCTCAAGAAAATCGCCAGGCCCGCGAGCATGAGCAACGACAGTACTAATTTGGCCTGGCGCTCGCGACGCCACGCTATTTCCTTGTCCAAGACCATCGTGAGTGATTTGAGATGTTTCCTGAGCGGAAAACGTTGGCCGCAAAGGCTCCACTCCTGGTCACTGGTTGGTCCGTTCTAAACCCCTGCATGTACTTCTGAGTAGATTTCAGAGCTTTCCGGGTTGACCCTGCGGGAAACGCTGTATTACTGTCTCACAAACATCGCTGGATCTCCGGATCGAAACATTGATCAGCGATCGCCTGGGCCGTCCCCCACTCGCGTTGGAACAGCCCACTTATCAGGTAGTTCAGACCTTGCCGTCACGCAAGTGCAAACCCGGAGGATTGAATGAAGAGTTTTTGCTACGCTACCGCTATTTTCCTGATGCTCGCGACGTCCGCGTTCGCCACTGTGTATGTCAGCACTCCCACCAATAACGCAGTTGTCAGTTCGCCGGTGGAATATAAGGCGACGGCGACCACCAGCACATGCTCCAAGGGTGTCGCCTCCATGGGAATTTACGTGGACAACAGTTTGGTTTATGTAGTCGATGGAGCGTCTCTTGATCACGAGTTGTCACTCAGCGACGGTAGTTATCACACCGTGGTGGAAGAGTGGGACCGTTGCGGCGGAGCTAGCTACACTCCGATTGATATCACGGTGAAGGGTGGCAGCGGCGGCCATTCACTGCAACACCTCCAGGCCAGCGGAGGATGGAAAAGCTGGGGCGAATTGCCTCCTGGCTACGGCATCTGCAACTACCCCTGTCCGGGCGTGAGTTGGTGGATGAAGCAAGGGATCAAGAGCCCCTCGCTCAGCGGGGACGCGACCGAGTTCTATATCGGTGGAAGCAAGCCTTACGCGGATGTTCTGTTCAGCAATCCTCTAATCGGGCAGGGCTCAACGCAAGGCCTTCCTGACAGCAATCACACGCTGCTTCCGACTCTGCACAACTTCACTTATGACGTTTATTTCTATCCCACCAATGTCGGCGTAACCCAAGTGCTCGAGTTCGACATCAGCATGTACTTCGATAGTTTAGGCTTGATCTGGGGCAACCAGTGCAACATCCTGGGCGGCCACGTTTGGGATGTTTGGGACAACGTTTCGCACAGTTGGGTATCCACCGGCGTTCCCTGTAATCCCGTGAACAATGCCTGGAATCACCTGACCATCCAGGTGCAGCGGGAATCCGACAATTGGCTATTATTCCAGTCAATCACGCTGAACGGACACCAGGCGAACATCAACAAATATTACGCGCCAGGCAAGGCTCCCAGCAACTGGTGGGGGATTACAGTTAACTACCAGATGGACGGAAACTACCACGAGTCGGCATACACCACATACTTGGACAACTTCACCTTTACTTACTGGTAAATTCGTCACCCGAGGCACGGGGGCTGTGCCTCGGGTGCCACATTCTTCTGCCCGGTCGAGCGCGATTCTTCATGCTATACTGCCCGCAGTATGCGGCCTTGAACTGCTCTCCTTCCTCCTTGGCCCACCGCGTGAAATGAGGTAACGGTGTGCAATCCAAGAAACCTTACTCCACTGGGAAGACGGTTTTCGCAATGTTCATGACGTTCTTGCTGACGTCGGCGATTGTCCCCGCTCAGTCACAGGCGCAGAAGTTCAAGGTGCTGCACACGTTTCACGGAAAGGATGGAGCTAACCCGACCGACGTGCTGATCAGAGATGCGGAGGGAAATCTTTACGGGACGACGGGTGTGGGCGGGGGCGGAAACTGCAGCGGGGGCGAGGGCTGCGGCGCCGTCTTCAAAATGGATAAAACAGGTAAGGAGGTTTGGCTGCACAAGTTCAATGGTGCGAATGGCGCTATCCCCATCGCAGGTCTGTTCGGCGACGCGTCGGGCGACCTGTATGGAACCACGCTGGAGGGCGGGGACACTGCGTGCGATCCCCCGTACGGCTGCGGGGCGGTTTTCGGGCTGGACAAGACGGGGACGAAAGAGACCGTCCTGCACAAATTCACCGGCGACCCGGACGGCTATTTTCCGGAGTCGCTGTTGGTGGATGACAAGGCCGGAAACCTTTACGGCACAACCTCCGTGGGCGGTGCTAATGGCCTTGGCGCGGTCTTCAAAATCGGCAAGACGGGTAAGGAAACTATACTATATAGTTTCACGGGCGGTTCGGATGGGTGCTTTCCTTACCCCGGCGTTATCCGCGACTCGGCTGGCGATCTGTATGGCGTGGCGTCTGAGGGGGGCGACGGCTTCTGTAATAGCGGTGTCGGGGTGGTTTTCAAGGTGGACACCACTGGGGGCGAGACGGTGCTGCATACCTTCGGCGGCGGCTCGGACGGGGCGAACCCTTCTTCGGCGTTGATCTTTGATTCCCACGGAAATCTTTACGGGACGACCCAGAATGGGGGAAGTGAGGCGTGTGGAGGTACGGGTTGCGGGACGGTCTTCGAGGTATCGCCTGACGGGGACGAAACCGTCCTCTACGCGTTCTGTTCTCTCTCGGACTGCGCGGATGGGGAAGGGCCGCTATTTGGGCCGTTGGTCATCGATAGGGGCGGAAATCTGTATGGAACGACGATCTTCGGCGGGGCTTATAGCAACTGCAACGGGGGCACCTGTGGGGCTGTCTTCGAGCTCGATGCGAGCGGCAAAGAGACCGTGCTGCACAGCTTCACCGGCGGGGCGGATGGAGCAGTCCCGTATGCGGGCCTGACCATGGATAGTCACGGGAACCTGTATGGAACGACTCAGGAAGGCGGCGATCTGAATTGCCAACGCAAGTACGGCGGCTGCGGGGTGGTTTTCAGGATCACGCCCTGAGCGTGGCTGGCCCACCTTTACGTCTTTGTAAAGGCGGGGACGGCGAGGTCTGCGGTGATAGCACTTCGCTGAACAGGGCGCAGTGCGAATCGAATGGTGTGGCGAGACCAAAGCTTCCCGACGCAGGCTGCATGAGTCTCCACCTTTACAAAAAAACGTAAAGTTGGGCCAGCCACCCTTGGACATTCCGCTTCTTCAATCCTGAAGCGGACGCAGCTGGCTTTAATTGCGCGACGGTGTCGGGCGTTGTACGGGCACCTCTGCCGACATACGCCGACACCGCAACAATGGGCTCTATCCGCACGGGAAACTGATGCTTTCATGAATTGAAATGCCAGCGGGCCGGGCGAGGACTTACCAATTAACTAGAGCTCTCCGAATTCGCGGGTATGCTTTGCGGGGAAACGGAAAACCGCTGTAAATCATCCGGGGAGAATTTCTTTAGCAGTTCTCCCAGAACGCGCTGCGAGGCTTCGGCAACCGGCGAAGGCGGGATCACCGTCATTTGCCCACCCATTTTGCTTAGGCATAAATATGCCGCGCGATTCTGATGCAGGAACTCGACCGGATATTCCGGCTTTCGCTTTCTCGCCTGCTCCGGGTCGGCGTCCAGCAGATAGGCGATATCCGGATGCGGAGTGATCGTAAGTAAGAAGCGTGCGTAAGCCCGCCATATCCCACTCTGCAGATTGAGATTCGCCAATTCGTCGTGGAGATATCGATCGAAGATGATTACATCCGCACCGCTTCGCCGTTGTTTTGCTACCACGGCACATACCGACAGAGCATCGAGAAAATAGAGAAAGAAACGCACGGTCGTCATGTACCAGGACCGCACGTTCTTGTCGCGGCGGTTAACCGGCTTGTCCGGAGATCCTACGCCCTTTTCACCTTTGAACAACGTGTGGCCGCTGAATTCGCGAAGCCCGGTCAGCATCGAAACATCGTCCCAGAAAGCGAGCATGGAGACGCGGAAACCGGCCTGACGCAGGTTTTCCCGCAAGGCTTCAATCTGGGTACTTTTGCCGGCGCCATCAATGCCCGAAAAGCTCACAAATCTGGCACGGCGATTCTTAGGATTCACATCCGTCATTTTGGTGTTTCTTTTACCGCTAGCTATCGAGCGCCAGGTGGCCTGCTTGGGCTCGCATTCGCCAATGCAACCACGGTCCCGACTGCAACGCTTGCACCCACGATTGCGCTTACTTTAATGAGGAAAGACCTGGTCCGTCGCTGCTTGGCCGGGGCAATGGCTGCGCCGGCAGGTTTGGAAGCGGCGACTCCTGTGGTCTCAACCCCCGCCGCCGCGGCGGTTCCCACGGGTTCTTGATCCTGCTGCTGCGCGGTTAGAGATTGCTGTCCAGCAAAGGGTGACGTATTTTCTGCAACTTGTGAGCGCGTCGATCCCGGACTGTCCGGGAAACTATCGGTCTGGGACTGGGCAGGACTTTGCGAAGCGGCCGGAGTCGCGCCGCCCTGATCTTGCAAAGGCGATGCCGACGCCGAAACCACCGGCATCAGCAGCGACACCGCAAGACAGCAGGCTATGAAATTCCCACCACATGTTGTTTTCATTGCTCCAACGCTCGCGCGGCGGCCCTCAGGAGAGGGCGAGTTTACGCCACCCTCTCGGATGCAGGAGTTGGATAAGTAGGTTGTAACGGTGCCGGAAATACATGCACCGGGAACTGATAGAAGCTGTTCACCGCCTGAGCGGGAGTATCGAAGGATTCGAACAGGCAATCAACCTTGGTAAGTTCAAGAATTTCTGCCGCTGCTCGAGGAACCGCCGCCAGTTTGACGTCGCCGTTCCGTTTCATCGCCTCTTCAAGACAATAGAGGAGCGCCTGAACTCCGGCGCTATCCAAGCGTCGAACTTGCGAGCAATCAAGAACCAGACGTGGGCGATCTGCTTTCAACGAAGGATCAACTTCGAGCAGTAAATTGCGAGCTTGTTCCACGCTGAACTTCTCGGGCAGTTGCTTCACTACTACAGCTCTTCCGCTAATCATTTGGGGCTCATCCGGGCTCTAAATTCCATCTTCAGCCTAACCGGGACTGAAAAATGGTTTGTACACAGTGCTCAATGTATCGTTTCATACGTTAGCGGTCTATCCGGTGCTGCCTGTAGAGCGGACTAGGGTTTGCATTAGCACCAAAGTCCAACCTTCTGGCGCTCAAGAACTTTGCAGAAGGCGTTCAAGTTCAGCTTCCGGGTCGTGTACCAAATTTGTTAGCCGGTTTGCGCCATACCGGCAAAGGGTAGAGAAGTTAGTCTCATACCAGCAGCACTCAGTCATTCGGGGCGACAGCCCGCACAGAAAACGAAGTTTTTGCATGGCCTCCGGCGAGCTCATTGACGCCGCCACCAATCGATGGTTTCCGTCGAGAATGGTGAAGGGTTCGCTCTCGTTAAGGCCAATCAGGAGCACGGCACCCTTAGCATCATCCTGACGGAGCCATTCGCGAAGCGAGGCGATCTTTGCCAGAAAGGTCATTACGGCAAGGTCGCGGCCGCGATAGGCGCGGATGCGATCGATTACCGCGGTGAGAGTAAAATTGCCGCGCGCCAGTTTTCGCCAGAGCGCCCGCGGGAATACCCTGATCTGATCCAGATCCGCTGGCTTTATTTCCACCTCGTACCATTCCGTACCCTTGGGCAATTCTCTCCACAGAGGGAGATGCCGGATAAATAACAGGGCCCGGCGCTTCGCATTTTCGGCGGGATCATCAAAGCGCGGATTGATTACCAGGTCGCGCAAGGAGTCCTGATAGTCTTCGAAGACGGCATTCTCGAAATCGCTCTTTAGAAATTCCGCAATGACTTCATCTTCGGAGACGCGTCGAATAACCCTTATCCCACCCCCTGATGCAGCTAACGCAACATCCGCATCCTCAGAGCTCACCAGCGTCTTCCACAAGAACGGCACAGCAAGCACAAAGAGGAGCACGAGCATCAGCACCAACTGTATCCAGATCACTTGCTGCAGTGATGAATGAAAGCGGCAAATTCCCGCGAACACCACCCCGCTGAAGACCAATTGCACCCAACTGGTGTTCGCAATTTTGTAAGACATTTCATAAGCGATAATCACGACGCTGAGGCAATAGACCACGGTGGTGGCTGCATATAAAGCCAGCAAGTATGGAAGTCCGTATTTCCCGGCGATGGAAAACTGCGATCCAAAAAGCGCAGTCCAAAGCACTGCAGGAGCCAGACGGAGCGCGACCGCGATTATTGACCCAATCCCAAACACGAGCAGTAGCGAAATTACGAGGACACTGTGGCCCTTTCTCTGCTCACTTCGACTTCCTGCCATAAGGGGAAACATGGTATTTATCACCGCCGAGGAGAATGCAAAAACTACTCGACCCACCAACGCCACAGCGGCATATAGGCCGGCTGCGGTGGGTGGAAAGAAGTGCTTTACCAGCACAATGTCACAGTTGTTAATAAGAACTTGACCGGCGAAAAAGACAATTGCCTGCAGGGCTTCGCGAAATGCATCTGGCAGACGCAATTGGTTGGGAATCGACGACGCGAGTTTGGGTACTGCGGCGAAATAGGCCACTGCTATTGCAGCGGCGTTCGCGGCAATCACGCCGCGCACACCCAAGCCCAGCTTGATTGCCAGCAGAGATCCGCCCAGCCTTACCAGACCTTCCAACACGAGGTTGGCAGCTAGGCGTTGGAATCCATACGCCCCCTGAATGTAGCCGCGGCGCGCTCCTAGCGGCACGTAAAAGGCTACGCCAATGCTGAGCAGAACAATCAAGATCGGAGCGGGCAGGTTAAGGTAGCTCGCAATAGCCTTCTGAAATAGCAGCAGCAGCGAGGCAACGAAGATGCCGCACTTCCACGCGCCTTTGTGAAATCCACGGTAGGCGGTGCTCTTTCCCTCCAAGGTGGGCTGTTGCGCAACCACCTTGGCTGACACAATCTGGAAAGACAGCGTGACGGCGGAGATCAGAATAAGAAGTGTGTAAACAGCTGTGGCGTGACCGAACGCAGTTGGACCCAGGAACCGTGCGACTGCAATGTTGTATGCGAAATTGATTGCAGTGACTAGACCCGAACCGGTGAGCAGCACGAAACTGCCCGAAAGAACGCGAGCCTGCAAAGTTCTTACTTCAGGGTTCTGATCGTTCAACACCTTTGGGGCTCCAACTAAGCTAAGTGGGTGGTATCAGGCGCTTGCACCAGGAGCTTTTTTTCTCGTGGCCAAGTTTCTGATGCGAAAATTGATAGTTGGGATGCACGCGGCATGACGCGTACGCGCTTTAATTTGCTCGGTTTGCCTGCAACCTGAAGTGCTCTCACGCCCTCTAATAACAACGCATCATATGATGACGATGGATCGTTACCAGGTGACTTTTGGCTTGGTGTTTGTCCTGTTGTTACAGGGCTGCACCCACCCCGGCCTGCAGCAGCAGTCGCTACGTCAGGGAGTTCCTGCCGTCGGCGCTTCGCCTCGCCTGCTGGCAGTGTATGAGCCATGGTTTGGACATCCGCGGCACATCTCTGTAGGTTACTCGTCTCAGGATCCCGCGGTGATACAAAAACAGATTGATCAAGCAAAAACCATGGGAATTTCCGGCTTCGTCGTCGACTGGTACGGCGACCGCGAACCGCTCCTCGATCACGCCTACTCCCTGATGCAAACATTTGCAGCCGAAAAGAACTTCCACGTCGCAATGATGTATGACGAGACGGACTACGAGAGCGAACAGGCGACCGACGACGCGCTAGTGTCTTTCAACAAATTCCACGAGAAGTATCTTTCGTCCAACTCGCCTGGCGTGCAGGCCTATCTGACGTACGAAGACCGGCCCGTGATCTTCATCTTTCCCAAGGGCGGGCACACTGACTGGAAGCGGGTAAGAGAGGCAACGGATAAGTGGAATCCAGCGCCCTTGCTGATTTATGAAAATCGTGCAACATCTTATGCATCTGACTTTGATGGCTTCTACGCGTGGGTGAACCCAGGGAAAAAAGGCTGGGCTGCGGATGGCAGTAACTGGGGCGAAGATTATCTGCGCGATTTTTATCGCAAAATGCGGTCGACATACCCTGACAAGATCGCAATCGGCGCGGCATGGGCCGGCTTCGACGACACCAAAGCCTCGTGGAGCCTCAATCGACACATCTCTCAGCGCTGCGGTGAAACCTTTACCGATACGATGAACATCTGGCGCCAGTATTATCCGCCGGACCAGCCTTTACCGTTTATGTTGATTGCCACCTGGAACGATTACGAAGAAGGCACAGCGATCGAACGTGGATTGGCGAAGTGCGGGTCTGATTCGCAATCGCGAGCAGGGCAGTAATCCAGTAGCAATCAATTCGACAACCCTTTTGTCATCCCGAGCAACGCGAGGGATCTAGGTTTCTGCCGGCACGAACCGGTATCACAGCCGCAGGCAAACGCCTAGATCCCTCGCGTTGCTCGGGATGACAGAACGTCATTTGTAAGGGTGACAGTGTCCTTTATAGGCGGTTATTGCTCCATCGCTACAAAGGGAGACAGAGGCTGGAATGAACCAAGCGTCTACGCGATTCGGTAGACTCTTTCCCGTTCGCTGTCTTGCCGACCGATTCCTACTGGGATGGAGTTCATCTGCGCGGCGTAGTAAACCTTGTTGATAATCGACAGGGGCCGGCTGCGTACCTCGTCGTACACCCGGCCGATGTATTCGCCCAGTACGCCCATGCACAGGAGCATCAGCGCTCCGACAAGGAAAATCGCTGCGCTCACACCGTACCCCACAGAACTGGTCGCGCTGTGTGATACCAGGGTCGACACGCCGAGCATCAGTGCCAGGAAAGTTGAGAAGCCCGCTAACACAAAACTCATGCGCAGAGGCTTGTAGCTGAAACTGGTGATCGCATCCATCGCATACTTGATCCGGCTCATGAAGGAAAGTTTACCTTCACCACCCGCGCGATCCTGCCGATCGTAGTAGACGACGCCGGTCTTGTAGCCGACCCAGGCCCGGAGTCCGGGCAAATATCGATTGCCTTCGCGCAAAGAATTGATCGAATCTACTGCTTGCCGATCCAGCAGTCCGAAAATTCCCGCATTAAGCGGGATGGGATAATCCGACAACGCCCCGAGCACTCGATAGAAAAGCGGAAATAACGCTGCCAGAACCTTGCGGCTTTCCTGCCGGCTTCGTCGCACCGCGGTCACAACCTGCGCTCCGGCTCTCCATGCTGCTACCAATTCTGGCACCACTTCCGGCGGGTCCTGGAAGTCACCATCCATCAATACCACAGCGTCGCCGCGCGCGGTCTGCAGACCTGCGGTAATCGCGCCCATGTGCCCCCAATTGCGCGAGAGGTCCACAACGACGACGTGCTCGTCTTCAATTTGCAGTTCCTTCAACAGTTGCAAGGATGAGTCTCTGGAGCCATCATTCACATAAACCACTTCCCAGGGTTCGCCGATGTCGCTCATCGCGTCGGCAATGGCTGAATGAAACATTTTTACGATTTCTTCTTCGTTATAAATCGGTACCACAACGGAGATCATAAGAGGCTCCTGATCTTCACAAAAAATGGCGCTCGCTGCTCACCCGCCATGTCGACCCTCGTGTAACCGAGAGTTCGAAACAGGCCCGTCATTCGGGCTCTGCCTGGAAGACGCGCACCTTCCACTGCACTTCAGTCGGAGTTAAGACCGCAACGTAGCGCGCGCGAACGTGCTGCGTTATCTGAGGCTTTTCGTGGTCAATGAGTTGTACGTCATAATCAACTGTATCGACTAATTGAATCGATAATCCTTCTGGCGAGTAGAAGACAATCTGCACGTCGTGTGCTTTGTCCAAGTAGCGCGTCTGGATTCCCAATTTCGATTGTTCTTTAATTGTGTCCGAAAGTTTCTCTTTCGCAGTGCCGACAAAATCGGCATTGAGCAAATCCGCTCGATTCTGTTCGAGGGCACCGCTGAGACTGTGCCACGCTTGCAGATAATCGCGTACCACCGCGGTCTCAGTCTGTTTTTCTAAAGTTCTCGGGCCGACTGAATCTGTGGGCTCAACGCGCACCTTGGGCTGGTCAGAAGCCCCCACAAAGAGAGCAGCCAGAACCGAGCACGCGACAAGGGCCGACTTGCGTATCTGTCCGCTGGTCATTCTTTCCCCCAACGGATTTCATTCCCCATCACCACGCCGGTTGCGACGGAAATAGTTGCGCCTTTGTAAGCCGGCATTTCTGTCTTGGCCACGCCGCGTTTGAGAGGGACATCCACCGTAGCTTCGCCACCATCGTAAATTTCTGTAAAGGTGACAATCGTTCCATCGGGGACGGCGTTGCCACTGCAATCACGTACCGGTTCCGTTTCCAACTGAAGTCTTTGTCCCGCGGGGCGAATATCCATTTTCAATTTGCACGGATCCCCGGGAACCTGCTGGATAATTCGCTCGTCGGCCACATTTCCGGCACGGGCTTCAAACTTTGCCGCGCCTTCCTTGGATGCAGAATCCAGCTTGGTCCAAGCGACGCCATTTTTCGAATTCAAGGTTCGTATCTGCGGAGCGCCCGTGACGCCTGAGAGTTGGAATGAAACCGGCGTGGGCTGCAAGACAAGGTTGTGGAAAGTGTCGAAGACATAGGCGACGCCGCTGATGCCATCGTGCAAATCAACCGGGAGACGAGAGGGTTTCGCAATAAAACTCAAAGTGGCCGGCTGATCCACAGCGGTGACATCGAACTCACCGTTCTCCGTGGACGAGCCACCGGTAAGCACCACAAGGTAGTGGCCGGCATTGTGCATATCTCCCGGAGCAAAAGACACGGCTTCGCCCAATTGCACATCGCGTCGCAGCACCTGTCCCGGGCCGATGATGTAGAGCACGCCTTTTCCGCTGCCAGCTGTTGGGATTGAAAACGACGCGCCAGCTTCGACAGTTTTCGGCATGCCCAGGCTGCCATTCTGAGCCAAAGCTAAGTGGCCAGCCGCAAACACAATCAGACCGCCGATGAATGATTTAAGTCCTGATCTCATTGGAATCGATTCGAGCTATAAGTCGTGGTAACCGCCCGTTCAGTTTTAACTTTGCTGGCGATGTCTGGAGGCACTGACATCGCGAATGTCTCTGGCGTCCCAGGCAGCAGCGCGCGCTCCGCATATCCATCGGATACCCAAATCAACTGCCCGGCATTGTCGTAGAACGTGCCCAGAACGTGCGCTACATTGACTATCTGTCCGCTTTGGTTCAGAAGTTTTCCGCTCAACGAAGCCTGCGACCCCGGATTCAAATGCTGATCTTCAATCTCGACAACCGGGTCGGCCGACGCTGCCACCAGAGTTGACGACGGCTGCATATGTACGCTGTCAACCTGTGACAACGCGACATTGTGAAACTCAATGAGAAACGGCGTTACCTGTCTCGGCAGGAGAACATGCGAAATCTTGTCGAAGCTGTCTTCCGTCGCCAGCGCTGAGCCATCTTTTGCCAACAGCGTTGCCTTAACGTTGACGAAAGCCGGCACCACGTCCTCGTTTAAAAGCTCGCCCATGATGACCACCCCGCCGCCTCGATCCACCGGATGCATATCCACAATGCGCACGTGCGGAGACTCGACGTCTTGCGCCCCCCAATCATCTTCGGCGCCGCGATAGATCACATCCCAACGGAGGTAGTTCACCGGAATAACTTGAGGCGGGACTCGCGGCTCCTTCACAACGGGCCACACTACGCTCCAACGGTCTCCTGTCTTGACGACTCGCAACATGCGACTGTCAAGGAACGTGCCCACTACTGTCGACCAACGCAAGTTAAGCTTTACCTGAGCTTCGTCTGCCGCAGCATGCTGCGGGCGCACGTCAAAGCCGTCGAGGCTTGCGTGGCTGCGCAGGCTGGGATAACTTCCCGCCAAATCACGCACGAAATCTGTTTCTTCAAACTCGTTTTTGTTCGCCAGGCTGGAGTAGGCCTTTTCCCAATCGCGACGACCAATTTGCGTCGCCAAGTTCTCAACCGCTGCCTGCGGTGAAGACGAAGGACGCAACATGTCTGCACCAGAATCAACTCCAGCAGTGACCAGCGCCGATTGAAATGGCCACACCGTGCCGACGACAATCAATGCCACAGTTGCAAGCGCGACGATGAACGCGAGGATGCGACCGGTCATGAAGTTATCCTCCCTAGGACCAGATCCTCGTGCGTCGAGGAAGGCTCGACCACCCGCTGGTTATCCCAGTGTTTTTCAGGAATCAGTACCAACAGGATGGCGAGAATGCTGCTTCCTATCGGCAGAATGCCCCACAGCAAGCCTTGCCAACGAGGAGGAATTTGCGGCGCATTCACAGGCGTTGCCGGTGGCACGTCTTCTTTGCTCCAAACCGTGATGGTCCTGTCTTCCAGGTCATCCACCTTGCGCCATCCGGCAAAGACCAGAAGCGGCTCGTAATATGGGTCGCGCAGGAAGACCCACTTCAGCCCGTAACGGTCAGCGTGATGCAATATCGCACTGAGAGCCTCGATACCGGACTTGCCAAAATATTTCGAACTGGTAAGCGCACCGGCGCCGTGCTGAGTCAATTCCGGCAGCATACGGCCAGAGTTCCATTCACCATCAACACTGCTGGCGTCAGTCAAAATTGCCAACCGCGCGATCTTGTTGCCGAACCCAAGCGTGACATAGCGATACTTGTCATGACCATCGCGATTGAGCCACGCGGCGGTTGAGTCAACGCTGAAGTCCTGAGCGTCGGCTGGCTTATATGTAGACCAGGCGACCGCAAGTGCGCAGGTAAGAGTGGCTGCGATCGCCAAACCGGCAATGGCACGCCCGCGATACCGGTCGATAAGCTCGGTTGCGAGAAGTCCCACGAACGGCAGCGCGAGCAACGTCGCCCAATAGCTGAACCGTTCCATCGTCAGAACTTCAAATGCGCGCCCCAAAAGTATTCGACCCACCGGAGTTGTACTGCCAAGGCCGATTAGAAACGCCAGCCAGAAGCCGAAAAACAGCGGGCGCAGTCGAACATCGGAACAGCCTCGCAGAAAAATAAACGGCAGTGCGAGAATCAAGGCGCCGTAGGGAACGATGAAGTAGTTCAATCCCCACTGCGGAGTCAGAATGTAGTTGGCTCGGCTGGGATGTGGAATCGGCACCTGAGTGACTGGATAATGAATAAGCGCAATCAAAAAGGGAAGAAGAACAATCCCGATTGCTGCCCCAACTACTATCACGATGCCAACGGTTCTTGCCAATAATGCAGACGCTGAGGCGCGTTCGCCTTCGGTGCGGTCAATGAACGCCAACGCCACGACCGGCACCGCGAAGAAAAAAGATCCAAACAACAGCGTGGCGTGGTGGGCGGCAGCCGCTGCTGTAAACAGAGCACCACCCTTAAGGAATGAGCGCCAGTTTCCGTAGCGAATCCAGGTGTACAGATAAGGCAATGCGTTCAGGTACAGCGGAGCTGAAAACGTAGTGGATAGCTGCCCGGCCGAATAGATCAGGAAACATTCAGAACCGAGAAACACACTGGCCAGGGCAGCGAATGAAGCGGCGCGCCGACTTACCCACAGCGACGAGAAGCGATACACGCCCAATGCCAGCAGCAAAATTGCGACAAACTGAACCAGCATGTACGCCATGTCCAACCCGGTGATGCGCGACACCAACGCGAGCCACTGCTGCGGCAAGGGAGGATACGTGGTCTGCGAAAAACCTGCGTACCACTTCGAATTCCACGGGTCGAACCAATTGTGCAAATAATGCGATGCGAAAAAAATGTGGAAGTTCGCATCGTACGTCTTCAGCGGCAACTTCATGAGCAACAGTGGCGAATGGACTGCGAGCGCCGCCAGAAAAATCATGCTCAGTGGTATTGGCTGTGTTGTAGGTGCAACGGATTCAGCTGTGCGCACTGCGCCCTCCCGAGAAGTCTTTGATTCCTGACTTCTCTTTCAGGTTGCTCATCCCAAACGGTTATTCACCTGTTATTAAAACACTTCAGCCAACATTTGGAGCGTTTTGAGAATCGAAGAGCCTTGGAATTGATCGATTGGTTGGGTGGTGTCATTTTGAGCCCTGCGTTGGGACAAATGAAAAGTGTGCTCGTGTGTTTGCAGATCGCCGCGCTGGCATTTGTAGTCGCGCTTGCGTGTGCGGTCCAGGCGCAGACGTACAAAATCGGAGGAGATAATGCTCCGCAGCAACCTGTAAACAACAAGCCTGTCCAAACCCCCTCCCCGAACAAATCGCTGGGGTGGGGATCCAACATTCAAAACGCGCGTCTGGCGCGAGCTGCTGAACAAGCGTTGAAGAATCGCAACTTCGGCGCTGCGGTTGATTACGCTCAGCGGGCTGCGCAGGCGGCTCCAAATGATCCGCAACTGTGGTTTCTGCTCGGCTACGCGGCGCGGCTGGACGGAAAGTTTCAGCTCGCTGTCGACTCCTACAGTCGAGGGATTCGCATCAACCCGTCATCACTCGATGGCATCTCCGGACTGGCGCAGACCTACAGCAACATGGGCCGGACCGATGAGGCCATTCGGCTCCTGAACCAGGTGCTCTCTAGCGACCCGAAGCGCGTCAACGACGCGGTATTGTTGGGCGAGTTGATGATGCGATCTGGCGATTACGACGGAGCCATCAACGTGCTCGGTCGCGCAGAACGGCTTGAGCCAGCCACCCGTCCGGAGTTGCTGCTGGCACTGTCATTCCAGCATTTGAAAAAGTTTGACCAGGCAAACCATTACCTGGAAATGGCCAAGCAGCGCGATCCGAATAATCCCGAAGTTCAGCGCTCGCTGGCCGGCTACTATCGCGAAACGGGCAACTACACCGCCGCCATCGCTGCTCTAAAGACAATTCACAACCCGAAACCAGATGTGAAAGCGGAGCTTGCGTACACCTATCAGCTCGGCGGCAATCAGGATGAAGCCGCGAAGCTGTATGCACAAGCGGCCGACGCGGCGCCTCGCGACCTGGCTTTGCAACTTTCTGCAGCGCAGGCGCAAGTGACCGCGGGTTCTATCGACCACGCGAAGCCATTTATCGACCGCGCTAAGTCCATCGATCCCGAACACTATCGTTTGCACGCCGTTCTCGGCGAAATTGCGCGGCTGCAGGAAAACAACCAAGAAGCAGTTCGCGAATACAACGCCGCCTTGGACCATTTACCGGAAACACCTGCCGAGGGGCCGCTTTATGGAATCCAACTGCACATGGATCTGGTGGAACTCTACAAGAACCTGAAAGATGACAATGCAGCTCAGCAAAACCTCGAAATTGCGAAGAATCAAATCAACGCGTTAGACGAGCGAGGACCGACCCGACCGCAATTCCTTCGCCTGCGCGCCCTCATCAAAATAAACGAAGGCGACTTCGACGGGGCTGGAAATGACATCAAAGAAGCATTGGCGATCAATCCCGACGATCCTAACAGTCTGCAACTCGGTGGGGATCTGCTGGTAAAAATGGGTCGCCCTGATGACGCAATTGCCGTGTACAAGAAAATTATTGCTATCGACCCGGTGAACCGTTCCGCCCTCATCTCGCTGGGCTACGTTTCCCGCGAAGCAGGACACGACCAGGACGCCGAGAAATATTTCCAGAAACTTGAGGCGGCATATCCAACTTTGTATATCCCTTACCTGGCGCTCGGCGACATGTACGCGGCGCGCAAAGATTTCACCAAGGCCGATGCCTCTTACAAGAAGGGATACGAGTTGGCTCCGGCCAATGCGCTCATCGTCGCTGGAGGAATGAACGCCGCGATTGAAGCGCACAACTATCCTCTCGCAGGTGACTGGTTGCAGCGCGCGACGCCAGAAATGCAGCAGGAACCGCACGTCATGCGTGAGGAAGAGAGATATCTGAGTTTCAAGGGCGATTATGAGAAATCAGCGGCCATCGGACGCGAAGCCATCAAACAGCTCCCGAAAGATCGAGATGTAGTTGTCTATCTCGGCTACGATCTTCTGAATCTCAAACAATATGACGAGCTCCTGCAGTTAACTGCCACGTACGATCAGATATTGCCGAAGGAGCCGGATATTCCGCTGCTGGCAGGCTACGTTCATAAGCAGGCCGGGCAGCTCGAAGAAGCGCAAAAAGATTTCAGCGAAGCTCTGGATCGGGACCCCAAGGTTGTAACTGCGTACGTCAACCGCGGATACGTCTTGAAGGACCTTCATCAACCGGTGGCCGCTACTGCAGATTTTGAAACGGCCCTCAAGCTGGATCCCAAGAATGGCGAAGCTCACTTGGGCCTGGCTTACGCGAGTCTCGATTCGCATCGTCCGACAGTCGCGCTCCGCGAGGTGCAACTGGCGGAGGAACAGATGGGCGATTCTCTCCCCATCCATCTGATTCGCGCCACAGCATACGGGCAGAACGGACTTTTGAACAAGTCGGCCAACGAATATCGCGTGGCCCTAAAAATGTCACCGAATGATGGCGGCATCCACCTTGCTCTCGCGGATACGCTGTATAGTCTTCGCCAATACCATCCCGCAATTGATGAACTGCAAATCGCGCGGACACTTTCGCCCGACGACCCTTTGATCTATGCACAGCTGGCGCGCTCCTACGCCGAACTTCGCGACCGCGACCAGACTTTGCAGAACGTGCAGTTGGCCGAGCAAAAGGTCCAATCCAATCCGGTTGCAAAAGACCAAAAGCGCAACGAGAGCGCCGTATTTGTCACCACCGGGCAGGCTTTGAGCGCACTCGGAGACGACAAAGGTGCGATGGAGCGTTTCGAAAGAGCGCTCGACGCTCCCAACAGCGACCGCATTAGTGTTCGTCTGGCTATCGCCCGGCTCATGGCGAACCAGGATCATTCGGCTGACGCGCAGCGGCAAATTGCGTTAGCTCTGATGGAAGCTCGCACCGGCGAGACTCTGCCACCAACGGGCGAGCAATTGATGGAAGCGGCAGGCGTTTTCCTCGATTTGCATGAATATCAACTAGCTCAAAATTACCTCCAACTCGCACTGACGGCAGGCGCACCCGACGCATCAGTGCGAATTGGCCTGGCAAACACTTACCTTGCACTGGGTGAGACAACTAAGGCTAACGTCGAACTGAACGCGGTCAGTAATTCAGCCGATGGTGAACCCAGTTATCAGTATTTGCTGACCAAAGCTGCCGTGCTGCGCCAGGAACACCAAAACACTCAGGCGCTCACCGCCTTCGGTCAAGCTGAGAATGCTGCCGGTGAAGATCAAACCGCGGAACAGGATATGCTTCAGGCGGCAGCCAATGAGGGGCTGAGGCTCAACCAACACATCAGCGTTCTTTCGGATTTTTCTGTATCTCCGATCTTTGAGGATACGACGATTTATCCCTTGGACGCCAAGCTAGATGTTCCCAACCCCATACCCGGGCGACAAGGGCTGCTTCCGCCGCCGCGTTCCTCGCTCGAAACGCAATGGACCGGCGCCTACCATATACACCTTAGCAACTTCCCCGACGCCAGCGGGTTTTTTCAGGTTCGGAACGCGCGAGGCCAGATATCGCTTCCCAGCGCCAACGAAATTGTTAATCGGGATACGACCGATTACACAGCTAACTTCGGTTTGAATCCGAGTTTTCATCTCGGGTCCACCGTCTTGACTTTTAACACCGGGATCCAGGGAACCATTCGCAGAGATTCCCTATCTCCTGTGCAGATGAACCAGAACCTGTTTCGGCAATTTGTGTACATGACGACCAGTTCATTCTTCAACATGGTTTCGGTCAGCGGGTATGCCATCCGCGAAGCGGGACCATTCACCGAGAGCAACCTGAGCTCGCGAGATCTCGCCGGGGCAGTTGACTTCCGCGTCGGGCGGCCGTGGGGCAAAACTGCTTTGATAACTGGATGGGGCGCCCGTGATGAGCAGTTTTTCCCCATTACTCGAGAGTTCTATTACACGTCGGCGTATATCGGCATCGAACGCAAAGTCTCGCAGCGGCTTAATTTCAGAGTGCTGGCGGAAGATCTGCGAGCATGGCGAGTGGAACTAAGTGACTGGGCAATCGCGCAGGCATTGCGGCCAGCGGGAAGCGTGGAGTTTTCTCCTACCCGCAATTGGATGATACAAGCGACCGGTGCTTATTCCCGAAATATGGGTTTCCATGTTTACGACGCCGTGCAAACCGGCTTCTCGGTTTCCTACGCGATGCCAATTCGCCACGGCTTCAAAGATCAAACCGGGCAAGTTGAAATAAAGTACCCGGTTCGTTTCTCGGCAGGAATGGCTGAGGAAAGCTTTTACAACTTTCCCGGCAGCGGGAGTCAGCAATTCAGACCCTACGTACGCATTGATTTGTTTTGAGATTGGATTACGATGAAAATCTGTTTAGTAGCGACGTTTCCTCCTAGCGGCCGGCAGTTGAACGAGTACGCTTTCTATATTGCGCGGGAACTGCAGCGCGATCCTCGTATCGAACTGACCATTTTGGCTGACGAACTGACGGACTATGAATTCGCCACCGATCAGAACGGAAACCCCATAAAGGCCAGTGAACAGGCCGAGTTGCCTGGCTTCAACGTGATTCGCTGCTGGAAGTTCAACAGCCTGGGAACCCCAGTGAATCTGCTGAAGACCATCCGCAGATTAAAGCCGGATGTAGTCTGGTTCAATCTCGTCTTCTCCAGCTTCGCGACCCCGGACTACCCAGTCGCAGCTTTTGCCGGATTGTGTGTGCCTGCGCTCACCCGCACCCTTGGTTGCTACACCCACATCACCCTGCACCACATCATCGAGCACGTGGATTTCGCCAGCGCCGGCGTCCGTCAGGAAAAGATGTTTCGGGTCGGCAGCGACATTGCTACCAGGGCTCTATTGAAGGCAAATTCAGTTTCCGTATTGCTGTCGGGGTACCGACGAACGTTGATCGAAAAATATTCCGCTGAAAATGTTTTGTTAGGTACGCACGGCACCTTTGCGCCCTGCCCGAGCCCCCCGGATTGGTCAAAACGAGGAAATCCGGATCATCGCGTTCTGGCTATCGGACATTGGGGAACTTATAAGCGTCTCGAGACGCTGATGGAAGCTTTTCCAGCGGTCTTGAAGAAAGTGCCAACTGCCAAGCTGATCGTTGCTGGAGCCAACCATCACACCAAGCCGGGATACTGGGAATCGATTCGCGACTCCCACAATCTTGGCTCAAGGGTCGAGTTCCGGGGCTATGTTCCCGAAGAGGCTATTCCTGAGCTTTACAGCACGACGAGCGTGGTTGTCATGCCCTACGATTCCGCCACCGGCTCGAGCGGTCCTGCCCACCAGGCGTGTGAATACGGAGTTCCAATCGTGTGTGCTGACATCGCAGATTTTCGCGACATGGCCTCGGACGAAGACATGGCGGTGCGTTTCTTCCAGCGAGGAAATGCCGCCGATCTCGCCGATCAGCTCACCGGCATTCTGCAATCTGAGGAGCAGCAACGCCAAATGGCAGAGCAGAACTTTTCTGCCGCTATCCAGATGACTCTGCCCAGCGTGGTCCGCACCTATCTTCGCTGGTTTGAACTCAATCGGGCAAAGAAGAACGTTGAATCGTCGCCGTTGTTTCGCAGCGAGCGTTCTTTCTGGCAGCGTTGTCTAAGTCCGCGATTAGGTTCGTTTCTGCCAAACTGGAGTTTTCGCCCCGACCTCGTAGCCGATGGCGAAGGCAGATCAAATGGCCTGCGGCAGACAGAACGAATCTCTCCCTCGATCGAACTCACGAATACCGGCGGCTGGCAAAGATCGGAAACAGGCGACTGAGGTCAGTCGCCTGTTAGTTCCAATCGGATGTAGGAATGAATCGAGGTTAGAAGCGTAGCAAGCTACGTTCCTGCAGGTCACACAGCTCTTCTACCGACGGGAGTCAGCCCAAAAAGGGGAGGGCCGCAACTCCTCGTTCAGGCAATACTGGAACGCACCGCCGCATTTTGCCCGCGACGGCGGTACAGTATCGCCGCAGCACATGACAACGCCGCGAACAGTAGATACATTGCCGCAGAACCGCCTTCCGGTACCAACATCATGAACTCCTGACCTGGACAAGAACCTGGACCATTCGTGCAGCCTTGTGGCGTCAGAAGCACAAAGTTCGAGAATTGACTGGCCGTCAAATTCGACGGAATCATGCCCAGCCAATAATCCACGCCTGCGATTTGAGTCGAGTTCAAACCGTTGAGGGCCTTGCTGTCAAACAGCGACCAGATAGCGTATGACAAATATCCCACCTGGGTGGCGTTGCCTGGGCTGCTGTTTAACGAAAGCATTTGCAGCGTCAACCAAGCCGCCCCTTCGTAGTTCTGAGTCTGGTTTCCCCACAACGCGCTCCCCAAGGTTGAGAAGGTGTTGGGAGTGTAATTCCACGAACTGCCAATATAGCTTTCGTCCGCGAAGTCATCGCAAATGACCGGCGTATTCGCCGCTCCATTCACGGTCGCGTAATAGGGACCGACGTAGACGTTGTCCATTACATTGTTTCCCGCGCCGGTCAAAGTCAGACTGCTGCCGGCAAAAGCGCACGGCGCCATACACAAGAGTGCCAGCGCAGCGACACCCCACCATTTCTGGGTAGAGCCGATCATGTTTTCTCCTTAGCTTTCAGAACTTAGGCCATTACTTTAAGGGGGAATTATCGGATCGATTTCAGGAGGGGGCCAGCTCGAACCGTAAACCACTAGATGCAATTTATCCCGTAAGTTACTGTTGGTCAAGGATGATAATTACTGCAACTGTCGCAACTGGTTGCAACCATCTTAAGCGCTTACGGGTTAAGCAGATACGTCATTCTGTGGCTTTTCCGCGACTCAGCTTTCGAGCGGGATCATCCAACTCGGAGGCGTGAATGGGGATTGGAGCTTAGGAACGCGGCTGGATCCACTTCGAGTCGCTGTCCGGAAGAACGAGACTCCGCGATGCGCAAGGTCGCCAGCGTACTAGATACGATCTCCTCAAACGGAATTGGGGTTCGGCCTCCGCCGCGTATTGCCTCCGCGAAGGCTTTCAACTCGGCACGATGTCCTTTGTCCTGGCGAAAGGGCGAGCGGAAAGTTTGTTTCTTTCCATGCCGCACCAGTTCCAGGCGCCGAAAATCTTCCAGCACGGCCACCGCGCCTCCACCAAACACTTCCACTCGCTCCTTGGAGTACGCGCGGTCTCCGTTTGACAAATAACTAATCGTGCCTTGCGAGCCATTGGCAAAGCGTAGCGAAATGATCACATTCTCGTCGAGTTGTTGTTCAAAGCCGCTCACGCTCTTCGCGTCCACCTCGATCGGTAGAGATCCGGTCAGAAAAGTTAGGAAATCCACAAAATGGCAAACTTCTCCAAGAATTCGTCCGCCGCCCTGCTCGGTATTGTTCACCCAATGATCGCCCGCAAGGAAACCAGCATTCACGCGATAATGCAACGCCAACGGCTCCTTGATTGTTTTGAGGAAGGACTTCATCTTTAGCGCCAACGGAGCGAATCGGCGGTTGAATCCCACCATGAGCAGCAGGTCGGGGCTTGATGTTTCGTGAGCGTCAATAATCTTTTGTAAATCGATTTCATTCAGGCACAGCGGCTTTTCGCAGAACACGTGCTTGCCGGCTGCAATCGCTGCCAGAACTTGATTCGCATGCAAGTGATGGCGAGTGGCGATCACGATTGCATTGATCTCTGGATCATTAAGCAGTTTGTGTTCATCGGTAGCGCAATATCGGAAGCCAAATTTTTCGGCTGCATGACGCGCATGGGAACCATTGGCTGCATAGACGCCGATCATTTCTATGCTGCGAACCTCCGTAAGAGCTGGTAGAAGCGTGCTCATGGCAAAGTTGCCCGCGCCCAGAACTCCGACGGCTAGCGATTTCTCCCCCGCGGAAACGTCTCTTCTTCCTTTGAATTGAATTTCCTGGCTCGCTTCTGCCTGCGCAGGATAACTGATGACAACACCGAGGAACGAATGACCCACTTTTCCCGTGATCAGATCGTAAGCGTTATGAGCGTGCTCAATAGGGAAGCGGTGCGTCACCAAGGACTTCACATCGACTTTGCCCGCGGACAGAAGTTCGACAAAAGCCTCCATGTTTCGGGTTTCGGTCCAACGCACGTAGCCGATGGGATAATCGCGGCCCTTCTGTTCATACGCCGAGTCGTACCGGCCCGGCCCGTAAGAACGCGAAACTCGGAAATCCAACTCTTTTTCAAAATGGAGTTTGCGTTGGATATCCATACCCACCGTACCGACGGCGACTACAATCGCGCGATCACGCGCGACTTCTCCTGCCACTTCGACAGGTTCGCTGCTGGGCGTTTCCGCCGTGATCAGCACCGCGTCCGCTCCGTGCCCGTTGGTGTGATGTCGGCATAAGTCGCGCAATCCCTCGGGGGAGATGCTGACATCGTCCGCTCCAAGCCGGGAGGCAAGCTCGGCGCGCTCCGCGGCGATATCCATTCCCAAGACGCGGCAACCCGCCGCCTTCAGGATTTGCAGCGTCAGTTGTCCAACCAGGCCGAGCCCAATGACGGCGACCACATCTCCCAGTTTTACCTCGGCGGTGCGAACTCCATGCAAAGCTACGGCGCCAAGAGTGGTGAATGCAGCATCTTCAAAGCTCACCACCGATTGCGGAATCCGGGCTACCAGCAGCCGCGGCACACAGGCGAACTCCGCGTGAACCGCGTAATTTGCTCCAGCACAGGCAACACGATCGCCGATACCTAAATCTGTGATACCGTCTCCGACTCCAATCACCGTCCCCGAACTGCTATAGCCCAAAGCGTTCGGCTGATCCAGACGGCTGCGAACCGCAGCCACGGCGGAGAACACACCATCGCGTCGAATTTTGTTGAAGACTTCAGTGACGAGGTCGGGGCGGGCTTTCGCCTTTTGCAGTAAATTTTTGGTGGCGAATTCATAAGAAGCGCGCTCGGTGCCGGCGGAAACCAGTGAGGCCGCCATGCGTACCAAAACGCACCCCGGAAGGAGTTTAGGCGCGGGGACGTCCATTACCGCAATTTCTCCGGTTCGCGCCTGCTGCAGCACTTGTTTCACAATGTCGCCATACTAAATCGGAACCGTGTAGTTTTCCGATAACACAATCGGCACATTGCTGCCGCGGCTGGACAGCGTGCAGTATGGGTGAAGAAAAGTCTCCGGCTAAAAACTGCTGGCTTGAGATTCCTGGAGGTCCAGGCGCATTTGCCGGAGTTTGGTGGCTTTGCTGGGATCGATGCCCGGCTGCAGGTCGGTTTCTTCCATAAAGTATCGCCAACCTGAGCTTCGGTCTTCCTGTGTCTGGCACCATTCATAGTCGTTGAGAGTTTTTTGCGCGCTCTCCCTGCTATTAACCACGGCCATAACGCCGCCCGAGATGTACGTCTTCTCGTTGAAGCGGATAATCGCAAACGAATGCTCAGAGTTGTTTCTCATGTTTTAATTTTCCGAATCGGAGAATGGGATTGGCAAGCCGTTTATTCGAATGAGAGCGCCTGCAATCTCCTTGAGCTATGGGGCGCTCGGCTAAAAACTTGCCCAAAAACTCTTCGCAGACAAAACTACTTTCTTAGGATGCTTTCGTAAATGGCCTCTTGGTGTTAATGAGTGGCACAGCCGGGGTAAGGTTTTCGAATGAACTAAAGAAAATCGCGAGGACAAAAGGATTCAACCGGACTCACGAGTCATCAAGCGGAATTGTCGATGAGTGCGAGAATGAGGACAGCAGAAAAGGTAAAGGCCGTGATATTGGTTATGCTCTAGCCCGCAGCTCCTGCGAGGGAGCTACCAGCGTGGAGTATGCACCATCACGGCCCTTGATGCG
Source organism: uncultured Acidobacteriota bacterium (assembly GCA_963743375.1). Classification (GTDB taxonomy): domain Bacteria; phylum Acidobacteriota; class Terriglobia; order Terriglobales; family Acidobacteriaceae; genus JABDBE01. The sequence goes on along the minus strand of CAVUQA010000002.1, from coordinate 16,427 downwards.
ATCACTGCTTTCGCAGTTCCAAACCCCAACTGCCCCTCGCTGGGCAGTCGGTTTTTTCGGGTCTGGTCGTTCGCCGGGTCGCCCCAGCGAACTGATCACCCAGCTTACTTTGGATTGGCCAACCTTTGTTTTGACCAACCCTTTCAGCCGTCGACGGGGGCAAAGTTAAACAGTTAGCTGCGAAATGTCAATGCCGATTATTGGTGCAAATTAGGAAATCAAAATGTCGAAAACACAACGGCGAAGCTCATTGAAGAAGCAATGATTTACGAAACGAAAAAAAAGTTATTCCAGTTTTTCCACACTCTTATTCACATCGCCCACTTAACCTCGACCATGACGAATATGAGAACCCGCAAAGCATCTTGACGTTGAGCTGCATCTAACGCATGTTGATTGCAGGGAGAAAAGACTTCTATGTCGGATTTTGTCGCGTACGTTGATGGTGGCTCCCAGGGAAACCCCGGGCCGTCGGGAATTGGCATCGTGCTTGATGGCTCAGAACTTCCAACTATCAGAATTGCCAAGTGGATTGGATGTCAGGACAACAACGTAGCCGAGTACGTGGCTCTGCTTGAGGCTTTGCAGTGCGCGATGAATCTAAAAGCGCGCAAGTTGCACGTTTACTCGGATTCGGAAGTGGTCGTCCGCCAGATGAATGGAGATTACACCTGCCGCAGCCCGCGTCTCTATTCGCTGAACTGGATCTGCCGCAAGCTGGCCCGTTCTTTCCAGTTCTCTATCTCACACGTGCGTCGGGAGCAGAACACCGAGGCTAATCGGCTAGCGACATCCGCTGTGCGGACACACGTCTAATAGCCGCGCCTAATGCTTCCAGCTCCACACCGGATTGCCTTTGTCATCGCGCAGCACCAACGTATCCGACCCTTTCAGGACTTCGCGCGCCAGAATCAGATCGACCCCAGCGTACTTCACTTTCGATCCCGTAAACGCCAGTTCGTCGCCCTTGCTGAAACTGACGCCCATATCGTCCATGAATGATTTGGGGCAGAAGTACAAATCAACCACGCCATCCCCGTTCTTCATCAACAGATGGACGACTTCCTTTTCACTGCCTTTTGCAGGCAGCTTAACCTCCTCTATCGTGCCTTTCATTTTGGTCTCGGTCTGGAGGTCATACTTGGGTGGAGTTTCGGCGCAAAGCAGGGTGCTGAATGCAAGCGCGAAGGCGACGATGGAAAAGAGTATTTTGTTGCGGAGACTTCGATGGGACTCAGTTGAAGGATGCATCGCTCCCTCCCAGACAGCGTAACCAGAAACCGCTGCCAGCCCCAAGGAAGGACTGATTTCCCGATTTCTGATCTACAGGCAGGACTAAGCTTCGTAAGCCCGAACCATCCTACTCCTAATAAAGAAGTTGTCCAGTATTTCTTGAGTTGCTGGAAAGTTTGGAGAGGCTGCCTCTTGAGACGATTCTTAGCGGATGCTTCTGACCGTGAATCCCTTGAGCCCGATCCTGGTTTCAGCCTTCTTGGGGACGATGCGAACGCTGCTCAGTTCGGCGATCAGGTCGCCCGCCCAACCGTAGATATTGTGTTCCTGCACTACGCTGCGCATTCGCCGCATGCGCGCTTGCCGTTCCTCCGCCGGCAACTCCAGCGCAGTACGAATCGCTTCGGCCATCTGCTCGATGTCATACGGATTGACGATCAGCGCGTCATTCAACTCGCGAGCCGCCCCGGTAAAACGGCTTAGAATGAGCACTCCCTGCTCATCGTCGCGAGCGGCCAGAAACTCCTTGGCAACCAGATTCATTCCATCATGCAGGGAAGTGACCATACAAACGTCGGCTGCGCGATAATACTTTTGCACCTCCTCATGGGTGAAATGCCGTTTGAGAAATACAATCGGCTTCCATGATCCACGCTGAAAGCGCCAGTTAATGCGATCCGCTTCCGCCTCCACTTCTCCCAGCAGATCGTGATAACGCTTGATGTGAGTCCGACTCGGTGCTCCGATTTGAACGAAGGTAAACCGGTTCTGATAAATGGGATGCTTCTCGAGTAATCGTTCAATACCCAGGAATCGCTCTAAGATTCCCTTGGTGTAATCCACGCGGTCGACTCCCACGCCAAGGAACGATGCATTCACACCCAAACCGCGTAACAAGTTCACACGTTCCGTATACGGATCCTCACCAGATCGCGGGCTGGAGGCGATTTGCTGAAAATCAACGCTGATGGGAAACGGCTTCACTACCGTGCGGTGATCTTCGCGGTCAACTGCAAAATGTTCCCAGTCGATTCGCGATTCCACTGTGCGGTCCACGGTCTGGAGGAAATTATTGCAATGCGATTGGATGTGAAAGCCAATTAAATCCGCACCCAGCATTCCTTCAATCAGTTCCCGCTGCCAAGGGCAAATCCCAAACGCTTCCGCATTCGGCCACGGTATATGCCAGAAAATTGCGATGCGAGCATCAGGACGCCTTTTCTTGACCAGCCGCGGGAGCAGCGCGAAATGGTAGTCCTGAACCAGCAGGAGCGGTTGTTCCTGGTCGGACATCTCTTCCAGTACTGCATCGGCGAACTTCTGGTTGACGGCACGATACGACTCCCAATCCGAGGTACGAAAAATCGGGCGAGTGTGGGCGATGTGGCAAAGTGGCCAAAGGCCTTCGTTGGAAAATCCGAAGTAATAACCTTCTTCTTCGTCCTTGGCGAGCCAAACTCGTCGCAAAGTGTATTTAGGATCATCGGGCGGAACCCGCAATAGATCGTTAGCATCGACTGTTTCCTGGTCTGCGTCGCCACTTCCATGAGCAACCCATTTCCCATCACACGCACAGAGAACCGGTTCAAGTGCGGTGACTAGCCCGCTGGGAGGAACCACAACTTCGAGCGACTCCCCTTTCCGGGTGTGGGAGTAAGGTTCGCGATTGGAAACAATGATGAGGCTACTAGTGCCGATTTTGCTGCGAACGTGCACGCCAAGGCGTTCAGCAGTCCAGATGGACTCTGCAGTGTCGCGCAGTTGGGCTTCCGCTTCCGCCGCCGAACGCGCGGCCATAAGGCTCACAGCGAAGGTTTGCATTTCGCGCGCCAGAGGCCGCAACAGCCCCAGATCCGGTGGCCCGGAGGGCATCTTGCCACGTCCCGTTCGCAGCGACTTCATCCATTCCGCCGCCTTGGCAATCGGTCCCACAATGCTCCAACGGACGATCAGTACTGTGATGAAGGCAATCAGCAGGACCTGCACGAAAACGCTGGCAAAGGCGTTCCTCCACATGCGCACGCTCTGCGTGTTGATGTAGCTGGCGTCGTGCACGATCACAAGTCCGCCGGCGGCCTCGTCATGCTGACGAAGTGGGTACGCGTAAACGTGGACCGATGCTGTTCCCAGTCGAGCAAACTGTCCTGAACCTTGATTCGTCGTGATGGCCTGCGTCACCAGCCAAGGCTTCTCACCCAGCCGATTTGGCAAGCCCGGCGTGGCCGCTAATACCGCACCTTTTTTGTCGTAGATTGCCATGCCTTCAAGGTGTTCACGGTTGGCAAAGTGATCGACGATTCGCTGAAGTTCCCGGTGGGACTGCTTTTCAAGGTAAGGCTCGATGTACCCTGCCAGGCTTTCACCCAGTACTTCCGCGCGTTGTTCCAAGTCCTTGCGAAGCGCCAGTTTCTCCAGCCGCACTTCGTTATAGGAAAACGCCAGCGACACCAGCGTGATCCCTACGATCAGCGAGAGAATGAGTCGAACACTTAGCCAGCGCACGGCAGTTTGTTACCTCGATCTAGCAGCCGGATGTCGCGATGTGCACTTCTTAAACAGAAAGGCGATCAGGGGCAATCGCCGCCCCAAAGCTCAGATACTGAGATGTTCTGCGCAAACGGAACGGCGCACAATATCTGGGTAGGGCATTGCCCGACTTCCTAGTATAGGTCCCTGAATATGAAGGAAAATATCGGGCGCACACTGTAGGACTCGGCCGCCCCAAAGGAGTTTAGAGGCACTGGGTCGTGCCTCTCAGCCCCGCCACCGCCGACGCTAGACTGCGCGTCGCCCGCTCAGGAGATTAATCACCAGAACCACAAGTGCCAGCACCAACAGAATGTGGATGAATCCGCCCAGCGTATAGGAACTCACCAATCCCAGCAACCACAAGACCAGCAATACCACGAATATGGTCCAAAGCATGTCGGTCTCCTTTGGTATTCAGTTTTTTAGTGCAGGCTCAAACTCACTGGGCCCCACCGCGTTCACGCACGACTATATTTGCTGCCCGGCCTGGCTGCCATCAGGTAAAGGTGGTACCCGGGCGTGGGAGTCGTGGTAGCTCAGCCGTCAGCCGTCGATAACCTTTTTGCCAGGGCTCGGGCTTCTACTGGCATTCCAAGATTCATCTACCACTCGAACCTGATTGGCACGATTTGTGAGAGCAACTATGGTTCGGGAGGAATCGGATAAATCGAAGGAGGAGAAATTTGAGATGAAATTCAATCGCAGTATTAAAGCTTTGCTACTGGCTGGCTCACTATTGGGCGGAACTTACCTTATCGCTCAGGATCAGAACACAACCGGCACGTCTGCTCCTGCTGACAACACCAAAATGAATCAGCGAGACCGGGACGCCAGCCAGCCCACCGCTGATCAACAAAAAGACAATCGCTCCGATCGCGATATCACCCAGCAGGTTCGGCGCGCCATCGAAAAAGACAAATCACTATCAACCTACGCCCACAACGTCAAAATTATTACCCAGAACGGACAAGTAACGTTAAAGGGGCCAGTGCGATCCGAGGAAGAGAAGCGTGCCATCGAAGCCAAAGCCGCAGAAGTGGCAGGCGACAACAAAGTGACCAGCGAACTGGACGTCAAATCGAAACAATAACAATTGAGGACGCAATCAAATCAGTGGCTTGGCATCGTGCAGTCTTCCCCGCGTAGAGATAGGGAATCTACCTTATCGATACGTGGGTTTCGGCAGCGTAGTTTAGGTAGGTGTCAGTAATGATGCCCAGAAGCTCGGGCTTGAACTTGGTAAATCATACTAAGGAGGAGTGAATGAATTCAGACCAACTGAAAGGCAAATGGAAACAGTTGAAAGGCTTAGTAAAAGAACGCTGGGGCAAATTGACCGACGACGATCTCGACGTCATCGACGGAAAACATGACCAGCTAGTGGGAAAGATTCAGGAACGCTACGGCATCGCAAAAGACGCAGCGCAAAAGCAAGTCGACGAGTGGAATGCTGCGGATCGAGCGGATGCCCAGCACCAGGCCGATATGGAACAGCGCAGAAAAGCGAGCTAATGCGGACGGTGACAAGGGGAGCTTTTATGGCTCCCCTTTTTTGGGTTGGGGCTAATGGGATTCTGACAACTGTGGGCCGCTATATAATGGTGCGCCCGATTTCCAGCGAGGGGTGGAGCGGCCCAGGTTTTTGTCGTTTCCCTGGCTTGGGCTCGTTGAAGCGGAACGACTGTCAGGCGAGTCACGATCTACCCCCGCTGGTCTATTACAGGTTCTTCCATAGCCATCTAAAGCATTTAGCTGATCGAAGCGACGGATTGGTTCGCCTTATCGTGTCTTTGTGGTGGCACAAAAATTGAGGCTGCTTTTCCGGCCGCTATCGGCCTCTGTTGCGCGAGCGAATTCTGTGTTCGATCGGAGCTGAAGTATGGGGAGTTTCCGGATTCTGGTGGCCGACGACCACGAACTTGTGCGCCGTGGAATCCGCGTCCTGCTGGAGAATCATCCAGGATGGGAAGTTAGCGCGGAAGCCAGGGATGGCCGCGAAGCCGTCGAAAGAGCCAATGAACTCAAGCCCGATCTCGTTCTCATGGACATCGGGATGCCAAATCTCAACGGCATCGATGCGGCTCGGCAGATCCTCGCTAATTCTCCTGCGACTCACATCCTGATTTTGACCATGCACTATTCTCAGCAAGTGGTGCAGGAAGTGTTGGCTGTGGGAGCCCGCGGTTTCCTGTTAAAATCGGATGCTGGCCGCGACCTTGTTACTGCGGTCGAAGCCGTTCAGCACAATCGCACTTTTTTCACCAGCCGAGCCACGGAAGTTGTTGTCGACGGGTATTTGAACCCCGAACGCAAAGAGGAACAGCCACTTCGGAATCGCCTCACCCCGCGAGAGCGCCAGGTGGTGCAGCTTCTAGCCGAGGGGAAAACCAGCAAAGAAGTAGCCGTAGCTTTAAACCTGAGCGTAAAAACCGCGGAAACTCACCGCACGAATATCATGCGAAAGCTTGATCTTCATTCCGTTGCCGATCTCACTCTCTACGCATTGCGTAACGGCATCGCTCAAGTGTTCTGACGAAATGACGTGGCTCGCCTTTGGCACGAAACGTGCCAATGTCGATCTGGTACTGAGTTAATCTCAGGCTTACACCCCTTCCGAATCAGCAAGTTTGTTGATAAATAAGGTCTCTAGTGTATGGTTAGCACCACCACCGGGAGCATAGTCTCCACAAAGCGGGCCAAATAGCGCCCATGCCGAGAGGAGATTCATAGAGTGGTTCGCATTCTCGTAGCTGACGATAGTCCGGCCATACGAAAGTGCCTTCGGGGACTACTCGAGAATCATGGCGACTGGCGAGTGTGTGACGAGGCGACCAACGGCAAAGAAGCTGTGGAACATTTCAACAAAACTAGACCAGATTTGATTGTCATCGATTTGCAAATGCCCGAGATGAACGGGCTGGACGCTGCTCGCCAGATTGTTCACCAATCCCCTGCTACGCCGATTCTCATGGTGACCATACACATGTCCAAGCAATTGAGTGAAGAAGCCCGCAAAGTGGGCATTCGCGGCACCTGCGCCAAGGGGAACATCCACTGTGTGGTGGACGCGGTAGGAGCATTGCTCCGTCATGAAACCTACTTCCAAAACTAGACTCAATCGGCGGCGTGGGTGGCGCGAACGTTTTCCGTCAGAGGAAGACTGACTGAGACTAAGCTGCCAGGTGACTTCGCTTGAATTTCCAAACGGCCGCCAAGTTCGCGCACGCGTTCACGCATCCCCGCTAGCCCCACGCCAAAACTGATTCCCTTGTTCTGAAAACTGTCCAGCAGTCGCGGCGGGATCCCTTTTCCGAAGTCCCTTACCTCCAAGACGACTTTGTCAGGATACGCTTTGAGAGACACTTCAGCGCGGGGGCTGCCGGAGTGCCGGTGAATGTTCGTTAGGCCCTCCTGCAATACGCGAAACAGACCAAGTTCAATTGCCTTGGGAAGGCGGCCCAAATTTTCAGGTAAGTCAGTCTTCACCTCGATTCCGCTACGCTGCGCAAACCCTTCCAGATACCACTTTGCTGCCGATGAGAATCCGGCTTCATCCAGAAGCGGAGGATGGAGCAAGTGGGAGATAGTCCTGGTTTCAGCGATCGACTGATCCAGCAGCTCCATGGCTTCCGCCAACGGTCCATCTGCCGGCCGGGAGTTAGAAAACATATCCAGATTCATTTTCACTCCCGCCAAATATTGCCCCAGGCTGTCGTGAAGCTCGCGCGAGAATCTCCGTCGTTCCTCATCCTGCAGCTGTAGCAGCCGCGCAGTCAAACCGCGTAAAGACTTTTCGCTGTCACGAAGGTTTTCTTCGGCCTGCTCACGGGCATCGAGCTCGCCCGCAAGTAGCCGGTAGTGCACGGAGAACATAACCAGCGCGAGGATAAACGCGATCATCAAGACGACTATCGCGACAGTGAACAGATGCTTGGAAACTCTCGCCCGCGCAATCAGTAATCTTTGTTCCGCATCGCGCATTTCCTGAAGAGTGGATGTGGCTTCTGAAACCAGCGGCAAGGCGCGAGCGGATACTTTGCTTTCTCCTTGTTGATCCTGAGGATTTGCTTTCTTGAGCTCAACTGAATCGCGGAACAAGGCGATCCTGCGCGCCATTATTTCTTCCAGGCGCGTGCACATTTGTTGTTGCTCTGGATTATCTTTGGTGAGTTCTCGCAGATGCTGGAGCGCCCGCTGAATCTTCGGAATCCCAGCTTCAAAGTCAGCCAGCGCATCGGGGCTTCCAGTGATTACATAACCGGCGCGATCGCGTTCCGCATCCAGGGCTGCTGAATCCACATTTCCCAGGGCAGCCTGAACCTCATAAGTGTGAACCAACCACTTTTCGCTGTTGGTCAGCCGCGCAATAGAAAGATAGGTAGCGATGCCGCTGAGACAAAGCAGCATAACGGCCATCGCGAATGCCACTTGCGCTTTTTTGCGAGCTGGCGCTAGCTGTGCCATCGCGCTCATTGATATCAGGGTCTTCCGGCGGAACGGTCCAATCAGCGGTTGCCGTTCCGGAAGTCGGCAATAAGCTTCTCTAACTTCTGAGAATCTCTTTCAATGGTGGCATACAAACGAAGTTCGCGCCACTGCTGATCCAATTTTTCTGCCATCCGCTGCCGTCTAACCCGCGACGATGCGATGAAAGTGCGGCAACTCCTGGTTTTGCGATAAGTGGTTTGGTAATAAACTCTTTGGTTCACGATGCCTCCTGCCCTGTCCGTTTCTCGGCTTTTGCTGACTGCGGCGACCGGCACTCAGCCTGGGCTAGCACTCGCAGTCCACGAAGTGCATCATTTAACGCCCACAGCTCTTCCTCGGAACTGCCACGAGGACTTTCTAATTCTTCCATACGCTGCCGGATTGCTTTTTCCGCAGCGACAATTCTTGCCGGCAGCTCTTCCGGATTAAGCTCCAGCATGGCTTCCGTGTATTTCTCTCGCCACCAAAGATTCGTCACGTGCAGTGCCTCGTTTCCTTACAAGCTGAAACATACTCGTTCCACTAAAAAAGGGTGGAAATACTTCATCCGCAGGACTTGACGAAGCCAGACAAAATGAAGGCGAGAATTAAAGAACACAGAATCAGAGACGGATGGTGCAGAATCTTGGTTCGGCTGCCTAACGTCTCGGTTAAAAGTATTTTAATAAAATAATAAAAAATGCTTGACAGGCTGCTAAACGAATAGTATTAATTCTGTAAAACGTACCTTGAAGGTACGGTTAAGGAAGCGTTTAGTATGACTAAAGATAACCAAAAGAATCTTAAACCTGCATTGAATTACGACCGCGTAGTGTTGGCAAACATCCGGCGAAATCGCCGCGGCAAGCATCACGATCTGATACAGGGCATTTTCCAGGATTTGGAGACGCTCCCTGTGGGCTCAGCCATTAAACTCCCTCTTTCCGGGGTGGATGGCATTACGCTGGCAAATCTCAGATCGGCCGTTCATCGCGCGTCCGTAGCACGCAGCTTGAAAGTAGAGACTTTATCTGATGAGGAGAACTTCTATATCTGGAAGGGCGAGCAATAGATGTCTGGAGCGTCCCTAAGCTCTGAATGCATTCGGTCAGGGACCTACAGGATTCCCTGTATTTCGCATCGTAAACATCGACCTTAGAATTGTTTGGTTAGAGGATTTTTCCCCCTCATTCCAGCTAGGGTTGGTGACAGAAAGGGAAGTCGTTCGGCCAACATGAGTGCCACCAATCTCTTACCCACAGACGGTGCATCATCTGCGCCAAGGGCGCAGTGGGCTGACCATCAGCACACTGCTCACGTCGTGCAATTCTATGGGGAGGATCGCTTCCTTCTCGATGAACTCAGCCGCTTTATCGGTAACGCGCTAGGAGCCGGCAAGTCGGCGGTGGTCATCGCCACAGAGGAGCATCGCGAAGGCCTGAATCAGCGACTGCAGAATTGGGGACTAGACACAGACCGAGCCGTCGCCCAAGGCCGGTACCTCCCGTTAGACGCCGCTGACACGTTGTCGAAGATAATGCATGGCGGATCGCCAGACCCAACCCGCTTTGCCGCAGTGGTAGGAAGCGCAATCGCGCAGGTCAGAGCCGCGACTCAACACGACCCCGGCCCGGTAGCAGCATTTGGCGAAATGGTTGCCCTGTTATGGGCTGATGGAAAATTTGACGCCGCCATAGAGCTCGAACAGCTGTGGAATGAGTTTGCCGAAAACCATCCTATTTCTCTGCACTGTGCGTATCCGATGTCCAGTTTCTATCGCCAGGAGCACGGCGATTCGCTTCTCCAGATTTGCGCGCAACATTCCGCCGTAATTCCCGGCGAGAGCTATTCGGAATTGGTCAGCCAGGATGAACGCCTGCGCACCATCGCGCAGTTGCAGCAAAAAGCGCAGGCATTGGAAACCGAGGTCGCGGAGCGCCGTCGCGCCGAAGAGACGCTCCGACGCCACCAGGCAGAGTTGGAATCTTTGGTCGAGAAGCGCACTTCAGCTTTGCGCCAGCTTTCATCAAGACTGCTTAGTTTGCAGGATTCCGAACGTCGCCGCATCGCGCGCGAGTTGCACGATAGTCTGGGGCAATATCTGGTCGCATTGAAACTGAATGTGGATATCCTGCGGCGGTCACCTTCGCGCGATGAGTTGTGGTCGCAATCTTCGGAGCTGATGGAACGCTGCGTCGCCGAGGTTCGCACCCTTTCATATCTATTGCACCCGCCGACTATGGACGCGGTGGGCATCGCTTCGGCGGCTCGCTGGTATGTCGAAGGTTTCGGTCTGCGCAGCGGACTCAAGATAAAACTGGATTTGCCCTCTGACCCAGTTCGTTTGGCCGACGGAACCGAACTCGCGCTGTTCAGAGTGCTGCAGGAAGCTCTGACTAACGTACATCGTCATTCAGGTGCCTCCGAGGCGACCGTGTTCATCCAGAAGTCTGCGGCGCAAGTGATCTTGGAAGTGCGGGATAATGGCTGCGGTATAGAACCGGAGTTACTTAATCGTTTTCGTGAATCCGGGGCAGGTGCAGGAGTCGGGCTTATAAGTATGCAGGAGCGAGCCCGTGAACTTGGAGGGAAGCTGCATCTCGAATCGAGCGGTGCGGGAACATTGGTGCGAATCAGTATACCCATACCTCCAGATTGCGTTGCTTCCTGAGGGTGGGAGATTAGGAAAGACTGGGGCTCAGTCGAATGATGTCGCCGAACCATAATACTTTCTATATAGTTTCTTATAGGCCTACCCGGAGCTACCAATATTTATGACAGTTCGTATTCTGGTTGTGGACGATCATCCTGTTGTGCGGCACGGGTTGAGGACTTTACTCGGAGCCCATCCCGAGTGGGAAATAATCGATGAAGCGGCGGACGGGTTCGAAGCTGTGGATAAGGCCGATCGCTTAAAGCCAGATGTTGTGGTGCTGGATATCACCATGCCGAAGATGAGCGGCCTCGAAGCTTGCCGGCTGATTCGCAAGTCCACACCGCAGGCGGAAATTTTAATGGTCACGCAGCACGATTCCCCGCACATGATGCGCGAAGCCATGGAAGCTGGAGCCCGCGGTTATGTGGTGAAGTCAAATGCGTCACGGGATCTGTTGGCCGCGGTGGAAGCTGTAAGCCAGCATATGCCGTTCACAGCTTTAAACCAGCGGTCTGCAGAGACGGCATAAACGATGTCTGAGTTGCAGCTTGGTATTCAAGTGGTCTAGTTCAATTTCGATCGAGAAGCACCAGCGTATGGAGGTAGGGCAATGAAGCTACGAATCCTGATTGCAGACGATCACGAAGTTGTAAGGCGAGGTTTGTGTGCACTTCTACAAGCACGCGAGGGTTGGGAAATCTGCGCGGAAGCTAAGGATGGCCGCGAGGCCGTCGAGAAGGCGGCGCAATTGAAACCTGACGTGGTCATCCTGGATGTCGGCATGCCAAACCTCAATGGCTTGGCGGCGACTCGCCAATTAACTCAACACGATCCGCATTGCAAAGTCATCGTGCTTACCATCACAGATTCAGATCAGGTAATACGAGAGGCTCTGGATGCGGGCGCCCGCGGCTTCGTACTGAAGTCCGATGCCGCTCGCGACCTGGTTTCTGCCGTGGAAGCGCTACAGCGTAACCGCATGTTCTTTACGCCTCGTGTAAACGACATGGTGCTGGCGGGCTTTCTCGACCGGGGGCACAACGGATCCAGCGGCGAGCCGCCGCGGTTGCCGAAGTTAACCGCACGCGAGCGCGAAGTGATCCAGCTATTGGCCGAGGGCAAGAGCTCGAAAGAAGTGGCCTGCCTGCTCAACCTGAGCACCAAGACCGCCGAGACTCACCGTAGCAACATCATGCGCAAACTCGGCTTCCACTCAATCAGAGATCTGGTTGTCTACGCGGTGAAGAACAATATAATCCAGGTCCAGGTACCCGCCCCTTTTCAAAATCCAACTGAGGGCTCAGCCGCGTAAGCCACAGTGATAAGCTTTGGACAAAGGGCGTCCACGGACGCCCTTTTTTCTTACCTGATGGAGCCGGGCGTCCTTGCACGACTGCACGAACAACAATGCTAGTCTCCAAGTAATTTCTACAGCAAATACCGTAGGCCTTCCCGCCAACTCCGTAGGACGAATTGGAATCCCAAGCGAGTACAAATTTCACGACGCAAGAATCGCGCGAATCTATCCGTTGAAAGTAAAAGACTGTAAAGATGGCACTCCGCTTGCGTTTATAGTTTCGGCAAGAAATATGCGATCGAGAAACAAACTACTGGGATTAATTCTTTTCGTCGCCAGCGTTCCGTTAGGACTGGCGCAGGATGGAGGGTCCCAGCCTTGTCCTGATGTCGTTCCCGGAACGGTAGGCTGTCAGTTAGTAGCGTGGTCGCATTTGCAAGAACCAGTTCCGTTGCCCAACCCTGAAACGAAACCGAATCAGCCGCCAGAACAATCACAAACGCAGCCGCAATCAGCCACGCAGAAGATTACCGGAATCATCGTGCGCATGGGTGACAAATACGTTCTCAAAGCGGGAGGAACTACGACTTACCAGCTCGACGATCAGGAGAGAGCGAAGCGGTATCAAGACAAGCAGGTCACAGTCGTTGGCGCGCTGGATACCGCCAGTAACACCATCCACGTAGAAAGCATTCAGCTCGCTTCCTAACTTTGATAGCAGCGGCGTTGTGGGGGCGCTCTCGCCCACACCGGCAAGATGCCGGCGCTGCGAGTCATTTGCGAAAACTGCGAAGATCTGGCAACGGCTCCAAATCAGCACCACTGAAAACCTGTTCGATCTCGTTGAGCAGTTGCTCATGTACCAAACCATTTGAGGCCAGGGTTTCGCGGCTGTCCAACTGGAATGGCCCACCCTTAAAGTCGCTCACTTTACCACCAGCTTCCGCCACCATCAGCACACCGGCCGCCGTGTCCCAAGGGTTAAGATTGAATTCCCAGAACCCATCAAGCCGCCCGCAAGCCACATAGCAAAGGTCGAGCGCAGCAGACCCCGCCCGCCGTACCCCATGCGTATGCAATGTGATCTGGTGATAGAAAAAAATATTCGGATTCTTATGCCGTTTATGGCTGGGAAAGCCAGTGGCGACAAGGCATTCCGCCAGCCTGGCAACTTTTGAAACCCGAATGGGCTGCTGATTAAGGAAAGCCCCGCCGCCCCGCTCCGCCGCAAACAACTCGTCGCGCGTCGGATCGTAAATCACACCGGCGATCCGTTCCCCTTTGTATTCCAGCCCCATGGAAACGCAAAACACCGGGAAGCCATGCGCAAAATTAGTAGTCCCGTCGAGCGGATCGACATACCAGCGGTAATCGCTGCCCGTATCTTGTAATCCGCCTTCTTCGCCGAGGATGTCGAAGCTCGGCCAGCGATCGAGCAGACGCTCCCGGATGAGCAGTTCGGACTTGCGATCCGCCACCGTAACCAGGTCGGCCTCGCCTTTATATTCAACAGTGACCCGTTGCCGAAAATACTCCATCAATAACGCGCCAGCTTCGCGCGCAATTTCTGCCATGCCCGGAACGAAGTCGTGACTATTTGTGGGAGTCATTCAGAGGGGATCAATCTCGCGGACCGCGCGGTGGGCGCCTTCACCGATGTCGGGTGCCATCTTCTGCGATGTACATAATTTCATGTTTGAAAATGAATAGATTCGGCGCATCCTCGCGGGTAAGCCGGAGCATATTCTTGTCGTAGTATTCGATCCAGCCGTGGACCGTTTCTCCGTCCGCCAGTTTGATGCTGACCGGCTTCTGCTTTTCACCCAACATCTTCAAGTAAGCGGCTTCCTGCGAAGTCTCTTCGGGAGGCGTAACCTTGCCTTTCCGAGACGCGGCCGACCCTGCTTGTCCGTTGAATGGCATAGCCAACATTCTACACGGCAGGGCCGAACCTGCGCAGGTGGCAAATCGAACACAGAGCATCTTGAGTGGATTGGGATGGCAGCGTCATTCAAACGCTGCATAGGGGTTAATCCGATGAACTCCGAGCTTAGCTTAAGCAGCAGGATGTGGCTTGCTCTTGAACACGTTGTATCCGCGGAGCGTGAGCCTCACGACTCCTCGCACCTGCTCTTCAAGGTAGCCCTCGTTGCGCAATTCGGCAACCGCCACGCGCGCCAACGAGGAATCGACTGTCTGCCGCGGCAAGGTCACAAATTCCTGCGGGTTGTGTTCATAGTGCTCGGCCAGGGTGAGAAAGAGTTCGCTTTGGATTGACGCGCATTGCATTTGATTTTCTCTGGGTCCAGTGTGCCTCTGAGGAAGAGTTCGCGGAATGGCACATCGGTGGGGTTGCGGGTAACCTTAGTCGAATGTACTAACGCGGCAAGGTTGCCTGGGATCTCTGCGTCACGCTGGAAAGGGAGGTAGCAGGGCGGTGTTCCACGTGGAACACTCTTCAGGCTTCAACTAGTTTGTGCCGGCGGCTACTGTAATGCTGATTGGGTCAGCTTCACCGCGCAATATGGATTCGCAGTCCCGCCGCTGACATTGCACTTCTGACCGTTTACCGACCCGGGTGCCATGGTGGAGAAATAAATGTTCGTCCCACCGTTCGACACTTGATTGTCGATCACAATCCCGCTGGTTCCTCCGAGAATGCTCGGAGAAGTAACGCAACTGGAGGTGGGCGTGCCAGTGCAGTTCGGAGTCGTCAAGGAGGTCGTAATGGTTGAACTTTCCAAATAAGCGTTAGATGAGCCGCCCACTCCGAAAAACAATCGGTCGGTCGTGCCGTCGTAAAACTCGGTCAGCGGCGAACACTCCTCCCCTACCGTGCTGTTGACCACAAACGTGGACGAGCCCGTGGTCGTGATGACGTGGCTGGCAAAGGGGAAGAAGTACATTTTTGGATTCGAAGGAATCAGTGGCTTCGATGTCGTTCCGGATACAAATCCGCACGCCATCAAATGCCCTGAGGTCGAGCCATTTAGCCAGAACGCATTATCAAACGTCCCAGAATGTACGTTGCCGGAGGTACAGTCGCCAGTGCCGCTCGCCGAGCCCAAGTCGACAGTGTTGCTGGTGGTGAGCGTCGTCGAGCTGGTGAAGTTGGCTCCAATCTGGCTCACTGCGCCGCCGATGCCGGTTACTACGCTGCATCCAGTAAAAGCAAACACCTGGTCGACAGCAGAATTGGCGGAATCGGTGACCGCAATTGGCGGATCCACAACTCCGGTGCCTGCACCGTGCGTAGCCCATCCGACTTCGACCCGCGCCGCGTACGTGCCACCGGGGCTAGTCAGGCTGACTGCGTACAGGTAGCCCTCTCCGTCTCCAATGAAAATCCTTCCGGCGGTGTCGTCAACCACCGGCGCCGTCAATATTTTAATGGTCTGATTCGAGACTGTAACCGGCCAGCCACCGGTACTGATCAGCGCCGGCGCCCCACCGCCGAATACTGGCGTGATCTTATACAGCAAACCGTTGTCGGCGCCCACGTAGGCCGTATCGTTGTTGTAATCCACCCATGGCGAGGAGTTCGAATCAGTAGCCGCGGTTTGGATGGCCAGCGTGCTCATGCAACCCGCGGTGATTGGGTTAGCGCAAGTAGCGGGAGTCTGCGGACTCAGCACCGTCCCTGTCTGCGATGGCGGCACCGGTATTGGATTCGGCAGCACTAGAACGTGAAAGTACGAACCCGAGCTGGTGCTTTCGACAAAGGCGACTTTTGTTCCATCGTCCGATAGCACTGGCGAGGTCTTAATCTGGCCACCGGTCTGGGTGACGGTGTTATAGGCGAAGGCAACCCACGGCGCTCCACCATTGCACGGGGTAGTCGCCGAGGTGTAGAGATTATTTATTCCTACCAGGTTCGCCTGCGTACCAGAGATTACAGTCAAGCCCATCACCACGTAATCGGTGTTGCAATTTTCCGAGCCCACTCCGAACTGATATTTGGCCGGGAACTGGTTCTGGGGGACATAGCCATTCTCCAGTGAAACTGCCCAGTCAATCTTCATTTTGTGCTTGGGAAGTTGATAAGGAAGGCGCGGTGCCGGGATGCCCCAGCGTCCATTCAGTCCGTTTCGCAACGCAATTTGCCGCGCCACCAGACTGTAGACGTACCGTGGGTCGCGCTGCGCCGCTCTCATTATCTCCTCAGTGCGTGCACCTGGCATCAACAAGTGACGCGAACTCCAGTCCTGCGGATATCCCAGGTGAATCTGCTCCCCGGTTGGCTCC
>CAVUQA010000001.1:0-152144 GCA_963743375.1 uncultured Acidobacteriota bacterium | reverse complement strand
AGTTCGTCAACCGCGTCCTCGCCCACATCGGACTGCCGCAATCCAACGCCTACCGCTGGAAGGGGTAAACGGCTGCAATCCAAGCAATTCTCAATAAAAGAGATCGGAAAACTTTTCGGGGATACTTCAAGTGTAGGAACACGGAGGTGCGGGGACGAGATTACTTTGGGAGATGTCCTCAGGAGTCCCGCCTTAGACAGATAACGAAAGGCTTGTTCGCGCATCTCACGCAGCATTTTCAAGCTTCTAACCGCCAACGAAATTCTGACGGTGGCATACCGGATTCTTCCAGTTGACCTGGCGCGTGATTTCGTACTAATGTGGCATTACACCGGAAAGGAGGTGGTCGAATGACGAGTTCTGATTGTAGTGGTAGAAGCATAAGATCAGGTGAGGTGGCTGAGACTTAGAGCGGTCGCTCTAAGAACCTAGCTAGACTGCCGGCGAGTTAGGATTGAATCCGCCCGGTCTTGCAGGTCGGAACCGGGACCCGGAGTTTTTCAAAGGGGCCACATAGAGTGACCACCTCTTGGTCAATCCCAAACAGTGCACCGGAGCAGCCCGTAGCGAAATACTACGGGCTGTTTCTTTTGCGGTCGTTGCCACTGCGCACAGTTTCTAAAACGCGGCACACTGGCCTAAATTCCAGGCAGGGCGAATTGGTCGAGCCAATCTTCGCTCCCGTTTATCAGGCCGTGTTGTGATGAGCGTCTTCGCTCGCACCGGCGTCATTAGGACCTCGGTGATTGTTGCCTCAAGTCTGCTGACCGGTCCAGCAGAACGCGGCGGGGAGCGATAAACATCCCGCTCCCAATTACTAAGTCGATGGCATTTTCGATGGCATTCATGTGATCACCCCTATAAATGTTGGATGCTTTTGCAGTAATTTAGATTCCCACTATCCACAGCTAACGGCGGAGCCGCGGGTAGAGTACGAATTGCTCTATGGAAGCTCGTCGGTTAGGAACCGGTCCACGGACAAGGCGCCTGATCCTTTGATGATGACCACCAGTAGCGCCGCGATGGCCAGAATGTGATATTCGAAACCCTCGCCCTTCTGATTGCCCGCCCAGTTCATGAAGAAGCCGTTGTGCACGTGGATCATCAGGACGGCCACGATCATGTTGCACATGATTCCAAAGGCGGCGATGCGTCCCAGGAACCCGACGATAAGGCCGAGTCCGCCGAAGAACTCGGCACAGATGGCGAGAAAGGCGAAGGGCGCGGGAATTCCCAATTGATGGGTGAAGAAGCCCATGGTACCGCTGAAGCCGTATCCTCCAAACCAGCCCAGCATTTTTTGCGCCCCGTGCGCGGAAAATACTATGCCAAGCGCCAGACGCAAAATGGTTGTGGCGTAGGCATCGCTCGTATGCACTATTTTCTGCAACATAGTCGCCTCGCTTTGCGAAGTTTGTACGCGTTCGTTTCTGGATGCTCAAATCTGGCGATCGGACTCACCAAGGGACTTCTCGAATCCTAAATTGATAACCTTGGCGGTGTCTTCGGCCAGTGCGAGTTCGCTGATTTCATCTCGGCTGAACCAGCGCGCCTCGGCCGCGTCGCACGCTGCTATGGGCTCGCCAGCGATTCTTCGGCACAGGAAATCGATCAGCACGTAATGATAGAGAGTACGCTCGTCTGAATCTCTCACGATGCGATCGAAGACGCCGAGCAATTCGCCGGCTTCTACCCGCAGGCCGGTTTCTTCGAGGACTTCGCGTACTGCAGCTTCGCGTAGGGTCTCGCCGACTTCAAGCATGCCTCCCGGAATCGACCATTGCCCTTGCAGCGGGGCTTGTCCACGCTTTACCAGAACTACCTGATCGCGCTCGATGATGATTGCGCCTACGCCTACCAGCGGCACGTCTGGATATTCGCGTTTCATGAGTGAAGATGCGTCAGCAACCTTAAATCATGCCAGTGATTCTAAGCAAAGTTCTGGTTGCCAGTTTTCAGAAATCAGTTTGCAGTTTCAGTAGAATATCCCGATGCCACTGGAAGAGTACAAACGCAAACGACGTTTTGAGGAAACGCCAGAGCCTCCGCCCAAGGTGGCGAAAAAGACCGGCCACCGCTTCGTGGTGCAGAAGCATCGGGCTACGCGCTTGCACTACGATTTCCGGTTGGAGATGGAAGGCGTGCTGAAGTCATGGGCAGTTCCTAAAGGACCATCGCTTGACCCGGCGGACAAACGGCTGGCCATGCAAGTCGAGGATCATCCAGTTTCGTATTTTGATTTTGAGGGGACTATTCCCGAGGGGAATTATGGCGCGGGAACGGTGATGGTATGGGATGTGGGCACTTGGGAACCGCTGTCGCCGAAGCCAGTGAATGGAAAATATGTCGCCGGAACCGATGCCGAAGCAGTTGAGATGTTGCAAAAGGGCGATCTCAAGTTTCGACTGCACGGCAAAAAGCTTAACGGCGACTTTGCGTTAATTCACATGAAGGCGCGGCGTCCGGGGAGCAAAGGGACGGAATGGTTGTTGATCAAGAAGCAGGATGAATATGCGGTTCCGGGTTATGACATCGAGAAGTTTGACAAGTCCGTCCTCAGCAAGCGAACCATGGCCGGCATTGCGGGCGATGAGGGGTCGGCGGAGTGGACGAGCAGCCGCCCGGCATCGCGGGGAAAAGTGAAAGCGCCGTGGCTTGCGGAAACTCTGGCCAAGTTGGACAAGAAAAGCAAGAAGCAAAAAACGCCCACGGATGACACGGAAGAAGGACAAAGTAAAAAAAAACTAGCAAAAAAGCCGAGAGTGACCTGAAGGCCTCTTCTGTTGATTTATCAACTTCGACAGTAACCTCCTCTGCGAAATCTCTGCCCTCTTCTCTTAAAGATCTGCATGGTGCGGTTCGACGGCCGATGCCAGCCGCTATTCATCCCATGCTGGCTATTTCGGTCGAGAAGCCCTTTGATGATCCGGAGTGGCTGTACGAAATCAAGTGGGACGGTTATCGGGCAGTTTCTTTCATTGAAGATGGCAAGGTCCGGCTGGTGTCGCGCAATCAGAATGACCTTACCGGGGAGTTTCCTGAACTGCGCGACTTGTCGAAATTAATCAAAAGCAAGAATGCAATCCTCGACGGCGAAGTTGTGGCGCTCGATGAGCAGGGACGAGCTTCCTTCAGCTTGATGCAGCAGCGCACCGGCATTCGCAAAGGCGGACGCCGCGTCGGTGCGAATCGCGAACTGCAGGTGGTTTATTACTTATTCGATCTGATCTACCTCGACGGCTATGACTTGCGGCGCGTCGACCTCGAACAGCGCAAGCAGGCGCTCTCGGAGATAATCGTCGCCAGCGATCTGGTCCGCTATTCCGAACATTTTCCCCAAGGCCTAAAGCTCTTCGAGGCGGCGAAAAAACAAGGGCTGGAGGGTATTCTTGCCAAGAAGCGACGCAGTTGCTACGAAGAACGGCGCACCCGCGACTGGCTCAAAATCAAAGTTACGCAAACCGTTGACTGCGTGATTGGCGGGTACACCGATCCGGAAGGCAGCCGGCAATATTTCGGATCAATCGTGCTGGGCCTCTACGACAAGCAAGGACGCCTTATTCACGTGGGGCAGGCGGGAACCGGATTCAATCAGGCGATGCTCAAAGAAATATGGCAACTGCTTAAAGAGTCGGAAACTAATCGCAGTCCCTTTTACGGCAAAGTGGACGCGGCTCACGTGCACTGGCTGAAACCGGAGCGAGTGGCGGAGATCAAATTTTCTGAGTGGACGCACGAAACCGCCGGTGGCGGAATGAAGTTGCGTGCGCCGGTTTTTATTGGGCTGCGGGAGGATAAAGACCCGAAAGAATGCACCTTCGCGGAACAGACGTGAATCGACCCGCTGAAGATTCTAGCAGTTCGCAGATTGCTATTTGATATCTTTCATGGGCAGCAGCGAGCCATAGTCGCGGCCGCTCGGTTCTACGGCGCGGGCCACGATGCCATCGAAGGCGTCGCGGAGTTCGGGATATTTTGCTACCAGCGCTTTCATCACGGCGGTGTTGTCCTGGAAAGTTTGTGTGGTATTCGAAACGTCGGAGGACTGATACCTCACTACCAGATCAAGATCTTGCGTGACCACTACTGGAAACATTGCGATGAGATGATAAGTTTTGCCTCCCGCAGCGAGGTCTACGGTTTTGCCGCCGCCAGGAAGGTCCGCCGGTTTCACAGCTTCCGCCTCGTCTCCTAATTTGTCGGTGACCTGTGTATACATAAACGATACGGGGACCAGTAAATCACGCGCTTCGAGATAATAGAGCCACGCATTGTGATTCTGGTTTTTGGTTTTGAACTGTCGGGCGTGCTCGGCAAACCAGTTGCCGTCGTGTCCGGCGATTTTGGTTTCCTTCACGTAGAAGCCGCCGACTTTCCAGTCCTTGCCTTCCTGTTGCAGAACGAAGGACACCGCATAGGTTTGCTTTGGTGTGGGAGCGTCCAGCGTGACGATGCCGTAGCTTCCAGGCGCGAGGTTGGGAATTTCGAATACGGCGCTGTCCGCGGTTTGCCCGACCTTGCCGAAAACGCCGCAGAGAAATTCCGCGTGTGCCATGGGCGCGGTTCCTTCGACTTTCAACAGAAATGGAGATCGCGGAGTGGCTTGTGCTCCTGACAAATTCGCCTGGTTATCTTTAATAACTGTTTCGATTCCGGAGAAATCCGAAGCTACGCTGGGAATGGAATTTTGCTTCAGGCTGGCAGAATCGCCGCGCGCTGCCATATCAAAATAGCGCTTTGCAGTGCTTACCAGTGCGGTACGCGTGGGCTCATCCATGTCGCTGGCGGTAAAACAGGTTTGGGCGTGGACCAATCCCGCGGCGAGGATTACAGTTATTACGCAAAGGCTTGCCGACCGGCGAAGGTTTGTCGTAAACGTCTTCATAGTTTTGTATTCTACGACGGCAGATTGGACGATGCGAGTGTCAAGAGCCCCAGTGTCACCTTAATTGCACGTCTCCCTTCTGTGTGGTACCGTCCCCTTGATTCCCACTCGGAAGGGAAAGGAAGCGTCATGATTTGGATTGTTTTAGCCGTTCTGGTGGTCATCGCCGTGGTGCTGATTGGGATGTACAACAGCCTCGTCCAGTTGCGGGTTCGCTGCGACTCGGCTTGGGCGGACATTAATGTGCAACTCAAGCGGCGTCATGACCTGATTCCGAACCTGGTAGAGACGGTTAAAGGTTACGCTACTCACGAAAAGGGCACGTTTGAGAACATCGCCAAATTTCGCTCGCAGGCGATGCAGGCGACCTCGCCGGCTGACAAGGCGGTAGCGGAGAATCAGCTTAGCGGGGCGCTGAAGAGTTTGTTTGCAGTGGCCGAGAATTATCCGGAGCTGAAAGCTTCCGAAGAATTCACCCAGTTGCAGGGTTCTCTCAGCCAGACAGAGGACACCATTCAGAATGCCCGTCGCTACTACAACGCTGTGGTGCGCGATTTGAATACCAAAATTCAATCTTTTCCGACGAATATTCTGGCAGGAATGTTCGGCTTCGAAGCGCGGCAATTCTTCGAAGTGGAAGCGGCCGACCGCGAGCCAGTAGCGGTGAAGTTCTAAGAGTTATGCCTGAGACAACAAGCCTTTCAGTAGAGGCGTTGCTGGCAATGCCTCGGGTGCAGAGCGCGCCGTGTCCAGATTTGCCACCGATGTTGTCATCCCGAGCGCAGCGAGGGATCTGGGTTTTTCGGGGCGGCGGGACAAACCGGGATTCCTTGTCGTTTGCGATCCTCGGAATTTCGCTTGTGGGGATAGGCTGTGCACGAAGCGAGATTTCCTTTGGCTTAAGACGCAGCAAGCTGGGTCTGCACAGGATAATTGCTGTCTGCGTTTTTCTTTTTTGCGCCACGCTTGCAGTGGCGAAGAGCTGGCGCGTAGCCGACTTTGACGACCACATCTCGGTTCATGAAAATGGATCAGCGGATGTTCACGAGCGCATTACGCTGACGTTTGTTGGCGAGTGGCATGGCATTCACCGCTTTATCCCCATTGAATATCCCGGTCCGCATGGCACCAACTACACGCTGTTCTTGAATGTCACCGCAGTCACCGACGGCAACGGTGGGAAACTGAAATACGAATCCTCGATATCAAAAGGTTTTCGCGACCTGAAGATTTACATTCCCGACGCAGTTAATGCCTCTCGTAACGTCGAGATCGATTACACGGTGCGCAACGGCGTGCGATTCTTCGAGGATCACGACGAGTTTTACTGGAACGTGACCGGCAACGATTGGCCGGTGCCGATCGATCACGCTTCTGCGCAAGTCAGTTTTCCCGAGTCAGCCGCGGGATCGCTTCGCGCCCAAGCCTTTACCGGAGTTTATGGATCGGCGGAACGCGGCGCCAGTGCTGCGGTAAGAGGCTCTGAAGTTTCCTTCGAGACGAACAATCCGCTGCCGATGCGCGGCGGCATGACGGTCGACGTTTTTATTCCCAAAGGCATTCTGCAAGAGCCGGGCGGATTCACGCGCTTCTTATGGTTCGTGGGCAGCAATCCAATTGTGTTTCTGCCGTTTTGGACTTTCGCGGTGATGTTCACGCTGTGGTGGTACAAGGGACGCGATCCTGACCCAGGGATTTCCGTCGCGCCCATGTACGAACCGCCTGCGGGCATGAGTCCTGCAGAAGCAGGAACTTTGCTCGATGACTCGATTCATCCCCGCGACATCACTTGCACGCTGGTGGATCTGGCTGTGCGGGGATTCGTGAAGATCGAAGAAGTAGATGACAAAGGCATTGTCTTTCACCACAAGGATTATATTTTTCATCTGCTCAAGCCGCGTGATCAGTGGAACGGTTTGGCGCCGCACGAGCGCGTAATGCTGGAGAATGTTTTCGCCAGTGGAGAGGACACACGACTTTCCAGTTTAAAAAACCGCTTCTACACTGCGATTCCCCGGATTCGGCAAGATATCAAGTCGGCTCTGAAGATTAAAGGCATGTATCTGCTCGATCCCGACTCGGCCAATGCGTACAACATCGGAGGGATCGCGGTTATTGTCGCGCCTTTCCTGGCGCTGCAATTTTGGTTGAACAAACCCGTCTTCAATTCCATCGGTTTGCTCATTCTGTGCGGGATTATTTCTGCGATTATCTGGTGGCTGTTTGCGCGGCAAATGTCCGCGAAGACGCTGCAAGGGGCACGCACGCGGATGGCTGTTCTCGGTTTTCAGGAGTTCATGAATCGCGTGGATGGCGACCGAATCAAGCGCATGCCTCCAGACACATTCGAAAAATTTCTTCCTTATGCTATGGCGCTGGGAGTCGAGCATCATTGGGCGCAGGCGTTTGCCGGGATCGTGCAAAACGCTCCCAGTTGGTATGTGTCGCCGAATGGAGGTACCAGTTTCAATCCAATATTCTTCTCCAATTCAATGCATGGCATGGCGACGGACATGCAACAGGTCTTTGTATCGGCGCCGCGTTCCAGTTCGTCGGGATCAGGCTGGAGCGGTGGTGGTGGCGGGGGATTTTCCGGCGGCGGATTCGGCGGCGGTGGAGGAAGCGCGTTCTAGCGCTCGGGAGATCCGCCACGGATTTTCACGGATCACGCGGATCAAGAAGAAATGAAAATCTGTGAACACCCGTGCAATCCGTGGCGCCTTTTTACTCCATCTCGAATGCTAACCATTGCAATTGGCTGTCGCGCTCCACTTGCAACACCACTGCAGCATTGGGTTTGAGGCTGCGCAATGTGCGTCGCAGCGAATCCACGGAATCGACGGGCGTCGCATTCACGCTGTGAATGACATCTCCGGTTTTCAGGCCGGTCTCGGGACCGATCAGATTGGCGGCGCGGGCGATCACCACCACACCGTTTGAAACGCGCAAATCGCCGACTGCGGATCGGATCTGATCGTTTAAATCGATGGCAAGAATTCCGAGGCGCGACACCAGGCTTTCCTCCGGATTGACGGCGTCTATTAGTTTGTCCATCTGATCGCGATGCTCGCTGACGGCGACGTACAAAGTTTTCTTTTCGCCCCCACGCAACACCACCAGTTTCATCACCTCATCAAGAGGATGCAAATACATGGCGGCCGTGAGCGCAGGCAAAGTATCGATAGGCCGGTCATCGGCGCTCACGACGATGTCGCCGATCTTTAATCCTGCCTTTTCGGCGGAGCCGCCGGGGGTTACGTCGGAAACGATGACGCCCCAGCTGCGAGAGAGGTTAAGTCCTTCGGCGAGGCTCGGCGTGATGTTTTGCGCGATGGCGCCGATCTCCACCCGATGCACGTGTCCGTACTTGCGCAGACTGCGATAAACGAAATGCACGATGCGCGCCGGAATCGCAAAGCCTAATCCTTCGCTGCCACCGCCTTGCGAGAAAATCAGAGTGTTAATGCCGAGAACATAGCCGTCCATGTCGATCAACGGGCCGCCGCTGTTGCCGGGGTTGATCGGCGCATCGGTCTGGATGTAAACCATGGGACGATCGGGATCAGGCTGCCTTCCCACGGAACTGATGACGCCCATAGTGACCGAATTCTGAAGGCCCTCGGGACTGCCGATCGCGAGTACCAGTTGGCCTTGATGAATGCGACGCGCGCTGCCCAGTTCAAGCGTGGGCAGATTTTTTTGTTCGATTTTGAGCAGCGCCAGATCCGATTCTTTATGAACGCCAATGAGTTTGGCATCGACCACGTGCTCTTTTCCGACCGCTTCGACTTGCGGGTAATCGATGGAAGGCATTGGCAGCACGACTCGAATGCGCTGCGCTCCCTCGACCACGTGGGCATTGGTCATGATGTACCCGTCGGCGTCGACGATCACTCCAGAACCGACGGCATGCTGGCGGGCCACCAACGCGGTCTCGCTACGATTGGTTTGCTCAACCGCTCCATAGCCCGTGACCAGCACTTGAACGACCGCCGGTGAAACTTTTGCGGTCAGAGATTCAAGGGCCGAATTCAGCTGTTGTAGAACCTGCGGAGCCTCCTCCGGACGCGGGCCCACAGCCTTCCCCACTTCGGTTTCCGGACTTGCCTTCTGCGGCATGTTTGATTGTGACGTAGCCGCAGGCGCGGGACTAGGCGCCGATTGCTGAGCGCTGCCAGAAGCTAACAGAAGTAATATTGAAACGACCGCCACCGTCATAAACGAAAAGCAAGAGCGAATTTTCAAGGTAACTGGTACGCGCATGAAGCGACTCCTGGCCCGCAGACTTCCTAATCCGAAGAGATTAAGGCAACGAGCGCTTATTTTGACAGAAACCTGCGCGCGCGTGGAAATCCCTCTGCGGCGTTCCCCTGGTGTCTTCAAGGGGGGACCTAGTTTCTACCGTTATCTAAATGAGTCTCCGTGCTTTGATACGTGGCATAATCCGTGATATAAGGAACCGGGTACGAGATTGTAGTGCTCCATAGGAGGAAATGCCTTGATGGAGTTGGCTTTTGCAGGCGGGAAAAGCCAGGAGCTAGGAGGACTTGTGTCCGAAGCGCGGACGGGGAAGCGATTTCCCCTTGAGTTACCGATCAAAATTCATAAAGCAGACGAGGCGGGACAATCCAGCGGAGTAACGGGAAACTTGAGCGCCGCCGGAGTTTACATTCGGGCAGACGCGGCGCTGGAAGTGGGTTCCAACGTGGAGTTTGAAATCGTCCTGCCACCCGAAGTCACCGGAGCGAAAGAAAACGTGACGGTGCAGTGCAAGGGACGCGTGGTACGCACCGATGAACCAGCGACCGGAGGCAGCAGTAATCCGGCCGAGGCTCGCGGTGTGGCCTGCGTGATTGATTCCTACGATTTTGTGCGTCATTCGTAAGAGAGTTGTTTCGGAACTCGTAAAGAGGTGCTGAAGCGATGCTTAAATTAATTCTGGCCGACAATCAGGCAATTTTTCGCGCAGGGATCGCCAAAGTGCTGGCGGTTGAAGACGAAATGCGCATTGTGGCGCAGGCGCAAACCCAGGAACAGATGTTCATGGCGCTGGATAAGTTCCGCGCGGCTGTCCTGGTGATTGCCGGCGGCTTTCATGGCGACTTCCTCGCCGTGCTGCAAGCGGCGAACAAAGCCAAAACACGCGTAGTTGTGCTGGCCGACACGGGCGAAAGCACGCAACGCTATATGGCTGCGGGAGCGCACGGCGTTGTTTATCGCAACGTGACCAGCGCCGCGCTTGTCGACTGTGTGCGCAAAGTAGCTCGCGGCGAAACCTGGGTGCAGGATATCGCCGTTCCCAGCGAGTTGACCGAGAACGATATGGTCGGACTGCGGGTGCGCGATCGCTTGACGGCGAAAGAACTGCGGATTGTCGCGCTGATCGTGCAAGGCTATAAGAACAAGGAAATCGCCACGCAGCTCGGGACTACCGAGCAAGTGATCAAGAATTATCTGCGCAACGTGTATGACAAGATTGGAGTATCGGATCGCCTTGAGTTGGCGCTATTCACCATTCACCATCGCATTTTGAATGAGGCCGCCGCCGCGACGGCTGCAGCCGCGCCACAGCAAGGCCAAGCCGTGCCGTCGTAGGCTTCGAGGGAACGGCATTTCTGGTCGCCTGATTGGCTTGCCGAGCTTTTCGTTACTCGGATAATAGTGATATGAGTTCCTGCTCTTTGCTGCTTCCCAACCGCTTCAATATCCGGCACTGTTCGCGAGCTTCGTCAAGATTGCCCAACCGGACGTAGGCGACAGCCAGCAAGTAGTGAGCTTCCGGCTCGTCAGGGTGCAGCTCAAGGGCTCGCTTAAGCGAAGGCACGGCATCACCGTAGCGTCCCATCTCCACGCATGCGTCCCCGATGTTCGCGTGGGCTTCCATCATCTGAGGGTTAACCTCAATGGCTCGTCCGTAGCAAACCAACGCTGAATCGTATTGTCCCATCGCACCTAGGATGATTCCCTTCATCACAAGTGCATCGGCATTCTCGGGCTGTAGCGAAAGCGCTTTCTCGACCCAGCGCAGACCCTCTTCGTATTGTTTAACTTGGTAGTAGCACCAGGCAATATGACAACTGGCGTCGGGGATTTCCGGCAGTAACGAGGGAGCTTTCAGATAAGTCTCAATGGCTTCGTCGTATCGCTGTTGCTGGCCGTAGACATAACCCAGGCTTACGAAAATGCGGAGGTCTTCGGGTTGCAATTCCAGAGCTCGCCGAAAGGCTTTGACCGCAAGATCGTATTGCGCCAATCCAGAGTAGGAAACTCCCAAGTTGCTCCAGGCCTTGCCGTCCGCAGAATTGAGTTCAATGGCCTTGCAATAAGCCTCTCGTTCTTCCTCCTTGTTGCCAAGCTCCCCATACGCGACACCCAAGTTGAAGTAGGCGTCAGCATAGTCAGGTCGTAGCCGGATGGCCTCTATGTACGTATCAGCGGATTCTCGAAACTTTTGCAGCCGCTCCAGGACCACACCCAAGCCAAAGCGCGATTCGGCGTCACTCGGGTCCAGTGAGACAGCCTGTTCCATACAACTCAGAGCTTCTGCGAACCTTCCTAATTCGACTTCTGCCATAGCGGCGTTGCACAGAGCCTGCGTGTGTTTCGGGTTTAGCCGCAATGCCGTCTTCAGCGGCTGAATTGCATCTGTGTAGCGCCCTAGATTGCAAAGTGCCCAGCCTACGCCATAATGCCCTTCGGCGTCGGTTGGGCTAAGACTGACGGCTTGCTCGTACGCGCGGAGAGCCTCCTCATATCTCCCAAGTTTGCCAAGGACCGATCCGAGGCTGCAGTAACGGGGTGCGCTAGGCCTAATTTTGATAGCCGCTTCGAATGATTCGGTGGCTTTCTCCGGATCACCTAATTTCGCTTGGAGGCACCCTAGGTGCTGCAACCAAGTTTCGAGGTCACGCAATTTCGAACGTGACGTCTTACCAATGCGCACCGCGCGAGTTAGCGATTCCAATGCCTCTCGGTCACGACCTAACTCTTGATAGCAGCGACCCACGTGTGCATGCGCCCATGCATAATCCGGCTTAGCCTGAAGGAGCCGGTCGAGCAGGGCGAGAGCTTCTTCGTAGTGCCCCAGTTCGCAGTGGCAATATGCGGCATGGGCCAGCAGGTATCCTTGAGGGGCACTGGAGCCGGGAGCAGAGTTCAATATATTTAAGGCTTCTTGGTAACGCCTCCGTCGAATTAACCGTCGCATGCGTAAGCGGATCAGCGTGGCGGCGAGCCAACTCGTCATCTACTGCTCCTGTTCGTGAGAATAATCTACTCTCCCACAAAAAAGCCGGAGGCCGAAGCCCCCGGCAGTGGAATCAGAAAATTCCTACCTGACGATCTTTTCTGCTACCGACTTGGCCTGCGTAAACAGATACAAATAATCCGGCCCTCCTGCTTTGGAATCGGTGCCGGACATGTTGAATCCGCCGAAGGGGTGCGCGCCGACCATCGCTCCGGTACACTTGCGATTTATGTAGAGGTTGCCCACGTGGAAGTCGTTCTTGGCGCGCTCAATCTTGTCTTTCGAGCTCGTATACACCGCGCCGGTTAGGCCAAACTCAGTGTCGTTGGCGATTTCTAGCGCATGATCAAAGTTCTTCGATTTGATTACCGCCAGCACTGGGCCAAAGATTTCTTCCTGCTCCAGCTTTGACTTGGGCTTGATGTCCGCGATCACAGTCGGTTGAATAAAATAGCCCTCGCCTGCATTTTTTGCGGCACCGCCGCCTGTGATTACGCGTCCGTCTTTTTCGCCGTACTCGATGTATTCCAGAATCGACTTCATCGAGCCTTCGTTAATCACTGCGCCCATATTCGGATTCTCAGTTGGGTCTCCGACCGTGATTTTTTCCACTCGGGCCTTGAGGTGATCGAGAAATTTATCGTAGATACGTTCGTCAACAATTGCGCGGGAGCAGGCTGAACATTTTTGCCCCTGGAATCCGAATGCGGATTGAGCCACGCCTTCGACGGCGGCGGCGAAATCGGCGTCCGCGTCGACGATAATCGCGTCTTTGCCGCCCATTTCGAGGACCGTACGCTTGATCCAAACCTGGCCGGGAACCTTGTCGGCGGCGCGTTTATGAATGTCGAGACCAACTTCGCGCGAGCCGGTGAAGGCGATGTAGCGCGTTTTGGGATGAGCCACTACCGCATTGCCAAAGGTTGCTCCAGCGCCGGGACAAAAGTTGACCACGCCATCCGGCAGGCCAGCCTCTTCGACCAGTTCAACAAACTTTGCCGCGATAGTGGGCGAATCGCTCGATGGTTTCAGAATAACGGTGTTGCCTGCGACGACTGAAGCCATTGTCATTCCGGCCATAATCGCGCAAGGAAAATTCCACGGCGGAATCACGGCGCCAACGCCCAACGGAATATAACGGAGCGAATCGTGCTCGCCCGGCATTTGTACATCCGGCTTGACCTTGGCCAACCGAAGCGCTTCGCGACCGTAATACTCCAAGAAGTCAATGGTCTCGGCGATGTCAGCGTCAGCCTCCGCCCAGTTCTTGCTGACTTCAAAAACCAGCCACGCAGCAAATTCGAATTTGCGCTCACGCAGCAGGTGGGCAACGTGAAACAGCAGGCTGGCGCGTTCCTCAACCGAGGTGCGGCTCCAGCGCTCAAAGGCGCTGAGCGCGGCCTGCATGGCCGGTTCGACGTGCTCTTTGCCGGCTTTTTGATGAATGCCGACAACCTCCGACGGCTTGGCCGGGTTCAGCGATTTAATCTTGTCCTGCGTCTTAATGCGTTTGCCGCCGATGATGAGTTCGTACTCGCGGCCGAGCTGTCCGCGAACTTTGTCTATGGCAGCACGCATCTTGCGGGCATTCTCTTCCTTGCTGAAATCGGTTAACGGCTCGTTAGCGAATGCCTTTTGATGAAGGCGAATTTGTGGTTGTGTGGGGGCTTCAACGGTTGCCATAAGTGCTCCTCGAAAGGTATATGGATGCTGCGCGGAGGGGCGCGGAACCATGTATTGTAACACCGCGGAAACGTATTAACTCTCCATCTCCGCGTTCTCTGCGGCTTTCTCAGTGCTCTCTGCGTTTTAAGGTTTTGCTGCGATCAAAGTCTTACATCGCGGAGGTCGCAGAGAACGGCCGCAGAGAGCACGGAGATCCCAGGGTCGAACGAGTTTCTCTCGCTGGAGTTGATGCACTACAAAACGACATACTGACTGGACAGCCGAGGGCGGCTGTCCCTACGTGTGTTCACGGGTGCTACTGGATCTTTCGGTTGGTGAGTGCTTTTAATTCTTCTACGATTTGTTCCAACCGGCCACGGCGCTGGGCATGATTCTGCTGCGCAGGCAAGGTACGGCGCTGCTGGGCATACTGTTCATTGAGTCGTTGGATGTCGCTGATCTCTTCCTTCAGCAGGTGGACACGGCTTAGGATCGCTTCTCTTCCGTTTAGCAGCATGTCATTAGCATACCCTAATCCAAGCGTGTGCGCTCAGTTAGTTGTGATGACTTTGAGCCGATATCCTGATTTGAAACACATCGAGTCGCAAGAAATGACAAATTATGGCACTTTCACCGAATCATGGCTCTCCGCGGTGCGGAAACTCATTTTGGCGGTGCGCTCCAGTTTGTCCCAAGCGAAACGCTGGCCTTCAATGGCGCGTTTCACTGTCCTGAACAGCACTAGTGAAAACAACTGCCGGTAGGCGAAACGTTGCAGCCATACCTGGCTGAGCAGCCATGCGTCCTCGCGCGCTTCCGGCTGGCGTCGTTCCAAAGCAAAAGCGATAGCGGAAGTAACGAAATCGATAATCAGAAAAGCCGCAAAGAAAACTATGAGTCGCTGGAAACTGGCGGGATCCGTAGAATCCGGATGAAAATGTTTTTGAATGAAATACCAAATCGCTCCGACGGCGAACATCAAATCGATGAATGGGGAAACCAGCGGCAGCAAAATTTGGAAGATCACGATATTGGGCAGAGCAACCCAACCTAGAGCGCCTTTGCGGGCGAACACCGCCCGATGTTTCCACACCGATTGCAGAATTCCGAAGGACCAACGGAAGCGCTGCCGCATCAGTCCGTTGGCATTGACAGGCGCCTCCGTGTAAGCAAGCGCCAAGTCTTCATACTCCACGCGATATCCGTTGCGCAGCAGCGCCATCGTCAAATCGGCATCTTCCGCCACGGTGTCGGTGTGATATCCCCTAGCTTCGCGGACCGCCGACGTTCGCCACGCTCCAATCGCTCCCGGCACGACGCTCACCGCTCCAAGCACGTTCAGCGCTCTGCGCTCGAAGTTCTGACTGGTGATATATTCCAGCGCTTGCCAGCGAGTCCAAAGGTTCACGCGATTGCCAACCTTGGCGTTTCCCGCAACCGCCGCAACTTTGGGATTCAGGAAATGCGGAACCAGCCGTGTAATCGCATTGCGCGCGATGACTGTGTCCGCGTCGATGCCGACGAAAATCTCATGATTGTGTAAATGCTCAAGGCCAAAGTTAAGCGCCTCAGCTTTGCCCGAATTAGCTTTGGTCAAAATAACAACTTTTCCCGACGCTTCCTCTTTTACAAAAGCCCGCCGTGCCACTTCGAGAGTGTTGTCAGTCGAACCATCATCAATCACGATCACATGCAGGCCCGGATAATCCGACGCCAACACGGCGCGCACCGTGCGCTCGATAACTTTCTCCTCGTTGTATGCGGGAATCAGCACCGCGACCTCAGGTTTGTAGGACTCCGCTTCGCCGGGTGTACCGTAATGCTGCTTTCGGAACCGATCGTAAACCGCGAAGGCTCCGACAAACAGCAGCCGCCCAGTCATGAGCAAATCGCCAAGAAAGAAAATCCAAACAATAGCGTGAGTGCTGAAGTCCCACAGGGCGAAGCCCATCCAATCCAATCGAGCGGCCCAAACCTCATTTGTTGGGATCGCCGGCATGACGTCTGCCCTGGTCTTGCCGATCAACTCATGCAACGGAACGATCGCATCCCCTTTCGCACGCACGCCGTCGATAATCAAGGGCAAAGCACGAACGGTTTCGCTGCGATTCCCGCCACCGTCATGCAAGAGGATGACGCTGCCGCAGAGGCGGTCTTTCGGGTCACAGGGTGGGATGTGGGAGAGCACTACCGAAGCAATATCCTCGGCGGGGTTGCCCGGCTCCTTCCAGTCATTGGGGTCAATTTTATTTCCCACGCTGATGTAGCCCATGTCCTGAACCACTTCCAACGGCCGCACCTGATCGGCGGTATCAGGCTCTTGATCGATGGAGTAGGGCGGGCGGAACAGGATTGTATGAATTCCCAAGCGGCTGGCAAACAGCTGCTCGGTAAGATTCAACTCCAGCTTCATGTAGCTGTGCGAGAGGTTGCTGATGTCGGGATGTGTAAAGGTGTGATTCCCGATTTCGTGCCCCTCGCGGTAGATGCGAGAAGTGACACTGCCGAAATCCTTGGCCTCAATCCCGATAAGAAAGAACGTCGCAGTGGCGTTCTCTTTTTTGAGCACGTCCAGGATTTTTGGTGTCCAAGTGGGATCAGGACCGTCATCGAAAGTGATGGAAACCGCTTTGGGGTTGTAGCCGTAGCGCGCTACCCGATAGGGCTCGGGCAGATTTTCCATAGTCTCGTCAGTGATGATTCCTGATGAATCAACCGTGATCTCTCGCTTGCCATTGGCTGGACGATCTTCTATGCGCAGAATTTCGCCCTGACCTTCCATATCCACATCCTGGCCCGGGAGAACATCTTTCAATCTGTCCGGCGCGATGGGCTCACCGGGCACGTCCCAAACCCGCCACAGCGAGCGGTCTTCAGCGCCCAGGCGCCAGAGAGCAAAAGTCTGAATCCCCAGCTGTTGCGCCGCCCGCATCTCGTTCAGCGCTGTAACTGCATCGAGGAACCAGATGTCATGCCGCCGGTTAGCCTCGTCCATATAACTCAAGTGAGGATTGCTGCTGTCGCCATCAAAATCAATATCTTCTTCGGAATCTCGCGCAACCAGCCATGCGTCTTGCACTGACACGTTGGTGTCGCGTACATCCGGCGGCAGCTTGCCGTGTTTCGGTTTGCGCACCCAATCATAGCCGTAGTTGCCGATGGCACAAATCAGTTTGTCCAAGGGTACCGCTTTGCTGGCGAACTTCAGATTGGCAACGAACCAATCCTGCGAAGCAACCGGGCCTGGAGTGCCTTCGGGATAGTGCTCGTCATAGTTCATGAGCACAACACCATCCACGCGGCTGGCTACAGCCGGATAGTTGAAGTCCTCGTTGTGAGGCGGCACGCTCACATACAGCTTCATGCCCTTGCCGTGGAGGTCATTCGACAATTCTTGCAATAAAGCCATGTATCCGGGCTGGGCTTCGGGATCGATTTCTTCGAAGTCGACCATCAGGCCGTGATATTTATCGGTTGCGAGAAACTGGGCCACTTGCTGGCGGAAGAGCGCGCGCGAGTCCGGGTTATTCAGGAACGGCGTAATATCCACCCAGTTCACGCCATCGGAATTGTTCACCATGGGGAACACTTCCATGCCCGTATTTTCGGTCTTCAGAAATGGCATGACTTTGCCGTCAACGGGGCGAACGGTTGAGCCGTGGGCAGAATTCTGAATCACAGAGAAATATGTATTGGTCTGATCATCGACGCCCTGCAGGTGGCCATCGGGAGTCAATACGTGAAGCCAGTCGGGATAAAGCAGATCAACCTGACGTGCATATTCGCGAAGAGAAGAGAAGCTGGCAGCATCCCACGGCGCGTAAAAAGCGGCGCGTACACCTTCCTCGGAATCCAGGCTTACCGGCAAAAACTTCGACTTAGATTTGTGATTGCTGCGTAATGCCGCCTGTTTGCGGCGCCGTTCCCGGGCTTTCTCCCGTTCGTTTTCCTTCAGCGAGTGATAGGGCTTTTTCTGTGCCTGCCAGATCAACTCTGGCAATTGCTCTCCCTGCAGAGCGTTATAGATAAAGAAGGCGACCAGCAGCATGACGCAGATGCCGAGAATGTCAAACAAGCCGCGCAATCGCTTCCAGCGGGCTTGTCGAGGATCATAGAAAACTGGTTGCGCCATGGAGGAGTTAGTTATTATCCATCCTAAGCTGCGAAAAAAATAGGGTCAAACGCAGGAGCAGCTTTTAGCTGGTAGCTCCTAGCTACTAGCTAAAGCCTCTAGCTCGGGCTTCTTACTGACTTGCAGGTGCAGGTTTGCGCTAGCAGCCAGGAACTAGCGGCTAGGAGCCTTTCTGCTATATTCCCTCCGTGCGCGAACTGCTGCGCAAGCATCTCCGGTTTTTTCTTGTCGCGACGCTCGCGGGTGTCGCATTGCGTCTGCTTTTCATTTTCCGGTTTCCCGGAGTCTCGACCGATTCTTTCGTCTACGGTGACATTGCCAAGAACTGGCTGCAGCATGGGATTTACGGCCTTACCGGCATTAATGACATCTCTCCCACCTACATTCGCCTGCCCGGTTACCCTGCGTTTCTGGCGGCGGTTTTTGCGATTTTCGGAATGGAACATTACCGGGCTGTGCTGGTCTTGCAGTTACTGGTCGACCTTGGCACTTGTTTTTTAACCGCTGATCTCGCGCGGCGAATAGTTTCTCCGCGAGCCGCGCGGATTGCCTTTTTGCTCACCGCGCTTTGTCCGTTTCTCGCAAATTATGTCGCCAATGCGCTCACCGAAACATGGGAAATGTTCTTCACCGTGCTGGCTCTCGACCTCGCCGTCATGGGACTTGACCACTTAGCCGATGCTTCGCTGACTCCATGGGTAGGATGCGGACTAGCCGTCGGAGCGGCCATTCTGTTGCGTCCAGATGGTGCGCTGCTTCTGGTTGCGATCGGGGCATACCTTTTTGTGGTTCTGATGCGGCGTCACGAAGCGAGAACTGCTTCACAAGTAATTAAGGCAGGGTTTATTCTAGCGCTAGTCTCGCTCGCGACTCTGGTCCCTTGGACTCTGCGGAATCGGCGCACGTTCCATGAATTCCAACCGCTGGCGCCGCGTTACGCGAATGAGGAAAATGCCTTCGTCCCTCTAGGATTCAATCGTTGGATGAGAACCTGGATCGCAGACTACACCTCGACTGAAGATATTTACTGGATGGTGCCCGGCAATCCCGTCGACGTGGATAAGCTCCCGAATCGCACCTTTGATTCACCTTCGCAGCGCGAGCGGACCATGCAGTTGTTGAACGACTACAACGACGCGCTCCATGTCACTCCTGAGCTTGATGCCAGGTTCGCAGCGCTCGCCGCGGAGCGCGTCCATCATTCTTTATTACGCTACTACGTTGTGTTGCCCTTGATGCGCATCGCCGATATGTGGCTTCGGCCCCGCACTGAAACCCTGCCCTCGGATACCAAGTGGTGGGAATTTGATGACGATCCGAAGTGGTTGACGCTTTCGCTGGGGCTGGGGATTGTGAATCTGGCCTATGTGGTCGCGGCACTGGCCGGATTAGTGCGCGGACGATTCGCACCTCACCTCGGCCTGCTGCTCACATTTGTGATTTTGCGAACGCTCTTTCTAGGTATGCTGGAGAATCCGGAAACGCGTTACACGCTGGAGTGTTATCCCATCGTGATTATTCTCGCGGCCGCGCTATTTCAACCGAAAAGCGGGAGACTGCGTGAAGAGTGATGCACAGATCTCAAGCTAGAGGCGAATCAGTCATGCGGAAGCGCGTACGCACGTGCTCAGAAAGTAATTCGATGGCACCGCGATTGTTTACCGGGTCTGCCTGGGCCAGGTATCTCATCGCTTCAACCAATAGTCGCTGGCCGTCAACGTAGCGCGGATCTGTAGTCCGCTCGCGCCGCCGCCGACCGATCTGGGGAGGACTGGGGATGGTGAAAACCTTGGCCATAAATGTCTGTGCGCGTCCCGACCGGAGTCTAATAGCCCTCTTCCTTCTGTCTCTACGAGGGCTTTCCCGCAGTATAGCGTCCCGCACGTGGTTTTTCAGCCTTTATTCTTCCACAGGGCGCGAATCAGTTTGAGAACCGATATCCGCGGGCACCCCGCAACTTATCCCTAGTGTGATAACACCTTCGTTTTTGGCGTGGTTTTCAACTTGAACACAGAATCTGGAATTTTTTGATCGAGTTTAATATTCGAGTATTTGGCCAGCCGGTAATCGCCTGATTTAGGCGCGAAGAACTGCTGCTGCACGGACACTCCTAATGAGGGATCGATCCATAACCAGATGTGATCGAAGTTGTTTCGGACTTTGTCTGATTTCGGCACAAGCTCCAGCTTGACGGTGTCAGTGCCGTCTACCTTTTCGTGTCCCATGTACTTCACGTCAAAGGATTTAAGCATGTCCTTGCCGCTGCCTCCAAACCCCAGCACCAGGAAGCTTTCGATCGTAGCCCGATCATTTCCGGTGTTGTAGTTCTGGATTTCGTCGAGTTTCGGTGTATAGACCTGCACCCTGCTATCTGTGTACAGCACGTACTTGGGAGGCGGGGGATCAGTGATATCGGCAGCCATTTGTAAATCATTTCCCACGCGCCGAAAGTAAATGATCCCCTTCTGCAAGTCGTGCTCTTCCACAACTCGCTGATATTGATCCCAGACAAAGGACGCCTGCGCGGTGCGGAATTGCGCTGCAGTCTGGTCTAGCCGGGTTAAAATCTGCTGCAGTTCTTCGGAGTCTTGAGTCTGCGCTGGCTGCTGAGCCCAAGCAATATCCACTGCGATAAGCATCGCAAAACCGCAGGTCATATTGCGGAAGCATCTCGACATTCGCAGAGGAGTGATTTTCATTCCGAGTTAAACGCTATTCCCGCGCGACCCAAACTTTGTAGCTGAGAAGTCGGCCCGAGCCGTCGCGTACCGGTTCGATCTTTGCGATGCTCACTTCGCCGGAAATAGGTTCGATAATTTGCAATAGTTCGTTCCGAACCGCTCCGACCCCTTGAGCTGTTACAGCGGTAGCCTCAATCTGGTAAATCAGCCCACCGTGCCCGTCGGGCACTACGGCGACTGCAGTACGATGGGGATTGCGCTCAACCGGTTTGTCCTTGAAGTTGATTAGCTTAGGAGAGAGAAAAACAAAGAGCAGAATCAGTGTGACCATCACGTCATATTGGATAGTCCCGCGTTCATACGACCAGAAGATGTAATCGCGGATTGTGCGCCCGATCCCGCTCATAGGGACAGTGGGAGCGGCCATAACCGTCGCATTTGTTTTAGCACCGTCCAAACTGTAATTCTACTCCTTGTGGTTGTAGCGCCGGCATCCTGCCCTCGCCGGTGAAGCCGAGACTCGTCCACGACAGCCGCCGAGACGGCGGCGCTACATTTTCCTCGGCGTGAGCCGATCAGTTCCCATGTACGAACGCAGTGCCTCCGGAACGAGCACGCTGCCATCCGCCTGCTGATAATTTTCCACGATCGCAACCCAGGTTCGCCCCACTGCCAGGCCGCTGCCGTTCAGCGTGTGTAAGAATTCCGTCTTGTTCTTGCCCTCAGGACGATAGCGAATATTCGCTCGCCGCGCCTGAAACGATTCAAAGTTCGAGCATGACGAAATTTCGCGAAACAATTGCTGCCCCGGCAGCCATACTTCGATGTCATAAGTTTTCGCAGCCGAGAATCCGATGTCGCCCGTAGAAAGCGCCACTACACGATAATGCAGCCCGAGTTTCTGCAGCACTTCCTCCGCATCACGCGTAAGCTTCTCCAGTTGCTCGTAAGAATCTTCCGACCGCGTGAACTTCACCATTTCAACTTTCTGAAACTGATGCTGCCGGATTATCCCGCGCACATCCTTGCCATAAGACCCAGCTTCGCTGCGGAAGCACGCGGTATATGCGGTAAGCGAAACCGGCAGGCGCGCAGCATCGAGCACCTCATCGCGATAAAGATTGGTCACGGGAACTTCCGCCGTCGGAATCATCCATAAATCTTTTTCTCCGTGGGGGACCTTGAAAGAATCGGCGGCAAATTTCGGCAGTTGCCCGGTGCCGTACATCGACTCAGAGTTCACCATGAACGGCGGCAAGACCTCGGTATAACCGTGCTCGCGGGTGTGCAGGTCGAGCATGAAGTTGGCCAGCGCCCGCTCCAGGCGTGCTCCCAAATCCCAGTAGACGGCAAAGCGCGCGCCGGAAATTTTCGCCGCCCGCTCCAGATCAAGCACCCCCAGTTGTTCGCCAATTTCCCAGTGCGGCTTGGGAGTAAAGTCGAACTGCGGCTGCGCGCCCCAGCGCCGGACTTCGACATTGTCTTCCGCGCTTTTGCCGACCGGGACGCTTTCATGCGGGATGTTGGGAATCCCAACCAGAATCTGCCGCAACCGGGTTTCGTATTCCTCAGCAGCCTTTCCCAATTCTTCGACCTGCTCGCGCAAGTTCTTGGTCTCCGCAATGAGAGCGGACGCATCCTGGCCACTTTTCTTTAATTTCGCGATTTCTTCCGAGGCGCGATTACGCTGGGCCTTCATGGTCTCCGCGCTGGTGATGGCTTGTCGCCGCTGCGCATCCACCTGCGCAAAGTTCTTCAAAACTTCGGACGGCTTCATGCCGCGCTGGCGCAGCTTTTCCTCGACCAGCGGCAAATTGTCGCGGACAAAGTTCAGATCAAGCATGAGAATGAATACTGTAACGGAAAAGTGGCCGGGAATGCACGTTTGTAGCGTCGCCGTCGCGGCGGCCCGCAGAGCGGGCGAAGCTCCGCCAGGTGGCCGGCAAGATGCCGGCGCTACAAAGTTTGGCCTCCCACGCGATACACTACAATCGCGATGACCGCCTCCCCCGCCGCCAGACGCGCTCCTGATCTCGCCGTAAACCTCGCCGGCATCGAATTCAAGAACCCTGTAATCGCCGCCAGCGGCACTTTCGGCTACGGCATCGAATTCGAAGACGTTGTCCACCTCAACAAAATCGGCGGCTTCGTGGTCAAAGGCTTGTCGAAAGAACCCATGGCGGGCAACCCGCCGCCGCGCCTTTACGAGACTGCAGCCGGGATGCTCAATGCCATTGGCCTGCAGAACATCGGTGCTCGCGCTTTCGTCGACGAAAAACTACCGAAGCTGCGTGAGATAAAAGACATCGTCGTCATCGCCAACGTCTTTGGCTACACGCGCGAGGATTACGAGCTCACTATCGAAATCCTGAATGAAGGCGAGGGCATCGCCGCCTATGAGTTGAATGTCTCCTGCCCTAATACCGCTGCCGGAGGAATGCAGTTCGGCAGCGATCCCCGTTCGCTCGACGAAGTAGTTGCCACCGCCCGCCATTACACCAAGCGACCGCTGATCGTGAAGCTCTCGCCGAATGTGACAAGCATCGCACAAATGGCTTACGTGGCGCAGGAAGCCGGAGCCGACGCGGTTTCTCTAGTCAACACTTTCGTCGCCATGGCCATCGACCCCGAAACCCGCAAACCGCGTATCGCCAACGTCACCGCTGGACTTTCCGGTCCAGCCATCAAGCCAATCGCGCTGCGCATGGTTTACGACGCAGCCAAGGCTGTGAAGATTCCAGTAATCGGCATGGGAGGCATCTCGACCGCCGCGGATATCGTCGAGTTCATGCTGGCCGGCGCCACCGCCGTACAAATCGGCACCGCCAGCTACTGGGACCCCTGCGCCACCGAAAAAATCGTCGACGAATTACAAGATTGGTGCGCAGAACATGGAGTCGAGCGCGCCGCGAGCCTAACCGGCGGCCTGGTCCTCGAATAAGAGCGTCGGCCATCATTCTCGTTTTCCTGTCCCAACCTGAGCTGAGGGCAGCCCGTCCTAAACCCTGATGAACTCTTGAGGGTGCCCGCCTCAAGCTCCGCTTGGGCGGGGGGTTTTGTTCGTCGCAGGCGCGCGGACTGGCGCCCCGGTTGAAGGGCTTGCCATCCGCATGTTAGGGTAGTGAGTTTCACGATCCCAGCAGCCACTGTTCTGATCGAGGGACCATTGTCCGCCGTTCAATCGACTACGCCGACCGTTCGCAAGACCGCGCTAAATGCCGTCCATCGGCAGATGGGCGCGAAGATGCTCCAGCCCCTGGGCTAACCGCATCGCGAACTTAACCCCGCCGAAATCTTGTCAATAGGCAAAAACCACACAATTGCTCCCAACCCTCTGTCTACATTGGAAATATAAATTACAAAATTTGGCGGGTTTACCTATTCCCGTATGATATAATAGAAATATATTAATTAGCTTACACGCGACTCCACCAGGGTCGCGTTTTTTATTGGCCGCCTTCCATCCCAACCAGCATTTTCCAGGAAATCACATTCATGACAAATCGAGGAATCGATATCAAGCACCCCAAGCAGCGGGGTGAGTGGGCAGAACTGATCTTCATGGCCCGCGCCGCCGAGCACGGACTATGCATCACCAAGCCTTGGGGCGAAATGGCCCATTATGACTTTGCCATCGAACATCACGGACACTTCCTGCGCGTCCAGGTCAAGTCGACCAAATTCCTGCGCCGCGGTACCTACGCCTGCTGCGTATTCACTCGCAGCGGACCCTACGGAGCCAACGAGATCGATTTCGTTGCCGCCTACATCATCCCAAAGAATCTCTGGTACATCGTTCCCGCCCACGAATTCGAGGGGCAATACCATATCCATCTCTCACCCCACCGCGAAAATCTGAAATACGCCCGTTACCGCGAAGCCTGGCACCTCCTCCGCGCCAAACCATCAAAGTCACAAGCCGCCCGAGCCAGACGCTAAGACGACCGTCATCCTGTACGACCGTCATCCTGCGCGATTGTCATCCTGAGGCAGCGGAGTCGCACGCGAAGCGAGCGACTCCCAACGAAGGATCTCTGCACTCGATTCTTAATATCACGATCTCCTAGCGATTGTCGTCCCGGCCGCAGCTTCTCTCCCGAAGGGAATGAGAAGCGGAGTGGAGGGACCTGCTGTTTCCGCTGGCGACGAGACCTCACCCGAGTAGAGCAAGAAATTTTGGGTGCCCCGCTCCTTGCGTCGTGTGCAAGGGGCGGGTGCAGGTGGAGAGAGAAAACCTAGACCAAAGATGCGATCGCCGATCCTCCCGCCGCTTGCAAAAAGCGCAAGGAGCGGGCCACCCGGCCAAGCCGCCCGAGCCGGACGCTAAGAAGCATTCGCGGCGCCCTAAAAACGGACGCTAATCTAGAATCCACGCTGGTTGGTGGCGCCTGTGACGTAGCCTAAAATGATGTCAAGTGCCAAGATGGTAAGCTATTCAATGAATTAGGCTCGATGTCCACAGTTTATCCACAATGCAGTGATAACCTAAACATACGAATGCGCTTACGCTTTGATGAAACGAAGGCCACGCAAGCC
This sequence comes from uncultured Acidobacteriota bacterium, assembly GCA_963743375.1. GTDB lineage: Bacteria > Acidobacteriota > Terriglobia > Terriglobales > Acidobacteriaceae > JABDBE01. Next base: position 126,999 of record CAVUQA010000001.1, on the reverse strand, counting down.
GCAGCTTTGATTCTCCACATGCGCGGCGGTCAGATGCATTACCTCAAGCTGGTAAAGCTTCTGTATCTCGTGGACCGCGCAGCGTTATTGAAGTGGGGCATACCCGTCACGACCGACCACCATGTTTCCATGGACCACGGTCCCGTCGTCAGCAAAATTTACAGCTTAATCACTGAGGACAAGCCGAAGCCCGTGTGGGCACAATACATCTCCGCGCCGCTTGGTGAGTACGAAGTGGCTTTGAATAAAGAAGCGCCTACAGATCGCTTATCCCGTGCAGAAGAAAAGTTGATCGGTGAAGTCTACGAACAGTTCGGACGCTGGAATCGTTGGGATTTGGTTCGGCATGTTCATACTTTCCAAGAGTGGAAAAATCCCAATGGCAGTTCGATACCAATATCGATTCGAGAGATTCTAGAAGCTGGCGGCGAAGACGAGAATGAGATTAGAGCCGTCATAAAAGAACTCCACGCCATGAATGCTGCCGAAGAAAACCTCGCCAGCACCCTTCAATGCTGAATTGTGGCGACACCTTCCTAACCAGAGATGGAGAAGGCGAGGATTTCCATCTCTGGATCGTTATAACCCCTCCAAGTGAAGGCGAAGTGGTGACGGTGAGCCTTACCACAAGGCGCAAGAACTCAGAGACAATTGTTGTCCTTCGAAAAGGAGACCATCCCTTTATTGAACATGAATCTGTAATCGCGTATAGCTACTCAAAAATCAGGATGGTGGTGATATTGAGGATGCGATCACGAACGGTGCCGCAAAGCAACGCGAGCCCGTGTCGAACGACATTCTGAAACGAGTTCAGGCTGGCCTGATCGATTCCGACTTCGTCCCCAATGGTGTGAGGCACTACTATAAAAGTGTCATGAAATGCTGAATGGATTTCTCCCGTTGTGGTGCGAATTACCTGCGGGCGGCGCCCTAAACCTCTGATTAACTCCCCAAGGGTGCCCCGTTCCTTGCGTCCTGTGCAAGGGGCGGGTGCAGGTGCGAAGAGGAAACCCAAACCGAACGCATCAGGACTTAAGCATCCGCTCGATGCGTGCATCCATCTCTTCCTCTTCGATAAACTCCCCTCGATCGGCCTGCGCGATACCTTCCCGCACCGCAGCACGAAACCGGGCATCCTGTTCAAGCAGGCGCAAGACCGCATCCTTCACCAGTCGCTCGGTATCCGTACCGGCGCGGCTGGCAATTTGCGATAGCTGCGCTTCCTGCTCGGGGGTGAAATGGACTTCCATGTCTGTGAGTGTAGGAGGGCGAGTTTATGCTGTCAACGGGCGGCCGGCCCGGAACGGATTTGTCATCGCGCCCGCAGCTTCTGATACCCGAAGGGGATGAGAAGCGGAGTGGAGGGACCTGCTGTTTTCTGCCTAGAGCCCCAGATTTTATCCGGGGAGAACAAAAGATTTTGGGTGCCCCGCTCCTTGCGTCTTGTGCAAGGGGCGGGTGCGGGTGGAGTGAGAAAACCCAAACCGACGATGTGCCATTGACCTGCCGCCTCTTACTAAAGCGCAAGGGCGGACACGCGGCGGCCAGCGTAGAATCTTATGGTGCCCGAAAACCAGCCCTCCATCGATTTAGCTGAGAAAATCAAGAGCGACCTGCAGAAATCGGGTTTCCCGCTTGAGTTCCATGTGTTGAACGTGTGCTCGACCAAGAATACAGGCCGGATGCCCGGCCTAAGATATCAATTCCGGGGGCAAGAGAGGGAGCTAGATCTACTTGCTTTCTTCGAAGAGATCAAAATAAAGAAAAGCGATACCCTTCAACACACAGGGACTTCCTTGATAATCGAATGCAAGAAACGCGCGGACAAACCCTGGGTCTTCATTTCGTCGCCGTCGTATTCCTTTCCGACGCTGACCTACCATTTGAAATACGCGAGCGACTTTGACCTGTACTTCGCCAAGACGCACGAACACCCTCTTTTCCCTCAGATTTATAAGAAAGTTGATAAGAACTCTTACTTTGCCGATCAGTCGATACCCAAATGCATCAGCTACTATGAGGCATTTAAAGACCCCAAGCAGCCATCCGACATATATAAGAGCATCGACAATGTAATCTCATATCTGTTGTACCGACGTGAACAGCGCTTGAATCTTTTGGAAGAGTTCGGAACTTTTTCCGACTTCTATTTGCCTGTGGTGGTCCTTGATGGCAAGCTGTTTGAGGCCTCAATCGGCCCGGAGTTGATACGGGTGTGCGAGAGGCCCCATGTTGAGCTTCGCACATTTCATCTCGAAGATATCTATGTGATCGACGTCGTTACCCGAGACTACTTCTCTCAGTTTTTCGATAGAGCACAAGCCCTCCACACCGAAATAGTCGATGCCATCGCGAACCTACACTTTGATCGCGATTTCAGGACAAGGGCATGGCTTAAACACGAACAAGATTGGAGAAACTGGGATAGCAGGGGGGAACTTGAGATGCTGCTTGTAAAACGTACCGAACGAAAGCCAAGGCGTCGCCCCCGGAAAACGATATCCTGATTAGACAATCGCTTTGAGCCGCTTCCCGGGCACCGGACAACGCGTTCGGCGTGAGCACCGACACTCATGCCTGGCCGCCGTATTCGCGGAGCCTCCCCTCCGTGCAGTAGACGTCGGGGGAGCTCCGCTTGGGGATTTTGTCAGTCGGGGGGACGGCGCGGCTCCGGTTGAACCCTCCGCCATCCGCATGTTAGGGTAATGAGTTTCACCATCCCAGTAGCCACTGCTCTGATCGAGGGACCATTGTCCGCTGTTCAATCGACCACGCCGACCGTTCGCAAGACCGCGCTCAACGCCGTCCATCGCCAGATGGGCGCGAAGATGGTCGACTTCAATGGATGGGGTATGCCGGTCGAATATCCGTCGGCGGGCGGCATTATTGCCGAGCACAACGCGGTTCGCACCGGCGTGGGCATCTTCGACGTTTCGCACATGGGCGATATTCGACTGCAAGGACCTGAGGCGCTGGCTGCGGTTCAGCACATTTCCATGAACGATGCGTCGCGGCTCGCCATCGGCCAGGCGCAGTATTCGGCGCTGCTCCATCCGCAGGGAACGTTTGTGGACGACGTGATCGTGCATCGTCTGGGCGAGGACGACTACCTGCTGGTGATCAACGCGGGAACGCGCGAAAAAGATTTCAACTGGGTGCGCGACAACACGCGCCAGTTCAAGTGCAAGGTCGAAGATCTTTCCGACGACTTTACCCAGATCGCGATTCAAGGCCCCAAGGGCGTGAATCTGCTGCAGAAGCTAACCGACGCCGATCTTTCCGCAGTGAAATTTTATTGGGTCACACACGGGACGGTCTGCAGGCTGAAGAATATTCTAATCGCGCGTACCGGCTATACCGCCGAAGACGGATTCGAGATCTACGTACCTGCAGACGAAGCCACCAGCGCCATGGTCTGGAACAAGGTGCTGGAGGCGGGAAGGGAATTCGGCGTGGTGCCGTGCGGCCTAGGCTCACGAAACACGCTCCGGCTCGAAGGCGCGCTGTCGCTCTACGGGCACGAAATTTCAGATACGATTAATGTTTGGGAAGCCAGGCTGGATCGATTTTGCAAAATGGAAAAGCCAGACTTCATCGGACGCGACGCGCTCGAAAAAGCGAAGGCCGCAGGCATGAAGCGGACATTAATTGGACTCGAGATAGTCGAGCGAGGCATAGCCCGCGACGGCTATAAAGTGCAGGACGAAGCCGGACGCGAGATCGGCTACGTAACCAGCGGATCGTATGCGCCATTTTTGAAAAAGAATATCGCGCTTGCCTACGTACCGCCCGAGTTCGCGAATGTAGGATCGACAGTCAAAGTAGAAATCCGCGGCCAAGGCGTGAAGGCGAAGGTAGTGCCAACGCCGTTCTATAAACGTCCGAAAAAGAGCTGAAGGCCGGGATGAGACTGTTCCCTTGGAATTGTCATCCCGAGCAAAGCGAGGGATCTGCATTTCGTTCGAAGCCTAGAAACTTCAGATTCCCCGCGCCTAAACCCGACGCTCGGAATGACATTTTTTGAAGTAGCCAAGAGCTAGAAGCTAGGAGCTAACAGCGATTTATGCCCTATCCAACCGACTTCAAATACACCAAAGAACACGAATGGATTAAACCCGATGGCAAGAATGCAACCGTCGGCATCACCCACCATGCGCAGGAGGCGCTCGGCGACATCGTCTTCGTCGAACTGCCCAAGTCCGGCACTGAAATAACCAAGGGCAAGACATTCGGCTCAGTCGAATCAGTCAAGGCAGTATCCGATTTATACGCCCCGGCTTCTGGAACGGTAACCGAGGTGAATGCAGAACTGGCAACAGCCCCGGAGAAAATCAATAAAGATGCGCACGGCGCATGGATGCTCAAGATTACGCTCAAAGATCCGACCGAACTGAATGGTCTGCTGTCTGCCGCGGATTACGAAAAGTTCGTCGCGGAAGAAGGCGGGTAGGAGCATTGCCAATTCGAATCACCACCGAGACACAGAGTCACAGAGAATTCTTTGGCTTTTCTTTCTCTGTGCCTCTGTGACTCTGTGGTGCAAACATGGCAGTCGTCAATCGAATTGACCGCTGCTAACATCTAATTTATTTCCTATGCGATATCTTCCAAAATCTCCCGCCGACCGCGAAGCCATGCTGAAAGCCATCGGCGCGCGCTCGATCGATGACTTGTTCGCACCCATTCCAGCCGAGTATCGGCTAAATCGGGACTTAAAAGTTCCGCGGCAAATGGCCGAATCCGAAATCGTAGACTGGTTCCGCGAACGCTCGCGTGAAAACGGCGATGGCTTCACGAATTTTCTAGGCGCCGGAGCCTACTATCACTATCGTCCCGTTATTATCGATTCGCTGATCTCCCGCGGCGAATTCTTAACCGCCTATACCCCCTATCAAGCCGAGATCTCGCAGGGGACGCTGCAGTCTATTTTCGAGTTCCAAACTATGATCAGCGAGTTGACCGGCATGGAGGTCGCCAACGCATCGATGTACGATGGCTCAACTGCCGCGGCTGAAGCGGTGATGATGGCGGCGCGGCTTACCGGACGGCACTCGGTGGCGATTGCGCGCAGCGTTCATCCTGAGTATCGGGAGGTGTTGGCTACTTATGCGCATCACCAGGGCATGCCACTGTCGACCGTTTCGTTTACCGACGATGCTCGGCTGAATCTTGACGAGCTTGAGAATTCGATTACTAGCGACACTGCGTGTGTCTTGATTCAATCGCCCAACTTTTTTGGAACCGTTGAAAACGTGGCGGCGATCGCTGAGATCGCGCACAAACACGGCGCTTTGCTTGTGGTCTCGATTGCGGAAGCGATTTCACTGGGTATTGTCGAACCGCCGCGGCAAGCCGACATTATTGCCATGGAAGCGCAATCGTTTGGCGTGCCCCTCGGTTTCGGTGGTCCCTATTGCGGTGTGATTGCTACTCGCGAACAATATGTGCGGCAGATGCCGGGGCGCCTTGTAGGGCAGACTACGGATCGTAATGGCAAGCGCGGTTTCGTGCTGACTCTGGCAACGCGCGAGCAGCATATTCGTCGCGAGAAAGCTACCTCGAATATTTGCACCAACCAGGCTTTGATTGCGTTAATGGCCAACATCTTCATGACGATTTATGGGAAGGTTGGCCTGCGAGAATTGGCGAAACAGAATTTGGCGAAGGCCGCTTATGCCTCCAAGCAGTTCGGCAAACACGCAAGAGTACTTTTTGACGGCGCGCCCCGCTTCAATGAATTTGTCGTGCGGACCAGCGAAGATCCCTACGCGATCAATAATCGGCTTCTCGAACAGAAGATCATCGGTGGGTTTCCGCTGAGGAAGTTTTATCCGGAGCTCGGTAACGCTGCGCTGTGGTGTTGCACGGAGATGACCACTCGCGCGGCGATCGACACCGCAGTTAGTGCGGTGACACAAACCGAGCGGTCGGCAAAATCCTCGAAAGAACAGGCCGATGTTCAGGAGGTGGTGCGATGAAGCACACGCCTCGCAAGGCCACTACCCATGTGAATCAGAACGAGGGATTGATTTTCGAGAAATCTTCGGCTGGAAAAGCGGCTTGGAGGCTGCCTCCGCTCGATGTGCCGGAAGTGGATACTGCGCAGCTTCTAGGCTCTAGCGAAAGAAAAGACCTGGGCAACATGCCCGAGGTGAGCGAGATCGAAATTATCCGCCACTTCACCCGGCTTTCGACATGGAATTACGCCATCGATCTTGGCATGTACCCGCTTGGCTCTTGCACGATGAAGTACAACCCGCGCGTGAATGAAGTTGTTTCGCGTTTGGATGGGCTGGCCAACGGGCATCCTTATCAGCCGGAGAAGGTTTCGCAGGGCGCGCTGCGCATTCTACAGACGCTCAGCGATTGCCTGATTGAAATTACGGGCATGGATGCGATCACCTTGCAGCCCGCCGCGGGCGCGCACGGCGAGTTGACTGGCCTGCTCCTGGTGCGCGCTTACCATCACTCGAAAGGCGCGCCCCGCAAGAAGATTCTGATTCCTGACTCTGCTCACGGCACTAACCCCGCAACCGCCGCCATGGTTGGCTATGCCGTAGAGAATCTGAAGTCGAACGCAGAGGGAATGGTGGATGTGGCCGCGCTTGCCTCACAGATGAACGAAGAAGTGGCGGCGCTGATGTTGACCAACCCCAACACCCTGGGCATCTTTGAACAAGAGATCCACAAGATCGCCGACATTATGCACGCTAAGGGCGGCTTGCTCTACATGGACGGCGCCAACATGAATGCGCTGGTGGGCAAAGTCCGCCCCGGCGACTTTGGCGTGGATTTGATGCACTTGAATCTACACAAGACTTTTTCGACGCCCCACGGGGGCGGCGGACCCGGTTCGGGTCCGGTCGCGGTAAAAAAGATTCTCGAGCCATTTTTACCGACGCCGGTGGTCATCACGAAGCCCGACGGCACTCTGGGCTTCGAATACAACCGTCCGCAATCGGCGGGTCGGGTGCGGGCTTTCTACGGCAACTTCGGAATGTTTGTGCGCGCCTTGGCGTACACACTGGCCAACGGCCCCGACGGCTTGCGCCAGACTACCGAAGATGCGGTATTGAACGCCAACTATATTCGCAAAGGCCTCGAAGGCATTTACGATTTGCCTTACTCCACGCCCACAATGCACGAAGTGGTTTTCAGCGACAAGGTTCAGGCGAAAAAAGGCGTTAAGACCATGGACATCGCCAAGCGCCTGATCGATTACGGCTTTCATCCTTATACAACGGCATTTCCGCTGATTGTTCCGGGTGCTCTCATGATCGAGCCGACCGAGAGCGAGCCCAAAGAAGAACTGGATTTGTTCATCGAAGCGATGAAGTCGATCGCGGAAGAAGTCAGCGACGATCCGCAGATGGTGTTGGCTGCGCCTCACACTACTCGCGTTTCTCGACTTGATGAAACTGCTGCGGCGAGGAAACCTGTTCTGCGGTGGAAGCCGGCCCCGTAAATTCATTAACCACAAGGGACACGAAGTTACACAAAGGAAACCTGGTGCAACCTTTGTGTAACTTCGTGTCCTCTGTGGTTCAAGATCTCGTGCTTTACTTCTTCTCGCTGATATCGACCGAGGCTTTCGTGTTCTCCCACATGATATTCAGCGTGCAGCTGTTTCCCTTTTGATCAAACCCGATGATGAAATTCTCGACCGGTGACGGCGTCTGCGAAACCTTCATGTCGACGCGGGCTAGTTCATCGGCTTCATACTTGTAGGGAATGCCCCACTCGCCGGTTTTCTTGTTGATGATCAGCGTCCACTTGTCGGGATTGGGGATGGTAAAGATGGTGTAATTGCCGGCGGGAACGCTTTTGCCACCGACCGTTACATCGGCTGTGGGCACGAATGTGGTAGCTTCGTTGGCTCCGGTGCGGTCCACTTTGCCGTAAGGCACCAGGCCTCCGTAAATCTTGCGTCCCTTCATACGCGGACTGGAGTAGTCAACCGTTATAGTCTTGCCGTCGGAAAAACTGCATTGCGCCTGGGCGGGCGGGCTGGGACGCTTGCTCTTATCCTGCTGGCATGCGGCGAGCACGGTAAAAGTGAGTAACAGTGAGGTGAGAAAAACAATTTGTTTGCGCACTAGTTCCTCCTGAAAGTATTTGGCCTTTAGCAAATGCTAGGTTCTTTGACGTACGGGTCGGCAATTTGGACAGCAAGCCTCACATTATGCGCTACGCTACACGGCCGTTACAATCTCAGCATGCCGGTATTCGACGAGAAGCAGGAAGAACTGGAACACTACGAAACAATGATGGGCGTCCCGCGAGGACGGTTGGCCGTTACGATGGACATGATCACTGATGCTATGGCGCTCGTTGGACAACACGGGGTCTATTGCCAAAGCCAGCGCTGGCCGGGCAAGCCGGTTATGGATATTCAGATGGTGATGAAGAATCTGACTGACGCGAAAGAATTAATTCAGAGCGTGATGGAGAAGCTGAAGACGGTGTGATATCGGGTGGCGCGGGCGCGCTTGCCGCATTTGGGTAGTTCCGTCTAAGAGAATTCTTCCAAGTACAATTCGGTGGCCTCTTTAAGATTGGCGACCGCTTCTTCAACGGTTTTGCCTTGGCTCACCGTGCCGACCTCGGGGCATTCGGCCAGGTAGAGATCGGCTTCTTTGTGGACGATGGCTGCGTGTGTGCGTCGAGGCATATTGCTAAGCATTCTCAGGATTGCTAGTTGGCCGAAACACCAGGTCCCTCCACTCCGCTTCTCATTCCCTTCGGGAATGAGAAGCTCCGGTCGGGATGACAAACGTAACCGGACCCGGCAATGGTAAAAGCGTTTCTAAGCCAGAGTGTACTTTCCGCGCTCGATTATCTTCTGCGCGATTTGCTGGCGCAGTTCGATCGTGTTGAAGGGCTCGTGCTTGGCCAGGCGGCGCAGGATTGCCAGCTGCGTGCGCAGCATGTCGCCGTCGGCGACGGCGGCGATCACTTTCCTGGCGGCGGCTTCGATTTTCTCCATCGCCTGCGATAGATATACCCGAGTCATGGCAATGGGCAGGGCTGCGGCGTTCTCCCCATTGCGTTCGGCAATCTTTTGCGCCCTGAGCACAGCCGACTCCATGGCATAGGTTTCGATGACTATGTCAGCAATCGCGCCCATGACTTCCTGCTGGTCCTGAATAGCCTGCATGAATTTCTGTGTGGCCGCTCCCGCGACGAACAGGCCGAGTTTTTTTGCCGACGTCACCAGTTTGCGTTCTTCGGCTAGCGGGCCTTCTAGTTCTTCCCCCATCGAAGGCCCGGATAACACTTCATCCATCAGCTTCTTGATCGCAGGCATAAGCGGCAACTGGCCTGACATGGCGCGCTTCAGCAGGAATCCGGTGATGATGAGACGGTTGATTTCGTTGGTGCCTTCGAAGATGCGGTTGATGCGGGCGTCGCGGTAGGCGCGCTCGGCGGGATACTCCTCGACAAAACCGTAGCCGCCGTAGATTTGCACGGTTTCATCGACTACGAAGCCGACCATCTCCGAGCCCCACACTTTAATGATGGAGCACTCGACGGCATATTCTTCGATGGCTTTACGGGTTTCTTTGGCAGCATCAGCTGCGGACTTGTCGACCTCGGAGAGCGCGACGTCCATCATTCCGACAGTTCGGTAGACGAGAGCTTCGCCGGTGTAAATGCCGACCGCCATATTGGCCAGCTTTTCGCGAACCAGGCCGAAGTCGGCGATCACTTTATTAAATGCCTTGCGCTGCTTGGCGTAGCCAATCGCATTCTCAAGGGACAGGCGTGCCCCGCCGACGCACATCGCGCCCAGCTTGAAGCGCCCGACATTCAGGATGTTGAAGGCGATGACATGGCCCTTGCCGATTTCGCCAAGTACGTTTTCCGCCGGAACTTTGCAGTCATTCAAAATGATGGGGCATGTAGATGAGCCGCGGATGCCCATTTTGTGCTCTTCCGCACCGATGGAAAATCCGGGGAAAGATTTTTCTACCAGAAACGCTGTGAACTTCTCACCGTCAACTTTAGCGAAGACCGTGAACAGGTCGGCGAATCCGGCGTTGGTGATCCACATTTTCTCGCCGTTGAGAATGTAATGCTTTCCGTCTTTAGAGAGCTCGGCGCGAGTGCGGCAATTCAGCGCGTCCGATCCGGAAGAAGCCTCCGACAGGGCATAAGCACCAACGATTTCTCCCGCAGCCAGGCGGGGCAGGTATTTTTGCTTTTGCTCCTCGGTTCCGAAATAGACGATGGGCAGCGTGCCAATGCCAGTGTGTCCGCCCCAGGTTGTGGCAAAGCCCGCATATTTTGCGATGTGGTCGGCGATTACTGCCGCGGTGACTTTATCCATTTCAAGGCCGCCATAGGCTTCGGGAATCTCGGCGGAACTGAGGCCGAGTTCGCCAGCTTTTTTCAGCAGGTCTCGGGTGATGGAAAAATCTTTATGCTCCATCTTCTCGATGTTGGGAACGATCTCGTTGACGGCAAATTCTTCCGCCGTCTGCGCGATGAGAAGATGCTGCTCGGTGAAATCTTCCGGTGTGAAGACGTCTTCCGGTTTGCGTTCTTCAAGAAGAAAGCTGCCGCCAGAGATTCTGGTTTGCGGAACTACTGTTGTTGCCATGTCTATCGAATCCCCTCAACTCAAAAATTCCACCACAGAGGCACAGAGCCACAGAGAACATGTCTGATTTTATCGCCTGAAGACCAATAAATCTCTGTGTGTCTGTGTTTCTGTGGTGAATCGAAAGATGTGTCCTTTCGTGTTGCAATTAGGCCAAGTTCTCGAAAATCCCCGCTGCGCCCATGCCGCCGCCTACGCACATGGTAACCAGACCGTACTTCGCGTTGCGTCGTTTGAGCTCGCGAATGATGGTGGCGGTGAGCTTTGCCCCAGTGCAGCCTAGCGGATGGCCTAGCGCGATCGCGCCGCCGTTGGGATTCACTCGCTCGGGATCGAGGCCCGCTTCTCTGATTACCGCCAGCGATTGCGCCGCGAAGGCTTCGTTTAGTTCAATTACGTCGATATCTGACAGTTTCAGCCCAGCCAGTTTTAGGGCTTTGGGGATTGCAAAGACCGGGCCTAATCCCATTTCTTCGGGTTTGTACCCGGCAGTCGCGAATGAAACATAACGCGCCAGCGGCTTGATGCCTAACTGCTTCGCGCGAACGGCTGACATGACCACAGCCGCGGCAGCGCCGTCGGACATCTGCGACGAGTTGCCCGCTGTCACTGTGCCCTTGGCGTGGAAGGCGGGCTTGAGCGCGAGCAGCGCTTCGAGTGACGTGTCGGCGCGCGGGCCCTCGTCCACTTGGAAAGTGATTTCTTGTCGCTTCGGTTTCGAGCCATTCGGCGTTGTGAAGCTCACCGGGACCGCGACGGTTTCGTCTGTAAACTTGCCGGCTTGAATTGCGGCCAAAGCCTTCTGATGGCTGCGATACGAAAATTCGTCGGCGGCCTCACGCGTGATGCTGAAGCGGTGGGCCAACCTCTCCGCAGTCAGGCCCATGGAAAGATAAGCGTCGGGATAATGGTCGACGAGCCAGGGATTAGGCGAAATCTTGTGGCCGCCCATGGGGATCATCGACATGGATTCAGTGCCACCCGCGACGATAATTTCTGCGCCCCCGCTCATGATGCGTTCGGCCGCCATGGCGATGGCCTGCAGCCCAGAAGAACAAAAACGATTGATCGTCAGCGCTGACACTTCGACTGGCAAGCCGGCGCGCAGCGAGGCGATGCGTGCAACGTTCATTCCTTGCTCAGCCTCGGGCATGGCACAGCCGAGGATGACGTCTTCGATCTCCTTGGCGTCAATCTGCGGCACACGTTCGAGCGCGCCTTTGATGGCGACTGCGGCAAGTTCATCAGGGCGCGTGGCGCGGAGCGTGCCTTTGAAGGCGCGTCCCACGGGCGTGCGAACGGAAGAGGCGATGACAACTTCACGCATTGAAAAGTCCTCGGGGTTTTAGATTGTCGATTGCTGGTTTTCGATTGAATGATTGTTGCGTGGGAACTCGGACGGGAGCGTAAGCGCTCCATCCAGTTCCAGACTTCTCGTAGATCATTTCAAACCAGCCTAATCGAGGATATTTCCTCAACGACGAATTCCCAGCTGTAAAAGGATTGCTGCTTCAACCCCAGCCACGTCGGAGAAAGACAATTCGCCTAGTTTGGAGCGTATACGCTTCTTCGAAGCCGTCGTCAGCTGATCGGCCATCGCTTTTCGCGGTTCGCCATTCAGAGTGACCAAAGCCTCTCCCGGATAGACCTTTGCGGTTTTACTACTGAGAGGAACAACAATCAGGCGATTCAGGACTGCGTTCGCCGCATTGTTGCTGACAATCATGGCTGGCCGAGTCTTTTGTATCTCGCCCCCCAAGGACGGATCGAACGCCACCCACCAGACCTCACCCCTCCGCGGATGCATCGCCGATCAGCCCTTCCGACCACTCCTCTGCTTCGCGCTCTCGCGCCTTGTCGTTGGCCATTTCCGCGTACTTTTCCAATAGGCCGCCGGGCCCCGAAATGCTGAGTTCCTCGACTTTCTCAAGGACAACTTGCTGCAAAGGCTCGGGGACGATGAACCACGTTGCTTTTCCCCGGGATTGGGGATTGCCCACACCAGGGCCGTCACCGCCATTCCAGCGAATTCCGATTCTCTCCTCGTCTTCCCAGTTCACGCGGGCAACCGACCATTCCCCCGATCCCCCGTCGTATATTACTTCGACCGCACGAATCGAAGCCCTTGGGGCATACACTGTCTGCGGTTCCACGTAGGCCATTTCACGCCTCCAATCGCAATTGTACGCATTGGAATACGCGTGGTCAATACGTAAGCTTGTCACGTACGTATTATACGTATAATATGTAGGCTTGGAAGCTTCAATTCCTCAGCGTCTTCCCGGTTTTGAGCGTGTATTGAATCCGCTCTTGCGTCTTCTTTTCTCCGCAGAGCGATTTGAATCCTTCGCGCTCCAGATCGAGGATGTACTGCTCGCTTACCGGCGTTCCCGCGGTCACGTTTCCGCCGCATAGTACTTCGGCGATTTTCGTGGCCAGTTTCACTTCGTATTCGGTGATGTATTCGCCTTGGCGCATCAGGTGGACGCCCATCTTCAACGCGGCGAGGATATTTTCTCCAGGTGCGGGAACGTCGCTGCGGGGCTGTGGAGGCTCGTATCCAGCGCGGACCATCTCCAGAGCGCGGGCTTTGGCGTCGGCTAAGACACGCTCGCGGTTCATCGTGATGTTGTCGGAATTTCTCAGGAAGCCCAGGCCGCGAGCCTCGTGGGCTGATGTTGCCACTTTGGCGGTGGCGATAGTTTCGAAGATTTTCTTCATAGCTTCCATTAGTTCGACAGATTCGCCACGGCCGCCGGGACGGATCGACTCCGCGCTGTCTACCGCGCGCAGCAGCATTTCTTTGCAGCCTCCCGCGCCGGGAAGCAGGCCAACGCCGACCTCGACTAACCCCATGTAGAGTTCGGCGTGAGGTTGCAAGGCGGCGGCATGCAGCGAGATCTCGGTGCCTCCGCCGAGGGTTAGGCCGAAAGGCGCGGCCACTACCGGTTTCGGGGAGAACTTGATCGCCTGAGTCATGTTCTGGAAAGTGCGAATCGCGAGATCGACTTCGTCCCACTCTTCTTCCTGGATCGACATCAGCAACAACATCAGATTCGCGCCAACCGAAAAGTTGGTTGCGTCGTTGGTAATCACGAATGCGTCGAATGCGTCGCCGGCGCCGCCGGGTTTCAAAGTTTGCGAGATCAGTTGCACGATGTCGCTGCCGATCGTGTTCATCTTGGAATGAAATTCGAGACAGGCCACGCCGTCGCCGAGATCGACCAGCGATGCTCCTGAGTTCTTCTTCACGACTCCGTTTGACTTCTTTGCGACTTCGACAGACCACACTCCGGTGGGAGCTTCCACGGGATCGTAGTTCACGGTTTTGAGATCCCAGTAGGCGCGGCCAGATGTGGCTTTGGGGTCGTCAAGGTACCAGGCTTTCTTGCCGGAGGCCAGCAACTGTTGTACGTTCGCCGCGATGGGCCGCTCTTCTTTTTTCATGCGCTCAACCGTGGCTTCGACACCGGCGGCATCCCAAAGTTCGAACGGACCCAACTCCCAGTTGAACCCAAGGCGCATGGCGCGGTCGATTTCGACAATCGAATCGGAGATTTCGGGAATGCGGTTGGCACAATAGGTCCACAAGTCGGATAGAGCCGACCACAGGAACGCACCTGCGCGGTCACTCTTTTGCGGCGCGCTGCCGTTCAGCCCGAGCAGCATCTTCAGACGCGCTCCGGGTTGCTCGATATTTTTCGCCATATCGAGGGCAGGGAACTTGGGTTTCTGGCGCGGATGGTATTCGAGCGTCTTCCAATCGAGGGCGAGCCGTTCTTCTTCACCTTTGGCGCTTTTCACCTTCTTATAGAAGCCGCCTTTGGTTTTGTCGCCCAGCCATTTTCGTTCCAGCATTTGTTTGTAGAAATCCGGCAACTTTAAGTCGCTACGTTCATCGAGCGGGGAAGCGGAATCGCCGGTCACACGGATCGTATTGCTGACAACGTGGCCTAAGATATCAAGGCCGACAAGATCGATGGTGCGGAACGTCGCGGATCTCGGCCAGCCCACGGCCTGGCCGGTTAGGGCGTCGACGTCTTCTATGCTGAGGTCCATCTCCTGCATAAGGCGCATGACATTCAAAACGGAAAAGGTGCCGATGCGATTGCCAATGAAATTCGGCGTATCCTTGGCCATGACGATGCCCTTGCCGAGATGAATGTCACAGAAGTGAGCCACCGCATCGATGGCTGTGCGATCGCTATCGGGCGTAGGAATGATTTCCAGCAGTCGCATGTACCGCGGGGGATTGAAAAAGTGGGTGCCAAACCATGAGCGGCGGAAGTCCTCTGAGAATCCTTCGGCGATCTTGCTGACCGGCAGCCCGCTGGTGTTGGTTGTGATGATTGTTCCAGGTTTGCGTATGGATTCAACTTTTCTTAGCAAAGCGCGTTTGAGATCGAGGTTTTCGACGACTGCTTCGATAATCCAGTCCACCTCGGCCAGACGCTTGAGGTCATCGTCGAAGTTGCCGATCGTAATCAGGCGCGCGAGCGAAGCTTCCATGAAAGCCGCGGGCTTGGACTTTCTCGCTGCATCGAGCCCTGCAGCGGCAATCTTGTTGCGCGCTGGGATGTCCGCGTCCGGCGGAACGATATCGAGGAGAAAACTCGGCACACCCGCGTTGGCGAAGTGCGCGGCGATGCGGGCGCCCATCGTGCCCGCACCAAGGACAGCCACTTTATGAATTCGCTTCATCAATCAAACACTCCATCCAGTTATTGTCATCGCGAGCATAGCGAGGGATCTGGTTCTTTTTGCGACCGACTAAACCCAGATTCCTCGCTTCGCTCGGAATGACAGGAGAATGGGTTTGTCAACGCGATTTTTCTTCGTATAGAAAAAGACGTGTTCGCGCAGTTATAGATAACGAGTTTATCCATCACGCAGTCGGTTTGACCATTTTGGATCATAAACATGTGGGACGAAACAGGAAAAAGAGGCCCAAAAATACCGCAGGCGCGTGCCGCATTATGTGGGGTGAGGATGGCAGCGGCACGCGCCTCAATCAAGTTGGATTCACAATAGACGTCTGTCGGATTGGAGTCAAGGTTATAGATCACACACCCGCGTGACGAATGGTACGTTGCAGCGCTAGAGGTCAGGGTGCGCCTTGAGATATTCTTGGGCGCGGCGAACCATATCTTTTTCACCCCGGTAGGCCAGCTTTTTGGCCGCGTCTTCCAGGGCGATCCATCGTGCCTGTTTGACTTCGATTCGCATCTCCGGAGCGATTTCGTCGATCTGGCCAGATTCATAGCGGAACAGATAGAAGCTGACAATCTTGAAAACGCGCTCCTTGTCGCCCCATGAACGCACGTAGACATACTTCGTGTCCCCCAGTTTTGTAACCGCAACCGCTGTAATACCGGTCTCTTCGAGCACTTCACGGGCGGCGGTTTGCTCGGGATTCTCGCCTGGGTCGACTATGCCTTTGGGCAAAGCAAGTAACATTTTTTGCGGAGCTTTCTTCGACGGTTTAGAGGATACAGGGGGATCAGCGTCTTTTCGGGGCTCGATTACTGCGATTTGCCAGCCTTCTGGCGTCCGGCGCACCACTACCCCTCCTGAGGAAACCTCTCTAACCATAGGCCTCAAATTAACAGGAACACAAGGGTTAGTCACGGGCCGGCGGCACTGCATGGCCCTTGAGTAACCTTTCGCCGTAATCTGGCATAACCCATCTGGCTATGAAACGATTGCCTTATAAATGGCATCTTACTTGCAGATTTAGCCCAGGTTAGCGGGCAGGGGCAGCAGGCAAAAAGCCTGCATAGTAGCCGGGCAAGATCGGGAGAAGGTGAGGTCCCCGTGAAGAGTCTGGATAAGATTATTCGGTCGGTGCAGGCGTTTGGACGCGGGCTTTCGGCCCATCCCTCGGCCTTGGGATCGAGACAGTCCGGAGTGGGAATCGGATTGGCTTTGGGCGGTGGCTTCGCCCGCGGCATTGCTCATGTGGGCGTACTGAAAGTCCTCGAAGAAGAAAACATTCCCATTCGCTATATTGCCGGAACCAGCGTAGGCGCGCTGATCGGCGCTGCCTATTGCAGCGGAATCTCCGCCGGCGAACTGGAGCACGTTGCCGCCAAGGTGCGCTTCAAGCATCTTGCGTGCTGGACGCTCTCCCGGTATGGCTTCGCCAGCAACCAGCGTATGATCGGATTCCTCAACCAACTTCTCAAAGTTAAAACCTTCGAAGAGCTGCGCATTCCTCTGGCCGTAACGGCCACAGATTTCTCTACGGGCGAGGGCGTTGTTTTCCACTCCGGGCCGCTGGTCGATCCGGTGCGCGCCAGTTGCGCCTATCCAGGAATGTTTTTGCCGGTGAAAGTTCGTGGACGCCTGCTGATCGACGGCATGCTGTCGCACACCGTTCCCACCCGGCCATTGCGGCAAATGGGAGCAGAGCGCGTGCTGGCCGTGCACCTCAAAGGCAAATGGACGGACGGCGACGGCCCCCGCCATTTATTCGACGTGATCGGACAATGTTTTGCCATCGCGCAGGAAATGAACAGCAGTCAATGGAAGCAGGCCGCCGACCTGGTGATTGAGCCGGACGTGACCGGCTACAAATATGATGCCTTCGAATTTAGTCCGGCTTTGGTACGCGCAGGCGAAATGGCGACACGAGCGGCGATTCCGGAAATACGCAAGTGGCTGCAAACCGAGTCACGCCGCCAAAATGCCACTCGAGCGTCGCAACCAGCGGCTGTTCCGGCAGATTAGGCTTTAGGAGGCTGAAAGCTGAGAGCTGACAGCTGAGAGCTACTTCATCACTCCGCGCTGCGCAATCCCGATATTATCCCGCGAAGTATTCTTCACCAGATACATCATTTCATCGGCCTGCCGAATGATGTCATGCGGCGTCTTGGCATCGTGTGGATAAGTTGCCACGCCCATCGATGCCCGCACATTCAAATCGAGTCCTTCTTCTCTACAGAACATGCTGGTGCGCAGGCTGTCGCGCAATCGTTTCGCCACCACCAACGCCTGATCCTTCCCGGTCTGCGGCAGGAGCACCACAAATTCGTCGCCGCCGTAGCGGAAGGCGAAGTCGATCAAGCGCAGTTGAGCTTTAATCAGGTACCCAATTTCAGCCAGCAGTTTGCTTCCAATCAGATGCCCGTGAGTGTCGTTGACCTGCTTGAAATGATCCAGATCGATAAAGACGACGGTGAACTCATAGCTGAAACGCGACGAGCGGTAAACCTCTGTCTCCAGCGTCTTATAAAGATGGCGCGCGTTGTACAGTCCGGTGCAATCGTCGGTGATGGTGAGTTCCTGAATCTTCTCTACTGCCCGCGCGTTCTCGATCGCGATGGCCGCATAATCGCACAGCGATTGCAGGAAAAATATTTCCTGATCGCCGAAGTGTTCCATGTCGACGTTCACCAGTTGGATGACGCCCAGCACGCGCAATCGCGAGCGCACGGGAAAACACACAATTGATCGCGTCTCCCACTTCGTCATCTCATCAATGCGTTTGGCGAAACGCGGATCGGTCATTACGTCGGGCACAATCAGGCGCTCGCCATTTTTGGCCACGTAGCCGGCAATGCCTTCGCCCACTTTCAGGCGCAGGTTTTTCAAGGCTTCGGAAGCGCTCCCCACGGCAATGGCGAAGTACAGTTCGTCGCGAGTGTCATCCACCATCAGCAGCGACCAGGTATCCGGACGGAAATATTCCGCCATCTTTTCCATGATTGTCTGCAGGATGGAGTCGAGATCTAGCGAGGAGGTCAGAGCCTTGGCCACATCGTGAAATATGGTCAATTCCTGATTCTGCCGATTATGCGCGGCCCCGGTGGCCCTGGACATGAACATCAACCTCGAGTTCGAGCGGGAGTAAGGAAATTATAAGCGGCCCCCGGAAGCGCAGGCAAAGAACGATGGTAACCTGAACCCATAAAGACAAGGGTGTAGGCGCGAGCGTCCGCGCTCGTGCTTTCCCCGCTGCCATTACACCCTTAAAATTTGGTAACTTCGGTGAAATTAAAGTCCCGGACCTTCATCGGCGGTACCACCATGTCAAACGATTCCTCGCCGCTGGCGCGCACTGGAACTCCCATAGCTTCTACGTTTGACAGCATTTGAATCAGGCTTTCGTTGAAGCGGAAATTGCGAACTCCGTAACGAACTTTGCCATCCTCGACATAAAAAGTACCGTCGCGGGTCATGCCGGTAAGAATCTTTTCGTAAGGATCAACCTCGCGGATGTACCACAGTCGGGTGACCAGCACGCCGCGTTCGGTGGAGGCGACCATCTGCTCCAGGGAGGTGGGCTTGTCGGAGGGACCGAAAACGATGTTCATCGGCGCTTCGCCCATTTCGTTAGGCAAGGGAAAGCCGTGCCCGGTAGGCGCGATGGGACCTACTTTGTCCGCGAATTCTGAGCGTTTCATTTTCTCTGCGGTCGCGCGGGCGTAGACAAGACGTTTCACCACGCCATTTTCGACCAAACGCACTTTCTGACGGCGTACGCCTTCGCCATCGAACGGAACGCCCGATTGCAGCGGATGCGCAACGTCGTCCCAGATATTAATGTTCTCGCCGAAGAGTTTGCTTCCCACGCGATTATTCAGGAAAGAGCGTTGGTCGAGGATCGACAGCCCACCGAAATCGAAGAACATGAAGCCAACGATGTCGAGCACTGCCGCAGGTTCGAGGATGACGGTATATTTCCCAGCGGGAATCTCGTGCGGAGCCGCCGATTCGAAAGCCTTGCGAGCTGCGGTTTCTGCCAGCGCAGCGGGATCGAGATTCGCTACATTCGGGGAGTTCGCTTTTTGCCAACCCGAGGAGTCTGCCGCGAGCATCGTGATCGAAATTTCCGATGAAGTCTGGGCGTGCCAATCGGCTAATCCGCGCGAATTGAAAATACCCTCAACTGTCTCGGCGGTTGAAACAATGCCGGCGGTCGTGAGCTTATGTTTTTCCGCCATCGAAACAATCTTCTGCACGGTTTCTGCGCGCTGCGCGGGCGTGACGGCGGCCGTCTCGGCAAAATGACGGCTGGGCAAATCTCGGCCAGAGCTGGACGTGCTCGACGCGTCAAGCACCGGCAGTAAATCAGGATCAGGATGTTGAACCTTCGCCAGCTTCTCAGAAGATTGCACCACCCGCTTCAGGCTTTCGTCGTCAAGTTTGTTCGTGGTCGAACGAGCGGTGCGCTTGCCGAACACAGTTCGCACTGAAACCGCGTAATTTTCTTCGGCGACGTTTTGATGGATCGTATTGTTGGCAAAACGAGTAAGGGCGCTTTTGCCGCCGGAGAAGAGAACTTCAACTTCGTCGGCGGTCGAATACTTCTTGATGCGTTCGAAGATGTCGGCGGCTTGGGATTGGTTTAGCATTCGATGTTCAGAAGTGATCGATCAGAATTTGGCGGATACGCTTTTCGCAACGTTCCGCGAACCAGAATCACGTTCCTTTATAAGCGCTTCCCACTTTAATATTGCGGAACCGGGCGGGGGCTGCGCCGTGTCCCGTGCCCATCACTTGCTGCGGTTGGCCTTTGCCGCAATGCGGCGTACCCCAGAGAACCCACTCGTCGCGTGAACAAATTGCGTCCATCGCATTCCAGAACTCGGTCGTTATTCCTGAGTACGACGGATTCTTCAGCATCCGTGTGCGCTTTCCGTTCTTAAGTTCCCATCCCATTTCGCAACTGAACTGGAAGTTGTAGCGCTTGTCGTCGATTGACCACGACTTATTCGTCTCCATATAAATGCCGTGATCGGTATCGGCTATGAGTTGCTCACGCGTCAGCGGTTTCTCGCCGGGAAGAATACTGATATTGGTCATGCGAATGATCGGTAGCCGGTTCCAGCTTTCGGCGCGCAGCGTGCCGCCAGACCGATTCATGCCGATGGTGTGGGCAGTCTCACGCGAAGTAAGATATCCGGTGAACAAGCCGTTGGTGATAATGGGCGTGGATTGCGCCGGCACACCTTCTTCGTCGAAAGCAAAGGTTCCAAGCCCGGGGCCGTGCTCCTGACGGGCATCGGCGACAATGTTAACCAGATCGCTGCCATAACGCAGACTGCGCAGCTTGTCTAAAGTCAGAAATGAAGTTCCCGCGAAATTTGCTTCCATCCCCAGCACCCGGTCGAGTTCAATAGGGTGGCCCACCGATTCGTGAATCTGCAAACCAAGTTGCGAACCGTCGAGGATAACGTCGAACGCACCTTCCGGACATTGCTCAGCCTTGAGGAGCGCCACCGCTTCTTCACCCACTCGGCGGGCGTTTTCCAGCAGCTTCAGTTCGCCAATCAGTTCGTATCCTTTATTCTGCCATTGTCCGCCGTAGGAATTAGGATACGATCGCTTCTGAATCTCGTTTCCCGCAAACGCATAAGCTGCGTAGCCGACGCCAGTGGTGAATTTCGTCTGATGAATGTTCGCGCCCTCAGAAGAAACAAACCACTGCTCTTCGCGCCGAAAATTCATATTGGTCTCAGCGAGCGTGACTCCAGGAACCGAGCGCAATTCGGAGTCAATCTTCAGCAGCAGATCAATATTTTGCTCGACGGAAGTCGTAAAAGGATCGACCTTAATAGGCGTGGTCCACTCAGCACTGAGAGCTTTTTCCGTGGCCAGTTGAATGTCGCGCAGCTTCACCTGCGACGAAGCTTTGGCGATATCGACCGCCCGCGCCGCAGTTGCTTCAACGGCCGCACGGCTCAAATCATCAGATGCAGCAAACCCCCACGCACCGTCGGCGATCACACGAACACCAATGCCAAACGATTCGGAATCCGACGCTCCGCCGACTTTCCCGTTCTTGGTGGACAAAGCGCGGCTGCGATCGTCGGCAATCCGCGCGTCAGCATAAGTGGCACCATGTTGCACGGCGATGTCGAGGGCCCAGGAAGAAATGTCTTTCATCTCGCTGTATCAAATCTACCACGGAGTGTATACGCAAAAAGTTTTCGCCCTGTGAACCTCTAGAACATATCGAGTTGGCAGTGTCGTTGATATAATCGCTACTGAACCGCTGTGGCTTGCGATTAGCGTGGGCCTGCCCATAGAATCGATCCACGAGACAAGTCAAAGAGAAAGGTGACAGGAAGAGGTCGATCCCGCGATTTCAATTGGGTAAGATGAGCCCGCGATAGCTTCCCCGCAAACAGTTTTTGGGTTGCCCCGTGCTGGAGAGATGGCCGAGTGGCTGAAGGCGCACGCTTGGAAAGCGTGTTTACTCGAAAGGGTAACGTGGGTTCGAATCCCACTCTCTCCGCCATCCCTGCCTGCGCATAAACCCATCAGACTCTTCACAACGTTCGCTGGGTCGGATCGGTTATCGAGTGCGTGTTTCCGTTGATTTGATGCCTCCAGTTTCGGTGCCGCGAGTATACTAGTGACCGCTCAGAAGTCGGTTTCTGTTCGGACCTGCCCCCCGGATCTGCTTCCGAATGAGTAGCCACCTTTGCGAGGTTAAATGAATGGCAAGCAGCGGACGCATCACTCGTGTGTACAAGAAAGCTTGTCTGGTATTGCTGCTTTCTGTCGCCACTGCTTTTTCTTCTCATGCCCAAACCTTCACCAATTTTTTCAGTTTCAACGGGACGGACGGTGAGCATCCATACGCACCACTTGTCAGGGGCATAGATGGAAATCTCTACGGCGTAACTGCTGGTTACGAGGTAGACCTTGGCGGCACGGTGTTCAAAATCACTGAAGGCGGCAAGCTGACCACCCTATACAGCTTTTGCGCCGAATCGGAATGCGCTGACGGTGCCACGCCAGTTGCAGGGCTAATTCAGGACCACAACGGGGTATTTTACGGGACAACCTACAGCGGCGGAGCGAATGGCAATGGTACCGTGTTCAAAGTCACAGCGGGAGGCAAGCTGACTGTCCTTCACACCTTCTGTCAAACTGACTGCACTGACGGGGCTAGTCCTATCGCAGGATTAATACAGGGTAGAGATGGCGGGTTCTATGGGACAACCTACGGTGGCGGAGCGAGCGGCAAAGGCATAGCTTTCCGGATGAGCCCCGAAGGAAAAGTGACAACGCTGCACAGCTTCAACGGCTCTGATGGAGCGAACCCAGAAGGAGGATTAATCCAAGGCACCGACGGAAACTTTTATGGGACAACCTACGGAGGCGGCACTGGCAATTGTGTATCGCTGGGTTGCGGCACGGTTTTCAAGATCACGGCGAAGGGCAAACTTACCACGCTGTACGTCTTCTGTACACAAAGCTACTGCCCGGATGGTTCCAATCCGGTCGCTGCGCTGATCGAAGGGACGGACGGCGACTTCTACGGAACCACCAGCACGGGTGGGCCGTACGAATCGCCCTGTCAGGGCGGATGTGGCACAGTATTCAAGATTACTTCAGGTGGCAAGTTCACCACCCTGTTCAATTTCTGCCCGCAATCCGACTGCTCTGACGGCGCAGAGCCCACGGGGAATCTGGTCCAAGCCACAGATGGGAATTTTTATGGGACGACGCTCGTCGGGGGCACGGGCTACAACTGTAACTCTTACTATGGAGAAGGTTGTGGCACAGCCTTTAAACTTACCTCATCAGGCCAATTGACTTCGCTGCACGCCTTCGATACCGATGACGCTGGCAGTCCTTGGGCGGGACTGGTGCAGGATACTAGCGGCAGCTTTCATGGGACGACGACCGGAGGCAGCGTAAGTTTCGGCACATTGTTCAGCGTAGCCGTGGGTCTACATCCATTCGTAGAAACGCGGCCTACCTTCGGCAAGGTTGGAGCGGCGGTCGAAATCCTTGGGGCGAAGCTTAAAGGAACGACAGGAGTCAGTTTCAATGGAACGGCAGCTATGTTCACCGTCGCCTCGGATACTGAAATCAAGACTACTGTTCCCACCGGTGCAACCACGGGCTTCGTGACAGTAACCACTCCGCGTGGCACCCTGAAAAGTAACAAAGCTTTCCACGTTACGATATTCGCGAAATGAACTGCATACCTCCTACCACTAATACCGTTTCACACGGTTTTGAGGGTTGATTGCAGGGTACGGCGGGTGACTGTGGAGACTCTAGCCTAAGAAATAAATCGCGAACTATCGAGAGCTTATGGCGTGTTTCTCCTTCCCTTATACTGTCACTCTTGGCAGTTCCGAATACGCGACACACCCTATAGGCTGGCATTCACTTGCGAACCCTACAAATTTGGCTGCTGATGTTGGCGTCGATTGCGATGACCGCGCCTTTGGCGGCACAGGACGTCAGCCCACCTAAGCTGGAAAACGGACACATTACTGGCACTGTAATCGACGTTCACAACGACGCCGTTTCCGGGGCAAGTGTGGTTCTCGAAAGCCATTTGCTAAAAGATCCCCGCACGGTGGTGTCGGACAGCAACGGATTCTTCGAATTCGATGATCTCGATCCAGGACTCTATAACGTCAGCATCAATGCCAGGGGATTCGCAAACTGGGCCTCTCCCGCCATTACCGTCAACCCGGGCCAATACGTAATCCTGACCGGCAGCAAGCTCAACATCGCGAAGGCGCTGACCACTGTATCTGTGAACTATTCCCCTGAACAGATCGCCGTCGAGCAGGTCAAGATCGAGGAGCAGCAGCGCATTCTCGGTATCATCCCTAACTTCTATGTTTCCTATGACCACAACGCCGCGCCGCTTACGACGAAATTAAAGTTCCAGCTTGCACTCAAGACGATTACCGACCCGATTACCATCATCGGGATAGGTATGCTGGCCGGAATCAACCAGGCAGGAGACGTTCCCAACTACGGTCAGGGTGTGGAGGGTTATGGGAAGCGCTTCGGCGCTGCCACGGCTGACAGCGTTTCCGACATTCTGATCGGCGGCGCTATCCTGCCATCGCTTTTGCACCAAGACCCGCGCTACTTCTACCAAGGCACGGGCACGAATAAGTCTCGCGTGTTCCACGCCCTCGCTAGCCCATTCGTGTGCAAAGGAGACAATGGCCGGTTGCAGCCGAACTATTCCAGCGTAGGCGGCGATTTAGCCTCGGCTGCTCTCTCGAACGCTTATTATCCGGCGTCGGATCGCGGCGCGGCGCCGATGTTTGAGAATTTCATTATCGGCACTGGGGAGCGAATGCTCGGCAACGTTATACAGGAGTTCGTCTTGCTCAGGCTCACGCGCAAAGCCAAGAACTGAGACTAGTCGTGGTCGGGATGTTCCATTTCCTCAGGCCGATCGCGCGAAAGACTCATTAGGTTCTCGACTGCCAGTGGCTTGCATGCGCGCTTTTCTGCTGGCAACCTCCGAGGACCAGCGGGCCCGATTAATGCTGCCTAGGGGCGTGCTGTCAGCTGTCGAGTGACCAGTGACGTCGATATAGGCCGCGTCGGCGGCATCCGGTTGGAGTTGCGAGTTTGGTAGTAGCGTGAGCCTGCCCACCGTATGAAAGGGTGCTTCTACCTCGTTCCATTCGACGCTCGCGTTTTCAATCCAGAAGTTGGCGTCGCGGCATTTGTCCCAGTAGGTCATCCTGTCGGGATCGAGGAACTGAACTCCGAAGTCGAAGCTGCTCATTTTTACGTCTTCCCTGAGGTGACGCGCTAACTCATCCTGCAGTCCATTTGGGTTACTCTTCTGCAGTGCGCCCGCCGGATTCTCCGGAGACGGGCTGACCGAATGCTTCACGACATCGATCGGTCCGTGACGAAACGGCACGGTGCTCCAGTAGCGAAGCTTCTGATAAGGTTTGATGGTCTGATGCGCTTGCACCTGAACCAACGCGAGGGTGCGCAGTACTCTCAACTTGTCCTTGAACGGCAAGGACCACAGACCAACGGCCGGATTCGACGCCGTAAGCAGCTTCATGATCGCCAGAAATGCGGGCGAGTCATTTATGGGCAAAGTTGTCGCGTTTTGCATTGAGAAATCTTGCCGGCCACCATTCGTCCGATAAGCAGTTTCGCCGTTGCCATTGAGGTCGACGGAAAAAGATAAGGATCGAACGTCAGGCTTGAAATCGGAATTTTTGCTCGGGTCTGCATTACCAAACCGCACAATCGCGGGATAGATCCCGGGCTTCGCGAACATCCCCTTGGCAAGCCGGGCGGCTAATCCGGGCTCGCGTCCGACGGTAACATCAAATACTTCAAATTGGGCTCGCGCGCAGATACCTTTTACATGAGTCCCTCGGCCGATTGGCCGATGTTGTTTGGCAGCAGCATTCGCCTGTAATAAGAGACTCAGCTCAGTGATCTTTTCAATGTTGCGCTGCTCTTCAGCGCGGTTGCGCTGAGCTTCACTACTGGTCACTCCGAACCATTTGGTCACGAACAGCATGGGGCAAGCCTCTCTTCCACACATCACAATTTGGAAATAAATTTGACTGCGGTGATGCTCGGCAGAAAGCAGTAAGCGGCTGCTTTGGTGGTTATGAAGCTTGAGAGCCCTGTCAGTTTGATCGACGGCGCGCCATTTCCCTGAGGAATAACAAAAACGCTCTCCGCCGGGTCCTGCGTACCAATCATCGGATCCTTTGATTTAGGGGGCAGCCTGACCGCGCCGGCGAATTCGCTGTCATTTACCCAGTGCCCGAGAACAAACTCGTATTGATTCTCGATGCTCGAGTTAATGAAATAGCCGAGAAGTCCGCGCTCGATGCCATCGTATGGTTTCGACGGATCGTACCTCGGCCCGTATGGCATGCCACGACGGATCAGCCGGTGAGTGTTATTGCTGCCGCCCGGTTGCCCCTGGCCGGTGACTGGCTGGCCTCGGGGATTTATTCGGCGCATGTGGGCGCCGACCGGACAACGCAGTCCCTTGGGGTCGCCTGAGCCGTCGGCGTTTACGTATTCGAAGTCGTTCAATTGCTCCGGTGTAATTCCTCCCGGAGGGTTGTCAGTTTCTGGAGACAACGCAAGCGGAACACCGTTGCGCCAGCGTCCGCACATTTTGGCTGCGAGCAGTTCGGGATCGATTTTGTCTTTGTTCGATTGCAGATAATTCTCGAAGCCAACGACGTCGGTCTCGATCATTTTGAAGACAGCAAAGCTGCCATTCAAGCCGAGCTCTCGCGGCTCAGGTACGAAGTAGTTCTCTGCTTCGTCCCGCAAAACGAATAGCCAGGGTTCGCAAGGCTGCTGGTGATCCGGCGGGTAACGTTCGGGGCCGCCGCGAATGGTGGTCATGCTGATGCCGTCGGTGTATCCGAAGTGAACGCGGAAAGTGGGGACGGGATTGCCATCGATAACGTCCATCAATGCCATCCCGTCGGTGCGCCAGATCTCTCGAAAAGCATTTCCTTCGGTAAATAGCGCCGATAGCCGGTCGCTATAGGTTGTCATTGCCTGCGGGCTCATGGCGTGCAGCGTCAACATCACGTGATCGCTCCCTCTGCCAAAGGCCTGTATCCAGTTCTGCGGCGCGCTCGTGCCGGTGTCGCCCACCAGGGGTGCACGTTCAGCAGCCCCAGCAACGAACGCGCCGAACGACTTGAAGGAAACTTCCGGCACTCGATCTTTGACCTCCAAGGCGATTAGTCCTGGCCAGGTAATTCCCAAGTTGAGGCAGTAGTCTGGCTTGTGGCGCGGGACATCGTCAGGATTGTCTGAGGGGCCCGGAGCGAATCCGACATGCCAGTCTTCGGCGGTGGTGATCTGCGGAACGTCAGACTCATCGCCGCTGACGAACCGTCCAAGCAGGTTGCGTGCTTCGGCAGCCACGCCTACCGTCAGCAAGAAATGCCTAACCGTAGGCATGCGGTAACCGCGCAGAATGAATCCCTGAATATCAGGCAGGTCGAGGGTCGTTTTCGTGTCGGATTGCGAATGGGCATGACCGCCCTCAGTCTCGTGCCCATTTCCCCCAAAGAGGCGACGGAGAAATCCCTCGTTCGCCTTCGTTGGCGATGTGAGGACTTTGGTATCTTCACTCACTGCGTTTCTCCTTTTCGTCCAGCTCGTTGCTACGCTGCCGATGAAGCGGCTTGGGACTTGCTGTCGGCGACCAGCGCGCGGATGTCCTGAACGCCCAAGCCGGGATAGGCCTGGTAAAAGCCAATCGGCGCCCGGTTCGCACCAGCCGCAAAGTCAATGAACTCCTGAAGGTACTTTCTGCAAGGCGATGGCGGAGCGCCTTTGGTGAATTTGAATAGAAGATCGAACACTTGCCCGATGTTCTTCGTGAAATCCGCAATGTATTTATCGAAAGAGCCGTCATAGACGGTGAAGAAACCAACCTGGTTGTCCTCTAGCGGCACGAACTGTGCGAAATGGGGAGTGCCGACTTTGTCCAGATCTGTGGTCGTCCCGCGTCCCCTGGCGCGCAGGATCAGCTCGACCTCGATGAAGGCGAGTTTTGATTTCATGGGCAAGATCACCAGGAAGGGATTCAGTTCGCCAGAGCCGGTAATATCTGCTGCCGATGCCAGGGCCTTAATCTCCTTCGCCGTGACGTTCGGGTAGGCGGTGTAAAGATTGATCGCGGTGAGAAGATGGTCGGCCGCCCAATCGACGAGTTTGTCTGCGTGATCAGCGACCGGCGAGGGCGGCGGGTTGACCACGTGCTGGAAGATGGCATCGAATACGGGTCCTGCGCGCTTCGCGAGCTCTGTCATGAGTTGACTGAACTCTCCATCGAAGTCGCCGACAAATAACAGAGTCTTCTCGCTCAGAACCGTAAAGCGCGAGTAGTGAATGGTGCCAATCGCATCCTGTACTTGGAACAATTGCGGCATTAACGGCGGAAGTTCTTCCGCCAGCGCTTTTGCATCCGCGGGGGCCTTTAACGGAAAGCTGAGAGTAAAGTGATTCTGGCTCATAACGTAATCTCCTTTGTTGAAGCGTTTATCGGAGTCAAGCTACCCGCGAACTCGATGGACTCGACTTCGAATTTGATTCGGCCTTCTCCTCCGGGCTTACAACGACCTCGCTTACGATTTCCACTGTGATCTTGGGAAAGTGAACACCACGCCATTCCCGCCGAGCTGCTAAATATGCCGGACCTGCCAGCAAGACTGCCAGCAGACTGTGAAGAGCAAATGCGGGCCACAGCAGGTACCCGGTGAAACCTCCGACAACGCCCAGATAAGCGAAGTAAAGAGCCGCGAGAAGATTGTAGGTAAACAAGGCGGTAGCGGTTTGTGGGGTTACGACATCCTGGGTCGGCCAAAAGGCCATCCCCAGAGATAGAAGCCCGAGCCCACCCAGGCGGCCTACCGCGATGCCGCCACTGGAAAGGCTGGCGCCCATAAGTAAATGGACTGTAAAAGTAGGAGCGACGATCAGGGCACAGCCGGTTATGACCTCAATCGCCGCTGACACCTTCGCCCATAACCTTGTGGTCATCCTATCTCTCCAGCAAGTTCCAGATCGCTGCACGGGAAGGTTACGGAATCATGCCGCACTGGATCAGTTTGTCGACGACCTGATCGGCGACAATGCCGACAAATTCATGGCGCATCTGCGGGTCGTTTTTCAGCATCTCCATGGCTTTCTGCTCTCCCGCTGAAGGCGGTTGTTTCTGAGCTTTCTGCTGCATCAACTGCTGGCAACTGGAGGTTTGATACTTCTGGACTACCTTGTTGGCGACGGCGTCGACCACAGGATGTTGAGCAACGGCGACGGTTACGTAAAGCAATGCAAGCAGTAGTGCGATCAGGCAAGAACGCTTGGTCATAATTTTCTCCTCGTTTGGTGTTCGAGAAACATAAACAGAATTCAATTCGAAACTAGAGGGAAGATGGTCGGACAAATAACGCTGATGCCGAACGATCCATCTCCGAGTAGACACAGATCGCCATTCCATCGCGCCAGTTAACCTCTTAATTCAGGGTCTCACAACTGTCAGAAAAGACAGGTCAGGAAAAAATGTTTGAACTGGAGAAGAAGACAAGCAGCAGCAGAGCGTGGCGCAGTGCGGCTAGCGCTTTGACAGTTTCAGATTGCAAAGCATCACGGACATGCTGACCTTGACGCGACTGGAGCACCATCGAGGCGACATCCCTTCCTGCTACCCTGCCGCACGTCTGGACTCGCTCTCGGAAGCCAGAGGCACGCGAGCGTGGATCTTTGTACCCCGGTTGGGTTGCGCCTCGACTGAAAACGTTCCGTTCACAAGTTTTAGGCGTTCCTCCATACTAATGAGGCCAAGCCCCCGGCTCTCTCTTTGCTTTTCGTGTTCGCTGTCAAAGCCCGCGCCGCGGTCGCTTACCGTAAGATGAATCTCATCCGAGGTTCCCCACAATTGCACTGCGACCTGCCGAACCCCACTGTGTTTTGCTGAGTTGTTCAGGGCTTCCTGCAGAACTCGGAAGAGGCAAAGAGAAATGTCCGGATCCAATGGGCTAGGCAAATCGTGGGTTTGGAAATCAATTTCCACTTTCTGCTGTTCGCCAAACTCCTTGCAAAAGCCTCTTATGGCGGTCGTTATGCCGAGATATTCCAGCTTCGCCGAATGCAACTCGTGCGATAGAGATTGAACATCGGTGGCTATACCGGAGGTCTGCTTCTTTAGTTCGTTGATCCGGCTGCGGACCTGGGCAGGCAATTCGAAAGAGTTCTCCTGTAGTTCTCCGATTTCGATAATTAGCATGGCCAGACGTTGACCGATGTCGTCGTGAAGCTCTCTTGCGATTCGCCTGCGTTCCTGCTCCTGCGCCGCAATGAGCTTGCGACTTACGCGGGCGAGAGCCGCTTCTGCCAGCTTGCGTTGCGTAATATCGATGAAGGCAATTACCGCCCCGACGACCTGTTGACCTTTCCGTTGGGGAAAGGCCCAGTATTCAACGGGGAAATTTGTTCCGTCAGCCTTCCAGAGCACTTCGTCGTCAACCTGGACTCCCTGCCCGGCTCGGGATGCGCGAAGAACCCGCCACTCTTCCACTGGCAACGATGTTCCGTCTGCACGAGTGTGATGAATCAGAGAATGCATGTTCTTGCCGAGAAGTTCGTCAACGCGTTCATATCCCAAAGAGCGCAGACAAGCTGGGTTGCAGAATGTACATCGGCCTTCGACGTCAACTCCATAAATAGATTCGGCAGTGGAGTCGAGAAGCAATCGCAGCTTATCCTCACTCTCGCGCAGCGCCTCTTCGGCCTTGCGCCGATCCGTTATGTCGCGCTGGACCCCCCACGTCCTCATCAGCATTCCATTTTCGACAATCCCGATCATGCTGTTCAGGAATACTCGGGCGTTTCCTTGTGGGTCCACCTCACGGGATTCGCGGTCGACTACGCGGTAACCGCCGCGGACATAATCGCGAGTCAACTCGATGTTTACGGGATTTTCGGCATCCACGGTTTCGGTAAGCCGCTTACCCACAAAGGTGGCCCTGGACATCCCGTACATGCGGGCCAATGCTTCGTTGCATTCGGCCAAATAAGACTCATGCAGAATGCGCCGAACCTGTTCTTCTTCCGGCAAGTCCACGGGAATTGGCAGGTCGAGTTCCTGGCAAAAAATGCCTTCCGAACTCTGCTCAATGAACATGCGATAATTCGACTCGCTCCGCGCCAAGGCCTCTTCGGCCTGCTTGCGCTCCGTAATGTCGGTAGCGGCGCCAAGCATGCACGGCTCACCATTCAGTTCGATCAATTCTCCGGTTCCTGAGCCTATGCGGACACTGCCGTCTTTCATGCGAAAACTGGTCTCGACGTCACGGAGACGGCCTTCGAACAGAAGCTGGTTTGTCAGTTCCACCCTCTCGGAGGGTCGCGTCCATAACCCAATGTCGAACGGCGTGCGCCCAATTATCTCGTCACGGCTCCAGCCGGTAACGCGCTCAAAGGTTTCGTTAACATCGATGTAGCGATGGTCTTTGAGACTCGTTAAAGTAAGTATGATTGGGCTTTGCCGAAATGCTTTCGAGAACTTCTCTTCCGACTTCTTGAGTGCCTCTTCCGCTTGCTTGCGGTCGGTCACGTCGACACCGCACCCGATGTAGCCGATAAAAGAGCCATCCTGGCTAAACCTTGGCACGCCAATGTCGATAACCCATTGGTATTCTCCGTCGTGCCGTCGCAGCCGATACTCCATTCTGAACTGCTCACGCCGATCGAAGGCCCGGGTATACGTATCCATGCATCTCTGGAGATCCTCGGGGTGCACTCCGTCCGCCCAGCCATTCCCAAGTTCGGACTCGATCGATCGCCCGGTGAAGTCCAGCCAAGGCTTGTTGAAGTAAGTGCAGAGCTTATCGGTATTCGACATCCAGATCAATGCAGGGGCAGTATCCGCCACCAGACGAAAGCGCTTCTCGCTTTCGCGCAGGCTTTGCTCAGTCTGTTTACGTTCTTCCACAAGAACCGCAAGAACCATGAAAGGTGTCGCAGCGAAGAATAAGAATAGTTGCAGCGACAGCACATTAGTGAGTGGGTCTGATCCAACGAAGGGACCGCGCCCGTGGACGGCACCCCACGTCGAGAGAAAGGCAATCAGGATCATCGAGGTGCTGATCCCCATCAATCCAAAACGCAAAGCGGACCACAACAGAAATGGTAAGAGCGAATAAAGCAGTACTGGGCTGCTTCTGCCAGGAACTGAGAAAGCGATGTAACCCAACAGCGCCAACCCGGCGATTAACGCGAACGCTTCCAGGTAATAAAGTCGAGGCTTCTTTGTCCATTCCTGTCTCGAGCTTACCCACGCCAGGATTGCCGGTGTAAGAGTAAGGAGAGCTAGTGCCTCGGTAAAGAAACTTGTTTTCAAGCGGAGGCCATAGTCTCCGGTTAAAGCCAC
Source organism: uncultured Acidobacteriota bacterium (assembly GCA_963743375.1). Classification (GTDB taxonomy): domain Bacteria; phylum Acidobacteriota; class Terriglobia; order Terriglobales; family Acidobacteriaceae; genus JABDBE01. Next base: position 94,723 of record CAVUQA010000001.1, on the reverse strand, counting down.
GGTGCTAATAAATGCTGTCGCGACGGGAGCGAGGACGACCGCAAAGAGGGAATACTTGGCCAGAGCCTCTACGCTGTTCAGACGGACAACGCCGGCGAAGGAGTAACTAACGCCCAAAGCGGCGATCAGAACTTCGACCGCATCGGCCAGAATCAGCAACGCTGTAAAACGAAGCGTCAGGCCCGCCTGCAGATCATAAAGAACAAACCCTGCCAATCCGGCTGCCATCACGATTGGCCAAATCTTCCGCGGAACCAACAGCAACACCGCAACAAGAAATGCGCAACCCGGCCAAATTGGCCAAATCATTTCGGGGCGCAAAACCAATGATCCACCAAGTTTGGCACAAAGGTAGGACAGGACAGCTACGAGGCACGCCAGCGCCATTGTGTGGAGCGGAGAATCACGATTCGCGGTTCTTGACGATAGGCGACTCTGGGTAGAACTCATACACACCTTCGGCCATGGAAAGAGTCCCAGGCAACCGCTTTCGGCAACACGGAGATTCGCCCGCGAGTCAGATCTGCAAAGGCATTTTTCCGTCGCCTAAAGAAGCGTAGTACTGGAGAAAGAGTCCGGTGCCGCAGTCGACCTGTCCACGCGAAGAACCTACAGCACACGCACAGCACCCGGTAGCGCGTACCGTATGTTATACGCGCGTGCCGCGTGCTGGCAAGGTCAACTCAGCGTCTTCAAGCCATCTGAACCCGTCGCTGATAACGTTAGACTACGAGAGCTCAGTGCGATGGGGACAAGCCAAGCATTGGGCTGTCAACTTTACCAGTTGCGCTTTTGCTGTCTTGAAGATATTCAGTTCGAGTGAGAATCTGTCATTTTTTGGCATTCACCTGAACAATCATCTTTGTGCAACGAAGTATTCGGTTGCGCCTAGCACTTAATTCACGCAAAATCACGGTTGGTTTTACTGGAGCCGAGACTCGGCTAATCTAGGTGTGCTGTATCGTGACCGGCTCACGCATCTGGCTGGTTGATCTGTAATATGGGTTGCAGAAACCTTTTAACATCATGGAGAACACCTTATGAAAAACGTGTGGCTGGGAGTAGGTCTGCTCGTCGCAGTTACGCTGCCGGCATTTGCGCAAAAGAAGGAACAGGATCGCGTCGAGAATGCGGGTAGAGTGATGCAGGAAATTGTGAATATTCCGGACGATATTCCGCAAGAAGTTCTTGACAAGGCGGATTGTGTTGTCGTTTTGCCCTCCGTGCTCAAATTTGCCATTGGAGTGGGCGGGAGCTATGGCCGGGGCGTGATGACTTGCCGCGGCGGCACGGATTTCAAAGGTCCATGGGGCGCTCCGACCATGATGGCGCTCGAGGGCGGAAGCTTCGGCTTGCAGTTGGGCGGGCAGGCGACCGACTTTGTGCTGCTGCTGATGAGCCCTCGGTCAGCCGAGAATATCCTCGTCAGCAAGGTTAAATTAGGTGGTGATGTCTCCGCTGCGGCAGGTCCGGTCGGGCGGACCGCTTCTGCAGAAACTGATGCAACCCTGCGCGCCGAGATACTTTCCTATTCACGCGCTCGTGGATTGTTCGCTGGAATCTCGCTGGCCGGCTCGACCCTCCGAGCTGACAATGACGCGAATAAAAGCTTGTACGGAAAACAGGTGAGCGCACAAGACATCGTCTTTAAAGCCGCTGTGCCTGCGCCGGCGTCGGCTGAGTTGTTGTTGGCCACGCTCAACAAGAAGTCGCCTAAGAACAAATCGAACCCCGGCCGCGGTTAGCAGATCGATGTGTTTGGAGCGGACATTCCTGTCCGCTGCCTTTGCTGTTGATTTTGAATTGTTGGGGTTATCTTCGGCAAAAACAAATTCAACGGCGGCGGACAAGGTTGTCCGCCCTACACGTTTCAGGCTAACTGTCCGGGCCGCAAGGCGAGCGCTTGGGGGCGTGCGTTCCGGCCCGAATGTTCCTCCCTTCGCCTGTTGTCTCAGGCGATGTAAGAGGAACGAAGCTGGAAATATTGTTCTAATTCTCGATCTTCTTTCTCTCTCTGCTGCAAGCTCTACGGCGCTTCCTTTGCTCGGACCGTTTCGATCGACCAGCCTTGCGAAGTCGTCGGTCTTAAACGGATAGAGATGCGTCGACTCCTGGCCCGAAGGATTCAAGGTCAGATCCACCCGGCGGTTATAGGATAAAACGATTGTGGTTAACTTTTGCAGAGCCTTTTGCCGGTCTTCGTCGCTTAGGTTGGAATCCTGCTCCACCAACTGTTTGACTTGATCGGCAGTCAGGTTCTTTTCTTTGCCGTATGCTTGCGTCTCGATACTGGCTTCGGGAACTCCTTGCTCGACCAAAAACTGTTTGGCCAGTTCGGCACGCCTCTCCGAAAGAGGCTTGTTGTAGGCTTCCGGCCCGCGCCGATCGGCATGTCCAGAGAGCACCAGTCGGGCATCTGGCTTGTAGGCAACGTATTTCTTGAACTCTACTGCAATGGCCTTGAGCGTTTCCTGTTCGCTGGGTAACAATGCCGCTTCAGATTTGAGACTCCTTGGCCGGTCGGTTGGGAAGTAAACACTGCGCATCGAAAGCGTGGGTTCGGGTTCAATCGAGCCCACAATGCGCAGCGTAGCTGTGCGGGTTTCTGTCCCGCCACACCCGTTGGACGCGTTCAGCGTGTAGGTAACAGTTTCATCGACAGATCCCGGATCAGTCTTCTGGGGCACGACTTTTAACGTGCGGTTGCCACTGGAATCGACTGCACCCAGAGGTTCGATCGATACTTTCGAAGCGTTCGTGGCGGTCCAATTCAGCGCCGCACCGCTGTCTTCGACGACCTGGTCACCCACGCGTTTGTAATGGACCTCCGCGGGAGAAAGCCCAAGATCTGCTTGGACGGCGGTATTTACGTTGACCGTCGTGTTGGAGGTCACGGTACCGCCCGGGCCTAGGGCTGTGAGTTGATAGGTAGTGGTCTGCGTGGGCTGTATGGCTTGCTCGCCCGAAGTGGCGACCGCACCGACGGGAGTAATTTCAACCTGCGGCGCATCCGAGGAAGACCATTTGAGTTGAGATCCGTCTCCGCAGTTGAGCTGCGCTTTGCTCGCAGACAACTCTGCAATGGGTTTGGCCACAGCGACGGTCGCAGTAGCCGTTCCCGCCGCGAAACGTGCGAGAGTACTAAGCTTTTCTCCGCCCGGCCAAGGAACGGTTTTTCGAACTCCCTTGGGAATGTCCAAAACCACGCGTTGATTGGCAGGAACGCTGACTGAGCCCGACCAAACCTCAACGCCCTTCAAGCCAAGGATCGTAACCTGGTACGTTCCGGGAGGAACAACCAGCTCTTGCTTCCACCACCACTCGTGATCGAATTCATCGCCATGGCCGACGAAGAAGTCCGGTGTCTTACCATTGAGCAACACAGCATCGCGGGCGGCACCTTCAATTGTCATGGCACCTACTGGCCCAGGGATCCGCGACAGAATGGGTGTCAAGGTAACGTTGAGGTTTGTGGTTTGGCCAGCTGTAATCGAAACATTTGCACTTGCCGGCAAATATCCGTAGTTGTACAGGTCGATCTTGTGGTTGCCTGGACTAAGGTACAAAGGGTGGAGGGAGGCCTCGTCGTAAGCGCGGCCATCAACGAACGCGTATGCCTGTTTAGGGCTTACGTGAATTTTCAACTTGCCTTCCTGAGCAAGGCTGGCAAGGGCAGTGGTCAAGATCAGCAAAATTACGAAAATAGCTATGCGATGTGAGTGTTTTTGTATTTTCACTGGTTTTTACTCCTTGTTTACGCACATGAACGTAATTTCCGCGGCAACAGGCAGCCCAATCTCCGAAGGCGCGCGCGGCTCACACAAAGAACTGTCACGGCCCGATTCATTGTGAAATCGGACGAACGAGCGCGGATATTCTTTCCTCAACGCAGATTTGACCTCGGATCCGTCGCCACGACAACTGTCATATGTAACAGGCTGGAGCTATGCGTGAAGACGCAGCGCTCGACGCTGACGGACGATTCGTGCGCCGTAGAAATGATCATTACGAGAGCTCCGAAGACCGACCCTCTAGGCAGCGGTTTTGCCGCTTTGGCTTTCATGATCCCCTCAACGGCGGTTGGAAATAGGAAGCGTGAAGGAGTGTGGGTGCCTGGAAACAATACGACAACGGTTAGAACTTACAGATATTTTAGTGAATTGCGCAGCTTGCCCGCCATTTCTTTCCTGAAAAGTCAGACTGTAAGTTCGGACAGTTGTGCGTCTTCTCACGTGGCGGTAGAAACTTTTGGAGAAGTCCGGTGGGTTCCAGCAGGGAAATAAGTGATCTTAAAAAGATGCGAGGTGAAAGTGACTATGAAGCGTAGGCTTCTGGTGCTGACCTTAGCCATTTCCGTCTTACCGTTCAGCGTATCGGCGGGAAGCGCAGGTGCCTTCAAAGAGGCTAAGGAGTTTTCTGAGCGCTCACCACTGCACCAAATGCACGATGAAGCGGATCCCACAAGTCTGCAGTCATGCGAGTCCATGGGGGAGATCAGCGTGATTTACGAAACCGAAAATGCCGGACCGCCCACCCTGGGATTACGTATTACCGATCCTCGCGGCCGGAAAATCGGGTACGACCCGCGGGTCCCGAAAGTCTGGCAAGAGTTATCGCTGACGGAGGGCTTCGTCGAATGCGGACCAACCGACGATACAACTCCACTCAACCATTGTGCAGCTCACATCCAGATCTGCGGGCCAGTCAGCGGCACTTATAAGCTGGAGGTGTTGCCGACACGGAACGGAGCATACTCCATCAGCGTCGTTGGCATGAGTCAATCAACGAAGGATCAGATTGGTTTTCACTCGACCGATTCGCGCGCCGATTACCGGAGCGAAATACGGCAACAGGAGCCTGAGATACTCATGTTGAGCTATTCGCGAGAATTGGGAACTCAGATTAAGTTGGGGAAGAGCGATTCACAAGTAGCTGCCAGCGATAAAAGCCAAGCGCAAAGACCTTTGCCTGACCTTCGATGAAATTGCACGGGCGCGGTCGATGAAAAGAACTCTCCGTTCTCGGCTGCCGCGCCGGATGCAGATTTCAGCCCTTCACCGGCGCGGCTCTTTTCCTCGAGCAATGGGGGAGGCGACTGATATGGTATGGCAAAAGCGAGGTCCTGTCTTTGCGCCAGAGCAAGGAGCGTTCTTAAAAGCGAGATGGCGGGCAAACCCGGGATTAGCCGATCATGAGCGCTTCTGGAGCATGGATAACGATGCGGCCGCGGCCCTTGGAAAGGATTCCCGAGCTCACCCAATTATTGATCACACGGCTAGCGGTGAACGGGCTGATATCTGCCAACTCTCCAAGTTGATCATTGGTAGCATGGATTTCGACGCCGTCAGCCTGAACTTTTCCAGCTTGCTCGCCAAGTTTCAGCAAGATATCTGCCAGCCTTTCTTCCGCGGTCTTCGTCACCAATCCAATATGGCGATCGAGGTATTTTCGCAAGTAGCCAAGGGCGAGGTGCAAACCATTTTCTCCGAGCAGAGGATGACGAGCTACAAGCCTGCGTATTACGGAGTGTTCCCAGGCTAACAGTTCACAATCGGAATCTGCTTCGGCCGTTGCCATGTAAGGAGATGGACTTTTCAGAAGCGTAACTAAGCCAATGACATCTCCCGGCACCAAGTATCCCAGCAGAACGGATTCGCCTTGTTTGGTGAGATGGTGATAGTGAACCCGGCCTTTTCGCACCAGGAATAAATGAGTAGCTTTATCACCGCCTGTGGTGATGTTGTGCTTGGCGACAACCCGGCGCGTGTGGGCTGCGGCGAGAACGGCCTGCGTGGCAGATTCGTCGAGACCTGTCAAAAAGCTCGATGACGAGGCAGGAGCCGATGCCGATTGAAGATTCGTCATGTTGTCTATCCGAGAGGCGAGTCTTCCTGCGCTCCGTCTACTCGGTGTGCCCGAACACGCATCCTCTATCGTGAGCCCACTTTCCCACAACTGTTAGTGTTGACAGTTAGCGCAGCGCGCGTGCGCGATTACCATTCACTCGCGGACAAGAAGAACAATTAAACCAGCGTTCACAAACTAAATAAGGTGGGATTGTTGTTCAGCCAAGGCTGGCGATTTCCAATCAATTGATTTCTCTGTCTTCGTCATCAATCCGCCGCTTAACTTTCTCACTGAATAAGTCTTCTCGATTGGGCAAGCTTTTCCCGCGACGGGCGAGTTACTGCAATTTATTCAGAGCGTCAAAAGCAGCGAGAATAGCTGTCATTTCTACCAGTATCCGCGCCTGTGAACGTCCCTTACGATTTCCTCGATGAATTCCAGTAAGAGTCGCCCGCGAGAGCGTACCAGTGAACGGCTGCAAGCGAGTTGTTGTGACGATCGCGTGGTGAACAAGGAATCTTTGATTGTGAATTTAATTTTGATCGAAAAGGAGAATTGAAATGCGTAGATACTTTGTTCTAGTGGGTTTGCTTTTACTGACGGCCGGATTGGCTCTTGCTCAAGGCGAGTTTCCGACGGTTGAAACATCGCCGGCCTTCATGTTCATTCGCACCAGCCCTAACTTTACCCATTCATTTAGTGTCGGTGGCACGCAAATCAGCGGCTCAAACGACTTTAATTGTGCGGGTGGTGGGGGCACATTTGCTTATAACGTAAGTAGCCTGCTCGGTATAGCGGCTGACCTGGGTGGCTGCAAATTTTTCGGTAATACGATTGGCTTGGGCAACACAATTACGGGAAATCAGTTTACCTATTTGTTTGGGCCGCGCATTACACTTCGAAACAGCAGCCCGTTCCGGCCGTTTTTCGACCTCGGCTTCGGTGGCGACCGGCTCTCAGCTACTTGCAAGAACAGCGCGGGCACTTGCATTTCAAACTTTGGGACCGGAACTTACTCCAAAAACGCCTTCGCCTTAGCGGTAGGCGGAGGTTTTGACATACAGCTGAGCAAAAGAATTTCGCTCCGGCCCGTCCAGGCAGAATATCTCTACACCCGTTTTGGCAACAACTGCGCTGCGTCTGTCTGCAGCAATAACAACAATCAGAATGCCTTCCGGTTGAAGAGTGGAATCGTCATCGGGTGGGGCGGAAGCAGTTCCAACTAATGATGCTTACTTGACCTTGGCCTCCTCTCGTGAGGCCAAGGTTGCCGACGGGTCGGCAGTACGTTCTCCAATGGCTGCAGTTAATACAGGGAAGGAACAAACATGCGTGTGCGCGATGTAATGGCGAATGCTTTCGTCGCGACGAATCATCTCCGGACTGCTCATCGTCGCTTGGGGAAGGTCGGGTTCTTTATGCTGTTTGTCGGCATGTACTTGATGTCTTCAGTTGCATACGGTCAGGCATCGGACGCCTCCCAGCCGGATCCGAGTGTAGTGCAACGAAACGGCACCCTGGTAATCGGCGGGGAAACGATCAAGAACAATTCGAAGGTCACGCTTTCTGTAGTGGGCCGCTCGCTGCACATTGCGAGCGGTGCGCTAACGCAAGTTGTGAATGCCTCATCCATTCTTGACATCTCGACAAATGAGGACAGCCGGCAAGATATCACTGGTGCAGCCAAACTCGCCACCATGGCTATCCCTTACGGGGGCGGGCGGGTGTTGAGCCTGTTTTCACACAATGTTGATGTCCTCACGCTGGAATTCACTGCCGCCGATGGCGGGTATCACGGCGTGGTTTTTGTACTTGCAAAGGGTCAAGGTGCTCCCATCAAGAAGCAATTGGTCGCTGTGGGCGCGAAGGCCACCGTTCCTCTTGAACAAATAGCGGAGACAAATAAACAGGAGAACAAACCGTGAAGCATGTCACTCGATGGACCGCTGCGTTCATTTTCCCATTGGTGGTGATTTGCGCCGGGCTTGTGATTGTCGGCTCTCTCCAGGGGCAGCCTCCCAATAATGATTCCGGCAGCGCGCAGAAATTTTCCGCTTCTTCCATTCAAATCCAACCGATGGATCCGGGTGACGTACCGGTTCCACCAGAATTCCGGGTTGCCATTTATGAAAACTTGATTGTGCAAATCCGGAAAACTGGAAAATTTCAGCACGTTTATCGCAGCGGCGATAAGGATGCGGCCAGCGTGCCAGATCTGGTCACACTGCGCGCTGCTGCGCAATCGTTCAACCAGGGCAGTCAGAAGAAGCGCGAGGTAACCACTGTAGCTGGAGCTACCTCGATCACTTTGAAGGTGCACATTACAGATCACGCTGGGCAGACGCTCGTAGATCGTGACGTACAGGGGAAGGTCCGATTTTTTGGAGAAAACCTGCGTGTGACCTACGATTTTTCCAAGAAGGTCGCCGGGATCGTGCGAGATACCTTTTAGTCTGTGGAACGAAGTGGCATGCGATCGTCGGCACTCTCGTCGTTCTGAGTAGGTCGAGAGGCAACAACACGCGAAAGATACGATTGTCAGTCCGCTCTCGAAAGGTTACAGACGAAAAATGTTGACGAAGAAACCAATTCGGGTATTGCTTCCGCTTGTAATACTTCTGCTGATGATTTGCGCAACGACCAAGGGCGGGGCTACCAGATCGCGAAAACCGTCAGGGACAGTATTAACGGGTAAGTTCGTAGCCCAGATCGACGGTCCGCCATTGACTGGATTTGGTTTGAATCAGCAATCCTATGTTTTCGAAATACCTCGCCCTTCGGGTCGCAATTCGTAAGGATTTCCGACACGTTTCTCATATATCAGTCCCACGTGCCGGGGCGGATTCTCGATTATTCAAAGGTCTACAAGGTCCCGGCAGTCAGGAACCAGAAATGCGACGAGACTCTCGAAGATATTTCAAGACGCTTCCTATTCGATTTCGCGTGGGCAGTTCGTGGAAATGAAGTTTGCCCTAACCTACGCGAAGAACCTTCCTTCTCTCACTGTGCCATGGCAGAACCCTTTGCCATGTTATATCGTGTCTACGGTGCAGCCTCCAGCACAAGTAGCGACTGAGGCAACTTCACAAACAGGAGCGCATTAGCAACGCAGTCAGTCTGCACCAGAATCGCTGGCTGAGGTCTCTCTTCTGCCTATACGCAGCAATATGTTCCGGACGAGCTAGAACATGCGGCCCAGAGCAAAGAACCACGTGGCATGTCCTGCATCTCCGATACTTCCGCCAATGAAAAGGGGTCCAATAGCGGTCCGCACGATTGCACCCGCCGCGCCGTCAGTAGGCAGTTTGCTCACGCCCGGTGCATTGAACATTTTCCCAACTTCATACAATGCGGCGCCATAAAGGCTATCGCCGAGAAAGGGCGGAAGACGGAGTAATTTATGTAGGTATCCCGCGCGGAAGAGGTAATATTGATCTCCGCGCACCTCGTTCTGCCCATAAGCAAGCAACCCACCCGTACCTCCGAGGAAGTATTGAGGAATGCCGGTGCGGTCGTACCCGATGGTCGAGCCGCCCTGAGCTATCAGGAACACAGAAGCCGGCGTGGACACGGTTTTGAAATACTCGGTTCTAGCTTCCAGACTTGGAAACGCGGCGGGCGCTCCCGGGCTCGTATCCACCCAGTGGAAATTCAACTCGCCAAAATAACCTTGGCGTGGAATGATTGGATCGTCCCGGTGTTCGGTGACGAAGCGAAATCGCGAAGCGCCGACCTGCCCTTTGACCGATTGGAACAGCGGAGTACCTATCTTCAGATTTGCGTCCAGGTATCCGATTTCGTAACCAGCGCGGACTTCGCTGAACCGGCTCACTGCGTAGCCGAGGTCAGTCCCAAATTCTACTTGCCCGATGCGGTAGTCGGCTTGAGGGTTACTGTGGGAAAAGATCCACTGCGCGGCGTCGCTTGCACTGACGCGTGGCGCGAAGAACCAGCGGGAAGTCTGGCTAAATCTCTTGTAGAACTCGGTAGAGATTCCGTAAGTGTTTCCAAACGAAAAATCCGTCCGCAATTCTGAGCCGTACCCTGCGATATCGAGAAATGTCAAACGTCCTCCCATCGCGAAGGTGACGTTGTCAGGTTCCGTGCCGTTCACTGCAAAGGCAGGTTGCAGAACGGGCGGTGCATAATTCTTCTCGATGACAGTAACCAGCAGGCCGAGTTGGCCGTCATTCTGGGTCAAACCATAGGAAGCGCTGTCGAATCTACCCACTCCGGTCAAGCGGGTCAGATAGGTTTCCAGCGTCGGAATGTCGATCGGCTTCCCCACCAGAGGCTGGAGAAATTTCTGGATCTTTTGCTCTGCGTCGGGAGTGGTCCCTTCCACTCTTACAAATTGTGGAATGCCCACCGCCGCTTTCTTGCGAGCATCGCGGCGTGTGATGTATTCGTTCCATGCGGCCTGATCGAGAGCATAGGGCAGCAAGATTTTGGATTTCTCCTCTGCCGCTTCCATTCCCTTCTTGATGAGTGCTTCCGCCTTGTTGAATTCCAGGCTGGTGAATTTCCGAACATCCACCTTGACGACAATGTCCGCTGCTTCCATCCCCCGCAGTTCCGTGTTTGCAGTCCCGACCGTGATCGACTGTCCGAGAACACTAAAGAGAGATTGGATTTCATCGGCGGTGGCGGGAGTAACCTGGAGATGAATCGCGATGACCACATCGGGCCCCATGTCGCGCACCAGGTCCGTGGGCAGGTTGTCCACCAACGCCCCATCCACGTACAAACGGTCTCCGTCGCGCATAGGAGCGAAAATTCCCGGCAGGGACATGGAAGAGCGCATAGCGAAACCAATCGGACCGGTAGAAAACACATGTGCCTTTTCCGAAATCAGCTCGGTGGAAACGCAGCGGAAGGGTATGGGTAGGTCGTCGAACGATTTCACGGAAGAATAAGCCAGTGTTTCCCGATCAATGACGAGGCTGATTTGATGTCCTGAACTCAGTCCAGATGGGAGCGTCGTCCCGTGTTTGAAACCGATGACCAAATCGTTTTGGACCGCGCGCACATCCTCTTTCCGCCGGAATGAGAGGTCTTGATACGGGGTTTCGCCTCCAATAATAAAAGACCAGTCCATGTGTTTGACTAGGACTTCGAGTTCATCCGGGCTCTTTCCTGTCGCGTACATGCCTCCCACCAGGGCGCCCATGCTGTTTCCAGAGAGATAGTCAATGGGAATGTGGTGCTGCTCAAACCACCTGAGCACTCCGATGTGGGCTAGTCCGAGGGCGCCGCCGCCCTCGAGCGCAACTCCGATCGTCAGTCGCTTGGGAGCCGGTGGTACGTTTTGCGCGACCGCGATGAGCATAAACAGGCTTACAGTGAAGAGAACGAGCGCGATCCTGAACACACAAAAATAAGAACGCCAGCGACTGTCTTCAAATGGACAAATGAAATTCATGGCGACCTCCAGTCTTTCTTATCTCAGCACCACTCAGAATCCAATCCGGCCCGCTCGAACCAGCGCAGAGAAATCAGGAGAGAGGCCTGCCGCTTGGGCCGCGGCGTTAATGTGCTCACGTTGCTTCAACTCTGGAAATGGAAGTCCTCCAGTAACCAATCGTCCCCGGTCGTATAGCAACTCATCCAGCGTACCGTTCAGCAGGAATTGGTAGTTCCAGGGCTGCGGGTTGTTAACGTCTGCAGCAAGCGGTTTTTGGAGAGTGGTTGTGCAGTTTCTCGTCACCTCGTTGTACCACTCGGGATGATCCTTCAATTTGTTCAAGTATGTGACATAGGTAAGGAACATGGCCCGCGCGACTTCGGGCCGTACCTTGACGCGGTACAGATACACTTCCTCATCCTTACGATAGTTGGTGCGCAATCGAATAACATCGCGCTCATCCGCGGCGACAAAAATCAGACCGTACTGACGGAAGAATCCAAGAATAGTCGAGTACGCCTGATCAACTTTGTAGCGCGCCTCAATGGAGAATGCGACGTGCTGGTTGTCTGCAAATTGAAAGCTGACAATCGGGTGGCTCGCAAAGGGTATGCCCCAGTTCGTCAAGAACAAATCGGCAGCCTGGATCTGTGAAAGATAGAGTGCCCGGTCGCCCCAGCAATTCGAGTAATCGGTTTCGGTGCGATAGTCGCAGTTGCGCAGGTTGTGAATCGTGACCTGATCGCCGTCTATTTCAGCCCACGCTAGGCGATCCGAGTCAGGTTGCCAATTACCATCGTTCGAGGGCTTCAGGGTGAGCCACCACACTAGCACGATACAAAAGCCCACGAGACACAAGACTGCGGCCGAGCGTGATCGTTTGAGCTTGAACAAGATTGTGAAAATCGCAAGGGCATAGAGCGAGGTCAGTGGAATGCGTAACGCCGCAGTCCGAACATCGACGTACAGAGCTGCCAGCGCCCACAGAGTAAGCAGGGCGAGAATAAGCCACAGAACGGTGATTCCGATCGCCCGAACTACTTTCAACCAAGTGGGCGATGGTTTAGCGCGATCGCGAACAGAAATGCTGTTCACTTTGCCTCCAAGACTCACCGGGTTGACACCAAAACCGGCGGCCGAGAAATAAAGTTTCAGCGACCGCAGTAGGACGCAATGAGGTGGCCAGGTTTGCGCCGGTGACTTTGCTGTTGGTGACGTAGAACGTGGTACCAGCCGCTACAGTGTCAAGAAGATCCGGCTGAACTCACTTAAGATTCATTGTGACACCAAGGACGATGCCGGATAGAGCCGTGTTGACAACAGTACCGGCTCGGCCTCCTTTTAGATAGTCGAAGTATAGGTAGCGATATCCAGCCTGCAAGATCAGTTTGGGCGTGAGCTTGTATCCAAGAGCACCGACCACCTGATACTCGAGTTGCGAGCCCGTGCCCCAGCCGCCGACGTCCCCCGCAATAGTGGTCACGATCTTGGGCGAAAGGTCAGCCACAATCCTCCCTCCCACGAGAGGGTCCACCCAACTCTGGGATTTCGAAAAATTCAGGCCGAGGCGCGAGGGGGTAAAATTCAGATTCTCTCCAAAGTACCAGTATCGGATTCCGGTCAGGAAATCGGCCTTAAGCTTCGGCTGATTAATCAGGCGAAGCCCTACTTTGGGGGTCAGAATAACTACATTCGCTGTAAGGTTTGCAGTTGTGGCCGGCAAGTTGGGGAATGGGAGCGCCTGGTTATCCCCGAGTCTCATATACATCAGGTCGACTCCCGTCAAAAACCTGTTGCGACGAATGTCCACGAACCCCATCGCTCCGAGGCGGAAGTGTGAGAGAAGATCGCCAACGCTCGCCTTAAAGCCGACGTCGCGTCCAAACGCGCCCACCGTTCCATGCGTTCCCGCGAGGTAGAGATACGGGCTGACAGACAAATGCCACTGATCATCTTGCGCTGCTCCGCCGGTCGTACCTTGGCCGCCTCCTGCTTGTGGGAGACCTGGATCAGCAGGATTTGCGCCAGCAGGCTCGGTGATCGTTAATGGTGCTGGCGCCGAAGATGAGTTAAGGGATGTTTCTGCGGCGTCATCAATCAGACTGGCATTGAGTGTTGCTGTTTGCTGCGCCATTAAAGGTGAAGCGCACGCCAGAATGAGGCAGGCAGAGGTTAAGACTACATTAACGTGCTTCACTGTTCGCCTATCGCAACCTTTCAGCTTAGCAAGGGGACGACAGTAGTCGAGATTCTTTTGAAACATCGATGCCTCCACTTTTTGTTTTGCTGCTAAAGAGCATGCACTCGAGCGCCACTCTTCTTAGTGCCGGTTAAAGTTAAAGATGAAACCAGACGCGGGACATAACGATATTCAGTTTGGATGGGCGGGCACGTTGCTTCCGCTCATCTTCCAACACTTCGCTCACGTTGCCACTCGCCTTCGAGCGCATATTTACTGGATTGCCTGACACAGGAATAGTAGGGGCCACTTGTGGCGCAGAGAACTGTCAAAGCTGACAGGGTCACAAGGCGAGAGACTGTACGCCATAAGGACTCGCTGAGGCGTTAGAGTGCGCATTCACAACCACTGTTTTTTCTGACGGTAGGAAGCCCTCATTGAGTATGAAACGTTAGTTTGATCTGAACGTTCCGGTCTTCTACACAATCGTTCTCGAACCAATAAGAGCTCAACATCATCCAGGCGACCATAACGCCGTCCTGTAACAAGTGACAGTTGGCACTAATTCACGCCCGTGGTGCACTAGCGGCGGAAGGAAACTCGAGTTTTACAGACGTCGGGATCATTGTCCACCTGCACAACGCGCGCCCGAATCAACCTGTGGCCACATTTATCAAACTACGTTGAATTGTGAAAGGAAATTTATGAAGAATACTGCACGGCACATTTTGAGCACTACATTACTGATCCTACCGGTCCTTTTGGCCGGCGCAGGATTCGCTTGTTTCGCCAACGCACAAAGTCCGGACCTGCAACAACGGGTCACAGAGATCAAAGAGTCATCCGCGAAAAACAAGCAAGCGCTTGCGTCCTACTCGTGGAATGAACTCGTAACCATCAGCCTGAAAGGCGAAGAGAAAAAGCAACAGCACTTCCAAGTGCGCCTCGGACCGGATCTGAAGCCACAGAAGACTTCGCTCGACGCGCCTGCAGAACCACCTTCCGGCGGACGACTGAAAAAGCATGTGGTCGCAAAGAAGAAGGAGGAGTACACAGATTACGCAGACCAGATGAAAGCACTGGCACAGCAATACGTCCCTCCGGATGGAACACTTCTACAGCAAGCGTTTGCACAAGGAAATATCTCGATGGGCCCGACCGGGGCTGGTCCCAATGAACTTCGCCTTGTCATTCACAATTATCTGAAGCCTGGAGATTCGATGACCTTGGTCTTCGATAAAACGCAGAAGGCATTGCTGGGGGTTCAGATTGCTTCGTATATGGATGATCCTAAGGATGCAATGAACTTGACAGTGCAATTTAGCCGTCTACCGGACGGAACGAACCATGTCTCAAGTCTGGTTATCGACGGGGTCAGCAAGCAAATGAACATTGCCATTCAGAATTCGAACTACCAGCACGTCTGAGTCGTGGCAAACGAAAGGTACATATGAAGCACCGCCTAACCGTGCTGGTCGTCGCGACTCAGAGCCTCTTGGCCCTGTTAATCTTTATCGCGTCGACTTCGGCCCTGGTAGCACAAGACACGCCGATTGGCGTGCCGGGAACACAGTTGGCGACTGAGCAAACACCGGCGGCCGCGACGAATAGCGATGCTTTAAGAAAAGCGGCGCAGAATCCCATCGCCAGCCTGATCAGCGTTCCGGTTCAGAATAACAACAACTTTAGTATGGAACCGGATAATCGCACACAGGACGTACTGAACATCCAACCAGTTATTCCGGCTCAAGATTGAGCGAGAACTGGAATCTGATAACCCGCATCATTACTCCGATTATTTATCAACCGACGGTCGAGCCAGCCCGTCAACCAGGGCGGTTACGGGTTCGGAGATCTGAACCCGTCATTCTTTTTCTCTCCGGCTAAGCCAGGCAAGATCATTTGGGGCGCTGGGGACGACGGTTGTATTACCCACAGCGACCAATCCTGTCTTAGGACAGGGAAAGTGGAGCATAGGTCCCTCGGTTGTTGTGCTGGCGCAGCCAGGTAAATGGACGCTGGGCGGATCTGGTGAACAACGTCTGGTCATTCGCTGGACAATCCGCGCGTCCAGATGTGAACCAGATGTTGTTTCAGTACTTCATTAATTACAACCTGAATCACGGATGGTACATCACTTGGCAGCCGACACTGACGGCGAACTGGGAAGCTACGCAATGGCGGTCGATGGGTCGTGCCGTTCGGTGGTGGAGTGGGAAGAATAATGAAGCTGGGATTCCAGCCGGTGAATCTCACGCACAGTTTTATGGCAATGCCATACATCCCCCGGGTGCTTCGCCCTGGGGATTGCGTTTACAGACTTGCCTTCCTGTTTCCCAAGCTGACCAAGCAGCAGCAAAAGATGATGATGCAGCAAAAACTGAAACAGTTGGAACAGGAGGAGCAACAGAAGCACAGCCAATGAAAACGATCAACGCGGGCTCAGTCGCACCGACATCGGCAAAAGCGGGTTCGTCATTCATAAATATTGAGATTTTATTATGAGCAACTATTTTCCTAATCCGACTGTGCAGGCAATGTTTCTTCTGGACGAGAGCGGAAATGATTTTCAGATAGCAATAGCGCTGGCACTGATCAATGCGCAAACGGAAGGTCGTGGGGATGTCAGGTACTGGGTTTCGGTGGCCAATGTTCTGGCGCGGGAGGAGCAGGAAAATTAATTCAGAGGTTTTTGATGAGAGTTGCCTGCGGTGCTCTAAGCTTTTGCCTCACTATCCCGACTTCGTGGCGAGCCAACTGGGCGTGGGGTTTGCCACTGATCGTACTAACTGTACTCATCCATGCGGTGGGCCTTGGGCTCATAAATCAGAGGGCGGGCCGGGTATTTACCGACATGACGGAGCGCCGCCATCCAACTGTTGTGTTTGCTGTAGTCATGGGTACAACAGTGTTGCTAGCCACCACCCTGCACGGCGTGGAAGCCGGCATCTGGGCTGTCGCATATCGATTCCTGGGCGCTATGCCGGACTTTAAGTCCGCTATGCTTTATTCCCTGAATGCGATAACAAGTTACGGGCACGAGAGTCTGTTCCTCGAATCTCACTGGCAGCTTATGGGGGCAATCGAGGCGCTGAACGGATGCTTGCTCTTCGGGCTGACGACCGCTTTCTTGTTCGGCATCATTCAAAAAATCTGGCTGTTGGGGCTGGCACCAAAGGCGTCGCAAAGTGCCGACACGGATCTGGTGAAAAAAAGGAAGCCGCAGTAGGGAGTAGTCTTCCGCGGCTTCGTGGGTAGAAAACTCTCCCTTTTTTCTGACAGCGGAGAGAACCTGTGAAGTAGGATGAGCCTACATACTGCAACTGGGCTTTGGACCTGTCAAAATTCCTAGTCTTGAATGCGAACAATGATGCGACGCACGGTTTCGAAAAGCGGAAGAATGCAGACAGACGCGCCTCTCGGCCGCTTAGTTCAATATAGTCACGCCACCGCCCGCTAAGTCGTAGTACGCCGCGACAACCTTCAGCTTATTTTCCTTTACCAAGTCGGCGATGACGGTGGAAGATTCCCGCAGCAGAGCGGCCTGGATCTTGGCATTCGTCTTGGTCGCTGCCTCCAAGTTAGCTCCGGCCTGATTTACCGCTGGCTGGATGTGCTGGTAAAGCACGCTGATCTGTCCGGGAACCGCTTTCGCTTGAATCGTCGCCTTTACCGCTCCGCATCCGGCATGCCCCATTACTACGATTGCTTTCGTACCGAGCACCGCGGCTCCGTATTCGAGACTGGCAATAATCTCCGGGGTCACAAAGTTACCTGCGACCCGGGTCACAAAAATGTGGCCGATGCTCTGATCGAAGATAAGTTCGACCGGGACGCGAGAGTCGGCACAAGACAGCACCGCAGCAAATGGTTCCTGCTTTTCAATATTGTTTTGTTTGAGAATAGCCAGATCCTGATCGAATGAGCTCAGACGGCCGGACATAAATCGCCGGTTGCCATCCATCAGTTCTTGTATCGCGGCATCAGGGCTGAGTTGACTCTGAGCCAGCGCTTGCCTTCCACTAAAGTCGATGCCTGCAATTGTAGCGAGGCCGGTGACGGTGCCGGTCAGGGCCATCTGCAAGAAGCTGCGCCTTGACGGCTCCGGGTTTGGCCCAAAGGCAACTTTACTGCGTGCACATTTTTCATTTCGGTTCGGCGTTGAGGGGTCATTTCTTAACTCGGAGTTGTTATCCATACGCTGTGGTCCTCTCGTCAAGGGGTGCAAGTCCCGCCTTCGATAGATTTGTCGCCGGTCGGAGGCTACAGGACCACTGGTAAAACTGCCAGTTCACTAACCTCGCAAATCCGTTTATTAGTTTTGGCCATCAATTAAGAACAGGAATCGGGGTGCGGTGCATTTGCGGATGCCCCACAAATCCATGTAAACAGGAGTTTTGCGACAATGTGCAATATTGAACACCCGAGCATCGTCCGGTCGCGTATAATTTCACCCCAAAGACCGTCTAATCTTTTTCCTTCCGTCTCAGTCAACAGGTTCTGGGGGGCGTGTATGGCCTGTCGAATATGTGGATCGGGCAATGAGCAGGAATTTACTGCGGAGATCAATATCCATTTCCGCGGGCTCAAGAATATTGACAATCCGAGTGTGCTGGTATTCCCAAATGTCTTGGTGTGCTTGAGTTGCGGCATGTCGCGGTTTACTGTCGACGAGTCCAAACTGGCGCTGCTCGCAAGCAGTGCTCAGACGGGTACGCCCGCCGCAGCGTTGGAGAATTTCGACCGCGACGCGAGGGCTGCCAGGACCGGGCGCGAATCCCTAATAAAGGGAAACGACGAGACCGCAGCTTGACAAAAAAATTAAATTTGGGACCTGTGCTGTGTTAACGTGTCGCTGTTGTGTAAGAGGTCAATCCAATGATCAATCGTTCCCGAGTTCTCATTGCTGACGATCATAATCTGGTGGCGGAGCTTTGCAAGCGGCTGCTCGAGACTGAATTTGATGTAATCGGAGTGGTCAGTGACGGCCGCGCCTTGGTGCGCACTGCCGGCGAACTGCGGCCGGACGTAGTCGTGCTCGACATCGCCATGCCGATTCTGAATGGCTTGGATGCGGGGCGGCAGCTCAAAACAATGTTGCCCGCGGTGAAGCTCGTCTATCTGACCATGAATCCCGACGTGGATGTGGCCGCGGAAGCCTTCCGTCGTGGCGCCTCAGGATATTTGCTGAAGACCTGCGCCGCAGCTGACATCGTGCTGGCGGTTCGCGACGTATTGCGCGGCAAATCGTATCTGTCACAGGCTCTGCCGCGAGACACCATCAATTTCCTGCGTCGGCAGAACAAGGAACTGGTCGAGGAAGGCGAACTTTTGACCGAGAGGCAGCGGGAAGTGTTGCAGTTGCTGGCCGAAGGCAAGGTAATGAAGGAAGTCGCCGACATTTTGAACATGACGACCCGGACAGTGGCTTATCACAAATACCGGATGATGGAAGTTCTGGGCGCAAAGAGCAACGCCGAGCTCGTCAAGTATGCAGTAAGGAATCACATGGTGGCTGCTTAGACGCGGTTTTGGGAATCTGCATTATCGCAAGCCGCTGCTGACAAATTGCTTGCCTTGAAGAACCGCGTCGACCGCAAGCAGCAGCTCGCTTCCGGCCGTAGTTTTCAGAACATAGCCCTTGGCCCCCAGCTCAAGCGCCGCCTGCACCACGTCAGCAGAGGACTCCTGAGTCAGAAAGATTATGTCGGATTGCGGGGAAAGCTTGCGAATCGCTCGAGCGGCTTCAATTCCATTCAGTGTCGGGAGTCCGACGTCGAGCATGATGAGGTCCGGTTTTAGTTCTTCTGCTTTCTGAACCGCTTCCTGGCCATCCGAAACCTCGCAGATGATGCTCAAATGGTCCCTTTTCGCCAGGGTTGCACAAATGAACTGTCGAAAGGGCGCGAAGTCTTCAACCACAAGGACACGGATTGGATCTTTCAACTAAACTTTTCTCCGCATTCGTGTGTTCTCCGAAATCAACCGGGGTGTAGTCCATCATTCGCCTCATTCAGCAAAGTGTCAATGCACGAAGGTATTTTCCACGAAAATCGGCGCGCTGAATCGCGTCGAATGACCCCCATCCGAAAAAATCCTCAGATCGCGATTGTGCCGCTGGCAGTTTTGCCAGTACCGTCCCCGACCTCACCTTCTTAAGATATGGCGAAGAGACGGTGGAGGACGTAAATATGCATAAGCGCATCACACTGATTGTTTCGCTGATCTTATTTCTAGTGTTGGCGGTGGGCTGTTCTCGCCGTTCGAATGACGCGAAAATCCAGCAGGATATTCAAGAGAAAACCGCGGCCGATCCTGACACAAAAGACTCTGAAGTGACCGTGGTAGCGAAAGCGGGGAAGGTTACGCTGAGCGGGAAGGTTAAGACTCCGGCAGCGCAGAAGAAGGTCGAGCAGATCGCACAGCAAGAGCCAGGAAATACTGGCGTCGACGATCAGACCTCGATCGAGCCGGAAGCGATGCCAGCGGCTGAGGCGCCTCCAGTAGCCCAGGCGTCACCACCGCCACCGCCTCAGCCCATTGTTGTGCCCGCGGGAACCGTTCTCACGGTCAGAATGGGTCAGGCCTTGAGCTCGAAGACCAGTCAAACCGGCCAAACGTTTCTGGCGACGCTGGGGCAACCAGTGAGTGTGGGAGGAAGGGCGGCCATTCCCGCAGGATCAACGTTTAGCGGCACGGTGGTGACGGCCAAGTCGAAGGGCAAGATAAAAGGTGAAGGCGAACTCAGCCTCGCGCTCATCAGCGTCACGGTAAGGGGCCAAACCTATTCGATCCACACCGGTGTACTGGAGAACACGACCAAAGGAAAGGGTAAAAGAACAGCTGCCACCACCGGCGGAGGCGCTGCCGGGGGCGCCCTGATTGGAGGCATCGCCGGCGGAGGTAAGGGAGCCGGCATTGGTGCTCTATTGGGCGCTGGCGCTGGACTTGTGGGAGGGGCGGTGACCGGAAACCAACAGATTGAAATTCCCGCCGAGTCGGCGCTGAGCTTCCGATTGTCGGCGCCTTTGACGTTGCCGCCCCCGGGTGAATGATTTCGCGAGACTGACGAAGGTCCCAGTCAGCGTTATAGGGCCCTTGCCAACCAGCAAGGGCCGAAGTTTTCTTGATCACATTGCCGTTTGTCGCAAGGGCGGTTTCATTTCTCTGCTGAATCCGCGAACCACGATTGACCCGGCTGTCATTATTGCCAGTATGCACCGCAGATAAGCTTGCCTAAGATTTCCTCGTTTACATGCCAACCGAGCAATTGGCTCATATTCAAGAACAACACTTAACGAAAGGAAAAAAACATGAAGCAAGAGCGTAGATGGACAGTAACCTGCACAGCACTTCTGTGCCTCCTTTGTGTCGGTTTGGCCTATGGCGCCTCAAACGGCACGAAAGTCAAGATCAATGGATTGATTACCGGGCGAGATGGAGAAGACTTCACTCTGAAAACTACCAAAGGTCAAGCAAACGTTGTCGTAGTCTTGACCGACTCGACGAAGGTGCAGTCACCGAAAGGCTTAGTAGGATTGCGTCGCTCAGAGCAGTCCGTTACCGCCCTGATTCCGGGCCTTAAGGTTACAGTTGAAGGAACCGGCAGCGAAACCCGCGTGGTCGCCAAATCCATCACCTTCACCAGCGAAGATTTGCGTTTGGCCGAGACTATCCAAGCCGGTTTGAATCCGACGCAAATGCAGCAGCAAACCAACACCGCCAATATTGCTACCAACGCACAGGGAGTTCAGCAAAACAAAGAAGGGGTTGCCGCCAATCAGGTGCAGACCGCGGCTAATCGAGAACAGATAAGTGCCAACGGAGAGCAGATCGCGGCCAATCAGCAGGATATTGAGGCCACTACCAAGCGATTCTCCGAGCTTTCGGAGTACGACACCAAAGGCACCGCAACTGTGCACTTCGAGACTGGAAGCTACAAACTCTCAGCCCAGGATCAAACCTCTTTGTCACAACTGGCGCAGAGTGCGACGGCCCTGACCGGCTACATCATCCAGGTAAAAGGCTATGCCGATTCCTCAGGCAATGCCGCCATGAATCAGCAGTTGAGCATGGATCGAGCGCAAGCGGTTGTCGCGTACCTGTTGCAGAACTGCAGTATTCCTCTGCGGCACATCGTAGCGCCTGGGGCGATGGGAATAGTTGATCCTTCTGCTCCAAACGAGACGGCCGACGGAAGGGCAGAGAATCGCCGCGTGGAAGTGAAAGTGTTGGTGAATCGGGGAGTGGCTGGCGGTGCATAGGTAACTTGTTTCGTCCGGCCTTGATTGAGACTGTCCTCTTGGTCAGTGGCAGCAAGTCCAGGCCGGCTTAGTTTCTTTGCTGCAGGTGGAAGATGTTTACCTCAGATGAGCTCGTTTTTGTATGGCCGATCGGCAAAGCGTTGCTGGTCGTTATCGGTTCAGTTGGAATCCTGGTTTATGCCGCGTGGGTAGGAACCAAGAAAATGGTGTCGCGCGACGCGAAACAAGAATCAGATGTGATGACAGTCGGAAATCAGCCGCCAGCTGTCTGGCAACGTTTCGGCATTCGAGACGGCGCGAGGCAAGTTATCTCTCGCTGTCTGGTTATTTTCGACGAGGTGCTTTTGCTGCGAGTCACCAGCATCTTTCGATTCGATAGCCCGCCCGATTCCAGGTGAGAGACGAAAGCCTCCAGTTTCTCTAGCCGGCCGACTCTGGTCTGGTAATGAATAAATATGTATTTTTGTCTCTGGGCTTTGCGGTGAAGAATTAGTCATGATTTTGGAGTCCGAATGAGTGCCGTTCCCAGGATCGAACTACGCCCCTTTGCCGTTCGGAATGCACTTCTGGTCGGCAGCGATTTTCAGACTGAGGAGCAACTGCGGAATATCCTTGAACCTGGCAGCTGGACCATCCAGCGAGCAAGGGACAATGCGACGGCACTGGCCATGGTCCAGAAAAAAAACTTCGACCTTATTCTGACCAGTGAAAAGACTTCAGGGAAAGAGGACATCGAACTGCTTCGCAAAATCCGGCGCATACGTCCTCATACGCGACTGATCATTTTGGCGGACGAGAGCACGCCGGCGGACGTAATCGCTTCGATGCGCGAGCGCGCTTTCAGTTATTTCTCGAAGCCGTATTCGCCGGATGCGCTGGCGGTTATGATTCAGCACGCTATCAAAGACCCCGTCTGGGATGACGGCATCGATGTGGTCTCGGCAACCCCTGAATGGATTCGCATCCGCGCTCGTTGCGATCTCAAGACAGCGGATCGAGTGCTGCAATTCTTTGATGAGATCGCGGAACTTCCAGACCGGGAAAGAAATGCTGTTGGCACCGCTTTCCGGGAGATGCTGACAAATGCAATCGAGCATGGCGGACGTCTCGATCCCACCCAGCAAGTGGAGATCTCTTATGTACGCGCCCGTCATATGGTAACGTGCCTCATTAGTGATCCGGGGGAAGGGTTTACACTGGATGAGATCCCTCACGCTGCCATAGCCAATCCCGATGACGATCCGGTGCGGCATCTTGAATATCGCGATGCGCTCGGCATGCGGCCGGGAGGTTTCGGTGTTCTGCTGGCGCAGAAGATGGTCGATCAGCTTGTCTACAACGAACAAGGCAACGGGGTATTGCTCATCAAATATCTTGATTTAGATCCGCGGCCGTAGAGACAGGCGAAT
Organism: uncultured Acidobacteriota bacterium; assembly: GCA_963743375.1. Lineage (GTDB taxonomy): Bacteria > Acidobacteriota > Terriglobia > Terriglobales > Acidobacteriaceae > JABDBE01. Next base: position 71,620 of record CAVUQA010000001.1, on the reverse strand, counting down.
GCAGAGACGCATGAAACTTCAGCGGAGGCAGAACATCAGGCTATTATTCATTACGGCCGCGATGTGCCTGGTGTCGCTGAGCAGCGCGCAGGGTCAGACAAGTTTGCTGCTGAAAGGAACTACTGCCCAACGCGGCGGGATGTCTGGTGCGAGCATATGCCAAGAAACCGCGGCATCCTCGCCGTTGAAAGATGCTTTCCGACAAGCCTGTCTGCGAAAACGCCCCGCACTGCCAGACTCTGCAATTCCCAAGACAATTATCATTGGCTTTGTCGGTGGCTTCGTTAAGCACGATAACGCGAAGCACCCGGAAGTTCAGTTTGCCGCATACCTACGCGAACGCCACCCGTCGGCGATCCATGCAGAAGTGTTTTCAAATCACGATGGACAAAAAGCTCTTCGCCAGGTCTTGCGCCTCCTCGGCAGCGATCATAACGGCACTCCCACGGCCACCGAAAAAAGCCAAGCGAGAATTATCCTCTACGGACACAGTTGGGGCGCTTCGGAGACAGTCTCATTCGCTTCGGAATTGGGGCAAAACAATATTCCGGTACTGCTCACCATCCAAGTCGATACTATTGCAAAGCCTGGGCAGAGCGGATCCACGATTTCTCCGAACGTGGCCAGCGCGGTCAATTTTTATCAGCCCAGAGGACTGCTTCATGGACGCTCAGAAATTCATGCGGCTGATCCAGTACGAACCAAGATCATCGGAAACTTCCGCATGACCTATGAACATCCGATCAACTGCGATAACTATCCCTGGTACGCTCGAACCTTCAACCGGCCTCACCACGAAATCGAAAATGATCCGCGCGTATGGGATCAGGCTGCATCGCTGATCGATGCTGAGTTGTCGAGTCCGGGATCAACAGCTCAAGCCCTAACGCCCTCACAGTCAGCGTCCTTAAAATAGGCTGATTTCGGGATCGCCCAATCTGGCCGTGAACCTTCGCGATCATTGGGTTGAAGGCGGTTTCCTCGCTACTGAGAAAAAGAAGTAAACCGCGACCCCGACGTAGTTTTCTTGTTTGTTGCCCTTCTTGCTGCCGGTATCGTTCTCATGCTCATAGTAGGGATTGAACTGCACATGCTTTCCAACAGGCAAGAGGCAACCGGCATATTCGGTGGTCGTACTCCATTTATCGTATTGGCTCTCGTAGAAGGGCTCGAAGGCGACGTAAGGTATTAGATGGTAGGAGTGAATCGCAAAAGTTCTTTCGAGTGTCAGTTTATTACGATAACGCCACTTGAATATGCCGTCCTTCCAATCCAGGTCGGCGCGGTTTCTGTCGGTGAGCAGGCTTCCGGTCTTTAAGGGAAGATGAAAAGTTACTGATGTTAAGAAACGATTGTCGGTGGGTTCATTGGGAGCAGTTATATATCGGTATCCCGCCTCGAGCACAAGCGGTCTTTGCTTGGCATCATCCAGATCGAAAGCGGTTATTCTCTTAAGCTTGAGGAGGGGTTTAAGGTACAGTTGGACGCTTGGTCCGTTCGTAACTTGGGTCGAGTCACCGCCGTCGCGATCGTCTTTCGCCTGGACATAGACTCGAAACATTGAGCTGAGCTTAAGGTAGCTATCGACCTCAGGCAGGAACTGGACTGTTTGCGCGCTCACGGAACCGCAACTTAGAAGGATGGGAAGCGCTACTTTCAGCCATTGCATTCCCAATAGCGACACAACTGCCGCGGAGCGACACCTAACTCCTGACATCGTTGGTTGAGGCGATCGAAATCGCCACAGAATTCGTTTATTTATGCGTAGAGGCAATTGAAAGTAGCTCCGGCGTAGTCGCTTCGACCAAGCACATGCTTCCCAACGCTTGTTTCTCTTTGCCGCCGTTTGAGTGTAGACGCGCTTATGTCGTTGTCACCTGCCAGTTCTGACAGGTGCCTGCAGGGGATGGGCTCACGTAATTTGTTTGTGAGACTCGGAAAAGAGTTCCATGTGCTCCGACGAGGGACTCACCGCAATTGCCCTTTCTCTGGTGGCGCTCATCGGACTCAGCGTTGGCCGTACCGCCGGTTTGTCAGAAGTTACAAAAACGTCATACGGATCGCTACGTCACGGGGCAACCAATCACCTTCGGAATCCCACGATGAGCCAGGCTCCGGCTCGTTGAAAAACTAGAGGTGGAACATGCTTCATGATCACCGTTGGTTTTCAAATTACTTCACCTTGCTGGTATTTCTCATCTTGACTCTGCGCCCAGTTTGCCCCGCACGAGAAAAGAAAGACGTCCTCCAATTTAACAATGGTGACCGCATTACCTGCGAGATCGTCAAGCTCGAGAAGGGATACTTATATGTGAAGTTGCCATACGGGGATGGTACGGTGGCACTCGATTGGTCCAAGATTGTCCATGTCGAGAGCCCCCAGACATTTGTGGTTGCAGATAAGGAGGGGAACCGGTACCCAGGCACGCTTCAAAGTGCGGTAGATGGAAAAGTGCCAGAAGCACTGCAAGTACAAGTGATGGGATCCTCCCAAAACAAGGTACTTCCGGCCAAGGATGTTGTTGAGATTCATACCACGGATACTGGTTTCTGGCAGAACCTGCACGGCGGACTAGACCTCGGACTCAATTACTCCAAGCAGCAAAACCGCACGCAATATAACTTTCAATCGAATACACTCTTCGAACGGACGAAGTGGCTTACTACCACGAATTATGAATCCAGTTTCAGTGGCGGCGGCAACATTTCCGACCTTCGCAACGAGGTGCGGCTGAATGTTATAAGACAGTTGCTATCACCTCGCAACTTCTACGGAGGCCTTGCAGATTTCTTACAGAGTGACGAGCAGCAACTTAACTTGCGCACCACGCTTAGCGGGGTTCTGGGGCATATGTTCAGTTACACGAACAACAACTTCGTTATCGCCTATGCCGGCGCGGATTGGAACGGCGAGCGCTATTCTTCAGAGGCAACAGTTGACCGGACAGGGAACAGTGCGGAAGCGGTCCTAGGGACGCAGATAAATTTCTATCGTTTTAAAACAACGAATATACTCGCTGACGCTCGCCTCTATCCCAGCCTGACTGACCCGGGGCGCGTCCGTTTTGACCTCAACACTTCTGTGAAATTTAAGCTGGCCAAAGACCTGTATTGGAGACTTGGCTATTATTTGAATTTCGATAGCCGACCACCGCAAGACCTGCCTAAGAGTGACTACGGATCGACTTCGAGCTTGGGATGGACATTCTGAGGGCCCGCTCCATTTGAGTGCTCTGAATCTCGCTGGACGTTGGACTGGCCCGACTTCTGTCAAAACTGACAGTTGCCAGACGCTGGCCTTTCACCGAGGATCGTGCCGATACAAATTACTCCAACCGTCATGATCGTCACTGCAGCGAGAACCCCTGAGAACTAGTGAGCGTTCTCGACGCAAAAAACGCCTTGTGAATTAGGCGGGAGAGAGATGTCATGAATAAAACGTTTGCGAAACAGGTTTTGTCTTCGACGTTATGCTTACTGCTTGTCATAGCGACGACACCTTTTGAAGCGGCATCTCAGGAATCGGCGCCAAACGGGTATTCAGGACAGGGGGTACCGCTGTCCGCGGAAGAGTTGCAACAATTAGTGGCGCCGATTGCCCTCTATCCAGACGCATTGGTGGCGCAGGTTCTTGCAGCCGCAACTTTTCCCGATCAAGTCGGTCTCGCTGCCAGCTGGCTTCAGCAGAATCAGAATCTCAGCGGCAAGACTCTAATGCAGGCTGTTGACGCGCAGCAGTGGGATCCAAGCGTTAAAGCACTTACTCAATTTCCGTCTGTGCTCGGCAATCTGGCCCAGAACCTTAGTTGGACTTCTGCGTTAGGAGAGGCGTATCACACCCAAGCCGCCGACGTTATGTCAGCCGTCCAGGTGTTGCGAGCGAAAGCGTTAGCCGCCGGAAATCTTAAATCAGGATCGCAGCTCACGGTTGTTCAACAGTCGCCGCAAGTCATCGTAATTCAATCTCCGAACCCACAGGTCGTGTATGTTCCGATGTATAACCCCGCAGTAGTTTACGGATATCCATATGTAACTCCCGGATACAGCGCATCGACCGTAGCCGCGACCGCGGTGGTTGCGTTCGGAGTTGGCATCGCGGTGGGCGCGATGATGAGCGGAGGATGTTGCGGTTGGGGATATAGCAGTTGGAACTGTGGCTGGCATGGAACCACCACGGTTGTATACCGCGGCGGTGCGTACTATGGCAATCCCGCGTGGCACGGTGGGTACTACGGTGGCGCCGCCCACTACAGCACTGGCTATAACTCGGCGACAGGGACGTATGCCAAGGGTGGCACCGTCTCCAATGGATACGGCAGCGCAAGCGCCGGGAAAGCTTACAACCCATCCACCGGGACCTACGCTCGCGGCGCCTCATACTCCAACGCCTACGGCAGCCAGAGCGCTGCGCAGGCTTACAACCCAAGGACAGGGGCTTACGGCCAGACGCAGCAGGGATCCAACGCTAATGAAAGTTGGGGAAGCTCGACCGTTTCGAAAAACGGGAATACTGCGTACAGCCAACATCAGACGACCTCACAGGGAACAACAGGATCGGTGAAAACCACAAACGGTGGCTCCGCTTACGGCGCTTCTGGTAAGTACAACAGTGCCGCAGTTGGTCAGACCGCAAACGGCAACAAATATGCGACCGCAAATGGCAATACCTACAGCAACACTGGGAGTGGTTGGAACCAGAAGAGCGGAACTTCAAACAGTTCGAACAATTACCAAAAATCGGGGACTTCGAGTTCGGGCCAAAGTGCCTCAAGTTACTCGAAGCCAAGCGGCTCGAGTTACTCGGGAAGCAATTCTTCTGCTTCCAAGGGTTGGGGAGGACAGGAAAAGAGCAGCGGCTCATCAGCCTTCAGCAGTGGGGGCGGAGGCTGGGATTCCAAGTCGGCAAGTAACCGTGGTTGGTCAAGCGGAGGCGGTGGAGGGGGTTGGGGAGGCCACTCTGGCGGTGGTGGAGGCGGCTCCAGGCGCTGAACCCGAGTTCAGGGAATAGAGGTCGAGTTGGCAGTCTGCTTTTAGTGAAATGCCCAGGGTCGATTTTACGGAGGTGGTTATGTCGTTCGAGATACGGAAGTTTACCGTCACCAACGGATTGATATTTGTCGTGCTGATTGTTCTCCTTACCGGCTGCAACAAGTCTGAGAAGCCCACCATCAGCTCATTCTCCTCGCCCGACGAGGCGGGCAATGCGCTACTGGCAGCGGCAAAATCAGGCGATCAAAACGCGGTGCTGGCGATTTTCGGTCCGCAATCAAAAGACATCGTCTTCTCTGGCGATCCGGTGCAGGATAAAACTACGGTAGATGCCTTTGTGGCGGGCTATGGGCAGATGCACCGATGGCGAAAGATGCCTGATGGAGCACAAGTTCTGCTGATCGGAGCAGACAATTTCGCCTTCCCAATCCCGCTGAAAAAGAATAGTGAGGGGCAGTGGCTACTTCGATACAGCTGCTGGACGAGATGAAATTCTGGCACGCCGCATTGGTCGAAACGAGTTAGCCGTCATTGACATCTGTGGAGCGCTGGTCGACGCTCAAGCCGAATACTTCTCGGAGCATCACAATGACGGGAGTACAAACCACTACGCGCTAAAGTTCATCAGCGATAGCGGCCAACAAAACGGTTTGTATTGGGAATCGCAGGAAAGTCAACCCAGCAGTCCACTCGGGCCGCTTGTGGTTTCCGCGACCGATGAAGGATATAAAGCAAAGCAGAACGCGCGCACGCCTTTCCATGGCTACTACTTCCGTATCCTTACCCGGCAAGGCAGTCACGCGCCGGGTGGAGCGAAGGACTATGTAGTCGATGGGAAAATGGTGGGCGGATTCGCCTTCGTTGCCTATCCGGCTGAATACCGCAATTCCGGGGTAATGACATTCATCATCAACCAGGATGGTGTGCTGCTCCAGAAGGACTTGGGAAAGACCACATCGGAAACAGCAACCGCAATGAGCTGAATTCGACCCCGATGATAGTTGGACGCCGGTGGGCGAATAGCCAATACATAAGTGCTGCTAGAATCACCCCGGGCACGTCGCTCTTTCCGGCTGACGTAGTGAGCCGCCATTCCATATGATCAACATTGTGAACTACCCGCTTATAATATTTGTGTGCTCCTTCGTCTTGTTCGGGCTCTCGGCACTCGCAGGCGATTTCTGTCGCAGGCGGGTCGCAGCTCTGAAGCAAGAAAACCGTGACGACTTCAGCGTTATTCAAGGGGCCTCCCTGACATTGCTCGGTCTTCTTATCGGATTCACCTTTTCAATGACCATCACCCGCTACGATCAACGCAAGAATTACGAAGAGGCAGAGGCTAACGCGATTGGCACAGAATATGTCCGCGCCGGTCTGCTACCTGCCCCGGATGCGGCGAAAGTGCGTGAGCTCCTGCAAGATTATCTCGATCAGCGCGTGTTGTTCTATGTCACTCGTGACTCGTCACGTCTTCGGCAGATCGATAGCAGCACCTCTCAACTGCAGGCGAACCTGTGGTCTATCGTTCAGGCTCGCGCGGTAGCTCAGCCGACACCTGCAACCAGCCTTGCGGCTGCGGGCATGAACGATGTATTGAATTCGCAAGGATACACGCAGGCTGCCTGGTGGAACCGGATCCCACTTGAAGTCTGGGTGCTATTGGGAGCGATAGGCATGGGCTGCAATGTCTTGATCGGATATGGCGCACATCGAACCAGCATCATCCTGTTTCTAATTTTGCCGCTTGCTGTGTCTATTTCTTTCTTTCTCATAGCCGACATTGATAGTCCGCGCGGAGGCGTGATTCGCGTAAGCCCGCAAAACCTCCTGAGCCTCTCTCAGAGCCTGCATACACCGTAATGCAGGCCATGACTGCGGCGCGCTTTCCAGCAGTTCGCATGCAAAGCAACACATTTCTCGCTACAGCCCTCGAGAAGCTACAAGTCGACAAATAGGTCGAATTCCGCCTCCGCGAGCAAAAACTTGACCGTCATCCCACGAGTAAGTACGGCGTACCGTTGAACTGGCATTTCTGACAGTCGTGCGTTCCTCTCTCGATCGTTAATCTGAAAAGGGAAGAGTTGGGCTCGTGTACCTGTCTTCTGATCTCGGCATGGACAACGACGAAAGAGAGTTCAGGATCATGTTGAAGCAAACTATGGCTTTGTTCTTGGCCTGCTCCCTGGTGGTCGTGACTTGTCCGCTTGATGGCACGGCATACCGGGGGTCTCCACAACAACAAGCAACCGGACAATCTGCTGATCGCTTGGAGCAACTGGTCGCACCCATCGCTCTCTATCCCGATGCCCTGGTGGCGCAGATTCTGGCGGGAGCGACTTATCCGACTCAGATCGTTGAGGCTGATCGCTGGTTAAAGAAGAACTCCAATTTGAAAGGCGAACAGCTCGGCACTGCGGTTGACTCGCAAAGTTGGGACGAGAGTGTTAAGGCCTTAACCCAATTTCCCTCCGTCCTCGACAACATGAGCACAAACTTGTCGTGGACGTCGGCGTTAGGGGACGCTTATTTCAACGAGCAGGATGCAGTAACGGCAGCCATCCAGAAACTGCGAAAGCAGGCCAAAGATGCCGGCAATCTGCAGACCACCAAAGAACAGACGGTTACGACAGAGGCACAGACTATCGTCATACAACCCGCAAATCCGCAGATTGTGTATGTTCCTGTCTACAATCCCACGGTTGTGTACGGATATCCCGTGGTTGTTTATCCTGGCTATAGCAGCCCGAACCCGACAGCGGATGCGATCATTTCGTTTGGCGTCGGTGTAGCTGTGGGTGCAGCCATCTGGGGAGGGGGATGTTGCGGTTGGGGCTGGAATTCGTGGGGTTACAACTGGCGTGGTGGAACTGTGATCTACCAACGCAATGTTTATGTCTCTCGTAGCAATGTTTATATCAATCGCAACTCCTACTATCGAAACCCGAACAACTATCCTCGACCGACGCCCTACGGCAGCAATACGAACATCAATCGCAGTGGAAATAACGTCAATCGGGGTGGCAATACCGTTAACCGCGGTGGAAACACGGTCAACGTAAATCCCAGCGGAAACAAGTCCGCAACTCCGTCAACGCTGCCGGCCAATCGCGGGAACGTGCAAGGGAGCGCCGTGGGCAAAACGCCAACTGGCAATCCTGCAAACATTCAGGGGAAACAGGGACAACAGAATCGAGGTCAGGCGGACCCGAGTCGCGGATTTGGACAAACCCGTGACCCCGGCACGCGCTCCAATGCGCTCACTGGTTACACGTCCGGCGGCGGTGCAGCGGCGCAGCAATCCCGAGGAAGCAACAGTCTCGGCGGAGGCGGTCGACCTTCGAGACCCAGCGGCAACGGCGGATCTTCAAGGCCGAGTGGTGGAACCAGCATCGCCGGGCGACGGTAGCGCGATGAGCCGCAACGCGAACATCACAGTGCCAATGCGGCCAGACGGAGGAATCAATGTTGCAGTTGTCGCGTATTGCTAAACTGAGGCGGATCTCACTGGTGGACTTATGTTTCGTTTCCGCCGTGGTGTTAGTTCTGACCGGATTTTTGCTGACCCAGCAGCCCAGACAAAAAACCTTTGCCTCGGCGGAAGACGCCAGCCAGGCCTTGTTCGTCGCCGCTCAATCCAGCGGTCAAAGCGCAATGCTGGAGATATTTGGGCCCGCTGGCATAACACTAATCTCTACCGGCGACAGTGTTCAAGATCAGAAGATACGGGATGAGTTCGTCGCCGATTACAAAGAGATGCATCGTCTCGTCGAGGAGCCAGATGGCACTACCAGTCTTTATATAGGAGCGGAGAATTGGCCTCTGCCCGTTCCATTAGTCAGTGAAAATGGGGTATGGCATTTCGATACCGATACCGGCAAAAAGGAAATCCTATTTCGTCGCATCGGCCGCAACGAATACTCCGCGATGGACCTATGCCACGTACTGGTCTCCGCGCAAAGCGAATACTACAGTCAGCCGCGAGACGGAAAAGTTCAACAATACGCCCAGCTATTGTCCAGCGATGAAGGCCGGCACAACGGGCTGTTCTGGAAAACCGCCGATGGCGAAGCCGAGAGTCCGATTGGTCCCTTGCTGGCGGACGCAACCGGCGCAGGAAACGGCAAGCAAGAAGCAGAGAACTCGCCATTCCACGGCTACTACTTTCGAATCTTGACCGCGGAAGGAAAAACCGCTCAAGCTGACGCGAAAAGTTACATCGTGAATGGAGAAATGATTGCGGGATTTGCTTTTCTGGCCTACCCAGCCGATTACCGGTCATCGGGTGTTATGACTTTCATCGTCAATCAAACCGGAGTGGTCTACCAGAAGGATCTGGGCGACAAAACCGCAGAGGTGGCCAGCGCGATGATGGAATATGCACCGGACGAGACCTGGAAAAAGGCCGAGTAATCCAGGTGCAATCACGGGAATAAATCCTGGCTCTCCAAAACAGCCAACTGAGGTGATGCTTGAATCGCAAAACTTTAGCCACTGCTATCGCTCTGGCGGCAGTTACTCTGGTCTTCGCCAAGTCCAGCAAGCTAGTGGCGACCTGCAAGCTTCCCAACTTTCAGAAGCAAGAAATTCATCGAGTGCTGGCATTGGGTCTCAGCAATAGGACTGAGGTTCGTGCTGACTTTGAGGATGCACTGTCGGCGCAGTTAGCTAGCGCAGGCTTCGAGGCGATTCCGGGAAATGCCATTCTGCTGCGCCCTCCGGGAACGCAGCTTGACCTCAACACCTTAAAGGAACAGGTTCGAGCAAACCATATCGAAGCTGTGGTCGTTTCGCGCCTGATCAAGGTGGACGACACCATCACCTACATCCCGGGGGTCGCGTACGTTGTTCCATATCCTTACTACAACACCTTCTACGGTTATTACGGCACGCTGTATCCCGTGGTCTACTCGCCCGGATATCTGGAGAGAGAGAAGAAGGTGCGGGTTGAAACCAACTTTTATTATGTGACTTCTGCGCCGGATGGACAGTTGGTCTGGACCGGCATCACTGATACTTTCAATCCTTCCAAGGTACATAAAGCAATCAATGGGCTGGTCAAGCTGGTCGTGACCCAAATGCAGAATGAGCAAGTGCTCTGACCGGCACTTCGACAACCCTCGGCGGTGAACGGATGATATGGGAGTTTTAGCGAATTTAAGAATCCGTACCAAGGTGCTGGTCGCCATGCTTCCGCTGGCGCTGATGGCGATTGGCGCTGGAGTGTATTCGTCGCTCGAAAGTCAGAAGATCGACGCGTGGTACAGCAATTTGATCGACAGTTACGTCAAGACATTTCAATCGGTGACCGCGGCGCGGGGAAACACCATGCTGTTCCGGTTGCTGCTCTATCAACTCGTCGCCGAGGACAACCCCGATCAAAGGCAAATCGACGACGGAGCATTGGACAAGGTGCAAGCAGACTACCGGGAATTGCTAGCCGATGCTGTGCGTCAGAATCCCGGTCGAGCTCAGGAAATCAAGGCGGCAGAGGCCTTGTTCAATCGAGCTGCCTCTAACGCTCGTCCCGTCCGTGCCGCAGCCTTGGCCGGCAACCATGAAAAGGCCATGAACATCATGCGCACGGGAGCCGACGCTGATTTGCAGCGGGCAAGGCAGGCTATGACGAACCTGGTGAACGATATGCAAAAGTCTGCAAACCAGGAATCCAATGCACTCACCGCCCGGACGCACCACATGGTCGTGATCACATGGATTGTGATCATCGTTGGACTGGTCGTATCTCTCATCATTGCGCTTTCCATCGTGCATGTCGGAGTTGTGCAGATGGTGTCGTCTTTTCGCTGCCGGATTCTCGACGTGGCAGAAGGACGGCTGGACCAACCCATTGCGAATCTCAGCCGCCCTAATGAGATCGGCGAGATGAGCCGCGCGTTACAGACGCTGCAAGTTGCTGCCCGTGAGCAGGAAATGCAGGCATGGGTTAAGACCGAAGTGGCGGCTACGGTTTCGCAATTGCAGTCGGCTGAGGATTTCGTGGCATTCTCCAGCATCCTTCTCTCACGAATCTCGGGGGCATTGGATCTGCTGTACGGTGCGTTCTACCTCGCCGACGAGAGTCACACGCGATTCACTCGTGTCGGGGCTTTCGCGACGGACGTCGCGACGGAGCCGCGAGAATTTGCGCTTGGCGAAGCGTTGGTAGGGCAAGCTGCCGTCGAGCGGCGCATCCTTCGAATCGTCTCTACTGCCGAGAAGCCTCTCCAAGTCTCTGCGGGCGCAGGGACAGTGACACCGGCGTGCGTTCTTTTTGTTCCTCTGATTAGTCAGGACGTTGTGTTGGCCGTTATCGAACTGGCGCCTTCGGCCCCGGTCTCGGAGCGACAGCAGGCACTGCTGGACGCGCTGTTACCTGGGGTCGCGCTCAACACGAAGATCCTTATGACTACGATAGAGGCCAAGAAGCTGCTGAAACAAACCCAGGTACAGGCAGCCGAACAAGCGCACCTGTCGCACCAAATGCAGCTTGTCCTCGAATCAACGGGTAACGGAATCTACGGAATAGATCTGCAGGGCTGCTGCACCTTCCTCAACCCAGCCATGGCGGAGTTGATTGGTGCGCGGCTCGAAGAAGTACTCGGCCAAAACATGCACCTTCTGGTGCATCACCACAAATTCGACGGGTCCCCTTATCCGGTGGAGCAATGCCCTATCTACCGTGCGTTCAATAACGGGGAGAGCTGCCGCGTGGATGACGAAGTAATGTGGCGCCGGATCGGAACCCCGATTCCGGTTGAATATTCTTCGTTCCCAATTCTTGAGGGCGGGAAAGTCACCGGAGCTGTCGTCACGGTTGTTGATATCACTGAGCGAAAGCGGGCCGAGGAAAAGCTCAGGGCGAGCGAGCAGCTTTTCCGTTCCATTTTCGAGAATGCCCAGATCGGCATTAGTTTCTTCAACATTGACGAGCAGGCGATCTCCCCCAACCGCGCGTTGCAAGAGATGCTGGGTTACAGCGAGAAAGAACTCGGCAACTTGGAGAAGTGGGACGAAATCTCTCACCCGGATGAGCGAGCCGCCTGTGCGGAACGATATGCAGAGCTTGTCGAGGGAAAGCGCGACAAGAACCAATGGGAACAGCGGCTAGTTCGCAAAGACGGCGCGATCGCCATGACCAGCGTGAGATTCTCTCTGCTCCGGGATGCAGCCGGCAAACCGCAATACGTGGCCGCTTTGCAGGAAGATATCACCGAGCGCAAACGGCTGGAAGCGGATCTCGTGACTTCTAAGGAAGTCGCTGAAGCCGCTACCAAAGCAAAATCTGATTTCCTGGCGAACATGAGCCATGAAATCCGCACGCCGATGAATGCCATCATCGGCATGACGCACCTGGCCTTGAAGACTGATCTATCCAAGAAACAAGCAGACTATCTGACCAAGGTCAAGTCTGCCGCACACGCGCTGCTGGGGATCATCAATGACATCCTCGACTTCTCGAAGATCGAAGCGGGCAAGCTTGATATGGAAAAGACCGGCTTTCAACTCGAGGATGTGCTCGATAATCTCTCGACGATTGTCAGTCAAAAAGCGCAAGACAAGAACCTTGAATTTCTGATCGCGACGCAGCATGAAATCCCATCGAATCTGATCGGCGACCCGTTGCGCCTGGGACAAATCCTCATCAACCTGGTGAATAACGCCGTCAAGTTCACGGAACGTGGCGAAGTGTTAGTGTCGGTGGCGGTCGAAGAACAACTGGCGGATCGAGTGAAGGTGAAGTTTTCAGTCCGTGACAGTGGCATCGGCATGACGCCGGAGCAGAGTGCGCGACTGTTTCAGGCGTTCGCGCAGGCAGACACTTCGACGACGCGCAAATACGGAGGCACCGGTCTTGGACTCTCCATCTCGAAGCGATTGGTTGAAATGATGGAGGGCACGATCTGGGCCGAGAGCGAGCCTGGTGTCGGCAGCACTTTTCACTTCACTGCGTGGTTCGGTATCGGATCAGAGATGAAACGCAAGCACCTCATTCCTGATCTGGCAGGAATACGGGCCCTGGTTGTCGATGACAACGCGCAGGCGCGCGAGATTCTTACCGATATGCTGCGGGCATTCGCCCTGAGAGCTGAGTCGGTTTCATCCGGAGACGACGCGGTGAGGGAGATTACCAGCGCAGATTCGCAAGACCCCTATCGCCTGATATTGATGGACTGGCACATGCCTGGAATGGATGGTCTGGAGGCAAGTCGCATCATCAAGCGCGATGATCGTCTCCAGCATGTCCCCAAAATCGTTATGGTGACTGGTTTTGGGCGAGAAGATGTCAGGACACAAGCTGACGAGATTGGAATTGACAGCTATTTGCTAAAGCCCGTCAATTCGTCGGTGCTCTTTGACGCGCTGGTAGATTTGTTCGGCGTCGCCGGACTTGAGGATCAGCGTTCTCGGGTGAAGAAAGACGATACGCCGGTGCATGAGGCCATCGGAATCCGGGTGCTGTTGGTAGAAGACAACGAGATGAACCAGCAGGTTGCGACTGAACTGCTGGAGAGCGCCGGCGCGATCGTAACCGTTGCCAACCATGGCGGAGAAGCGGTGAAAATCCTGACCGAAGGCGATCAGCCTCCGCCGTTCGACGTCGTATTCATGGATCTGCAGATGCCTCAAATGGACGGATTTACGGCAACCAAGCTGCTGCGTCGCGATCCGCGTCTGCAGAAATTCCCGATCATTGCCATGACCGCGCATGCTCTGGTAGAAGAGCGCCAGCGTTGTCTCGATGCAGGCATGAACGATCACGTGTCAAAGCCGATTGATCCCGACAACTTATTTGCGACATTGCTGCGATGGGCGAAGCCCCGGCCGAAGTCAACGTTAGAATCGCCGGCACACCCGGTAAAAGAAAAGCCGTCCGACGAAGTAATTTTGCCGGAAATCGCCGGAGTCAATGTTGCTGATGGCCTGAACCGCGTTGCGGGTAACAAGCGGCTCTATCGCGATCTGTTGGGACAGTTCGCCGCGAAGCAAGGTGATGCTGCCGCCCAAATTTCAGCCGCACTCGGAAGTAGAGATTCCAAACTGGCAGAGCGCATCGCGCATACAGTGAAGGGCGTGGCGGGCAATCTTGCCATCGCAGGGGTGCAGTCTGCAGCCCAAAAAGTGGAAAAAGCAATTCGCGAAGGAGAGGATGTTGCCGTTCCGCTCGACGGCTTCGCGACCGTATTGAGCGCTCAGGTTGATACCATTAAGCAGGCGCTGCGCGAATCAGCGCCAGCTCAAGCGGACCCGATACTGCACTCGCCTTTCAACGGAGAAGCAGCTTCCGCCGCGATCGCACGGCTCAGGTCCCTACTCGCTGCCAGCGATGGCGATTCCGAAGAAGCATTTCGCAGTTTGCAGGAAGGGGTCGCAGGGGTTGTCGACAAGGCTCATTTGGATGCGTTGAGCGCATCCATCAGCGACTTCGATTTTGAGGCGGCGTTGCTGAAACTCGATGTAATCACTGAGCAGTATTGCGCGAATGCAACTACGTAATGAAGCAGCCTGGCCTCTGAACTTCCTACACCGCCCCGCGATTGAAATGAATTGCCAGAAGGGTGATGTCATCCTCGGGCTCTCGGCCAGAAACGCTATCGGACCAGCGCGACAATTGGTCAAGAACACCGTCAACAAACTGGGCCGATGAGCCATCGTGATGGCCTTCGAGAAACTGCTTGAAGCGACCTGCACCAAATTGTTCTTCTGCCAGGTTCGTCGCTTCGACGATTCCGTCAGTGTAGAGCACTCCCCAGTCGCCTTGCCGGAAAGGTATCTCTACCGAGGTATATGCAGCGTCAGGAAAAAAGCCAAGGAACAAACCATTTTCCATCAATTCGCGAGTCTCTCCTGCCGCATTGTCCCAGAGGATGAGGGGCGGGTGTCCCGCGCCCGCATAACAGAGCTTTTGTTTGGCAGCATCTATTAATATGTACGCTGCAGTAACGTAATGTCCCTGGAACTTTCCATACAGAGCTTGATTCAGACCATTTAATACACGCGCCGGATCGCAGGCACAGCCGGATTGCGCGGCCAAAGCAATCTTCAGCATCGAGGAGATAAGCGCGGCGGGCATGCCGTGGCCCGACACATCCGCCACCAGAATGCCAATTCTCTTTTCATCGATCTGGATGAAATCGTAAAAATCGCCCGCCACTGACGTCATGGGAATATATCGGGCAGCAATATCCAGCCCAGGAATTGACGGAATCTCCCGCGGTAAGATCGACAGTTGAATTTGTCGTGCAGTTTCCATCTCCTGCTGGATATTAAGCAATTGGCTGGCTAGTTGTTCGCGTATGCCGCGGAGCACGAGATGCGTGTGCACTCTGGCTTTTACGACCGCCGGCGAGAACGGTTTGTGAATGTAGTCGACAGCCCCAACCGCGAAACCCTTGGTTTCATCGTCGGTTTCAGTCTGGCCGGTGAGAAAAATTACGGGAATATCCCGCGTATCGGCGGTCGACTTCAGGTGGGAGCAAACCTCGTAGCCGTCCATCTCCGGCATCATGACATCCAGCAGGATCAAATCGGGGGTGGGACTTTGATGGGCGATTTTCAAAGCCTTCTCTCCGCTAGTAGCGATCTGAATCTTGTAAGTGCTTTTGAGAATCGAGTTCACTACCTGGAGGTTCGCAGGTGCATCGTCCACCAGCAGTACGGTTTTTGCTCCTGCATTCATCGCTTCGCCTCTTGCTTGGCAAGGTTCGCTGAAAAATACTGGTCAATGCCAGCGGTAACTTCCGTCAGCCCACGCTCCAAATTGAGATCGAGCGCCGTGACCACCGCTGAAATATGCTTGCCGTCCACGGATTCCTTTTGCGAGTAGAAATGCGACCACAAGACTTTGCCCGACTTTCGATCGCAGAGCTCAAAATCCATGGACACGAGTGAGGAAATACCTCCGCCGTCGACTTCCTCGAAATTGTAGAGTTTGCCCCGCACCACGAATTGTCCTTCGGTCGTGCTTCCCGGTCCAGTCACGGATTGATAGCGTCCTGAAGAACGAAGCATGAGAATCAATTTGCTCTTGAGCATTTCGACAGGCGGCTCAGCCCAACGACTGTAGTGGTACACACCTATCTCATTAGTGCCCACGCGATAGGCAATCGGCGTATCTTTGAAAAGCTCTGGTCCACCGATGCTTGCCACTAGTAGAGACACTGGATACGTGCTGGTCGAGAGTGTAGGAGCCACTGGTACCTGGATCGTGTAGTACTTAATGGGCCGGCCCGTGCCGCACCCGATCAGGCTGAGGGCAAGCAACGAGATCAGAATTGCGCTTGTTCGGTGCATACATTTACCTCTTCTTAATCCTGTTTGCTGCCGGGCTGGCGATCTGGTCCGGAGCTTCCCCGAATGAGCGTGGAAGGCCTGGACTTTAGCGTGTCGGTCAGCTGTTTTACGTTTTCGGTCGTGACCCGGAGGTTCTGCAATATTTGGTCGATGTTGTCGGCGTTGTAATCGGTCGTATTCTTCAGTTGTTCCATGAGAGATGAAGCTGTCAGCAGCGTTTGCTTCAACTCGACAACTACGGTGCGGATATCCTGGCGATTCTCAACTACAACTGGGTCGATGTGAGAGAGAAAAAGATTTGCCTGGTCCGTGGTTGTCTTCAGGTTGTCGAGTAAGGGCACGATCTTGGCGCTGGCCGTCTGCGCATTGGTTAGCGTTGCTGAGACCTTGGGGCGATCTTCAGCGAGCATGTAATTCAGATTCCGCAGCCCGGAGCTGACGTTCGCACGATTCTTATCGTCGAGCAAATCGTTGACGCGATTCAGCGTAACTTGCATTTCCGTCAATCGTTGATTCAGATTCTGCAGAACCTGTTGAGCAAGTGGAGTCAAATCGCCGACCATATCGCCGATGGCGCCAATTCCTATCGTCTCCACAGATTTTATTTCGCTTCCCGACGCTGCCAGCGTAGCGCCCTTTGTTCCGGTTCCGAGTTCCACATAGTTTTCGTCGAGAGCCCCAAGGCTGGTAATCTTCGCCACGCTATTTGTCTTGACCGGAACACTACGCGCGACGCTGAAGTCGATCTCCATTCGGGTTGAGTCTTGAGGATCGACGCGCACTCTTTCTACCCTGCCGGCTTTCATACCGCCAAACCGGACCGTGGCACCGGGCACGAGACCGGCGGCGGACTTGAAATAAGAATGGTATGGAATGTCGCCCCCGGCGAATGCGCCGGATACGGCTAAGACAGTCCCAATCAGCAAACCGGAGGCAATCAACACAAAGAGCCCTACCCATATCTGCTCACGCTTGCTGTTCATAAAGTCCTCTCAAACCCCTCAAGTTTTGCTTAACTCCTCGCGGTTTTTCGGTCCCCGGTGAGCATTTGCAGATAGTCGAGTTCCTCGGTGACTTCAGGCTCCGGAACTCGATCTAGGAACTGGCGCACCCGCGGATGCTTGCTCGCCTGAAGCTCCTCTTTGGTTCCCAGTGCCACAACGTGGCCTCGATCGATCAAAACCATGCGGTCGGCAATCAGGAAAGCGCTGGCCAGTTCGTGCGTCACCACTACGATGGTGATCGAATAAGCCTTCTTGAGGTTCACGATCAGTTCATCGAGTCCTGCCGCAATGATCGGATCAAGCCCTGCTGACGGCTCATCGAAGAAAAGAATTTCAGGATCCATGGCCAAAGCACGCGCGACGGCGGCGCGCTTTTTCATCCCTCCACTAAGTTCGGAAGGCATGTAGTCTTCGAAATTCCCCAGGCCGACTTGCCCCAGCTTGATGCGCACCATGACCTCAATGGTGGAGTCTTCGAGATCGGTATGCTCGTGCAGGGGCAGCGCAACGTTTTCGCCAACTGTCATCGAGCCAAACAGCGCGGAGCCTTGAAATGACATGCCAATTGTTTTTCGAATCGCATCCATTTCACGCTCGGAAATCTTCGCTGTGTTGACGCCATTAATCCAGACTTCGCCCAGAGTCGGCTTTTCCAAACCAACTAACGTTTTTAATAAGGTGCTTTTTCCCGAGCCCGATCCGCCCAAAATCACCATGGTTTCGCCTCGGCGAACGTCGAAGCTGACACCATGAAGAATCTCGCGCTCTCCGTAGCTCACGCGCAGATCGACCACCGAAATCGCTGGCGTGTCTGCACTGGAGTCAGTCATTTTCGAAATTCCTCGCTAACTCGGATTAATAAAATAGAACAAGGCGGTGAATATGAGATCGACAATCACCACCAGCGCAATCGAGGTGACGACCGCCGCAGTCGTCGAGCGCCCAACCTCTTCTGCGCCAGCCCCGGTTGCGAAGCCTTCTTTGCAGCCGACAGCCGTAATGACTAAACCGAACAACACACTCTTAATAAGGCCCGTATATATATCGCGGGCGATGATGGCGTCTTGAGTTGCTTTGAAATACGAAATGACGGTGAAATTGGCGGCGGCAACGCCGAACACGCATCCGCCTACAATCCCCATAAAGTCAGCCCAGATTGACAGGCAGGGCATCATCACCAGCATGGCCAGGAATTTGGGCGCAACGAGAAAACCAACTGGATCGAAAGCCATGGTTTTCAGGGCATCCACCTCCTCGGTCACTTTCTTCGTACCAATTTCCGCGGCAAAAGCGGACCCCGAACGACCAATGACGACGACCGCTGTAAGCAGCGGACCCAGTTCCCGGAGAATCGATAGCGCTACGGCGCTGGCCAGGAACTGCATTGCTCCCAACTTTCGCAACTCATAGGCGCTCTGCAGCGCCATGATCAAGCCGACAAAAAACGTGATCAGCGACACGATCGGGATGGCTTCGACCCCAACCGCCATGGCTTGATGGAAAGCCCGATACGGACGAAATCGCTGGCCCCGAAAGGGACCTACAAATGTGATATAGGCTGACTGGCCTGCCAGCGCCGCCAAGCCGCCAATGTAAGCCAGCCCGTCCAAGGTCCAAGCACCGACATGCTCAGGTACGGCTGCGATTTGTCCCGATGCTTTCACGCCAACTCTTTTCCATTTACAAAAGTCATTGCGGACTAAAGCTTCGAAAGCATGCCGTCTTCGAGATCTGAACTCAGGCTTCGAGCGCCTGCTCTTCGTTTTCGCGTATTTCAAAAACCCCGGTCAGGCGCGTGAGCTGCAGCACTTGACTAACAGCCCCCGTTACACCGAAAAGCACAAGCCGCTTATTGCAATGGCGCGCCTCTTTGAGAACCTCTAACAGGGAAGCGATCCCGGAGCTATCGATGTACTTGACAGCGTTCAGGTTTATGGCCACGCGATCTGCGTCTTTCAGAGATGCCAACAGTGTTTTGCGCAAGGCTGGTGAATTGCCAAGGTCGATTTGACCCACCACGTCTACGATCGTGGTCCCTTTTTCTATGCGGGTCGAAGACCCCATATGTCTTTCCATTTCATCCCCCCTCGCCAAACATTGTGGCGATCACGGTTTATCGACAGTTTCCTTGGCAGCAGGGATGTTCTTGATGAGTCTCAGCTGATTTCCTGCCGGAACTCGCTCGTAGCGCATCTCATCCATGGCCGCCTTGATCAAGTGCGTTCCCCGTCCGCTCAGTGAAACCTCATCCAGCGGCCGGCCGCAGATCCTGGCCATGTCCGCTGGTTCTCCCCGGTCGACGAGAGTGAACTCCAGGTGATCGGCCCTGGCTTGGCAATTAAATTCGATCTCCTCGTCATGACGATTCTTGTAAGCATGTCGAATCACATTGGCCAACGCCTCGTCGACGGCCAAAGTGACTTCGTGACACGATTCTTCCGTCAAGCCGTACACATGGCCAAGTTGACCCACGACAGCACGGACGACGGATAAAAAACGCGGATCGCTCGACATGACAACTCTCAAATTAAAACTCGTAGGAAGCTGCTGAGAATGCCTCTCCACCTTGACTCCTCAAAAACACGAATGCGTTTATACCACTAACCCGTGCTCTGCGCTACGCCAACGTCGCTGCGGTGGCTGTCGACGCGGCCATACCAGCCCGCCTGGTCGGGACTTTGCCCTTTTCATGCTAACGGTTTAAGCGGAGGAATAAACTGGCAGAACTAACAGCCAATGCGGATAAAGGGCTTGGTGCCAACGTTCGCCTCTCGGAAGAGGATCGGCCGATGTGCGGCGCTCAGGCCAACTCCCGTCGGCCCGAGGGTCCGGTTGGATCTGCGGCAAAAAGTGCATTGGATTGTGCAAGTTTGGATAACGCGTCGACTCTTGACTGCTCGACGCTGGCCACTGTGCACTTCAGCAGAAGCGAACAATCCCATAATGAATATTTCTCCAGAACTGACATGACAAATACAAACCGCTCTAAACCTGCCAGACTGGTCACTGCAGTTACCATGTTGCTCGCCCGAAGGTGTCCTGTCCCGTCAGACCAGTGATCCCGCTGTTCGTCGGTGTTCGCCGAACGGGAGAAGACTATGCCAATTGCTTTCTTGAGCATGCAACGCTTAATCCATGATTCAATGTGCGCTTTAAATACAGTGTTCTCTTCGCAACCCTCCTGAAGCGCCGAACCAAAACACTGTTCGGCTTCTTTGTGATTTGCCGTCAGCAAGAACGCGAAAAGATAAAAGGGCTTGGTGTCTCTTTCAAGGACGGCGCAGAAGTCGCTGATCTTGGCATGATCGGCGCGAAAGTTTGCGGTTTCAGGTTTTTTAGGGAGAAACATCAATCACTTATTTCGAGTTTCATCTCGAAATCGCCTTTCTTCCTTGTAGCCGAACCGGAATCCTAGCCGGGCACGCCCGCCCACGAAACTGTCAACAATTACAGTAGTGGCGAAGGCGACGTCACCTTACCATTCAATGTCCATTTACGGTGCCCGTTAGGATCACGACGTCAGCTGTGAACGAGATTACAGTGCATAGGTACTTCAGGATCCGACGAAAATCTACGGCTTGGTTTCAATCACGCGAGTTCGTAAATTGTGTATTTGGTGCTTCCACTTCGAGTATTTCGTCATTACATGACGCCGGCGTCGGCAACGTTCCGATACGCCTTGTTGTGCCTACTCTGTTTTTGCATAACTCAGTCCAGAGCTTTCGCGAAGCCTGCCTCGGCTCCCTCACCGAAGCGACAGCAAGTCGAGGTGCTTTTTCTTTCCTCGTTGGATCCGGACTTGCCCGATGTCGCTGCCATGATCGAACAGACGGAGAAGCAGATTCTTGTAGGCTCCGACAAGCCTGCCCGTTTTAGTTTTGAGTACCTCGATTTCTCTTCATCAGTCGAACCAAGCTCGCCGAAACGCGGCAGCCTCTTACCTTGCGGATAAGTACTCCGGCCAGACTTTCCAGTTGGTAATTGCAATCGGCGAAGAAACAGTAAAGTTTGCCGCACAGATGCGAGCCAAATTGTTCCCAGACGGAGCGCTGTTGTTCTTCGTCGTGAATCCCCAAAACGCATCACAGTGGCTTAACCAAAAACCGAGCACAACCGGCGTGATTCGGGAAGTGAACTATCTGCCTACGCTGCAACTGGCATTGCTACAAAATCCTGGTACTTCCCGTGTGATCGTGGTTTCGGGTTCTTCGGAAGGCGAGAAACTCGACTTTAAGATCGCACGGGACCAGTTTCGTGCCTATGAGTCGAATTTGGAGTTTCAATACCTGACGGATCTTGCGTTGCCAGACCTTGCATCTCGACTGGCGAGTGCGCAGCCAGATGCGGTCATTTTGTTCCTCGATTTCGTAACTGACTCCAGTGGCGAGCAGTTTATTCCCGCTCGCATTCTTCCGTTCATTTCGAGAAGTGCAACCCGGCCAATCTACGGAACATTCTCTTCCGTCGTGGGCAACGGAGTGGTAGGAGGCAGCGTTGCGGAGTTGGGCGATGTGGGACGTACCTTAGGGCATGACGCCGTACAAATTTTGAAGGGACAAAAGCCGGAGAACATTCCGATCGCCCGCGGAGATTTTCAGCACTATGTGATTGACTGGCGCGAATTACATCGCTGGGGGTTTAATCCAAGCCAGCTTCCGAAGGAAAGTGAGGTGCGCTACTGGGAATATTCTCCGTGGGAACTGTACCGGTGGAGAATCCTGGGCCTTTCCGCGGTTTTACTGATTGAGACTCTACTGATCTTCTCGCTGCTTAGGAGCAGAATAAAACGTAAGCGCGCACAAGTCGCTCTCGCTCGAAAAGAGAAAGAGCTCGCAGAAGCGCAGCGTTTAGCGAAGGTGGGGAACTGGCTCTGGGATCCGGTAAGCAAAACGGTTACCTGGTCGGAGGAGCTTTACCGAATTTACGGAATAGATCCTGGACTACCTGCGCCGCGATTCGAGGATCTCGAACATCTCTTCACTCCGGAGAGCATGAGCCGGTTGAATGCGCTGATGAAAGAGGGTGTACCGATAGGTTCAATTCCAGAGATCGAATTAGAAGTTGTACGCCCAGACGGCAGCACAAAATGGGTCAGTGCCCGTGGTGAAGCAGTGCGCGATGCTTTGGGCCGCGTTACCTATCTCCGTGGTACTGCGCAAGACATCACTGAACGTCGCCGCGCTGAAGCAGCAGCAGCGGAGAGCGAGAAGCGCTTTCGTTTGATTGCCAATACTGCCCCGGTGCTGATCTGGATGTCCGGTCCAGACAAGCTGTGCAATTATTTCAATCGGCCCTGGCTCGAATTCACCGGGCGGCGTCTCGAGGAGGAACTTGGCAACGGCTGGGCTGAAGGGGTGCATCCAGACGATTTGTCGAAGTGCCTGGAAACTTACATTCGCCACTTTGATCGCCAGGAAAAATTCAAAATGGAGTATCGGCTTCGCCGCCACGATGGAGAATACCGTTGGGTCTTAGACATGGGTACGCCGAGGTACAACAACGACGGTTCCTTTGCCGGATACGTCGGCTGCTGCATGGACATCACCGAATTGAGGCAGGCGAGGGCGACCGTGATCGAATTCAGTGGCCGGCTGATCCGGGCGAGTGAGGAGGAACGAGCGCGTATTGCTCGCGATCTGCATGACGACATCAATCAGCGGCTGGCACTGTTAGCGAACCGAATTCAGGAATGTGACCAGTCCACCGCGGCACATACCAATCTGGCGCAGAAGAAAGAGCTGCGGGAAATTTGGCGGCTGACTAATGAAATCTCCACCGACATCCAGCACATGTCTCACCAGTTGCATCCCTCCAAGCTCCACTACCTCGGATTAGCGGCAACCGTTCGGCAACTCTGCAAGGAATTTTCTGAGCAACATAAGATTCAGGTCGACTGTACGGTTAGGGATCTGCCCGAGGACCTGGAGGATAACGTTTCTCTCAACTTGTTTCGTACTGTGCAGGAATCATTGCGAAACGTGTTTAAACACAGCCAAGCCCGTTACGTGAAAGTGGAATTGTCATGCGAATCGAACGTAGTTCAACTGCGGGTTTCTGATGACGGAATTGGGTTTAATCCCGAGCACCCGGGAACACCCCACGGCCTTGGACTGATCAGTATGCAAGAACGTCTGCGTTCTGTGGGCGGCGAATTCACGATCTGGTCAAAGCCATCTCTTGGTACACAGGTGCAAGGGCGCGTGCCGGTTAGCTCAAAACCTGCTCACCAGACAGCGGAAGCGGTGGCTGACTGAAGGTCTCAGGGTGCGATAAACGGACACGTGAGCGCCGAGAACCGAGCAGCGACGTTCACACTCCGATGTCCCAAGCATGGATTGCAGTGGCTTACTTGGTAATGTGTGCTATCCAGTTGCCAAAGGTCTGGCCGTTGAAATACTGGCCGGCCATAGTCGATCCGTCGGCGGAGATGCTGACGGCGGTAGTTAGAGTAGTGCCGGCAGGAATATCGGCACCAAGGGACTTCAGTACTGTAGCGAGCTTTTTTATGCCGGACTGAGAAGTCCAGGAAAAGGCTTCAATCCCGGCACCAAACGGATCACCACTCCAGCCAACTACTCGCCCAGCGTCTGCGATGCCATTCGAGAAGCTCTGATCGGTCGAAGTGTGCTTGAGTGTACCTATCAGACGCAGCCCTTGCTTATCGGAATAAAAGAACGCCACGCCGTTTCCGCTTGCCTTGAAAAACTGACCGACGATTTGTGAACCATCGCTATTCACAGCCGCGGCCTCCCCGAGCGCCTTGCTGCCTAGAAACAAATCGTGCTTGCCGCCCACCCAACGCACCGGACGGCGTGGACCGGTGGGATCTTCCCAGAATCCGACGATCGTCTGGCATTGGCGGAGATAGCGCTGGCGCGGGTGCTATGGTTGCCGAATGGATGGCCAAGTGACAGGTTCCCAGTCTTCTCTGTCCACACAAAACCTTCTGCAGCTGTGCAAGTCCAGGCGAGTCCCACAGCCACGTTTCCGTCGCCGCTTAGTTCGTAGCCGCTGCCCCAGCTGTTGCCAATTTTCGTGCAGCCGTTATGTGGATGGCCCAAATCAACCAAGCCACCCGCGTTCCAGATGTGCGGACTGGTGAAACCACCCTGCCCAATGTGACCGCTGATGATTGTGGAGCCATCACGCGAGATTCCGATCGAGCTTGAATTGGTCAAAAGTCGGTTATCGCTTTGTAAAACCACCCAGAGACGTCACTTTTGACAGTAGTCGAGACCTCTCAGACCAGATAGCATCTTTGTGAAATTAGTGTCTGGATCTGCACGTCTGAAGGAAGCATGGCGCCGTCGCAGTCAGCCGATTGCGATTCCGCAGCCTTACATCCCGAAAGAGGGCTTGTGGTGAAAACGAGCATACTGCTTGCCGACGACAATTCTTCCGTCCTTGCCCACGTCAGTAAAATGCTTCAAAAGCAAAAAGACTACAAGGTGGTGGCCGCAGTATGTGACGGGGCAACTGTAGTCGGCGAATGCCTCCTTCTAAAACCAAGCGTAATTATCCTCGACATTTCCATGGGGGAACAGAGCGGCATTGATGTAGCTCGTGAACTTCGGGATTTGGGGTGTACGGCGAAAATCATCTTTCTCACGGTGCATGAGGACAGCGATTATATGCACGCCGCCATGGGAGCGGGTGGCTCGGGATATGTTGTGAAATCACGCATCAGTTTGGACCTGTTCTCTGCGATCCATGCAGTGCTGTCCAACAAGCTGTTTGTGTCGCCCAGCCTTCTGAATGAAACCGTCTAAAGCCGGTTCTTTCCGGCAGTCCCTCAAGGCAAGTGCTCCCCAACAAGCTCAAATGCCATGCATCTCTGATTAAATCAACTGCTCCAAGTTGACTGTCAGTAATGACAGTTATCCCGGTCTTTCGTTCCTTTTACTCTCAACAACCAGATGAGCTGCTGGAACGTGGCTCTGAGCACGCTGCACAAAAGCGAAGCACGGCAAACGTGAATGGGCTGGTTAAGCAAACTCGAGCATCTGCTGCTGACCTTCGGCGTACTCATGCTCGCGGTCTACGCAGCTGCGTGGATTCAGCGAGCCACACTGTCGAATGCTGAATTGCTCAGGTTCAAGTCAAGGCAACTGGTGTCGGTGGCCGACCCTCAGAGGGTTCCGCAGAGCGCCGAGAATCCGGATCTAAGTTTGTGGTCGAAGCAAAGGATTAACGGCTATAGGGAAAGTTTGGCAGCACATTTTGCGCCAGCCATAGCCGTTCTCCGCATATCGAAAATACAGCTCGAAGTTCCTGTCCTGGAAGGGACAGACGAATTAAGCCTAAATCGCGGAGTTGGGCACGTTGCGGGCACAGGCAATTCCGGGGAGAACCCGAATATCGCGATCGCGGGACATCGAGATGGGTTCTTCCGTCGGCTAAAGGATATCGCTGTAGGCGACACAATCGAAATGGACACGGTTGCGCGCACGGAAACCTTCGTGGTCGATCGCATCATTATTGTCGACCCCAACGATGTGTCCGTTTTGCAGGCACGTCCGCGCGCGTCGCTGACGCTCATAACTTGTTACCCGTTCTATTTTGTAGGCAGCGCCCCGAAACGCTTCATTGTTCAGGCGTCTGTCCTCGGGGCCGTTTCGACAAGTGCCGGTGTCAATGCGCCGCCGCCACTGTCCAAGTTTGTAGTTGTTGATCAGCAAAATGAACCTGTTTCGAAGAAATAAAGCTCAGAAAATATTCGTGATTTCAAGACGCCACAAAAGGAGAAGAAAATGAATTCAAAAGCAGGTTGGACATCCACATTACTGATTCTAGGGATCGGGCTGATTTGTTTAGCGTTCGCCGCCAGCATGAACGCTCAGGTGCAGACAGAAACCAGCACAACCACCCATGCACCCACGGTAGTCACTCAGGTCGAAAGCGGAGAAGTCGTGACCGTTTCTGGCAACGACCTGGTGGTCAAAATGGCCGATGGTACTATCCGGCATATTGCCAACGTGCCAGAAAGCGCCAGAGTCACGGTTGATGGCCAGCAACTTGGGATTCACGACCTGAAGCCCGGCATGAAACTTCAACGTACCATTACCACCACGACAACTCCCAAAACCGTCACGACGGTACAGAGTGTCACAGGGAAAATATGGAATGTGATGCCGCCGGTTTCCGTAATCCTGACGTTAGACGACGGAAAGAATCAGCGGTTCACTATTCCTAAAGGCCAGAAGTTCAATGTCAACGGCCAGATGCTCGATGCGTGGGGCCTGAAAAAGGGGATGACCATTTCTGCCACAAAGATAGTAGAAGTCCCCGAGACGGTAGTTACCAGGCAAGCAAGTAACACCGGTACCATGCCAGTAGCTGCGGCAGCAGTTCCTCCGCCGCAACCGCCACCGGCCGATGTACCAATCCTGATTGCGGTGCTTGAAGTTCCAACCCCAGCGCCCGCGCAGCTGCCGCAGACCGCAAGCCCGCTGCCACTGATTGGACTGTTGGGTCTGTTTTCACTGGCTTCTTCGCTCGCGCTGAGAACGGCTCGCAAAACTAGTTAGCGCGATCAATCAAACTGACAGGAGTTGTCGTCTTAACCGCGGCAACTCCTCCTTTCAAGCGAATCTATTGTAACTGGCAGTTTTGCCAGTAGCTTGGGAGGCTGCGGGCAGCGAACATCGAAAACGACGTTAGATGCGCTGCCAGTAAACGTGCTGCTTCATTGAACAGGTTCGGGGGGTATCTGCTTTGTGGCCGGCGTCGAAGTGGATTCGTTGAACCGTTCCTGATTTTGCTTTAGCCGCGCTCAAGACCTGTGGGGGGTTCTATGAGTGTATTTCGTATTTTGGTGGCTGACGATCATCCGATATTCCGTTTCGGTTTATGTACACTGCTTAGCTGTCATGAAGGCTGGGAAGTCTGCGGCGAAGCGGTTGATGGACGGGACGCGGTAGAGAAGTGCAGACGGTTGAAACCCGATCTGCTCGTTTTGGATATCTTC
The DNA here is from genome assembly GCA_963743375.1 of uncultured Acidobacteriota bacterium. Lineage (GTDB taxonomy): Bacteria > Acidobacteriota > Terriglobia > Terriglobales > Acidobacteriaceae > JABDBE01. The sequence goes on along the minus strand of CAVUQA010000001.1, from coordinate 44,371 downwards.
ATGCCGGAATTAAACGGCCTGGATGCAGCAAGGCAAATCCTCAGACATAATCCCGACCAGGCAATCCTGGTGCTTACAGGCGTCGATTCTGAGCACGTGATACGTGAGTCTCTGGAGGCAGGCATCCGCGGCTGGGTTTTCAAATCTGACGCTGCCGAAGACTTGACAGCGGCGGTCGAGGCGATGCAACGGCAAAAAACAATCTTTAGCTCAAAAGTATCCGATCTGATCATTGACGGTTACAAGCGCCATCGGCTTGGTCCCGCGCCAGACAACCTGACGAGATTGTCGCCCCGCGAGCGTGAGGTCGTGCAGCTGGTAGCCGAGGGCAAGGCTTCCAAGGAAATCGCCGCCATCCTTGATGTGTCGTTGGCAACAGCAGAGACGCATCGGAGCAATATCCTGCGCAAGCTCAGGCTCCATTCCATCGCCGAATTGGTGCTCTACGCCGTAAGGAATGGAATCATCCATGTGCATCTTCCACCAGTCTTGGAGTTTCCCAACTTGGCGGAGGAGCGTAAACGTCCACGTGGGCTTTCGGGCTTCGCGGCGCTACCCAAATCCGGACACACCAGAGCAACGATTTAGCGCCCGGTCCTTGGCGAGCGTCCGCGTCAGAGAACAGAGAATGGAGTGAAGCGGATGAGCGAGCGACTGATGAGGGCAAGTGTAATGCTGTTATGCCTTTTTTTTCTGTCATGCTTCGCGTTGCCCCGGACTGTGCAGCAGAACGGGAAGCTCACTGGGAGCAGTCAGCCCGGGGAAGCAGCGACTTCTCAGATCGATGGCAGGTCCTACGTGGACATCGAAGTACTCGCACGACTCACGAATCCTTCGCTCGGCTTCAATAGGCCGCAGATCACTTTGACGCCGGCGCCTGCTTCTGCCTCGGGCAGGTCGACAACGCTTCCTCCGGAAAGTCACCCTGCAAGTTCGCGATTTTCAAAAGTTTTTATGAAGGCTGCTATTGAAGAAATGTCGGCAACAAGGGAATGGCGCAATGCGCTCCTCAATGCTTTGCAGAACGGATATCCAGTAACAGATGCACTCGTCGCCGGTTTTCAGAGTCAAGCTACCACCTATCTCAGCTTGGCATCCATCACGGCATCAACAAATTCTGATCACGAGGCCTTGCAATTGCTCAGCAACGAATTCGACAACATGCAAAGGCTGAGCAATAAAACTATCGTAGCCCATGAAAACATGAGTTACCGTGCTCCGAACGCGTTAAAGAATGATCCCCTATACCAGCAAGTACTGGACTGTGGAAGTTCGCTGGCTTCCATGGCCTCCCACGGACAGTTTCAGGATGATGGATCGTGTCAGTGAGATGGGCTAGAAAAATGGCACAACAGCTCAGCAACGCCGATCTCCATTGTGCCGCGATCGCTCCGACCATCCCAGATTGTTAGTTGCTGTTACCACGCGCAGACGCGTTGAGATTCACTTTTTCACCGCCATGATCGCTGGGACGGTTATACTGCTGTTTGTATCGCAGGTAGTAGCCGGCAAATTTATTGTCTCTAGCAGTTAAATTGACGTGAATTTTATGGCGGCCGCTAACTTTGGGATCGCTAACCCGCGGTTTGTAGGAAATCGTGTACTGGTGGCTGATCAAGTCGTATGCGACGGCCATAATCCGGGGAATGTCCTCGGGTTGACGAGCCGTGAATACTGTCCCTCCGGTTGCGCCGGTGAGTTCCTTTAGGACCTTCGGTCCGTCCCGTTCTGCCGGCCCAACAATCTCTTCGGTCAAAAACTCTGGCTTGCCGCTTTTCCCTATAACGAACGTTTGAAAAATGTTTGGTTCGTTGGCATTCACGGCGAACACCGGCACTTCAGCCTCTTCGAGGTACTCCAGAGTTTCCCTTTTCGAATAAATACTGTTGGTGTCCCCACCGTCGGTGATGACAATTACACCCCGATGAACGTTCTTGGCTTTTTGTTTCACGTTGCCAACCGCAAGGTAGATGGCATCGTAAAGAGATGTGAGTCCCCTGGCCTCTACGATGTGATTGGTTATGAGTTGCTTAATGGTGTCGGTATCGCCGGTAAACTGAGGGAGAATCAGTTGGGGCCTGCTGTCAAAGGCCACCAGGAGAAACTCGTCATCGGCATTGAGGTGCGTATCAAGCAGGTTGAATGCTCCCTTGATCACGAGGGGCAAATTAGTCCTCATGCTTCGGCTCTTGTCGAGCACGAATGCAATAGAAACCGGGCCAGTGTCGCTCATACATTCAATGATGTCTTGCTTGACCCCATCTTCAAGGACTTCAAAATCCTGCTTCGTGAGGCCAGTTGCGATTCGTCCTTCCTGATCCAAAGCAACTACCGACACTTGGACAAGTTCAGTGCTTGCCGTGAATCGTGGAATTTGGGTCTGGCCGACGCCAATTAGGTTGGTGACGAGCGTGAAAAGTAGCAGCGCCAGACATCCCCGCACTGCGGCGCTTTTTGTAAGCTTCAGGGGCACGTGTTCAGGCATGAATACTCTCCGGTGGTCGGACCTTTTCTGGCAACACCACAAACGCAAGATCGAGGGCGCAGCTACCCATGCCCATTTGCCTAGCCGGACGCTGCATACTGCGAATTATCCAATGCAAGAATCCGGGAATCCATACATTCTGCGCGGTATTTAACCTACCCGTTAATCAAGCTTGTTAGCTCAACCAAGCGCAAGTAATTTACTTGATTCAATCCAGCAGTCAAGTAGATTTGTGTTTTAATCGGTCCAGATATCCACAGTTTTTGTGTCCAGCGGCTGGGCCGACGCTAACTGGGAAAAGCGAACTTGCCTAATCGCTTCACTTTATGTCATTGGAACGAAACGGGCTACAGGCGGCCCAACCGCTCGGTTCCATTCTGGAAAACAAATCAAACCACCACCTCAAGGCTATTGACGCCTTATCTCACGAGATCGATTATGGGAGTGTAGTTCTCGTAGCCTGCAGGCGCAGTTCCGACCCACGAAAGGCTGGTGCAAGGAGTGTCGTTCGTCCGGGTGTTAGTGGTCGATGACTACGAACCGTTTCGGCGATTCGTATGTTCGACTCTGGGAAAACGACCGGAGTTCCAAGTGGTCGGAGAGACATCTGACGGACTCGAAGCGGTTCACAAGTTCGAAGAACTGCAGCCGGATCTGATTGTGCTCGACATCGGCCTTCCAACGCTGAATGGAATCGAAGCAGCTCGACGCATCCGCAAGCTTTCCCCCAGATCTAAAATACTTTTCCTCAGTCAAGAATCGTCTACTGATGTAGTTCGGGAGGCTCTCAGTTCCGGGGCGTTGGGCTATCTGGTCAAAACCCAAGCTGGAAGCGAACTCTTGCCTGCCGTGGATGCAGTTTTGCAGGGCAGGGAATTTCTCAGCAGTGGGTTCGCGGATAAACATTTCAGCCGCGTTGCAGACACGCAGACTTCCGACTCGCCGCCCAACGGAGACAGTTCCATCGTTCGTGCCTGAAAAATCCGCTCTTGCCGGCGGCGTTGACGATCTTTTCTTTGCCACAACTACAAATATTTCTGACCAACATCGTTCTTAACGATTAATCCTTTCCGCTGTCAGATTTGCCAGTAGTTGCACCGTCGACCCTCCGCTAGCCTTAAATTCCAGAGGATTACGGTGGACGGCGATACCGCTCGAATAAAACATTCCAGCCTGTGTCTGACTTGCAACATGGTGCGATCTGAATCTCCATTTGCGGCTAGCTGGAGGCAAAGGACACAGCGACTCCAGAAAGAGGCACATGTCTTCTATTTTCTGTTTAAACATCGGCGTACGCCTTGGTACGCAAAGTTGGTGGCAGCACTGGCCGCAGGCTATGTGCTCAGTCCGATTCAACTCATCCCGAACTTCATTCCGGTGATCGGATCTGTCGACGATTTAGCGGTTCTATTCGTCGGAATGAAGCTGCTGCAAAAGATTACCCCGGCGGAAGTGGTCAGCCAATGCCGTCAGCATGCTGATGCGGCAGAGATTCTCAGGATCGAAGAAAACAGATGGATGGCGTCGGCTGTTGCCCCGATCGTGATCGCAACGGTTTGGGTACTGGCTGCAATCACTGCGAGTGCGCTGATGGCTGCGTACATTTACCACTAATACCACTAAATCCCGCTCAACTTGTTATCTATTTGCCACAGTAGACGACGTCCCGACCCGGCCAAACAAAAACGAAATCTGTCGCGTTGACGGTTACAAAAAAGCGAATCGTTCCTTTCGGAAAACAACCTTCCGCTGAGCATGTGACGGAATAATTGCGCGGGTCTTTAACTACAGAGGAAACGATCAATGAGTTTCTAGGAGCTAAGACTTTCGACGAAGCGTTCGGAGACAAGAAAACTTCAGTGGGAATAAAGCCGCCCGAGAAACAATTCATGCTGCCCAGCTCCCAGACCTGACTGCGCTGCTTTTTGTTAAGGCCGTCTTTGGAAAAAACGACAGGAAGCGGGAATGCAACGCGTCCATCGACACTTGCTCCGCCTTGCCGCACGGAAAGTGTAGATTCGGTATTGTTTACGATGGTCGTAACAAAACTCAGTGCTTCGCCCGCTTTTCCTGCGCCGAGCCTCTCGAATCCAGCGCGGGAGCTGACTTCGACTCCTCCGTGACTGAGCTTGTGAATGGCATTACCGGTGAGCGGATCTGTAACGCTCGAGGATACGGCTCCCGAGAGATCGTCCTCACCCCACACAAACGCGCTTGCGGCTTCCGTCTTGAAAACCGGTGCGTCGTCTTGGGCAAACGCGAACAGTGTCGACGCAAGAACGAAAAGCGTGACTGCCAATATTTGTCGCATTGTAGTTTGCACAAGCAGATGGTGAACTGCACCTCACCCGATAGCCCGTGCATGACCCGACTCTGACTTTGTAAACCCTTATCGAAAAATGCACGACTGGCAGAAATACCTATTTGCATGCGCCGCAGCAAAGAGCCGTTATTAAGGGGAAGCACTGTGAGTTTTGCCAGTTCACCAAACTCGTCGGTAAACGTACTCTCGCGTCAAGCTCCGAACCTCCAAGAGGGAGCTGTAAACAAGGAGATCATGAAATGTACTTCACCCGCGCCGTTCTTGTGGGAGTGCTATTGCTGGGAGGAGTGGTCGGAGTCGCACAAACTGTGATTCGCGTGGCGCCGCCTGCGCCTGTCCGCGTTGGGGTAGTTGGCGTCGCGCCCGCACCCGGCTATGTCTGGGTTGGCGGATACCAGAGCTGGACTGGCACCAGATACGTATGGGTAGCTGGAAGGTGGGTTCGTCCACCACGTGCCGGCGTCGTCTGGGTCTCGCCGCGGTACGTCCACAGCGGCGGCGGCTGGGTATTTTATAAAGGATATTGGCGCTAGCAATTATAAAAAGAAATAAATTGCCTCGTCCAGAATATAAGAAGCTACTTGCACAAAAGTCCTCCGCCCGTCGGATAATAGGAGTGTCGGTAAGGGGACTTGCCATTCCTCAGGTGACGATTAAGACGGGCCTCACGACTCCAGACGGGTGCGAAGAACTACTCACTGAATATTTGTGCGATCACCCGGGCTGCCCCAACATTGCTACGCACGTGCTCGGGTGTGTGAGAGAGGTCGGCGCTGTAGCAGCTGTATGCGACGAGCACGCGCCTAAACCTAAGTCCTAGCCTCCCTACCGAACCCATTGCGGCCCGTTGCCAGTCGAAAAACCCCCGAAAACTCGAGTAAAGCCGCCGACTGTACTTTCTGACAGTTGCTCAATTGAGACGGCAATCCTAGGGTGATGGTTCGAAGGTGTGCGCGCTTTCTCTTATCAACCGTCAACATCGCAATTAGAAGAAGGCAATTAAAAGAAAGGAACCCTCCCTATGAGCGACCAAGATAAAATTCAACGAACCGTTCTTCCCATCCCCGATCCGCCACGTTCGGGCCTGATGTTGTACGACGCCAAGGATCCGGAAAACAAATACCCCACGATCACCCAGTTGCGTCCGCCCAAGGGAGCGCCGAATGTTCTGATCATCTTGATTGACGACGCGGGTTTCGGTTCCTCCAGCGCCTTCGGCGGACCGTGCTATACGCCGACGGCGGAAATGTTGGCCTCGGGCGGCCTCAAGTTCAACCGCTTTCACACTACGGCGTTGTGCTCGCCCACCCGGCAGGCAATGCTGACTGGACGCAATCACCACACAGTTGGCATGGGCGGCATCACAGAAATCGCCAGCGGATCGCCCGGTTATAACTCGCTTCTGCCAAATACCTGCGCACCGCTCGCAAAGACCCTTAAGCTCAATGGGTATGCGACGGCACAGTTCGGCAAGTGTCATGAAGTGCCGGCCTGGGAGTGCAGTCCGGCCGGTCCATTTACTGCTTGGCCTACTGGCGGCGGCGGATTCGAATATTTCTACGGTTTTATCGGAGGAGAGGCGCACCAATGGTATCCATCGCTTTATGAAGGCACGACACCCGTCGAACCCAAGAAAACGCCCGAAGAGGGCTATCACTTCATGGAAGACATGACGGACAAGGCGATCAACTGGATTGGGCAGCAGAAGGCGCTCATCCCTGATAAGCCATTCTTTGTCTACTTCGCGCCGGGTGCCACCCACGCCCCCCACCACGTTCCGAAAGACTGGGCGGATAGATACAAAGGCAAGTTCGACCAGGGTTGGGACAAGCAGCGCGAAGAAACTTTCGCCCGCCAGAAGAAGTTAGGTGTCATTCCGCAAGATTGCCAACTCACGCAGCGGCACAAAGAGATCCCGGCATGGGATGAAATGCCTGCCGCGCTTAAACCAGTGCTCATCCGGGGGATGGAGGTTTACGCCGGATTCCTGGAGTACACCGACTTCCATATTGGCAGACTTGTGGATTCGATTAAGAAGCTCAACCTGCTCGACGACACGCTGATCTACTACATCATCGGCGATAACGGTGCGTCTAGCGAGGGTACGCTGCACGGCACCTACAACGAGATGATCAACTTCAACGGCGCCGCGGCACTGGAAACGCCTGCGTTTCTGATGGAACGCATCGATAAGCTGGGCGGGCCAGAATCCTACAACCACTACGCCGTGGGCTGGGCGCACGCCATGGATACTCCGTACCAGTGGGCCAAGCAGGTTGCCTCGCACTGGGGCGGCACGCGCAACGGGACGATCGTGCACTGGCCCAAGGGAATCAAGGCGAAAGGCGAAATCCGTTCCCAGTTCCATCACGTGATTGACGTCGCACCGACCATCCTGGAAGTAGCGGGACTGCCCGAGCCACTCTTCGTCAACGGAGTGCAGCAGCATCCGATCGAGGGCGTGAGCATGGCGTATGCCTTCAATGACGCCAAAGCGGCAGAGCGTCATGAGACGCAGTATTTCGAGATGTTCGGCAATCGCGGCATCTACCACAAAGGCTGGACCGCGGTGACACGGCACAAGACGCCGTGGATCCTCATCGGCGAGAAAACCCCGGCCTTCGACGATGACGTCTGGGAACTCTACGACACCAACAAAGACTGGAGCCAGGCGCACGACCTCTCCAAGCAGATGCCGGAAAAATTGCACGAACTCCAACGCCTGTGGCTCATCGAGGCGACGCGCTACAACGTACTGCCGCTCGACGACGACCCCGCCAGACGGCTCAACTCAGATACAGCAGGCCGTCCGGTGCTGATCAAAGGCAAGTCTCAAATCCTGTTTGGCAGCATGGGGCGTCTGTCCGAAAACTCAGTACTTAATATGAAGAACAAGTCGCATTCGGTGACCGCGGAGATCGTCGTACCAGCAACGGGAGCCGAGGGCGTCATCGTGGCCCAAGGAGGCAATATCGGTGGCTGGAGCCTCTATGCGAAGGGCGGCAAACTCAAATACTGTTACAACTTCCTCGGCATTCAGCAATTTTATGCCGAGTCAAACAGCGCGCTAACTCCCGGTGAACACCAGGTACGGATGGAGTTTGCCTACGCTGGTGGTGGGCTTGGCAAGGGTGGTACAGCGACACTCTACGTAGATGGCAAAAAGGTCGGGGAAGGCAAGGTCGCGGTCACGGCGGCCATGGTCTTCTCTGCCGATGACGGCTGCGACGTGGGAGTAGACAACGGATCTCCGGTCTCGCCGGAGTATGGTGCGCGCGGGAACGAGTTTTCGGGTCGCGTCAAAGGCGTGCAACTCGCCATTGCCGAAGACGCCGTGAGCGTCGATCACCTCGTCGCGCCAGAGGATGCCGTCCGCATCGCCATGTCGCGGCAGTAACCACAATCTCGGCCGGCAGTCCGCACTGGGCTGCCGGTCCGACTGATTTAGCTTCACGAGTCCCACCTCGTGCGTTGAGTGTCCTCCGCGCGAATTCCCCGGTTTGCCAAGAGAACTAACCAGCCGCGTTTGTCTGGTACAACACTCGCCCCTCGCACCTGTACGTTTTGACAGTTACACGGCACGAGAAACCGACCTAGCCTGTAGCTGCACGATAACCAGAGCAGTGCACTTGATATTCCGTCACACCATGGTGCATAAATGGCTTCAATGACCGAAGAGAGCTGGCCGGACCAGTCGCCACCGGCTTTCCACCTGCTGGCAAAGCCGAGCGGATCCACCTGCAATATTGATTGCACTTACTGCTTCTTCTTGTCGAAAGAATCCCTGTATCCGAACGAAAAGAATCGGATGTCTGATGCGACACTGGACGCCTACATTCGCCAGTTGCTGGAATCGCACCGCACGCCGACGGTAACAGTGGCGTGGCAGGGCGGCGAGCCCACGCTGATGAAACTCGAATTCTTCAGGCGCTCGGTTGAACTCGTCGAGAAGTACCGGCGACCCGGGCAGGTTGTGGAACATACCTTTCAGACCAACGGCATCCTTCTCGACGATGAGTGGTGCACGTTCTTCAAGCAACACAACTTTCTGGTCGGACTAAGCGTTGACGGACCGCGCGAGATCCACGACGCGTACCGGGTGGACCGCAGTAAAAAAGGAACCTTTGACCGCGTGATGAAGGGCTGGGCGTACCTGCGCAAGCACGGAGTCGAGTTCAACATTTTGTGCACGGTCAATGCCGCCAACGAGAAGCATGGCCGAACCGTCTATCGTTTCTTCCGTGACGAGATGCACGCGAAGTGGGTGCAGTTTATCCCCATCGTGGAGCGCGCCTCGGAAGAAACGATCGATATCGCTAACCAGGGCTGGAGCGAGCAGCCCGGCCGCAAGCGCTTGCTCTACACGCAATCCGGAAACCTCGTAACCAAGCGCTCGGTCGGCGGCGAACAATACGGCCGCTTTCTCGTCGATATCTTCGAGGAGTGGGTGCGGCATGACGTCGGCACAGTGTTTCGTGCAGATGTTCGACGTGACGCTCGAGGCCTATTTCGGCCGCCATCTACTGTGCATCCACGCTCCTACCTGCGGATACGGTCCGGCACTCGAGTACAACGGCGATGTTTACTCCTGCGATCATTTCGTCGAACCGCGCTACAAGCTGGGCAATATCCATGAGACGCATCTGGTGAAACTTGTGGCCTCGGCGGAGCAGCGCAAGTTCGGCGACGACAAACGCGACACGCTTACCCCGCAATGCCAGCGTTGCGAGGTCAAGCGGCTGTGCAACGGAGGCTGTCCGAAAGATCGATTTACACTCTCGTCGCGACGGCGATCCAGGCCAGAACTATCTCTGTTCCGGTCTGTATCTGTTCTTTACCCACACTCGCGCTGCCGATGCAGACGATGGCTCGGCTGGTGCAGAGTGGGCGTCCGTCCTCGGACGTGATGGCATTGACGCCTGCGAGGACGCGAAGCGCGGACCTTATGAGCCTTGTCGCCTGCGGGAGTGGCCAGAAGTTTCGATTCTGCCACGGCAATCGAGCGCCACAATCGCCCTTCAGTGAGCTAAATCTCGCCACGGTTGCGCCGCCAGGACAGCGTTCGCTAACATGCTGCCATCCCGGTGCATCGGGTGGCGTGCAATGAATGGTGGAGGCGAACGATGAGATGACACTTCGGAGGAGCGCATTCGGCTTCCGATGCATTTTTCTCCGGCCCGAGCCGGCAACCTGTAAACAAAATTCAACTTAAAGGAAGGAACAATCATGGCTACAAAGCAACCGAATATCCTGATCCTCTGGGGCGATGACATTGGCACCTGGAACATCAGCCACTTCAGCCGAGGCATGATGGGCTACCGGACGCCGAACATCGACCGCGTCGCCGCCGAAGGCGTCACCTTCACCGATTACTACGGCCAGCAGAGTTGCACCGCTGGACGCGCAGCCTTCATCACCGGCCAGAACCCACTACGCACCGGCTTGACCAAGGTCGGAATGCCCGGCGCTACCTGTCGGACTCCAGCCGGAAGACCCCACCATCGCCGAACTGCTCAAGCCGCTCGGCTACGCTACCGGTCAGTTCGGCAAGAACCATCTCGGCGATCGCAATGAATACTTGCCAACCGTGCACGGATTCGACGAGTTCTTCGGCAATCTCTATCACCTGAACGCGGAAGAAGAACCGGAACTGCCCGACTATCCCAAGGATCCGAAGTTCCTGGCTGCCTTTGGACCCAGAGGCGTGACTTCACTGCGTGGCCACGGACAAGGATGATGCGACGGTTGATCCCCGTTGGGGCCGCGTGGGCAAACAGACAGTCAAGGACACCGGTCCACTGACCAAGAAGCGGATGGAAACCATCGACGAAGAGATCACTGCAGGCGCACTCGGCTTTATGGAAAAGCAGGTTAAAGCCAACAAGCCGTTCTTCCTCTGGTACAACTCGACGGCGATGCACTTCAGGACTCACCTCGCCGACAAGAACCGCGGCAAGAGCGGTCAGGACGACTACAGCGACCGCATGGTCACGCACGACGAGCAAATCGGCCAGATGCTCGACAAGCTCGATCAGTTGGGCATTGCCGACAACACCATCGTCATGTATTCCACCGACAACGGCCCCGAGAACGACACTTGGCCCGACGGCGCCAACACACCGTTCCGCAGCCAGAAAGACACCAACTGGGAAGGCGCATGGCGCGTTCCGGCGTTCCTCCGCTGGCCCGGCAAGATCAAGGCGGGCTCGGTCCTGAACGGCATCGTCTCGCACCAGGACATGTTGCCGACGCTGCTGGCAGCGGCGGGCGATCCGGACGTTAGCCAGAAGCTCCTGAACGGCTACAAAGTCGGGGACAAGACCTTCAAGGTGCACATCGACGGGGTCAACCAGCTGCCCTACCTCACTGGCCAGGTGAAGGAAAGTCCGAGAGAAGCCTTCTTCTACGTCAGCGATGATGGCGGTGTCATGGCGGTCCGCGTTGGCGACTACAAGTTGGTATTCGAAGAGCAGCGTGCAACTACAACCGCAGTTTGGCAGGAGCCGATGGTGAAGCTGCGCCTTCCCTACATATTTAATCTGCGACGCGATCCATTCGAGCGCGCCAATTTCAACTCCAACGTCTACTGGGATTGGATGATCAACCACGTTCCCCAGCTTTACCAATGTCAGGCGGTGGTGGCGGCTCAGATCGAGAACTACGTCAACTACCCGCCGCGCCAAAAGGCGGCGTCATTCAACCTTGACGCGGTGATGGCGCAGCTAGGGCCGGCCATCGCGGCGTATAGAACGAAAGAAGCTGCAGCGGCAAAGAAACCGTCAGATGTGAAAGAGCACGCAACCGCAGCAGCGGACTAAGACCTCTCGAAAGGAAGATCTAAGGATCTCCCTTTCGAAAGCAACGAGCAGGTAGATTGACACTCGGACTCCCCGGCGGATAACCGTCTGCCGGGGAATTTTTCAATACGGTATTTGCATGAATGCAGAAGAGCTCGCGCCATTACGCGACGTAACAAGTGAAGTGCGGGACTTCTACGACCGTTATCCCTATCCTCCACCGGTCGAAAATCTGGAGAAGTATCAGCAGCTCTGGCAGGACCCCCAGAGACGCCGCGCCGACTATCATCTGTTTTGGCCGAAGCGACCTTATAGGGAAGACCAATCCATCCTCAGTCGCCGGCTGCGGGACATCTCAGGCGGCCAAGCATGCGTTGCGCTGGCCCGCGGCTCAGGTTACCGGCATCGACTGCAGCGCAACCAGCGTGCGCCATACCGAGAAGCTCAGGAGAAAATACAACCTGACGAATCTGCAGGTTCACCATCTTGATATCGAGCGAGTGAACGACCTGGGGATGAGCTTCGATCAGATCGTGTGCACCGGCGTTCTTCATCATCTTGCCGACCCGGATGCGGGCCTGAGCGCTCTGCGCAGCGCGCTCAAACCGGATGGAGCCATGCATCTCATGGTGTACGCGCCTTACGGACGAGCTGGCATCTACATGCTGCAGGAGTTCTGCAGACGGGTCGGTATGCATGCCACCGACGGAGAAATTAGGGAGCTGATCCGCGCGCTCGGCGCATTGCCTTCTGGACATCCGCTGCAAACCCTGCTGACCCATGCCCCGGACTTTCGGCGTGAGGCAGCGCTCGCTGATGCCCTACTGCATCCGCAAGACCGCGCCTATTCCGTCCCCCAATTGTTCGACTTTATCGAGAACGCAGGACTGACATTTGGCCGCTGGCTAAGACAAGCGCCTTATTCGGTGCGCTGCGGCGTCGCTCGCAAAGATCCCGCAGGCTGCCCGCATGGCACATCTTTCGCTTGCCGAGCAGTATGCCGCCATCGAACTGTTTCGAGGCGCGATGGTTCGCCACAGCGTAGTGGCGTACCGAAACGATAGCGTCACCAGCCCGCAACAGATCAGTTTTGCCGAGTGACACTTGCCTCGACTATGTGCCTATTCGAATGTCAGACACGATTTGCGTGCAAGATCGCCTTCCTTCCGGAGCCGCGGCGGTTCTGATCAACCAGACCCACACCGATAAAGATCTGTTCCTGCCAATAGATTCAACAGAAAAGCGACTGTTCGACTCTATTGACGGGGTCCGCACCATCGGCGACATCGTAGAAAGAACACCGCCCTCCTCGCAGCACACGAACGTCGACATTGCGCGCGATTTCTTTGAACGGCTGTGGTGGCATGATCAGGTGGTTTTCGACGCATCGCAGCGATCGCACGTTTGAAGTAAGTGCGAATCTGCAAAAATATTGCCTGCCTTTACAAATGTAAAGATTTGTCAAACTGTGCGCGTGGGACTTCGTTTTTAACGCCGATCGTGCGCAAGCTGCATTAGAATGGCAATCTCTTTGCTGCGCTTAAGAGACGCAGAATCAAGTTCGGGAGTCGTCATGTCTTCACAAGCATTGCCGGCGCCGGCTAAACAGCTCTTCCGTTATCTCTTTGAGCAGGCTTCACTCGGAATCGCAGTGGAGGATCTCGAGGGGAATCTCTTGCTGGCTAACCCGGCACTTTGTTCCATGCTGGGGTACACGGAGGCTGAACTGTGCGGCATGAGTTGTTCCGAATTTGCTAGCCCCGAAGATTCCCAAGATGATTGGGCTCATTTTCAGCAGCTTCGCGCAGGCGTCATCGACCACTACTCGCTGGAAAAGCGCTACCTGAGGAAAGACGGCGCTAAGATCTGGGGGCGGCTGAATGTCTCGCTTTCGACGGATGACGATGGCGGATCCCCGCTCGTGTTTGCCTTTGTGGAGGAAATCACAGAGCGCAAGCTGACGGAAGAAGATCTCGCCCGAACTTACGCCAAGCTTCGTTTGGCGCTGGAAGCCGGCAAGTCAGTGGGATGGGAATGGGATCTTAAGACCGGAAGAGACTCCTGGTTCGGTGACCTGCAGAGCATGTTCGGAATTCCGTCCGACACATTCGTCGGTCGCCCGGAGGATTTTCATCGTTACGTCCACCCAGACGATCGGCAGCTGGTGACGAAAGCGGTGGCCGATGCCAGGCAAAGCCATGAAGAATACGTTACAGAGTTCCGCGTTGTCAGGGCCGACGGAACGATGCGCTGGGTCGCTGCCACTGGACAATTTTATTACGGAGCAAACGGCGATCCCGAGCGAATGCTGGGAATGGCAGCGGACATCACGGAGCGCAAGCAGACGGAAGAGGCGCTGCGTGAGAGCGAAGAACGTTTTCGTTTGGCGGCTCAAGCCGGAAAGATGTATGCGTACGAATGGGACGTTGCAAGCGACAGGGTGCTGCGCTCTGCCGAACACATGAGTGTCCTCGGTTGTGACCGATCTAAGAACCTCACTCGCCAGGAACTATTGGCTAGTGTTCATCCAGAAGACCGCGAAGTATTTATCCATTCGGCTGATCTTACTCCGCAGAATCCGACTGCAAATGCTCGCTATCGCGTATTGCGTCCTGACGGTTCAGTGGTCTGCCTGGAGAAAAACGCGAGGGGTTTCTTCGATGAGCGCGGAAAGCTGCTGCGAATGATAGGGATGATTGCGGACATCACCGGGCGCAAGCGGACTGAAGACGCGTTGCGTGAGAGTGAGGAAAAATATCGCCGGGTGGTCGACCATCTCCACGATGCATTGATGATCGACGACGCAGCCCGCCAGGTGATTTTCGCCAACGATCGCTTCCTGCAGTTGTTTGGCATTGACCAGGCGGAACTAAAGAATATCAACATAGAAGACTATGTTGCGCCGGAATTTCGTGCCCAACTGCGTGACCGCCACGAGCGTCGCATTCGCGGCGAGAGCGCGGCGGAGCAATTCGAATTTGAGGGGATCCGCCGCAATGGCGAACGAATATGGCTTGAGGTTAACGTTGTGCCGATCCGCGATAGTAGCGGAAAGATCGCGCACACGCAGTCGGTCATCCGCGACATCACCGAACGTAAGCAGGCGGACGCAGCACTCGCACGAGTGAGCCGTAAACTCATTCAGGCGCAGGAGCAGGAACGTACCCGGATCGCCCGGGAATTGCACGACGACATCGGTCAACGTCTAGCCATGTTGACTATAGAGATCGAAGAACTGCAACAAGGTTCTTTCGATTTGCCGCCTCAAGTCCGTAGCCGTGTCGACGGGCTGAAGAAGCAAACTTCCGAGATAGCAACCGATATTCAATCCTTGTCGCATGAGTTGCACTCCGCAAAGCTTGAATATCTGGGCATAACCGCGGCCATGAAGGGCTTTTGCAAGGAATTCGGTGAGCAGCAGAAAGTGGACATTGACTTCCGCACGAACGATCTGCCCAGCCGGGTACCGCCAGACGTTTCCCTTTGCTTCTTAAGAGTTCTGCAGGAAGCCCTGCACAACTCCGCTAAACACAGTGGAGTGCGGCGTTTCGAAGTGCGATTGTGGGGAACCTCGGATGCGATTCATCTCGCAGTTCAAGACTCTGGCGCAGGCTTTGACCCAGGCGCTGCAAGAATGGGGCGAGGTCTTGGCCTCATCAGCATGGAAGAGCGCTTGAAAGTGCTGAGGGGGACGTTGTCAATCGAAACAGAAGCGCGGCGCGGCACCACGATTCACGCCCGCGTCCCCCTTAGTGCGGCAAACGATTCCGTGCGTGCGGCGAGTTAGCCATGCAAATCGCGGAGCCGATTAATTGGCAACGGAACTTGTCCGGCAACGTCTGTTATGACCAGCAGTGTCCCACCTACAGCAATCAAGTCGCGTAACCGTGACGCGAGGATGGCTGCGGCGTTGAGTGTTGGCGAATTCTTGGCCACCACAATAGGTTTCTCCACCAGCCGTCGAACCAACGGACTAATGCGTTGTTGAACTGGTATGCCTTTAGAGCACAGACAAGAACAGAGGTGTGAACTACGCGAATAACGCGACTCCCAGAACCTGGCGGACCCGCAGCCGAGACAGCACCTATCTACCAAGACAGGAACAAAACCTCACACGACTGTAAGTTCTGACAGTTGGCCACCCATCTTTTGCGTTCGTATTCTGATTTCAGGGGTGGACCCTTTGACAGTGTTTGGACAGAATTTGCGGACCGCCTCCGTGAACTTCACGTATCCACGGAAACCCGGAATACTTTTGCTCGCCCACGACTTAAATACGCTGGTTTCTTCACTGATCCACCTGGTCAAAAGACTATTCGCTCAGTCTCTGTGAGTTTTCGTTCCCGGCTGCCTCTACGTTCAAGGTTTCTTTGTCGCTAGAACGGCCCGTGGCGCAGCAGAACACCGTAAAACGTAATCGCTCCAATCAGCATAACCGCGATCGCTACCACGAAGGAGATGGACCACACATGGCGCCCATGGGACGCCCCAATCTTGTTGAGGAAAGTCCGGTGCTGCCAAGATGCAGCCGCTAATCCCATAGTGCCCAGAGCTATCAGGGTCAATCCCAGATTGCGTGGTGTCTGCGGACGCCGGATGTTACCGCTGGCAATTTCTTCGGGAAGGTACTGGAAGAACTTATAGATGCTGAAGCCGAATCCGATCATCGAAATGGCAGTTCGGATCCATGCCATCAGTGTTCGTTCCGACGCGATAATCGTGCGCTCAAGGGCCAGATCGGTTCGCTCTTGGGCCAGAGCCGTACCCCTATCTTTTTGTGCTGTATCAACAGAACTCACGAGACCTTCCTTAGGGGCGAAGGCGTTTGCACTTCATGTTGGCGACGCATACCGATCAGCCGAGTTACACGCACGACTGGCCCGCGCAGAATAACGAAAGGGACTATTGCCAGAACAAATGCGACGATGAGCGCTTCCCCGGGATAGACAAAATGTAAGACGATAAGCTGGTAAACAACGTCCAATACGACCGCGAGAATGAACACCTTGCCAATACGCTTCCACGCCTCCTTGACCATGTCCGCGCGTAAGGGGGGATTCGAGACTAGTTCCCAGAACCACGGCGGCTTGCCCGCCTTAGCATCTGCCAGGCCAGCGCGAATCGCGAAGAATGCCGCCATGCAGGGCTGGAGTACCAGCCTGAACTTCATCGGCCCGCTCACTCGGGCTATCAATTGACTTCCGACACGCTGCAACATGTGATCCATAACATCCTCTTCTCTTTCTCTTTCTTTCTCTGTAACGAACCAAACGGCGACCTAATCAGCACGAACCGCCTATTTTTTTGTGCCTGCGGCGGCCGCGGCCGCAGTCGCGGGGCTTTTCGCGGGCACGGGTACCGGCACGATCGACGGCCAGTGCTCCCGGACAGCAAACGCGCGGAAGAGGAACGCAACCAGCACCGCGATCAGGGTCACGGGAAAAAAGGTGAGATTCTTTATCTCCTGAACGGCGAGCAGTGTATAGACCGTGCTCGCCAGCACCGCCGTCGTGACAAGTTGCTCCGAGGGCCGCACGATCTCCGGCGTAACGCCGGAGAAGAGGTCGATGAACACCCCGCCCGCCGTGGTGGCGATCACCCCTACGACGATCGCGGTCCAGATTCCAAGGTGGTGCTCAAGCGACTTGTGTGCGCCGAGAATCGCAAACCAGGGCAGAGTGAAAGACTTGAAGAAGGCCAGCGTCCGCGTGCGAAACCGCTCCTCCATCGAATCGGCGTAGCGATAAATCACCATCCCGAGCAGACCCATAAGAAGGCACACCAAAAGATAGTTAGGGTCCTTGATCGGAGAGGGGATCTCATTGAGCAGAATGTCGCGCGTCACGCCGCCGCCGATACCGCCGAAAAAGGCCATGATCAACAGCCCCGCGGCGGTATAGCCGCGGTTGTGAGTGGGTTGGCTGGCGACGAGCACTCCATACAACGCGTTGATGCCGGCTGAGAACATGTCCACGTGCGGGAAGCTTGGTAGATCCATTTCAATTTCTCCTCAGAGAGCCTCGCTGCTCACGGCTGTCCTTCTGTCCGCCGCGCACCGCCAGAAACATCGCCGTCCCGGATTCCAGCAGGAACGGGAACGTCGATGGCCCATCGGGCCGGCTTATCGAGTCCTCCTATAGACTCGTAAACACTTTTTCGCGCCGTATCCGCTGCCACGCCCCCGGTCTGAGCGGCGATGTCTGCCGACCGCCAGGGCCAATGACCATCGATCTCTACCACCACCGACCAGCTAAGGAACGTTCGGACCAACACCAGTCCGCCGAGTATCCCGATGCTTTTGGCTGTTTCGTCGAGCAAGATGGTACGGATAACATCGGCTGCAATCAAAAACTCAAGCGACAGCAAGAGAGAACGGCCGAGCAGTTTCTTATATGCGGGGTACGGGTCTGGGACTCTTTTGGATAGTTGAAAAAGAAAACGCAAAGAACCAAAGGTGACCGAGATGACGATGATAACCACCGCCAAATCCTGGATTCCCTGTGACGACAATTCGATCCATTCACGCACGCTGCTTATCCCCTGCTTGTTCTTCCCGCCGCTTCCGGAAAGAAGAAATCAACTCAGGTATTTGCGAAGAGTAGAGCAGGGGATCTGAGGTTACAACTGTCACATCTGACAGGGATCGCTAGATTGCCAATCGCAAGTCTCCCACTACTTAAAGAAGGAAAATTCTTGATTTCATGGCCGCGGGATAAGCTATCTTGCGGTTGGCACTTGGGTAGACATTTGGGCAGTACTTGGCTATCAATGCTGTGGCATCGCTCCCGCAACTATGGTTTTGCATCGATCGAATTGCCGAAATCAAAATACTCGCGCCAAGAAGCGATTTTACCTCCGACCAACTCGACGATGATTGCATCATGCGTGACAGCCCGCGCTCCATCTCTTCGTCGAGTTACATCCCAATCCCACTCGATGGCTGCCTTGGCTCCGTCATCCGAAATGAAGACATTCTTCACCGTGACTCGCAAATCGCGGAATTGCTTGAAATACGCTGCCATCGCTGCTTGCATTTTCTCAACGGGCACACGCCCTCCGGGCGAAATCATTTCCCCGCTCGGTAGCCAGTCAGAAGCGGCAATACCAAAATCATGCTTCTCCCAAGCCTGTACCTGTCGGTCCACGAGTTCTCTAATTTTCACCGAGTTATCGTTTCTAGCAGTATTGTGCTTGGTAACCTTCGGTTGGTTCGAATTACCGCTTAGATTCTGGGCAGCCATGGGTTCATTCGCGGCAACAACACACGACAGCAGCAAGATCAGTAAGACGTGTTGACTCATCGATTCATTTCGCGAATAGGCTCTCTGGCACTCGTGCGTGCGTGCTCACCTCTGTGAATCCGCCAGGATGAGCGGCAGTTCCTGGAGATCAGTCGGCTTTCCGTGCGCTGGGCGTTCAAAGCCCAGAGTCTGGCTGAAGATCAGGTCCAACGGTGCTATCTGGATCAACGAAAGCTGGTGAGTCGCTCCCTTGTGCTCCACGACCAGCACGTTGCGTGTGCGATTCGGACTTTGTTTTTGCGTGATCCCCTCAATTCTCACAGTATGGCCTTGTCGGCTAAGAGTAACGCGAACAGTTTTTCCTCTCTCGGAATCAACTGCGATTGAGTATTTGCCAGGAGGCAGATTGCTCCGGCTGCACTGTACGCTGTACGGCAACGTAAAGTTACCCTGGTAGTGTATGGCGACCTAAGCAGTGACGCTACTGCTAGATTGCGGCAGAGGCCGCGCATCGCCGGTTTCGTAATGATCGGGATCGATGTCAGCCTGCGCGTGGGCTCGAGAACTTCCGATTGTCACCAGCTCCGCAAGACCGATACAGCATGTTATTAACCGTGATGTTTTCACTGGTAAGCTCCTTAATAGTTTGGCAATAGTTCGGCCTTTTTGTCTCAATTGAGGCTGGTTTTTTCAGCTCTGACGAAGGCTTGGAGATTTGGCAAGAGGGACGAACTTTTTCTCCCCCGCATGTATAGTGAGCCTCGATGCGCGGTCGTTTCCCCAGCTATTTTTGGTTGATCTCGAGTTTGCTGGCGCCCACGGCCGGATGGGACGACGAAACTTTTGGGACGACCGGCATTGGGGGAACGGGAAGGCTGGGCGGCGTCCGGTGTTGCGAACGCGGCGCTTCGCCACGTTTCCGAGCAGCCGGCCGTTGGTGAAGGATATGCTCGCTTCCCGGTGCTGGCGCCATGTAGCCTATTCGCGCCGCCTCGGGCGCTCCGTAGAGTTCAGGAGTCAAGTGCTGGCCGTGCTTGGCGCCTTTGTCGGCCTCGACCACCATGGGATGCGCTTTCTCCCTGGTTTACAACCACGAGTTCCAGATCAATCCACTCGCCGCTTTTGTAGTTAATCCTCGCGGTCCCGGTGCGGTCGGAATTGACCTTATAAGTACCGGTCTCGCTGGTCCGAAATTTCGATGACTGGTTAGTGCCGTCGATCACCACGAAATCTACCTGCGTGAACTTTCCGTTCCTGGGCAGAATTTGCCCGGCGAGTGTTTCTACCCACGGACGTGGTGAAATTCGGAGACGGTCTCGAACTTGACCGCAACTCCTATGAACTGCGCCTCGCTGGACGCACTTTAAAACTCGAAAGAACGAGAAATTCGGGCGAAGCGTCTGAGAGTTCGACACGCCGCAGGTTTATGCTCGCCTGGGAGAAAAAGAAAAGGCCTTGGAAGGGGTTACAGCGCAACTATGAAGAGCGGGTGCATCTTGGGACGCTCTTAAATGTTGATCCTGCCTTTGACGCGCTCCGTTCGGACCAGCAATTCAGGGATCTGGTTCAGCGTATGGGCCTGACGCCGACTCCCAGGGGCCAGTAAGAGAGGCGATTTCGGCTGAAATTCCGGATCTGCATTGACGGTAAGACGGTGGCCGCCTAACATTGCTTCCTGGATGATCGGTCAGACCATTTCCCACTACGAGATCACGGGCAAGCTCGGTGGCGGGGGCATGGGTGTCGTTTACAAAGCAGAGGACAAGCGTCTGCATCGCACGGTCGCCTTGAAGTTTCTGGCCGAGCATTCCGCCAAAGACCCCGCTGCGCTGGAACGCTTTCGGCGTGAAGCGCAGGCTGCATCTGGGCTCAACCATCCAAACATCTGCACGATCTATGACATTGGCGAAGAAAACGGATCTGCCTACATTGTCATGGAGTTCGTCGACGGGCAGACGCTGAAGCATCGCATCGAGGGAAAGCCGATGCGTCTGACGAAGTGCTGGATATCGCAGGCCAGGTCGCGGATGCTCTTGACGCGGCGCATGCACAAGGTATCGTCCATCGCGATATCAAACCTGCGAACATATTTATAACTCGCAGCGGACAGGCGAAGGTTCTGGATTTTGGTTTGGCGAAGTACACGGCCGAAGCGCACTCCGGACACGACGCTGGCGCCACCGGTTCGATGGCGACAGCTGCCGACGCTCAGTCTCTTGACCAGTCCCGGCATCGGCGATAGGAACCATCGCTTACATGTCACCGGAGCAGGCCATGGGCGAGGATCTCGACCGGCGCACCGATCTGTTCTCGCTCGGGCTCGTGCTTTACGAAATGGTCACGGGGCGGCAGGCGTTTCCCGGTACCACCAGTGCCGCGGTGTTCGACGGGATTCTCAATCGCGAGCCCGTTCCGCCTCTGGAACTAAATCCTCAACTTCCGCCGAAATTGCGAAGAGATTCTCGATAAGGCGCTGGAAAAAGATCTGAAGCTGCGCTACCAGACGGCCTCCGATTTTCGCGTCGACCTGCAACGTTTGAGGCGGCAGTCCGATTCGCACTCGAGTACCAGCATCGCCACGCAACCTGCGGCCTCGACACCGCCGTCAATTCCCGCACCAAGTGAGCCGTGGTCCAGTCATCGCCGCTGGTTGCGCTGGCGTCCGGAATCGTCGCCCTTGCGCTTAATCGCCGGAGCATACGTTGCTGGGAAAGCGCGAAGGGCTGGCATCCAGCATCTACGCCGCCGACCTATCACCAGCTGACTTTCCGCGGCGGCACCATCCGCATGGCGCGTTTTGCTCCTGACGGAAAAAATATCGTCTACAGCGCGGCCTGGGAGGGAAATCCCGATCGAGTTGCTGATCACGCGTCCCGACAGTCCGGAATCCCGCCCTTTGGATTGTCCAAGGCTGAAGTGCTGTCGATCTCATCCGATGGTGAGATGGCGGTTCTGCTGAACAGTCACAACGTCGATCCCTACATCAATGATGGAACGTTGGGCCGAGTGCCGCTGGGCGGCGGCGCTCCGCGTGAGGTGCTCGAGAACGTGCAGTGGGCGGACTGGTCTCCGGACGGATCCAACT
The DNA here is from genome assembly GCA_963743375.1 of uncultured Acidobacteriota bacterium. GTDB lineage: Bacteria > Acidobacteriota > Terriglobia > Terriglobales > Acidobacteriaceae > JABDBE01. Next base: position 22,440 of record CAVUQA010000001.1, on the reverse strand, counting down.
TCGCCGTCGTGCGCGAGTTCGGCGGCCTGAGCCGGACTCGAATATCCCATCGGAAAAGTGCTGTACCAAACCGGAGGATGGCTCAGCCATCCTCGCGTCAGTCCCAAGGGAGACTTAGTCGCTTTCATCGAGCATCCTGTACGGCGCGACGATGCAGGCATCAATTGGAGTAGTGGATCTCGTCGGGGAAGAAGAAGACATTGTCCACCGGATGGGAAACGGCCTGGGGACTGGGCTGGTCGCCGAGTGGAAACGAAATCTGGTTCTCCAGCACGCGGCTAGGGCTACGGACGCTATCTGTCCGCGGTAACCTTTCCGGCAAAGAGCGGCTTCTGGCGCGCGAGCCGGGCACGCTGACGTTGCAAGACGTTGCCAAAGACGGGCGCGTGCTGATCACTCGCGATGTGCCCCGCGTTGGCATGGTCGGCATGACTGCCGGTGCAACAACAAGGAGCGCGACCTTTCCTGGCTCGACTGGTCTGCGCCCAAGGATCTGTCCGCTTGACGGCAAGAAGCTGTTGTTCACCGAATCCGGCGAAGCGGGCGGCGAAAATTATTCCACCTACATTCGTGGCACCGATGGCTCGCCGGCCATTCGGCTCGGCGACGGACGAGTTTCGCGCTCTCTCCCGATCAAAAATGGGTGTTGTCGGGTCTGCCCAAACCCCCGGTGCAGTTCAGCCCTGCTTCCGACGGGCGCGGGGGAATCGCAGCAGATTGACGCATGACCAGATCAATCGCCTCGTGGGCACGCTGGTTTCCTGACGGCAAACGGATTCTGTTTTCGGCCGACGAACCGGGTAAAGGCGTGCGGCTTTATGTGCAGGACTTGAACGGCAATCCGCCGAAGGCCATTCCAGCCGAAGGTGTGAACGGAGCTTGCTTCGCCATCTCTCCGGACGGCAAGCAGAGTGGCGATCGTTGGCGCCGATCAGAAGCCCGCCATACTCACCGTTGAAAGCGGCGAAATTCACCCGATTGCTGGCCTGGACGCTGGAGAAGCTCCCATTGCGTGGACCGGCGACGGACGCTCACTGTTTGTCTATCAGCTCGGCGAAGTTCCCACCACGGTGAACCGGCTGGACCTGGCCACCGGCCGCAAACAGCTCTGGAAAAAGCTGGTTCCTCCCGACGTCTCCGGCGTCACCGATATCAGCTCGATCCTCATCACTCCCGACGGCAACAATTACGTCTACGAATACGGTCGCACGCTTTCCGATCTGTATCTGGTGAACGATCTCAAGTAGTCGCTTACTCCGCTGATGAATTCCACCGCTTGATTTTCGGCCACCGCCATCCCGCGCGCCCCTCGCGCGCTGGGGGATTAGCTATGCGTAGGACAAAATCAGCACTGAAGGGCATATAGAGTCCCACTCCGCCATACCTTTATTGTCGCTCACCGCTTGAATCAGCCACTAATTTGTGATGCGGCTCACAATGCACTGTGATACAGATTGCAATGGTGGCTCCGACAAGCGTGTTATATATCTAGCCGCATCACTCCCGACGTCTCTCTTCCAGGAGCTTTTATGCTCGAATCGCAACAACTAACCAAAGATGCAAAGATGGCCATGATTTCCCAGTTTCTGGGATTCATGCTTGACGCCTATGACATGGCGTTGGTTTTGATCATGGCTCCAATTCTGGTTAAGGTTTTCATTTCTCCAAAAGGCAGCGCCGCTTGGCAGTACATCGTGATTGTTTTTACGTACTCGATTACGATGGCCTCGAGGCCGATCGGCTCGGCGCTATTCGGGCGCTATGCCGACAAGATCGGACGCAGGTTCCTTCTTGTCTTCACCATCGGCGGCGTCGGCATCATGTCCGTCCTCGGAGGCTTGTTGCCTACCTACGCTCAGATTGGTGTTTGGTCTTACGTTATCTTCTGCACTCTCCGCTTGATGATGGGAATCTTCTTTGGCGGCGAATACGCCGTGGGTCATACCTTCGCCATCGAATATGCTCCACAAAAGAAGCGCGGACAAATTGGCGGCTTCATCCAATCGGGATTTCCACTGGGATATGTTCTCGGCTCATTGGTTTTTGCTTTGGTGTCTTTCCTGACAACCAAAGAGGCAATGCTCGCCTACGGATGGCGAATCGTCTTTATGACCGGAGTCGTTCCGGTTTTCCTGGCTCTTTATATCAGGAGCAATCTCCACGAGTCACCGGAATTCGAGAACGCAAAGACGCATGGCAAAATCGAAAAATCTCCGTTCTTGAATTTGTTCAAGCCGCCCCAACTCTTTGATTTCCTCCAAGTATTCTTCTTTATGACTGGCCTGTTCCTCACGGATTATTCGGTATACGGATTCCTGCCGAATATTCTGACCCTGAAAGGTCGCGGCTTCGGCACCACGACCTATAGCTTGATCTATGGCTTTGCATTGTTCATGGCGTTCCTGGGTTACAACTTTTATGGTTGGCTTTCGGATCGAACCGGCAGAAAAATTTTGACCCAGTGGTATTGCGCCTTTCTGGTGCTCTTTGGAGTTCCAGTTTTCTACGTTCTGTATCACGCAGCTGTTGCCCGCGATCTCTGGCTGGCGATTCTCGGCACTGTAATGGCAGCCATGCTCAAACTGGCATGGGGAGTAGTTCCAGCGTATCTGTGCGAGCGTTTTCCGACCAGACGACGGGCTGCTGGCGTAGGTTTTGGGTACTCTTCAGGCGCGTTGCTAGGGGCATGGTTCAGCGCTTATGTGTGGTGGGCCCACAAGATTCCGTTTATCGCCGCAATCGAGAAACAGGATATGTGGTTATCGCCCGCTGTAGTTCTGACTGTCGGAGCGATCATGACTTTCGTTAGCCTGCTGTACTCTCCGGAGACAAAAGATCTTCAACTGGCGGAAGTTGGAGAACGGGAGCGCGCCTTCGAGGCCGCTAAAGAAGCGGAAAGAGTGCTGGCAAGTTAGCCGGACTCTACAAACAAGTACATCGTTAGGCCCAGGCCGGGTCGCACGTGACTCGGCCTGTACCCTCACTTGCAGTTTTCCTTCTGAATTTCATTGATCTTCGCGAGTTTCTGGACCTGATCAATTGAGACTCTGGGCTCCAATGTTGTGCGGTGTTTCACAAACGTGAGCTCAGGCCTTTCGCTACGGATTCCAAGAATTACTCCGCATCACGAAGACGTGTGACTGAAGTCACAGTCACCGTCCGAAACCTCCCGCACAATGTCTTCAACGAGCAGGACTGGTATCAACGTCACCACCAGAGTTGGTCACGGTGGGGATGCCCAGGAACTCCGAGGAGGTTTGTTATGGCAGCAAATCCGATTCTCACACCCGAATCGAAACCAGTTCTCGAACAGAAAACGCCTATGGAGGAAAAGATCGCTGGGCTGCGCCTCAAGCGAACGCTGATCCAACAGGGCGGCGGCAAGAAACGAATCGAGAAGCAGCACGCGGACGGCAAGCTCACCGCTCGCGAACGCGTTGAAAATCTTGTCGACCGAGAGAGCTTCCAGGAAGTTGGTCTCTTCGCGAAACACCGTTCTACTTACTTCGACATGGCCGGCAAGGAACTGCCGGCGGATGGAGTGATCACAGGCTGCGCGACCGTCGATGGCCGGCTGGTACATCTCGCGAGCCAGGACTTCACGGTGGCCGGCGGCGCTGCGGGCGAAGTGCACTGCGCCAAAATTACAGAAATGATGCAGGGTTCGTTGAAGACCGGCAGTCCCTTCGTGTTCATCAATGACTCCGGTGGCGCTCGAGTCCAAGAAGGAATCGACAGTCTCGCCGGCTACGCGAGTGTTTTTTACAACAACACATTGTTATCCGGGACGGTTCCGCAGATTTCAGTTATCTGCGGTCCTTGCGCGGGCGGCGCGGCTTACAGTCCGGCACTCACCGATTTCATTATTCAAACCAACCGCGGTCGGATGTTCATCACCGGGCCGTCGGTCATCAAGCAGGTGACCGGAGAAGTAGTTACTGCAGAAGAATTAGGCGGACCAGCCGCGCAGATGAATCGATCAGGCGTGGTTCACTTGATCGCTGAAGACGATGCCGGCGCGCTGTCTCTATGCCGTCGTTTGTTGAGCTTTTTGCCTTCGAACAATTTGGAAGAAACTCCTCGCCTGCCGTACCACCTTAGTCCAGAGATCGATCCCACTTTAAATGACGCAGTCCCGGCAGAGCCAAAGATCGCCTACGACGTGCGTGCGGTAATCACGCGGGTGCTGGATTCGCACGACTTCTTCGAAATTCAGCCCGGCTTCGCCGCGAATGTTGTGATTGGTTTCGGTCGTATACAGGGACGGGCCGTGGGTCTCGTCGCCAATCAACCCAAGGTCCTCGCCGGAGTTCTGGATATTGATGCATCGGATAAAGTCGCCCGCTTCGTGCGGTTCTGCAACGCTTTCAATCTCCCCCTCCTAACATTTGTCGACACGCCCGGATTCTTGCCCGGCATTGAGCAAGAGTACGGCGGCATTATTCGACACGGGGCGAAAATGCTTTTTGCTTACTCGGCTGCGACAGTTCCAAAAATAACGATCGTATTGCGCAAAGCGTATGGCGGCGCTTACATCGCGATGTGCAGCAAGGCGCTGGGCGCGGATCGCGTGGTGGCGTGGCCTACGGCTGAAATTGCAGTCATGGGGGCTGAGGGCGCAGCGGAAATCGTTTTCCGGCATGAGATTGACGACGCTGAAAACAAGGTGGGGCGTCGTAAAGAACTAATCGAGCGCTATCGCAATACTTTTGCTAATCCGTATGTGGCCGCTGGACGTCGGCTAGTGGATGACGTCATCGAGCCCGCTGAGACTACGAAGTACCTGGCCCACGCTCTCGCGGCTTCGAGCTCGAAGCGAGAACTTCGTCCACCAAAGAAGCATGGCTTGATTCCGCTTTAGGAAGATGGTAATGGCATACGTCTACCTCATTATCGTGTCGTTGATCGCAGCAGCATCGTTGGCCGTGTCAATGCACTCGCGCCGCGAGCTGAAACAAACGCTCACGGATCTGCGCCTCGAGTTCCAGCGGCAGATCGTTGTACTGTCGGCGAAGGCTGGAGCGCTCAATCGCAGCGACGGCGTGCAGCATGCTGCGACTTTTGCACTGGCGCCGTCGGAGAAGTTAATCCCCGGTGCGGCCGGGGTTCAAGCAACCACGCAGGTTTGCGAGGAGATTACAGCAGAAACCTTAGGCAAGATCGCGGAAACGATCACCGCCTTGATCGGAAGAAAGATTCACATTCGCTCGGTAAGGATATTGGAACAACAAACCGAAATCCACAGCTCGTGGGCACAACAAGGCCGCGTAGTTATCCAGGCTTCACACAACCTTGCTCAGCGAGGACACGAATGATGACTGCAGTACGCGGTTCGTACATGAATGACGCGGGATTCGAGAGGGGTCGTCGTTGAAGATCGAAATTGTGATCGGCGGAAAGACGTACGAAGTCGAGGCCGATGTCGACGGCGAGAACAATTTGCCGTCGGGCATTGCACCCGTTCAGTCCGTGCTTCTGCCCACAGCTTCCCGGCGAGGTTTGTCTACGGCAGGAGATGCTGATGAGTCGAAAGTTTGTCGCAGTCCAGTGGCTGGAATCGTGGTCCGAGTATCCGTTCAGCCCGGACAACAACTGCAGATGGACGAATTGATCGTGGTTCTGGAAGCCATGAAGATGGAAACCAGTGTTATCGCCCCGATTGCAGGAAAAGTTAAATCTGTAAAAGTAGGGTCAGGTGATGCGGTCAAGCTCCACCAGATTTTGGTTGAGTTCGAATAGCGGCCGCCCGGCTCGAAAGGAGTCGCTTTATGGTGCTCAAACCGTTTGTGATTAATCGTTATGGACGCATGGTATTTCCCTGCAACTTTTTTCCCGAGCTGGATTTTTCTGTCTTCTCAACACTCAACCAGTTTAATGCGGTTATCCGGCGGGACTTTGGCGAGAAGGCCCCCGGCGAAGCGGAAATCGTCGCCCACATTCAAGCGGGAGAGTATAAGAACCGCTACGAAATCTGCCGCGATCTGGCTCTGAATCTGTTCTGGGCTCAGCGCTACGTTCTCACCATGTACGAAAAGCGGCCCACGCGTTGGGCAGATTTGCCGCGGCACCGAAACGATATTTTTCTGCCGGTATACAAGCCGCGCAATGCGACTGGGCTGGCTGCGACCATCGAAGCGGGCTATCTCGGACTGCCAGCAATGTGGGATGAAGAAACAGAAGACAAAAGTTTTCGTCTCCTTCTGGACGTGTTTCGTAACAAGCAAGGCGCCGGGGGAGAATTTCGCGGCATAAAACCTACTGTGGACGAGATACTTTCCGATCCCAAAAATCTCACCTACCGGCTAGCAACTTACGACCGCGATTATCACGGTTATGATTACGACGACGTAATTGACTGTATCCACACGGTCCCTGAACTCGAAGCCCTCATGCGGCAGTCGATGATTCTGCACAATCAATACCGGTGGGACCCGAAGACGAGTAGCAGTATGGAGGTGGGCAAGCTGCGCGACGATGATTACGTGATTGCATACCATCCGCGTAACAGCGATGTGTTGCAGTTCCTGCGGCGAGTGAAACGAAACGGCCACTCGATAAACGGAAACGGTCACTTGCCACATCTGCCGCCGCCTGCCCGGCCCGAGACGTTGGCATTGAGTGAGCCCGAAAAGCCCTACCCGCCTGTAATAGTGCGTGATCGCTTCAAAGTTCTGCCCCGAGTGGAAGCCATCGCGGTGTATGAGGGCGAAGTGCCTTGCACCAATAAAGACCTCATCAGCAACCATGCTTATTGTTGGTCGCGCATGACCGAAGAAGATATTTCCGGAAAGACCGGCATTGAATCTCGCTGCTACAGCGAACTGAGTCTCGAGGACATGTCTCTGCTGGCGGTGCGAGCGGCGCTTGCGAAATCGGGCCGCAAACCGTCTGAAATTGGAGCGGTCTTGTTCTGCACTTGCACCAGCACCACTCTCATTCCCTCGATTGCGACATGGTTGTCGGGGGAGTTGGGCTTGCAACAGACTCATTCATCATGCGACATCATCGCGGCCTGTGCGGGCATGTCTTACGGCATTGGCGAAGCGGTGCGCCTGTTGCAGGAGATCGAGCGGCCAGTCATCGTTGTGTGCGCGGAAAAGTTCTCAGACAAAATCGGAACCGTGCGAACCTCCCGCATGATCTTCGGAGACGGAGCCGCAGCCGTGGTGATAGGCCCGGCGCCAGCCGGGGTAGCATCCGACATCGAGGTTTACCAGACCTATGCCAGCGGTCCGTGGTCCGAGGTGAACTCCATCATCTGGCCGAATCCGGAATTTGATAACAACATCACGGTGTACGGACCCGAAGTGAAGATGTTGGCAAAGCGATACCTGGTGCAAATGATCGGTGAACTTAAGGCGCTGCCGCATCCGGATGGCGAGGGCACACTGATGGACGCAATCGATCTGGTCGTTCCGCATCAAGCCAACAGGAACATGGTGCTGGATCTGGCCAAAGCTGCCGGCGTCGCCGCTGACCGGCTCTACTTCAACATCGAGCGAGTGGGGAACACTTCATCCGCGAGCATCCTCCTGGCCATCCACGACGCGGTGCGCGAGGGAAGAATCGACCGCCCACTGCGCGTGTTCGCGCCAGGCTTCGGCGCCGGTGCGGTCGGCGGCTACGTGGTGATGCGAGTGGATCCAGCAATCGTGCATTGCAACTCTCAGGAAAGGAATACATCTATGGAAAACAATGGAAGTAATGGAACCGACGGAGCGCACTCGCTGAAGGGGAAGGTTGCACTTGTGACCGGCTCTTCGCGAGGCATTGGTAAGGCAATCGCTCTAGAACTCGCCCACCGTGGCGCGAACATCGCGCTCAATTATCGTTCGGATACCGCGCACGCGGAGCTCACATGCGCCGAGATTAGGCAGATGGGAGTTGAGTGCACCATCGTTCAGGGTGATGTTTCGAAAAAAGGAGAAGCGCACCGCATCATCAAAGAGGTGCTCGATAAATGGCAGCGCCTCGACATTCTGGTCAACAACGCCGGCATCACGCGCGACCGATCCATGCGCAAGATGACGGACGACGATTGGGCAGAAGTGATCAACGTAAACCTGAACGGCACCTTCTATTGCACCAGCGCCGCCTTGCCGGCCATGATCAACCAAAGATTTGGTCGGGTCATCAACATCAGCTCAGTAGTCGGGCAAATGGGCGCTTTCGGACAGGCCAACTATTCGGCCAGCAAAGGCGGCATCATCGCCTTCACCAAAACCCTCGCGCTGGAAATGGCGAAGTTCAACATCACCGCCAACGCGATTGCACCCGGATTCACTTCGACGGAGATGGTCGATGCCATTCCCGAAGAGATTGCGGCGCAGATCAAGTTGAAAATTCCCCTGGGACGTTTCGCCTCACCGGAGGAAATCGCGAAGGCTGCCGGTTTCCTGGCGGCGGACGCGGACTATATCACGGGGCAAGAGTTGAACGTCAATGGCGGGTATCACATGTAGTGCTGTATAGCTGGCTTAAGCGTGACCCCAGTCACTGTTTTCTGCGGACAGTTTGTGGTTTAATGATGCAGTGCAGCAAGAGTGTCGCTGCAGCGCAGCGAACCTGCGCAACTGGTGATCACAAAATGTCCTTTACTCTTGATGGTAAGACAGCTCTGGTAACAGGCTCGGGCCGTGGCATCGGCCGGGCGATTGCGGAAAAACTGGCGGAATGCGGCGCCGCGGTAATGGTGAACGACCTGGACGAGACCGCCTTGCGGGAGACCAAATATTTGCTGGGCTCCATCGGACGGCGCGTTGAAGCCTTCGCCGGCGATCTCACCCAACCTGGCTTTCCCGACAAGCTTGTTCAGGCCACTTTGGACGCTTTCGGGTCCATCGACATTATCGTGAATAATGCCGGATACAGTTGGGACAATGTAATTCAAAAAACTACTGATGAGCAATTCCAGGCCATGCTCGAAATCCACCTGGTCGTGCCTTTTCGCGTGCTGCGAGCGGCCTCATCGTACCTGCGTGAAACTGCCAAACGTGAAATCGCCGCCGGCAAGCAAGTAATGCGAAAGGTCGTTAACATTACCTCGATTGCGGGTACGGACGGCAACGCGGGACAGGCCGGCTACTCCTCGGGAAAAGCCGGTGTGCTTGGACTCACGCGAACCTTGGCAAAGGAATGGGGGCGTTACAACGTGAACGTCAACGCGGTCGGTTTCGGGTTGATCGAAACTCGTCTCACCCAGCCGCTCACCGCTGAGAACTCCAACATCGAGATGCGCGGGCATGCGATCCGGATCGGGGTGCAGGCGGAAATGCTGGAATCGGTGAAAGCCACTTGTCCACTGGGCCGGTTGGGAACGCCTGCCGAGGCAGCGAGCGCAGTGCTTTTCTTCTGCTCGCCTCTGTCCGATTACGTGACCGGCGAGGTCCTCATTTGCGGTGGCGGATTCCACTTCTAGCTGCGTGACGCAACTACGCCGCCTCAGCGAATGTTGCGGGCGGTTTGTCTTCCTGTCCGTCCGTATTCAGCACAAGCAACTTGACGTCGACATATTGATCAAAGCTGTGCTCATACCCTGAGTCATACGACGTGACGCGCGGCCGGACTACGATCTGATTCGAAAAAGATGAAGTCGATCCGATTTCGTGGGTCATGTTAATCCCCTTTCTGTTTCGAGTACACTCGCCAACCGGTTGGACAAAAAAATAAGACAAACCAGCGGCAGTCCGAAGTCTATTCGATTGTCGCAAAGGAATTGGTGACGGCCGTCACCCTGGTCGGTGCCTCTGGTCACAGCCGACAAATACCACCTGGCCGTTTGTATCGAAACCGCGAACGCCAGCAGAAGTTTTTTGGATAGTGTGAATTTCGATTTTGAGTTTCCGCAGAAGCCCCGATATGGATAAGGTATTGGTATCGGATCGAGGTGACTTCCCAAGCACTTCGTCCGCTCGGCCGAAGGAGTGAATATATGGCCAAAGCGGAGTCTTGCGTTCATGAGAAAGTCCGGCGCCTTTGTCGCGACATCAATAATCAAGCGGATGACCGGGAAACATTGCAGATCCTGGTGGTCCGGCTGCAAGACGCATTGCAGGAGGAGATGTACGAAACCCGAACGGTGATCAGTACCGCGCGGACCGATGAGGACGATCCTTTCGATAAGATCATGGTGGCATAGCAGCGCCGCGTTGCCGATGATCGAGGCGAATTGTTCGGTGCCGCCGCGACGGCTGCTGGCGCGACGTCAACGGCTTGCGCGCGACTTTCCTTTGCGCTTCCGCTGCCTTCTTCCAGCTCCTACTCCGGAAACCAGGGACTCCAGTTCTTCTATACGCTGTTTCAGTTCGTCGACCTCTGTAGTCTCATCTTTCTTCGATCCTGCGCGGCCGGTGGATTCCGGCGGTGACCCCGCGCGTGAAACAGCGGAACGCGCTTCCGTCGGCGCCTGGATGAATTCGAAAGGATTCAACGGAGGCGACATCGCCCGGTAGGCGCTTTGGTACATATCGAGCACGGCCTTGGTGTACTTCAGGGTATTTTCCTGCGCTGCCTTGCCACTGGCGACAACCATCTGCCGCAAGATATCCAGCGGAAAAGCTGAATCGGGTTCTTTGGCGTGCTCGACGATGATCTGCGTCAGCACCAGACGAGTCAAGTCTTCGCCTGTCGCCGCGTCAACTACCTGCACGTCGTGCCCCTTCTGCACCATCTCAGCCACCTCGTCCTGATTGATGTACCGGCTGTGGGTGGTGTCGTAGAGACGGCGGTTTCCGTATTTCTTGATGACCACGGTTTTTCGGTTCATTTTCTTCACATTTTTCGCTTGACATGCAGCCAAAAGAGATTAATATCAACGTATGCTGCAATGCAGCATATAGTGCAGCATAAGAATTCCAAATCTCTACTCAAGGAGCAGAACATGAGCACCAGCAAGAAGTCAACCAAAAGCGCTGCCGAAGCCGCCAAGAAAAACGGGGCCGTCTGCGGCCTTTTTTCCCCTGTACACCAAGAACGTAGAACGCCTGGCGGAACTCCAGAAAAAATCGTTGGACATCGCCGCTGAACAGAACGCCGAGTTGGTCGATGCCTGCAAGAAGGCGTTTTCCTACATTCCAGAGGCTCCAGGATCGTTTCTGTTTGAGCTGGCTGGGCAGTCGTTCAACCGATTTGTCGAAACCCAGAAAGGCGCCATCGATCTCGCCGTTGAGCAAAGCCAAGTCGTGGCCGGACTAGCGAAAGAGCGTGCAAATTTGGCAGGCAAGGTAGCAGAAGGCGTGACGGGGCTGTTCAAGCAGTCGGTCGAGTATTCTGTTGCAACGCAAAAGAAAGCTCTTGATTATTATGCGGAGCAGCACAAAACAGCCTGCGAAACTGCCAGGAAGCAGTTCCGCATTCCTAACAATCCTGCCGTCGACGCGTTTCAAAATGGCATTGGTACCTTGATCGAGACCCAGAAGACGATGCTTGACATTGTCACCAAGCCATTCAAGGCTGTCGTCGCCGCGTAGGCGAGTTGTATACTGCGATTTGATGGACAGTCCGGCGTGCTGATTGTGTGTGGTGTTGTCTTCCGGGAATCCTGACTCTCGGCTGTCTTCGAGTTGCGGCTTTGCAGCAGAGGGGGAGTTGCAAATGGCGGATGAACAAGCGGCAAACGGAAAGCCTCCCGATCCTATGGACGCTTTCCGTGATATGCGGGATAGCTACCTGGACGCCTGGGCGAAGGCAATGGTAGAAACCGTCAATACGGATGCTTACGCCAGAACTAGCGGGACCATCCTCGAGACCTATCTGTCGGGGTCGTCACCCTTTCGAGAGGCCGTGGAGAAAGCGATGTTGCGCGTGCTTGAGCAATTGAGCATGCCGTCGCGGGCTGATTTCGTGTCGCTGGCAAACCGAGTCACTAATATTGAAATGCGGCTCGACGACATGGATGCCAAGCTGGATCGGATCGAGAGTTACACCAAGCCTGCTGCGAGCAGAAGGCCGAGGCCTGGGTCACCCAAGCAGAGCAAGCGGAAATCCAAGGGGGCGTAGTAGCAATGGAAGACGCTACGGTTGTCATCGATCCGTTTACGGATCTCGTCGGGAAACTGACCGCGTTTAACAAAGCAGTGACGACGCGAACCGCCATTGCGCAAACTCCTAAAGAGCTGGTATGGGCTCTCAACAAGGCAAAGCTGTATCGCTATATTCCCGTCGTACCGAAAGAGCAGCGCCACCCGGTTCCCCTGCTGATTGTGTTCGCTCTTATGAACCGGCCTTACATTCTTGATCTTCGACCGGGCCACAGCTTCGTGGAGTATATGGTCAACGGTGGCTATGACCTCTATCTGCTCGACTGGGGGGCTCCGGGCCCGGAAGACAAGAACCTGAAGTTCGACGACTACACCCTCGAGTACATGCCGCGGGCGATCCGCAAACTTAAATCGATCGCTGGAGTAGAAGAATTCAGCATGCTCGGCTGGTGCATCGGCGCCATCCTCACTACGATTTATGCGGCCCTGCGGTCTGACGATGGACTGCGAAATCTGATTTTACTCACCGCTCCGCTAGACTTCTCAAATAAAGAAGCTCTTACCTTCGCCCGCTGGACCGACGAACGCTATTTCGACGTCGACCAGGTACTCTCAGCGTTCGGCAACATGCCCGGAGAAATGATTGACTACGGCGCCAAGGCACTCAAGCCGGTAGAGAATTACATCATCAACTACCTGAAGCTGTGGGACAACATCGAGAATCCTCAGGTCATTGAAGCCTGGCAAGCCATGAACACCTGGGTGACGGACAACATTCCGCTGGCCGGCGGCGTATTCCGTCAGCTCATAGTCGATCTCTACCGCAATGACCGGTTAATGCGAGGAGAGATGATGATCCGGGGTGAGCGAGTGGATCTGAGCCGCCTGCGGGCCAACCTGCTGACGGTGATCGCGGAGGGCGATCACATCACTCCTCCCTGCCAATCGAAAGCAATTCTGGGCAAGGTGAGCAGCAAAGACAAAGAACTCTTCAGCGTTCCCGGCGGACACATCGGAATCATGGCCGGAAGCGGCGCCAACAAACGCACCTGGCCCAAAATTGACGAGTGGTTGGGCCGGCGCTCGAAGTAGCTTCCCACTTCTCTTAACGCGACGGCGGCAATCATTATCCCAAGCGCTTCACTTCGGCCTTCAAATTTAAATTCTTGATCAGCCGATGCAGGTACTTGGGATGGATTCCTAGAAGCCGTGCGGCTTCGATGTGATTTCCTTTCGCATTGCCCATTGCGGTAATCACCAGCTGCTTCTTGGTCTGGTTGAGCGTGTTGTGATACAACGCTGCTGTCATGTCTGACGATCGCTCTTCTAGCAGAGCTTCAGGAAGATCTTCAGGCAGAATCTCGTCGGTCAGTCCCAGCACGATTGCATGTTCGATGGCGTTCTCGAGTTCGCGAATGTTGCCGGGCCAGCTGTATTGCATCAGCAGGGAACGCGCCTCCGCCGAAATACCCTTGAAACCACGCTTGCTCTTCGCCGCAAACTTATTGGCAAAATGCAGAGCCAGCTTAGGAATGTCTTGGTGGTGCTCGCGTAACGGGGGCAGCGACAGCGAAACTACATTAAGGCGGTAATAGAGATCCTGCCGGAACTCGCCCGCCTTGATAGCCTGCTCCAGATTTTTATTGGTCGCGGCTATAACGCGCGCATTGAACGGCAGCAGGCGGGTGCCCCCGAGCCGCTCGAACTCACGCTGTTGCAAGACCCGCAGAAGTTTAGACTGCAGCAGCGGAGCCATTTCGCCGATTTCGTCGAGCAGCAACGTTCCGTCCTCAGCAGTTTCAAACTTGCCCTTCTTAGTCGTAGCTGCGCCGGTGAAAGCTCCCTTCTCGTGGCCAAATAGTTCGCTCTCCAGCAATGTTTCCGGAATCGCAGCGCAGTTGATGGCGACAAATGGCTTGTTGGGACGCAAGCTGTTGGCATGAATGGCGCGGGCCACGAGCTCTTTTCCAGTTCCGCTTTCCCCGCGAATCAGCACCGTCGATTCTCCTTTTGCCACCCGTCCGATAAACTCGGTGACACGCGACATCGCCCGGCTCTCGCCGATCAGGCTGTCTTCTCCAACGTCACCTCGGAGACGCTGATTCTCAGCGCGCAGAGAATCGAGCTTCAAAAGGTTCTCCAGCGAGACCGCGGCGATGCGGGAAACAGAGCTCAGAAAAAACGCGTGATCCTCGCCGAATGGTGGTGAAGTTGCCGTCGAAGTCAGGTAGATCACACCGAGAATGTTCTCCACTCCAACCAGGGGGGCGCACAACACATGTTCGTCCGAGGTCGTAGTAGGCGGTGTGAAGACGGCACAGCGTTCCCACATGGCGCGTTGCGCCCACTCCTCACGGATAACCATCTCTGGCTTTGCATCTCCGTCTCGGCTCCACGTGCAGGGCGGATTGGACTCGTCGCTTGCGTTTGCCTGCAGAACAATTGCGCCTTGCGCTGCGGGGATCACTTCGAAAATGAGCCCCAGCAACTCGCGCTGCAATGTGTCCACATCGTGGAAGGAATTGACGAGGTTGGCAATTTTGAAAAACGCCGTAAGGTCGCGCGCCATTCGGCCTATGCCTGATGGATTCGGGGGCAAGCCGGAACGCTGATCGAGAAACAACGCAGTCAGTGTACCGCTGGTCGTGTGCCTGCCGACCTCAGATGACTGCCCGCCACCGTCAGTATCCTTTTCCTCGCCGGTGAGGAACACAAACTCGCTTGTTCCGATGCGAATCCGGTCTCCGTGCCGAATGGGTGTACGGCCTATTTGAATTCCGTTGACGAACGTTCCGTTGTGACTCTCGAGGTCGGAGATCTCATAGACGTCCGCGGATACCTGGGAGATGGTGCAGTGCTTTCGCGAAACCGCCGAGTCGCCGATCATGATTTGGTTGGCAGTGTCCCGGCCCAGAGACAGCGGTCCGTCGGTTAAAGTGCGGACCGTTCCTTCCAGCGGCCCCGACATCGCCACCAACCTTGGATTCAGCAAGGCTCCCTCCTGCGGAACAGTCTAGCCGAGTTTGCTCATGACGGCTCGTCGAATCGAATCATGCTTCCCGACCCTGAGCGAATGGTCGTTGTGGGAACCCGGAGGTTCTGGCCGGTAACCGATCGGCTACCGCAGGTCGGACTGTAAAATGCGTCGGCACGATCGGCCAAAACTCATCTTGTTGCAAACGCAGAAGAAGTTTCCAACGGACAAGTTCGGCTCAACTTGGCACCACGCTTGCTTTAATACAAAGCGTCACAGCAGTACTCAGCCAAGGCGCTGAAGACTTCTAGAGACAAATTCAGTTTGGGTTCCACTGCAAGGAGCCCCAAGGGAGGGTGTCATGAAACGCAACCTTATCACGATCCTGTCGCTGGTGGTCATGTCGATGATGTTCAACGTAACCGGCGCCTACGCTCAGTCCTTCGCGAAGGCCGACGTGCCTTTCGCCTTCAACGTTGGCACGGCGCAACTGCCAGCAGGAACTTACGAAGTTAAGGTTTTAAGCCAAAGCCCGTACGAGATCATGATCCAGAACCGCGAGACCAGCGCAGCAGCGATGTCGATCGCCAGGCGCGACGGTTCACTTACTGGTGAGAGCAAGCTGGTGTTCCACCGCATCGGTACCCAATACTTCCTGTCCGAAGTCTGGAAGGATTCAGGCGCAGCTATGATCGTCCCGGCCTCTCGGCACGAGCAGGAACTGACGAAGGAACTGCAGCTGGCGAAAGGTCCCGCAAGCGGGCACGAGAAAGTTGTAATCGCCCTTAAGTGAAAGCGTGCATTCAGATCGCGAAGCCGGAGCCGAAGCGCTCCGGCTTTTGCTTGTTCGGAACGAAATCAATTTATGGCTAGCGGACATCGAGAGTGTGGTCGGATTTAGGCGGTGATTTTTGCATCGAAAGATTTCATAACATCCAGAATCATGCGAATGACCGCGTGATCGCCGATCGCGGTATTGATCATGGTGTGGTAAATGGCGCGGTCAGGCCATTCGACGTTGAAATACCTCTGGATAAAATCGGCGCGCTCCCGGTCAACCGTATCCACGAGCTGTTCGGCTTCTGTCTCGTTCTTGCCGCGCGCTAACAGCCGCCGTACCTTGTCTTCTCTCGGAGCGTAGAGGAATATGCGCAGCGTGTCTGGCCGGTTCCTGAGAAATTGCTGCGATCCTCGTCCAACGATGACAGAGTTTCCGGTTTTCGCTGCATGCTCAACTACGCGTTGTGTAATCTTTAAAATGCTTTCGCTGTCGACCACTTTGAGTTTGTGCGCATTGATGCTTCCTTCATAACTCCCGCGCAAGAAGGATTTAAAAAGCCGATAGTACAGCGGATCTGTGCGCTCTTCTCGACGCTCGACAATGGCCTTGGGACATTCGGCAAGGCGCGCGATCTCCTCCGTCAGCAACTGATCCCACAACTTCCAGCCAAGCTGCTGGGCAAGCAGCTGAGCAATTTCCCCGCCACCGCTTCCGTACTCGCGTTCAATGGTAATAATTTTGATCATTTGTAGCCCTTGTTACTTTCAAATTACATCAGATTCATCTCTACTCCGCCACCCTCACGCCACCGGCTCCCGGATCATTCTTCTGCAAAACGAAAGCCAGAAAGAACATGATCCCCGAGCCCACGCAAAGAACCATGAAGGTATCGATGTACGCCAGGCTTGCCGCCTGCGCTTGCACGGCTTGATAAATCTGGGCGTAGGCCGTTAATTGCGCCTCGTGCTTGCCCACGCCGGACGTCGCCAGGTGCTTAGCCAAACCATTTGCGGCATTCACAAAATTGGGATTGTCGACACGGATAGTCTCCACCAACCTCGCTTGATGGAACTGCGAGCGGCGTGCAATCAACGTGGTGACCAGCGACGTTCCCACGCTGCTTCCCATATTGCGCATGAAATTAATGATTCCGGCGACTGCGTTGTTCTTCTGCGGTGCAATTCCGATGTACGCCACCAGCGAAATAGGAACGAATAGGAATCCCAATCCAATTACCTGGGCTATGCGCAACCATGTGGCGGCACTGAAACTGATCAGCAAATCAATCCGCGTAGTGGAATAGAACATGGCGATGGAGAGCGAAAGCCAGCCGAAAGCGATCAGGTAGCGCGCCTGAATCTTCGTTGTCAGCTGGCCCATGATCGGCATTTCGATCAGCAAAACCAGGCCTCCGGCCGAAAGCGCAAGCCCAGCTAGTTGCGAGGTGTAGCCCACGAGCGTCTGCAGGAACTGCGGCATCAGAACCAGGCTGCTGAATAGCAAGATTCCCAGGGTGAACATCATCAGGCACGAACTCGCGAAGTTAAAGTTCTTGAACATGCGGACGTCGATGATCGGCGCCTTTTGATACCACTCCCAAATCACCAGCGAGATCAAGCATACGGTCGAGACTACGATTAAAGTCGTGATGAAACGCGATCCGAACCAATCATCTTCCTGCCCCTTGTCGAGCAGCACTTGCAACGCGCCTATGCCGAGCGCCAGAAGTGCGATGCCAATGTAATCCAACTTGACGCCAGCCGCCTTGATCTTGGCCAAATATGGAGGATCTTCGACAAAGCGCCGCACCAGAAACCATGTGATTACTCCGACTGGCAGATTGATGAAGAAAATCCAGCGCCAGGAATAATTGAAGGTAATCCACCCGCCCAGGGTTGGCCCGATCGTGGGCGCCATAATTGCCGTGATGCCATACAACGCAAATGCCAGACCTCGCTGTTGTGGTGGAAACGTATCCGCCAGGATCGCCTGAGCCATGGGCTGCAACCCGCCGCCACCCGCACCTTGCAACACCCGGAAGAAAAGAAGAAACCCGAGACTCGGTGCGATACCGCAGAGCAGAGAGCTCACCGTAAACACGCTCAAACAAGTCATGAAAAATCGCTTACGTCCTAATGCGCCCGCGAGCCAGCCGCTGATCGGCAAAATGATCGCGTTCGAAACCAGATACGATGTCAGAACCCAAGTACTTTGATCGTTGCTCGCGCCCAGATTCCCAGCCATGTAGGGCAAGGCCACGTTGGCAATGCTGGTGTCGAGCACCTCCATGAAAGCTGCCAGTGCCACGACCACAGCAATCAGCCATGGATTGTACTTGGGCTTCCAAACATCCTGATCGAGAGTGAGTGCAGCCGTACTCATTGAAGAAGCTCATCGAATGGAACTTATTGCAGATACACATCCGGCACTACGTTCATGCCGGGTCGCAGCCGCCGATCCCGATTCTCTCCTGGCTCGAGAACGATCTTTACCGGAACTCTCTGGACAATCTTCACGTAGTTTCCAGTGGCATTCTCCGGCGGAAGGAGACTGAATAGGGGGCCGGTTGCGCCCGCAATACTGTCCACGTGGCCCTTCAGCGTCCGGCCGCTCGAATCCACGTGGATTTCTGCTTTCTGTCCAACTCGCATGTGCCTCAGCTGGGTCTCTTTAAAATTGGCTGTAACCCAAACTTCATCGAGAGGCACCACCGTGATGAGTTGCTGCCCGTCTTGAACGTTCATACCAACCACCACTGTCTTGTTTACTTCACCCGTGACCGGGGCAACAATTTTCGTGTATCCGAGATTCAGTTTGGCCTGCTCCAGTAGTGCACGTTTTTGCTCCACGTCCGCGATCGCCGCTTGCACGCGAGACCGGGTCGACGACACTTGCTGCGGCCCGGTCTGCGCATATTTGTAATTCGCCTCGGCCTGTGCCAGACGGCTCCGGGCCTGTTGGACAAATTGTTCCGCTGCGGACTCGTTTGCACGGGCTGCCGTAACCGTCGCTGTGCTGGCTCGCGCGGCTGCCAACGCTTGATCGTAAATTTGCTGCGATACCTCCCGCTTATCGACCAATAACTTGTAGCGCTTGAGATCGTCTTGCGCTTTCACATCATTCGCCTCGGCCGCCTCCAGTTGGGCATGAGCGGCCGCCAGTTGTTTCTCGGCGGCCTCGACCCCCGCCTTAGCGTCTTCGATTCCGGACGCAGTGAACCGTAACTGGCTTGAACTATTTACCGAGGTAATGGGAACCGTGATATTCAGCGATTTGGCGGTGGCTTCGGCATTGCCGAGATTCGCCTCTGCCTGCGCGACCGCAACCTGATAGTCTTTCGGGTCGATCTCTACCAGCACCGTGCCTTTTTCCACCCACTGGTTGTCGTCTACGTTGACCCGTATCACATAGCCGGAAACACGCGCGCTTACGGGATAGAGGTGAACATCGGCCTGCGCATCGTCGGTCGATTCATAACTGCTCAAGTAGCGCCACAGGAAAAGGCCGCCGATAATCACTACCAGGATGACCGCCAGAATAATGATGTTTCTGCGGTGTTTGGGACTTCGACGCACTGGCGGCGTGCGCTCTCTCGTGGTCGAAGAATTCTCCGTGGAGTCGTTGTATGTCTCAGGCAATGGACGAGGTGGGTTTCCTTCCGCCATGTTCATTTTCCTCTGAAAAATTCCTGGACGCCTTGCTCAGCGATGCCCAGAGCACGAACCAGGGAAATTTTCGCGTAATTATAACTGTAGAGACTGGAGATGTATTGCTCGTGCGCGCTGGCGACCGCCTCTTGCGATTGCACTACTTCCACTGTATCCGTGACTCCCGCGCTGAACCGGTCGCTGGACTGAACCAACGTCCTCTCCGCCAACTCGATGTTGCTGCGGGCCACATTTACTTGATCAGCCGAAGACTGCAAGTTGAGGAGCGCCGCTCGCACATCGGAGTCGATCTGCGCGCGTAAATTGTCCAGACGGTCGCGGCTCTGCTCTAGTTTCGCATCGGCTTGCAACACATCCCCGTGAACGGCATTGCCCTGAAAGATCGGAATCGATAACGTGCCGCGCACATCGTATACCGATGTTGCGGTGGAAGGATGAGACCCTCCCGCACCGTAGTCTGCATTAAAAGCAAGCGAAGGGAGATAACCGGCCATAGCAGCCTTTTTTGCGTATTCGGCTGCGCGTACATCCGTCATCGCCGCCAAATAGTCCGAACGCGATGCATACGCGCGCTTCAAAGCCTCATCCACCGAGATAATTTCAAGCGACTGGTAAGGCGACTTGTCACTGAATTCGAATTCCTGCCCTGGTGCAAGGCCGATGACTCGCGCCACGGTCAGCTTCTGGATGGCAAAGTTATTCTTCGCCTGGATTAACTGTTGCTGACGGGTCTGGAGTTCGACTTTGGTGCGCAGACCGTCGATGTCCGGCGAGGTGCCGGCATTTATCTGGTCCGTCGCTTGATCGTAAAGCGCCTGGGCCGTCTTGACTTGCGCTTCTGTGGTTTCAATGCGGGCTTCGTCAGCAATAGCCTGCAAATAGGTGTAGCCAACCGCGAGCACAACCAGATCACGGGCGTCCTTAAAGGTGTAAGCGGCAGATTTTAAACTCTGATTGGCCGCACGAGTTGCGTTGATTGACTTCCAATCGAACAGGCTTTGGGTGACCGCAGCGCGTGCGTCGAAGTACGAAAATGGGCCCACTGACGTCGGGATTTTGAGTCCAGAAACACTCCCAAAGCCGAGCTCAGCGAGATTAATTTTAGAATCGGCCACGTAAGGTGCCGCGTCCACGTGTGGCAACAGCGCGCTTAACGCCTCCCAGCGCTGTCCCCGCGCCGAGCGAATCTCGGCGCTCGAAAGCAGCACTCCGAGGTTTTGCCTTAATCCGCGATCGATAGCATCCCGCAAAGAAAGCGACAAAACTCCTGGAACCAGCTTTACCGGCACGCTGCCCGCGAACTGGCTCACGCCACCAGTACCCGGAATCGCCTCGCCCGGTGTGCTGGGGCCGGGCGACGATGGGGTTTGCGCGAAGGACGTTGCCATCCCACAAAGCAAAACTCCGTCCAACAACAAAATGCGGTGTGGTTTGTAACTGAGTCTCAAGGCAGTCTCCTTTCTTCTCAACCTTGGGTAAACTAAGACTCGCACTCCCGAAAACGGGGTGGATGAGAATATACACTTCACAGTCGAACGCACGCACCTTAATCATTCATATCGACGCGGTTCACATCATCCGATTTCGGTTTTTCGGTCTTCAGTGAACAACCGGCAGCGATGTGCCGGAGGTCGTGACTGTATACAGATCATGTAGGAGCGTAAATAGACTCACTATGTGGTTGGAGCAAGAGAGTGGAGAAGGGAGACTGGACTTGCAGGACAGAGCTTTTAGCCAGCATGGGAACGGCAAGCTGATCAACGACTCTCAATTCTGATTGGCTTGGTGCGTGTCTGACGTGGGAGCTTTTAAGCTCCAACTCCCTGGGAAGGTTTGATGGTTCTCATGGCGTCTCTGAAATCGCGTAGGACTTGCTCCTCGCCCTTTAACACTTTGGTCAGTTCCTGAACGATCTGCAGCAACTGATTTGGATCTCTTGCGTTCAATGCAGCACTGCACAATTCTCTCCAGCTCTTCCGTTTTTCTATAACCACAAATACCTCCAATTGTTTCCAACCGTATCGAACCCAGTTAATTGTGCTGCTCAGAGAAGCTCAAACAGCGCTTTACCATAATGTTTAAAGGCACTTCATATGCCAAATTCGCAGATGCACGGCTGCCTCCGGAAACAGTTGACAGAAGGGAAGTACGGTGACTGCCACTGCAAGTAGGCAGGCAGTCTGTCAACCGCATTGACGAACGGATTGACAAGTGACAAAGGCTCCGACATTTTCTCGAAGCTTTCTGCTGCTTCACCACATCAGATCAAACATATCCGGAGTGGCAGTCGTCTCTCCGTGGCGGCGCGTTCCTGATAATTGTGGGCAGGCGGCAAAGTCTATGAGCACTTTATCCGCAACCATCTCAGAGGAGTACATGCAGCGCTATGCGGCCCTGCTGCGCGCTACCAACGCGATTGGCACCTGCAGTGACTGTGATACCGCTGCCGACGTGCTCATTGACGCTCTGCGCGAAGTCACTACCTTTGATTATCTGCAGCTTGTCACCTTCGAAAGTGACACCGAAACTGTGTCATGGCATCTTCTCTATTCGAATGGCGCAAGGCAGGCCCTGCACCCCGCAGACGTCATGGTGCAAGGTACGCCGATAGCGTGGGTCCACCAATCACAGCAGGCGCTGATCACCGCTGACTGGAATGAAGAGACCAGGTTTGCGAACCATGCTCAATTTTTAAACGAATTAGGCATTGCGGCTACCTGCGTGTTGCCCCTGGCAAGAGGAGAACGCCGGCTCGGCGCGCTGAGCATCGGCAGATCACGTCCTGGCGGGTATCCCGAGGACGAAGTTCACTTCCTCTCTATTGTGGCCGACCAGATTGCGTTGGCAATCGATGCGGCGGTGAATTTTTACTTGTCGCAGCAGTCGCAGGATCGATTGAAGCTGATTCTCGATCTGACGAACCAGGTCGTCTCGAAGTTGAATTTCCAGGAACTGCTGCAGGCAATCTCGGCAAGTGTCCGCCGGGTCATGGGCTGCGACGCCGCAGGGATCATGCTGCCCGGGACGCCAGGCCTGCGA